>JAFRTL010000003.1 GCA_017427065.1 Bacteroidaceae bacterium | reverse complement strand
TCAGCCTTTGACTACTATCGTAGATGGTAAGATTGTAACTGACCTGGATACTCCTGTTGATCCACGTTTGGACTACTGCGCAGGTCGTTTCGGAGTTCCTTATCTGGATTATGGTATTCCTACCGAGTTGAACGGTTGGGTACGTGACTACACCAATGGTGGTCTGCAGATGAACATCAAGTATCAGCACCGCAAGGCTGACCGTGGTTCTACGGCTGTGGCTACTGCCGTCAGTTCTAACGCTGCCAACTATCACGTAATCCGTTTCGCCGACATCCTGCTGATGCGTGCTGAATGTGCCATCGAAGAAGGTGATCTGGGTACTGCTCTGACTTTGATTAATAAGGTACGTGCACGTGCTGCTAACAGCTTTATCGAGAATCCTGCTGCAGGTAAGACATTTACCGACCTTGTAAATGGTGAGACTAAGACTGGTGCAGCTGCTACCTATAAGATTGGTCTGTATACTAACTTTGCTAGCAAGGAAGAGGCTAAGACCGCTTTGGCTCGTGAGATGCGTGCAGAGTTCGGTATGGAAGGTCACCGTTGGTTTGACATTGCCCGTTGGGGTACTGTTGCTAACGTGCTGAATGCTTACCGTGAATACGAAGGCCAGTTCTTCCCAGGCAAGTTCGGTAATGCTTATTCTGCTGACTGGGTAACCTTCCCAATTCCTCAGACTGAGATTCAGACCGCTATGGGTCGCTTCGTACAGAATGAGAACTGGAAGTAATCCTTTAGTTTAGACATACATTCTAAGCTATAATTCAGGGGCGAACCGCGAGGTTCGCCCCTGTTCTGTTTAAGTGTAATAGACAAAAATTAACTGTCCACTGTCCACAACTGTCCACATTTTGCTTTATAGACATACCTTCGGGATGTGGACAGTTGTGGACAGTGGACAGTGTATTTCCCACCTTCTTTTCAAATGGAGTTTCATGAGGAAATTTGACTTTCCTCGTGAGGTAAAATTTATTCCCTCGTGAGGGAAGCGGAATTTGGGGAAAGTAATATGACAGTTTATACCCTTCCTTTTTGCTTTTGCTCACAATTTACATTATCTTTGCCTCCAAATATCAAAAGCTATGGCAAAAGAGAGTAAGGCAATATTCGATAGGAATGTAATCGACTTCGTCACTGTGGCAGCGGAGTTCTGCAAGTTGATGGAGCAAACTGTATCTACAGAAAAAGACCAGTTTGTCGATACTACATTGAAAGTATTGCCTTTGCTTTATATCAAAGCCTTGCTCCTTCCACCCTGTGAAACCATGGGCAATGAACTGCTCGAAGAGCATGTCACGGAAGAAGATTATGAATACATCCGCACCAACATCGCCCGCATCTTGACTAAAGATGATGTGTATCTTGATGTCTTTATGGAAGACATGAAGTACAGTGACACCCCTATAGCTAAGCATATTTCCGAAGATTTGGCAGATATCTATCAGGACATCTGCAATTTCATTTTTGTTTTCCGTCAAGGATTGAATCTAACCATGAACGATGCCTTGGCCCTTTGTCAGGAGAATTTCAGACTTTACTGGGGGCAGAAATTAGTGAACACGTTACGAGCATTACATGAGTTGAAGTTTGCTTCAGATACCATCGACGAAGAAGAGGACAAGTACTATGACTGAACCCATGATTATCCATAATATCATAGAAAAAGAAACCATCAACACCATGCCTTTGGTCTCGTTCGAGGGCAGAATCAAGGTAGTGGATAATCTTTGGGATATTGAGAAAGCCGCCATCTCTCTTGAAAAATGCTCTATCATAGGCATAGATACTGAAACACGTCCCTCCTTCCGAAAAGGTGAAGTTCATCTGGTTTCTTTACTTCAGCTTGCCACCGATGAAGTATCTTATCTTTTCCGGCTGAATAAGGTAGGACTAACACCTTCTATCGTGCGACTCTTGGAGAATCCCAAGTTACTGAAGATAGGATTGTCGTTGAAAGACGACTTCTTGATGCTGAAAAAGCGTGCATCCTTCAATCCTGAAGGTTATATAGAACTGCAGGAGTATGTCTGTGCTTTCGGTATAGAGGAGAAAAGTCTGCAGAAAATTTATGCCATCCTTTTTGGAGAGAAGATTTCCAAAGGGCAACGATTGTCAAACTGGGATTCAGAGCAGTTGACGATAGCACAACAAGAGTATGCAGCCATCGATGCATGGGCTTGTCTGAAGATCTACCATAAGCTGGAAGAACTGAAGCAGACAGGCGATTTTGTCATTCAGAAAGTTAACGAAGAAGAGATATGCACAGAATCTATTTAAAGTCAGGGAAGGAAGAATCACTGAAACGTTACCACCCCTGGGTCTTCTCAGGAGCCATCTCCTATATCGATGGTACTCCAGAAGAAGGGGAATTGGTAGATATATATACGGCCAAGGGCAATTTCATAGCCCGGGGGCATTATCAGATAGGTAGTATTGCCGTCAGAATCTTAACCTTCCATGAGGATGAAGAGATTGACGTTGATTTCTGGAAACGTAAATTGCAGATAGCCTTCGAAATGCGGCAAGCTATCGGTCTTTGTACCCGTCCCGACCATAGCACCTACCGACTGGTTCATGGCGAGGGCGATAATCTTCCAGGCTTAGTTATCGACATTTATGGGCAGACCGCTGTGATGCAGGCACATTCTGTAGGTATGCACTGTTGTCGTAAGCAGATAGCCGATGCCCTGTTGGAGGTAATGAAAGAAAGCATCAAGCACATCTATTATAAATCAGAAACCACCTTGCCATATAAGGCTGATCTTGGCGCTGAAAACGGTTTTCTCATTGGTGGAAGTCAGGAGAATGTTGCGTTGGAGTATGGCTTAAAATTTCATATCGATTGGGCGAAAGGGCAGAAGACTGGCTTCTTTGTTGATCAGCGCGAGAACCGTGCTCTATTGGAACGCTATGCTTGTGGCCGTGATGTGCTTAACATGTTTTGTTACACAGGTGGTTTCTCCGTCTATGCCTTAAGAGGTGGTGCTCATTTGGTACATTCCGTAGATAGCTCCGCTAAAGCCATTGAGCTGACCAATCAGAATGCCCGTCTCAATTTCCCTGACGATCAGCGTCATACCGCTTATGCTGAAGATGCCTTCAAGTTCCTTGATCAGATGGAAGATGGGCACTATGACCTCATTATCCTTGATCCTCCTGCTTTTGCTAAGCACCGTGATGCTTTGCGTAATGCTCTTCAAGGCTACCGCAAGCTCAATGTGAAGGCCTTGGAAAAAATACGTTCCGGAGGTATTTTGTTCACCTTCTCCTGCTCACAAGCTGTTAGCAAGGAGCAATTCCGTACTTCCATCTTCACTGCTGCCGCTATGACAGGACGTAGTGTGCGCATATTACATCAACTCACACAGCCTGCAGACCATCCTGTGAACATCTATCATCCCGAAGGCGAATACCTCAAAGGACTGGTACTTTATGTAGAGTAGGGGGAAATGGTAACTCTATAAAGCAAAATCGAAACTTAATGTTTAATTTTTGTTAAACGCAAGCGTTTTTCGGAGCGTATTTATGTTATATAACATAAAATTGCTACCTTTGCACTGTGTTTTTCATGGTATTAGATTTAAGGTTATTAGAGATTGGGTGTCTGTGATAGATACCCCTTCTTTTTTATATGGGTATTTGGAGAATACCCTCTTCCGCAAGATGATGTGTAGGAATGTTTCTTTCTTTACATTCAACCACCAAGCGATTGGTGTAATAGGCAGATAAAGAAGCATCAATAACTACTTCGTTAATATCGAACAGCTCTGTTAGTTCTTCGAGTGTTCCTTTATATCCGTTGGAAATATACAAGTAGTCAATTGAAAGTTTCAAATTACTTTTCTTCCATCTCCAACGAGCATCATTGATGAAACAAATTCGCTTCCCACGAAAAGATACGATTTGGTTTTTGCTAGTTAGCATTTTTGGAATTTCTAACTGGTGATGTATCCAATAGGGATTTGCCTGATTCATGAGCGTACCCAAATTTGGTAAGCTGTCCGTTGTACCAATCCATGAGTTTCCAGTATCTGAGACCAAATGAACTGCAGGACATCCTCGTACATTATAAAAGACAATGCTTGGATTAAATTTGTTATAAATGGAAAGTCCTAAATGGATAAATAATAAAAGGAACAAACTGCCCAATGCACATAGTGTATGATAGGCTGTCCGTTTCTTGAAGAAACGATAGAAAAACCATATTACGATATAAAAACCAACAATTTCTCCAATGGTTATCCATAGGCGATCAATGGAAGCATGAGGCAACTGACTGATGTAATCTAGGCCTACATTCTGCCAGTGAATCAGTCTGTTTACACAGAAAGCGACCTCTTGCTGAATAGCCAAAAAAGGAGAAAGCCCAAGCATCAGTAAGGTCATATACATTATTAAGGTTACCATCGGTATCGCCCATAGATTTGAAAGAATGAAATAAATAGAGAAACGATGGAAATAGAAGGCAACGATTGGGGCAACTCCTATCTGTGCAGCAATGGAAACAGATAATAGATCTCTGAATCTACTTAAGATTTTGTTTTTTGTTGGCCATAACGAGGAGAAGAAAGGATTTAGAGTAACAATGGCTAACACGGCAGCAAAAGACATTTGGAAACCAATTTCGAATAACCACAAAGGTTGAAACAAAAGCATTACAAAGGCTGCTGAAGCCAATGTGTTTATGGTGTGTGGTCGTTCCTGAGTCAATGAAGAAAGAGCCATCAATGAGAACATCGTGACGGAGCGTACTACCGAAGCCGGAAATCCTGTCAATGCGGCAAATAGCCACAATGTGCTGACTATAAGCAAGACTGACATGAATTTAAAATGCTTTCTCTTTCTCAATGGAGTGAGCAGTATCCATAAGACCGCATAAAATAAACCAATATGCAGTCCAGAAATAGCTAAAACATGACTAGCTCCACTCACAGAATACACCTCTTTTATCTCTTCACTTAATTCCTCTTTCTCGCCAACGGTTAGAGCTGTAAGTATGGCAAGTTCATCCCCTTTAAAGCCAAGTTTTTCATACCTTCCTTTAAGGTAATCTTTAGTCTTTGCAAATTTGTCTTGAGTTAATTGTTCGTTATGTCCAATCAATTTCCAATGGTCAGCAGCAATGTATCCAGAACCACAAATGCCTTTTCTTCGTAGGTATCGTGGATAATTGAATGCATCGGGAATTCCACTGTTCAATGCTGGTTGCAAGGAAGCGTATATTAGTAAAGAGTCTCCTTTTTTAAGTGCGAAGGAGGCAGAATCTTTCGCGAAGTACAGAAGAAAGACTTTATCTTTGACTTTACTCAAAGTATCGGCTCTTTCCAAGACAACAGACTTGCATAAGATGCTGCGTTCCTTTTCCTCTGGTTGCTCGGTAATAAGCACCCGATAAGCGACATCCCTTTCTGTGAAGTCGAAAGAGGATCTTGACAGACTCTTGCCTGTAAGTATCATGCCCATGCCAATGATGACAAATGGCAAGAAAACGGGAAAACATCCTTTAAACCTCCAAAGAGAAAGGACTAAAAGGAAGAAAGAAACTATGGTAATTAGGAGTAATGTAGTTTGATAGCTGGCTAATTCTTGATAGAAAGAGTCAGCCAAAACTATTCCTAACAGAAGTGGAAGGAGCAACCTCAATAAGGGATGTTTTTGCAGCAAAGAGGTGCTCTTCATAGGATGACGTATTACAAATTCTTCAACTGCCTTATCGCTTCTTGTGGATCATTGGCAGAGAAGACGGCATTGCCTGCCACCAAGACATCGACACCGGCTTCGATGAGACGGGCACCTGTATGCATGTTCACACCACCATCAACTTCGATGAGTGCTTTGGAATTGGTTTCACTGATAAGGTCGCGGAGTTCACGGACTTTCTCCACAGTGTGCTCGATGAACTTCTGACCGCCGAAACCAGGATTGACACCCATGAGTTGCACCAGATAAACATCGGGAAGAATGTCTTTCACTAGAGAGACAGGAGTGGCAGGATTTAGGGTAACGGCTGGTTGCATCCCTGCTTCGCGGATTTGCTGTATCACTCTGTGCAGATGCGGGCATACCTCGTAATGCACGTTCATGAGAAAGGCACCAAGGGCACGGACTTCCTGTATAAATTTCTCGGGCTGTACGATCATAAGATGTACATCCAACGGTTTTGTACTCGCTTTGGCAACATGCTTCAAGACGGGGAAACCGAAAGATATATTGGGTACGAAGACACCGTCCATAACGTCGATGTGTATCCAGTCGGCCTCACTATTGTTGAGCATATCTATCTCACGACCAAGGTGACAGAAATCTGCCGAAAGTATTGATGGGGAAATGATGGGTTTCATAATTATCCGTTTAATTGGTACAAAGATACTAATTACCTGATTACTTCACACAGAATTCGTTGGTTATTTTATAGCCACGCAATAATTCATCAATTTTCAGACGTTTCTTTCCCGGGAGCTGCAACGATAAGATGGCTATGAAACCGCCTTCCACAGCGACATGCAGATAGGTTTTGCTATCGGTACGGAGGGTGCCATAAGGAAGTTGATGCGCTTCAGGGATTTTGGCGGTTTGATAGACTTTAAGCATCTCTACGCTACCATCGGGTTTCTGCAACTCTGTCCATGCTGCTGGGTAGGGGGAAAGTCCACGTACGAAGTCGTAGATCTGCTTCAAGGGTTTTTGCCAATCGATGCGGCAGGTTTCCTTGAAGATCTTGGGAGCAGGACGCAATGACTCTGTAATCATGTCTTCCTGTGGAATAGATTTTACGGTGCCATTTAGGATAGCTTCTACAGTCTCAATGACCAGCTTACCGCCAAGTACCATGAGTTTATCGTGCACCGTGCCTACATCATCGGTATCGGCAATTGGGATGGCAACTTGCTGGATCACCTCTCCAGTGTCGATCTCATGTTTCAGGAAGAAGGTCGTGATGCCAGTCTCAGTCTCTCCATTGATAACTGCCCAATTTATGGGAGCAGCACCACGATACTGAGGAAGCAAGGAAGCATGGAGATTGAACGTACCAAATCGAGGCATCGCCCATACCACCTCGGGCAACATACGAAAAGCGACGACAATCTGCAAGTCGGCCTTCCATGCCCGCAGTGCTTCGATGAATGATTCATCTTTCAACTTTTCAGGTTGAAGCAGTGGTAATTGGTGTTCCAAGGCATATAGTTTCACGGGGGAATACTGTATCTTATGTCCTCGACCTGCAGGTTTGTCGGGCATGGTAATGACACCCACAACATTATAACCGCCTTCTACCAAACACCGCAGAGACTCTACGGCGAAGTCAGGCGTTCCCATATAGACAATTCTTAACTCCTTTTTTTCCATAGATCATAGAACAATAAGTACAACACTATTCCTCAGATAAATGCACCATCATTTCTCGATAGGCGTTGAATACTTTCGATTTGGATACAAAGCCTAAGTACTTCCCTTCTTCATTGATGACAGGTAAATTCCATGCTTCAGTCTCATCGAACTTCTCCATTACCTGTTCCATACTATCTGTATCATACAGTCGTGCTGGAGGGGATGTCATGAGACGTTCCACTTTGAAATGGTGGTATAGTTCCTGACGGAACATGATGTTTCTAATATTGTCCATTAGTACCATCCCCAAGAAATCACCATTAGCATTCGTCACAGGGAAGATATTTCGTTTAGAGTTGGAAATAGCTCCTATCATTTGACCTAGATCCATTTCAGGATGTACCACTTTGAAATCTTTCTCTATCACACTATCCATCTTCATTAGCGTCAGTACAGCTTTATCTTTATGATGCGTAAGAAGTTCGCCTTTCTTTGCCAAACGCATGGAATAGATGCTGTGAGGCTCAAACAGAACGATAGTTAGGTACGATGCCATGGATACAATCAGCAGAGGAAGGAAAAGGTCGTATCCTCCTGTCAGTTCGGCAATCAGGAAGACTCCTGTCAATGGTGCGTGCATCACACCGCTCATTAAACCTGCCATCCCCATCAATGCAAAATTCTTTTCCGGGAGAGGCTCTGACCAGTCGTAACCATTACAAAAATGGGCAAACACGAAGCCTGCAATGCATCCCAAGAAGAGGGAAGGTGCAAAGATACCACCACAACCGCCGCCACCATTGGTCGCTGTCATGGCAAAGACTTTGAAGATGATAATCAGTACCAGATAGAGTAACAGGAGTTCTCCATGCCCATAGAAAAGTGAATTGTTCATCACTGTCTCCCAATCGGCATTGTTGGCTCCATTGATCAGCAGTTCGATAATCTCGTATCCTTCACCATAGAGGGGAGGAAAGACAAAGATGAGTACGCTAAGCATGACACCTCCTAAAGCTAATTTGGCATAGGGGGATTTGAGCTTCCTGAAGATCTCCTCAATGGCAATATTGGCACGCGTGAAATAGAGCGAGATCAGTCCGCAGACAATACCTAGAATGATGACATAAGGAATGCGTGACAATACAAAAGGCTCATCTTGTGCAAACTGGAACATGGCATCGGTGCCTGAAGTGATGTATGCGATGGTCGCTGCCGTTACGGAAGAGATGAGTAATGGTAACAGAGAGGACATGGTAAGGTCAAGCATGATGACCTCTATGGTGAAAACCAAGCCTGCTATGGGCGCCTTGAAGATACCTGCCACAGCACCTGCAGCGCCACATCCCACCAAGAGCATCAACGTACGTTGGTCCATGCGGAAAGTTGAGCCAAGTGTAGAACCGATGGCAGATCCTGTGAGTACAATAGGTGCCTCTGCTCCAACCGATCCACCAAATCCGATAGTAATGGAACTGGCAATGATGCTGCTCCAGGTGTTATGTTTCTTGATATGTCCTTCTCTACGCGAAATGGCATACAGGATTTTGGTAACACCATGGCTGATATCATCTTTTACCACACGCCTGATAAATACCCCTGTGAGGAAAATACCTATCACTGGATATAAAAGATAGAGGAAATTGGCTTCAGAAGAAATAAAACCAGATGTCAGCAATGTCTGAATCAGATGAATGAGCTGCTTAAGTACGTAAGCTGCCAGTGCGCATGCAATACCGACCAACAGACTGAGAATCAGTATAAACTGGCGGTTGCTGATGTGTGTTTCCCTCCAATGGATAAACCTTTCAAACCAATTATTTTTACTATTCATTACTGTCGGATAATTTGGATTTCACCCGTTGGCCCCAATTTGATGATGCTGCTGGGTTTATGTTTCTGTTTGTCGTTCTGTCGATAATTCACAATGTAATCCACGGCTTTTTTCACCTCCTCACTGATTTCAGCAAAGTTTCTGGGAGAAGGCTCACCGCTGATATTGGCACTAGTGGAGACAATGGCTCTACGGAAATGGAAGCAGAGCTGCTTGGAGAATTCCTCTTCAGTGACGCGGATACCCACACTCCCATCTTCTGCCAACAAGTTGGGTGCAAGGTTACGGGCATTTGAATAGATAATAGTCAGTGGATTGGTAGCCACTTCCAGCAAATCCCAAGCCACAGGAGGTACTTCCTTCACATAGAAATCCACCTTCACGGCATTATCCACCAGTACAAGCATGGCTTTAGAGTCTTCACGTTGTTTCAGCGCATAGACCTTACGCACAGCCTCCTCATTGGTGGCATCACAGCCGATGCCCCAAACCGTATCTGTGGGATAAAGGATCAGTCCTCCTTGCCGCATCACCTCACAGGCTTTTTTAATCTCATCCATCATTGCCTTTGTCATAGCCTTCACATTTTTTATATCCGAATTTTTAATTCTTTCACTATTCGGACATGAATTTAGATGCAAAAATAGTATTTTTGCAAAAAAATAAGAAAAAGTAATAAGAAAATCGATGGAAGAAGAAAAAGAAGAGTTGCAATATCACCATACAATGCCTATCCAGTTGCGTTGGAATGATGTGGATCGTTTCGGACATGTGAACAATGAAGTGTATTTCTCTTTTTACGACCTTGGGAAGAGTCAATACTTTGCCCATGTCTGTCCGCATGTGAACTGGCGTAATTACGGTATTGTGGCTGTTCACGTGCAAGCTGACTTCCTTTCCCAGATTTATGAAACGGATCATATCGCCGTGCAGACCGCTGTGACAGAAATAGGTAACAAGAGCTTTCATTTAAGTCAGCGGGTCATCGATCTTGATACAGGTGAAGTGAAATGCAAAGGCATGTCAGTCATGGTGACCTATGATCTGATAGCGCATGAATCTATGCCGTTGAAACAGGAATGGATAGAGGCTATCTGCCGTTTCGAGGGTAAGGATGTGCGACGAAATCAACGAAAGCCTTTGGAATTGTAAGACAGATTTTGTACTAAATAAATAATCAATCCGGTTAAGAAAATATTTTTACTTAACTGGATTTTTTATTTTTCCTAAAATTTTTCGTATATCCTTGCATATATTAAAATAAAAGCCGTATCTTTACACATTCATTAAAATGCCTTAATAGGCTCAAACTAATTTTTATATACAATGGAAAAAATAAAAAATAATATATATAATGACTCACAAATGGAATTATTTGCCTATATCTCCCCACCTGGTCGAGACAAGCCAACAATTGGCCAAAGACCTGGGTATGAGTCCGATATTGGGCAGACTTTTGGTAGAGCGCGGTATCACGACGGCGGCGGAGGCGAAGAAGTTCTTCCGTCCGCAGCTTTCTGAACTGCTCGACCCATTTTTGATGAAGGACATGGACCTTGCGGTCGAAAGGCTGAATTTGGCTATGGGGCGCAAGGAGCGTATTCTCGTCTATGGTGATTATGACGTAGACGGCACTACAGCTGTAGCGCTAGTTTACAAGTTTATTCAACAGTTTTACTCGAATATCGATTATTACATCCCTGATCGATATGAAGAGGGTTATGGCGTTTCCTTTCAGGGGGTGGATTATGCCGAGGAGACTGGTGTAAAACTGGTCATCGTGCTGGATTGTGGCATTAAGGCAGTGAAGGAGATTGCCTATGCGAAAGAAAAAGGCATAGATTTCATCATTTGCGACCATCATGTGCCCGATGATGAACTTCCTCCTGCTGCGGCTATTCTCAATGCCAAGCGGAAAGACAACACTTATCCTTATGAGCACCTTTCTGGTTGTGGCGTAGGGTTCAAGTTCATGCAGGCCTTTGCCCTTAATAACGGCATCGACTTCCATAACTTGGTTCCTTTGCTTGACCTTTGTGCTGTGAGTATTGCCAGCGATATCGTACCCATTATGGGTGAAAACCGCATTTTAGCTTACCATGGTTTGAAACAGCTCAATAGCAATCCCAGTGTTGGACTGAAAGCTATCATTGATGTGTGTGGACTTAATGACAGAGAGCTTACAATGAGCGACATCGTGTTCAAGATAGGGCCACGCATCAATGCTTCTGGTCGTATTCAGAACGGTAAGGAAGCAGTGGATCTGCTGACAGAAAAGGATTTTTCTACGGCTGTTGAAAAAGCCAATACCATCAATCAGTACAATGAGACGCGCAAGGATCTGGATAAAGCCATGACGGAAGAAGCCAATAAGATTGTGGCAGAACATTCGGCATTGAATGACAAGCATTCCATCGTGCTCTATAATCCGGAATGGCATCGTGGCGTGATTGGTATTGTAGCTTCCCGATTGACGGAAGTCTTCTATAAGCCTTCTGTGGTACTTACATATACAGGTGGTCTGGCTACGGGTTCTGCCCGTTCAGTTACGGGGTTTGATGTCTATAAAGCCGTAGAATCTTGTCGTGATTTGTTGGAAAACTTCGGAGGTCATACTTATGCAGCAGGTCTTTCCATGAAGGCAGAGAATGTGCCAATCTTTAGAGAAAGATTTGAGGCTTTTGTGGCAGAACACATCACTTCTGAACAAATGTTGCCCGTGATCGACATCAATGCAGAAATAGATTTCAAGGATATCTCCAACAAGTTCTATGCAGATTTGAAGAAGTTCAACCCATTCGGTCCTAACAACGAGAAACCTGTTTTCTGCACCCACAATGTGTATGACTATGGCACGAGTAAGGTGGTAGGACGCGGTCAGGAACATATCAAATTGGAGCTGGTGGACAACAAGTCCAACAAGGTGATGAACGGTATTGCTTTCGGACAAAGTTCGCATGTACGATTTATTAAGACAAAGCGCAGCTTCGATATTGTTTATACTATCGAGGAAAATACGCATAAAAAAGGTGAAGTACAGTTGCAGATAGAAGACATTAAACCAAACGAAGTTTAAAATAATTGAGCATTGAACATTGACATGAGGCTGCGCAATGTTTTAAAGCAGTATTGGGGCTTTGATTCTTTTCGAGGAATACAGGAAGATATCATCCATAGCATTCTTCAGAAACGTGACACGCTTGGCTTAATGCCTACTGGAGGAGGAAAGTCTATTACCTTCCAAGTACCTACGCTGTGCATGGAAGGATTATGTCTGGTCGTTACCCCTTTGATAGCCCTTATGAAAGATCAGGTACAAAATCTTAGGGATAAGGGCATCAAGGCATTAGCAGTCTATTCTGGCATGTCGCATGAGGAAATCCTGACGACTTTAGACAATTGTATCTTTGGCAACTATAAGTTCCTATATATCTCTCCAGAACGTTTAGGCACAGAACTCTTCCGCATAAAAGTGCAGAAGATGAATATCTGCCTTATCACTGTGGATGAGAGCCATTGTATCTCTCAATGGGGTTACGATTTCCGCCCTGCCTATTTGAAAATAGCAGAAATTAGGGAATTGCTTCCAGACGTACCCTTATTAGCACTTACTGCCACTGCCACCCCTGAGGTTGTCAAAGATATCCAGAAACAATTGCTGTTTCCTCGAGAGAACGTCTTTCGCATGAGTTTTGAACGTAAGAATCTGGCTTACGTCGTAAGAAAGACAGAGAACAAACCCCAGGAACTGCTTCATATCCTTCAGCGTACAGCAGGTAGTGCCATCGTCTATGTGCGTAATCGTAGGAGGACAAAAGAAATCACTGAATTACTTCAGTCGGCAGATATTACGGCAGAGTTTTATCATGCAGGACTGGATGATGCAGTCAAAGACCAGCGACAACAGCGTTGGAAAAGCGGAGAGAGTAGGGTGATGGTGGCGACCAATGCCTTTGGAATGGGTATTGACAAACCGGATGTGCGTTTGGTTATCCACATGGATTTGCCCGATTCCATCGAGGCCTATTTCCAGGAGGCTGGACGTGCAGGAAGAGATGGTTTGAAAGCTTATGCTGTGTTGCTCTACCATCCGCACGACAAGACCATCTTGCATCGACGTGTGCCTGATACTTTCCCACAAAAAGACTACATTCGTCAGGTTTATGAGCATCTTCAATACTATTACCAAATGGCGATGGGAGATGGAATAGGTTGCATAAAAGTGTTTGACATCGATGACTTCTGTCGTAAATTTAAGCATTTTCCTGTACCCGTGCATAGTGCTTTGAAGATACTTACGCAAGCCGGTTATCTGGAATACACGGATGAACAAGACAATGCATCCCGACTGATGTTTATTCTTTCTAGAGATGAACTTTACCGTTTGCATGAAACGGATAAAGATACCGATCGTCTTATTCAGACCATTCTTCGCTCTTATACGGGAGTTTTTACGGATTATGCTTATATCAGTGAAGAACTCCTTTCCATTCGCCTCCACATGGACAGACAAGACATTTATGCACGACTTATCCGTTTGGCAAAGTTACATATCATCAGTTATATCCCTGCAAAGAAGACTCCTTATGTTATTTATACTCGCGAGCGCATGGAGCTTCAAGATCTCCATTTCTCTAAAGAGATTTATGAAAAGCGCAAGGAACGATTAGAAAAACAACTAGATGCCATCATCCATTACGCAGAGAATGACGTGACTTGTCGAAGCCGTATGTTGCTGCGCTATTTTGGAGAAGACAATCCCCATAACTGTGGCATCTGTGATTGCTGCCTGAACTCAAAAAGGTGATAATAGCCTATTTTAGCATGTAATACCAAAAAGTCTTGCCATATTTAGCCGCCAAACCAGAAAAGTTAGAGGCTCCATTCCTTCTCAAGGTAATCACATCCTGCCTGAAACTACTGAATCGGTCGATGGTTTCTTCACTCACTCCATGTGCCCTGCAATAATCAGGATCGTGCTCTGCTATGGCCACTACCGCTTCTTGCAGGCGGTCGGGTAAAGAGGTTAAACATCCCTTCCCATAATACCGTTCCACAAACTCTATTACGCCATCGAAATTTTTGGAAACTAATAGCATGCCTATTAAATATTCGGCCGCCTTTTGGTTGTCAGGATTAGTATCCAATACTGAGGTTAAATCTGATAAAGGACCATGAATTATTACAAATTCATCACTATTCATGGAGAGCCCTCGACGCATCATCCCTAACTCCGGGTCTGTTTCTACTGCCTTATCGTTATAAAGGAACTTGCGTTGTTCGTTTGCCCAGTCGGCATAATTCCAACTTTTCTCAAGCATCTTTATATACTTCTCTGCCATCTGATAAGAGCCATTGATGAGGTAGGTCTTAATCAGTAACTTCGTCATAGAAGGGTTACCATAGGTGATGCCCACAGTCGCACAAAAAGATAGATATTGGGCTGCCCCTATTATTCCCATTTGATAGTACAGGCGTGCCATCAGTACACTCATATCCGTATCTTGCACATCGCCTATCATCAATGATGACATGCCTTTCTGTGGATAGATCAACAAGTCATTAAGCAGCCGTCCTTGATGTGAAAGCCCAAGGTTGAAATAGTTCATTTGTATATCGTCATTGGCACTAACCCCCTTTACGGTGGTCAACTTATCCCATTCTTGCGTATCGGTATAGTGTATCTGTTCCTGCAAAGTATAGTAAGCATGGTTCATCACACCGTTTGATACTCGCAGATAGCCGAAGGTCATCAGTCCTATCAGTACCACAGCCAATACTGGTTCCATCCAAGTCTTGCGCCACTGCCATTTGGCCGACACTCCCACTAAAAGCATCAGTAAAGGTAGTGAGATCCATGACAAAGTATGTAGGGTAGTTGGAGCATAGTAATATTCGCAGTAGCCCTTTGTCCAAAACGCATAATCATAATCCATTAACCATCTGAAAGACACTGCCAAGATGCCCAAGAAAAGCACCACTGCCAATGGGACTACTCCCAGATAGGCTTTTGGAGCCTTACGAAGCAAGTCAAACAACAACATCGAAAGACTAATGAGTATAGCCACTGAACCTGCCAAATAGAACAGCGCCAATGCAATCACCACACCACCTATAACGCGAAATGCCCAATGAGTCTTGGCCAGTAAGGAATATACCCAAAGGCAGAAACTTCCGATAGCTAGTGCCACTAATCCATCATAATGTACATGGCTTTCTTGCAAGCAAATGTTGTATAGTAAAACAGGTATGAATACTAATGGTACCCACCAACATCCATGTGCATCCAACTTTCGCAAGCTTAAGAAGATGAAGGAGGCAGATACCAGACTGAGTAATGTTGAGATCCAGGCACCTGTGTGTGGCAGCACGAAGAATTGTACCAACCATTGTCCCACCATCACGGCCAAACCCCCGATAGGCTTTAATAAACCGAAGATATAGGCTCGATCGAAAAGGAATATCTGTTGCTGTTCCTTGTAATAATAAACGAACCTCTGGGTACTCTCCAAAATAGAATACAACAATAAACATACTGCAATTAGCATGCCTACTGTCAACAACAATCTAAGTTTTGAAGATTTATCTGAATTCATTACCTGTCGTTATTAACCAATAATACCATACAAAATTACATCTTATGGTCCTATTAATAATAAAGATTTTCTTAATATATGTTAAATGATTTGTCCTTCGCCAATCGTAAGAAAAACCTTTGGATGTTTTGAGGTTCTCGCATTATTTAAACAAAGAATAAGCCTTGATATAAGAAAACATGGGTTATTTGTTGAAAAGAAAATAATAATCTGTACCTTTGCAAGGATAATTAATGAAAACCACATTCTTATGACTATACGATTCAATGTTATCTTTCAGTTTTTACTGCTATTGTTGCTGGTTTCATGCAACTCCACTATAGAAGTCTCTCAGCAGTCTGATGAGGAAGTTTCCGTCTTCCCCGATTATAAAGACGTGACGATTCCGCCAAACATCGCCCCACTGAATTTCCAGGTTCAAGTCCAGGAAGAAGTCGCCCTTTTGGTAACTGGCATTCAAGGGGAGAGTATTCAGGTGCTAGGTGATGCTAAGGGATTGTTCTCCATTCCAGCGAAGAAATGGAAGAACCTATTGGAACATAATAGAGGGCAAGACATTACTTTGACCGTTTGTCACAAGACCCAAGATGGATGGACGGCCTATTTGCCTTTCTGCATACATGTAGCTCAGGAAGAGATAGATCCTTATATCGCTTACCGCCTCATTCAACCTACCTATACTTTCTGGAATGAAATGGGCATTTATCAGCGCGATTTGGAGTCTTTTGAGCAGATGCCTGTATATGAGAATGCATTTACCGATTACAATTGCGTCAATTGCCATAGTTTCTCTTCACGTGATCCAGAAAAGATGTTGTTTCACATGAGGGCAAAGCATGCAGGTACGGTATTACGTCAAGGAAAGAATGCCGAGAAGCTGAACACCAAGACCGATGAAACCATCTCTGCATTAGTTTATCCGTTTTGGCATCCTACGAGTGAATATATCGCTTTCTCCGTCAATGACACACATCAGTCTTTCTTTGCGCATAACCAGAATGTCCTGGAAGTGTTCGATAATGCCTCTGATGTGGTGGTTTATGATGTGAATCGTCACGAAGTGTTCAGCACTCCGCTGCTGAAGTCGGATGATGCATTTGAAACGTTCCCAACGTTCTCTCCCGATGGCAGAAGCCTTTATTTCTGCTCTGCAGCCAAGGTGGATAGTCTTCCGCTGACCTACAAAGATGTACACTACAGTCTTTGTCGCATCGATGTGGACGTAGAGAGCCGTACTTTCGGAAGCAAGGTTGATACGCTTTATAATGCTAAGGCAGAGGGACGCAGTGTATCTTTCCCCCGCATTTCACCTGACGGACGTTTCATGGTGGTGACTTTGCATGATGCGGGCAATTTCTCTATCTGGCACTCTGAGGCCGACCTCTATATCATCGATCTACAGAGCGGTGAGATGCGTGCACTCACGGAAGCTAATAGTCCGGATGGCACAGATAGTTACCACTCATGGAGCAGTAATAGCCGTTGGATGGTTTTCAGCAGTCGAAGAATGGGTGACCTCTACACACGTCCTTTCTTTACCTATATCGATGTGGACGGAGTGGCACATAAACCTTTCCTTTTGCCACAGAAAAACCCTGTAGAGTTTTACGAGGACCTCTTTTTCTGCTACAATATTCCAGAATTCATCAGTGATAAGGTGGAATTCGATCAGAAGGATATCGCCCGTATGATGAAAGAAACCAACGGGATTGACGTCAGTTTCAGTGCACAGCCGTAGAGAGGAGTCAGTCTTTGCGATAAGTGACGTTTACTCCTTCCGTGTTACGCATGACCGTAGCAATCTTGTGAGGGTTTATTTCTACTTTATCCTTGATAAACTCAGGAAGATTATACGCTAACAACAAGTCATCATAGTACTGCACAGGATTCTTTTGTGGGAGCAAGAATGGCTTGTGCGCCACTCCATCTTTATCGATATATGTGAAATAAGTGCGCGTAAACAATCCATCCATTCTTCGGCTACTGAAAACCATCCAACGGCTATTACTGCTCCAGCTGTGATAACTCTCTGATTCATCACTATTGGCAGCAGTAAGCGGATATATTTCTCCATCGTTTAAACGCAGGCAATAAAGGTCGCAATCCTTATGCCATGCAGAGAAGTTCCCAAACTCCTGCATGCCAAAAACCAGAAATCTGCCATCTGGAGAAATTCGTGGGAATGACACACTCATATGTTCTTTTTCTGCATTGAAAATGGTATCTACCTGCTGCCCTAATGTTCGGGTTTCAGGATCAAAGTCTATGCGGCAAAGGCTATAGCGTAAGTCTTTATACTCTACAGGCATCTGTTTGGCACGTGCAGTGAGGAAATACAAACTGTGTCCGTCAGGAGAAAAGGTAGGAAAGCTTTCAAAGACACTGTCGGCTTTCAAAGCAGGACTAGAGAAAACTTCTTGACGCTCCACATCGTAAATAACGACATCAGAGTCGGTGTCATAGACTTCCAACGTATTCTCATGATGGTAGAAGAAACTCTGAAATGTTTTATTTACGGAAGTTGTAATGAAATTGCCCGATGGGTGCCAATAAGGATACACTAAAGCCGACATGGTTTCAGGGGTAGCGGTATTAAGTTTTTGCACGTTACCATTTTGTATCAACACCGTACCTGCATTTTTTGCACGCATGTGGAAAAAGAGCTTGGTAGGATCTTGATTGGGGAAACTATGGCAATTGATACAGTTGTAATCTGTCAGATTATTCTCATAAATGGGGGTCTGATCGTAATTGCTTATATTACGTTGATAAATACCCATTCGATTCCATTGCCCATAACATGATACCAATAGTCGATAAGCAATGTAAGAATCGGCTTCTTCTTCTGTAACGTGAATAGTAAAAGGATTATACGACTTCCATTTGTCTCCCTCTTCCTTACAAACGGTCAGAGTCAAGCTCTTGCCTTTATTCTCTTGCAACAGCGCTTTCCATGGGCCCAAGGGAATGGTGAAAAGCCCTTCTTTCGCATGGACTTGGAAGCTTTTCCCTTGCTCATCTTCAATGATGAGACAAGTGGCCTCTTCTATCTCTGTTTGGAAATTGAGAGGAGCAATGTTTGGAGGAATGGTCACATCCTTGTAATCTGGAGTGATCGTTACTTCCTCACCCAACTGACCACTTATGGTGATATCGCTCTTCTCACAAGCGGTCAAAACCAATGTCATAATAAGACAAATAAAAGATTTATATGTCATAATATCCAAATGTTACCAGTTCAATAAAATTATCGGCTATGCTTCAGCATAGTTCATGCAAGCATTCAATGTTCAATGTTTAATTCTTGACCATATAATACCAAAAGGTCTTTCCATATCCAGCTGCCAGACGCGACATATTGGTAGCTCCGCTTCGTCGCAGAGTCAACACATCTTGTCGGAACTGACTAAAACGATTGATCGTTTCTTCGCTCACTCCATGAGCACGGCAATATTCAGGGTCATGTTCATGGATGGCTACTACCGCTTCCTGAAGTCGCTCTGGTAAGGTGGTCATGCAACCCTTTCCATAATAGCGATCAACGAAGAAGTTGATGCCATTGTAATCCTTTGCTATCAACAGCATGGCGATAAAGTAATCTGCCGCTTCGCGATTGTCTGGATTGGCATCCATCACCGTTTGCAAATCCACCAAAGGACCATAAAGCATGGCATATCCATCATTATCTGGCAGACTTAAACGCATCTTTCCCAGTTCTGGATCTGCCATTACTGCGTCATCATTGTAAAGAAACTTACGCATACCCTTCGCCCAATCGGCATAATACCAACTCTTCTCCAAAAGTCTGATTTGCTTTTCTGCAATCTGGTAGGTGCCATTGATGAGATAGGTCTTGATAAGCAATTTGGTCATTGACGGATTACCATAAGTGATGCCCACGGTGCTGCTGAATGCCTGATATTGCGCTGCTCCTATCACGCCCATCTGATAATAGAGGCGGCTCATCAATACCCCCATGTCAGTATATTGCACATAAGAAGTCATTAGAGAGTTGATATTTTGTTGTGGATAAACGAATAGGTCAGAAAGCAGTCGTCCTTCATGAGCGAGTCCCAGGTTCAGGTAGTTCATCTGTACCTCGTTAGAGGCACTGATGTCCAGAACCTTGGTCAGTTTATCCCATTCCTCCGTATCAGCATAGTGAATCTGCTTCAGCAATGTATAGTAGGCATGATTCTTCTGGGCATTAGCCAGACTTTGGCATCCAAAGAACATCAAGACGAGAAGTGCCAAAGACAGAACCGGCTGTATCCAAGCGCGTTTGCACTCCCATCGGGCAGATAGCCATGCCATCAAAAGCAAGATAGGGATGGAAATCCATGCTAAGGTATGTGTGAAGGTAGGTTCAAAGTAGTATTCGCAATAGCCTTTCGTCCAGAAAGCATAGCTATAATCCACCATCCAGCCGTAATATACGGCGATAATACCCATAAGCAAAACCAAAATGAGCGGCAACACACCCAGATAAGCTTTCGGAGCCTTACGCAGCCAATCGAACAGTAGCATCGTCAAACAGATAAGTACGGCGATGGAACCAGCCAGGTAGAATAGTACCAAAGATAAGACAATGCCACCTATAAGTCTAAATACCCACCTGTCTTTTGGAAGCATGGCATACTTCCACAGACAAATACATCCTATGGTCAATGCTACCAAGCCGTCATAATGCACATAGACATCCTGCAAACACACATTATAGAGGAAGAAAGGCAGGAAGGTCAATGAAATCCACCAAAGGTTCTTTTGATCCAACTTTCTCAATGTGAGTCCTAAGAAGATGGCTGCCATCAGACTCAACAAGGTGGAAATCACGGCGCCCATGTAAGGAAGTACAAAGAATTGCACTAACCATTGGCCAACCATGGCAGCAAAACCACCAATGGGTTTCAGCAGATTCAGAATATAATCGTTTTCAAAAAGGAATATTTGCTGCTGTTCCCTGTAAAAATAATAAAATTCCTGAGAACTCTGCAAAAAGTAGAACAACAGCACACACGCTGCTATCAGTATGCCTGTCACCCACAACAAGGGGAACAATTTATGTGGTTTTTCTATAATATTATTAGAAGTCATAACCAGTCATTATCCTAAAATCGAGTACAAAGATAGCTGTTTTCTACTTATCTGCTTTTAAAAATGAAAGAATATTTGTTTTTGTTATTAATTATTCTTAAATTTGAAGCCTATTATGTATCAAACAGAAGAACTGAGATTATTAACATTTAATTTTATTAAATAATGGACAAATCAAGACGTCATTTTTTAGGAGTATCTGCCGCTGCTTTGGCAGGTATCACCGTATTGCCTTCACTGACATCATGTGCCGGAGCTGATACTAAAGCTGCAGCTCCTGCCGATGGTAAGGTAAATTCTAATTTTGCAGGCGTAGCCATGGGTTGTATTACCTACAGCTTCCGTGGTACCCCTGGTGGTTTGGAGAATCTTCTCGGTTACTGCAAGAACGCAGGTGTGAGCAATCTTGAGCTTATGGGCAACGACTTGGAAGGTTGCTTAGGCATTCCAGAGAGTCCACAACAGCGTCTGATGGCTGAGGCCAGAGCAGCTGCAGAGAAAGCTGGTCAGCAGATACAAGGTCGTATCCAACTGGGCCCAGAGGCACAGGCAGAGATGGCTAAGTATCAGGAGACCGTAAAGGCTTGGCGTGCCAACATGGATTGGGACAAGGTTGCCGAGGTTCGTAAGCGTTTCAATGATCTGGGCATCGACATTCACATCGTGAAGACTAGCCCAGGAGCCAACAGCTCTGACGAAGACCTTGACTATGCTTTCAAGTTGGCCAAGGCTATGGGTGCCCCTGCCGTGACTACCGAGCTTAGCCTCGATACAGCTAAGCGCGTTGCTCCATTTGCAGAGAAGCACGATATGATTCTTGCCTTCCACAACCACATGCAGTATGCTACTGATGAGTGGAAAGATGGTCCAGATCCAGTTTTGGCTATCTCACCAAAAATCATGCTTAACTTCGACCAGGGCCACTACTTCGGTTCTACCGGTAAGCATCCTGTAGATTTCATCAAGAAGTACGGAGATCGTATCTTCTCTATCCACATGAAAGACAAGACTGGTCCTGATGCTCAGGAACCAAATGCTAACCAGGTTTGGGGTCAGGGACAGACTCCATTGGAAGACCTGCTGCACTACATCCGCGACGAGAAGAAGCCTTTCTACTGCGATGTCGAGCTCGAATATCCAGTGAAGCCATGGTCTAATGCTGTGAAGGAAGTAGGTACTTGCATCAACTATGCCCGTCAGATATTACTTTAAAAACTTTTTTATCACTTATTAATTAATTTATATGGAAAAAACTAGTAAGAATGGAATGAGCCGCAGAAACTTCCTGCGCATTTCCGCCCTTGGTTTGTCTAGCCTTACCATCATGCCTAGCTGGGCACAGAATGGTGTGAAGGTTGCTCCAAGTGACCGTGTTGTATTAGGTTTCATCGGCCTTGGCCGTCAGGGACTGAGCGACTTCCGTGGCTTGGCATCTTGTGCAGGTGTACAGGTTGCAGCTTGTAGCGATGTCGACAGCTTTAAGACTGAGCGCTTCCGCCGTACTGTTGAGCAGTGGCAGAAGTCTAAGGGCATGAACGAGCGTTGCGACGTTTATGAGCAGTATGAGCAGCTCCTCGAGCGTAGAGACATCGATGCTGTTGAGGTTGCTTCTCCAGACCACTGGCACACTCTGCACACCATCCACGCTTGCCAGGCAGGTAAGGATGTTTATTGCCAGAAGCCTCTGACTTATACCATCACTGAGGCTTATGCTATGATCGATGCTGTTCGTCAGAACAAGCGCGTGTTCCAGACTGGTAGCCAGCAGCGTTCAGGTGCTACTTTCCAGAAGGCTATTGAGATCATCCAGGCTGGTAAGATCGGCCATGTAGAGAAGATCTACTCTAAGGTAGGTGATCCTCCACGTCCAATCGAGAAGATGTATGAGGAGTTCGGTGGTGTTCAGCCTATCCCTGCTAACCTGAACTTCAACCTCTGGTTAGGCCCTTTGAGCGATCCTAAGATCGAGTACAACGAGCAGCTGTGCCCACAGATCGTTCTGGAGCAGACTATCCAGAAGGGTAAGAAGACTGAAGTTATCCCTGGCAAGAGCGAAGGTTTCTGGGGTGCTTGGCGTTGGTATCGTGAGACTGGTAACGGTTACACCGCTGACTGGGGTGCTCACATGCATGACATCGCTAACTGCGCTATGGGCTTCGACGGTCTGCAGCCAGTTGAGTACTATCCACGTAACTACTGGAATGAGGGTGAGGCATATTCTTGCCGTTGGCCTGATGGCACCATCATGATGGAGCACGCTTATCTGGAGGATCAGCCAAATTCACAGGGTCTGAAGTTCATGGGTACAAATGGTTATGTAGATGTATCTCGTTCACACATCGAGTGCTCAGATATGTCACTGATTCCTGAGAACATCCGTGGTACTCGTCCAGGTACTCCTCGTCCACAGCAGCAGCAACAGCGTAACGCTTCTCCTCGTCAAGCTGGTGGTGCTTATGAGATCAGCTCACCACACGCTCAGAACTTCATCGACTGTATCCGTTCTCGTGAGCAGACTATTGCTCCTATCGAGGCTGGTGCAGGTACCGCAGTTCTCTGCTGCTTGTGCAACATTGCTTATGAGCTTGGTCGTCCAGTGAAGTGGAATCCAGCTACCCGTACCTTCGTTGGTAACGACAAGGAGGCAGCTGCCCACCGTCTGTACTACTACGAGTATCGCAAGCCTTACGTGCTGCCTTACCTCGACAAGCGTTGCTAATCGCTTAGGTGATAAAAGAAAAAAGAGGATGTGTTCGCACATCCTCTTTTCTTTTTACTTTTTGTTTTCTATCCAACGTCGGGCATTGACAAAGGCTTCCACCCATGGGGTAATTTGGTCATCTTTCCGATCTGCCGGATAGAACGCACATTGCCATGGGAAGAAGGCACGCTCAGGATGAGGCATGATGGCTACGTGTCTGCCATCCTTGCTGGCCAGTCCTGCTACGGCATAGTCAGAACCATTCGGATTGCCAGGATACTCATCATAGCTATACTTGGCAATGACGTTGTAATCATACTCCTTACCTGTGAGCTTGAATTTCCCTTCACCGTGATCGGCCCAGATACCTATCTTACTGCCGCTCAGACTACCGAACATCACGCTGCGGTTCGTTGGGATAGTCACAGATACATAAGCCGATTCAAACTTGTGAGAGTCATTGTGCAGCATCTTACCTAAATCTTTGCGCTCAGGACTAAGCAGATTGAGCTCCATCACCAACTGGCAGCCATTGCAAACACCCAGCGACAAGGTGTCTTCTCGTTCGTAATAACGGTGAATGGCTTCCTTCGCTTTCGGATTATAGAGGATGGCACCTGCCCATCCCTTGGCAGAGCCTAATACGTCACTGTTGGAGAATCCGCCACAGAATACAATCATGTTGACATCATCCAAGGTCTCCTCACCACTTTCAAGGTCGGTCATGGTCACATCTTTCACGTCGAAACCTGCCAGATAGAGCAGATAAGCCATCTCACGTTCGCTGTTGGTACCTTTCTCACGGATCACAGCAGCGCGAATACCAGTAGGAGTGCGACGATTAGGATCAATGCCGAATTGGGCGAACTGACCTGTAAATGCCTTGTTATAGATGATCTCCAAAGGTTGCATCTTGTAGTTCTCGAAACGCTTCTTGGCGCAGCCGTTCTTGCTTTGCTTGCGATCCAACAGGTAAGAAGAGCTATACCAGACATCACGCAGGTGGTCGATAAGGAACTGGTAGGTAGCACCGTCCTTGCTGACCAGTATCTGACGTTCTTCTGCAGGATGACCCAACTTGACGAAGGCCACTCCTGCTTCCGACAGGATTTGTTTCACGGCAGCCTTATGTTCCTTGCTGACTTCAATCACAACACCTGGATTTTCGGCAAAGAGAATCTTGATAAGGTCATTCTCCTTGATGCCATCCAGGTTGATTTCCATACCACCATCCACATTGGCGAAGCACATCTCCAAGAGGGTCGTGATCAAACCACCGGCACTGATGTCATGTCCGGCTTGTATCAAGCCTTGCTCTACCAACTTCTGCACGGCCATGAAAGCATTGCGGAAATACTCTGCACTGCGGGTATAAGGCACATCGTCTCCAATCTTGTTCAGTTGCTGAGCAAAGGCAGAACCTCCCAGTCTCAGTTTGTCATAACTGAAGTCGATGTGATAGATGGTACTCTTCGGATCATTGACCAATACTGGAGAAACCACTTTCTTGACATCGCTCACTTCACCTCCAGCAGAGACAATCACCGTTCCCGGGGCAATGACCTTTGTTCCATCAGGATACTGCTGCGTCATACTCAGAGAGTCTTTACCTGTAGGCACATTGATCTTCAGGTCGATGCAGAAATCACTTAAAGCTTGCACAGCCTTATAGAGTCGGGCATCTTCGCCTTCTTGGGAACGACAAGGCCACATCCAGTTGGCAGAAAGTGAGATACTGTCTAGTCCTTCGGTCATAGGTGCCCAGACGATGTTTGTCAGTGCTTCGCTGACAGCCATGATAGAACCAGCAGCAGGATCTGCCAAGGCCACCTGTGGGGCATGACCAAGAGCGGTCGCAATACCTTTTTCTCCACGATAATCTAGGGCAACCACGCCACAATCACTCAGAGGCAATTGTATTTCGCCTTGGGTTTGCTGGCGGGCAATCTTACCAGTTACCGCACGATCCACCTTGTTGGTCAGCCAGTCTTTGCAGGCCACGGCTTCCAGTTGCAAGACATTCTCTAAGTATTCTTGAAGCTTGGATAGTTTATAAGTCGGATTCTCATAGTGGCGTTCCACCGTCTTGTCTATCATGTACGTCTTAGGGGAAGAACCAAACATCTGGCTGACCGCCAAGTCAAAAGGTCTTACGCCGTCTGCCTGTTGGAAAGCAAAGCGATGGCCACCCGTCGTTTCACCAACGACGTACATCGGGGCACGTTCACGTTCAGCCACTTTGCGTACATGTTCCAGAGATTTCTCCTGAATCAAGAGTCCCATGCGCTCTTGACTCTCGTTGGCAATGATTTCCTTGGAAGAAAGCGTTTTGTCACCGATAGGAAGCTTGTCCATCTCAATGAGACCGCCGCAATCTTCTACCAATTCAGAGAGACAGTTCACGTGTCCTGCTGCTCCGTGATCATGGATAGATACCACCGGATTCTCGTCTTCCTCACAAAGGGCACGCACCACGTTATAGGTACGCTTCTGCATCTCGGCATTGGCACGTTGTACGGCATTCAGTTCCACACCATTGCTATAGCGTCCCGTGTCCACAGAAGACACAGAACCACCACCCAGTCCGATGCGGTAATTGTCGCCACCCAGCACCACGATCTTGTTGCCAGGTTTAGGCTCACCCTTCAGACAGTCGCGCTTGGTGCCGTATCCCACACCACCTGCAAGCATGATCACCTTATCGTAACCATAGACCTCATTGCCTTCCTTATGTTCAAAGGTCAGTAAGGAACCGCAGATCAGTGGTTGGCCGAATTTATTACCAAAGTCACTGGCACCGTTAGATGCCTTAATCAGTATCTGCTCCGGTGTCTGATAGAGCCATTGGCGTACGGGCAGAATGTCTTCCCATCCACGCCCTTTATCAGTGCGAGGGTAGCTGGTCATATAGATGGCTGTACCGGCAATAGGCCAAGAACCCTTACCACCACCCATACGGTCACGGATCTCACCGCCAGTACCAGTAGAAGCCCCGTTGAAAGGTTCCACGGTTGTTGGGAAGTTGTGCGTTTCCGCTTTCAGGGAAATCACACTTTCGATGTCTTTTACCTGGAAGAAATCAGGCTTGGAATGGTCGGCAGGAGCAAACTGCTCGATGACAGGCCCCTGCGCAAAGGCCACATTATCTTTATAAGCCGAAATGATCTTATTCGGATGCTCCTTGGTGGTCTTCTTGATGAGTTGGAAGAGAGAAGATTCCTTTTCTTCTCCGTCGATGACAAAGACACCACCAAAGATTTTATGACGGCAATGCTCCGAGTTGATTTGTGCGAAACCGAACACCTCGCTGTCCGTCAAGGGGCGACCGCAGTCTTTCTCCACCTTCTTCAGATAGTCCATCTCCTCTTTTGAAAGGGCCAACCCTTCCTTCTCATTGTATTCTTCCAGATTTTCAATGTGGACGATAGGCTCAGGTTGACGGTTGGTTGTGAAGATGCGCTGGTCCAGTCCGTGATACATGCGTTGCAGCATCGGGTCATGGTCGGCATTCTCGTCTTTCACGGGGAAATACTCCTCGATACGCGCGATGCCTTTCATACCCATGTTCTGGGTGATTTCCACGGCATTGGTACTCCATGGGGTTATCATCTCACGTCTTGGTCCTACGAAGTAACCTTTCAGGTTCTCTTCATTATCTGGAGTTGCCCCACTGAAAAGCCAGCATAACTTATCATTCTCTTCTTGAGGAAGTTGATGGTCGCTTTCTACAGCAATCACACTTTGTTGTTTGGTTCTGAAAAATAGAATCATGACTTTAAGGTTTATATTTTGGTGCGAAGATAATAAAATAATTGCGAGTTTCATAAAAAAGTCCGATATTTGCACAATGTTAATTGATGTGGGTACTATACTGAACATTATCTGGAAAGGCTTGTTGATAGGTATTGTCGCGTCGGCACCTATGGGGCCTGTAGGTGTGCTTTGTGTTCAGCGCACACTGAATAAGGGGCGTTGGTATGGTTTTATCACGGGTTGTGGGGCAGCCTTGAGCGACATCATCTATGCCCTTATCACAGGCTTGGGCATGAGTTTTGTGTTCGATTACCTCAGTCAGAACATCTTCTATCTTCAGCTTTTCGGTAGTGCCCTGCTTTTCCTCTTTGGATTATACATGTTCCGAAGCAATCCCCTGCATTTACTTCGTCCGCCATCGGGGAAGAAAGGTAGCTATTACAAGAATTTCCTGACAGGTTTTCTGGTCACCTTGTCCAATCCGTTGATCATCTTCCTTTTCATTGGTCTTTTTGCCCGCTTCTCATTTGTGGGGCCCGGTGAATTGGTGTCAGAGACGGTGACAGGATACCTTTCGATAGTTGCAGGTGCCTTGCTTTGGTGGTTCGGCCTCACATGGTTTATCAACAAGGTGCGAAATAAGTTCAATTTGCATGCCATTTGGTGGATGAACCGTATCATAGGTGGCACTGTGATGGTTGTATCTGCCGTTGGCTTCCTCTTCACCCTATTGGGTAGGAGTTTATATTGGTACTAACCCCTCATAATTCATCATTCATCATTGAAGAATACAGCTGAACATCTAAGGAAGACAAACATTGCCGAATACCTGTTGTATATGTGGCAAGTAGAGGACCTGTTGCGCGCCAACGGATGCGACATAGATCGGGTCCGTACAACGATTCTTCCAGCCTGTGAGGAGTCAAGTAGGGCCGATGATGAGGTTTGGCTGAGTGATCTTTGTAATATGATGCGTCTGGAAGGTACCACAGAACGAGGACATCTGCAAATCAACAAGAATGTGCTCCTACGACTGACAGAACTGCATAACGAATTACTTTCGGACAATAAGCATCCTTTCTATAGCAGCGCCTATTTCAAGGCCCTGCCTTTCATCGTGGAGTTGAGGCACAAAGGGGGAGACCCTACCGAGGAACCCGAATTGGAAACGTGCTTCAATGCCCTGTACCTCACCATGATCATGCGCATGCAGAAGCGAGAAATCAGTCAGGGTACCTCCGAGGCCATAGAGGCGATCTCCAACTTCCTCAGCCTATTGGCCAAAGAATACCATAATTCATAATTCACAATTCACAATTGAAAAAAGACGTTCTCATATCGCTTATCCCTGTGGTGGTTTTGATCGCCGTCTTGGCCATTACCATTCATGTCTTTGGAAGTGCAGCTCTTTCCGGTGCCAGTCAGACGGCTCTGTTGGCAGCCGCAGGTCTCTGTTGCTTCATCGCCATGACCTATTTCAAGGTGAAGTGGAAGGCATTGGAAGATGGCATTAAGGAGAATGTGGCGAATGTGAGCATTGCCTTAGTGATTCTGTTGCTCATTGGTGCCATTTCTGGAACGTGGATACTAAGTGGCGTAGTGCCTCTCCTGATATATTATGGCTTGCAGATTATCAGTCCCAGTTTCTTTTTAGTTTGCACCTGTCTCATCTGCAGCCTTGTTTCCGTAATGACGGGCAGCTCTTGGACCACCATTGCCACCATCGGCATTGCCTTGTTGGGTATTGGGGAAGCACAGGGATTCAGTGAAGGCATGATCGCAGGTGCCATTATTTCCGGGGCCTATTTTGGCGACAAGATGTCTCCTTTAAGCGATACCACGGTGATGGCTTCCACCATGGCAGAAGTGCCGTTGTTCAGTCATATACGTTACTTGGTCTATACCGTAGTGCCTACGATGGTCATTACTTTGGTGATATTCACGATACTGGGTTTTGCACATCCTGTCACCGATGCTGGTGAGATTTCACTCTATGTGCAGACGTTGGAGCAGAAGTTCAACCTGTCTCCTTGGCTGTTGGTAGTCCCTTTGCTTACCATCTTGATGATTGCACGTCGCATGCCTGCACTTGTCGTATTGTTCCTATCCACGTTGCTGGCAGCCATTGCAGCATTGATATTCCAGCCTCATGTGTTGCTTGAGGTGGCAGGTACCGATGCGCCCCGGGGGTTGGAATTGTTTACGGGCATGATTCGCAGCATCTATGGCGAGACGCAGATTGAGACGGGTGTGGCAGCCATCAACGACTTGATTTCTACATCAGGCATGGCGGGGATGCTGGGAACGGTATGGTTGATCATTTCTGCCATGACTTTCGGTGCTTGTATGACTGCCAGTGGGATGCTTCGTCGCATCACCAGTCTTTTGGTGCCGCTTTGTCGCCGTCGCACAGGCATGGTGGCAACGACGGTTTCCACAGGCATGTTGCTCAATACCATGGTGGCCGACCAATACCTTTCCATCATCCTCACGGGCAATATGTTTAAGCGCATCTATAACGAAAACGGGTATGAGAACCGCCTGCTCAGCCGTAGCATCGAAGACAGCTGTACTGTCACTTCTCCACTGATTCCTTGGAGCAGTTGTGGTATGACGCAAGCCACCATCCTCGGTGTACCCACACTTACATACCTCCCTTATTGCTTCTTCAATTTCATCAGTCCGCTGATGAGCATTTGCGTGGCGTTTATTGGGTATAAGGTTTTCAGGAAATTCGACGAAACAAAATGAATTTACCTTCACCCTTCACCTTCTGTGCTTAATAAACTTAATATCAACAAGTTAGGTTGGTGAAAGTAAAAGGCTCTACCTTCACCTTACCTTCACCTACCTTCACCTTTAAACAGCCTTGCGTAATACTCTTTATACCTTCTTCGAGCAACATTAGTTTCTGTTCTCTCAAAACACGATGGTGAAGGAGGGTGAAGGTAAGGTGAAGGTGGCGGCATTCTCCTTCACCCACTTAGTATGTTTAAAATCAGGTACTTATGCTTTAAAGGTGAAGGGTGAAGGTAAAAACAACCAAACGTAGAATTTGTAAATATACACTTATGCTCATAAATTTTCATCGCTGTGGACATTTTTGTTCATAACTATGGACATTTTTGTCCACAGTTAGAGTACTAGGTACCTCCATAGGAGTAACTTCCTGCATATCGGTGCTATGAACATTCTCCACTCTTATATATATATAATAAGGTGTAAAATTAACGGGGGATATGCCGTAAGGCATGTCCCCTGTTTTTGCGTCTTTACTAGACCTATATACAGCTTATAAATATTAGACAAGTTTATTTAAAAATAAGACAAGTTCTATGATGGCATTTAAGATAATTTTACACCGTGAAATGGATTTTAGGAAACAATCTATTTAAATAACTAACAAATTATTAATTAACCTTACAACGAAAAAGGTATGAGAAACAATCTTTTTAGAAAGCAATTGGGACTCTATGCATTGCCTTTAATGCTTGCTTTTTGCATGCCTATGAATGCATCAGCAAGTGTGAATGAGACAAACGGAGTTCAGGGTATCCAGCAGAACGGCCGCACAGTGACCGTGACTGTTAAGGATGCTATGGGAGAGGTGATCGGTGCCAACGTGCTGGTGAAGGGTACTACCATCGGTGGTATTACCAACATGGACGGTGTTGCCGTGATTCAGGGCGTTCCAAACAACGCTACAATCCAGGTTTCTTACGTGGGTTACATCACCCAGGAAATCGCACTCCAGAACAACCAGACTACTCTGGATGTTTTACTTCGCGAAGATTCTGAGACTCTGGAAGAAGTGGTAGTGGTAGGTTACGGTACTCAGGCCAAGAAGGACATCACAGGTTCTGTGGCAGTCGTTTCACGCGACGCTATCGCCGAGCAGCCAGTGGCAACCTTCTCTGAGGCATTGCAGGGCCGTGCAGCCGGTGTATACGTATCCGGTGGTGGTGCCCCAGGTGCATCAACGACTATCCGTGTACGTGGTGTCGGTGGTGTGAACGGTTCCGACCCTCTGATCATCGTTGACGGTGTTCAGGGTGTAGACGTGAACTCAGTGAACCCTAACGATATCGATTCCTTCCAGGTATTGAAGGATGCTGCAGCCACCGCCATCTACGGTGCCCGTGCTGCTAACGGTGTCATCATCATCACCACCAAGCAGGGTAACAAGGAGGGCAAGGTACGCGTATCTTATTCTGGTTACATCAGTGCCTCCACGATGGCCAACGACGGTTTCACCACTCTTGGTGCATACGACTACATGATGGCAATCGGTGAAGGTCAGAAGAACTTGGTTGATGTTCGCGATGGCGACCCACTTAAAGTTGGTCATCAGCAGTTCGGTTCAGCTTACGATGCCAACGGCAACTACGTAGGCATGAGCATCGAGAACAACATGCCTTACACCATCGTTCCAGCTGGTCTGAGCAAGAGTGCAGCTATGGCACGCTTCGGCTCCTACGAGGGTATGGTAGAGGCCTACAAGCCAAACGGCGGTGACTCATATGCCCTGTCTTCATACTATTATATCAAGGAAATCCTTCACGGTTCAGAGGCTGAGGCCCGCCGTGGTACCGACTGGTACGACCTCGTAACCCAGACAGGCTGGTCACAGAACCACGAGCTGTCAGTAATGGGTGGCGGCGAGAAGGGCCAGTACTCCATGTCATTCGCCTACCAGGACCGTAACGGTACGATCAAGGGTTCAAGCTTCGAGCGTTACTCACTCCGCGTGAACACCACCTTCAATCCTTCCAAGCACTTCACCTTGGGACAGAACACCAATGCAGCTATCATGCTGACTCGCGGTGAGCGTGGTGGTCAGGGTGACGGTTCAACCTTCGGTCAGACCTATACCATGAACTCATGGGTACCAGCCTACAACGTAGGCGGCGACTTCGCAGGTTCTCAGGGTAATGGCGGCCGTAACGTATCAGCACTGTCAAGCGTTGTAAACGGCTATGACAACTGGAACCGTAACTTCCGTCTGCAGTCTTCATTCTTCGCAGAGTTGAAGGATCCTTGGATCAAGGGCCTGACTCTCCGTTCTCAGTTCGCAGTTAACCTGAACGGTGGCTGGGGTCTGTCAATGGGCAAGATCTCCATCATGTACGATAAGGAAGGTCGCTCTCGCAACCAGTTGTCAGAGAACGGTTCTTGGGGCTTCGGCTGGCAGTGGACCAACACCGCACAGTATAAGTTCACCGTAGCTGAGAACCACGACTTCACAGTATTGGGTGGTACCGAGGCCCTGAAGATGGGTATCGGCCGCAACATCAATGCATGGCGTAACGACTACGTGTTCGAGGATGACACCAACACCTGGACCATCGGCAATGGTGGTACTTCTTCAATCGGTAACGGTGGTGGCATGGGTTCAGTGAACACCATGTTCGGTCTCTTCGGCCGTCTGGACTACTCTTACATGGGCAAGTACCTGGTAACAGCTACCATCCGTCGTGATGCCTCTTCCAAGTTCGCTGAGGCTAACCGTTGGGGTACCTTCCCATCAATTTCTCTTGGTTGGCGTATCTCAGACGAGCCATTCATGGCCAAGGCCCATGAGACCTGGTTGGATGACCTGAAGCTCCGCGCCGGTTACGGTACCACCGGTAACTCCAACATCGGTGCTTACAACTACGCATTCCAGTACTCTAACCCAACCCGCTACCTCTATGGTATCGTTGGTGACAACACCACCGCTGCAACCGGTTACGGTATCTCAGCTCTGGGTGACAAGAATGCCAAGTGGGAGACCATCAAGATGTTCAACGTAGGTTATGACCTGACCGCCCTGAACAACCGTCTGACTTCAACCTTCGACTTCTATATCAAGAATACTTCCGACATGTTGGTTCCAGCTTCTTGGACCACTCTGTCAGGTGCCGCTTCCAAGCCAAACACCAACCAGGGTAAGATCAAGAACACCGGTATCGACTTCTCAATTGGTTGGAGAGACAAGATCGGTCAGGTGTCTTACAACATCAACGCCAACGCTTCTTGGTACAAGAACGAGGTAGTTAAGCTGGGTGCTTCTGACCTGTTCTATTCTTCTCGTATCTCACAGATGACCATCACGACCGTTGGTCAGCCAGTAGGTATGTTCTACGGTTATGTAGACGACGGTATCTACAAGAGCGAGAGCGAAGTACTTAACTACGGCACTCTGCCTTACGGTGTTACAAACATGATCTACCTTACTGGCGGTACTCTTCCTGACGGAACAGAGGTTAAACCTACAGCAAAGAACTACGTAGGTCACTACAAGTGGAAGGACCTCAATGGTGACGGCAAGGTTAATGCCGACGACCGTACCATCATCGGTAATCCTCATCCAGACCTGACAGGTGGTGTTAACATCAGCCTGAACTGGAAGAACTTCGACCTGAGCACTTACCTGTACTACTCATTGGGTAACGATATCTACAAGCACTATGAGTACTATACCCTGTGGGGTAACCTTGGAAACGTATACAGCTACGAGCGTGTAAACAACGCATGGAGCCCAAGCAATCCAAACGGAACTCTTCCATTGTGGGTATTCGGTGACACTCACGCAGAGAACACTGAGTCACACTCTGACTATGTAACCGACGGTTCTTACCTGCGTATGCAGACCCTGACGTTTGGTTACACCCTTCCACGTAAGGTTGTTCAGAAGCTGACTCTGTCTCGCATCCGTCTGTACTTCCAGCTGTCTAACGTATTCACCCTCACCGGTTACGAAGGTCTGGATCCTGAAGTTAACAACGTATCAGGTGACCAGTCAAAGGGTATTGACTATGGTGCATACGGTATGCCACGTCAGTACTTGTTCGGTGTGAACATTGACTTTTAATTTTTAATTGAGAATTGAGAATTGAAAATTAAATAACCAATAATAAATAAAAAGAACAATATGAAAAAAGCGATATTATATTCAGCAATGGCTCTTGCTACCCTGACAATGAGCAGCTGCGGCGACGACTTCCTGGTGCTCGACCCTGCTGGTTCTGTGTCTGAGGGTACGCTGACCACTGAGAGCGGTATTGACATGGTGCTGACAGGTGCTTATGCTTCTCTGAACAACATGAATCAGACCGGTTGGATGGGTTATGCTTCATTGGCTAACTACTGCTTCGGTGACGTTGCAGGTGCAGATGCCAACAAGGGTTCCCAGTCTTCAGACCAGTCAGACTTCACCGCTATTGAGGTTTATTCATTTTCTGCTGCTAACTCTTACATTCAGGGTAAGTGGGCAGGTGTCTATGAGGCTGTAAAGCGTTGCAACAACGTGATTGACATGGTAGGCAAGGCTGGCGACAAGATTGCCAACCCTGACCAAATCATTGCCCAGGCTAAGTTCATCAAGGGTGTTTGGATGTTTGAAGGTATCCGTATGTTCGGTGCCGCCATTCCTTAT
>JAFRTL010000002.1 GCA_017427065.1 Bacteroidaceae bacterium | reverse complement strand
TGTTTCTGTTCATTGTAAGCATTTTATTGGACGAACTCCCCGTTTCTCTCGGAAAGCGGGTGCAAAGGTAAGCACTTTTTGCACAACCGCAAAATATTTTAAGGGGAATTTTTACCAAAAGATGCAAAAATTTTCAAATCCTGGCAAAATTAAAGAGAAGACACCTTATTATATTAGTTAATAGAAGGCAATTTATCCACCATTGCCGGTGGAAGAGTGACTGTAGCAACTGCCATCAATCCGACAATTTCCACAACTACTCGCATACCACCTTTCAAACGGATAAAACGTCCTTCAACACCTTGCCATACTCCACTATTGATACGCACACGATCGCCTTTCTTTAAGCGAACCTCCTCTGCATTAACATAGAGAGCTTCATCTCCTCCTGCAACGGCCATGAAATCCTCCATTTGTTTCTCAGGAATCACAATAGGCTGGTGTGTTTCCCTATTCATCATGTAACGTAACTGGCTACCCAACACTGATGTTTGCTTGTAGTTATTCAGAATCTCACGTGTGGAATAGACAAAAATCAAGTTATGTACAATAGGAACCCTCACCTTCATACGTTTGCCTCTACGCAATACCACATCCTCATGCATCGGGATAAAGGTCTGCACACCTTCAGCTTCCAAGAACTCCTGCACTTTTAGTTCACGGGAATAAGTTACACGCAATGCAAACCATTGGTACGCCTTTGTTGGCTCAACTATCATCATCATCTTTTCCATTTAAGCACGGCAAAAGTAAGGTTTTTATTCAAAAAGTTCAAAAAATCAGAACTGGAAATAGATAAAAGGCTGAATACCCGCAGTCTTTACCTGTATCACCACATAAATCACTGCAACGAGAAGTAACGCCTGCAGCACAAGAGGCATACGGATAATGCAACGAGAAGTTGCAGCATCCAACTTTTCAGGAATGAAATGAAGGATATAACCTAGCAGCATAAGGAAGAACACGCCCTTATATCCATCAATAAGTTGTATAAAAAGTGAAGCATGGAAATCCGTTCCAATCTGGCCAAGTAAAGCCAACGCTGTAGAAAAATCAGACGCGCGGAAGAATACCCAGCAAAGGCAAACGAAGTGGAACGTAATAATTATGGCTAAGAAGCGCCTTAAACCTGTACTTTGATAGGTCTTATCACGTCTTAAAACTGAGCGGATAAATTTATGACAAGCCAATGCCACTCCATGAAGCAATCCCCAAAACACGAAATTCCAAGCAGCCCCATGCCAAAGTCCACCAAGGAACATGGTAATAATCAAATTGATGTACTGACGAATCTTTCCTTTCCTATTTCCTCCAAGCGAAATATAGAGATAATCTCGTAACCAACTAGAAAGCGAGATATGCCAACGTCTCCAAAACTCCGTTACAGAAGCAGATTTATATGGAGAATTGAAGTTGATATTAAAGTGGAATCCCAAAAGCAGCGCAATACCAATAGCCATGTCACTATAACCCGAGAAATCACAATAGATCTGCAAGGCATAACCATAAACTGCCATTAGATTCTCTAAGCCAGAATAAAGCGTAGGAGCATCAAAAACCCTATCGACAAAATTCACACTGATATAGTCGGATATCACAGCTTTCTTGAATAATCCACCAGCAATGAGGAATACGGCCCGTCCGAACATCTCACGACTTACATAAAGAGGTCTCCGAATCTGTGGGATGAAATCACGCGCACGGACAATTGGACCAGCCACTAACTGCGGGAAGAATGATACATAAAACGCATAATCAAGCAAGTTGGTCAATGGTACAATTTGTCGACGATATACATCAATGGTATAGCTCAGTGACTGGAAGGTAAAGAATGAAATACCTACAGGCAAAAAAATATCTAAGGCTGTGAAGGTACCTCCAGTTAAGGACGCAATCACAGAACCCAGAAAATTAGTGTATTTAAAATAGCAAAGCAAGCCCAAATTCACACACAGACTCAGAGTTACCAATAGCTTTCTCTTCCAAGGAGTAGCCACCTTATCCATGAGATGAGCAATCAGGAAGTCGCATACTGTAACTATGGCCAATAAAAAGAAATAAGTGCCACTACTCTTATAATAGAAATAATAAGAGAAAGCCGTCACAAAAAGCAAGCGGGCCGTGGTCTTTCGTTGCAATAATAAGTAAACCACAATGAATGCAGCAAACAACCACAAGAAAACACCACTGCTGAAAATCATTGGAGCCTGTGGGTTATAAGCCAACTGTTCTTCAATTTGACTCCACATAGGCATTATACGCTTTTACGATGGCTTGAGAAAGCCATTGCCCTTGCAAGGCATAACCTTCAGGCAAATAGTGAACATGATCCGGACGCATCAACCCTGCCCCATTCCAATTCAAGCAAGCACGCTCTGCCCCTCCAAATATTTCATAGAGGTTCCATACAGCCAATTGATGCTCGTCAGCAAATTTCAAGATATTCCGAACTGCCAACTTAGTACGAGGATTGATAGTATAAGTACGACGCCTCCGAGTACCTCCACGCTCGTAAGAACCAGGAGGCGTGGTCAACAAGATTGGTGTGTCTGGCAAGGAGGAACGAAGCATTTGCAGGAAATCTGTCATTTGTGCATAATGCCTATTCTCATTATATCCTTTTCCATGACTCTCATTGGTGCCAAAGGAAATAATTAACAAATCGGGCTGCATCTTAACAATTTCACTTATCCTTTCAGGAGTGCTAAAGGTAAGGCTAGTTGCCCCATTGATGCCATCATCCACATAGCTCAATCTATCAAATGCCTGATGCAACACCTCCCCTGCTGTCAATGGGAATACATGACCTCTCACATGACTGTCTCCCACATGCACGATACGCACAGAATCAGTAGCCGATAGCGAAGTACTCTCTGCCAATTTCTGCCAAAAAGGTGCTAAGATATCGTTTGGATCCAGGACCACATTCTCATGTATATTCCTAAAATTAGCAGGCAAAGGGAAGTCTGTCAGTGCTACTGGTTCTGCAATATATCCATAACGTTTTAGGGAATCCACCGTACTTGATAGACTATCTGTTTTCGCCATCTGGGGCATCTGGTCTTGGGCATTCATCCAAGAGGGGATAAACAACAAACACAGCAATATCCAACTACTCTTCCTCATAAGCCCTCCTCCTGTCATAGCGTTCCTTACCATACTGAATGGCATCAAACAGTAAAGTAGCCAGATATTTACCACCTCTGAAATTCAGATGGGTATAATCCAATGCAGCCAAAGAAGGTCGTTGCTCCACCAACGCCTTCATACTCTCGTTGCCTCCCATCGCTTCGAACATATTCCAGAAAGCCACCCCCTCATCTATTGCCAATTGTTGTTGGAAACGGACGAGATTCCTGATACCAGGCATCGTTAGAATCTCTCCTTCATCATTCACATAGTCGCGATCGGCCACGCCAACTATCAAAATACCCGCATCAGGAAAAGCATCCTTCAAGTGTTGGATTACCGTCTTCATACCCTGAATATAGCCCGAATAATCCACTCCACGTTTCGTTGCCACATTCACGCCATATTGCAAAACAATAAGATCGTATGGTCTTATTTGGGCATATTGTCGAAGGATGGCCATAGGTACAGAGCGAATATTCAATCCAGAAGATCCACGTAAAGCAAAGTTATCCAGTGCTATACCTGTCGTATCATCCATAGTCACTCCATAGAACAAAGAAGAATCAGCATCCTGAACATTCCAGCGTACTCTTCCAACACGCCCTTCAACATGCATAGCTGATAAGCGCCCAATCGAATCGAAAGTTTGTGTCTTTACCCATCCACCATTGATGGAAGCAGAAATACTCACGGAATCTTTACTAACGAAAAACAATGTAGATTGTTCACAAGTATCCAACCTTGCATAAAGGTCAGTACCCCTAAGTTCCACCGTTGCCCCTTCACGTGCAAAGAAATAATGGTTGGAAATATCTTGAAACCTGCGATTGAAATAAACAGAATCTGTCAGTGCATGATTACTCCATCCCGATGCTCTGTGGCGGACAGAATTGCGATACCCACTAATCGCAGAGGAGATAGACACATACCCCACTCCATGGCCTCCATAAGCCTCTTGAAGTAACTGGCGAAGATCTACCGTCATGATATCACCTTCAATGAAAGAATCGCCAAAGTAAGCAATGCGAACAGGTCTAGGACGAACGGCCAATTCATCAATAGCACGATAGAAAGGCGTCATTCCCCTCAATGTAGAATCCCCGTAATCCTCTATGCAAGTGATTCCCGTCTTACATGTATCTACAAAGACAGGCTTTGGAGGTGGCGGAAGAAGACTATCAATGGAAATGGAATCCACCTCTGTTTCCATAGGCTTTTTCATCACATCAGCGAGAATGTCCACCTGTCTCAAAGAACGCTCTCCTATCTGTATCTTCGGAAGGAAGTGCAACAACAATAATGCTGCTATAATCAGCAGCATCAACCATCCCACATTATTCAACCTATTCTTATCGTTTTCCATCTCGAACCTCACTCCTTTCGTGCATTTCTACGCTCTTCTATAAAATCATCAAGTATTTGAGCGCCTTTATCTGTACAAATGCCCCTCAAGAAAGTAAAAATAATCGCTTCCAGCACTTCCAAGAATGAGTAAGAGCGATAGATATCAGAATGTAAAAGCAAATTGAACTGTCCACGTATCAGTGCTCTGACTATCACGAAATTCACATCCGAACGGAAAAGTCCCTGATTCACTCCATCTTGAAAGAACTGATAAGCACGTTCCGACGAAGCTTCCCTATTATCCAAGTAGAGTTGATAAGCTTTAGGATATTTAGTAATCTCTTGCAAGAAAGAAGGATTCAAAGACTGAAAACGAGTAATGGTATGCTGATAGACATGTAGTACCATTTCCATCACATTCTTGGAAGATTCAAGCACAGTCTTCAGGTATTCCTGCGCCTTAATCTCAGACAACTCCATGCAGCACACCAGTAACGTTTCCTTGTCTGGAAAGATTTCATACAATGTACGTTTAGAAATGCCTAGCAGTGAAGAGATATTGTCCATCGTTACATTCTTGATGCCTTTCGATGAGAACTGCTCCATCGAGACCTCCACAATACGATCGCGCAACTCTTGTCTGTTTGAATATTTAGAAGAATGTAATGCCACTATCTATCCTTTATTTTTGAAGTTGCATCAGATATTTCTCCACCACATCAGCACTCTCACTCTCTTCAGCTTTGTACGAGGCCAACAATTCTGGTGTATCGGCCAACAAATCACACATGAACTCCGTAGTGACCAACTCCGCCCTTCCTGTTTCCTCATTGATCACATAGCATACACGTTCCCTCACCAATCCACTGGCAGCAATAGCATCGCCAACAGAACCAGCCAATCTTGTAGTGCTCTCATTCTTCAAGTTGCTCGATGCCCGTTGTCCATAAGGCTGTGCAAAGAAATAAATTCGTCCATTCACTCTATGAGCACGGGCATACCAATTTCCAAAGTGGTATTGATTATAATGTATGAACTTACAGTTCACGTATAAATCAGCATTCATACGCACCGCATAAGCCCTATCCTTGATAAACTTACTCAGTCCGGAGTTCTCCTCAGAAGTGATGCGATAGTCGGCTCCATTGCTCATATAGAGGTTATTGATACTGCGCTTCTCCACGGCAAGTGTAGTCACAGTGTCACCTTTCTGCGCCAGCAAATCATTCAATGTTGAAAATATAACTTGCTGTGCAGCACAAGGCAATAACATAATCATCAAAAATGATATTAATAATATCCGCTTCATTATAGACACTATTTCACGTTATCGGGTGTAAAATTAGGTAAAAAAAGGAATTGTAGCAAAAAAATGGATGAATTATCTTGCTGAACTTACAGAGAAAATAGCTATCAAGCACGCAAAACCTATTTTTGCATATTCTCTGCTTTTTGCATAAATATGCTAATCGAAATAGTAGAATGCTATGAGTAGTAAAATTTACTCCCTCACGAGGGAAATATTTTTTCCTAACTAGAAAAATAATATTTGCTAGTTAGAGGGTTAAAAAAGGGTATATACAGAAGTGGCTTGAAATAGTGCATAAATATACAATGTAAGAAGGGAACAAAAAAAAGTCGTCCCAATCACTTGGAGCGACTTTATCATAAATGAATAGTTGGCAATTATTCTGCTTTAGCTTCTTCAGCAGGAGCCTCTGCAGGAGTTTCCTGTGCAACTGGTGCTTCCTCAGCAGCAGGTGCAGCAGCTTTCTTAGAACGACGAGTGCGTGTAGCCTTCTTTGCCACCTTCTCCTTAGCCATGTTGTCATCATAGTCAACAAGCTCGATGAAGCACATTGAAGCGTTGTCACCCAGACGATGGCCAGTCTTGATGATGCGGGTGTAACCACCTGGACGATCTGCGATCTTCACAGAGATCTCCTTGAAGAGCTCAGTAATGGCATACTTGTCCTTGAGGTAGCTGAACACTACGCGACGAGAGTTAGTGGTGTCATTCTTTGACTTGGTGAGAAGTGGCTCAACAAACTTCTTCAGAGCCTTAGCCTTCTCTACGGTCGTAGTGATTCTTTTGTGCTTGATCAGAGAAACTGCCATGTTTGACAGCATAGCGTTTCTATGAGAAGCAGTACGACCGAGGTGGTTGAATTTCTTATTATGTCTCATTTTTATTCTTTATCTAATTTATATCTTGTAATATCCATTCCAAACTGTAGATTCAGACTCGCGAGCAAATCATCAAGCTCGGTGAGCGATTTCTTGCCGAAGTTGCGGAACTTGAGCAAATCGTTCTTGTTGTATTGAACCAAGTCGCCAAGGGTCTCTACATCGGCAGCCTTCAAGCAATTGAGGGCGCGTACAGAGAGGTCCATATCGACGAGTTTGGTCTTAAGCAACTGACGCATGTGCAGTACTTCCTCATCAAATTCTTCATTACCTTCCACATCACTAGCCTCCAGCGTGATCTTCTCGTCAGAGAACAACATGAAGTGATAGATAAGAATCTTTGCTGCTTCTTTCAAAGCATCCTTCGGATGTATGGAACCATCGGTAGTAATCTCAAGCACCAGCTTATCATAGTCGGTCTTCTGCTCCACGCGATAAGGCTCGATGGTGTACTTGACATTACGTATCGGAGTATAGATAGAGTCGATAGGCAACACATTAACATCGGTGCAGTACATACGGTTATCATCTGCAGGCGTATAGCCACGTCCCTTGTTAATGGTAAGATCTATCTGCATGGTTGCTTTTTCATCTAAATGACAAATAACCAGATCAGGATTTAACACTTCAAATCCAGTCAGATATTTACCTATGTCGCCGGCCAGAAACTCTGTAGCGTTCTCAATAGAGATAGAAACTTTCTCTGATTCGAACTCCTCGACTGTCTGCTTAAATCGCACTTGCTTCAGGTTCAGGATAATGTTGGTCACATCTTCCATCACGCCTGGAACACTGGCGAATTCATGTTCTACACCATCTATGTGAATAGTGGTGATAGCATAGCCTTCTAATGAAGAGAGCAGGATGCGACGGAGTGCATTACCAATGGTAATACCAAAGCCTGGTTCCAATGGGCGGAACTCAAACTTGCCGTAAGTAGCATCTGCTTCTACCATTACGACTTTATCGGGTTTTTGAAATGCTAATATCGACATCTATTATTTTTTATTTAGAATACAACTCAACGATCAAATGCTCTTTGATATTCTCAGGAATATCGGCTCTTTCAGGAACATGTAACAGTTTACCAGTCTTAGAGTTCTCATCCCACTCTAACCATGGATACTTGCTGTGGTTGAATCCAGCCAATGCATCGGCAACTACCTCGAGAGACTTAGAACGCTCACGAACGCCAACTACCTGACCAGGCTTTACTGTATATGAAGGAATGTTTACAACCTCACCATCTACAGTAATATGCTTGTGACTAACCATCTGACGTGCAGCTGCACGAGTCTTGGCAATACCCAAACGATAAACTACATTATCAAGACGCTGTTCAAGCAACTGAAGCAGCACCTCACCGGTAATACCCTTACGTGAAGCAGCTTTCTTGAACAGATTAGAGAACTGCTTCTCTAAAACGCCATAGGTATATTTAGCTTTCTGCTTCTCACGGAGCTGTACGCCGTACTCTGAAGACTTTCTCTTTCTGCTATTGCCCTGTGAGCCCGGAGGATAATTCTTGTTTGACAGTACTTTGTCAGGTCCGAAGATAGCCTCTCCAAATTTACGGGCAATTCTTGATTTTGGTCCAGTATATCTAGCCATTTTCTTCTATTTTTAATTGTTAATTCATGAACTTGTTTGTTGCTCAATTATACTCTACGTCTCTTTGGAGGACGGCAACCATTGTGTGGAAGTGGAGTAACGTCAACAATCTCAGTTACCTCAATACCAGCACCGTGGATACTGCGGATAGCAGACTCGCGTCCATTGCCTGGACCCTTTACATAAGCTTTGACTTTTCTCAGACCCAAGTCGTAAGCGACTTTAGCGCAATCCTCTGCTGCCATCTGGGCTGCATAAGGAGTGTTTTTCTTTGAGCCTCTAAATCCCATCTTTCCGGCTGATGACCAGGAAATGATCTGGCCTTCGCTATTGGCCAGGGAAACAATGATGTTATTGAATGAAGAGTGAACATGCAACTGTCCTACTGCATCAACCTTAACAACTCTTTTTTTTGCTGCAACTGTCTTTTTTGCCATATTAACAATTATTATTTAGTAGCTTTCTTCTTATTAGCAACTGTCTTCTTTCTACCCTTACGAGTACGGGCATTGTTCTTAGTGCTCTGGCCACGTACTGGCAGACCAATACGATGACGAACGCCACGATAGCAACCGATATCCATCAGTCGTTTGATATTCATCTGAACTTCAGAGCGGAGGTCACCCTCTACCTTGTATTCAGTTCCAATGATCTCACGAATCTTTGCAGCTTGATCATCAGTCCAGTCCTTAACTTTCAGGTCTCTGTCGACACCTGCCTTGTCAAGTATCTTACCTGAACTACTGCGACCTATACCGAAGATATAGGTTAACGCAATCTCACCTCTTTTATCTTGAGGCAAATCTACACCAACTATTCTTATTGCCATATACTAAATTATTTTATGCAAAAATAATAATATTATCCCTGACGCAATTTAAACTTGGGATTTTTCTTGTTAATAACATACAGAGTGCCGCGACGACGTACAATCTTGCACTCTGGGGTGCGCTTCTTAAGTGAAACTCGTACTTTCATATCTCTTTTTATTTATATCTAAATGAAATTCTACCTTTTGTTAAATCATAGGGAGACATTTCTACCTTTACTTTATCACCTGGGAGAATCTTGATGTAATGCATCCTCATCTTACCAGAGATATGGGCAGTTATCTCATGTCCGTTTTCAAGTTCAACTCGAAACATTGCATTCGACAATGCCTCGACTATAACACCATCTTGTTCTATTGCAGACTGCTTTGCCATAAATAAATTATTAGTTCTTTCTTAAAACTTCTTCAACATACTCAAATGACGATAAAATATCAGCTTTTCCTGATCTGATGGCTATGCTATGCTCAAAGTGAGCAGCCATACTGTGATCTTTTGTTCTAACGGTCCAATCGTCATTTTCTAAAACTACCTGACGGTTTCCTAAAGTAATCATCGGTTCTATGGCTATACACATCCCACTTTTCAACATCTCACCCGTTCCTCTTTTTCCAAAGTTAGGGACAAATGGATCTTCGTGCATATCCTTTCCAATACCGTGTCCGGCGAACTCTCTCACTACTCCATAGTTAAATGACTCGCAATACTGCTGGATCACATAACCAATATCTCCAATGCGTCGGCCTTCTACGGCTTCCTCTATCCCCAGATAGAGGGCTTTCTTTGTTACCTCCAGTAGATTTCGGACTTCTTCTGCCACTTCACCTACACAAAACGTATAGGCTGAATCTCCACAAAAGTCGTTCTTCTTTACTCCACAATCAACCGAAACTATATCTCCGTCTTTCAATACCACATTCCCCGGAACACCATGTACCACCTGTCCATTAACAGAAGTACAAACAGAAGCAGGAAAAGGAACACCTCCATACGGATTAGGATAACCCTTAAAAGTAGGTTCAGCGCCATTATCTCTAATAAACTCCTCGGCTACTTTATCAAGTTCTGCGGTGGTAACTCCCGGTTGTATGACCTTAGCGATTTCTGCAAGAGTCTTTCCAACCAAGAGGTTACTTTTACGCAGCAGTTCTATTTCATCTTCAGTCTTAAGAAATATCATTCATTCCTGTGCTTAATAAGCAGCTATTCCACCTGTACGCCCTTTGATGCGGCCTGATTGCAACAAACCGTCGTAATGGCGCATCAACAAGTGACTTTCTACCTGCTGAAGCGTATCCAAAACCACACCAACAAGAATCAGCAGTGAGGTTCCGCCAAAGAACTGAGAGAACTCAGTCTGTACACCGAATACACTGGCAAATGCTGGCATGATGGCTACGAAAGTAAGGAACAGTGCTCCAGGAAGGGTAATGCGAGACATAATCTCATCGATATAGTCTGCTGTAGCCTTACCAGGTTTCACACCTGGTATGAAACCATTATTCCTTTTCATATCTTCAGCCATCTGCTGTGGATTGATAGTAATCGCAGTATAGAAATAGGTAAATACGATACACAAGATAGCAAATACAAAGTTATACCAGAAACTTCTTGAGTCGGTAAAAGCTTGCATAAAGCTACTTGAGTTCTGCATGTCAGTGAATCCGATGAGAGAAATTGGGATGAACATGATGGCCTGAGCAAAAATGATAGGCATCACATTAGCCGCATTCACCTTCAAAGGAATGTATTGACGAGCACCACCATATTGCTTGTTGCCAACAATCTTCTTGGCATACTGTACAGGAACCTTACGTACACCCTGCACAAGAAGGATAGCCAAAGCAACAACAATCAGCAGTACGATAATCTCAATAAGGAACATTACAAGACCACCTGTACGCTCTGTCGTACGGGAAACGATTTCCTGGAACAGAGCCTGAGGAAGACGAGCAATAATACCAATCATGATGATCAAAGAGATACCGTTGCCAATACCTTTGTCAGTGATTCTCTCACCCAACCACAGAATAAACATACTTCCTGCAGCCAAGATGATAGTAGAAGTAAACATAAACAGAGTCCAATCTAAAGAAGCATTTAAGGAACCACCAGACTGATATCTCAGGTTAAGCAAGTATGAAGGTGCCTGTACCAGCAGAATGAAAATTGTCAAGTAACGCGTGTACTGATTCAACTTTCTACGTCCGCTTTCTCCCTCACGCTGTAACTTCTGGAAGTAAGGAAGTGCGATTCCCAACAACTGAATCACGATGGAGGCAGAAATATAAGGCATAATACCTAATGCGAAAATGGAAGCATTAGAAAAAGCACCACCAGAAAACATGTTCAACAAGGCCAAAAGACCTTCACTGGTTTGTTGACGCAATTGTGTCAGCATTGCAGGATTAATACCTGGCAATACGACATAAGAACCGAAACGGTAAATTGCCACAAACAATATGGTAATGAGGATTCTTTGACGGAGATCCTCAATTTTCCATATATTCTTTAATGTTTCAATAGCTTTTCTCATTGAATTAGAGTTTTACAACTTTACCACCAGCAGCTTCAATGGCAGCCTCGGCCTTCTTTGAGAAAGCATGTGCCTGTACTTCAAGTGCACCTGTCAACTCACCTTTACTAAGGATCTTAACGAGATGTTTTGAAGAGATGAAACCAGCAGCAATAAGTTCATTAATACCAACAGTCTGCAAGTTCTTTGCATCAGCCAATGCCTGTACAGTTTCTAAGTTGATAGCCTTATAAGATACACGGTTGATGTTCTTAAAGCCAAACTTAGGAACACGGCGCTGAAGAGGCATCTGACCACCTTCGAAACCGATTTTCTTCTTGTATCCTGAGCGTGACTTAGCACCCTTACTACCTCTGGTAGAAGTACCTCCAAGACCAGAACCAGGACCACGGCCAATTCTCTTTTCTGAGTGAACCGAACCAGCAGCAGGTTTTAAATTACTTAAGTCCATATTTATATTCTTTAAAAGTCAAAATAAATTATTCAACGATAGTTACAAGGTGCTTTACCTTTTCTACCATACCACGAATAGAAGGATTATCCTCATGCTCAACCACATGATTAAGTTTTCTCAAACCCAGTGAATCCAATGTTCTTCTCTGAACAGCAGGTGCACCGATTCTACTCTTTGTTTGTTTAATCTTAATAGTTGCCATATCTGATCTCCTTATCCTTTAAATACTTTTTCCAAACTGATACCTCTGTTCTGAGCAATGGTGCGTGCATCACGCATCTCACTCAGTGCAAGGATAGTAGCCTTTACCAAGTTATGAGGGTTTGATGAACCCTTAGCCTTAGCAAGCACGTCTGTGATACCAACGCTCTCGAGCACGGCACGCATAGCACCACCAGCCACCACACCAGTACCATGAGCAGCAGGCTTAATGAAAACCTCTGCACCACCATACTTAGCAGTTTGCTCGTGAGGAACTGTACCCTTCAGTACAGGAACCTTGGTAAGGTTCTTCTTTGCAGACTCCACACCCTTGGCAATAGCGGCAGTAACTTCACTTGCCTTACCAAGACCATAGCCAATCACGCCATCTTCATTACCAACTACCACAATGGCAGAGAAGCTAAATGTTCTACCACCCTTGGTTACCTTAGTAACGCGGTTAATGGCTACCAATCTATCTTTAAGCTCAGTTTCACTAGAAACTCTTACTCTATTAATCTGTCCTGCCATAATGATTAAAATTTAAGTCCACCGTTACGAGCAGCATCTGCTACTTCCTTTACTCTCCCATGATACAAATAACCATTACGGTCAAAAACTACAGAAGTAATACCTGCTTCCTGAGCCTTCTTAGCGATAAGTTCACCTACCTTGGCAGCTTGCTCTTTCTTAGGCATCTTCTCAGTCATACCCAGTGATGAAGCGGCAGCCAAAGTATTGCCAGACAGATCGTCAATGAGCTGAACATAAATTTGCTTATTACTTCTAAAAACAGTCATACGTGGGCAACCAGTAGTACCAGATACCTTATTACGTATTCTGTGTTTAATCTTAATTCGTCTTTCTATTTTTGTTGTCATAATATTATCAATTTAAAGATTATTTTGCACCAGCTGCTTTACCAGACTTTCTGCGAATAACTTCGCCAACAAACAATACACCCTTACCCTTATATGGTTCAGGCATACGGAAAGAACGTATCTTTGAGCAAATTTGACCAAGCAACTGCTTGTCGCATGACTCCAACATGATGCGTGGGTTCTTATTTCTCTCAGTCTTAGTCTCCACCTTTACCTCAGGAGGCAACTGAATGAAAATGCTGTGGGTATAACCCAACACAAGTTCCAACAAATTTCCTTGGTTATTTGCACGATAACCAACACCAACGAGTTCCAACTCTGCCTTATAACCTTCAGAAACACCAACCACCATGTTGTGTACCAGAGCACGGTACAAACCATGATATGCATGACGCTGCTTAGGATTATCATTCATCACATCCATATTCTCCTCGAAAGTGATGTGACCATCTTCCATCGTAAGATTAATTGCAGGATTAATCTGCTGATTCAACTCACCTTTAGGACCTTTAACGGTAATAACGTTATCTTTATAATCCACTGAAACACCAGCGGGAATAACAACGGGTAATTTTCCTATTCTTGACATTGTTACATCCTCCTAATTAATAAACATAACATAATACCTCACCACCAATCTTCAGCTCAGCAGCTTCCTTGTCTGTCATCACACCCTTAGAGGTAGAGATAATTGCAATACCTAAACCATTGATTACTCTTGGCATGTCTTTATAACCGGTATACTTACGCAAACCTGGAGAAGAAACTCTCTTCAGGCATTTGATAGCGTTAACCTTATTAACCGGATCATACTTCAGGGCTACCTTAATTGTACCCTGTGGACCATCTTCTACAAACTTGTAATTAAGAATGTAGCCTTTCTCGAAAAGGATCTTTGTGATCTCTTTCTTCAAATTTGAAGCAGGAACTTCTACTACTCTGTGCTTAGCCTGAATAGCATTGCGAAGTCTTGTCAAATAATCTGCAATTGGATCTGTCATATAAAAAATTAATTAAATTAATCAGGACTACCCTGACAATATTTAAACATAAAATTACCAGCTTGCTTTCTTAACTCCTGGGATCAGACCATTGGAAGCCATCTCACGGAATTGGATTCTAGAAATGCCGAACTGACGCATATATCCTCTTGGACGGCCAGTAAGCTTGCAACGATTGTGAAGGCGGATAGGATTAGCATTCTTAGGAATAGCTTGCAACTTCTGAGCAGCCTCAAAAGCATCAGCAGGCTCGCCTTTTCTTACTATTTCCTTCAGAGCAGCTCTTTTCTCAGCATATCTGGCGATTAACTTGGCGCGACGTACCTCACGCGCTTTCATTGATTCTTTTGCCATATCTCTTAGTTATTTTTAGCGTTCTTAAATGGTAAGCCAAACTCCTTCAACAGAGCAAAGCCTTCCTCATCAGTCTTAGCAGATGTAACGAAGGTAATGTTCATACCCAAAATGTGGCTGATGCCATCAACATTGATTTCTGGGAAAATGATTTGCTCATCAATACCGAGTGTGTAATTGCCACGGCCATCAAACTTACTCTCAATACCCTTGAAGTCACGGATACGAGGAAGAGCCACGCGAACAAGTCTCTCCAAAAACTCATACATTCTTTCACGACGCAATGTTACCATCACACCGATAGGCATCTGCTTGCGGAGCTTGAACTGTGCTACGTCCTTCTTTGAGATAGTAGCCACAGCCTTCTGACCAGTAATAGCAGTAAGCTGCTCAATAGCTTCATCAATAATCTTCTTATCAGCAACAGCAATACCTAAGCCCTGATTAACAACAATCTTCTTAAGTACTGGAATCTGCATAGAAGAAGTGTACTGGAACTGAGCCTTCAACGCAGGAGCGATGCGCTCTTTATATTCATTCTTAAGTCTAGCAGTATTACTCATCACTTAATCTCCTCTCCTGATTTTTTAGCGTAACGTACTAATTTGCCATTCTCACCCATTCTACGACCAATGCGAGTTGGCTTACCTGTCTTAGGGTCAACTACATTCAGGTTAGAGATGTGTATCGGAACTTCCTGCTTTACAATACCACCCTGTGGGTTCTTAGCATTAGGTTTAGTGCTCTTAGACACCATGTTGATACCCTCAACGATGGCACGGTTCTTCTCAACAAGAACCTTCAAAACGCGACCAGTCTTGCCCTTATCTTCACCGGCATTTACATAGACTGTGTCATTCTTCTTGATATGTAATTTACTCATTTCTTAAAACTTTAATAGATTAAAGTACTTCAGGAGCGAGTGACACCACTTTCATGTTTGCTGCACGCAACTCACGTGCAACTGGGCCAAAGATACGGCTACCTCTCAACTCACCAGCATTGTTCAACAGAACACATGCATTATCATCAAAACGAATATATGAGCCGTCTGCACGACGTACTTCTTTCTTTGTGCGAACAATCAAAGCCTTAGACACTGCACCTTTTTTCAGGTCACTTGATGGGATGACGTTCTGAACAGCCACCACGATAATGTCACCAAGTGAAGCGTAACGGCGACCAGTACTACCAAGTACACGGATGCAAATGCAATCTTTCGCACCGCTGTTATCGCATACTGTAAGTTTGGATTCTACTTGTATCATAATTACTTAGCTTTTTCAATTATTTCAACTACTCTCCATCTCTTAGTTTTGCTCAGCGGACGAGTTTCCATGATGCGTACGGTATCTCCAACATTACACTCATTATTTTCATCATGAGCATGGTATTTCTTTGTCTTCTTGACAAACTTACCATATAAAGGGTGCTTCTCCTTAAAAGTAGTAGCAACAACAACAGATTTATCCATCTTATTGCTGATGACAACACCTGATCTTTCTTTTCTTAAATTTCTTTCTTCCATGGAGCTGATCATTATTTGTTAAGTTCTCTTTCGCGCAATACGGTCTTCATACGCGCAATAGTCCTGCGTAATTTTTTGATTTCAGCAGGATTATCTAATGGAGAGATAGAGTGATTCAACAGCAACTGATGATAATTAGCAACCTCGGCCTCTATTCTCTCTACCAAATCATTGGTAGTTAATTCTTTAATTTCTGCTATTTTCATAATTCTTACGCATTATTGATTTTGAATATCGTAATCACGTCTTACTACAAACTTAGTTGTAATAGGGAACTTCTGAGCAGCTAAGCGCAAAGCTTCTTTAGCAACATCAAAAGGAACGCCATCAATCTCGATCAGAATGCGACCAGGATATACTGGGCATACCCATCCTGCAGGATCACCCTTACCTTTACCCATACGCACGTCAGCTGGCTTGCGAGTAATAGGTTTGTCTGGGAAAATGCGGAGCCATACCTGACCTTCACGCTGCATGTAACGAGTTACTGCAATACGGGCAGCCTCAATCTGCTGTGCAGTAATCCATTTTGGCTGCAAAGCCTTAATACCGAATGAGCCGAACGCAAGCGTAGTGCCTCTATAAGCATTACCTCTTCTTCCGCGTCCGTCTTGCGGTCTTCTGTATTTAGTCCTTTTCGGTTGTAACATAATTTCTAAAAATCAAATCTGTTAGCGATTATTTTTCTTTCTTTTGAAGTTCTTGCCGCCATTACTGTTGCCTGGACGACCACTTTCCTTAGTCTGGCTGAAGTTTGGTGCCAAATCACGCTTCTCATATACCTCACCGCGGCAAATCCAAACCTTTACACCCTGAACACCTACCTTGGTATGTGCATCGCACTGGCAGTAGTCAATGTCTGCACGGAAAGTATGCAATGGGGTTCTTCCTTCCTTATACATTTCTGAACGAGCCATTTCAGCACCATTCAGACGACCAGAGATCTGTACCTTGATACCCTCAGCACCCATACGCATGGTATTGGCGATTGCCATCTTAATGGCACGACGGTATGCGATCTTACCCTCCACCTGGCGGGCAATGTTATTTGCAACAATCACAGCATCGAGTTCTGGACGCTTGATCTCAAAAATATTAATCTGAATATCCTTGTCGGTAATCTTCTTCAACTCCTCTTTCAACTTATCAACATCCTGACCACCCTTACCGATCACTACGCCTGGACGTGCAGTACAAATAGTGATAGTCACAAGTTTCAGTGTACGCTCGATAACGATTCTTGAAACGCTGGCCTTAGCAAGACGAACGTTCAGATACTTACGGAGCTTGCTGTCTTCCAACAGAGCATCTCCGAAGTTCTTACCACCGTACCAATTGGAATCCCAACCTCTTACGATTCCTAAACGATTGCTAATTGGATTAACTTTTTGTCCCATCTTACTTAATTTTGATCTTCGTTATTATTCTTAGCACCAACGAACAAAGTCACATGGTTAGAACGCTTACGGATTCTATATCCTCTACCCTGTGGAGCTGGTCTCATTCTCTTGAGCGTTGCACCACCATCAACATACACTTCCGTAACAAACAACTCGCCATTTTCTGCCTTGCGCTCGTTCTTAGCCTCCCAGTTTGCAATCGCAGAGCGCAGCAATTTTTCAACTCTTGCTGCAGGTGCTTTTGAAGAGAACTTCAAAACGCCAAGTGCTCTGTTTACCTCCATGCCACGGATCATGTCCACAACAAGGCGCATCTTTCTTGGGGAAGTAGGAACATCTTGCAATTTAGCAAAATACATGGTCTTTTTGGCTTCTTTTATCTTTTCAGCCGCTAATTTCTTTCTTGCTCCCATTATATATTTACTTTTATTATTCTAGTGAATCCCATTATTTACGATTACCTGAATGACCCTTGAAGGTACGAGTAGGAGCAAATTCACCCAACTTGTGACCTACCATGTTTTCAGTAACATAAACAGGAATAAATTTATTACCGTTGTGAACTGCAATTGTATGCCCAACAAAATCAGGCGAAATCATTGAAGCTCTGGCCCAAGTCTTTACAACATCTTTCTTGCCAGACTCATTCATAGCAAGCACTTTCTTCTCAAGTTTAACGTTGATATACGGACCTTTTTTTAATGAACGACTCATAATTTACTCAATTTTATCAGGTTACTTCTTTCTTCTCTCAATAATATACTTATTAGACTGCTTCTTAGGAGCTCTAGTCTTCAAGCCCTTAGAGTAAAGACCCTTACGAGAGCGTGGATGACCACCAGAAGCACGTCCTTCACCACCACCCATTGGGTGATCAACTGGGTTCATAACAACACCACGGTTGTGAGGACGACGTCCCAACCAACGAGAACGGCCTGCCTTACCTGAGCTCTCCAGACCATGATCTGAATTACCTACACTACCGATAGTAGCCTTGCAGGTTGACAGGATCTTACGAAGTTCACCTGAAGGCAACTTAATAACGCAGTAGCTACCTTCTCTCGAAGTGAGCTGAGCAAAGTTACCAGCTGAGCGAACCAATGCAGCACCCTGACCAGGACGCAACTCAATGTTGTGAATTACAGTACCCACAGGGATGTTCTGCAATGGAAGTGCGTTACCAACCTCAGGAGCAGCCTCTGCGCCTGACATCAGTTTTGCACCAACTTGCAATCCATTGGGAGCAATAATATATCTCTTTTCACCATCAGCGTAGAACAACAAAGCGATACGAGCCGAACGGTTTGGATCGTATTCGATTGTCTTAACCACTGCTGGAACACCATCTTTATTTCTCTTGAAGTCGATAATACGATAAGCTCTCTTATGTCCACCACCCAAGTAGCGCATAGTCATCTTACCCTGATTGTTACGTCCACCTGTTGACTTCTTACCAACTACGAGAGATTTCTCTGGTACTCGTGCAGTAACTTCTTCGAAAGTACCAATAATCTTATGTCTCTGCCCTGGTGTTGTGGGCTTAAATTTACGTACTGCCATTTCTATTAAATATTGCTATAAAAATCGATAGTCTCACCTTCCTTCAGGGTCACAATAGCTTTCTTGAATCTATTGGTACGACCGCTGATAATGCCACTTCTTGTATAACGTGACTTCTGCTTTCCATCATAGTTCATGGTGTTCACACTCACTACATTCACTTTATACACAGACTCAACCTCTTTCTTAATGTCAAGCTTAGAAGCCTCTGGACGAACAATAAAGCCGAAACGATTGCTCATCTTCTCGGTAACTGCCGTCATCTTCTCTGTTACTAACGGTTTAACGATATATGCCATTATTAAAGCCTCCTAACTATTAATTAAACTAAGATATTGTCGATTGCAGAAAGTGACTTCTCAGTAAACACAACAACCCCAGCGTTCAATACATTGTAAGTATTTAAACCTGAGATTGTCTCTACGTTTGCACGCTGCAAATTACGAGCCGACAAATATACATTTTTATTAGCTTCTGGTAAAATTAAAAGTAGCTTTTTATCAGAAACTTTAAGATTATTTAAGACTGCAACAAATTCTTTGGTCTTTGGAGCCTCAAAATTGAAATCTTCAACTACCAAAATAGCATTGTTTTGTGCCTTGTATGAGAGGGCTGACTTACGTGCCAGATCTTTCACTTTTTTATTCAATTTGAAAGAGTAGTCTCTTGGAGTAGGACCGAAAACACGACCACCACCAACAAGTACTGGTGAGTTCAGATCACCACGGCGTGCACCGCCACCACCTTTCTGACGGCCAATCTTACGAGTAGAATGGCTCACTTCACTTCTTTCCTTTGACTTATGTGTACCCTGACGCTTATTGGCCATAATCAGCTTCACGTCCATGTAGATAGCATGGTCATTGGGCTCAATTCCGAAGATAGAATCGTTTAACGCAATCTTTCTTCCGGTGTCTTCACCTTTGATGTTATAAACGTTAACTTCCATTATTTCTCAATTAAAACGATTGAATTTTTCCATCCTGGAACAGAACCCTTAATCAGAAGCAGGTTGTGCTCAGGAATCACTTTTAATACTCGCAGGTTCTGAACAGTCACACGCTGGTTACCCATCTGACCACCCATACGCATTCCCTTAAATACTTTTGCAGGGTATGAGCAAGCACCGATAGAACCCGGCTTGCGGGCGCGGTTGTGCTGTCCGTGTGTAGCCTGACCCACACCACCGAAGTGATGTCTCTTTACTACACCCTGGAAACCTTTACCTTTGGAAGTACCAATAACATCAACGAACTCTGCTCCATCGAACAGCTCTACGCTTACGGTATCACCCAGATTTAACTCTGTCTCAAATTCTTTGAACTCGGCCAAGTGTTTCTTGGGAGTTACTCCAGCCTTCTTAAAATGACCCATCAGAGCTTTGGTGGTACGCTTTTCCGTTGCATCCTGGAAACCCAGCTGAATGGCAGCATAACCATCTTTCTCTACTGTCTTAACTTGAGTAACTACACAAGGACCTGCTTCGATAACAGTGCATGGTACATTCTTACCATCGGCACTGAAAACGGATGTCATTCCGATTTTCTTTCCTAATAATCCTGGCATTTCTCTAAATTTTTAAAACTTACACTTTGATTTCTACTTCCACACCGCTAGGTAACTCCAGCTTCATCAATGCATCTACGGTCTTAGCTGTAGAGCTATAGATGTCAATCAGTCTCTTGAAAGAAGAGAGCTGGAACTGCTCGCGTGACTTCTTGTTCACGAAAGTTGAACGGTTCACAGTGAAAATGCGCTTGTGAGTTGGCAATGGAATAGGACCGCTAACGATAGCACCAGTTGCTTTCACTGTCTTTACGATACGCTCAGCTGACTTGTCAACCAAGGTGTGGTCGTAAGATTTCAATTTAATTCTAATTTTCTGACTCATTTTTTGGTTTTAGTTAATAATATTAATTAATGTGTGGAAGCCGCAGATTAAGAGTCATATGCTAACCCGGGTGTTCCACTTTTGTTTTAAAGCAAATCAACACGGCCCTTCACTTCATCGAGCACGGCAGCAGCAATACTCTTGGAAAGTGGAGCGTGATGATCATAGGTCATTGAAGAAGTTGCACGTCCAGAGGTAATGGTACGCAAGTCTGTTACATAACCGAACATTTCTGCCAGTGGTACCATGGCCTTCACGATGCGAGCACCAGAACGAGTAGATTCCATACCTTCTACCTGGCCGCGACGCTTGTTAAGGTCACCTATCACGTCACCCATATTCTCTTCTGGAGTAACAACCTCCAACTTCATAATAGGCTCCAACAATACTGGACCTGCCTTAGCAGCAGCATTCTTGTAGGCCTGAATAGCACAAATCTCAAATGACAACTGATCAGAGTCAACTGGATGGAACGAACCATCTACCAGTTCTACCTTCAGAGAATCGAGTGGATAACCGCCAAGCACACCGTTTTTCATGGCAGTCTCGAAACCCTTCTGTACTGAAGGAATAAACTCCTTTGGAATATTACCACCTGTCACTGAGTTGATAAACTGCAAGCCACCCTCCTTAAAGTCCTCATCAACTGGACCAACATTAACGATGATGTCTGCATACTTACCACGACCACCCGACTGCTTCTTGTAGAGTTCACGAAGGTTCACTGTCTTAGAAACTGCTTCCTTGTAGTTCACCTGAGGTTTGCCCTGGTTGCACTCTACTTTGAATTCACGTTTCAGGCGGTCGATAATGATATCAAGGTGAAGCTCACCCATACCAGAGATGATGGTCTGACCACTCTGTTCGTCAGTGCGAACAGTGAAGGTAGGATCTTCCTCTGCCAATTTAGCAAGACCGTTAGAAAGTTTCTCCATATCCTTCTGAGTCTTTGGCTCAACTGCAATACCGATTACAGGATCGGGGAAGTCCATAGACTCCAAAATGATAGGAGCGTTCTCATCACAGAGAGTATCACCTGTATGAATGTCCTTCAAACCTACTACTGCACCGATATCACCAGCAGCAATCTCCTCAACCGGATTCTGGTGGTTGGAGAACATCTGGAACATACGTGAGATGCGCTCCTTCCTGCCACTGCGGGTGTTATACACATAAGATCCAGCAGTGATCTTACCAGAATATACGCGGATGTAAGTCAGACGGCCTACGTATGGATCGGTAGCAATCTTAAATGCCAATGCAGAAGTGTGTTCTTCCTCATCAGGACGACGCTCTTCTTCTGCGTTGGTGTCTGGGTTCGTTCCTACGATGTTAGGAGTATCCAATGGAGAAGGCAGGAAGGCACATACATAGTCGAGTAGAGGCTGAACGCCCTTATTCTTGTATGATGAGCCACAGCATACAGGAGTAAGTTCCATACTCACGGTTCCTTTTCTGAGCGCAGCTATAATCTCCTCTTCTGTAATGGTTGAAGGATCTTCCAGATACTTCTCCATAAGAGTATCATCATAGTTGGCTGCATTCTCCAGCATCTTGTCTCTCCACTCCTCTGCCTCATCCATTATTGAAGCAGGGATGTCCTCTATATCATATTCAGCACCCATAGTCTCATCGTGCCAAAGGATGGCCTTCATCTTAATGAGGTCAACCACACCCTTGAAGTTCTCCTCTGCACCGATAGGTACCTGGATAGCGCAAGGGTTAGCACCGAGAATATCCTTCATCTGACGAATCGTTTCAAAGAAATCGGCTCCAGAGCGATCCATCTTGTTCACATAACCGAGACGAGGCACATTGTACTTATCTGCCTGGCGCCATACGGTTTCAGACTGAGGCTGAACACCATCAGCAGCACTGTAAGTAGCCACAGCACCATCAAGTACACGCAGTGAACGCTCCACCTCAGCAGTGAAGTCCACGTGTCCCGGAGTGTCAATCAGGTTAATCTTGTAGGTCTGGTCATTCCACTTCCAGCGACAAGTAGTAGCTGCAGAAGTGATGGTGATGCCACGCTCCTGTTCCTGAACCATCCAGTCCATAGTCGCAGCACCGTCGTGTACCTCACCAATCTTATGGGTAAGACCCGTATAGTAGAGAATACGCTCTGATGTAGTAGTCTTACCGGCATCAATATGAGCCATGATACCGATATTCCTCGTCAAATGTAGATCTTGTTTAGACATTTTTCTTATTTACCGTTGTTTATTAGAATCTAAAGTGTGCGAATGCGCGGTTAGCCTCTGCCATTCTGTGCATGTCTTCCTTACGCTTGAATGCACCGCCTTGCTGGTTGAAAGCATCAACGATTTCATTTGCCAGTTTTTCTGCCATTGACTTACCGCCACGTTTACGTGCAAAGGAAATCATATTCTTCATGGAAATAGATTCTTTACGGTCTGGTCTGATTTCTGTAGGCACCTGGAAAGTTGCACCACCGATACGACGTGACTTTACCTCTACCTGAGGGGTAATGTTGTCAAGAGCCTGCTTCCAAATTTCGAGGGCAGACTTTTCTTCATTCTGAAGTTTTTTCTTTACGGTTTCAAGTGCGGCATAGAAAATGGTGTAAGAAATGCTCTTCTTGCCATCGTACATCAGGTGATTTACGAACTTAGACACTTTCACATCATTGAACACAGGATCCGGAAGGATAATGTGCTTTTTTGGTTTAGCTTTTCTCATTTGTTTTTACAAATAACGTTTTCGTTCTTGGTTGTTTGTTTCTGTCATCTTCAACCTCTCCCTCTGGAGTGATTTACTCAACCGATAAAATTTCCAAAAGACTAAAACTTAGTTATACATTAATTATTTCTTCTTAGCTGCTTTAGGACGTTTAGCACCATACTTAGAACGACGTTGCGTGCGACTTGCTACACCTGCGGTATCAAGTGTTCCACGAACGATGTGATAACGTACACCTGGCAGATCCTTTACACGACCGCCACGTACCAGAACGATAGAGTGCTCCTGCAAGTTGTGACCTTCACCTGGGATGTAAGAGTTCACCTCTTTACCATTGGTCAAACGAACACGAGCTACTTTACGCATAGCTGAATTTGGCTTCTTAGGCGTGGTAGTATATACTCTCACGCAAACGCCACGTCTCTGTGGGCATGAATCGAGGGCAGGAGACTTGCTCTTGTCCTTCAGTTCAGAACGCCCTTTTCTTACTAATTGCTGAATTGTAGGCATTTTACTTGTTTTTAATTATTATTTATTGTTTTATTATTATTATCTTTTCTAAAACACCCTCTAAAACAGACCTTTATTAGGTCTTTTACAAGGGATTAGTTCACAAATGGGCATAGTTTATCCACATTTTGGGCTGCAAAGATACATATAATATTTGAATATTCATCACCTCTCAAGCCATTTTTTGACTTCAGAAGCCCAGAAAAGACGAAAAGATGCCAAAATTTAGCATCTTTTCACACTTTTAAATCTTTTTAATTCAGGCTTGACCTTGAATTCCTGGGAAAACTACAGTATTGCTCTCTTCTGGCAAGTGTATCTTCCCGAATTTACGCTCATACTTTGTGATATTTTCCGACAGCGCTATCAGCAGACGTTTCACATGCGCTGGTGTCATCACAATGCGACTCTTCACTCGAGGAGTGGCGTTTGGCAGTGTCCTCACAAAATCGAGAACGAACTCAGATGGAGAATGAGATATCACGGCAAGATTGGAGTAAATACCTTCTGCCACTTCATTACTGATGTCGATCTTCATCTCCGGAACTTTGATGTCATCTTCCATGCTATTAAATATATTAATAAGGTGTAAATAAAAAAGCTGCAAAAATCTGTGTTTTGCAGCTCTGTTTTTTCTGTAGGTTTAAGAAAGCATTAAGCCTTTACGCCATTATACTCATCAGAGATGGTAAGTTTCTTTCTTCCCTTAGCGCGACGTGCTGCCAGTACTCTGCGACCATTGGCAGTAGCCATTCTCTCACGGAAACCATGTTTGTTTCTTCTCTTTCTGTTTGAGGGTTGGAATGTTCTTTTCATTGCTATATTTCGTTTTTATTGTTATTATTCTCACACAATCGGGCTGCAAAATTAGAAAGTTTTCCGAAATTAACCAAGAAATCGCTCTTTTTATCTCACAACTTTTTGTATTTTTTATCGATTTCGATTATTTTTGTACCCATAATTAGAGATTTGCGTCTCAAAGACAATTCAAAATAGTACAAAATATTAAAGATTACGAGTATGATTAATGCCCAAGACATTAAAATCGGAACAGCTATCCGCATGGACGGCAAACTGTATTTCTGCATCGACTTCCTGCATGTAAAGCCAGGTAAGGGTAACACTTTCATGCGCACCAAACTGAAGGACGTGGTTAATGGCTACGTTTTGGAGCGCCGCTTCAACATCGGTGAAAAACTAGAAGACGTTCGCGTAGAGCGCCGTCCTTACCAGTTCCTCTACAAAGAGGGTGAGGATTTCATCTTCATGAATCAGGAGACTTACGATCAGGTACCTATCGCCAAGGAGCAAATCAATGGTGTGGATTACCTGCTGGAAGGTATGGTAGTGGAAGTGGTATCTGATGCCAGCACTGAGACCATCCTTTATGCAGACCTGCCTGTTAAGGTTCAGATGAAGATCACTTACACAGAGCCAGGTGTTAAGGGTGATACAGCTACCAACTCACTGAAACCTGCTACTGTAGAGAGCGGAGCAACTGTTCGCGTACCTCTGTTTATCAATGAGGGCGAAACTATCGAAGTTGATACGCGCGACGGTTCATATGTAGGTCGTGTGAAGGCTTAATTCCGTCCTTATATATAAATAAGGTGTAAAAACAGCAGAGATGCTTCCCAAACACAGTAGTGGGAAGCATTTCTTTTGCAAAGAGAAATTGTACAAAAAGGACATCCCCATAAAATGCTTTGTGAAGGCATTATTTTTTCCTAGTTAGAAAAAAATTATTCCCTCGTTAGGAAAATAGTTTTTCTACGTGTAAGAGCCAATTTCCCTCTTTGAGGCATTTCAAGGATTGTACAAAAAGGACATAAACTGCCAATATGAAATATTCCCTTATCATACCAGTATATAACCGTCCCGACGAAGTGAATGAGCTTCTGGAAAGTCTCACAAAGCAGAAGTTCACCGACTTTGAAGTCGTCATTGTAGACGACGGCTCCACATTGTCGTGCCGTGAAGTGGTACAGGCGTATGAAGGAAAACTGGATGTTCGCTATTACTTTAAGCCAAATTCGGGACCCGGACAAACACGCAACTATGGTGCAGAACGTGCCAAAGGTGACTATCTGCTGATTCTGGATTCAGACATCCTTATTCCTGAGGGTTATTTTGAGGCGGTGGAGCATGGGATTGAAGAAACAGGAGCCTTGGCTTTTGGAGGGCCCGATAGAGCACACCCTTCCTTCTCCCCTATCCAAAAGGCTATCAACTACTCCATGACATCTTTCTTCACCACAGGAGGCATACGTGGCGGAAAGAAGAAAATGGACAAGTTCTATCCACGCAGTTTCAATATGGGCGTAAAGCGGGAGGTATATCTGGCATTGGGAGGGTTCTCGAAGATGCGTTTTGGAGAGGACATTGACTTCAGTATCCGACTTTTCAAGGCAGGGTATCAGTGCAAGCTTTTCAGTGAAGCTTGGGTTTTCCATAAGCGCAGGACTGATTTCCGTAAGTTCTTCAAACAAGTACACAATTCGGGCATTGCTCGCATCAATCTCTATAAGAAGTATCCGGAATCCCTGAAACTGGTACACTTGTTGCCTGCTGTTTTCACTGTGGGGACAGGCCTATGCCTTCTTTCCATACTGTTTGGAGTGATTTATGGCATACTCAACCTGTCGGGCATCATCAACATCGACTTTCCTGCTGGTCCCATCCTTGTAGTATTGGGATTGCTCCCACTTTTGGTGTATGCTGCCCTCATCTTCATTCATTCTTCCATCAAGAACCGAAGTCTGAAAGTGGGATGGCTCTCTATCCCTGCTGCTTTTATCCAACTTCTGGGATATGGAACAGGCTTCCTTCGAGCATGGTGGGGACGATGCATAAAAGGGAAAGGCGAGATGGAAGCATTCAAGAAAAATTTTTATAACTAACTAAAATCAATAAAACATGGCAAACAAACTTAACATCAATCAATGGGCAGCAGAAGACCGCCCTCGTGAGAAAATGATACTCAAAGGAGCCGGCGCCCTCAGTGATGCAGAACTATTGGCCATTCTCATTGGCTCTGGAAGTCAGGAAGAAAGCGCCGTTTCACTCATGCAACGCGTCCTTCAATCCTGCCATAACGATCTTGGAGCTTTGGGAAAGTGGGAACTTCAGGATTTCAAGAAATTCAAGGGACTTGGTGAAGCAAAGAGTATCAGCATCATGGCAGCTTTGGAACTAGGGAAAAGACGGAATGAGAATGAAGTCACAGAACGTACATGCATCTCCTCCTCTGCAGATATTTTCAAGATCTTTCATCCACTTCTGAGAGACCTTCCTACTGAAGAATTCTGGATATTGTTGTTGAATCAAGGCAACAGACTTATCGATAAAGTTTGCATCAGCAAGGGAGGCATCGACCAAACCACTGCCGATGTACGCGTCATCCTTCGTGAAGCCCTCTTACAAAGAGCCACGCAAATCATCTTGGTGCACAATCATCCTTCAGGGAACACTCGACCAAGTCAGGAGGATAAGCGATTGACGCAAACAGTAAAGAAATGCGCTGAAACCATGAACATCAGACTGACCGACCATGTGATTATCACTGATGGAAACTTTTTCAGCTTTAATGATGAAGGCTTGATGTAATTTGCTTTTAATATTCGCCGAACTTACCTGGCACTCGGAAATGAAAAGAAAACAATTTTCTTTTTACATTTCACTCGTTTTTACGTAACTTTGCCAACGCATAAGGAAGATTGATATGACAACATTTGAGATAGAAGAAAAAATAGTCGCCATGCTCAAGACAGTGTATGATCCTGAGATTCCTGTCAATATCTACGACTTAGGGCTTATCTATAAGATCGATGTGTCTGAAGACGGAGCTGTGGATATTGACATGACTCTTACAGCACCTTCTTGTCCAGCAGGTGATTTCCTCATGGAGGATGCCCGTCAGAAAGTGGCTTCCATCAAAGGAGTGACTTCCACCAACATCAATCTGGTCTTCGAACCCGAATGGACACAAGACATGATGAGTGAGGAAGCAAAACTGGAGCTTGGATTTATGTAATAAACTGAAATATGAAGAATGTCTATTTCCTTTCTGATGCCCATCTTGGTTCCTTAGCCATCAAACATGGAAGAACACAAGAGCGAAGGCTGGTCAATTTCCTTGATCAAATCAAGGAGAAGGCTGCCGCCGTCTATCTGCTTGGTGACATGTTCGATTTCTGGTATGAATTCAAGACCGTCGTCCCTAAAGGTTATACCCGTTTTCTTGGTAAGCTTTCTGAACTGACGGATTTAGGAGTGGAAGTTCATTTCTTCACGGGCAATCACGACATCTGGTGCTATGATTATCTCGAAAAAGAATGTGGTGTTATCGTACATAAGAAACCCCTTACTACTGAAATCTACGGAAAGGAATTCTATTTGGCACACGGCGACGGCTTGGGAGATCCCGACAAAAAGTTCCAATTCCTGCGTTCACTATTTCATAACAAAATATTGCAAACGCTCTTCTCAGCCATCCATCCACGATGGAGCGTAGCTTTCGGATTAAAATGGGCAGAACATAGTCGCTTGAAACGTGAAGAAGGGAAAGAACCCGATTATATGGGAGAAGACAAGGAATATCTGGTGCTCTATACGAAGGAATATCTGAAAAACCATCCGGATATCAATTTCTTTATCTATGGACATAGGCATATAGAATTAGACTTGCAATTGACAAAAGAAGCAAGAATCTTAATCCTAGGAGATTGGATAAGTTTGTTCACATATGCCGTTTTTGATGGAGAACATTTGTTTATGGAACGCTACGTAGAGGGAGAAACACAGGTGTAATACTTGTAATGATGAAACAGTTCGATAAGTCTAAAAAATAAGGAAGCCCTGCTAAACATTTAGCAGGGCTTTCCTATAAATCTATGCCAAAGGTTTCAATTAGTGTACTTATATCCAGCAGCCTTTGCTATGTTCTTAGCTATATCTGTATTGTTAATCTTTCCGTTCATGAAAAGATTGGCTCCAGCACCTATCACAAAGACAGGCACATAACCGGCAGTATGTCCGCCAGTAGTCCAACCAATGTGAGTGTTTGTGGACATTACCTGTTTAGCCGCAGTAGCAATAGGATCTGTTCTGGAATACAAGTCCTCAGTAAATCTGATATTGTTATTAACGAAAGACTCCTCATAAGCATCTCTCAGTTTACGCTCCTCTGCCCAAGAAAGTTTCACCTTATCAAAGAAGCCGAAATACTCTGTCAGCAAAGCTTTCACACCTTCCCAAGAAGCATCTCTCTGATGGTCACGACGATAATTCGTCACTATCTTTGAGAACTCTTCTGCCGAACACTTCTGACTTTTGAAATTCTCCAAATACAGCCAATAGTTAGAGTTGCCTAGGCCCATACCACCCGTTTCATGGTCAGCGGTGATAACAATCAATGTCTCTTTAGGGTGCTTTTTGTAAAACTCATAGGCGACTTTCACAGCCTCATCCATATCGATAACCTCCTCAAAAGCAGCACCTGCATCATTAGCGTGGCATGCTTGGTCTATCTTTCCACCTTCCACCATCAGGAAGAAGCCCTTGCTCTTCTTATCCTTGGTCAGGAAATCAATAGCACACTCGGTAATCTCTGCCAATGACAGATCGCCAGGTTTACGGTCAATGGCATAAGGAAGACTTTCTATCTTGGGAGCATTTTCTGGCTGTACCAGAATCATTTTATCTGTAGAATTCTTCTTGGAATTGTACTCCGCTACCCCATGCGCGATTACATAACCAGCCTGATCAATCATTGGATAAATACTGGGAGCAGAGGTTCCGTCAATTAAAGTCTCAGGACGGAGGAAACCACTGCCACCAAAGAAGTCGAAATTCGACTTAGGAAGATCGGTAGCAATCTCGTAATACATCTGCCTACGCTCTTGATGAGCATAGAAACTGGCAGGCGTAGCATGGTCAATACTCACGGTAGTGGTAACGCCTACTTTCTTACCAGCCGCCTTTGCCATCTCGGCAATTGTTTCAATACGTTCTTTATTATCATTTAAGCCAATGGCACCATTGTAAGTTTTCACACCTGTTGCCAAAGCAGTTCCTGCTGCGGCAGAATCAGTAATAGGATTAGAAGTCGAATAAGTAGCAGCCACAGTAGCTACCGGGAAAGAGGCGAAAAGCAGAGGTTCATAACCAATTCTACCTTGATTGGCAGCAATGTACATCTCCGTACCATTTACTTGATTCACTCCCATGCCATCACCAATAAAATAGAACACATACTTTGCCTGCTGAGCTTGCATGTTCAAGGCAAGCATAGCAACAATCAACAGATAAGCAAATCTTTTCATAATATTATTTATTAACGTAAATATTCTTAGACAAAGATAAACATATTAATTTATTCAGGCAAGAATAATGCTCAAATTAGCCATTACCCCCTCCCCAAAGTGGCAAAATACGCATAATCATCAAAAATAATTGCAATTAACCTTATTTTTTTTCTTATTTCTCCTTTTTTTTCTCGTTTATTAATTATATTTGTATCAAATTTTTAGTCAATAAACGCCCATAATACAGGTGTTTTCGTTTATTAGAAATAAAAAAGCATTATAAATAATATAAAAGGTTTGATTATTTCTAATGAGATTAAAAAAGTATGAACTTATAACCCTATTTTATAGATTTTTTAAATACTGAATCTAAGATGAATAAATTTAATTTTGTAAAGGAGTTAGCAAAACGACTTAACTGTAACGACTATGTAGCTAAGCATTTTGTTGATGAGTACAACAAACTTGTTGTAGAGAAGATGTGTGAAGGAGAGGAAGTAAAGCTTCAGTACTTTGGAAAGTTTATTCCTCATCGCCAGCCACAGCGCCCTGGTCGCGATCCTAGAAATGGTGAGTTCCATGAGATTCCAGAGCGCACTACCATTAAATTTAAGGTAAGTGCAAATGTTCTGAAACAGATGAATCCAGACGAGAAGTAAGCTACAGTCTTTTACAAAGTAGTAAAAACTATAGCATTACAAATCTACTCGGATGTAGTTTTTTACACCCTGAAGGTTTGTAATGCTATTTTTATTTTTTCTTGAAACATCTGTTTCAAAGTAGAGCAAAAACATCTTTCTGTCAGAGTAAAATTTCTTCAAGTATTGCTTTTGCACAGAAATTCCACTATCTTTGTAGAAAAATACCAACTAATAACTTTAAAAGATAATACTATGAGCAAACTTGTTGAAGGAATCATTGAGCGCGCCAAGTCTGACCGCCAAAGAATCGTTCTTCCTGAAGCTATTGAGGAACGCACCCTTAAAGCAGCCGATCGTGTACTGGCTGATGAAATAGCAGACGTCATCTTAATAGGAAACCCTGACGAGATACATGCACTTGCCGATAAATTCGGATTAAAGCATATTGGCAAAGCCACACTCATCGATCCTTTGAACAATCCTAAATCCGAAGAATATGCAACCTTACTTGCTGAATTGCGTAAGAAGAAGGGTATGACCATTGAAGAGGCTCGCGAGTTAGTGAAGAACCCTCTCTATCTGGGATGTATGATTATTAAGACAGGTGGGGCCGATGGCCAGATTTCCGGTGCATTGAGCACCACAGCAGAGACATTGCGTCCAGCCCTGCAAATAATCAAGTGTACTCCTGGCATTACTTGTGTCAGTGGTGCCATGCTGCTGATTACCAAGCAACCACAATTTGGTGAGGATGGTGTCTTAGTAGTGGGTGATGTGGCTGTGACCCCTATGCCAGATGCTTCACAATTAGCTCAGATTGCCGTTTGCACTGCTCAGACGGCTAAGGCTGTCGGTGGTTTTGCTGATCCTAGAGTAGCCATGCTAAGTTTCTCTACCAAAGGCTCTGCAGCTCATGAAGTAGTGGATAAAGTTGTAGAAGCAACTCAATTGGCAAAGGAACTTGATCCTACGCTGAAAGTTGATGGTGAACTTCAGGCAGATGCAGCATTGGTTCCTTCCGTAGGTTCTAAGAAGGCCCCAGGAAGTGAGATTGCAGGTAAAGCCAATGTTTTGGTATTCCCTTGCCTCGAAGTTGGCAACATTGCCTACAAGCTCGTACAGCGATTAGGAGATGCCGTAGCCCTTGGTCCGATCCTCCAAGGTATTGCCCGTCCAGTGAACGACCTTAGTCGTGGTTGCTCTGTAGATGACATCTACTACATGGTAGCCATCACTGCTTGTCAGGCACAAGCTGCAAAAGCAAACAAATAATTTTACATAGTTATGAAAATATTAGTACTTAACTGCGGAAGCTCATCCATCAAATACAAGCTGTTTGATATGAGCAATAAGGAAGTGATCGCTTCTGGCGGAATAGAGATGATTGGTCTGGAGGGTTCTTTCCTTAAATTCTTGGCACCCGATGGTGAGAAAAGAATCATTGAGAGAGACATTCCTGAACATACCGTTGGTGTAGAGTTGATTCTTCAAACTCTTACCGATCCTAAATATGGTGCCATTAAGTCACTGAATGAAATCAATGCAGTAGGACATCGCATGGTGCATGGCGGCGAGAAGTTCACGGAATCTGCTCTCCTGACACCTGAAGTACTAGAAGCATTTGAGGCTTGCAACGACCTTGCTCCACTGCATAATCCTGCCAATCTGAAAGGTGTAGCTGCTGTAAAGGCTATTCTGCCAGATATTCCACAAGTAGGTGTGTTCGACACAGCTTTCCATCAGACCATGCCTGATTACGCTTATCTCTATGCACTGCCATACGAATATTACGAGAAGTACCAGATTCGTCGCTATGGTTTCCACGGCACCTCTCACCGCTTCGTAAGTCAGCATGTATGCGAGATGTTAGGCATTAAGCCCGAAGGTACCAAGATCATCACTTGCCACATTGGCAACGGTGCTTCCATTGCAGCCATCAAGGACGGTAAGGTAATAGACACCTCTATGGGCCTAACCCCACTGGAAGGTCTCATCATGGGTACTCGAAGCGGTGATGTTGACGGTGGCGTAGTTACTTACTTACAAAACAAGTTGGGTATCGATGCCTATCGTATGAGTGCCATTCTTAATAAGAAGAGCGGTATGCTTGGACTTACAGGCATCTCCAGTGATATGCGCTCTATTGAGGAAGCATACAATAAGGGTGACAAGAAAGCCATCACTGCAACCAATGCCTATATTTACCGTATCAAGAAGTACATCGGTGCATATACCGCAGCCCTTGGTGGCGTAGATGTTATCGTGTTTACAGGTGGTGTAGGTGAGAATCAGGCAAGCATTCGTTCGGGTGCTATTGCAGGAATGGATTATCTGAATGTGAAAGTTGATGAGAAGCTGAATGCCGCTACCCGTTTAGGTAAGGAAGGTGTTATTTCAACTCCAGAATCTAAGGTAAAGGTTGTGGTTGTCTGCACAGATGAAGAACTGATGATTGCTCAGGATACTGTAAACATCTTAAATAAATAAAAAGAAAAGTCATTACATAAAAATCCCCGCTTCGAAGGCGGGGATTTTTTATTCTTCAGCAGTCAAGAAACTTTCCAGTTGTTCAGCACTCAATTTCAGATGGAATTGACCTCGATGAGCGACAGAAATACCACCCGTTTCTTCCGAAACAATGATACACAAGGCATCTGATTCCTGAGACATACCTAAAGCAGCACGATGCCTAAGTCCCAGTTCCTTAGGAATATCCAGATTATGTGAAACAGGCAAGATACAACCTGCGGCCACAATACGCTTCTTCCTGATAACCATGGCACCATCGTGCAACGGACTATTCTTGAAAAAGATATTCTCTATAAGTCGCTGATTGATATTCGCATCAATCAAGTCCCCGGTATTTATTATATCATCCAAAGGGAAATCACGCTCTATCACGATGAGAGCTCCCACCTTGCCCTTAGACATACTGATGCATGCCATGACAATAGGCATGATATCCTCATGCATTGGTTTCGATTTCTTATTACGCATCAGAAATTTCACGAAAGCACTTGCATTGTGGTGGGAACCTAAGTTCAAGAGGAACCGACGTATCTCATCTTGGAAAATCACAATGATTGCCAGCACTCCCACACTTACCAACTTGTCCATGATAGAACCCAGCAGTCGCATGTCAAGTACCTGAGTCACTACTAGCCATACCAAGATGAAAACCATGATACCCACGAAGATATTGATGGAGCCCGACGACTTCATCACCTTATAGGTATAATAGAGCAACACTGCTACCAGCAGTATGTCTATAAAATCTTTAATCGTAAAATCAAAAAACACGTTTCTCTATTTAATTAGTTTGTTGATACTTTTTCACAGACATAAAAAGCTTTACTGTTTCTACTGCTTCCTTCACATCGTGCACTCTTAAAATATCAGTTCCTTTATCCAATGCCATCATGTGCAAGGCGGTAGTACCATTCAAAGCATTCTCAGGCGTGATTTCAAGTTTCCTCCATATCATGGATTTTCTTGAGATACCTACCAATATAGGCATCTCGAATATTTGGAAATCATCCAAATGTGCAAAAAGCTCATAATTCTGTTCTACAGTCTTACTAAAGCCAAAGCCCGGATCCAGAATAATATCTGACACCCCCATATTTCTTAAAGCATCTACTTTAACAGCCATTTTTTTAATAGTATCTGCCACCACATCTTCATACTGACATTGTAAATGCATGGTTTCCACACTTCCTTGCATGTACATTAATATATAAGGTATATGCAATCGGGCCATCAAAGGAAACATCGCCGCATCAAATGATCCTCCCGAAATATCATTGACGATAGCCACCCCATATTCTTCCACGCACATCCGCGCCACATCAGCTCTGAATGTATCTACAGAAACGATAGCGGTTGGAGCAACTTTCCTCAGTACTTTCAATCCATATCTCAATCTGTCCATTTCTTCTTCAGCAGAAATCACAGGTGCTCCAGGACGAGTAGAACAGGCTCCTATATCAATGATATCTGCTCCCTCAGAAAGCATTCGCACCACCTGACCAACGATTTCCTCTTCCTCTTGTTTTCTGCTAGATTCATAGAAAGAGTCGGGAGTCACATTCAGGATTCCCATTACCTTCGGTTGTTCCAACGACAACAATTGTCCGTTTATGTTGAGTGTACGACCTTTCATTCGTTTAAACCAGACTTTATTGCCACAAATGTAAACAAAAAAATGCATGCTTTTAGCTTTCATAAGAAAATAATACCTATCTTTGTTTATAATCCTATATAGAATAGTCCTATGAGCAACGATATTCAAGCATTATATGCCCACTTTTTGCAAAGTACAGGGGTGACAACCGATAGCCGTAATTGCCCCCAAGGTTCTCTTTTCATCGCACTGAAAGGTACATCATTCAATGGCAACGCTTTCGCAGAAAAAGCGTTGGAAGCAGGATGCAGTCATGTTGTGGTAGATGAGGCAGCTTATTATCATGCAGACGACACTCGTTACACACTGGTAACGGATGGTTTGAAAACCCTGCAGGCATTAGCCAATTATCATCGCCGCCAATTAGGTACCCCGCTTATTGGCATCACTGGCACCAATGGAAAAACGACAACGAAAGAACTTATCGCCGCTGTTTTAAGCCAAAAATATCAAGTATTATATACCCAAGGAAACCTGAACAATTCCATTGGAGTACCTCTTACTGTGCTCGGATTGAAAAAAGAACACCAACTGGGAGTCATTGAGATGGGAGCTAGTCATCCTGGGGATATCAAGGAGCTTGTGGATGTGGCAGAACCCAACTATGGCATCATTACCAATGTAGGTAAAGCACATCTCTTGGGTTTTGGATCTTTCGAAGGAGTCATTCGTACTAAAGGAGAATTATATGACTTCCTCAGAGGAAAAGGCAATTCCACCATCTTTATCGACCATGACAACTCCTATCTGCAGAACATCGCAGGAGGATTGACGAAAGTGGAATATGGCACTGAAGAAGGATTGGATGTGACAGGACGAATCACAGGAAACTCTCCTTTCCTTGCTTTGGAATGGAAAGAACGGAAAGACAGCCGTTGGCATGCTATTCAAACTCAGTTGATAGGTTCCTATAACTTTACAAATGTCCTAGCAGCCATCACTATCGGACGCTATTTCCAGGTAGATGCAGCGAAGATAGATGCTGCCATTACACAATATGCCCCACAGAATAATCGCTCACAACTACAGAAGACAGCTCATAATACACTGATTATCGATGCCTACAATGCCAATCCTACCAGTATGCATGCAGCCCTGGAGAATTTCCAATTGATGGAAGCCGAGCACAAAATGCTCATCTTAGGTCAGATGGGAGAATTGGGTAACGACTGTGATATCGAGCATCAGAAAGTGGTGGATTATATCGATGCGTGCAATTTCGAGGAGGTCTTGTTGGTTGGTGAGCATTTTGCCAAGGCACGTCATGCCTACCCCACTTATCCAGACACCCCGTCATTGATTGCGGCCTTACAGCAACTGAAACCAATAGGGAAAACCATCCTTATCAAGGGATCCAATAGCAATAAACTTAGCACAATAGTGGATTACTTGTAGAAATAAGGAAAAGAACATCATACTCCCTCCCCCCATTCGGGGTACTCCCCCTTTAAGGGGGAGAGTTTCTTACTTAACGCTAGTCTTGATGAAACGGGGGCGTATGACAAAATAACAAACTACAGACCCCACAACGGCACCCAACGTATTGAAGATGAAATCTGCCCAATCACCACTACGGGTTGTAGTGGCGTAAGCCTGTAACAACTCCACCACACCACTGTAGACGATGGGGCAAATCAATGCACCCACCACACCATGCCACCAGGGGGCCTTCACCTCCCGATGTGCCCTAAAATGCTCTATCCACAACAATGAAGACAAAGTGAAATACATGCAGAAATGCACAAACTTGTCAAAGTTGGTAATTTCGTCCAACTCCGTTTTAGGCGGAGTAAAGAAAGAAAGGTATGTGATAACTGCTATCAGCAGTAATGAAAGTGGGTACCTTTTTAATATTGACATCATAGCCTAAGATTTTGCACGACAAAGATAGCAACAATAAATTAAAAGTGCTATCTTTGCACGAAATTATCACGAAATGGCAAACAATAGTAACAGAATTAATTTCGGAAGTAAGATGGGGGCCATCCTTGCTGCTGCAGGTTCTGCAGTAGGATTAGGCAATATATGGCGTTTCCCGTATGAAACTGGCAACAGTGGTGGAGCTGCCTTTATCCTTATCTACATTGCCTGTATCCTCTTTTTCGGACTTCCTGTGATGATCGCTGAGTTCACTATTGGCCGTCATTCTCGTGCTAACACAGCCAGGGCTTATCAGATATTGGCTCCTGGCACCCAGTGGCGATGGGTGGGTCGCTGGGGTGTTCTTACTGGATTCTGTATCTTGGGTTATTATACCGTAGTGGCAGGTTGGTGCTTGGAGTATGTGATAGATTCTGCGACAAATGCCTTTGCGAATAAAGTTTCAGCCGACTATGTAGAGATGTTCAACAGCTTTGTAAGCAATCCTTGGAAACCCGCCATTCTCATGACCCTTTTCATGCTTGCCACACATTTCATTATTACTAAAGGCGTACAGAAAGGTATTGAGCGCTCGGCTAAGATCCTGATGCCTGTATTGTTTATCTTGTTACTGTTCTTGGCTGTTTGCTCCATCACTCTGCCTGGCGCCTCTGCAGGTATCGACTTCCTCTTGAAGCCCGATTTCAGCAAGGTGAATGCCGATGTCTTCCTCAGCGCATTAGGCCAGACGTTCTATTCACTAAGCCTCGGCATGGGTTGTCTCTGCACCTACGCCTCCTACTTCCGTGCCGATACCAAATTGCCCAATACCGCCCTTTCCATTGCAAGCATCGACTCCTTGGTGGCCATCTTGGCTGGATTCATTATCTTCCCAGCCGCCTTTGCAGTAGGTATCAATCCTGATGCAGGACCTAGCCTCATCTTCATCACCTTACCCAATGTATTCACACAGGCTTTCGGAGACATCCCATTTATTGCCACCGCACTGAGCCTTATGTTTTATATCCTGCTTTCGTTGGCAGCCCTCACCTCCACCATCTCCATGCATGAGGTCGTAACTCTCTATCTACATGAGGAGTTCAATCTCACTCGTAAGAAGGCGGCTGGGATAGTGACCATTGTCTGCGGATTCATCGGAGTACTTTGTGCCCTATCGTTCGGACCGCTTAAGGAATACACCCTCTTTGGCAAGAACCTCTTTGATATGTTCGACTTTGTGACAGCGAAGCTCATGCTTCCGATAGGAGGATTCTTCATAGCCATCTTTACAGGTTGGTTCCTCGATCACAAGGTGTTGCGTTCAGAGTTGAGTCCTTGCAGAACCCTGCATCCCTATATCTACCGAGCCATCATCATCATCCTGCGCTATGTGGCACCTGCAGGCATTGCGATGGTATTCCTTAATGAATTGGGCTTCCTTTCCTAAGTCATGGCACATTGGTTTGATGAATTCCACTATTTCTCTCCTGCAGAGAAACGAGGCATTGTGTTGCTTCTTGGAGCCATACTTATAGTGGTAGTCCTGCTTGTTCTCTCTCCTTTCAGCTCTGCTGACGAGCCTATGGATCCTGAAGCAGAATTGAAATTTCAAACAGAGTATAAAGCCTTCATGGCTTCTGTCCATGAAGCCGACAGCCTGCGCTACCAGCCACGCACATACGAACCTCGGACCTACCAACCTCGCCAATATGAGCGTCGTAATTATCTACCACGCACATATCAACGAGATACTTTACAGCGTAAAGAAACCCCTCAACTCTATCAACCAGATACCACTCGCCTCTATCCGAAAAAACTCGATGGAATCGTGGTTTTTGACTTAAATCGCATCGATAGCCTCACACTGATGCAGATACCAGGCATTGGCAGTGGCATTGCTGGCATGATTCTGAACTATCGCCGCCAACTTGGTGGTTTCTACGATGTCAGTCAGTTGGCAGAAATCCGTCTTGATTACCAGCAGCTCCTCCTTTGGTTTGAGGTACATGAGGAAGACATTAGCCGCATCCCTGTAAATCGCAGCAGTGTGGAGCGTCTGCGCAGCCACCCCTACCTAAACTTCTACCAAGCCCGTGCCTTAGTGGAGTATCGTCAGCGTCATGGTGACATCAAGAACCTGCGCACGTTCATCCTCTATGATGAGTTCACAGAGCAAGACCTGGAACGCCTTTCTCACTACCTTAGCTTCGAATAGCTCAGAAACGCAGGCTCTTTCCGCGGAAATGTCCAGTATTATGAGAAAAATGCTTCAGTATAACACCCTATAATGCAAGGCATTTCGGTGACAACAGCCTATGTTTCTGAAAAATCATCTGACTTTTGGTAAATAACTCCTCTTTTTGTATCTTCGCAATGTGAAAACAAAAGCAACAATGAAGTATCAAACCATTATATCAACTTTACTACATGTCCTTGGAGGCATCATGCTAAAAGCTTGGGCTAACAATTACCAGAAAGCTTATCACCTGCAAGAGGCCATCAGTCACATCGCTGTAGATGAAAAACGGAACTGTATTTATGCGACTTACACACCAAAAGGTGAAGACCCTGTACTGCTGAAATATAAGCTATAGACGGACAAAATCAACCAATATTAAAGAATAATATGGGATACTATTCGAAAAAAGTATTTATTATAGGTTTAGTTTCATTCCTATTAACATCTTGCCATATGCAATTAACAGAAGGGCAATCTATCAGTGATAATGTAGTGATATACTTTGAGCATTATTACCCAGCACCTTTTAAAACGAAAGCGGGGTTCCATAAATCCCAATACTCCGTCGTGATGTATGCAGATAAGGAAGGTCAAATAACCGAATTTACACCTAACTACAATTCTGACACCCTAACCATTAGTTGCAAAAAGCGCTTCACTGAAATAGCATTAGGATATCACACGTTTGAATATGCTTTCTACCCTCTGATGAAAGGAGATACGATTGTTATTTCTATAGATAGTCTCGATTACCCAATAGTTAAAAGCAAGATTTTCCCTGAGCTTAATGAGGTTTACGATGCCAACAGACTTCTCCGCAACGCCTATACCATTGAGACTTTAGAAGCTGGAACCATTCTTGGCGATGCTGATTTTCACAGACTAGCATCAAATAGAGATCTGCTTAAAAGAATCAGTCCAGACCACCTTTATCTAAGTTCTTACCCTGTTGATTCTGTTGAAAGCTTATTTCAAAACTATGTTGCCAATTACACCGATATCATGAACGACTACCTATCTGCTAATAAAGTGGGAAAAGAGTTATTTGATTATTATATGGCAATTTTGGATTACAAGAAAGAGTATGCTTACTATAATGAGCGGGATACGACTTATTACCATCTAATGGAGGCTCATTTCTCTGATGATTTTTCCGCTTTTCCATCTTATTCTATCTTCTTAGATTATTATCTTCAACTTTACAATCAACATATCCCCAGTATTAAGGTTTCACAAGGAAGCTATAAAGACTGGAGAATATCCTTTGACGACATAGAATTTAAATCCATTCCTACGAAGACCAAACACATGCTCCTTAAGAAATGCATAGAACCATTGGCCCAATATTTCGATGCAGAGACAGCAAATGAATATCTACAAGAATACCATAACATCACTGGAGATGAACAGCTGGCAGAAAAGGTTACTACACAATATAACCTCCTTGCAGATAAAAGCCAGCTCCTCCTGCATGACCTAAATGGCAATAAGACTGACTTCAAGGCTTTGATGGAAAAATACAAAGGGAAAGTTGTCTATGTGGATTTCTGGGCAAGCTGGTGCGCCCCATGTCTGGCACAAATGCCTCATGCTGCTAATTTACGCCAGAAATTTGCAGACCAAGATGTAGTTTTCCTGTATTTCGCCCTTAATGATCAAGAAGAAGCATGGCATGAATCTTCTGTAGAAGAAGGTCTTGGCAACCTACCAACAAACTTTTTCATTGAGAATTCTAAAACTTGCGATTTGCTAAAAGAGTTGAATGTATCTACTATTCCAAGATATCTATTATTTAACAAACAAGGGGAACTCTCTAATGCTAATGCCCCTCGCCCCAGTGACGAACAAATAATAGAAGATATTAACCACTTGTTAAACTGACATAGGATGAGGTCATCAATCACTTTGCTGTAAATGAAAAACGGAACTGCATTTATGCTACTTACACAGCAATAGGGTGAAGACCCTATGCTTCTAAAATTATGAATTAAAATAATTATACGATTTGTATAATTCAAAATGAATAATTAGACTTGATAATTTCAAATCTAATCCTTATCTTTGTTGCTTAGTTTTTATGTAAAAGGCCACAGTTATGAAACTCGGATTCGACAATGACAAGTACCTCCGCATACAGTCGGAGCACATCAAAGAGCGTATCGCACAGTTTGGTGATAAACTATACATGGAGTTTGGAGGCAAGCTTTATGATGATTATCATGCCAGTCGCGTTCTTCCAGGCTTCCATCCTGATAGTAAGCTGACCATGCTCATGCAACTTCAGGACGATGCTGAGATTATCATTGTCATCAGTGCCGAGGACATCGAGAAGAATAAGATACGTGCCGACCTAGGTATCACATACGATAAGGATGTGCTGCGTCTGCGCGACGTATTCACTGCCCGCGGTTTCTACGTGAGCAGCGTGGTCATCACCCACTTCAACGGACAACAGAGTGCTGTGGCTTTCCGCAAGATGCTGGAGAGGGAAGGTGATGTGAAAGTATATTACCATTATCTCATCGAGGGTTATCCCACCAATGTGGAGCTGATTGACTCTGACGAAGGTTTCGGGAAGAACGACTACGTGGAGACCACCCGTCCGCTGGTAGTGGTGACAGCGCCTGGTCCTGGCAGTGGCAAGATGGCTACCTGCCTCAGTCAGCTCTACAACGAGAACCGTCGTGGCGTGAAGGCTGGCTATGCCAAGTTTGAGACCTTCCCCATCTGGAGCATCCCACTGAAACACCCCATCAACGTGGCTTATGAGGCTGCTACTGCCGATCTGGACGATGTGAACATGATCGACCACTTCCATCTGGAGGCCTACGGAGAAACCACGGTGAACTACAATCGCGACATTGAAATTTTCCCAGTGTTGAATGCCATCTTTGAGGGCATCTATGGCGAGAGTCCTTACAAATCGCCTACCGACATGGGCGTGAACATGATAGGTTTCTGCATCAGTGACGATGAAGTGTGCTGCGAAGCGTCTAAGCAAGAAATCATTCGTCGTTACTACAATGCTGTATGCAACATGTACGATGGGCGAAGCAATGAGCATGAAGTAAACAAGTTGATACTGCTGATGAAGCAGATGAAACTCACCACTGCTTACCGTCGTTGCACTGTGGCTGCTGCTGAACGCAAGGAGCAGACAGGCACCCATTCTGCAGCCATTGAGTTGTCCGATGGTACCATGATAACGTCCAAGACCACTTCCCTCCTAGGTCCTAGTGCCGCTTTACTGCTCAATGCTACCAAATATTTAGCAGGTATCGACCATGATTTGAAGTTGATTCCGCAGAACATGATAGAGCCCATCCAGTACACCAAGACCAAGTTGCTGCATGGCAACAACCCACGCCTGCATACTGACGAGGTGTTGGTGGCCCTCTCCGTACTGAGCCAGCACGATGAAAACTGTCGCAAGGCTCTAGAAGCCCTGCCATTGCTCGATGGCTGCCAAGTGCATGCCACCGTGATGCTCAGTGAGGTAGATCGTAAGATTTTCAAGAAACTGGGCTGTGGCCTTACTTTTGATCCTGTAAGGAAATAAATATTTAGGCAGATATTACTCCATCCTTCATGTGAATGGTGCGATCTGTGAGTGTGGCGAGGCCTTCGTCGTGGGTGACGATGACAAAGGTCTGACCAAGACGATCACGGAGGTCGAAGAAGAGTTGGTGAAGTTCTGCTTTGTTTTTGGAATCAAGGCTGCCAGAAGGCTCATCAGCCAGTATGACATCAGGATGATTGATCAGTGCACGTGCCACTGCTACACGCTGTTTCTCGCCACCAGAAAGTTCGTTGGGTTTATGCTCTGAACGATCGGAAAGCCCCATCATTCCAAGCAATTCTTTGGCTGCATCGAAAGCATCCGTTCGACTACGTCCTGCAATGAAGGCAGGAATCATAACATTCTCTATGGCTGTGAATTCTGGCAAGAGCTGGTGGAACTGGAACACGAAGCCAATGTGCTGATTACGGAAGGCTGAGAGCGCCTTTTCCTTCAAGGCCAGCACATCAGTGCCGCCAATCAGTACCCTTCCTGCATCGGGTGTATCGAGCGTACCCATGATCTGCAGCAAGGTAGTCTTGCCAGCACCACTGGGACCTACAATGCTCACTACCTCACCCTTCTCTATCTGCAAGTCGATACCCTTCAGCACCTGCAATGAGCCAAAACTCTTCGTGATTCCTTCCAGTCTTATCATAATTAATCCGTTTTCTCTCTTTAAAGCGCAAAATAAACAAAAAAATTCCATTTCATGCTAAAGATACTCCAAAATGTAGTATTTTTGCACCCAAACGGTTAATAGAGTATTAATTTTAAAGGTAACAAAGTATTATGAAAGTAGCAATCGTTGGTGCCAGTGGTGCCGTGGGACAGGAGTTCCTGAAGGTGCTGGAGGAAAGAAATTTCCCTATGGATGAGTTGGTTTTGTTTGGTTCTTCACGCAGTGCAGGCCGAAAGTATCCATTCAAGGGTAAGGAAATAGAGGTGAAACTGTTGCAGCACAACGATGATTTCAAGGATATCGACATCGTGTTTGCATCAGCAGGTGCCAGCACTTCCAAAGAATTTGAAAAGACCATCACCAAGTATGGGGCTGTGATGATAGACAATAGCAGTGCCTTCCGTATGGATGCCGATGTGCCATTGGTAGTGCCAGAGGTGAATGCTGCGGATGCCAAGGATCGCCCTCGTGGCGTCATTGCCAATCCTAACTGTACCACTATCCAGATGGTGGTTTGCCTCAAGGCCATCGAGGATCTCTCACACGTGAAGCGTGTGCATGTAGCCACTTATCAGGCTGCCAGCGGTGCAGGCGCCGTGGCTATGCAGGAGTTGGAACAGCAGTACCGTCAGGTATTGGCAGGCGAGCCTGTCACTGTGAGCAAGTTCCAGTATCAGTTGGCATACAACCTGATTCCTCAAGTAGATGTATTCATGGAGAACGACTACACCAAGGAGGAGATGAAGATGTACAACGAGACTCGTAAGATCATGCACAGCGACGTTCAGGTGAGTGCTACCTGCGTGCGTGTGCCTTCACTGCGCAGCCATTCCGAAGCAGTATGGGCAGAGACAGAAAGACCTATCAGCGTAGCAGAAGCTAAGGCTGCCTTCGAAAAGGCTGACGGTGTGGTGGTGATGGATGATCCTGCCAACAAGCAGTACCCTATGCCGCTGTTCCTGGCAGGCAAGGATCCTGTGTATATTGGTCGCATCCGCAAGGACCTCGCCAATGAGAATGGAATCACGTGGTGGCAAGTTGGCGACCAGATTCGTAAGGGTGCTGCACTGAATGCCGTACAGATAGCCGAATATCTGATTAAGGAAAACGCGCTTTAATCAGCACTTTACTTCATAAGCAGAAGCATCTCAGCACTCATCGTGCATGAGATGCTTCTTTTTTTGCACGATTAATAAGAATTTTATTATCTTTGCGTATCTAATACGATGTCTATGAAGAAACTCATGATATTGTCCTTGTTGCTCTGCTTCACAGCCTGCTCCAAGGCACAAAACACCGCGGAGCCTGCCAAGGTCTCAGAGACGGAAATGGTGCACTCCGCACCCATCTTAACGGGCGACCTTCGGACGGAGGCATACTTCCCCTTGTTGGAAGGCAAGCGCATTGGCGTGTATTCCAACCAAACAGGTATGGCGGGCGATGAGCATGTGGTGGACTTGCTGCAGCGCAGTGGGTTCAACATCGTCTATATCCTTTCACCTGAGCATGGTTTTAGGGGGGATGCCGATGCGGGGGAGAAGGTGGACAACTCTGTGGATGCCAAGACGGGACTGCCCATCATTTCGCTTTATGGCCAGCAAGGAGGTAAACCCGATGCCAAGACCATGCAGCAAGTGGATGTGCTGGTGATGGACATTCAGGATGTGGGGCTGCGCTTCTACACCTATTATATAACCATGTGCCGCCTAATGGATGCCTGCGCAGAGCAGAGCAAGGAACTTATCATACTGGATAGGCCCAACCCGAACGGCATGTATGTGGATGGTCCCATCCTTGACATGAAGCATAAGAGTGGCGTGGGATGGCTGCCTATCCCCGTGGTGCATGGCATGACATTGGGCGAACTGGCACAGATGGTGAATGGCGAGAAGTGGTTGCCTCAAGGTAGGCAATGCAAGCTCACTGTGATTCCTTGCGCCAACTATACCCATCAGAGCAGGTACGAGCTGACCATCGCCCCATCGCCTAATCTCCCAAACATGAAATCGATCTACCTCTACCCTTCCACCTGCCTGTTTGAAGGAACAGTCATGAGTTTAGGAAGAGGCACAGATAAGCCTTTCCAGATCTACGGACATCCACAAATGAAGGACCAGCCCTTTAGTTTCACGCCACAAAGTAAACCAGGTGCTACCAATCCACCACAGAAAGGCAAACTCTGCTATGGCAAGGATTTAAGCGCGCTGGAAGATGAGGCCATCATTCAGGGAGGACTGAACTTAGATTACGTCATCGATGCCTACCAGAACCTGAAGATGGGCGACAAGTTCTTCACCACCTTCTTCGAGAAACTGATAGGTGTGGACTATGTGCGCCAGATGATCAAACAGGGAAAGAGTGCTGAGGAGATCAAAGCTCGCTGGAAACCCGATGTGGAGAAGTTTAAAGAACAACGAAAGCCATACCTTCTCTACGAAGAACGTTAAAACATTAAACGTTAAACATTAAACATCATAATTTATAATTCATAATTCAAAGAAATGAGTCCATTAGTTGCGATATTGACCATAGCGATATACTTCGCTGTACTGTTCACCGTATCTTACCTGGCAGGCAGAAGGGCCGACAATGCAGGTTTCTTTGTTGGAGGCCGACAATCCAAATGGTACATGGTGGCATTTGCTATGATAGGTGCCAGTATCTCTGGCGTGACCTTTGTCTCCGTGCCTGGTATGGTGGGGGCCAGTCAGATGGGATACCTGCAGATGGTACTAGGTTTCGTTGCAGGACAGTTGGCCATTGCCTTCGTGCTTACACCTCTATTCTACAAGTTGCAACTCACTTCCATCTATCAGTTCCTGGAGGACCGTTTGGGGAAGGGCGGCTATCATTCAGGCGCTTGGATGTTTTTCATCAGCAAGATGCTGGGAGCTTCTGTGCGTCTTTTCGTGGTGTGCCTTATGATGCAACTGCTCATCTTTACACCTTTAGGACTCCCCTTTGCACTGAATGCCATAGTGACGATGATTGTGGTGTGGCTCTATACCTTCCGAGGAGGCGTGAAGTCGCTTATCTGGACCGATTCGCTGAAAACGTTCTGCTTGCTGCTGTCGCTCTTCCTCTGCATCTGGTACATTGCCAAGGATTTGAACTTCTCTGCCGTGGATGTGTTTCAAAATATCACGGGCAGCGAATGGAGTCGCATCTTCTTCTTCGACAATCCTAACGAGAAGCAATATTTTTGGAAGCAGTTCTTGGCAGGTGCCTTCACCATGATTGCCACCAACGGACTCGATCAAGACATGATGCAGCGCAACCTGAGTTGCAAGAATCCTCGTGATGCGCAGAAGAACATGATAGTCAGCATCCTGCTCCAACTGGTTGTCATCTGGATCTTCTTAGGTTTAGGCGTGCTCCTCTATCTGTTTGCACAAGAGCATGGCATTACAGTAGCAAAGAGTGATGAACTCTTCCCTACCATCGCCACTGGCGGTTACCTGCCATTGGCTGTAGGCATCATCTTCGTGGTGGGTCTTACTTCCGCTGCCTTTGCAGCTGCAGGGTCTGCCCTTACGGCACTCACCACCTCTTTTACAGTGGATATCTGGGGAACCAAAAATAAAACAGAAGCAGAAATTACCTCTGGACGCAAAAAAATTCATATTGGTATGGCAGTGCTGATGGGACTCTGCATCGTGGTTTTCAACATCCTGAACAATACCAGCGTGATTGATGCCGTTTATGTACTGGCAAGCTATACCTACGGGCCTATCCTTGGCATGTTTGCCTTTGCCATATTCACTAAGCGGAAGGTACGTCACTACCTTGTTCCTTTGGTAGTCATTGCCTCCCCCATCCTCTGCTATGTGATCGACAGCCATAGTGAGGCTTGGCTGGGAGGTTACCAATTCAGCTATGAACTTCTTATCATGAACGCCCTGTTTACGTTCATCGGACTCTGCCTTATCAGCAGCGGACAGAAAAGTACTTTGACGACCATTGCATTGCTTATCGGTCTCTCCCTCGGATTAACAAGTTGCAACCAAACTCCAGTTTCCGAAGAACCGAATGTGGAGGTAGGCATCCTGTTGGAACAACAGGCTATCCGCTTCCGCTTGCAAGGCGACTACCACTTGCCTGATGGGAAGAAGGTCACTGGAGAGCAGACAGTGATGTACGAGAATGGCAGCATGACATGGAATGGTGTCACACAGGCAGAACTGCTGTTCACGCCTACAAAGGATGACAACTATATAGAGATAGAAGATGTCATCATCGGGGTGGACTTCCATTGGGAGCGTCGTGAGCAGCAGCGCTTTCAAGGGGCACTGAAGCTGATTGTGGAGGAGAACGGCATCACTGCTGTGAACCTGATACCTGTGGAGGACTACCTCCTCAGCGTGATTTCCAGCGAGATGAGTGCCCATGCTTCCTTGGAATTCCTTAAAGCCCATGCCGTGATCTCACGCAGTTGGCTACTGAATATAATGGATAATTCAAAATTGAAAATTGATAATTCACAATTCACAATTGACAATTCTCAATTAATTAAGTGGTACGAGAGTGATGCTCACCAACGCTTCCATGTCTGTGCAGACGACCATTGCCAGCGCTATCAGGGCATCACGAGGGTGACTACCGAGAAGGCAAGGCAGGCCATAGAGGCTACACGCGGACAGGTGCTTACCTACAACGGTGAGATTTGCGACACCCGTTACTCCAAGAGTTGTGGTGGCGCTTTTGAGGAATTTCATACGGCTTGGGCCGATAAAGACCTGCCTTACTTATTGAAGGGAAGAGACCTTGATGGTTCGGAGGAATTACCCGACCTTACCAACGAGGAGGAAGCGGACAAGTGGATTCGCTCTTCCCCAGCCTCATTCTGTAATACTGACGACAAGCAGATCTTGGCGCAGGTGTTGAACAATTACGACCAAGAGACCATTGATTTCTATCGTTGGCAGGTGCGTTACACTCAGGAAGAATTAGCTGCCCTGATCAAGGAGCGCTCTGGCATCGACTTTGGCGATATTGTGGATTTGCAACCTGTAGAGCGTGGCACCAGTGGCAGACTCTGCAAACTACGCATTGTGGGTAGCAAGCAGACCTTGGTGATAGGTAAGGAACTAGAGATACGTCGCACCCTCTCGTCAAGTCACCTCTTTAGTTCTGCCTTCGTGGTAGATAAGACCTACAAGGCAGGCAGCAAGTTGCCCGATACCTTCACCCTCACAGGGGCTGGTTGGGGCCATGGCGTGGGACTTTGTCAAATTGGTGCTGCTGTGATGGGAGAGAAAGGCTATCCCTATGAGGATATCCTGAAGCACTACTATCAAGGAACTAGGATTGAGAATGCTTACTAGAAAATTCATAATTCATAATTCATAATTATAGTATGAGACTGATTGCCGACAGCGGATCTACCAAGACCGATTGGTGCCTGATGGATGGAAGCACCGTCATGAAACGCATCTTGACCAAGGGTATCAACCCATTCTTCGAGACAGAAAAAGAAATAGAGTACGAGCTTTCCAACGCCTTGGTTCCTAAGATTCCCAAAGGTACCAAGATTGAAGCCATTCACTTCTTCGGTGCCGGATGCACCCCAGAGAAGGCGCCCATCCTTGCCAGAGCCCTGATGATGCAGGTCAGCGACGAGGCTCGCGTGGAGGTCTGCTCCGACATGGTGGGGGCTGCTCGCGCCTTATGTGGCAATGAACCTGGCATCGTCTGCATTTTAGGCACAGGTTCTAACTCCTGCGAATACGACGGAAAGAAGATCGTGAAGAATGTATCGCCTTTGGGATTCATTCTCGGAGATGAGGGCAGTGGTGCGGTGCTTGGCAAAATCTTGGTGGGTGATCTGCTAAAAAATCAACTCGGTGAGGAACTGAAGGAAAAGTTTCTGGCACAATACCATCTCACCACTGCCGAGATTATCGACCGTGTCTATCGCAAGCCGTTCCCCAACAGTTTCTTAGCCAGTTTGCAACCGTTCTTGGAAGAGAACCTCGACAATGAAGCCATCTTCTATCTGGTGATGGAGGCATTCTCACACTTCATTGCCCGCAACGTGATGCAGTACGACTATCAGCACCTGCTTGTCCATTTCACTGGATCCGTAGCCTACGCCTATCGCAAGGTACTGGAGAAGTCGGCCGAACTCACTGGCATACAGTTAGGCAAAATCACCAAAAGTCCGATGGAGGGACTGATACAATACTATGGCAACCTTTGAGAAAATCACTGAAGAGCCTTCGCTTTACGACCATCTGGAACAGATGTCGGTACATGAGATATTGACACACATCAACGAGGAAGACCACCGCGTGGCAGATGCCGTGCAGCAAGCCATTCCACAGATAGAAGAACTAGTGAAAAAGATTGTGCCACGTATGAAGCGAGGTGGGCGTCTCTTCTACATCGGGGCTGGAACCAGTGGTCGTTTGGGTGTGCTCGATGCCTCAGAAATTCCCCCTACCTTTGGTATGCCTCCACGCATGGTGATAGGCGTCATTGCTGGTGGAGAATCGGCACTGCGCCGTTCCATCGAGAATGCTGAAGATAAAGATCATAAAGGATGGGAAGACCTGATGGAGCACAATATCAACACCCGCGACACCGTGATAGGCATTGCCGCCTCTGGCACTACGCCCTACGTTATCGGAGCCCTGCGCGAAGCCCGCGAGCATGGCATACTCACAGGATGCATCACCAGTAACCCTCACTCCCCCATGGCAGCTGAGGCCGACGTGGCCATCGAGATGGTGGTAGGACCTGAATTTGTCACAGGCAGCTCCCGCATGAAGTCTGGCACTGGACAGAAGATGATTCTCAATATGATAAGCACTGCCGTTATGATACAACTTGGCAGGGTAAAAGGCAACAAGATGGTGAATATGCAGCTTACCAATGAAAAACTGGTAGATCGTGGCACCAGGATGCTGGTAGAAGAATTAGGACTTGGCTATGGTCAAGCCAAGTCCTTACTCTTATTGCATGGTTCTGTGGAAAAAGCGATAGAAAGTGTCAATCCACAATCTCATCAAGGATGATATCGAAGAAGAGGGTGGAATTATCCAAAATCGTAGATGAAGTAGATTTAACCCCATACCCACTTCGACAAGGTACATAAAGCAACCAACGCTCTCCTTCACGCATATATTGCAAAGCTGCTATCCAACCCGGAATCAATCCCTGAGTGGAAGTGCTCTGAATAGGAAAAGTGGTTGGCGTATCATACACAGCAGGAAGTTTCTTTGTGCCATCAAAGTCGGTATCCGTAGCCACATACCCTTCAAAATTACCGTCGAATTCTGTACCAAGAATGTAAGAACCACGGTAAAAAGCTGATACATTGTCCGTATAAATAGGATGCCTGCCATTTGTCGACGTCAGTTTAGCACAAAACACATACTCCTTCTTCTTAGTTGTGCTCACTCTGGTTTCAATACCGAAAATCTTTCCGATAGGCATGGCGTCTACTTTGGCCGTATCAGCCGCTTGACTGAATAAATTGGAACCAGCCTCACGTAGCAAGGAGTCACATACTGCGTCATTCAATTCGGGCCATTTATCCATGATACTGTCCTCGTCCACCTCTGAACAAGATATCATCGCACCCATCAGCACGAAGCCCAGTATTCCAACTATGTACCTTAATTGCTTCACGTTATTTAAATCAATTTCTTCAACAAGCTCGTAATGCTCACGCGATCCTCGATGATGCCACGCAGGTCACTGATAGCTACGCGCTCCTGCTCCATGGTGTCGCGGTTGCGCAGCGTCACACAGTTGTCATTTAACGTGTCATGATCCACGGTCACGCAATAAGGAGTACCGATGGCATCCTGACGACGATAACGCTTACCAATACTATCCTTCTCCTCGTAGATGGTGTTGAAGTGGAACTTCAAATCGTTCACTATCTCACGAGCCTTCTCTGGCAGACCATCTTTCTTCACCAATGGCAAAACAGCCAACTTCACAGGAGCCAAAGCTGCAGGCAACTTCAGTACCACGCGACTCTCACCGTTCTCCAACTGCTCCTCGCAGTAGCTTCCGCACATCACACTCAGGAACATACGATCTACACCAATAGAAGTCTCCACCACGTAAGGTACATAGCTCTCATTGGTTTCAGGATCGAAGTACTTAATGCTCTTTCCAGAATACTTCTCATGCTGAGAAAGGTCGAAATTAGTACGGCTATGGATACCTTCCACCTCCTTAAAGCCGAAAGGCATCAGGAACTCCACGTCAGTAGCAGCGTTGGCATAGTGCGCCAACTTATCATGGTCGTGGAAGCGGTAGTTCTCAGCACCGAAGCCTAAGGCCTGATGCCATTTCATACGCTGAGCCTTCCAGTTACGGAACCAATCCATCTCAGTACCAGGCTTGCAGAAGAACTGCATCTCCATCTGCTCGAATTCGCGCATACGGAAGATAAACTGGCGTGCCACGATCTCGTTACGGAAAGCCTTACCTATCTGTGCGATACCGAAAGGCAACTTCATACGACCAGTTTTCTGCACGTTCAGGTAGTTCACGAAGATACCCTGAGCGGTTTCAGGACGCAGATAGATCTTCATGCTGCCATCAGCGGTAGAGCCCATCTCCGTAGAGAACATCAAGTTGAACTGACGCACTTCTGTCCAGTTGCGGGTGCCACTGATCGGACAAACGATGCCCTCATCCAGGATAATCTGGCGCAGCTCCTCCAAGTCGGGTCCCTGCATGGCAGCTTTATAGCGATTGTGCAAAGCTTCACGCTTAGCCACTTCCTCAGCTACACGAGGACTGGTAGCACGATATTTCTCCTCATCGAAACTGTCACCGAAACGCTTGCGCGCCTTAGCCACTTCTTTCTCTATCTTCTCATCGTACTTCGCAATCTGATCCTCAATCAGCACATCAGCACGATAGCGCTTCTTAGAGTCACGATTGTCAATGAGAGGGTCGTTGAATGCATCCACGTGGCCGCTGGCCTTCCAGATAGTAGGATGCATGAAGATGGCAGAGTCGATGCCCACGATGTTGTCGTGAAGCAGCACCATACTTTGCCACCAGTATTGCTTAATATTATTCTTGAGTTCTACACCATTCTGACCGTAGTCGTACACTGCGCCCAGACCGTCGTAGATGTCGCTGCTAGGGAATACGAAACCATACTCTTTGCAATGCGCCACTACTTTCTTGAAAACGTCTTCTTGTGCCATAATTATTTAGTTCCTTTATAAAATCGGCTGCAAAAATAGTAAAATAAATTGAAATTGAGAATTGAGAATTGAGAATTATTCCGTCACTCCTTTAATTGTCGTAATCACAATCACGCCATTAGCCCCACGCACACCATAGCCACCACCATCTTTCAGTACCTCAATACTCTCCACCGTCTCCACTGGAACAATGGCATCAATGTCGGTGCCCTGCATGGCTATCCCATCAACTACAAAAAGCGGCTCGTTACTCGAATTGATGGAGTTGATACCACGTACACGAATGCTACTGCCCGTCATTCCCTCTGATACAACGATGCCTGCTACGCAGTTTTTCAGCACCTCAGACACAGAACGAAATCCCGAGCGCATGATCAGTTCATGGTTCACACCACCGCTGCTTTTTGCCGTTACTTGCACATAAGGCAATGTACGTTCCACATCCACATCTCCCACGTTCTTCACGCTGTAATCCTTATCGTTCAGGGAGACCGTCACCTCACGGGAGTTGCCCACAGCTACTAAGGCATCATATTTTGCTGATACCGCAATCTGCAGTGTATCATTTGCGCCTGTACTTTCAAAAGAAAAACGACCTTCCTTGTCTGTCGTAGCAGACTTGTCGGCTTTCTTAAGCCACACCACTACGCCTTTCTTTGGTTTCCCTTTCTTAAGCACAGTACCTGTCAGTCCTTGGGCCATCAGTGTATAGCCAGAGAGCAAGGTCAGCATCAATATCAGAAATCTCTTCATTTTCCCATTAGTTTTAGTTACCGCACAAAATTACTAACTATCTTTCATATAAAAGGTAAGTCATAGGAAAAAGTTTGTTAAACAAGCAGATAAAATGACATGAGGAAGTATCTTGTGCCAATATTTCCAATATCGTAACGATTTCAAAAAAAATGATTATCTTTGCACTCAAACTATAGAATATGAGCGCTGAAGACGATAATATCTTGGAAAACGAAGAAAAGCAAGAAGCAGGGCACTCTGACTACAAGCCTGCTGATGTGAAGGATGCCCAAGCGAAGCACCAACTTACGGGCATGTACCAGAACTGGTTTCTCGACTATGCCAGCTATGTGATTCTGGAACGTGCGGTACCTAACATCATGGATGGCCTAAAACCCGTGCAAAGACGCGTGCTGCACTCTATGTGGCGCATGGAGGACGGCCGTTACAATAAGGTGGCCAATATCGTTGGTCATACCATGCAATTCCATCCTCACGGCGATGCCAGCATCAAGGATGCCCTTGTAGGACTGGGACAGAAAGAACTTCTGGTAGATACGCAAGGCAACTGGGGCAATATCCTTACAGGCGATGACGCCGCAGCTGGCCGTTACATCGAGGCCCGCCTCTCTCCATTTGCCAAGGAAGTGGTATTCAATCCGAAAACCACCGAGTGGCAGTACAGCTACGACGGACGTAACAAAGAGCCAGTCACCCTCCCTGTGAAATTTCCATTGTTGTTGGCACAAGGTGTGGAAGGTATTGCCGTAGGTCTGTCATCCAAGATCATGCCACATAACTTCAACGAACTTTGCGAAGCTGCCATCCACTACCTGCGAGATGAAGAGTTTCATCTTTATCCAGATTTTCCAACGGGTGGAAGCATCGATGCTGCACACTACAACGACGGGCAGCGTGGCGGCGTAGTGAAAGTGCGTGCGAAGATAGAGAAACTAGACACCAAGACCTTGGTGATTCGCGAGATTCCTTATGGCAAGACCACCAGCAGCCTCATCGACTCTATACTAAAAGCCATTGAGCGCGGAAAGATCAAGGCTCGAAAAGTGGAAGACAATACCGCTGCCAATGTGGAGATTCTGATTCATCTGTCACCTGGTGCTTCATCCGACGTGACCATTGATGCGCTCTATGCTTTGACAGATTGTGAGGTAAGCATCTCCCCCAACTGTTGTGTAATCGACGAGGAGAAACCTCAGTTCCTCACCATCAGCGATGTACTGCGCCGTTCGGTGGATTATACCAAAGACCTGCTACGTAAGGAACTGGAAATCCGTAAGGGCGAACTGCTTGAAGCCTTGCATTTCGCCTCCCTCGAAAAGATATTCATCGAAGAGCGTATCTATAAAGACCGTAAGTTTGAGGAAGCTAAGAACATGGATGAGGCCTGTGAACACATTGACGACCGCCTCACACCATTCTATCCACAGATGATCCGTGAAGTGACCAAGGAAGATATCCTCAAGCTTATGGAAATCAAAATGGCGCGCATCCTGCGATTCAATAGTGAAAAGGCCGATGAAGCCATCTTGCGTATGAAGGATGAGATTGCTGCCATCAACAAGAACCTCGCTCATTTGGTGGATTATACCGTGAAGTGGTTCAAGCACCTAAAAGACAAGTATGGCAAAAACTTCCCTCGCCACACAGAGATCCGCAAGTTCGACATCATCGACTCTGCCAAGGTGGTAGAAGCCAACCAGAAGTTGTACGTCAACCGTACAGAGGGCTTCATTGGTACCAGCCTGAAGAAAGACGAACTCGTAGGCAACTGCTCCGACATTGACGATGTAATCGTATTCTTCCGCAACGGCAAGTACCTCATTACCCCTGTCGCAGAGAAAAAGTTCGTGGGGAAGGACATTTACTACGTCAACGTCTTCAAGAAGAACGACAAGCGTACCATCTACAATGTGGTCTATCGCGATGGTAAGGGAGGTTGGTACTACATCAAGCGTTTCTTCGTGACTGGCATCATACGCGATCGCGAATACGACCTTACCAAGGGGACACCAGATTCACGCATCGTCTATTTCAGCGCCAACCCTAACGGGGAGGCAGAAACCATTAAGGTAACACACAAGCCTAACCCACGTCTGCGTAAGGTGACGCTTGAAGAAGATTTCTCCAACATCACCATCAAGGGTCGTCAAGCCATGGGCAACATCCTCACAAAGTATCCTGTGCATCGCATTATGCTGAAGCATCAAGGTGGCTCTACCCTTGGAGGCAGAAAGGTTTGGTTCGACACGGATGTGTTGCGCCTGAACTACGACGGTCATGGAGACTATCTGGGTGAATTCCAAAACGATGACCTCATCTTGGTAGTACTGAATAACGGCGATTTCTATACCACCAATTTCGACGTGAACAATCACTACGAGAATGATATACGCATCCTAGAAAAGTTCGATCCTCACAAGGTTTGGACAGCTATTCTCTATGATGCTACGCAGAAGGGATTCCCTTATCTGAAGCGTTTCTGCTTTGAACCTACGTTGAAAAAGCAAAACTATCTGGGTGAAAATGCGGAAAACCAACTTATCTTACTCACTGACGAGACTTATCCTCGTTTTGAGGTGGTGTTCGGAGGAGGTGATGCGTTCCGCGAGTCACTCATCATTGAAGCAGAAGAGTTTATTGCTGTAAAAGGCTACAAGGCCAAAGGTAAGCGATTGACAACCTATGCGCTGGATACCGTCAATGAATTGGAACCTACAAAGAAACCTACAGAGGATGTCGAAGCTACAGTTGTTGAGGAGGAGATAGTCGAGGAAGAGAATCTGGATCCCGACAAGGACAAGAGCGACAGCGACATCATGGATGAACTGACGGGACAAGGAAGACTGTTCTAACATTGAGAATTGAGAATTGAAAATTGAGAATTATATAGCTTTTTTTTGTGTTTGCCTGATAAGTCTTCAAACTCAGGCACAGGAAACGCTATATAATGAACGCTCCACCGATCCCAGTATCATCACTCGCTCTACCAGTTACGGCATCGGCATGGCGAGTGTGTTCGACAACTACCTCTCGCCACAAGCCTATAAAGGTGTGGAGTTACGCATATCACGCGAGAGCATCCATGCCGCTTCGTGGGCACCAGAGGAGTGGAAAATACAGACTTACTTCCAAGGGTATGTTGACTATGCCAACAACCGTGCGGAAAACAACAATACCGTGGCAGGTGTGGCCAACTGGAACTACGGTCTTCATCGACTGGTTTATGAAACGCCCAACTTCCAATTACTCGTTGGTGGTGTGGCCGACCTCAATGGAGGTTTTATCTACAACATGCGCAATGGCAACAATCCTGCGAATGTGCGTCTGCATGCCAACATCGATGCCTCCGTGCGTCTGCTTTGGCACACCCACATCAAACGCGTCCCGTTCTTGTTGCGCTACCAACTTAATGTCCCTTTGACGGGCCTGATGTTCTCTCCACATTACGGACAATCGTACTACGAGATCTTCTCCTTGGGCGATGATGACGGCGTGATGAAAGTTACCACTCCCGTCAGTCAACCCACGTTGCGGAGCCTGCTTTCCGTGGACTTTCAGATTAAGAAGACCACCCTGCGCGTGGGCTATGTATGCGACCTTCAGCAAGCCAAGCTCAATGGACTGAAATCCCATATCTACAGTCATGCGCTGATGATCGGTTTTGTGAAACACCTCAAAAAGCTGTAAGCCATGAAACGACTGTTGTACCTCATCCTGTTCCTGTTCGCTCTCACGGCCTGCGTGGGCGAAGACGACTTCAAGGACACCCCGATGGACAACTTTGAGGCCCTTTGGCGAATCATCGATGAACACTACTGCTTCCTGGACTACAAGCAGATAGATTGGAACGCCATCCACACCAAGTACGAGCCCCAAGTGAAAGCCACCAAGAGCGATGAAAACCTTTTTGAGGTACTGGGAAACATGCTCGCAGAGCTGAAAGATGGTCATGTGAACCTCTATACTACCCACAACGTGGCCCGCTATTGGGACTGGTACGAGGACTATCCGCGCAACTTCAGTGAGGCACTGGTAGAAGACTACTTGGGACAAGGCTATCGCATCAGTGGTGGACTGCAATATACCATCTTGGATGACAACATCGGCTACCTGTATTATGGTTCCTTCTCCTCACCCGTGGGCAATGGCAGCCTCTCCGAGATGCTTGACTACTTCTCCCTTTGCGACGGACTTATTTTAGATGTACGCAATAACGGTGGTGGTGACTTAACCACCGCTGATCGCATCGCTGCCCGCTTCACCAACGAGAAGACATTGGTTGGTTTTATCTGCCACAAGAGCGGCAAGGGCCACAGCGACTTCTCCACTCCCGAGCCCATCTATCTGGAACCCTCCGACCGTATCCGCTGGCAGAAACCCGTGGTAGTCCTCACCAACCGTCACTCCTTCAGTGCTACCAACTATTTCACAAGCATCATGCGTGAGTTGCCTTTGGTTACCATTATAGGCGACAAGACTGGTGGAGGTTCTGGCCTGCCCTTTACCTCCGAGCTCCCAAATGGCTGGGGAGTGCGCTTCTCTGCCTGTCCAATCCTCAATGCACAAAAGGAGCATACCGAATTTGGTATCGATCCAGACATCAAGGTCGATATGGATGCAGCCGATCAGCAACGAGGAGAAGATACCATCATCGAAACGGCACGTGTCTATTTAAAAAGCAAGTAATTCGCAAAACAATTTGTCAGTAACGAAATTCTTCTTATCTTTGCGCTCGATTTCCAAACACTCATGCGGGTGTGGCGTAATTGGCAGCCGCGCCAGACTTAGGATCTGGTGACGAAAGTCGTGAAGGTTCGAGTCCTTTCACCCGCACATTTCCCTTCTTTTTCATATTTATATATGTTGGGCGTACTAATTCTTTTTTCTACGCACACTAACACTTTTTCTTACACATAAACACAAATGTCCATAACTGTGGACATAAATGTTCTTAGTTAGAGAAATCTTTTTTCCTAGTTAGAAAGAAAAATTTTCCTAACTAGAAAAATAAAAATTCTCTTCTATGTCTCGATTTTATACCTCACACTTCACAGACAGGCAGTAAACTTATAATAATTATAAGGAAATTGCTGTGAAGTGTTGTGTCTCACTCTTCACCACTCTTCACGCTTTCCTGCTTCTATAGTCGTTATTTTGTGAAGTGTTGTGAAGTGTTGGCGAGCACACTTCACACTCGTAAACATCAACCATTCTGTAAGTTAAATTCCATTTGTGAAGTGTGAGGAGTAAGAGAGAGATGAAGATTTTGCATCAAGTTTTTGCATTTAATTACAAAAATATGCTTTACATTTAAGGTTTTTTAAATTTTTATCTATATTTGTAGTCGGAAAAAACTAATTACATACATACTCTAAAATCAAAAACAACATTATGAAGAAGTTTATCTTATTCGCATTTGCTGCTATACTCGCAGTAGGTGCAAGTGCTCAGGAGTTGGCTAACTTCACACGTGGAGCACAGATTGTTTCTCCTGAAGTGAAGGGGGATTCAGTGACATTCCGTCTGAATGCCAACTATGCTACTGTAGTGAACCTCTATGGCAACTGGATGGCTAATTATTCTGACGTAGTTCCTTTGAAGAAGGGAGCTAACGGTGTTTGGGAAGTGACTATCGCTGCTCCAGAACCAGAAATTTATACCTACAATTTCATCGTTGACGGTGTAAATGTAAATGACCCTGTGAACTATATGGTACAGCGTGATGGTACTCGCTACCTGAACATGCTGTTTGTACCAGGTGAGCGTTCTGCTAACTACAACGAGACCGCTCATCGCGGAACTGTAAGTTATAAGTGGTATGACAGCAACATCCTCGGCATCAACCGCCGTCTGACTGTCTATACTCCTTATGGCTATGAGACCAGCAACAAGAAGTATCCTGTGCTCTATCTGCTCCATGGTGCAGGTGGTGATGAGGAAGCATGGTCAAGCATGGGTCGTGCAGCCCAGATCCTGGACAACCTGATTGAGCAAGGTAAGGCCGTTCCTATGATCGTGGTAATGCCTAACGGTAACCCTGGTCAGCAAGCTGCCAATATCATGGGCTTGCCAACTAGCAATGTGGATTTCCGCGCTCCAGAAAACGCGAATGCTTATGTAAGAAGTCTGGTGGAAGAGATCGTTCCTTTCATTGAGAAGAATTACCGTGCCATTCCTAAGAAGGCTTCACGTGCCATCGCAGGTCTGAGTATGGGTGGCGGTCACACTTTCGCTGCTTCTACATTGTATCCAGATAAGTTCGATTATATCTGCCCGCTGAGTGCAGGTGCCCGTGAGAGCCCAGAACTTGATGGCCAACTTCAGGGTATCAAGAAGGCTGGTTACAAGCTTTACTGGATTGGCTGCGGTACTGCAGACTTCGCTTATGCTGGCAATCAGGTGCTGGATGCTGCACTGACACGTAACGGTATGCAGCATACTTTCTTCCAGAGCTCTGGTGGTCATGAGTGGAAGAACTGGCGCTTGTATCTGAATACTTTCTCACAGTTGCTGTTCAAGTAATAGCGAATGACAAATAAAAAGGAAGGCGGCTACAAAAAAGTAGCTGCCTTCTTCTGTTTTTGATTTTATTTTGCTAACTTAGCCCGCAAATATGACTTAATACTCATTAGATATGAAAAAGATTATCCTTTGCCTAATGGCTATTATGGGCCTGACGGCTTGTGGCCAGAGAATTCAAGAAACTGACGTGTTTAAGACAGACAGTGGGAAGACCGTTAAGATTCATGCGCTGATGCATGCCAGTGTACGCGTGGAATATGATGGCAGGGAGATTCAGGTGGATCCCGTGACAAAGTTGCGCGATCGGACGGTGGATTACACGGTGATGCCTAAGGCTGACTACATCTTTGTGACGCACGAGCATGGTGACCACTATGATGCCGAGGCTCTCAAACTGCTGATGAGTGAAAAGACACAGCTGATTATGAACAAGCGATGTGCTGACATGTTTGGTGCAGGGAAGATCATGGTAAACGGTGACAAGACGCAGGTAGATGATATCACGGTGGAAGCGGTGCCCGCTTATAACACATCTCCAGACAAACTGGACAAGCATCCAAAAGGTCGCGACAATGGTTATATTCTGACCATCGACGGGCTACGCATCTATTTTGCTGGGGATACGGAGGATGTACCAGAGATGTCTGCCATCAAGGACATTGACATCGCTTTCTTCCCTTGCAACAGTCCGACAATGTCCGTGGAACAATTGGTGAAAGTTGCCAAGCTTATCAAGCCTAAAGTGCTATATCCTTACCATTTTAGCCAGACGGATGTCAGTGTGATACCGCCTCAATTGGAAGGAGAAGGGATAGACGTAAGACTCAGACCTTTCTGACTTTTAGTGAATTATAAACTTAAAAATCATCAATCTTAAAACAAAACAACATTATGAAGAAGTTTATCTTATTCGCATTTGCTGCTATGCTCGCAGTAGGTGCAGGTGCTCAGGAATTGGCTAACTTCAGCCGTGGGGCACAGATCGTTTCTCCTGAAGTGAAGGGGGATTCAGTGACATTCCGTTTGAATGCTAACTATGCTACCGTAGTGAATCTCTATGGTAACTGGATGGCTGGTTTAACAGAAGCAGTACCTTTGAAGAAGGGTGCCAACGGTGTTTGGGAAGTAACTATCGCTGCTCCAGAACCTGAGATTTATACCTATAATTTCATCGTGGATGGTGTAAATGTGAATGACCCTGTGAACTACATGGTACAGCGTGACGGTACCCGCTATCTGAATATGCTGTTTGTTCCTGGTGAGCGTTCAGCTAACTACAACGAAACTGCTCATCGTGGAACCGTAAGTTATAGGTGGTATGACAGCAGCCTCCTCGGCATCAACCGTCGTCTGACTGTTTACACACCTTATGGCTATGAGACCAGCAACAAGAAGTATCCTGTGCTCTACCTGCTTCATGGCGGTGGTGGCGACGAGGAAGCATGGTCAAGCATGGGTCGTGCTGCACAGATTCTAGACAATCTGATTGAGCAGGGTAAGGCTGTGCCTATGATCGTGGTAATGCCTAACGGTAACCCTGGTCAGCAAGCAGCTTCTACCATGGGATTGCCAGTTAAGACCTTCGACAACCAGAATCCTCAAAACCAGAACCTCTATGTAAAGAGTTTGGTGAACGAGATTATTCCTTTCATCGAGAAAAATTACCGTGCTATACCTAAGAAGGCATCACGTGCCATCTCTGGTCTGAGCATGGGTGGTGGGCACACTTTCGCAGCTACTACGCTGTATCCAAACGTGTTCGATTATATTCTCCCATTGAGTGCAGGTACTCGTGAGAGTCCAGAACTGGACGCTCAACTCCAGGGCATCAAGAAAGCTGGTTATAAGCTTTACTGGATCGGCTGTGGTACAGCAGACTTCACCTATGCTGGTAATCAGACACTCGACAAAGCGTTGACACGCAATGGCATGCCTCATACATTCTTTGAGAGTACAGGTGGTCATGAGTGGAAAAACTGGCGCTTATACCTTAATACGTTTGCACAATTGCTCTTTAAGTAAAAGAGGACTTTATAATAAGAGAAGGCAGTTACAAGAAAGTGACTGCCTTCTTTTTTGGGAGCCTGCTTTGGCGTAAGATAGAATTATTATATCTTTGCACCAATAATATATATAATAAGGTTATGAAAAGATTACTCTCAACAGTGGCTATGGGACTAGTAGTTCTCAGTAGCTTTGCAGTTACCCCGCTGTGGCTGCGCGACGTACAGATTTCTCCCGACGGACAGCAGATTGTTTTCTGTTACAAGGGCGATATCTATAAAGTGAAAACCAGTGGCGGTACTGCTGTACAATTAACTACACAGGACTCTTATGAGTGTAACCCTGTGTGGAGTCCTAATGGGCAGCAGATAGCTTTTGCAAGCGACCGTGAAGGTAACTTTGATATTTTCGTAATGCCTGCTGAAGGTGGTGCTGCAAAGCAACTGACGACCAACTCAGCTTCTGAGACGCCTTGGGCATATAGTCCTGACGGTAAGTTTGTATATTTTTCTGCAGCTATTCAGGACCCTGCTGAGAGTGCTTCTTTCCCCAGTACCCGACTAACGGAACTATATCAAGTACCTGCTACAGGTGGTAAAACCACACAGGTATTGGCTACCCCTGCAGAGATGATCAGTTTTTCGCGCGATGGGAATATGTTCCTTTATCAAGATATGAAGGGTATGGAAGATCAGTGGCGCAAGCACCACACTTCTTCTGTAACACGTGACATCTGGAGTTATGATGTGAAGAGCGGAAAGCATACCAACCTGACCAACCGTGCAGGTGAAGACCGCAACCCTATCCTCAGCAGGGACGGGCAGACAGTATTCATACTTAGTGAACGCAACGGCGGCAGCTACAATGTGTATTCGTTCCCTCTGAATGCGCCTCAGCAGGTGCAGCAGGTAACCAACTACAAGACTCATCCCGTGCGCTTCCTGTCAGTAGCTGACAACGGCATGCTTTGTTTTACTTACGATGGGGAAATTTACACGCAGACAGGTAGCAATGCACAGAAAGTGAACATTGACATTACGCGCGACGATGTGAACAAGTTGGCTGACTTAAGTTTCAGTCGCGGAGTGTCATCAGCCTCTGTATCGCCTGATGGTAAACAAGTAGCTTTCACCGTGCGCGGAGAAGTTTTTGTGACTTCTGTGGAGTATAACACGACCAAGCAGATTACCCACACACCTGAAAATGAGCGCAGTGTGGAGTTCGGAAAAGACAATCGTACGCTAGTGTATGTAAGTGAGCGCGATGGACATTGGAACATCTACCAAGCCACCATCAGTCGGAAGGAAGATCCTAACTTCCCTAATGCCACACTTATTGAAGAAAAGGCACTTTTTAACGCTAAAGATGGCATAGAGCGTACGGCTCCACAATTCTCTCCCGATGGCAAAGAACTGGCCTTCATAGAAGGACGCCATTCTCTGAAAGTGATGAACATGGCGACCAAACAAGTTCGTACAATAACCGATGGCAGCACATGGTATGAAACATCTGGCAGCTTCGACTACAGTTGGAGTCCTGATGGCAAATGGTTCACATTAGAGTTTATCGGAAACCGTCGTGATCCATATACCGACATAGGCATTGTGAGCGCCCAAGGTGGTAAGGTGACCAACATCACACAGAGTGGTTATACCGATGGCAGTCCGAAGTGGGTAATGGACGGCAATGCCATTCTCTTTACCAGTGAACGCTACGGTATGCGCAGTCATGCTTCATGGGGTTCTCAAGATGACGCATTGTTAGTATTTATGAACCAAGACAGCTACGACAAGTACCGCTTGAGTAAGGAGGACTACGAGCTGCAAAAGGAACTGGAGAAGGAGCAAAAGAAGGACTCAACTCCTGCCAATGACAAGAAGGACAGCAAGGCTGACGATAAGAAGGAAGAGGTGAAGAACATCAACGTTGAGTTGGCTGGTATCAGCGACCGTATCGTACGACTGACACCTAACTCCGCGAGTATGTCGGGTGCCATTCTTGACAAGGAAGGAGAGAACTTGTTCTACTTTGCATCATTCGAAGGTGGTTACGACCTCTGGAAAATGGATCTACGTAAACGTGAGACTAAGTTGCTCAACAAAATGAATGCCGGCTATGCCAACATGGAACTGAGTGGCGATGGCAAAAGCATTTTTATTATTGGAAGTGCGAATATGCAGAAGATGGAACCTGGAAGTGGAAAACTCACACCTATCACTTTCAATGCGGAGATGAAGCTTGATCTTGCAGCAGAGCGTGAGTATATGTACAACCATGTTTACCAGCAAGTGAAGCAACGCCTCTTCGACCCCAACTACTTTGGAGTGGATTGGGAAGGTTATGTGAAGGCATACCGTAAGTTCTTGCCCCATATAAGCAACAACTACGATTTCCAAGAGTTGCTCAGTGAGTTGCTTGGTGAACTGAATGTCTCGCATTCTGGAGGTCGCTACTCCCCTAGCCTCTCTGGAGATGCTACGGCGGCTCTGGGTTTGCTTTACGATTGGAACTATACGGGTAAGGGCCTGAAAGTATCTGAGGTAATTGCTAAGGGACCTTTCGACCATGCCAATTCCAAAGTAAAAGCAGGTGACATTGTGGAAAAGATTGACGGCATAGAAATCACTGATGATACAAATTTGGCAAGCATCCTAAACGACAAAGCACGTAAGAAGACATTGGTGTCACTCTACAACGCACAGCGCAAGGAGCGTTGGGAAGAGGTAATCCTTCCTATTACTCAATCAGCTCAGAATACCCTGCTCTATGAACGCTGGGTAAAGCAACGTGCAGCTGATGTGGAGCGTTGGTCAAACGGACGCTTGGGCTATGTGCATCTGCAATCGATGAACGATGGCAGTTACCGCACCATCTATTCCGACTTGTTGGGTAAGTACAACATGAAAGAAGGCATCGTGATAGACACGCGTTGGAATGGTGGTGGTCGTCTGCATGAGGACATCGAGGTACTCTTTAGCGGTGAGAAATACTTGGAGCAGGTAATTCGTGACGTCGTAGCTTGCGAGATGCCAAGTCGTCGTTGGAACCGCCCAAGCATCATGGTGACCTGTGAGGCCAACTACAGTAATGCACATGGTACGCCTTGGGTGTATAAGCACATGAATCTAGGTAAGTTGGTTGGTGCACCTGTGCCTGGTACCATGAGCAGTGTGTCCTGGGAAACCATGCAAGACCCAACGATGGTCTTCGGCATGCCAATAGTGGGTTTCAAGCAAGCCGATGGCACTTACCTGGAGAACACACAACTGGAACCAGACATCCTAGTACTGAACAGTCCTGAAACAATAGTAAAGGGAGAGGATACCCAATTAAGAACGGCAGTGCAGGAATTACTGAAAGAGATTGATGCTCAGAAATAAAATGAGAAAGGGGAGTCAGAAAGACTCCCCTTCTTTTATATCAGATAAAAGACTATCAACAGAATAATATTTACGACGATAACAATACCGAAATATTTCAGAATCAGTCGACGCATTGGTTGTTTTCCTCCTGAAAAGAACAGCGCATAGCACATGTTCACGGTAATGTTGCTGACAATAGCTTGCAACGTACACGCCACCACCAGATGAATATTCACGCTGGCAGTTCCTTGTAGCAAGTTAAGAATAAAAGGAGTGATATCACTCAATCCTGAAATAAAGGAAAGTACATTCAATCCACTTTCTCCAGCATATTCTAAAGTATAATGGGTAATAATGGTAAACACCACAAATAAGATGGCAAAGATAATTGCCACCTTAAATTCCAATGGATTACCACTATCGGATTCTTCTTCTGCCATTTCATCGGAAGCAGCAATGGGCATCTTTACAGTTCGATGTAACATCATTCCTACCACTCCTGCTACGGCACTCATAATAAGCATGTACGGATAGATGGCAAAGAAGGCAGCCCTACTGAAGATACCAATAAGTACCAAGAAACGAAGGAAAGTCATACTGATAGCCATTAGCATAGCAGCCACATATTCAGGTGCTTCCTCCTTCGTAGCTGTCCGACTCTTACGTGCCAATACGGAGATAGTAGCCGTACTGCTGTAAAGACCACCTATAATGCCTGACACAAAGGTGCCGGAACGATGGAAGACGTAACGCTTAAGCAGGTAGGAAAGGTAAGAAATACCTGAAACAACGACTGTTGCCAACCATACTGTATAGGGCGTGAGGTTGATGCCTGGTATCAGATTTTCACGCGGAAGGATAGGCAGGATGATACCACTGATGGCAAGGAACTTCGCCAAAGTAATCATCTCATCATTCTTCATGCGTTGTGCCAATTCTGCAAAGGTATGTTTCATCTCTGCAAAGAGCAGCACTGCCACCACCAAAGTGACATAAAACCACGAAGGTTGCGTAACCACAATGGGCGGAATACAATAAGTAATTAGTGCAATGATGATGGTTGTAGCACCGAAATTATGCACCATTGAGAACTTCGCCACATAATAACTGATGAGCAGCAAACCTAAAATAAGACCGCCACCCATGTAAAGCTTATATCCTACAGGGTCGAGGATATAGAGAAGATATCCCAGAATACCGATGAAAGTAAACGTACGGTCGGTACCAAACAACATACTCTCTTTGCCAGGCTTGAGATTCAGTCTACGCAATGACAAGCCTATCAGTAAGGAAAAAAGAGTCACCAATAAAAAGGTGACTAATTGTTGTGGTATGTATTCGTACAGTTTCTCCATCGTTTTTCATTTTACACACCCCATTCTTTGAACGGATGCTGACGAAGTTGAGAATTGTAATATCGACGGTCGCCCGTCACTTCTTCACCAATAAAATCTGGTTTTTCAAATGGTTCATCGGGAGCCCCTAATTCCACCTCAGCCATAACCAATCCCTGGTTATCGCCATAGAACTCATCTACCTCGAATGTATGTTTACCACTCTTGACAAGGTAGCGCGTCTTGTCAATTATCCCAGGCTCACAAATCTTCAAGAGTTGTAGAGCCTCGCTCAATGGAATCTCTTTCTCCCACTCAAAGCGTACCAAGCCGCCAATATCCGAAGGTCCCTTAATCGTAAGGTAACCACGTTCATCACGAATGCGCACCCTTACCGTTCTACCATGCGCACTGCTGATATATCCTTGGATAATACGGCTCTTAGCATACGCTTGAGTGCGGAAGTCCCCTTTCACCAGAAACTTCCGCTCTATCTCATAAGGCATAATCAGATTTTTCCTGCGTACCAGACAAACATCAGCAGCACAAGGATAGCCAAGACAATAGCTATACCACGGATTACCATTTTGGCTTGCTTCTCTTGTTTCTGGGCACGAAGTTCTTTTTTAGTTGTTTTTTTAGCTTTTGACATAGTATTTAATTTTTAGATTATTATTATTCACCACCTGAAAACTCCATCAGATAAGCTTTGATGAACTCATCGATCTCGCCATCCATTACACCGTTTACATCGCTTGTCTGATAACCTGTCCGATGGTCTTTCACGCGACGGTCATCGAAGACATAACTACGGATCTGTGAGCCCCACTCTATCTTCTTCTTGCCAGCTTCCACTTTGGCTTTCTCCTCATTACGGTGCTGCAATTCCTTGTCATAAAGGATAGATTTCAAGTGCTGCATGGCATTCTCTCGGTTCTTTGGTTGGTCGCGAGTTTCCGTATTTTCGATTAATATCTCTTCTTCTTCGCCAGTATAAGGGTCTTTATATTGATAGCGTAGTCGTACACCCGACTCTACCTTATTGACATTCTGACCACCTGCCCCACTGCTTCGGAAAGTATCCCAAGACACACACGACATATCAACTTTAACCTCGATAGTATCATCCACCAAAGGAGCAGCAAAAACAGAGGCAAAAGAGGTCATTCGCTTACCCTGTGCGTTGTAAGGAGAGACGCGGACCAAGCGGTGTACACCATTCTCACCTTTCAAGTATCCATATGCAAAATCGCCCGTGATATCGATGGTGCAGCTCTTGATTCCAGCTTCATCACCATCCTGTACATTAGCAATGCTCGTCTTATAGCCGTGACGCTCTGCATAACGCAAGTACATGCGCATCAGCATACTGGCCCAATCCTGACTCTCAGTACCGCCAGCACCAGAGTTGATTTTGAGTACACAATCCATTTGATCGGCCTCATCGCGCAGCATGTTCTTCAGTTCCAAAGCTTCGATAGCGTCAAGTGCTTTCTTATAATTATCATCAACCTCTTCTTCAGTCACCATCTCCTCTTTATAGAAGTCGAACGAAAGCTGAAGTTCATCAGTAAGAGTCTTTACCTCCTTATACCCATTCAGCCATTTCTCTATCTCCTTCACTTTCTTCATCTGAGCTTCTGCCACCTTCTGATCTGTCCAAAAGTCAGGATCCTGAGTACGAAGTTGCTCTTCTTCATATTCCATCTTCTTAGCATCGATGTCCAAATAGCGATGCAACGCCTCTGTGCGGTTGATAACCTCTTTGAGTTGATCTGATGTTATCATAGTTTATTCCTGATACATTTTATCAATGATTTCCTTGTAATTCTGTTCCACAACGTTACGGCGAAGCTTCAACGTATTGGTTAGTTCTCCACGCTCCATGCTGAACGGCTCTGGCAACAATGTGAAACGCTTAATGCGTTCATAGTTGGCAAACTGCTGTTGCAAAGTATCCATGCGCGACTGGAAGAGTTCCTTAATCTGTGGATTCAGCAGCAAGTCGTCCATGCCTCCGTAACGAATGCCTTTACTCTTAGCATAGGCTTCCACTTCCTTGTAATTTGGAACGATAAGGGCTGAAACGAATTTATATCTATCGGCAATCACTGCGACTTGTTCGAAATATTGATCTACAGCCAACTTGGTTTCTATGGCTTGCGGACTGATATATTTGCCATTGGAGGTCTTGAAAAGGTCTTTCAGTCGTTCTTTCAAGAACAAGGTACGACCTTCCAGATAACCAGAATCACCCGTATGGAACCAACCATCTTTGTCGATGGCTCTCGCCGTTGACTCGGCTTTATGGTAATATCCACTCATGATGGTCTTTCCACGGAGCAGAATTTCACTGTTTTCTCCAATCTTCACTTCCAAATCAGGCATAATCTCACCCACAGAGCCGATGATGAACTTATCTACAGGGAAACAACAAACGGTTGCCGTACTCTCAGTAAGTCCATAGCCCACCATCATATTAATGCCTGCTGCATGCGTAAACTCACAGACCTCATCGGATACAGAGGCACCTGCCGTTGGGAAGAACTTGCCATTTTCTACACCCACCACCTTTCGCAAGGTTGAGAGTATAGTTGAATCATAGAATTTGTACTTCAACTTCAGCCATGCGGGTGGTTGCTTGCCTTTACTAAGATAATCTACATTATAGGCCTTACCTGTCTTTATTGCATTGAGCATCAACGCCTTTCTCACACCGCTCTCCTTGGCAATCTTTTGTTGTACTGCAATATAGACCTTCTCCCAGAAACGAGGAACACTACACATATAGTTAGGACGTACCTCGCGAATAGTCTTCTGAATATCAGCAGGACGAAGGTTGATGCATATCTGGACACCTTCATTAAGGCAGACATAACACCATCCACGCTCGAATACGTGCGTCAATGGAAGGAAGTTCATCGAAACATCCTGATCACTGATGGTATAGAGGCGTTCATGATGCGTGCGCATGGCTTCCTGCCAATTGTAATGGTGCAGCATCACACCCTTAGGTTCACCCGTAGTGCCAGAAGTGTAAAGGATATTTGCAAGGTCATCAAACGAAGCTCTTGAAGTACGTGCTTCCACGACTTCATTGAATGGCAAGCCCTCTCCTTTCTTCAAGAACTCATCAAAATAGATGGAAGTCTTATCGCGAGGGTCTCTTACCACCGTATGATCATAGATAATGATTTGTTCCAATGTATGGCAATAGCCTTGCACGGAGATGGCTGCATCATACTGGAATTGCTCTCCAACAAACAGCAGTCGCAAATGAGCATCATTGATGATATAGCGTGCTTGTTCCGGAGAACTGGTAGCATAGAGTGGAATGGTCACTGCTCTGTTGGCAAAACAACCAAAATCCACATAAAAACTTTCTGGTTTATTCTGAGAGAATATGCCTACATTCTCAAATTCTTTCACGCCAAAAGCTACCAATGCATTGGCTACCTGACGCACATTGTCGGAGAATTGTCTCCAAGTAATGGGAAGCCATTGTTCTTTTGAGTAATCTCGATATTTAAGGGCCACTTTATCCCCATACTTCTCAGCCTGACGATGAATTAAAACAGAAAAATGATGTATAGTCATAATTTTACATTTTTAGTTAGGCAGTTCAAAGGTACTTCTTTCTTGGCAATTATCAAACTTTCAACGTCATTTTCTTGAATTGAGCAGTTATTTGTCTCTAGTTAGAGTTATTTTTTCCTAGTTAGAGAAATATTTTTTCCTAGTTAGGAAAATATATTTTCCTTTTTCCGTATTTTCGCAACGAAAACATGAATGTATGAATGAACATCTATCTTTCATGGCGCATGAAGCCACGGAACTGCTAAGCAAGTTGATTGCCATTCCATCCATCAGCAGAGAGGAAGAACTGGCAGCCAATCAAGTGCAACTATATCTTGAGGAGCAAGGCATGGAAACCGGACGGAAAGGCAACAACGTCTGGTGTCTAAGTCCTGATTTTTCCCTTAAGAAACCAACACTTTTACTGAATTCACACATCGACTCCGTGAAACCAGTTAGCGGATGGACACGTGATCCCTTCCTTCCATCTTTAGAAGATGGAAAACTCTATGGACTAGGCAGTAATGATGCGGGAGCTAGTGTGGTAAGTTTGATGCAAGCATTCATGCAACTATGTCGTACTACCCAAACTTACAACCTCATATTCTTGGCTTCTTGCGAAGAGGAAGTCTCTGGAAAAGAAGGCATCGAAAGTGTACTTCCGCTATTACCTCCTATCAACTTTGCCATCGTTGGTGAACCAACAGAAATGCAACCGGCCATTGCTGAGAAAGGACTGATGGTGCTGGATGTGACTTCACATGGAAAATCGGGACATGCTGCCAGAAACGAAGGCATCAATGCCATATATCTGGCCATGAAGGATATGGCATGGTTCCGCGACTATCAATTTGAGAAAGTCTCCCCATTACTTGGTCCTGTGAAGATGAGTGTGACAATGGTGAATGCAGGCACACAACACAATGTGGTACCCGACAAGTGCGATTTTGTAGTGGATATCCGCAGCAATGAATGCTATAGTAATCAGGAAATATATGACATCATTTGTCAACATGTCGCTTCTGAAGTGAAGGCACGTTCTTTCAGACTCAGTTCTTCCCATGTAGAGATTACTCATCCACTGGTACAACGCATGATTTCATTAGGACGCCAGCCGTTTGGATCTCCCACCTTATCCGATCAAGCATTAATGCCGTTCTCTTCCTTGAAATTAGGTCCTGGAAAGAGTAATCGCAGTCATACTGCAGATGAGTTTATCTACTTGTCGGAAATAGAGGAAGCTATCGAATTCTATTTGAAAATCTTAGATGGGGCAACTTTATAGATGCAACCATCGCTCGGGATTGAGTTTATCGCGCTCTTTTCGCAATTGGAAATGAAGCACCGTACGGTTATCATTGGAGGTATCGGTATATACGGTACCTAATTCTTGTCGAGTGCTAACATCGTCTCCTTGTTTTACGCTCGTAGATGAGAGATTGCAATAGACAGAGATATACTGTCCATGTCTTACTAGAACGTTGAAAAGTCCGTTGAGTTGGAAGATTGCTGCCACTTTTCCATTGAAAACGGCACGTGCCTTTGCTCCTGGCTTTCCTTGTATGTCGATACCTTTGTTATCGAGAGTGACATTCCTCATCCCCTCCACGTTATATTGTCCGAAATGGCTTACCACAATATACGATGTTGTGATAGGCACTGGTAATTTGCCTCTGTTTTGTTCAAAATTTGAGGACAAGACCTTATCGGAATTATTGGAACTGTATGTTGTAGTAGCAGCAGGTTTACTTTCGGTCTTGGGAGCAGCCTTGGCGGTTTCACTCTTGGTCTGTGTCTTTGAGGCATTTGCCACTTCTTTCTTCTTGGCTTCCGCTTCCCTTTTGGCCTCTTCTTCAGCTTGCTTCCGTGCCTTTTCTATCTCATCTGCCACCAATTTATCAATCTGAGCATTAAGTTTATTGGCTTCTGCTTGTTTCTTCTTGATTTCATCTTGAAGACTGCGCTGCTTTTTCTGTAATTCTGAAACTATCGCCCGTTTCTCTCTTTCCTGTAATTCCAATTCTCTACGTTCCGTTTCACGCAATTGCAGCATGTCAGTTTTCGATGCCTTTACCTCCTCCAATTCTTTACGCTTAGCAGTTATCTCCTGTTGCATTTGCTGCATTGCCAATCCTTGCTCTTTCTGTGAGGAGGCATACTCTCGCACATAACGCAGTCTTCTGAGGGTTTGCGAAAGGTTTTTAGCAGAAAAGATGAACATCAGTTTCTGTTGTATAGAACCATGTCTTTGAAGATAACGCAGTGAAGCAATGTAATTGTCTTTAGCGACTAACAAATCGGTCTGAAGACCTGACAACTGTCGTTCCACAATGCCCATTTCTTCTTCTATCTGTGCAACATCATTTGTCAGTGTATCGATGTATTTACGACGTTCCTCTATCTGTCCGGAAAGGGCATTCAAGCTATTCAACTGACTACCCATATCCTTCTTTGTCGTATTCAACAACGTCCGCGTTTCCTCAATTTGTTTTTTCAGCTGTCCTTGTCGATTTTGCAAATCCTTGATACGCTTGTTAGTCTGAGCCCCCGAGGGAATCAGCAACAAACAACACCAAAGGAGAAGCAGCAAACGTTTCATAAACTCAAGAGGAATTGAAGTAATTCATCCAATGTCACTTCCGTGTATCGGGAAGAAAGCGTGGTGGGTTTCACATTGTTTTCTTCCCGTGAGAAATCTGACAATTCTACGCGAGCTTTCTCTAGTTTTGCCAAGCCAAATTCCTCGCCAGAGATAGTCTTCTTTCCGTCAGGCTCAGAAGCTTGATAAATCAAGTCCTCCAATCTATTATATGTCCATCTTCTAGGTAGTCTGTCCTTCAGTTCTTCCTTCGTGGTGCGCACATAGCGATGATTCATCCTATCCACAAGGAAGATGATGTCAGGAGTGATTTCAATGCGTGCCACTTCCGTGCGCAAGATAGGCATAAGGAAGGAGACTTGCACAATTTCATTTTTTTTCAATTTCATAGTGCCATTGACAGAGTACACAGCATCTCCATGAGGAATGGTTACTTCTACTTTTGATGACAAATACATACTCTCCTCACTACCAACTCTTGCAGCTTGTTTGGAAGTCTTACATCCCGTGAATGCCAGCATCAGCAGTGCTATCAGCACGCCCATGCCACTTCTATATTTCTGCTTGCTATTCCACATATTTTCTCTGACTGATCTTTTGTTTCAACTTTGACGAACTACTTCCCAATTCCAATGCCTTTTGCCAATATTCCAAGGCACCTGCCGTATCTCCTGTTTTATAATAGATGTCCCCACAGTGCTCCATGATATCGGCACTATGGGCATCCTCACTTTTCAATGCCATGTCTATGTAAAGTTTGGCTTGTGTATAATTGCCCTTTACAAAAAGAATCCAAGCATATGTATCCAGATAAGTACCATTTTCAGGCTCTGCTTTCACAGTTTTGTAACTCATTTCCTCGGCACGATCCAGATCTCGCTTTTCAAGTGAAAGATAGTAGGCATAGTTGTTCAACGCACTGATATTGTTGGCATTCTGTTCTATGGCTTTTTCATAAGCTTCAAAAGCCTGAGTCAAATCGCCTTTGGTATGGTATGTATCACCAAGTATAGAATAAAAGTCGGAGACGACCTCCTTGGTACTTTGATCATTGGTATGTTCAAGTGCTGCCTTACATGTTCTGATGACATCATCGTGTCGCTGCTCATGGGCATAGGCAATCGAAAGATAATAATAAAATTCCAAAGCATCAGGACTGGCTTCCACGCCTGCTTCACAGAGATTGATAATTTCCGCATAGTCCTCCACGTTTACAGCATCTTGCAGAAGCATCATTCTTCCACTACTATTGGTAGGATCTATCTGAAGAAGCTTCCTAAGCACAGGCTTAGATTCTTTTTGCATATTCTTGGCTATGAGATACTGAACATAAAGCATAGTAAGGTCAGCATTCTCGGTATCTTGTTGTAAGATGCGCTCAAAGCGGTTGATAACCTTCGAACTATCCTGTCCCGCTTGTTCAACTTCCACGATAAGGCGACGCATCACATTGACCTTCACAGCATCTTCCACTTTTTTGTTAATTAACAGCGAATCCAATATCTGCTCATAAAGATCCTTTTGGTCGGTCAATTCATAGTAAGACGCTAACGAATAAAGTGCCGCAGCATTATCAGGTTCACGTTTCAGTACATCCTTATAAATCTGATGCGCTTTATCTCGCTTTCCTGTTTGTAGATAGGCATCTCCTAGCGCTACTTGATAACGCATTTCGTTAGGATATTCCTTCACTAGACTTTCTATTTCTCTAAAAGCACTCTTCTCATCATCCATCTGTCGATAGATGCGGTATTTCTCCATCGTCAAAGCTTCACTTTTACCACGTCTTTGCTCCAGAATATTAAGCACCTCGATAACTTTCTCGTATTGCCTACTACGATCATAGAGTGTTTCTAGTGTATATAGCAATTCGACATGATCAGGAAAGCGCCTTGTCATTTCCTCTATCAATTCCAGTGCTTTACCTTCCTGTCCTTGTTGTAAGTAAAGATTAGCTAATCCCTGACCATACCAATAATTATCTGGGGCATATTCAACAGCTTTCTCTAAGGCTTCCAATCCCTTCTCCGCCTGTCCCAGTATCAAGTAGTATTGAGAAAGTTCGTAATGTGCAGCAGCAGAGGTAGGGTTAATGGCAAGGCAATGCTCCAGCATCTGGTATGCGGATGTGTAGTCCTGCTTTAGTTTACAATTGACCGACTCCAGGAAGTAGTAGTCAAAACGTTTCTGCTCTGCTTCCGAAAGCTTTGTCTGTGCATGCAGCGGCAACACTGCACACAACAATAAAACAATATATAAGATCTTAAAATTCAATGTTCAATGTTTTCCAGTATGTCCAAAACCTCCAGCGCCACGCTCTGTTTCATCCAATACCTGCACTTCCTCCCATTCTGCCTGCTCATGACGGGCAATCACCATCTGTGCAATGCGTTCGCCATCTTCAATCACAAAAGGTTCCTTTGAAAGATTTATAAGGATAACACAGATTTCACCACGATAATCGGCATCTATGGTACCTGGGGAATTGAGTACTGTAATTCCTTTTTTAATAGCTAATCCACTACGTGGACGCACTTGCGCTTCATAACCTTTTGGCAAGGAAATGAACAAACCCGTAGGTATCAGTTTGCGCTCCAATGGTTGCATGGTGACAGGTTCACTAACGTTAGCACGCAAATCCACCCCTGCACTTTGTTCCGTAGCATACGCAGGAAGCGCATGTTTCGATTTATTGATAATCTGTACTTTCATATTCTCTATAATTTTCTGCGAAAATACGGCTTTTAAACCAAATAATTGATAACTTTGCCCTAAAATATGTGAATATGGATTGGAACAAACTCATTTCTGCAAAGCGCTTCGGTCTGGAAGACATGCATCAGCCCGATTATCAAGAGAACCGTTCGGAATTTCAGCGTGACTATGACCGACTGATTTTCTCTGCACCGTTCCGTCGTCTGCAAAACAAGACACAGGTTTTTCCATTACCAGGTAGCGTGTTCGTACACAATCGTTTGACACACAGTTTGGAAGTTTCTTGTGTAGGACGTTCTTTAGGTAACGATGTGGCTCGCGGTATTTTGCAACGCAGACCTGAGCTTCAGGATTCCTTCCTGCCAGAAATTGGTTCCATCGTGTCGGCCGCATGTTTGGCGCATGACCTTGGTAATCCGCCTTTCGGACATTTTGGAGAACGAGCGTTCTCTACTTATTTTTCAGAAGGAAAGGGGCAGAGACTGAGAGACGAACTTACAGAAGACCAATGGAACGATCTGACCCATTTCGAGGGTAATGCCAATGCTTTCCGTCTGCTTACCCATCAATTCGAAGGACGTAGAAAAGGCGGCTTTGTACTTACCTATCCCACATTGGCCAGTATCGTGAAATATCCATATTCGTCCTCTGCAGCGAAAAGCAAATCCAAGTTTGGATTCTTCACAACAGAAGTTGATAGTTTTCGGAAAATCGCCGATGAATTGGGCATTATTTGCAAATCTACCAACCCTCTGATTTACGCTCGCCATCCTTTGGTTTACTTAGTGGAGGCTGCAGATGATATCTGTTACGAAATCATGGATATAGAAGATAGCTTCAAGTTGAAATTACTTTCAAAAGAGGAGACATTCCATCTCTTCATGGCGTTTTTCAAGGAAGAACGACAGGAGAAGATCAAGCGCATGTTAGAGATGGTAACCGACAATAATGAGCAGGTAGCTTATCTTCGTGCCCGTGCCATTGGACTTCTCATCCATGAATGCACACAAGCTTTTCTGCGTCATGAGGAAGCCATTCTTGAAGGAGAATTTGAGGGGGAACTTATTGACCATATCTCCGAACTACCCCGTGAAGCATATCGTCAATGTGCCAAAGTCGCCAAAGAAAAGATTTACCGTGCACGTGATGTAGTAGATATAGAAGTTGCTGGTTTCCGTATCATCGGAACACTCATCGACTTAATGACAGAAGCCGTACTTTCTCCAGAAAAAGCGTATTCCCAATTGCTAATGAATCGTGTGAGTAGTCAGTACAGCATACGTAGCGAGAATCTTTTCGAGCGCATTCTTTCAGTGCTCGATTATGTTTCTGGCATGACTGATGTCTATGCCTTGGATCTCTACCGCAAAATCAACGGAAATAGTTTGCCTGCAGTGTAATCAGTCAATCTTTATTCGCTCGTAGATAACCTTGTTTTGTCCACTGGTGACCTTAAAGGCATCGGGTTCTTGCTTAATAAAGCTCTCGATATGACGCATGCGCTTCTCTTCCAAGATCTCATTGACAGCAATCAAGATACCCGTTTCCTCCACATCTCCGAAACCATAATTGATGGCAGTGCCAAACATACGCATTGTAGGGCTTAGTCCCATATATGCATTCACTAGTGGTGGGATATTGTAACCCATTTTACGCACTTCACCATTCAACACTTTGTAATCATCCTTGAAGGTGTCATAACAGAAAAGATCTGCAAGTTCCTTCTCATCACTCTCCAAGAGCAGAGGTTTCTTTGGTACTATCAGATTCTCCTTGTCGCCAAAATGTTTACGTAAGAAATAGAGTATCATATCCCTGCCTTTACGCACATAACTAGGATACATGGTCACCTTCCCAAAGAAGTATTTCACATCAGGCTTTATAACCATCAGGGCACCAAGTCCGTCCCACAGATTATCCAAAGCAAAGAGACCCTTACTTCCAGCGCGTGTGCTTTGATATTCCAAAGTCACGAAACTGCGTGCCAATTCTATGGTACATGGAAGAAACTCCTTGATAAAGCGTTCCGAGAAATTAAAAAGGTGCGAAGTGGCCAGCATTGGTTCCCCATTGTCGTAAAAACGAACGTCCGTACCGCAAATGTACCGATAGCCACCCAATATTTCCTCCTTCTCAGGGTTCCAAACGATGAGCTGCTTGTAAGGATTCTCCATGATATCAAACTCATCGATGTCCATCGACTTACCCGTTCCACCACCAGCAGCGCGGAAAGCTATCTCACGCAATCGCCCTATCTCCTTCATGGTATTTGGAGCATTGTGGGCATCCACAACATAAATCACGTTACTGCTCTTGTTGGTCATTCTGAGCCTGCGCTCTTCAGTTAGTTCTGCTTTCAGCAAGTCCTTGCTGATGGGTTGGATTATTTCTTCCATATCTATTATTTTCTTTTTTCAGGATATTAGTCTATGCGTTAGTATTCAGATGGTAAACAATGTCTTTCACGTATTCCGCCCATTGTGCAGGAGTGCGACTCTTGTCGAAAGTCTGCCAAGGGATAGGCTTGCCTATGGTGATGGTGAAAGTCTTATGACGGTTCTTGAACATTTCATCGGCCAGATAAAGCATAGCGATGTTGAATTTAATGCCCAATGCCTTGCTCCAATTAGCTAGACGATAGAAGAAATCCGAATTACGTCCCTCAAAATGCATGGGCACTACATCGCGCTGATATTCAACACTCTTGGAGATAAACGTCTTCTTCCACTCCAGATCCTTTATCACGCCATTTTGCTTCCGTGAGCACAATCCTGCAGGAAACATGATGATGTGATCACTGCTTTGGAAACCTGCCTCCACTAATCGAGGGAAGTCGCGACTTTGTTTTCCAGTCTTATTGATTGGGATAAAGAAGGGAGCCAATCCCTTGACGTTCATCAGCAGGTCATTTACCAGGTATTTAATTCGTCCGTCATAGTGTTCTCCAAGCACTTTTCCTAGTGCCAATCCATCTTGTCCGCCTAGTGGATGATTACTTACGAAAGTAAAGGGACCACCTTCTGGCAAATTCTCCTCTCCGTTTACCACCAAATGGGCATCGAGAAACTCCAACGTACTATTCAAGAAAGGCAAACCAACTTCATTGCCATGCTCGCGCAGGAACTCATTCAGTTCATCTTGATGCACTATGCGTTTCAAGTAGTTTCTTATGAAGCCAGGGATATGTTTCCCTTTCGCTTTCTCGGCCAGTACACGGTCTATATCTATGAGTACAGATGAATTTTCAGCCATCTTAATGCTTTTTAGCCAACGTAAATACGTGAAGAAAGACAAGTCCATCTTCACAATTTCTTGCAAAGTTAGCTTTTCCTTTCTTTAATGCAAAACTTTTTGGTAAAAAGTATTCAAATGGTCATCTCGCTATTCCGTATCCTACTTTTTTGATAATGCATAAATATGCAAAATTTGAATAACTCTATGTACAGGAACCATTAGTGACTTCATTCTGCCTCTCTAGTTAGGAAAAATTTACGCCCTCACTAGGAAAATAATTTTTCATCCCATAGAAGAGGATAATTTGCTCGTTAATTTTGCATAAAAATACTGTTTTCTACGTCAATATTCATTTCTTATACATTCTTTCCCCTTCTTTCACCACCCTCAATTTCCCTTTTCAAAGAGTTATCAACAGGGTGTTGAAAAATAATTTGAAAGTTTTTGTGGATTTATGTGGGGAATTGTGGGGAATTGTGTAATTTTACGGCGAATATTATGAAAGAGGTATAATCATGCAGTTTTTAGGAAACATAGAAGCTAAGGTGGATGCCAAAGGACGCGTCTTCATCCCTGCCAATTTCAGAAAAATTCTGGCAGAAGGTGGAGAGGAACGACTTGTACTTCGCAAAGATGTGTACCAAGACTGTCTGGTACTCTATCCCGAAAGTGTGTGGATGGAGACACAAGAGCAGTTGCGTTCCAGATTGAACCCTTGGAACCGCATGGAACAGAATATCTTCCGCCAGTTTGTGAGTGATGCAGAGCTATTAGTGCCCGATGGCAATGGTCGTATTCTGCTTCCAAAGCGTTACTTGAAGATGGCTGCCATCGAATCTGAAGTGCGCTTCATAGGCATGGATAACACCATCGAAATATGGGCTCGTGAGAAAGCCGAGAAACCATTTATGGAGGCAGAGGATTTCAGTCGTGCATTGCAAAATACCTTAGGAAGCGATTCCTTTTGGAATGCTGTGAACTACGAAAATAATGGAGAATGAACAGCTCACATATCACGTTCCAGTAATGCTTAAGCAGAGCATTGATGCCTTGGTAACCAATCCAAACGGTGTCTATGTGGACGTGACAATGGGAGGTGGCGGACATAGTCGGGAGATTCTGCGCAGATTAAGTGACAAAGGCCGACTGCTTTGTTTGGATCAAGATATAGATGCCATAGCTAATGTGCCGCAAGATGAACGATGCACATTCTGCCGCAGTAACTTTCGCTATCTGCAAAACTGGCTGCACTATCATGATGCACAGCAAGTGGATGGCATACTGGCCGATCTTGGCGTAAGTTCTCATCACTTGGACGATGCGGAAAGAGGTTTCTCCTTCCGCGCTGATGGTCCGCTAGACATGCGCATGAATCAGAAGGCTACGCGTACGGCAGCTACAGTGATAAACAACTATACGGAAGAAGCATTAGCAGAGGTACTTCGTCTTTATGGCGAACTGAAGAACAGTAGGCAGCTGGCCAAAGCGATTGTGAAGGCAAGGGCCATTGAACCGCTACAAACCATTGGAAGGCTGTTGGAAGTAATCTCTCCACTGATGCCTCGTGAAAGGGAAAAGAAGGAAATGGCCAAGGTATTTCAGGCATTGCGCATAGAAGTAAACGATGAAATGGGAGCTTTGCGTGAAATGCTGGAATCTTCTCCAAAGGTCTTGAAACAAGGTGGAAGACTGGTGGTTATCACTTATCACTCGTTGGAAGACCGATTGGTAAAAAACCTCATGAAGACGGGTAACATAGAGGGACGTGTAGAAAAAGATTTTTATGGCAATCTGTGTTCTCCTTTCGCCAAAGCCACTAAAGCTGAGGCACCTGATGAGGAAGAAATACAACGAAATCCGCGATCTCGAAGTGCCAAACTAAGGGTAGCGGAAAAGATTTAGAGTTTAGAGTTATACGTTTAGAGAAATGGCTTTTAGGAATACGAAAGAGGCAAAGAAACCAAAGGCTACGACCACTAAGAAAACAAAGAAAAGTGGTAAGTGGCGTGAGATAGTGGGTGGCGATATCCTGGCAGCGGGATTCTTCAGTCACCATCTCAAACTTTTCGTGCTCATCATGTTCCTAGTGATCATCTATATACAGAACCGCTACGCTTATCAGCAGCAGATAATCGAACTCGATCGTCTGAAAAAGGAACTGACAGACATCAAGTACGATGCCTTGACACGCAGTTCACAACTGATGGAGCGCAGTAGACAGAGCAAGATAGAAGAATATATACAGCGGGAGAATAGTGAGTTGGAAATAGCCACAACACCTCCTTTCCTAATTAAATAAGGTATATGGCAGTAAACAAGAGGGACATCATCATGCGCTACGCTGTTGTAGTGTTTTTTCTGGCTTTCATCGGCATCTGTGTGCTGATTAAGGCCGGAATTATCATGTTCAAGGAACGAGGATACTGGCAGGACGTGGCTGCCCGTTTCGTGCGCGAGAACGTGAGTGTGCCCTCAACACGTGGTAATATCCTGTCCAGTGATGGCAAGCTAATGGCAAGTTCCCTACCTGAATACCGCATCTACATGGATTTCATGGTAAGCGAGAGTGATCCCAAACGCAAAGTAAAAGAACAGGCACGCAAGGATTCTGTGTTCAAAGCCAATCTGAACGATTTGGCTGCGGGACTTCACCAACTCTTTCCAGACCGCTCTGCTGCTTATTTCAAGCAACACTTACAGCGCGGACGCAATCAAGAGAGTCGTTACTATCTGATCTATCCGAAACGCATCAGTTACCTGCAGTATAAGGCCGTACAGGAACTACCTATCTTTAATCAAGGTGCTAATCGTGGCGGATTAGTGGGTGTGGAGTATAACCAGCGTAAAAAACCTTTTGGTTCTTTGGCTGCCCGTACTTTAGGCGACGTGTACGCCGATACTACACTAGGTGCAAAGAATGGGTTGGAATTGAGTTTCGATAGTATTTTGCGTGGGAAAAATGGTGTGACACACCGACAGAAAGTGATGGATCGTTATCTTAACATCGTAGATGTGGCTCCCGTGGATGGCGCAGATGTTATCAGCACTATCGATGTGGACATGCAAGACATTGCAGAAAAGGCGCTTATCGATGAGATGAAAGAGATTAATGCCTACGTAGGTGTAGTCGTCCTCATGGAAGTACAGACGGGGGAAGTAAAAGCTATCGTCAACATGACAAAAGGCAATGATGGCGGATACTATGAGATGCGCAACAATGCCATCAGTGACATGATGGAACCAGGTTCAACATTCAAAACAGCCAGCATCATGGTGGCACTGGAAGATGGTTACATCACCCCACACACTATGGTAAATACAGGCAATGGTGTAAAAATGATGCATGGCAGTGCGATGAAAGATCACAACTGGCATCGTGGTGGTTATGGCGAAATAGATGTTACGCGTATTCTAGAGGTATCAAGTAACGTGGGTGTTTCATCAATCATAGACCAGTACTACAAGGACGATCCTCAGAAGTTCGTGGATGGTTTGAAGCGCATGAGTATCGGTGTTCCTCTAGGATTGGAGATCGCCGGTGAGGGTAAACCTAACGTTCGCGGACCTAAGGAACGCTATTTTGCCAAGACTACATTGCCTTGGATGAGTATCGGTTATGAAACACAGATTCCTCCTATCAACATATTGACATTCTATAATGCCATAGCCAACAATGGCACCATGGTTAAGCCAAAGTTTGTACGTGAGATAGTGAAAGACGGACAGGTGTTAGAATCCTTCCCAACAGAAGTGATTAATCCTAAGATCTGCTCTGATAAAACACTGACAGAAATACGCGAGATATTAGGTAAGGTAGTCAGTCAGGGTCTGGCAAAGCCTGCGGGTAGTAAGCAGTTCCAAGTAGCTGGTAAGACAGGTACTGCACAGATTTCACAAGGTGCTGCTGGTTACCATAGTAACCGTCGATACTTAGTAAGTTTCTGCGGTTACTTCCCTGCCGAAGCACCAAAGTATAGTATGATTGTAAGCATTCAGAAACCAGGACTTCCTGCGTCGGGTGGTACAATGGCAGGCAGTGTGTTCAGCAAAATAGCTGAGCGCGTGTATGCCAAAAATCTGCATTATGATATGCGTCATGCTATAGACAGCACTACCAACGTGATTCCTTCTGTAAAAGCAGGAGAATTAGGAGAAACTTACTATGTGCTGAACCATCTGGATGTGCCTATGGAACATACTTCTGTGGCTAGGGGTAACAATGCATGGGGAAAAGCCATGCAAGACAGTGCTGCAGTAAGTTTCGAACTTGCCGCAATGGAGGAGAAAAACAATGTAATGCCCGATGTAGTGGGTATGGGTGCTAAGGATGCCGTTTATTTGTTGGAACAAGAAGGGTTGAATGTAAGACTATCAGGAGTAGGTCGTGTACGTAGGCAAACCATTCCTGCAGGTCGTTCTTACTCTCGTGGACAGACAGTAACACTGACATTGAATTAAATCATTAATTATGATATTATCAGAACTCATTAAAAACATCAGTCCTTTGGAAGTAAAGGGTACTACTGAGAAGGACATCAAAGGTATAGACATTGATTCGCGTAAGGTGGAACAAGGACATCTCTTCATGGCCATGCGCGGAACACAGACTGATGGACATAAATACATTCCTACAGCCATAGAGAAAGGAGCAGTGGCCGTGCTTTGTGAGGAATTTCCTGCAGAGTTATCGAATGATGTCACTTATGTACGCGTTTCTGATACTGAAGAAGCCACAGGTATTCTTGCTACCCATTTCTTCGGAAACCCTACCGACAAGTTGAAACTTGTAGGTGTGACAGGTACCAATGGTAAGACTACCATCGCCACCTTATTATATAATATATTCCGTAGCTTTGGGTACAAGGTAGGACTGCTCTCAACTGTATGCAACTACATCGATGGGAAAGCCATTCCTACCGATCATACCACCCCCGACCCCATTACCCTAAACCAACTCTTAGGACAGATGGCTGATGAAGGTTGTGCATATGCTTTTATGGAAGTCAGTTCCCATAGCATCGCCCAAAAACGCATTGCAGGTTTGAAGTTTGCTGGTGGCATTTTCACCAACCTGACGCGCGACCATCTGGATTATCATAAAACGGTGGAAAACTATTTGAAAGCTAAGAAGAAGTTTTTCGATGATATGCCAAAGGATGCATTCAGCCTTACCAACTTGGACGACAAGAACGGTATGGTGATGGTACAGAACACAGCTTCGCATATTCATACCTACTCCTTGCGCACGTTAGCCGACTTTAAGGGCAAAGTGTTGGAAAGTCACCTGGAAGGCATGTTGCTAGAGTTTAACAAACGTGAATTAGCCGTCCATTTCTTGGGACAATTCAATGCCAGCAATCTATTGGCCGTCTTTGGGGCAGCCGTCTTACTTGGAAGAAGTGAGGAAGAAGTATTGGTAGCATTAAGCAACTTGCATCCCGTTGCAGGAAGATTGGAAACCTTCCATTCTCCGAAGGGTTACACAGCCACAGTGGACTATGCACACACCCCTGATGCATTGGTAAATGTGCTCAGCAGCATTCAAGGCGTACAGAATGGCAAGGGAAATATTATCACTGTAGTAGGAGCAGGCGGTAATCGTGACAAAGGCAAACGTCCTATCATGGCAAAAGAAGCTGCACGTCGTAGTGATAGGGTTATCATCACGTCGGACAATCCACGTTTTGAGGAGCCACAAGATATCATCAACGATATGCTGGCAGGTCTCGATGAGCAAGACATGCAGAAAACGCTAAGCATTGCTGACCGCAAGGAAGCCATCCGCACAGCTTGTATGTTGGCACAAAAAGGTGATGTGGTATTAGTGGCAGGTAAAGGTCACGAGGACTATCAAGAAATTAAGGGGGTAAAACACCACTTTGACGATCGAGAAGTTATCAGAGAAATAATGAGTAAGGAGGGATAAAGCCATATGTTGTACTATCTGTTTAAATGGTTAGAGACGTTCAATTTCCCTGGTGCGCGAATGTTCGGTTACACGTCATTCCGCTCTTTGATTGCTATCATCCTGGCGTTGCTCATCTCTAGTATTTTCGGTGTGTATTTCATCAATCTGCTGAAGCGTCATCAAATCACAGAAACCCAACGCGATGCTAAGATAGATCCCTTTGGAGTGAATAAGATAGGCGTTCCAAGCATGGGTGGTATCATCATCGTGTTTGCCATCTTGCTGCCTTGTCTTCTTTTAGGAAAACTAGACAACGTCTATATGGTACTGATGCTCATTACCACCGTTTGGCTGGGTGCTTTAGGCTTTGCCGATGACTACATTAAGATCTTCAAGAAGGACAAGGAAGGTTTGCATGGCAAATTCAAGATTATCGGCCAAGTTGGTCTTGGCCTCATCGTAGGATTGGTACTATATTTAAGTCCGCAAGTGGTTATTCGTGAAAACATCGAAGTCAGAGAACCAGGACAGGAAAAGATGGTGATACATGCTGCCAAAGAAATTAAGGCTACACAGACCACTATCCCCTTCTTTAAGAACAATAACTTGGATTATGCCGACATCGTGGGCTTTATGGGCGACCATGCCCAAACGGCAGGTTGGATCCTCTTCGTGCTGATTACCATCTTCGTGGTTACTGCCGTAAGCAACGGTGCCAATCTCAACGACGGTATGGACGGTATGGCGGCAGGAAACTCAGCCATCATAGGTGTGACGCTAGGCATCCTAGCATACGTGTCGAGCCACATTGAGTTTGCTACGTACTTGAATATCATGTATATACCAGGCTCAGAAGAATTGGTAATATTCATCTGTGCCTTCGTGGGTGCTTTGATTGGTTTCCTATGGTACAATGCTTATCCTGCCCAAGTATTTATGGGTGATACTGGTAGTCTAACCATTGGTGGTATCATTGCCGTTATCGCAATCATCATCCACAAAGAATTGCTGATACCTATTCTCTGTGGCGTATTCTTAGTGGAGAACCTGTCAGTCATCCTGCAACGTTACTACTACAAAGCCGGAAAGAAGAAAGGACTGAAGCAACGCATGTTCAAGCGTACGCCCATCCATGATCATTTCCGCACGAGCATGAATCAGGTAGAGGCTGGCAGTACAGTGAAGTTCAAGAAACCTGAGCAATTATATCACGAAGCAAAAATAACCGTACGTTTTTGGATTGTAACCATCGTACTAGCAGCTATCACAATCATAACACTGAAGATACGATAAAGAGTTTTAGAGTTAAGAGTTTAGGGTTTAGAGTTAAAAGAATTATGGAAAGACAGAAAAGAATAGTGGTTTTGGGAGCAGCCGAAAGTGGTGCAGGAGCTGCCGTACTTGCTAAGCTGAAGGGCTTCGATACCTTTGTGTCGGATGCCGGAAGCATAAAGGACAAGTATAAAGCCCAATTGGATAAATACGACATTGAATGGGAAGAAGGGCACCATAGTGAAGAGAAAATCCTGAATGCTGATGAAGTAGTGAAGAGTCCTGGTATTCCTGACAATGCACCACTTATCGTGAAACTGAGAGAACGTCATATTCCTATTATCTCAGAGATAGAATTGGCTGGACGCTATACCAATGCCACGATGGTTTGCATCACTGGTTCTAATGGAAAGACTACGACCACCTCACTGATTTACCATATTTTCCAAAGTGCAGGTCTTAATGTAGGACTGGCAGGAAATATCGGCAGCAGCCTTGCCCTGCAAGTTGCCACGGAAGAACATGACTACTACGTAATAGAGCTCAGTTCTTTCCAATTGGACAACATGTATGATTTCCGTGCCAACATAGCCATCTTGATGAATATCACACCCGACCATCTGGACCGCTACGACAACTGTATGCAGAACTATGTGGACTCCAAGATGCGCATCATACAGAATCAGACGGAAGAAGATGCATTCATCTTCTGGAATGACGATCCTATTATCCAACGCGAACTGAAGAAATACGGGTTGAGAGCTCAGCTTTACCCCTTCTCTGCCATTAAGGGAAATGGTGCTGTGGCCTATGCCGACGAAGGCAAGGTTATCATTGAAAAGCCTATCGAATTCAACATGGAACAAGAAGAGTTGGCCCTGCGTGGAACGCACAACCTCTACAACTCGTTGGCAGCAGGTATCTCTGCAAATATTGCAGGTATCAAAAAGGAATGCATCCGCAAGGCATTGTCAGACTTCCAAGGTGTTCCCCACCGTTTGGAATATGTGGCAACAGTACGCGGAATCCGTTTCATCAACGACTCAAAGGCCACCAATGTCAATGCTACCTGGTATGCTTTGCAAAGTATGAATACCAAGACAGTACTCATCCTAGGTGGTAAGGACAAAGGTAACGACTATACGGAAATTAAAGACTTAGTTAAGGAAAAATGCTCCGCATTGATTTACCTCGGTGTGGATAACAGCAAACTCCACAAGGCATTCGACCATCTGGGACTACCTGTAGCAGACATCAACACTGGTATGAAGGATGCTGTGGAAGCAGCTTACAGATTGGCGAAGAAAGGAGAAACCGTACTTCTGAGTCCTTGCTGCGCCAGTTTCGATCTCTTCAAGAACATGGAAGATCGAGGCGATCAGTTCAGAAAATATGCAACAGAACTTTAACGTAAAGGATGGATTTATTAAAAAACATATTCAAAGGCGACAAGGTCATCTGGATAATTTTCTTGATGCTTTGTATGATTTCGGTAGTAGAGGTATTCAGTGCCACCAGTTCACTGGCTTACAGATCTGGCGATTATTGGCAACCTATTACTCGTCATAGCCTTTATTTACTTTTCGGTGTGGGAATCGTGGTTTTGGTACACAACGTCCAATACAAATGGTTCCAAGCCATTCCGTTCTTCTTATTGCCTATTTCATATGTCTTATTGGTTCTGGTGATGTTCATGGGTGTGGTCAGTGGAGACCGTGTCAATGGAGCAGCTCGTTGGTTCAGTTTCTTTGGTATTGAGTTCCAGCCTTCCGAGTTTGCCAAGATGGCCATCATCATCGTCACAGCCTTTATCCTTTCTAAAAAACAGACAGAAGAAGGTGCCAACCCCAATGCGTTCAAGTATATCATGATTATCACCATGGTAGGATGTGCTTTAATCGCCCCTGAAAACTGGTCCACTGCAGCCTTACTCTTTGGTACCGTTTATCTCATGATGTTTATAGGCAGGGTAGAGAAAAAGAAACTTCTACTTACAGGTGCTATATTAGGGTCGCTCATGGCCTTGTTTGTAACCTTCCTGTTAGTGACACCCAATGCAACCTTGAACAAGATTCCATTAGGACATCGTTTCAGCACATGGAAAGAACGTATAAGCGACTTTAGCAGTGAGAAGGTACCTGCCGCAAAGTTTGATATCAATGAAAACGGACAAGTAGGTCATGCACGCATAGCCATCGCTACCAGCAATGTGGTGGGGAAAGGCCCAGGAAACTCCGTGCAGCGCGACTTCCTTAGTCAGGCATATTCCGACTTCATTTATGCCATTGTGATTGAAGAGTTGGGCTTAGTTGGTGGCATTGTGGTCGTCTTCCTTTATATCTGTCTGTTGGTTCGCGCAGGACGAATCGCCCAGAAATGCAATCGCACTTTCCCTGCTTTCCTAGTATTGGGCATCGCCTTATTGCTAGTCATACAGGCTTTGTTCAACATGATGGTGGCAGTTGGATTGGCACCAGTAACTGGACAGCCCTTACCACTTATCAGCAGGGGAGGTACATCCATAGTCATCAATTGTGCCTACGTAGGCATGATTCTAAGTGTGAGCCGCTATACTGAAGAATTGGAGCAGGAACGGTTGCGCAATGCCAGCATCCCTCTTACAGTGACCGTTGGAGCAGATGAATATGCCTCCGAGTCGGACATGGCTACTAACGAAGAACCAGTCTCTGAGGTAATGAACAACGATACAGAATTAGAATAAATTGAAAATACATAGCTTATGAAACCACGAATTATTATCAGCGGAGGCGGAACAGGAGGACACATCTTCCCCGCTATTTCCATTGCAAATGCCATTAAGGAGCTGTGCCCAGAGGCAGAGATTCTCTTTGTAGGTGCAGAAGGAAGAATGGAGATGCAGCGTGTTCCCGATGCAGGATACAAGATTATAGGTCTTCCTGTAGCAGGATTCGACAGGAAGAATCTCCTGAAGAACATCCCCGTACTGTATAAGTTGGCAAAAAGTCTGTGGATGACTCGCAAGATCCTCAAGGATTTCAAACCACAAGTGGCAGTGGGTGTAGGAGGTTTTGCCAGTGGTCCAACGTTAAAGGCTGCCAGCAAGATGGGTATTCCTATCCTGATTCAAGAGCAAAATTCCTTTGCTGGTGTCACCAATAAACTTTTGGCCAAGAGTGCTGATAAGATTTGTGTGGCTTATGAAGGAATGGACAATTTCTTCCCAGCTGATCGTATCATACTGACAGGTAATCCTGTACGCCAGAACTTACTGACTCATCAATCCAATCATGACGAGGCTGTTCAGAATTTTGGATTCGACAAGACCAAGAAAATTATTTTAATCGTGGGAGGAAGTCTAGGTGCCCGTACCATCAATGACACCATGAAGGCTGCCATCGATATGGTCAAGGAAAACAAAGATATCCAGTTCATCTGGCAGACAGGCAAGATTTATATCGAAGAGGTAAAGCAGTTTATTAAGGAGAAGACAGGCGACGAAGTGACAAACCACCATGTAGCCAGCATTCCAAACCTCTTCATTACGGAGTTCATCAAGAACATGGATGATGCCTATTCAGCTGCAGACCTAGTAATTTCAAGAGCAGGAGCAGGCTCCATTTCAGAATTCTGTCTGTTGCAAAAACCGGTTATCTTGGTACCATCTCCCAATGTGGCCGAAGACCACCAAACCAAGAATGCCTTGGCGCTCGTAAGCAAGGATGCAGCGCTTTACGTGAAAGACTCTGAAGCTGTCCACAACTTGATGCCTGTGGCTTTGGATACGGTACGTGATGACAAGAAACTCAAGAGTCTCAGCGAGAATATTGCAACCTTAGCATTGCCCGATTCTGCCAATATCATTGCAAAAGAAGTGCTGAAACTTATTAAAGAATGACATTCATGAAATTAGACGAGATAAAGTCAGTTTATTTTATAGGCGCTGGAGGCATTGGTGTAAGTGCCTTGATACGCTTCTTCCTTTCAAAGCAGAAAGCTGTGGCAGGATATGACCGTACGCCAAGTGAGCTTACTGCCCGCCTTATCGAGGAAGGGGTGGACATTCACTACGAAGAAAATGTCGCGCTTATACCCGACTACTGTCGTGATCCTAAGACTACATTGGTGGTTTACTCTGCCGCCATTCCTGAAACACATCAAGAACTCACTTATTTCAGAAACGAAGGTTTCGAAATCCAGAAGCGTGCACAGGTATTGGGTACGGTTACCTCAGGTACCAAGTGCCTCGCTGTGGCAGGTACACATGGAAAGACTACCACCAGTACGATGGCTGCGCATATCCTTCACCAATCCGCTTTGGGATGCACGGCTTTCTTAGGAGGTATCTCCAAAAACTACGAAACGAACTTACTGCTTTCAAACGATAGTCCGTTTACTGTTGTCGAAGCCGATGAATTCGACCGTTCGTTCCATTGGTTGCGTCCTTACATGACTGTCGTCACAGCTACTGATCCAGACCATCTAGATATTTATGGCACCAAGGAAGCCTATTTGGAGAGTTTCCGCCACTATACCTCACTTATTCAAGAAGGTGGTGCCTTGATTATCCATACAGGCTTGGAATTGCAACCTAACGTGAAGCCTGGTGTGCGTATATATACCTATAGCAGAAATGAAGGTGATTTCCATGCAGAGAATGTCCGCATTGGCAACGGAGAGATCGTGTTCGACTTCATCGCGCCCGATGCTCGCATCAATGACATAGAATTGGGTGTTCCTGTGAGCATCAACATTGAAAACGGCATTGCAGCTATGGCACTAGCCCATCTGAATGGAGCCACTGCAGAAGAGATTCGTACGGCAATGAAGAGTTTCAGCGGTGTGGATCGTCGATTCGACTTCCGCTTGAAGACCAAGGAAGTGGTACTGATCAGCGACTATGCCCACCATCCAGCAGAGATTGAGCAAAGCGTGCGCTCTATCCGCGAGCTCTATCAAGACAAGAAGATTACAGCTATTTTCCAACCGCATCTCTACACGCGTACACGCGACTTTTACCGTGATTTCGCCAAGAGTCTGTCTCTGCTCGATGAAGTGATACTGACCAATATCTACCCTGCTCGAGAGCAACCTATTCCTGGAGTGACTAGTCAACTGATTTACGATAATCTACGTCCAGGTGTCGAAAAGACGCTTTGTCAAAAAGAAGAAGTGTTAAAGTTATTAGCGGCAAAAAAGCGGGAAGTGATTATCGTTCTCGGTGCTGGTGATATGGACAACTATATCCCTGATATAATTAAAGTACTAACTAGCTAGTTTTACATTTCTTACTAGGAAAAAATATTTTGCTAACTAGATAAATAAATTAGGTAACTATATGTCAATACTGAAGAGAATCTTTCTAAGCATCCTGTTGCTGGCAGTCATCGCTTATCTCGTCCTGGCAATCACGGCTTTCAGCAAGAAGCCGCATGGACGCCTATGCGAGGACATCGAGTTGGTTTCTATCGACTCCACTGAAGCAGGCTTTATCACGAAGAAAGAAATTCTCAGCCTCTTGAGTTCACATAAGCAGAATCCTGTAGGAAAAGACATTGACTCCATCAATACCAACAAGATGGAAGAAGTGCTGGCCAGTCATCCAGCCATTAAACGAATCGACTGCTACAAGACCCCAAGTAATAAGATTGCTATTGACATCAAACAGCGCATTCCAGTCTTAAGAGTGATGACGGCAGCTGGTGATGACTATTACCTGGATGGTGAAGGAAGCATCATTCCTGCAAGGCACAATATTGCCCATCTGGCCGTTGTGACAGGAAGAGTAAGTAAGGAATATGCCAGCAAGGAACTGTACAAGTTTGGCATCTTCCTTCAGAACGACAAATTTTGGAACAGTCAGATAGAACAAATCAACGTGCTCTCAGGAAACAATCTGGAATTCGTACCACGCGTTGGCGACCATCTGGTATATATGGGTAAACTTACCAATTATGAGCAGAAACTGGAAAGGCTCAAGATCTTCTATCAGAAAGTACTCAATCAAGTTGGATGGAACAAGTACTCGATGATCAATATTGAGTTCAGCAACCAAATTGTCTGCACGAAGAAATGAAAAGATGAAATTTGAATTATAATAACTCTATATGGCAACAACAGATTTTATAGCCGCCATTGAACTGAGCTCTTCAAGGATCTCTGGCATGGCAGGACAGAAGAATGTAGATGGCAGCATCAACGTCATGGCATACGCCTATGAAGATGCCCGCCTTTTCATTCGCAAAGGCCAAATATTCAATATCGACAAGGCCAAAGCTGCCCTAAGCTCTGTCATCAGACAACTGGAAGTACAGCTGGGAAGTTCCATTGCCAAAGTATATGTAGGCATTGGCGGGCAATCCATGCGAACGGTGAAGAACGAAATCAACCGCGAAGTGACAAGTGAGGATAAGATCTCACAAACTCTGATTGACCAAATCTGCGATGAGAACCGTGATTATCCCATCGCAGACATGTGTATCTTGGATTTTGAGCCACAGGAATACAACATCGACGGTAAACTGGTGACAGAGCCAGTTGGTGTGACAGGACAGCATCTCACTGCCCGCTTCCTCAATGTAGTGGCACGTGCTACCATGCGCAAGAATCTGGAACAGAGTTTTGAAGAAGCTCACATAGAAACGGCTGATATGTTTATCATCCCTCGAGCCCTTTCTCACAGTGTGCTCACAGTAGATGAACTCCGCGCAGGATGTGCTTTGGTAGATTTTGGTGCCGAAACCACCACCGTCACAGTCTTCAAGAATAACTTGATGCGCTATCTGGCTGTCATTCCTCTTGGAGGAAATGCTATCACCAAGGATCTTGCCACACTGCAGATGGAGGAAGAAGAAGCTGAAAAACTCAAGCTAGACTATGCGAACTTCATTCCCGAAGATGTCGAGGCAGAAGAAAAAACCATCACGCTGATGGACGGTCGTGCAGTCCCTGCTTCCCAAGTGTGCGACATCATCGAATCACGCGTTGAAGAGATCATTGCCAATGTGTGGAATCAGATCCAGCTCTCAGGTTACGAGGATAAGTTGCTTCAAGGCGTAGTCTTCACGGGTGGCGCCTGCAAGCTTCCAGGCCTAGAAGATGCTTTCAAGAAAGTCAGCCACATCGAGAAGATCCGCAAGGCCCTCTCAGCCCAACAACGTTTGGAAGGTACCACTGCCTCCATCAACAAGGATGGTAACACCAATGCACTGATAGGCCTGCTTTGCATGGGTAATGAGAATTGTCGTAAACCAGAGCCACGACCAGAACCTAAGGTAGTGGTAGAACATCCTGAAACTGCAGACATGTTTGCCAACGATGAAGAGTTGAAACGTCAGGAGGAAGAGGCACGCAGGGAAATAGCTAAGAAAGAAGCCGAAGAACTGCGCAAGCGGAAAGAAGAAGAAAAGCGTAGGCAGAAAGAAGAGACAGCCAACAAGAAACCGAAGCGCAATTGGTTCAGCGAGACATTTGGAAAGCTTTCCAACGAACTCTTCGCAGAAGATAATATGACAGATGACACCACTAAATAATAACGAGATATGGAAGAATTGAATATCAACGAATTAGAGAATCCTATGGGATTTATGGGCGATGAGATCGTTCCCTTCGACCTTCCTACCGAATCACCTAAGATCATCAAGGTGATAGGTGTTGGTGGTGGCGGTGGTAATGCCGTGAAGCACATGTTCAAAGAAGGCATTCATGATGTGACCTTCGTGCTTTGTAATACCGACCTTCAGGCACTGAAGAAATCGGAAATTCCTATTAAAATACAGTTAGGTCCCAAGACCACTGGCGGTCTGGGTGCAGGCAACGACCCTAAGGTGGCACGTGAAGCGGCAGAGGAAAGCATTGATGAAATCAAGCGTCTCTTCTCTGACGGTACACAAATGGTCTTCATCACCGCTGGTATGGGAGGTGGAACTGGTACAGGAGCTGCCCCTATCGTAGCACGCATCGCCAAAGAGATGGGAATGTTGACAGTAGGCATCGTCACCATCCCGTTCCTCTTCGAGCGCAATCCTAAGATCATCCAGGCATTGAAGGGTGTGGAAGAGATGCAGAAGAATGTAGATGCTTTGTTGGTGATCAACAACGAGCGTCTGCGCGAAATCTACACCGATGGTATGACCACCATGCGTGATGCGTTCGCCAAGGCTGATGATATCCTGTCTATCGCCACGAAGAGCATCGCTGAAATCATCACGATGGAAGGTAACATCAATCTGGACTTCCGTGATGTGAAGAAGATTCTGAAAGATGGTGGCGTGGCCATCATGTCCACAGGTATCGCCGAGGGAGACAAGCGTCTGAAGTTTGCCATCGAGAACGCACTTAAATCACCGTTGCTCAACAATAACGATATCTCCAACGCCAAGAAGATCCTATTCAACATCTCCTGGAGCAAGGATGCCCCACTGCTCATTGAAGAAACCAATGAGATTGACAACTTCATGGAAAGCCTTGATCCTAACATCGAGGTAATCTGGGGAGAAGCCGAAGACGACAGTCTGGGCAAGAACGTGAAATTCACAGTGTTGGCCACAGGCTTTGGATCCTCCAGTATTCCAGGAATGGATAAGCTTCACGATGTACGTACCAAAGAACAAAAGGAAGCCGATGAAGAAGAAGAAGCCAAGAACGTGGAACTTATCAGTCGTATCTATGGGCGTACCAATACAGAGAAGAACAAGTATAAGCACAATTACATTTATCTCTTCTCACCAGAAGACCTGGACAACGATGCCCTCATCGACATGATCGAAGGTTCTCCTACCTTTACGCGTACCAAGATGGCCCTGGAGAACATTAAGCAGAAGGCTAAGGAAGATTCTACACACCTCAAGCAGCAAGTGGACACCACGCTCGATGGTGAGGCTGGCAGTGCCAATGTAATCACTTTTTAATGGAAACTAAAAATTCAAAGATATGGCATTATTCGAACAAATCAGTGAAGATATCAAGGTCGCCATGAAGGCCCGTGATAAAGTAGCGCTGGAGACCCTGCGCAATGTGAAGAAAGTATTTCTGGAGGCCAAGACTGCCCCAGGAGCCAATGATACCCTGACCGATGAGGATGCCCTCAAGCTGATGCAGAAGCTGGTGAAGCAAGGCAAGGACGCTGCTCAGATCTACGTAGGTCAGAACCGTCAAGACCTGGCCGATGAGGAATTGGCACAGGTAGCTGTCATCGAGCGTTACCTACCTAAGATGCTCAGTGGTGAAGAACTGGAAGCAGCCATCAAGCAGATCATCGAGACTGTGGGCGCCACCAGCATGAAAGACATGGGTAAGGTGATGGGTACTGCCACCAAGCAGCTCGCTGGCAAGGCCGAAGGCCGTGCCATCAATGAGATGGTGAAGAAACTCTTAGCGTAAACACTGCACATCTATTATATCAAGGAGAGCAGGGCATCAGACGATACCCTGCTCTCCTCTTATCATGACAGATGCCTTTTTCTATAGCGTCTCCATTCCTTGCATAACGTCTGCCTCACATGCCCTCATGGCATCCAGCGTCTTCTGCAGCACCTCATCCAGCGGCCATCCCAGCATCTCAGCCCCCTGTTCGATGACCTCTCGTGAGCAGCCAGCCGCAAAGCCCTTCGATTTATACTTCTTCTTGAGCGACTTCAATTCCATGTCCTGTACACTCTTCGAAGGACGCATCAGTGCAGCTGCCCAGATTAGTCCCGTCAGTTCATCCGTAGCAAAGAGCACCTTCTCCATCAGATGTTCAGGCTTCACATCCACATGCATCCCATATGCATGGCTACAGATGGCATGAATCATCTGCTCCCCTACTCCGCCATTGCGCAGCAGTTCAGGTGCCTTGATGCAATGCTGGTCAGGAAACTGTTCAAAGTCGATATCATGCAACAGTCCCACCAATCCCCAGAAGTCCACCTCATCGGCAAACCCCAGTTCATGAGCAAACCATCGCATTACCCCCTCCACAGTCAGCGCATGCTGAAGATGAAATGCATCCTTGTTGTATTTTCTCAGCAGCTCCCAAGCTGCTTCCCTTGTAATGTGATTTTCCATAAACTATCTCATTATTGTTAATATTACTGTCCATGTGCCGTACGTATGGCAGCACGGATATTCTCTTGACCGACGATGTCAATTACCTGTTTCGCAACCTCCAAGGTAGGTGCATAAAAATCGCGTGGCAAGGGCTGGATATGCTGCCAATCCTCAGCCGTTTCTGGTGAGAAAGTAGGTTGAAGCTGCTCAAACTGTATCTTAAGTAAATCCACCCCTGTACGATTCAGATGGCGCACATGGTAATAGACCGCCTCTTGTCCCAAACTAGCAGGGAAATGCATAAAAAACACGGTGGGCACATAGTTGTCGAAGTCTTTTCCGTCGAGGAACTGCTGCATGATCTCGCGCCTGGTGGTCAATGGGGAGTCTTGGTTTTCACTCTGCGTGCATCCCTGCATAAACAGACATAAGAAAAGTATCAGAAAAATAGTCTTCTTCATGAATAAAGATTAATTAAAGTTAGTTATTTCTGTGCAAGGAGGATAAATTGTTCTCCGCCGTAAAGATATACAAAAGTTTTGATAATGAAAGTATCTCAATGGTATAATTAAGCCATATTATCAGCAGATTAGTGTGTGAGGTTATGAAACGCTGATATATTATTAGAGAAATAGCGTATACTAATTCAATAATTAATCGAACAACTCACGTAGCACTTGGAGAGACATGAGTTCGGGAAAGTCGGGTAGATGCAGGCGATAGAATTCATTAAGGACGGCGAGCATGCGATTCCGTTCTGTGCGACTGAAACGGAACAGATGCATGGTCTCAAAGTTGATGCGCGAGAGCTGGGGTACATACGATGACTCCTGCACGCTGAGGAAATGAGGATGTGTCAATGGCTGCGAACCCACGAAACAGGCATTCAGAAGGTCGAAATAATCGCCTTCGTGATAGTTCTCAAAATTGGGATAGATGCCGAGGAAACGCGAGAGACGCAGCAGAAAGACAATATGAAAATTACTGAACCCCTGAACAGCACCGTCGAGAAACGAAATGGAATTTCGCAGATACTCAAACAACGGAAGGTCCTGCTCCTCTTCTCTCAACGCACGGGTAAGAAATTCGGAGAGGAACATCACGATAGCCTGCTTGTAAGGATTGAATGGGATGTCACTAAAGGGAGTCAGCGTTTTGGCTTCTAATACCTTATAAATAGTTGCGTGGGGACGCACATCAATCTCCATCTCCAATATGGCCAACGGTTGGAAGAGCACGGGAAGCACCTTGGCACGTCCTGTCTTGGGAACGCGCAACATGAACTGGCAACGTCCACGGACATCTGTATAGACATCAGCCATGAGCGAAGAGTCCTTATATTTTATGGTGCGGAGCACGATTCCACGAGTGGTCTGCTGCATGAATTTACCCTCCTTCAATGATTTAACTCTACAAAGCTACAAAAAATTTTTCATAGAAAACTTTGTCAATTCAAAATAAGTACCTACCTTTGCAGTCGCAACTGAAGAAACGGTCCATTCGTCTATCGGTTAGGACGAGAGATTTTCATTCTCTAAAGAGCAGTTCGACTCTGCTATGGACTACAAATAACAATAAAAATAACATTTAAAAAACAAAGATTAGTCGAGATGGCAAATCATAAATCAACTCTGAAGAGAATCAGACAGAATGAGAAGAGAAGACTGCGCAACCGCTATTACGGTAAGACAATGAGAAACGCAGTTCGCAAGTTACGTGCTACTACTGAGAAGGAAGTTGCTGCTACTTTGTTACCTGCAGTAACCAAGTTGCTTGACAAGATGGCAAAGAAGGGAATCATTCATAAGAATAAGGCTAACAACCTGAAATCTAGATTGGCTCTCCACATCAACAAGCTGGGTTAGGTATTAGGAATAACCCCCTTATGTGATATATAATCAGGCTGAACTCTATAGAGTTCGGCCTTTTCTGTTTTGTGCAGGAGGCTGGTCTGCAAATCATGCTAAAATTGTTCGATAAAAACTGCAATTTTATGCCTTATTTCTAGCAAGAAATCCAAAGATTTTTCGTAACTTTGCTACCTAAACAGGAGCCTCGCGAAAACAGGCTCCAGGAAGTTAAAAGGAGATATTAAACAAGCTATATACGATGACTGAAGAAGAGAAGATCATAGGCGAAAACAATTATTCTGCTAGTAACATTCAAGTGCTCGAAGGCTTGGAAGCTGTACGTAAGCGTCCTGCCATGTACATTGGTGACATCAGTACCAATGGTTTGCATCATCTGGTAAACGAAGTGGTGGACAACTCCATCGACGAAGCCTTAGCAGGTTTCTGCGATAAGATAGAAGTGACCATCAATGAAGACAATTCCATCACTGTGCAAGACAATGGACGTGGTATCCCTGTGGATATGCATGAGAAAGAGCAGAAGTCAGCCCTTGAAGTGGTAATGACCGTGCTGCATGCTGGTGGAAAATTCGATAAGGGTTCCTACAAGGTATCTGGAGGTCTACACGGTGTAGGTGTTTCTTGTGTAAATGGTCTTTCAAAGCACATGACTACTCAGGTGTTCCGCAACGGACATATCTACCAGCAGGAATACGAAATTGGCAAGCCGCTCTATGACGTAAAAATAGTGGGCGACTGTGACGAAACCTTCACTGGTACCCGTCAGCAGTTCTGGCCTGATGACACCATCTTCACGGAAACCGAATATGAATACGACCGTCTGGCAAAGCGTATGCGCGAATTGGCATTCCTGAATGCAGGCATTACCATCACACTGACAGACCGTAGGCATGTGCTGGAAGATGGCAACTTCAAGAAGGATACATTCTACTCAAAGGACGGTCTGCGTGAGTTTGTGCGCTACGTGGATGCCAACCGTGAGCATCTGTTCAACGATGTGATCTACATTACCACTGAGAAGCAGGGCACACCTATCGACGTGGCCATCATGTATAATACAGGCTACAACGAGAACATTCACTCTTACGTAAACAATATTAACACTATAGAGGGTGGTAAGCACCTGGAAGGTTTCCGCCGTGCACTGACACGTACTCTGAAGAAGTATGCTGAGGACAACAAACTGTTGGAGAAGGCAAAGGTGGAGATTGCTGGTGATGACTTCCGAGAGGGTCTGACAGCTGTGATTTCCATCAAGGTGGCTGAGCCTCAGTTTGAGGGACAGACCAAGACGAAGCTGGGCAACAGCGAGGTAATGGGTGCCGTAGATAGTGCCGTAGGTGAAGCACTGACTAACTTTTTGGAGGAGCATCCCAAGGAGGCGAAGCTGATTGTGGAGAAGGTGGTATTGGCTGCACAGGCGCGTATCGCTGCACGTAAAGCACGTGAAACAGTACAACGCAAATCACCTATGGGTGGTGGCGGATTGCCAGGCAAATTAGCCGACTGCTCCAGCAAAGATCCTGAGGAGTGTGAACTCTTCCTGGTGGAGGGCGATTCTGCTGGTGGTAGTGCCAAGCAAGGGCGCAACCGTCTGTTCCAAGCTATCCTGCCTCTGCGTGGTAAGATTCTAAACGTGGAGAAGGCTATGTGGCACAAGGCGTTCGAGAGCGATGAGGTTAACAACATCATCCAGGCGCTGGGCATTCGCTTCGGTGTAGATGGTGAGGATACCAAGAAGGCCAACATCGACAAGCTGCGCTACAAGAAGATCATCGTGATGACCGATGCCGACGTCGATGGCTCTCACATCGACACATTGGTAATGACATTGTTCTTCCGCTATTTCCCTGAGATTATAGAGAGAGGGTACCTGTATCTGGCCACTCCTCCACTCTACCTCTGCACGAAGGGTAAGAACAAGGAGTATTGCTGGACAGAGCAACAGCGTCAGCGCTTTATTGACGTCTATGGTGGCGGCTCTGAGGGTAGCATCCACACACAGCGCTACAAAGGTCTAGGTGAAATGAATCCTGAGCAACTTTGGGAGACAACCATGAACCCTGAGAACCGTATGCTGAAGCAGGTGCATATGACCAATGCTGCAGATGCAGACTGGACATTCTCTATGCTGATGGGTGAGGACGTAGGTCCGAGACGTGAGTTCATTGAGCAGAATGCGACTTACGCTAACATCGATGCTTAAGGAAAGCACTTCACATCTTACATAAATGAAGGAAAAAGCCCTGGTGAACGTAGGAAAATCCTACTGCCAGGGCTTTAATGTCGCACTTGCGTGAGCTTACTTAATATAGCCTCTACGTTTCAGTTCCTCTACAGCCTCTACGAGCTCCTGATACCACGCCTCGCCAAACTTACGGATAAGAGGTTCCTTGAGGAACTCATACACCCTCACATCCTCTTTCTGCCCTAAAAGCAAGGCAGCCTTACAGATGGTCCAACGATCGTAATTCAGCGCCTCCATGTCGCCTACCTGCTTCACCCTAATGGGATACAGATGGCAGGAAATGGGTTTATAGAACTTAGTCTTTCCTTCACGGAACGCCTTCTCGATGGCACAGAAGCAACAGCCTTTCTCGTCGTAACACGTGAAGACGCAGTCCTTGCCATTCACGATGGAGGTGACCAACTGTCCTTCAGGGTCGGTGTAAGCCACCCCTTGCTTGTTGATGACCTTACGTGCCTGCAGATCCAGGTTGTCCCATATCACGGGTAAAAGCTCCTCAATCTCCAGCACCTCATCTAATTCTAAGGGTGCCCCCGCATCGCCCTCGATGCAGCAGGCACCCATACATTCTTTCAAGTCGCAGATGAAACGCTCTGTCAGCACCTCATCGCTAATCAGCACGTCTCCAATCTGGTACATTATTTAATCAAGTCTTTACCTGTCATGTCTGCAGGCTGAGGCAGACCCATGATATGCAAGATAGAAGGAGCCACATCAGCCAATACGCCGTTCTCCACCTTCGCATCCTTATTTGCGGTAACATACACGAATGGTACAGGATTCAGTGAGTGAGCAGTGTTAGGCGTTCCGTCTTCATTTAAGGCATGGTCAGCATTACCATGGTCAGCAATAATGATCACCTCATAGTCGTTGGCCTTAGCAGCCTCAACGGTTTCCTTCACACAGTTGTCGATAGCCACCACAGCTTTCTCGATAGCCTCATAGATACCCGTATGACCCACCATATCGCCATTAGCATAGTTCACCACGATAAAATCATACTTCTGAGTATTGATGGCCTCTACCAACTTATCTTTAACCTCGTAGGCACTCATCTCTGGCTTCAGATCGTAGGTAGCCACCTTTGGAGAAGGCACCAGGATACGGTCTTCACCATCAAACGGAGCCTCACGACCACCATTAAAGAAGAAGGTCACATGAGCATATTTCTCCGTCTCTGCAATATGCAACTGCTTCTTATCATTCTTTGAGAGATACTCACCCAAGGTATTAGCTACATTCTCCTTATCGAAGAGGATATGAACACCCTTGAACGATGCATCGTAAGGAGTCATGCAATAGTACTGCAAATCCTTGATGGTATGCATGCCATGCTCAGGCATATCCTGCTGAGTCAGTGCAATGGTGATTTCCTTGGCACGGTCGTTACGGTAATTGAAGAAGATAAATACATCACCTTCCTTCACGCGACCATCCACAGTGCTGTTCACGATAGGCTTGATAAATTCATCCGTTACGCCCTCATCGTAGCTCTCCTGCATGGCCTGTACCATGTTGTCGCTCTGCTTGCCGATGCCATGTACCAACTGGTCGTAACCCACTTTCACACGTTCCCAACGCTTATCACGGTCCATTGTGTAGAAGCGACCGATAATAGAAGCCACAACACCTGCACTCTGCTTGCAATGCTCTTCTACCTCAGCGATGAAACCAATACCACTACGAGGATCGGTATCACGACCGTCCATCAAACAGTGGATGAACGTACGACCTTCCAAGCCATACTCCTTGGCAATGTCACACAATTTGAAGAGATGCTCCATAGAGCTGTGCACACCACCATTAGAGGTCAAGCCCATGATATGCAAGCCTACGCCATGCTCCTTAGCATAAGTATAGGCAGCGATAATCTCCTTATTCTTAAGGATGCTACCATCTTTGCAAGCACGGTTGATCTTTACCAGATCCTGATAAACGATACGTCCGGCACCGATATTCAGGTGACCAACCTCAGAGTTACCCATTTGTCCGTCAGGCAGACCAACGTTCTCACCACTGGCTTGCAGTTGAGAGTTAGGATAAGTAGAGATCAGGTAATCCCAATAAGGTGTAGGTGTAGAGGAGATAACATCATCTTTCTGACGGTCACCGATTCCCCAACCGTCGAGAATCATTAAAAGCGCTTTCTTTGCCATAATATTTTCCTATATAATTGTACGTACTTATTTGGTTGCAAAGATACGTAAAAACGAGAGAAAAGGCAAATGTATTTGTCTTTTCCGAGTGCCAAGTATCTTCGGCGAAGCCAAAATTACTACAAAACGTAGTATTTTGCAATGTTACAAGTTATTTCTTTTTTCTTTATTGATTCTTTATTGCTTTCTTTTAAAGTTACTTATTCATTTCTTTCCCACGGGGGAAAGAAACGAACCAAAGAAAGCCCGCCGTCTGCACATCTTCCGCTAAAAATCACTCACGTTTTCCTAAAGCGCGAAAACTCGCAAGCTTTGCTTGCTCAAACAGCCCGCGCTTTTTAACAGAAAACTTTCCCGATTTTCTTAACGCTCCAGATGTGAGGACGGACCTGTATCACTTCGCTTTGTTTGCATTGCTTCGCTCGCTTATGTATCCCTACAAGCATAATTAATCAAAGGGAGAAGACAATGTAATAAACAAAAAGATTCCGACCTCACTGGAGCAGCGTGAAAAAATGCGATGGTTTTTTCCGTTAAAAGCGCCGCACCGCAAAGAGCGCGAAGCGCACGTCTTGCGGCGCTTAGGAAAAAGGCATTGCATTTTAGCTGCGGAAGTGCAGTCGGCGAGTTTTCTTTTTTGATTCTTTTTCTTTTGCTCGCCCAAAAGAAAAAAGAATAAGTAACTTTAAAAAGTAAAAAGGCGTGACAAACGCCACGCCTTTCTTAAAAAATATCTTTAGCGAAAGATATCCCCAATTACTTTACCCAAGGCTGAGCATTGATAAACTTCATAGAAGCCTCAACGCGCTGCATCTGCTTGCCACTGTCGATATCCTCAATCTCGCAGAACAGATACTTGTTGCCATTAGCATAGAACTGCTCAAAGATGTTCTTGAAGTTCATAGCACCAGAATCACCCAGAACTACGAAGTCCTTCACGTGCATCAACTTGATGCGGTTAGCACGGTTCTTCAACCAAACCACAGGATCCTGCTGGCCCATCACGGTCCAGTAAGTATCCATTTCGTAGCATACGTTAGCAGGATCAGTGTTGTCCATCAGCAGATCCATGATCATAGGACCATCAGCTGCAGTCAGCGGAGTCAACACAGTTGGGAGACGGAAGCCCTTAACACCCTTCACCATGCGAGCGAACTCCATGTTGTGATGGTGGTAACCGAACTGGATACCAGCAGCCTTGAAGATCTCACCACTCTTGTTCAGCATCTCTGCGAATGCCTTCACATCATCCTCAGTGTTCAGGTAAGCCATCATTGGGTGAACCACATACTGGATACCCTGCTTAGCATGATCCTCAGCCACCTTCTTGAATGACTCAGCCACCTTGTTGATCATAGAACGGTTGAACTGACCATCGCTACCATCACGGCTCTCACGACCAGCTACGCCTGAGAACAGACCTGGTGCGTTAACATGTGAGCTAGGGATCTCAAGACCTGCGTCGTTGGCCTGCTTCTTGAACTCGGTAAAGTCAACACCACCAACAGTATTAGTGTTTACATCGTAGCCAGCCAGCTCAATGTACTTGAAGCCCATGTCATGCAGCTTCTTAAAGTTGTCAGCCAAGTTACCAGCATAAAGCTCATTGCCCAGCGTGTAAATCTGCAAGCCAAAATACTTGTCAGGATTGTTTACTTCAACATTAACAGCAGGAGCAGGAGCAGCCTTCTCGTTGTTGCATGCTGCGAGAGCGCCCAGTGAAAGCATTGAAGCGCCTTTCAGGAAATTTCTTCTATCCATAATTATACTAAGTTATTAAATAAAATTTATAATCTGACCCCAAAGTTAGGAACAAAATTTGAAATCTTCACGTTTTTTCCTAATAATTTGACCCTAATGAGATGATTTTGCGCAAATTAGAGAAGAAAAAGAAAGTGGGGTTGCCAAAATTGGCAACCCCACCTTACTATTAGGTTAATGTAAATAATTACACGAAATCATGACCCAGCAGGTACTTAGCGCTCTCAAGAGCATACTCTACCTGATGACCACTGTTAGTACCCTCGATCTCTACGAACCAGTACTTGTTGCCATTAGCATAGTGCTGAGTGAAGATGTTCTCCCAGTTCATAGCACCAGAAGCACCAATTACCACGAAGTCCTTAACGTGGAGGTACTGGATGCGGTTAGGATACTGCTTCAACCAAACGAGAGGATCCTGCTGACCCATTACAGTCCAGTAGCAGTCTAACTCGAAGAATACCTTAGAAGGATCAGTGTTCTCAATGAATATCTTCTCAATAGTCTCTGGTTCTGGAGTATCGTCACCTGGGCGACGGAAACCACGCTGATAGTAAGGAGTAGCAGCCTCACCGCCAGGGATAACCTTATTGAACTCATTGCTGTGGTTGTGGTAACCGAACTTGATACCGTTCTGACCCAGCAGCTCACCAACTGCGTTGAATACCTCGCATACGTTCAGAGCGTCTTCCTTGTTCTGGATAGTAGGCAGAGAAGGCTGAACGATAGCCTCTACACCAAAAGTCTTGTGATCCTCGATAACGGTCTTCCAGTATTCCAGGATAGTGTCCTTGGTTGATGCATCATACTTAGCACCACGCTCCAGGTTGTTAGGAGTCAGGTGAGAGCTAATGATCTTGATACCTGCGTCATCGCACATCTTCTTGAAATCAGCAGCAGAAATAGTAGCAGCGTCCTGACCGAAGCTACGGAAGCCACGTGCCTGTGGGTTGTAACCTGCCAGCTCAAAGCCAGTGTAACCACCCTCTGCCAACTTCTTAATCACATTAGCAGTGTCGTTATACAACTCACCGCCCAGTGTATAAGTCTGGAGGCCAATGTACTTAGAACCTGGAGCAGCAGGCTGATTAGCAGCAGCTGTTGCACCACCATTTGCATTACATGCAGCGAGTGTACCAAGCGTCAGCATAGATGCACTCTTCAAAAAATCTCTTCTAGTTGCCATAATATAATGATAAGTTAATGTATTTGGGCGCAAAGGTATGAAAAAGGCTCGGTTTTGTATGATACCGAGCCTCAATTTGTTACAAAATTTAAACTTATTTAACAAAGTCGCTTGCCAACAAGAAATCTGCACTGGCTTTGATGCGGTCGAATTGCTTGCCACTGCGGGTATCTTCAATCTCTACGAAGAAGTACTGATGCCCATGGCTATAGAACGCATTAAAGATGTTCTTGAAGTTCATCATACCACTGTCGCCCAATACCAGACGGTCCTTGATATGCAGCATCTGGATGCGGTTAGCATACTTATTGATCCACTCTACAGGATCCTGGCCACCCATCACGGTCCAATAAACGTCGAGTTCGAAGATCACCTTGCTTGGATCTGTGCTCTCGATGAATATTTCCTCTACCGTCTTAGGCATTTCCTGACCCTGAGGAGGACGATAGCCACGGATAGCGAAGCTGATAGGCTCTGTGCCACCAGCAGTCAGGCGGTTGAACTCATAGTTGTGGTTGTGATAACCAAACTGGATACCACCCTGCTTGGCGATTTCACCAGCAGCATTGAATACTTCGCCCACATACTGAGCATCTTCCAGACTGTTGCACTGTGGCAATGATGGCTGTACCATATACTTCACACCCAGTTTGTTGTGATCCTCGGTAGCCTTCTTCCAGAAGTCCTTGATCTGCTCGATATTATCCTTAGAATACTGTCCACGTACTGAAGGGGTAAGGTGAGAGCTGATGATGGTCAAACCTGCATCATCGGCCAATTTCTTAAACTCAGCTACAGGAGCCTGTCCGATGTTACCCTCGCGATAACCAGCCAACTCCAAATTAGTATAGCCACACTCCTTCACCTTCTTCAAGCCTGTAGCCAAGTCGGGCTGTGATAGTTCTGGACCCAGTGAATAGGTCTGCAAACCTAAGATTTTGCTCGCCATTGAATTACGGGTAGCGGCAGAAGCCTCAGAGGTGATACCATCTACAAACAATGCACCCAGCGTCAGGGCTGATGCACGCTTTAAAAAATCTCTTCTGTTCGTCATAATGAATAATATTTAAAGTGTTAGAAATAGACTATTTTGGTCAAATATAACACGATTTTAGGGCTTTCGCAATAAAATCGTCGAAAAAACGTTCAAAGATAGCGGAAAAGTCACCCTTGATATGCAACTTTTTCACTATTTGCTGCGTCTAATTTACAAAGATCTCTCTATTTGACGTAACATAAAGCAACAACAAAGGCAGGGTTTCTCGAGATGAAAAGCCCTGCCTGTCTTTTTTTTATTTAATGTGCAGCACCTCATTCAATGCTTTCCTTTCTGGCCGTCGAGGTTCCTGATTCCCATAGCCCAACGCCACTACCGACATGATGACTTCTTCACTTGGGATGCTCAGAGCATTACGCAAAGCATTCGCATCACGCAGTCCCATAATCACGGTATCGAAGCCCATCTCCTTCGCTTTGAGCACTAAGAAGGCATTGCTTAGGCCAGCATCGAAGGCACCCCAACCGTTACCCACCTCATTGGCAGCTTCACCACTGAAGAAACCCGATTCGCCCTGTCTATAGGTGGTCACTATCAGCACAGGAGCATCAGCTACTGTATTCTGGTTGTTCAGCATCGCCGCCTTCGCTTCTTTCAATTTCGCGTCCGACATCACGGCATAGAAACGTGTGGCCTGCACATTGGCCCACGAAGGCGCTTCCTGCACCGTGGCAATCAAGGTGCGCACTTGGTCTTCACTAATCTTCTTGGTGGAATCATAGCTCCTCACGCTACGACGGGCAGCCACTACTTCATCAAAAGAAGAAGCGTTATTGACACATCCGCTAAATGCTGCCATCATCGAAACCACTAATGTCCAAATTACTACTATTCGTTTCATAAAAAAGCATTTTAATCGTTATTGATAACGCAAATTTATGAAACATTTTTTGAACACACAACGTTGTGTTATACAAAGTTGTGTACTATCTATTTTTGATGAGCTTAGGGAAGATTGGCTTTCAGATAGTCGTTGAAGGCGTCTTGGTAGCCTTCGGAAACGTGGATGAACTCTTCGCCTATCTGAATGGTGTTGTTGCGATCGATGCTCTTGATCTTATGCAGCGCCACGATGTAGGAACGATGCACACGCATGAAGTCCTTAGGGGGCAGGATGTCTTCCACCGCTTTCATGGTGAGGTGTGTGACCAAGGGGCGCTTCTCGCCTTCCAGATAGAACATCACATAGTTCTTCAAGCCTGAGACATAAAGGATACGGTCGATGCTGATCTGCTTCAGTTCGTTATCTACACGCAGGAAGATGGTGTTTCTGCGTGTATCTTCAGGACCGTCTTCCTTCGTGGAGGACGTGAGTTCGAACCATTGGCGTGCTTTCTCTGCAGCTGCGATGAAACGGGCATAGTTGATGGGCTTCAGCAGGAAGTCGAGTGCATTGACGCCATAGCTCTCGAAGGCGTATTCCTTGAAGGCGGTGGTGAAGATGATGCGTGTCTGCTGCGGCACCATGGCTGCCAGACTCATGCCATCGAGGTCGGGCATGTTAATATCGAGGAAGAGCAGGTCCACCGGATTGGCTTTCAGTGCCTCCAGTGCCTCTACGGCATCGGTATAAGAGGACACGAACTCCAGAAACGGCGTGCGCAGGATAAAGGATTTCACCATCTGCACTGCTAAGGGCTCATCGTCTATAACCATACATCTGATAGGTTCCATAGGCATCAAGGATTAAGACGGATTTCTACGCGATAGACACCATCTGTGAGTGTTTGTGTATAGTTGCTTCTCTCTGGATAGAGCAACTGGAGGCGACGCTGCAGGTTCTCTATACCTACGCCCTTGCCCGTACGCCCGTCCGTCTTCTTGGGGAAGTTACTGTTCTCACATGTGAAGATAATTTGGGCATCTTCTACACGGAGGGCAGCCTTGATGAAAGAGGCTTCGTGGGAGCTGACACCATGCTTGAAGGCGTTCTCCAGCGTGGAAATGAACAGCATAGGGGCGATACTGACGGGAGAATCAGGTACCTGAAAATCAGTTTCCACACAGACTTTCTCATTGCAACGGAGCTTCATCAGGTGGATGAAATTGTCCATAAACTCCACTTCATCGGCCAGTGCCACAGCAGGCTTATTGGTTTCATAGAGGGCATAGCGCAGCAGGTCGCTGAGTTGCGTGATGCTGTTCTGGGCAGTATCGGCATCTATCTGCACCAAACTGCTGATATTGTTCAGTGTGTTGAAGAGGAAATGTGGATTCAGTTGATTCTTCAGCCATACCAGTTCGGCTTCGGCATTCTGCTGCTTCACTTCTTGAAGCTGGAGCTCCACTTTATGCAGGCGCATGATGGAGCGTACGGCCAGAGCGCAGGAGGCTGCCAACAGATAGGTTACCACGTCGATGGCAAATATGAAGGCGAAGCGCGCTGCATGGAAGTGGCGATCTTCCCAAAAGAAGATGCCATCATCGACCATCTCTAGGCCAAAAGAGAGCAGGATGCCTAGGAGGACATTCAACCCCCAAAACAGCGACTTGTTCTCGTAATAGTGGTGGGGAACCAGCCAATAATAGTTGATTAGGTAGAAGGTGAAGAGGGGGATGAAATACTCCATGGAGTCGAAAAGTGAATCTATCACCTCATGGCCATCTGCGGTGGCAATTCTGGTAGCCACAGCGGGCAGGATGATGACCAGCACCATCACTGCCGCGTGGATGAAGAATATCAATATGTCTTTACGTTCCCATTTCATGACCTTGCAAAGATAAATGATTCTTTAGAATTTGTAATACAAGCTCAGCAAAATATTACGCGGACGAATCTTATAAGAGGTGTAGCTCTTGGTGAAGTCGCGTGAATCTACCAACGTGTAGTTGTAGGTGTCTTGGTTCAGAATGTTCTTTGCGGAGAGAATCAGTTGCCACTTGCTATCAATGGTGTACTCTGCCTTGACATCTGCCAGAATAAGGTGTTTTGACACATCATCGCTGAACTCGGTGTAGTAGTGCTCACCCAGCACACTGAAGTTGAGCTTAGGCGATGGAGAGAAGATGAGCTCGAGCGACTGTGTGTAGCCTTTCGACTTTGAGGAGGTGTCTGCATCCTTCACCTTCACGCTGCTCATGTTGAAGTCCAGACGATAAACGGCGTTCAGCCATGAGGTAAGACGACCATTAATATAAGGTGAAAGCATCCATTCGGAGCTGTTGAGTGGGATAAACTGCTCGTTTCTGGCAATCTTAGAGGTACCTCTTTCATAGCTCACTTCCATACCGATCTTACCTTTCATGAAGTTGATACCCTTGCTTATGTCACCTCTGAACTCTGTATTGTTGGAGGTGCTTGGCAAGATGTGGCGACCGTTGATGATGAACAGGTCGGTAAACGACTTGTCGCTCACGAAGGGGTCTTTCTCCCAACTATGCTCCACGGAACCATTGACGAAGAAGGAGGCGGCTGGATACTTGTAGGATACACTGGCTTCGATGGAGCCTCCCGTTTCATTCTTCATGGCAGGGAGTCCCTTGGAAGCAATGCGATAGTCTTGGAAGATCATGCCCGGATAGAGGTTCTTACGTTCCACTTCATCGACATCCAAGCGGGCTTCTAAAGCCAGGGAGAGGTTGCTGGAGGCCTCGTATTTAATATTCAGCTCTGGTTCCAGATAGAATTTAGACTTGTTCATCTTGTTATTGTTCAACTGGTCTGTCAGGTGATAGTCGCCATATTTCACGGGGAAGCTCACTTCTGCCTGCAACTTGTCTGTCATGTAGGTGAGCTTGGCCTCTGCATAGGCATTGAATACATCCAACTTTGACTTCATGTTGGGCATCTCCAGACCTGGGAGTTCTGAGCGATTCACCTTCAGGCTTCTCAGGTTCTCTGAAACGCCGCTATTAAGACTTAGACTCAATTGGTTGTTTAACCTGATGTCGTAAGTGAGTCCTATGCTGGCATAAGAGGAGTTGGCCTTGATCTGCTGCATGAATGGATGTTGTTCGCGCTTTACTTCAAGGTCTTGCGGACGCAGGTAGAGACCTGCATCAGCCTTCACACTCAGGATGTTCTTTCCCAGATGTGTCTTATAGAGGAAGTCGTCCTTGAGAAGCAGCGGGGTGGTGTTTACCAACTGGTCGTTGGCTCGCTCTCCAGTGATGTTCTTGTTCACGTCGGACCATTGGGTGGCAAAGCTCAGTTGGTTGCGCAGATACTTGGTATCCGTATTGGCCAGCAGTGTGATGTCTGCCTGTATGTCTTGCTGCTTGGATTTGGCACTTTCGCCCACCACATCAACTACTGTCTCGTTGCCAGAGAGGTAGTAGGTGGTCTCATCAAAGCTGGAGGCCGTGAGACGGTCGGTATGGTAGGTCAGCTGTACGTTCAGCTGGTAGTCCTGATTTAGTTTGAAAGTGGTACCGATGTTGGCAATACCACTGCGATTGTCGCGTGTACGCTCGCTGGAGAGTGGGGCAAGTGATGGGCTCACTTTGAGAAACTCCTTGATGCTGTAGTCTTGTCCGCCTCCATCATAAAAGCCAAAGTCTGAACCAAAGCCGTTGAGGGAGCCACTAAAGTCCAGACCTGTATTATCGGCCTTAAAAAGCACAGTGGTCTGCATCTTCTGTCCGATGTTAAGGGCGTTGAAATCGGCATTCACCAACAGCGGCGAAAAGCCTAAGCCCCCCTTTACCGAGCCTGTCCAATTGGACTGCGCATGGTCTTTCAGCACTACGTTCACAGCAGCAGCATCACTATACTCCACACCCTTCATGATTTTCATGCTCATGTGGTTTTCTGTGATTTCCAAACGCTCCACATCCTCGGGTTTCATATTATAAATAGGTGCATAGTTGCCTTCAAGCATATCGAGGCCATTCACATAGATTTTCTCTATGCGCATACCATTATAGGTAAAGGAGGTGGAGCCGCCCCAATTCATCATCTGGATGCCTGGCATTTTCTTGATCACGTCTTCAAGTTTCTTGTCGCGTATGTCCGTGAATTTTTCTACGTCGTAACTTACGGTCTTCTCCAATCCATTTTCACCCGTAGCAGTCACCATGTCTTGTGCTTGGGCTTGGTAAACAGGTAAGAAGCTTATTCCTGACAAGAGGAATAAAATCTTTAACGAAAAGTGTAGTCTGTTTGTCTTCATATACAACAATAATATAATTAGTTCTTATTTCTGATGCAAATGTAAGGGGATGGTTTGAGAGTACAAGTGGTTTTTACACGAACACCCCCTTTGCTTGTGACGAATTCCTTTCGCTGTCTTTTTCCCTGCGATTTTCCCTGTGTTTCCCTATATTTTCCCTGTTTTCCCTATAAAAGCCCATAACAAGAGGGAAAATTCGTAAACCGCAATCTTCCTATATTATATTTGCAATGCTTTCAGAGAGAGAAGGCAGAAGACGGATTCATGCTTTTACCTTCACCCTTCACTTCCATAGTGTAAGTGACTGAAAGTAAACAGACTAAGTAGGTGAAAATGAATGGCTTTACCTTCACCTTACCTTCACCCACTTTCACCTGTTGTTTTAAAGATGAAATGAATACTAACAATTAATTCTTTATTTATATGAAAATAGAAATGACAGAAAATCAGGGAGCTATCTACATGATAGAGAGCTTTCTTGACGAGAACTACGAGTTCCGTCGAAACGTGCTCAGTGGAAAGACTGAGGTAAGAAAACTAAGTGATGAAGCGGACGAATGGAGGATCCTAACAGCAGAAGCTCTCAATTCCATCGTCCGAAAAGCCAAAAAAGAGGGACTTTATGAGAAGTCGCCTCGTACTGATATTGAGGAGTATATAGGATCGGATGCTATCAATAACTATGATCCTATCAAGGATTATCTGGAGCACCTGCCTGCTTGGGATGGCCAGAATCATGTGGCAGGATTATTCAACAGGATTCCAGGACTTACTTCAGAACAACTGAATTGGTGCAGTACTTGGCTGCGTTCTGCAGTGGCGCATTGGATGGGGATGGACATGCTTCATGGCAATGAATGTGTGCCTGTCTTAATTGGTTCGCAAGGATGTGGAAAGAGTACCTTCGCAGTAAGACTTCTGCCACCAGAATTGCGGGTTTACTTCCTTGATCATATCAACTTCGGGAATAAGTTCGATAGCGATATGGCATTGACGCACAACCTTTTAGTAAATATCGATGAGTTTGCCAACATGGGACCATCGCAACAAGGAAAGCTGAAGCAGATACTCTCAAGGGTGAAGGTTAATGGAAGGCCAATTTTTGGAAAGAGTCAGGAGGATAGAAAGCGCTATGCTTCCTTCCTCGCCACTACCAACGATGAGCATCCGCTTTGCGATCCTACTGGTAGTCGTCGCTATCTATGTCTAAGAGTGCCTAAAGGCATGTTCATCGATAACGAGACACCCATTGACTATCAACAACTCTATGCCCAACTGCTTTATGAGTTCCAAGTACAACAAATCCCTTATTGGTTTACCAACGATGAAGTGGCAAGGATACAGGAAGTAAACCAACCCTATTTCAAACATGTGGACTTGGAAAGCATGATAGCAAGTTGTTTCCGATTGCCAAGTGACGATGAACAGGGCCGATGGATGCTTTGTAAGGATGTGGTCACTGATTTACAGCAGCAATATCCCATGCTCGAAGGAGGCATGTACACCAGTGTGAGGATAGGAAAGATATTGAAGTTCATGGGATTCGACTCCCAACACAGCAAGCATGGCCAAAAGTACCTTTTAATACCACGCAAGGCTGCCTAAAGGGTGAAGGTGGGTGAAGGTAAGGTGAAGGTGAAAGGTTTCACCTTCACCCACTTAACTTACTGACATTCAATGTTATATTTACAAAAGGTGAAGGGTGAAGGTCAAAATGCAATTCCATTGTTGACGACATTCCTTATACTATGCTCACAAATGTTCATCGCTGTGAGCAAAAATGCCCATAACTGTGGGCATAAATGTTCACAGTGTGAGCAAAACAAGAAACTAATTAATAAAAATAGACTACTATGTTGAAATTAGATCAAAACACTGTCTGCCCTCTGGCAGCATGTCCACAGTGCAACCAATGTCTGCGTTACAAGAACTACCTCCAAATACGCAACAAGGAGACCAGCATGACGGTGGTAAACACCGAGTTAGTAACCCCCACATCCGAGGGCTGTCCTTACCTGCTCGTCAAGAAGTGCCAGCGCATCGCCTACGGCTTTGAGCGTCTCAGGAATGAAGTGCCACACAAGCACCTATGCACCCTGTTCAGTCGTGCAGGCTTTGGCAGCCGTGCCAGCTTCGACCGCCGCTGGCATGGGCAAGAGAAGTTCGGATTAAGTCCCAAAGAGCAAAGTCGGATTCTCGACATCTTCAAGGAACTTGGTGTGGACACTTCCATCGGCTTCGACAGGTATCGGGAGGAGGAAGTGGTAGTAGAGCCAAACAAGTAATTATTTTGGAGGAGTGGTAGAATTTATATATCTTTGCGATGGACAAGACAACTATCATGAATAATCTTTTTGAATAGTATATCGTTATGGTTAAACACATTATTCTCTGGACACTGAATCCAGAACTCTCTGAGGAAGAGAAACAGCAAGTGAAAGCTGGCATCAAGGCCGGTTTGGAAGGTCTGGTAGGCCAAGTTCCTGGATTATTGGATGTGAAAGTACACATCGACGGACGTCTGGCATCATCAAATGCCGATGTGATGCTCGACAGTACCCTCGAAAGTGAGGAAGCCCTGAAGGGATATGCCAAGCATCCTGCACACGTGGCAGTAGCCAACGGCAAGGTTCGCCCTTACACGGTGCAGCGTAGCTGTCTGGACTTCGAGATCTAACAAAAAGAAATCCCCAACCATAAGGCTGGGGATTTTCATTTATCTAAGAACAGAGGTAAATTACTTCTTGTTCAGTGCCAAGTCGATGGCCACAGCGATAGCTACGGTTGCACCTACCATTGGGTTATTACCAATACCCAGGAAGCCCATCATCTCAACGTGAGCAGGAACAGAAGAAGAACCTGCGAACTGAGCGTCAGAGTGCATACGACCCAGTGTATCAGTCATACCATAAGAAGCAGGACCGGCAGCCATGTTGTCTGGATGCAATGTACGACCCGTACCACCACCAGATGCTACAGAGAAGTAAGGCTTGCCAGCAAGCACGCGCTCCTTCTTGTAAGTACCAGCTACTGGATGCTGGAAGCGAGTTGGGTTGGTAGAGTTACCTGTAATAGACACGTCAACATTCTCATGCCACAGGATAGCTACACCCTCGCGTACGTCGTCAGCACCATAGCACTTCACCTTCAGACGGTTAGGATTGTTGCCATAAGGTACCTCACGAACAATCTTCAGTTCAGAAGTGTAGTAGTCAAACTGAGTCTGTACATAAGTGAAACCATTGATACGGCTGATAATCTGTGCAGCGTCTTTTCCAAGACCGTTCAGAATCACGCGAAGCGGTTTTTTACGTACCTTATTGGCCATCTCAGCAATCTTGATGGCACCCTCAGCAGCTGCGAATGACTCGTGACCTGCCAAGAAGGCAAAGCACTCAGTCTCTTCGCGGAGCAGACGGGCAGCCAAGTTACCATGACCAATACCCACCTTACGATCGTCGGCAACTGAACCAGGGATACAGAAGCTCTGCAGACCAATACCGATAGCCTCGGCTGCATCAGCAGCAGTCTTCACGCCTTTCTTAATGGCGATGGCAGCACCGCAAACATATGCCCACTTGGCATTCTCAAAGCAGATACGCTGAGTTTCCTCGCACATCAAATAGGGATCTACCCCAGCCTTATCACAAATCTCATTGGCCTCTTCAATACTGTTGATGCCATTTTCCTTCAGAGCTGCCAGAACCTGGTTGATACGGCGCTCCTGACTTTCGAATTGTACTTTTCTAATCATAGTCGCGTCCTCCTTATTCTTTACGTGGGTCAATAGCCTTCACAGCACCCTGCTCCTCAGTCGTACGACCGTAAGAGCCGGTAAACTTCTTCAAAGCCTCATTAGCGTCCATACCGTTCTTGATGGCTTCCATCATCTTGCCGAGGTGTACATACTCATAACCGCAAACCTCATTGTTAGCATCGAGGTACTGCTTGGTGATGTAACCTTCAGTGAGTTCCAGATAACGGGTACCCTTGGCTACTGTGCCATAGAGTGTACCAGTCTGAGAACGGAGACCCTTACCGAGGTCTTCCAGACCAGCGCCGATAGCCAAACCACCCTCTGAGAAAGCACTCTGAGTACGGCCGTAAACAATCTGCAAGAACAACTCACGCATAGCGGTATTGATGGCATCGCATACCAAGTCGGTATTCAGTGCTTCAAGAATGGTCTTTCCAGGCAGAATCTCACTGGCCATAGCAGCAGAGTGAGTCATACCAGTACAACCAATAGTCTCTACAAGAGCTTCCTGAATCACGCCATCCTTCACATTGAGGCTCAGCTTGCAGGCTCCCTGCTGAGGAGCACACCAACCAACACCGTGTGTGTAACCAGAGATGTCCTTAATTTCCTTTGCCTGAATCCACTTGCCCTCCTCGGGAATGGGTGCAGGACCATGATAAGCGCCCTTGCAGACGCTACACATGTTTTTCACTTCAGTTGAATAAATCATATTCTCTTTGATTTTAAAAAAATTAGTTAGCTTAATGAATGACAAATGTAGTGAAACAAACCGAATTATGCAAACTTTTATTTCAGTATTTTCAATTTTTAGCAAGCTATTTGCCATACCTATTTGACATTGTCTGTATTTCTTTATAACTTTGGCAAACAATCATTACAAAACAGGATATGAGACTCAATGAACAAGATTTGGAAGAGCGTGTAGGCCGAGCCGTAGAGAACTTCATGGCGGGCTATGGCTGCTGCCAGAGTGTGGTGGCAGCATTTGCCGACTTATATGGTCTTGACGATCTGATGGCAAAACGTATCGCTGCCGGATTTGGAGGCGGCGTGGGGCGTATGCGCATGATGTGTGGTGCTGTGTCTGGCATCGTGATGTTGGTGGGCTTGGACTGCGGACAGATTGAGGGGAACGACCGTGAGGGGAAGTCGGCCTGCTACAAGGTGGTACAGGAATTGCTGGCGCAATCCAAGGCTGACAACGGCAGTCTGATTTGCGCTGAGATCCTAGGACTCAAAGGGGTTGAAAAGGCTCAGTCGAGTTATGTGGCTTCTCCACGCACTGCCGAATACTACAAAATCCGTCCGTGTGCTGCTAAAGTAGAAAGTGCGGCACGGATCTTTGCGAACTACTTAAGAAGCAAATATCTAACACCTATTAAATAAATATAAAACTATGATAGACCAGATTATTGACTATAACAAGACGTTCGTGGCTCGGAAGGGTTATGAACAGTATCTGACGGATAAATATCCTGACAAGAAACTGGCAGTGCTGAGTTGCATGGACACACGCCTCACAGAGCTGCTTCCAGCAGCGCTGGGACTAAAGAACGGCGATGCCAAGATCATCAAGAACGCAGGAGGTTTGGTAATCTCAGCCTTCGACTCTGCGATGCGCAGCCTCATCGTGGCCATCTACGAACTGGGTGTGGAAGAAATCATGGTGGTGGCACACTCTCATTGCGGAGCCTGCCACATGAGTTTTGATCACTTCCATCACCAGATGTTGGATCGTGGAGTGACAGATGAAACACTCGACACCATCCAGAAGTGTGGCATCGATCTGCATCATTGGCTGGAAGGTTTTAAGGACACGCCAGAATCAGTTCGCAAAACTGTAGAGACCATCAAAACGCACCCCCTTGTTCCGAAGGATATAGTGGTGCGTGGTTTTATCATCGATTCTGAAACGGGTGCACTGGAAGAAATACCAACTGACTTATGAAAAGACGTCATTTCATCAAAGGATTGGCAGCAGCAGGTGTCACTTCAGTGCTTCCCACCAGTTCGCTGGGAATAGCGCTGGCTTCATGCGCCGCTGCCACCTCTACAGAGACGTTTGATTTCGACAAACGTATCGACCGCGATGGCACTTGGAGCATCAGATATGGCAGAGCCACCAATGGCGAGGTACCTTTATGGATCGCTGATATGGATTTTGGTACAGATCCCTTCGTAAAGGCAGCCCTTGAAGCCCGCATCGACCGTGATGTGCTGGGCTATACCAACATACCGCCAGAGTTCTATGATGCCATTGCAGGGTGGCAGAAAAACTACTATGGTTATCAAGTGGAACGTGAATGGATAAACTACGTCCCTGGAGTGATCACTGGCATGAACCAGGCTTATCTCACCTTCACACAGCCTGGGGATAAGATTATCGTTCAGCCTCCTGTATACGACCATTTCAGACTCTACATAGAGCGATTGGGACGAGTGGCGGTAGATAACCCTATGATCCTGGAAGGTGAGCATTACAAAATGGACCTCGAGGCATTGGAACAACTCATTGACGACCGCACCAAAATGCTGGTGCTATGCAACCCCAGCAACCCCTGTGGCATCCATTGGGAACGTGAAACCTTAGTGCAACTAGCCGACATCTGCGATCGTCACGGAGTTATCGTAGTATCTGACGAGATTCATTCCGACCTCACTCTCTATGGCGTGCAGCATTTCCCATTCTGCAGCGTAAGTGAGGCAGCAACTCGTGTAGGAATGATTTTCACTGGACCTACCAAGTCGTTCAACTTAGCTGGTCTCACGGGTACTGCCTATTGTGTGATACCAAACCAAGAATTACGTGAGCGATATACAGAAACCTTAGAGAATTGTAAGATGGAAGAGGCATCCATCCCAACCATCGTGGCCACCATTGCGGCCTATCGAAACGACACTCGATGGCTTGAGGCCTTGAAGCATTACATCGAAGGAAATGTGCAACGGACACTTGATTTCTTCTCGGAGAATCAGATGGGCATGACTGCCTTCCGCCCCAGTGCTTCGTTCCTGATGTGGATTGACTGTCGCTCTTTAGGATTGCCACAGACTGATTTGATGAATCGCTTTAAAGACGGTGCTAAAGTCATCCTCAGCAACGGCGCCTCATACGGGCCTGGCGGCGAAGGTTTTGTCCGTATGAACCTCGGAGTCCCTACCTCTCTGCTCGATGAAGCCCTTGGCAGGATAGCACGAGAGTTTGGAAAATAAGTATGATGTTCAAAAAATGATACTATGATAGACATCCCATTAGACATCGCCCTGCAATACCTTGCCATCATCAATGTGGCAACTTTCCTTACCTATGGTTTGGACAAATGGAAAGCCAAGCGTTCCAAATGGCGAATCAGAGAGGCAGCACTATTGATGCTTGCTGTGCTTGGTGGCAGCATCGGAGCATGGTTGGGCATGATAGTATGGCATCACAAGACACAACACAAGAAGTTCAAGTATGGTATTCCTGCAATTATCCTTGTGCAGGCCATAATCATTTGGTATTTCTTCTTTCGAAAATAACAAAAAGAAAAACGGAGAGCAAAACTCTCCGTTTTATCGTACCCTTAACCGTTCTATTCTCGAACCATTTTTTGCGCGACCTTGATTTGATTTGGGAGTTGCGCAAAGACATTCCTGACCCAACAATGCCACCGATGGTACACACATAACCACCATAAGGAGGGTGGAATACCATTTCTAACAGGGGGGGGTTGTATCCCTTATTGCTTAATTAAAATTACTATTTAGTAGGTATAAAACTGTTCTTCCTATAATTCCGGAAGTTTTCAAGAAATATATTACCTTACTATTCTAACTTTTTTTACTTTACTACTATTTATATTAAAATTAAATAATATGAAACGACAATTTAGAGATTTAAGTGACGATACCAAGATGCGTATCTCACAGAAATTGAGAGGTCGCTCACATAGTGAGACCCACAAACAAGCAATCAGTGACGCAATGCGTCAGTATTGGGCAACCATACCATATCGCCCAAACGATAATAACGAGAGTAATAACCAACAAAATGAAACGAGTATGTAAAAGACCTATTCAAATCGATGCTCTGACTATCTGCTACGAAGTCGTGCATCCTTACTACTACGACAAACTTAATACCCTCGCCTTTGGCGAGTGTCTTGATTTGAACGAGTTCAGACTTTACCGCATTGAGGGACGCTATTATGATAACGTATATGCCATTAGACTATGGAACGGCAAACGAGACATAGAATGGGGCTACATAAAATTCAACCTCGCACGAGGTGACGAACAAAGCAACACTCACACCAACGGATTGCGAAAAGTATGGATGAGCCTCAACAACGAAACACTCTATACGGATGATTTTCACGCTCTGACTTACATTGAGCAAAGATTAGGGCTGACGTTTCACAATGTGACGAGCCTTGATTTATGCCTTGATACTCCGTTTGCCATCAGTCCACTTGTTAAGGCATATGCCCACAAAAAGAATGTTTCCACCATCTTAAATGGCAAACGTATCACAGACCGAGACGAGGATAGAGCAGAAATCACCTATACGACAAGCGGTAGCCTAAACAAGCAAGACAAGTATAAGACAGTAACCATCAAGCAGCGTAATGCCATCAAAGACAAAACTAAGGGCATAACAGTACAAACTTATGATAAGGCTGCGGAAATCAGCAACGCTTCTGACAAACAATATATATTAGAGCACTATGGTAATCCCAAGAGGCTTTTTCGTACAGAGGTACATCTGAATTCCGAGGACATCAAGCACTACGTAGAACGTAGAGGTATTGTCTATTCGCCTCTGATTCTCATTGATGAGGCTACTCTTGAAGGTATGTTTTTTCACTTCTTAGAGAATGTTATTCATTTTCAAAGCCATGAGATAGATACCTGTTGGAAGCATATTCTCGGTCGCTCGTAGGGTTATAACAACCCCCTTTACCGGCAACGTTAAAGGAACACTAACTTGTTGGTATAGATGTAATAATGTGTCATATTAAAAATGTATCAATGAAATCAATAAATCATATTGAAATCATTGATACATTTGTGTCAGTTTATTATAAAAGATAATCCTGCTACTCAAAGAGAGGTGAAAGAGCACGATTAATCGCAATTCTTATATCATCTGCCTCTGTAGAACCTTGTCCTTCCGCAGTACAAATGCATACAACAGAATGAGTTTGAGCAGCCAAGAACTGAATTGTGACTTCGATGGAATAACCAAGATTAAGACTTCGCCTACCACTCTCTCCATAATTTACAAGAAGAGTTTCACTTAATAACTGCGTGTCTAACTCAGGCAATCGGATGAAACCTTGTTTCAGTAAAGTTCCCGCAATGATATCACTTGGGTTGATAGTTTTAGTTGAACTTCCCCCATAGACACCATATTGACCTCCATACACTCCACCTGTACCTGAAGTCAATTCTGTTGTAGGAGTAATATAGAAATATTTATATGATGTAAGCGGTTCGTTTTGTTGTATAACAGGCTTTTTTAGCGAACCACAAGCCACAAAAAGTATTGTGCTTGAAATCAAGAATATAAATAACTTATAATATTTCATTGTTTATTATTATTTAGTAATTTATCTAATTCAGTTCTACTGTTAAACTTATATAATTCACCTTGAATCCGGATAAAGCCCTCAACATCATCCAATGGCTCAAATAGGCTCTTCATTGACACACCCAAGGCGGCAGCAATCTTCTGAAGCGTATCAAGGCGAGCATTACCATTCAATGCCCTCGTCAAGGATGCCGGGTCTATCCCCATATCTGCTGCCAATTCTTTAAGTTGCTTACCTTGTTCCTTGCATATAAGTCTAACATTATCTGCCAACATCTTTCCCATCTGATTTTTTTACTGCAAATATAATAGAAATTGCCGCAAAATACAAATAATTTCAGAATTATTAGAAAATAAGTTAATTATATTTTGATGTTTCTTAACTTTTTTGTATTTTTGTAGAACAAACAATTAACGTATATATCAATTATGGATAGAATTTGTATCTTCGCACGAGTTAGCACCAACGTACAAGACTATGACCGTCAAGTGAATGAACTTACCGCCCTTGCTCATCGTAACGGATGGATTGTTGAGGCTGTTTTCTCGGAGAAGGTCAGCGGAGTAAAGCGGAATAGTGAGCGTAAGGAACTGAGCCGCATGGTGGAGTACGTTCAAGCCCATCATATAAATAAGGTGGCAGTGACAGAACTCAGCCGCCTCGGTCGTGACACATTACAAGTGTTGGAGGTTATCGAGCAGTTCAACAGGTTAGGCATTAGTCTCTACATCCAAAACTACGGCATCGAGACACTGACCGAAAATGGTGAGGTTAACCCTATGTCTCAGTTCCTCATCACCATCTTGGCAGAGGTGGCACGTATGGAACGTAAGACCATCCGTGAACGTGTCGAGAGCGGTTATAAGAACTACAGAGCCAATGGCGGTAAAGTTGGGCGTAAAGAGGGCTACAAGAAGCCTGACGATGTTATGAGAGAGCAGTATATAGAAGAAATCCGTTTGCTACGTAAGGGCTACAGCCTACGAAATATAGCGAAGATAACAGGTACAAGTGTCAACACGATACGCAAGTGCCAAAGCCTTATCCTAAAATAATTTAATATTTTTTGCAATTTTTAATTATTTTTTTTGTATATTTGCACTGAAGGGAATTAATCCGACACGCCTATTATAGGCCTCAATAAGTGTCAACCATGACACAGTGTAATATAATACAGATAATGTTAACAATTTTAGAATGTAAAAAGATTCTAAACAAAGGAGAAAGGAAATACACTGACGAAGAAATCAAAATGATTAGAGAATTTCTGTATACAGTAGCAGAAATAGAGAATGAAAATAAGGGGAATAATACAGGAAACAAATGAATGTAATTATTTATTGTAGGGTAAGTTCAGATGAACAAGCAGAGGGAACAAGTTTAGATGTTCAAGAGGAACGTCTTATGAATTATTGCAAACGTAATGGTTACAATGTTATAGATGTGCCTCATCGAGAAGATGAAAGCGGTAAGACATTTGAGAAACGGCCGGTTATTCAAGGAATAATGAAATATATTCGTGGGCACAAAGGGCAAGTTGATAAACTGCTTGTACTGCGTTGGAACAGATACTCAAGAGACTTATTTAGTGCTTGCGAAAATATGGGTACATTGAGGAAATTAGGTGTAGAGGTTAACTCCATAGAAGAACCTCTTGACTATAACTCAGCAAGTTGGGCGACAAACCTTGGCGTATATATTGGAATGGCGCAAGGTGACAATATAAGTCGTGCAAAAGCAACTATTGATGGAATACGCGGAAACTTAAAGAAAGGTAGATGCGCCAATAAAGCCCCAAGAGGCTACAAAAACGTCCGCATAAGCAAACACGATACTCACGTAGAAATAGACGAGCCAAAAGCGAGTTTAGTACGTGAAGCATTCAGAGAAGTAGCGAAAGGTGCTGAGGCTCCTTGCAGTATTAGGCGAAGAGTATGTCCATCAATCCCTGAGAGTTCCTTCCTTGAGATGCTGAGAAACATCTTCTATATAGGACTCATAAAGGTTCCGGCATATAAAGACGAGAAAGAGCAGATAGTCGTGGGAATACACGAACCACTTATAGATAGAGAAACTTTCAATAAGGTGCAAGAGATATTGGACGGTAAACGCAAGAAAACGCCTAAACTGAGCAAGACAATAAACCCCGATTTATTCCTTAGGAAGTACCTTATTTGTCCTATATGTGGTCATTCTCTAACAGGCTCTACAAGCAAAGGCAATGGTGGCAAATACACATATTACCACTGCTCACATGATGGTAAGCATCTGCGTAAAAGTGCAGACATAGTTAACAAAGGATTTGCTAAGTTTGTAGGCAGACTAAAGCCAAATGAGGCAGTATTATGCCTCTACAACGAAATACTCCAAGACTTGCATAGTGAGCATAAAAAGGAGCAGCAACGTGATGTTGAGGCTTTGCGTAAAGAGAAAGAGAAGATTGAAGAGATGCGCGAGAGTCTCGAAAACAAGTATTTCAGTGGAACAATAACAGACGATGCTTACAAACGCATATCTGTGCGTTATGACAAGGATATTAATGAACTCGATAGACAAATAACATTACTTTCTAACGAAGGTAAAGGAATGAGAGAGAAAATCGACTTTTCTGTTAGTCTCATCAACAATTTAACTAAAATTATGACGGATGCACCTGTAAAAACCAAGTGCAAACTTATTGGTTCGATGTTTTTCGATAAGATTGAGTTTGATGGTGAAAATTATCGAACCAAGAACTACAACAAAGTGCTTGACCTTATCTTTCAAGAAACAAGTAAGTTGCGTGGGGAGGAAAAAGAAAAGTCGGAGCCTCAACAAGAAAACTCCGACTCAGTACCCAGACCCGGGGTCGAACCGGGATGGGTTGCCCCACTGGTGTTTGAGACCAGCGCGTCTACCGATTCCGCCATCTGGGCATTGCAGGAATGCGGGTGCAAAGATAAGGCTTTTTTCTGAAACGGCAATACTTTATGACAAAAAATAATAAAAAAGGAAATTTATCCTAAAAAGTTTTTTAATCATAAAAACATGATGTATATTAGCATAAATTTTAATGACTAAAGATAATTATGGGGAATAAAGATAATTTCTGTGTAATCATGTGTGGTGGTATAGGCAGCCGTTTTTGGCCTATCAGCCGCAAAACGCTCCCTAAGCAGTTCCTGGATTTCTTTGGTACAGGACGCTCTCTCTTACAACAAACTTTCGACAGATTTAATAAGGTCATACCTACGGAAAATATTTTTTTCGTAACCAACGAGGCGTATGCCGACCTTATCTGCGAACAATTGCCTGAGATCAGCAAGAACCAAATCTTGCTAGAACCTATGCGACGTAATACGGCTCCCTGTATCGCATGGGCTTCATATCACATAAGGGCCATCAACCCTAATGCCAACATTGTGGTGGCTCCAAGTGATCACTTGATTCTGAAGGAACAAGAGTTTCTGGAAGCTATCAGAAGCGGTCTGGAAATGGCAGCAACAACTGATAAACTTATCACATTGGGTATACGACCAAACCGTCCAGAAACGGGCTATGGCTATATTCAGATAGCTGAGCATGTGCGCGATAAGTATTATCGTGTTAAGACTTTCACGGAGAAACCAGAATTGGAGCTGGCGAAGGTCTTCTTGGAGAGCGGTGAGTTCTACTGGAACTCAGGTCTCTTTATGTGGAACGTGAACAGCATCATCGCCGCCTTAGAGCAGGCACTACCTGAACTGACCAACAAGTTGGCCTCCAACCCCGAAGTTTATGGCACTTCCGAAGAACAAGCTTTCATCGACCTCATCTTCCCAGCTTGTCCAAATGTTTCCATAGACTATGGCGTGATGGAGAAAGCCGATAATGTCATCGTAGCCTTAGGTGATTTTGGGTGGTCGGATCTGGGAACCTGGGGCTCTCTCTACGATTTATCTCCTAAGGATAAGAAAGCTAATGTAGCGCTGAAAGGCAAGGCTTCTTTTCATAAAAGCAGTAATAATATCGTGGTAATGCCAAAGGATAAACTGGCGGTGATAGAAGATCTGGAAGGCTATCTGGTGGCAGAGAGCGACAATGTGCTACTGATTTGTAAGAAAGACAATGAGAGTGCCATCAGAAAATACGTGAACGATGTGCAGATTAAATTCGGAGACGAGTTTGTATAGAGGAAAGATTAGGGTTTTGACAAAAAAAAGAAGGTGGGATGTCGTTTCCCACCTTTTTTATTAAAGTTGTGCACGGATGGCCGCTGCAATCTTTTCCATCTCCTCAGCAGGGAGTGAAAGTTTTGGATTAGAAAGAATCAAATCTTTCTCAGTCTGCATAGGCACCAAATGAATATGCGCATGAGGCACTTCTAGACCCAAAACAGCCATACCGACCTTACGGCAAGGGAACGCCTTCTTCACGGCCACAGCTATTTTCTTGGCAAAAACCGTCATCTCAGCAAGGTCTTCGTCACTCAAGTCGAAGATATAGTCAACTTCCTGCTTGGGGATGACCAAGGTATGTCCCTTTACCAATGGATTGATATCCAGGAAAGAGAAAAACTTCTCGTTTTCTGCAATCTTGTAGCAAGGAATCTCACCTGCCACGATTCTACTGAATATTGTTGCCATACGTAAAAATGTTTAGAATGAGATGTCCAATATTTCCAAGTTGATAATACCACTAGGAACCTTAATTGCTACTTGGTCGCCAACCTTCTTGCCCAGCAAACCTTTCGCAATTGGCGTGTTTACAGAAATCTTACCTTGCTTCAGATTGGCTTCAGTATCTGATACGATGGTATAAGACATCGTAGCACCGTTCTTCAAATTCTTAAGTTTTACCTTATTAAGAATTTGCACTGCATCGGTCTTCAGTTTTGAGGCATCAATAATCTTGGCATCAGCAATAATCTGCTTCAGTTCATTGATTTTACTCTCCAGCATGCCTTGCTCTTCTTTGGCGGCGTCATACTCAGCATTCTCAGAAAGGTCGCCCTTGTCGCGTGCCTCCCTGATAGCTTCTATAACGCGAGGACGATCCACCGCCTCCATGCGTCTTAATTGGGCCACCAGTTTGTCATAGCCCTCTTGTGACATATAAGCCATATAATCCTCCTTATTCTATTTTATTATTATACTTTCAAAAACAAAAATAAAACAAAAAGAATTCCAACATGCTTCACATGTTGGAACCCTCTTTCCGAACTTTCACGGTGCAAATATAAGCCTAAAAAAGCATCAAATCAAAAAAAACGATATGCTCTATAACATGTTTTGGATAAATATCATCCTATAATCCTCTTTACAATAGACTCTTAACAGCTGCTTCAAGCGTGCTTTCTGTACTGGCATGAAGTTCTCCATCACGATTGATAAGGTAGATGGTAGGTACAGACTGTACATTGTATGAGGAGACGTTGGTAGAGTTCACGCCATTAGCATCACGCACACAAATCCAAGGCAAATTGTCGGCAGTAAGCTTCCAATAATGTTCATTAGAATCCAAGGAAATCTGGTAAATCTCAAAACCACGGTCATGATATTTATCATAGATTTCGCGCAACATATAATTATGGTCAGCACTGAAATCACTCTGGTATACAGTGAAATCTACCAGCACTACCTTTCCTTTCTGCTCAGACAACTTATGAACATTTCCACTAAGGTCACGCAGGCTGATATCTATTAAGCCAGACTCCATCACAGCCTCAGAAGGCAACTGGATCTCCTGTCCCTGAGCACGACGATCGTTCTGCATACCCTTAATAACGATATTGTAAAGATTCTGAGAACGAGCAGCATTTGGATAGGTGGTATATAAACTGGTTGCTACAGCAGCAAACACACGCATGTCTTCACGACTAGCCAATGGATCGAAAAGTGTATATTGCCCTACTTGCTGGAATAGAGCGAAATAGGCATAAGGCTTATTAGGAGCCTCGAAGATATAATTGTTCTTCAAATCTTCCTTGTAACGGTTAACGATGTTCGTCACGCTATCCTGATAAACTCCTACAGGTATCTGATCGTTTTGTAAAGCATTGGCAAGGACATCCACCTTATTCTGCATTTCGATCTGCTTCAGCGTGAGCTCCTTGATTTTCTGTGAATCATCAGAACCTTCTACATTATACCCTGTTGCAAACTTATCGGCTGCAGCATTCACAGTGATGGTTTCAGTAGAATCTACTGCAAGATTGATAACATCATAACCCATACGCAAACGATAAAATTCAGGAGATTCCGGACAGGGCTGACTGAATGAGAAAGTACCGTTGGCGCCTAACTTAACAGAGTCTAATGCCTGAATACCCTGCAAGCCAGAATGCTCGAATACCAACACCTTTCCCTCAGCACCACTTATCTCACCTTCAACTTTGAAACTACCGCCTGATGTAGGCTGATTATTGCATGCGCTAAACGCTATAAGTGTTAGCGCCATGATAAACATTTTCTTCATTTCTATAATATTCCTAAAAATCAGCTGCAAAGATAGTGCTTTTCCAAATTAATTATGTATCTTTGCGCGAATTTTTTGATGTATTAAAAGAAATAGAAAAACATTTTATGATTAATCCAATCGTTAAGACAATCGAGTTACCTGATGGAAGAACCATCACACTCGAAACGGGAAAGCTGGCAAAACAGGCAGATGGCGCTGTTATGCTGCGCATGGGAAACACTATGCTGCTGGCTACTGTTTGTGCCGCAAAAGATGCAGTTCCCGGAACAGATTTCATGCCGTTGCAGGTGGAGTATAAGGAAAAGTTTTCTGCATTCGGCCGTTTTCCTGGCGGATTCACAAAACGTGAAGGTAAGGCTTCAGATTATGAAATTCTGACTTGCCGCTTGGTGGACCGCGCTTTGCGCCCACTCTTCCCAGACAATTACCATGCAGAAGTTTACGTAAACATCATCCTCTTCTCTGCCGATGGCGTGGACATGCCTGACGCATTGGCTGGCCTGGCTGCCTCTGCAGCTTTGGCTGTTTCCGACATTCCTTTTGGTGGTCCGATCTCTGAGGTTCGTGTAGCTCGCATTGATGGTCAGTACGTGATTGACCCAACTTTCGAGCAGCTGAAGAATGCTGACATGGACATCATGGTGGGTGCTACCTACGAGAATATCATGATGGTGGAAGGTGAGATGAGTGAGGTTTCTGAGTTAGACCTCCTTGGTGCATTGAAAGCTGGTCACGAAGCTATCAAGACTATGTGTAAGGCTCAGATGGAACTTGCAGAAGAGGTAGGTTCTACCGTTAAACGCGAGTACTGTCATGAGACAAATGACGAGGACCTGCGTGCACAGATGAAGAAGGAATTGTATCAACCAGCTTACGACATCACGAAGCAGGCATTAGACAAGCATGCACGTGCTGAGGCATTCGACAAGATTCTGGCTGACTTCAAGGAGCAGTATACTGCCGCTCATGCCGACCTTACCGAAGATGAGCTTGCAGAGAAGGAGGCAATGATGGATCGCTATTACCACGATGTAATGCGTGATGCCATGCGTCGCTGCGTGCTCGATGAGGGCAAGCGTCTGGATGGCCGCGTTCCTACTGAGATCCGTCCTATCTGGTGCGAAGTGAGCCCACTGCCTGGTCCTCACGGATCAGCTATCTTCACCCGTGGTGAGACACAGTCACTTTCTACCTGTACACTGGGTACGAAGTTGGATGAAAAGATTGTGGATGATGTACTGGATCGCAGCAAGATGCGCTTCCTGCTTCACTACAACTTCCCTCCATTCTCAACAGGTGAGGCAAAAGCACAGCGTGGTGTTGGTCGTCGTGAAATTGGTCACGGACATTTGGCATGGCGCGCTCTGAAGGGTCAGATTCCTGCAGATTATCCATACGTTGTTCGCGTCGTTTCTGATATTTTGGAATCCAATGGTTCTTCTTCTATGGCTACTGTTTGTGCTGGTACATTGGCACTGATGGATGCTGGTGTGAAGATGAAGAAACCTGTATCTGGTATCGCGATGGGTCTGATTAAGGACTCTGAGAGTGACAAGTATGTGGTGCTTTCTGATATTCTGGGTGATGAGGATCACTTGGGTGATATGGAC
>JAFRTL010000027.1 GCA_017427065.1 Bacteroidaceae bacterium | reverse complement strand
TTATTGAGGTGGCTATTGCGGCGGGGTTCCACCTCTTCCCATCCCGAACAGAGAAGTTAAGCCCGCCTACGCCGATGGTACTGCCCTGACGGGTGGGAGAGTAGGTAGCTGCCGTCTTGCTAGAGCGGGTGGATTCCAACAGGGAGTCCACCCGCCTTTTTTATAGATTATCTGAAATTCTACTTCTTAGTTGTAGAACTATTATAGTTGCTAAATTATAACATGATTAGCAACAAATACCTCATTTTGTAAGTTCTATTTTACAGACACAAAGCATTTGTCCTATATTTCTTTATTAATGGTTTAAAAAAGATTTTTTGAAATTCTTTTATTCCACATGTAATGTTTTTAAAAAAAAAATTATTAACTTAGCAGGGTCTAATATATCCATGCGAAATAATAAAATAGTAAATAATAAATAAATTCCTTAAATTGATATGGAAAACAAAATTCAAGAATTGACCGATAAGATCTATCGCGAAGGCGTAGAGAAAGGTAATGAGGAAGCCCAAAGACTTATTACCAAGGCTCAAGAGGAAGCTTCAAAGATTGTTGCAGAAGCGAAAAATGAGGCTGAATTGATATTAGAAGCAGCTAAGAAGTCTGCGAATGAATTATCAGAGAATACCAAATCTGAGTTGAAACTTTACACAGGTCAGGCTGTGAATGCATTGAAATCTGAAGTTACGAATCTCCTCACCGATAAGATTGTAAATACAGATGTGAAAGCTTTCACGGAGAATAAGGATTTCCTTAACAAGTTTATTGTTTCTTTGGCTCAGAAATGGTCTGCTACAGAACCTCTTGTTATTTCGACTAAAGATGCTGCAGGTTTAAAATCATTTTTCTCTGCACAAGCAAAAGATTTGCTGGATAAGAGTGTGAAAATAGAACAAGTTAACGGTTTGAAGACTTTGTTCTCAGTGTCTCCTGCTGATGGATCGTATAAAGTGAATTTTGGTGAAGAGGAGTTTGTAAACTATTTGAAGGATTTCTTACGTCCACAGTTAGTAGACTTGTTATTTAAATAATTTAAATGCTAGTACTATGAGTAAATACTATTACTTAGTTACTGGCTTGCCTGAATTAACTTTAGAGGATAATAAACTCAGGTATTCTGTTGCTGATTTTAAGACAGAGTTCTATCCATATCTTACAGAAGAAGATAAAAAGTTGGTGGATTTATTCTTTCTTAAATTCGACAATGATAATGTGTTGTCTCTTCTTAAGAACAGGGAGGCTGCTATAGATGAACGTGGCAATTTTTCTGCTGAGACCATACTAGAGATAATCCACCAGATTCAAGAAGAAGGTAAGATACTTACCCCCAATGTTCTTCCTGCATATCTCAACCAATATATTACTTTATTTCTTACGGATGATTCTTTTGCCGAAAGTAGAATCTTGGCCGTAGATAGATTGGCTGCCATGTATTATGACCATGCCATGAAGTGTGGAGATGCTTTCGTTTCTTCTTGGTTTGAATATAATCTAAATGTAAACAATATTTTGGTTGCGCTTACCGCTAGAAAATTTAAAATGGATGTTAATCCTCTGATTGTCGGAGATACTGAAATTTGTAAGGCATTGAGAACTTCAAATGCTAGGGATTTCGGCCTTTCTAGTGAAGTGGACTATATGGATCAGGTGGTTAAAATCTCAGAAATTACAGAACTGGTAGAACGTGAGAAGAAACTTGACCAGATGCGTTGGAAGTGGATGGAAGATAAGACTTTCTTCGACTATTTCACTTTGGAACGCTTGTATGTTTTTCTCTTACAAACAGATATTATAGAGCGTTGGTTGACTCTTGATAAAGAAAAGGGTAATCAGATGTTCAGAAATATTATTTCATCTCTAAAGGATGAGGTAAGAGTACCTGAAGAATTTTGATAAAAATAAATTGACTATATATGGCAACAAAAGGAACTGTTAGTGGGGTAATTGCCAACATGGTGACCCTGAACGTAGATGGTCCTGTCGCACAGAATGAGATATGTTATATCTTAACTGGAGGTGACAGACTTATGGCAGAGGTGATTAAGGTGGTAGGCTCTCAGGTTTATGTGCAAGTATTTGAAAGTACACGTGGACTGAAAGTGGGAGCAGAAGCTGAATTTACTGGCCATATGCTTGAAGTGACTTTGGGTCCAGGTATGCTTTCTAAGAACTATGATGGTTTGCAGAACGACTTGGATAAAATGGACGGCGTTTTCCTCAAACGCGGAGATTATACTTATCCGTTGGATAGAGAGAGAAAATGGCATTTTGTACCTCTTGCAAAGGTTGGTGATGAAGTTAAAGCTTCTTATTGGTTAGGAGAGGTGGAAGAGAATCATCAGCCTTTGAAGATTATGGCTCCATTCCGTTTGGAAGGAACAGCAAAGGTTAAATCTATCGTTGATGAAGGCGATTTCACTATTGATGATACTATCGCGGTTTTGACTGATGAGGAAGGCAAAGATATTAACGTCACCATGATTCAGAAATGGCCAGTGAAAGTTGCTATGACGAATTATGTAGAAAAGCCACGTCCTTTCAAATTGTTGGAAACAGGTGTTCGAGCTATTGATACTTTGAATCCTATCACTGAAGGTGGTACAGGCTTTATTCCAGGTCCATTCGGTACTGGTAAGACTGTGTTGCAGCATGCTATTTCAAAACAGGCAGAAGCAGATATCGTTATCATTGCTGCTTGTGGTGAGCGTGCTAATGAGGTAGTGGAAATTTTTACCGAATTTCCTGAATTGGTAGATCCACACACTGGCAGAATGTTGATGGAACGTACTATTATCATTGCAAATACATCAAACATGCCTGTGGCTGCTCGTGAAGCTTCTGTATATACGGCAATGACTCTTGGAGAGTATTATCGTAGCATGGGTCTTAGAGTGTTGATGATGGCAGACTCTACTTCTCGTTGGGCTCAGGCTCTTCGTGAGATGTCCAACCGTATGGAAGAATTGCCTGGTCCAGATGCTTTCCCTATGGATTTGTCTTCAATCATCTCTAACTTCTATGGACGTGCTGGATATGTAGATTTGTATAACGGGCAAACAGGTTCCATTACCTTTATCGGAACAGTGTCACCTGCTGGTGGTAACTTAAAAGAGCCTGTTACTGAGAATACAAAGAAAGTGGCACGTTGTTTCTATGCATTGGAACAGGCACGTGCTGATAGAAAACGTTATCCTGCAATTAATCCTATAGACTCTTATTCCAAGTACGTGGAATATCCAGAGTTCGGTGAGTATATCTCAAAACGAATCAATGATGAATGGCTAGAGAAGGTAAATGAATTGAGAACCAGATTGCAGCGTGGTAAGGAAATCTCTGAACAGATAAACATCTTGGGTGATGATGGTGTTCCTGTAGATTATCACGTGACATTCTGGAAGTCAGAATTGATTGATTTCATTATTTTGCAGCAAGATGCATTTGATGAAATAGATGCAGTGACTCCACTCGATCGTCAAGAGGAGATTATGAACTTGGTTATCGACATTTGTCATACAGACTTCCAGTTTGATAATTTCAATGAAGTAATGGATTTCTTCAAGAAGTTGATCAACATTGGTAAGCAGATGAATTATTCTAAGTTCAAATCAGAGCAGTACAACGATTACAAGAGACAGTTGCATGATCTGGTTGCAGAAAGAAAAGTTTAATTTTTAAAACGAATATACAATGGCAGCTAGAGCTTTTCAAAAAATATATACAAAAATCACTCAGATAACCAAAGCCACGCTTTCATTGAAAGCTACGGGGGTAGGTTATGATGAGTTGGCCACCGTGAACGGGAAATTAGCTCAGGTGGTAAAGATTGCTGGTGATGAAGTGACCTTGCAGGTATTCGAGGGTACCCAAGGCATTCCAACCAATGCTGAAGTTGTCTTCTTAGGGAAGGCTCCGACAATCAAAGTAAGTGATCAGTTGGCAGGCCGTTTCTTCAATGCTTTTGGTGACCCTATCGATGGTGGCCCTGAGATTGAAGGAATTGAAGTGGAAATTGGCGGTCCTTCTGTGAATCCAGTTCGTCGTAAACAACCTTCAGAGTTGATAGCTACAGGTATTGCAGGTATTGACTTGAATAATACACTGGTTTCAGGACAGAAGATTCCTTTCTTTGCTGATCCGGACCAACCATTCAACCAAGTTATGGCAATGGTGGCTATGCGTGCTCAGACTGATAAGATAATCCTTGGTGGTATGGGTATGACAAACGATGATTATCTATATTTCAAGAATGTATTCTCTAATGCAGGCGCACTGAACCGTATTATCAGCTTCATGAATACTACGGAGGATCCTCCTGTAGAGCGTCTGTTGGTTCCTGATATGGCTTTGACAGCAGCTGAATATTTCGCTGTTCAGAAGAATGAGAAAGTGCTGGTATTGCTGACCGATATGACTTCTTATTCAGATGCACTCGCTATTGTGTCTAACCGTATGGATCAGATTCCATCAAAGGATTCAATGCCAGGTTCATTGTATTCTGATTTGGCGAAGATTTATGAGAAGGCAGTACAGTTCCCAACAGGTGGTTCTATAACCATCATCGCAGTGACCACGTTGTCTGGTGGTGATATTACACATGCCGTACCTGATAATACTGGTTACATTACTGAAGGCCAGCTCTTCTTGCGTCGTGATAGTGATATCGGTAAGGTTATTGTCGATCCATTCCGCTCTTTGTCTCGTTTGAAACAGTTGGTAACAGGTAAGAAGACCCGTAAAGACCATCCACAAGTGATGAATGCAGCTGTTCGTTTGTATGCAGACGCAGCCAATGCAAAGACTAAGTTGGAGAATGGTTTTGATCTGACTAACTATGATGAGCGTACTTTGGCATTCGCAAAAGAATACTCTAACGATTTGCTTGCGATTGACGTGAACCTCGATACAACAGAAATGCTGGATGTTGCTTGGAAGCTCTTTGGTAAATACTTCCGCCCTGAAGAGGTGAATATCCGTAAGGAATTTGTAGAAAAGTACTGGCCAAAGGACAGTGAACAATAACCTTTAAACAGACAAGAAAGTGGCTATTAAGTTTCAATATAATAAGACTTCACTTCAGCAGCTGGAAAAACAACTGAAAGTGCGTCAGCGTACCTTGCCTATTATTAAGAACAAGGAGAGTGCGTTGCGTATGGAAGTTAAACGCTGCAAGGATGAATCTGTCCGTTTGGAGGAGAAGTTGGAAAAGGAAATTCAAGCTTACGAAGCCATGTTTGCCCTGTGGAGTGAATTTGATGCATCTTTGATTAAGGTTACTGACGTGCATCTTGCCATTAAGAAAATTGCAGGTGTGCGTGTCCCACAATTAGATAATGTGGATTTTGAGGTGCAGCCTTATAGTATGTTCAATTCACCCAAGTGGTATGCAGATGGTATCAATCTGCTGAAAAGTCTGGCACAAATTGCTATCGAAAGAGAGTTCACCGATGCAAAACTGGGTTTGTTGGAACATGCCCGAAAGAAAACAACGCAGAAAGTAAATCTTTTCGAGAAAGTTCAGATACCAGGCTATCAAGATGCGATTCGTAAGATTAAGAGATTTATGGAAGATGAGGAGAATCTTTCCAAGTCTTCACAGAAAATCATGAAAGCACATCAAGAGAAGAGAAAGGAGGAGAGTGACGTATGATTACAAAAATGAAGAAACTCACATTCCTTATATATCATAAGGATTATGAATCTTTTCTTGATAAGATCCGCGAACTTGGTGTAATTCATGTTCAAGAGCGCCAAGCTGGCGTTATGAATGATGACTTGCAGAGCAACTTGTCCCTTCATAACCAATATAAGGATATACTCAAAGAAATGTCTTTCCAGTTTAAGGACAAGGCAGATGAACAGGTATATACAGATTTGTCGGCTGATGAATTGATAAGTCAGTATAATGATTTGGTGGGTAAGATCCAGACACTGAACCAACGCATTCCTGCGGTGGAGAAAGAAATTGGTGAGATGGGAATCTGGGGTGATTTCAGTTGGAACGACCTCAGAAAGATTGAGGAAGCAGGCTATTTCATTCAGTTCTATAATTGCACAGAGCGTGAATATCAGAAAGAGTGGGAAGAGAAATGTGATGTGGTACAGATTGCAAAGGCCGCTGGGCATGTCTTCTTCATTACCATTTCTAAGGAACAGGTGACTCTGGATATCGAACCTGTGGTTATGCCTAAATTGTCTCTTTCTGAATTGCAACAGAAAAAGAACGAACTTCTTGAAAATCAGGCATCCGCTAAAGAAGAATTGCAAGATTTTTGTCGGAAATACTCCAATACATTAGAGCATTATGATAAGTATCTGCAGGGTGATATTGATTTGATTAAGGTCCGTTTGGATGGTGAATCACGAGCAGAAGGATCCGTGTTATTGATGGAAGGTTGGATTCCTGTAAATTGTGAAGAGCCTGTACGAAAGACTCTTGATGAAAGTTCTGTCTATTATGAGATTCGAGAGACAGTCAAGGGTGACAATCCTCCAATCAAACTGAAGAACAATTGGTTTAATAAGTTGTATGAGGTGCTTACTGGCATGTATGGTATGCCAGAGTATACGGAGTTTGATCCTACACCGCTAATTGCTCCATTCTTCTCTTTGTTCTTTGCTTTCTGTCTTGGTGATGCAGGCTATGGTCTTGTGCTGATAGTCTTAGGTATGATATTGAAGAAAAAAATGCCTAATATGCGAGGTATGATGAATTTGGTCATCTCACTGGGTATTTTTACGGCAATCTTCGGAACGATTCTTGGTACATTCTTTGGCATTAATATTTATGAGGCCACTTGGGTACCAGAAGGCTTGAAATCATTTATGATATCTGGTAAAGTGAATATCGCTGGTGGCACCTACGATAAGCAGATGATTCTTGCTTTAGGAATTGGTGTATTTCATACCATTGTGGCTATGCTCATTAAGGCTCTTGTGCAGACAGGTCGTTTCGGATTTAAGAATGCGCTGGGTGCATGGGGATGGTTCTTATTGGTAGGTTTTGGCACTATCGTTGCCACCTTTATGTTCCTCAATTTGATTCCAGAAAATATCTCCAAGTGGGCTTTGATAGTCATAGGTGGTGTAGCAGCAATCGGTATCTATCTGTTGAACGACCTTCATCGTAATGTATTCGTCAACATTGGTGCTGGTGTTTGGGATACTTATAATATGGCAACAGGTCTGATGGGTGATATTCTTTCTTATATGCGTCTCTATGCACTTGGCTTGGCAGGCGGTATGTTGGGAGGAGTTTTCAATTCACTTGGTTTAATGGTTCAAGATTCTGTGGGTGGTATTCCAGGATGGCTCGTTTGCTGTATTATTTTGGTACTTGGACATGCATTCAACATTGCTATGTCTTGTATCAGTGCTTTCGTTCATCCATTGCGTTTGAACTTCGTAGAATATTTCAAGAATTCCGGTTATGAAGGAACAGGTGTTACCTATAATCCATTCACAACCGTTGAGAACAAGAATAAATAATAAATAAATTAATAACAAATAAATTTTTATCATTATGGATGTTAATGTACTTTTAGGTTACATCGGACTTGGCCTTATGTTGGCTTTGTCAGGTATTGGCAGTTGCTATGGAACAACAATTGCAGGTAATGCTGCAGAAGCAGGTTTGAAGAAGGATCCTTCAAAGTCAGCAAGTTTTATGATTCTTTCAGCTCTTCCTTCTACTCAAGGTCTGTATGGTTTCGTAGCTTTCTTGATGTCAATCGGTCGTGATTTCTCTCAGCAGGGTCTCCTTATGTTGGGTGTTGGTGCAGCAGTAGGTTTTATTTGCTTATTCTCTGCCATTCGTCAGGGACAGGTTGCTGCCAATGGTATCAACGGTATTGCACAGGGGCATGATGTAATGGTAAATACCATGATTTATTGTGCACTTCCTGAATTCTATGCAATTCTTGCTTTGATTGCCGCATTGATGGTATAATAAGTAGAACTTCTTTCTTACGCCTCCATACAACATTGTATGGAGGCTTTTTTATTTTTAGAGGTTGACGTTAATAATCTTAGATTATTATTTGTATTTTTGTAAACTGGAAAAGCTACCTTTTTGAGAGTAGTGATTTGTCTCATTTATTTGAGATTTTATTAGTGCGCATTTATAAGAATTGTTGTTGTGTTGTGTATAATTAGATCCATTCTTTTTTGGTTTTTTATACCATTTGCCATCGAATTGTTTGTTGCGCATTATAGAGTTAGTGAATAATAAACAATTAAAATAAATAATATGGCTAAGTTAGGTGTTCAATCCCAAGCATTAGAAAATGCTCCGTTGCCTGTCAGTACAGGTATTAATCCTTTAGATGTTTTCAAGTTTTTGTTGTCCAACTGGTATTGGTATCTCCTATCAGTTGGCATTTTTGTGTGTATTGGATGGTATATATATTCCACCACACAGAAAATGTATTCCTGTTCCGCTTCTGTGATTTTTAAAGATACACAGTCGGCTGCTGCAGAAGCCAGACTCGACAGATTGACGGGAGGCTATTATTATTATGGAAACAACAATGTGTCGAATGAGATCTTACAGCTTCGTTCTAATAAGCTTATGCAGGATGTTATCAAGCGATTGGGGGCAGAAGTTAGTTATGTAGTGATGGACAAACTGAGAAAGGAGGAACTATATACTCAATCTCCCATCAAAATTGTTTTTCATGAAGTGGAAGACAATAAAGAGGTCAGCATGGTGGCGGTACCTTTAGACGAAAAACGAGTGCGTCTTTCTGATTTTTCAACGATGGATAAGGATATGGAAGTCGTTATGGGTGATTCTGTGGAAACGTCATTCGGAAAATTGGTGGTGACTCCTACATTATTCTATTCTGATTCTTGGTATGGAAGAAGTATTACCGTTAATAAGATACATCTTATGAAGGTTGCTACCGATCTTACTTCAAGACTTAGTATCGACGCAGCAGGTGAAGAAGGGGCTTCATCAATCCTGAATATGAGACTCTCTGATGTATCACCTGTTCGTGCGGAAGATATATTGAACACACTGATAACCTTATATAATGAAAGAAATATATTGGAAAAGAATCAAGCGTCTATTAATACGACAAACTTTATCAATGAACGTCTGCAGATTATCGAGGAAGAGTTGGGTGGAGTGGAATCCCAAATAGAAGCTTATCAAATTTCCAATAATATGATTGACCTAGGGTCTGAAGCGGGTATTTCACAGAGTGATCGCCAACAGTATGGTAATTTGTCACGAGATCTTATTCGTGAGGCTCAAATGGGACAATATATCAAAGATTACCTTACAGATCCTTCCAATGCCAATCAACTTATACCTTCACAAACCGTCAACGATGCCAGTATTGAAGCCCAAATCCAGCAATATAACAACACTAAATTAAAAAGAGATAAGCTTATAGAAGATAGTTCCGATAAGAATCCTATCATTCAGGATCTGAATAATACACTTAGCTCTATGCGTCAGAGTATCATTCGGTCCGTGGATAATATGAATATAAGTACCGAAGTTCGTTTACGCGATGCACAGAATCGTGCAGGACAGGCTATGGCACGTATTTCCAATATACCTACTCAGCAGCGTGAGATGCAAGCTATTCAACGCCAGCAGAGAATAAAAGAAGAATTATACCTATATCTTTTGAATAGACGTGAGGAAAACGCCTTGTTGCAAGCAACCACAGAATCTAATGCTCGGGTTCTTGAACCAGCATATAGCAGTGATATCCCTATTTCACCAAGTAAAAGTCAGATGATGATGAAAGGTATGGCTGGTGGTGTGGCACTTCCGACAGCTATTCTGCTTTTTTTCTTGTTCTTTGATACTCGAGTTAAGAACAGAAGAGATATTGAACGTGCTGTGAATGTTCCATTCTTAGGTGAAATACCTAAGACTAGTAATAAGATGCTGAAGAGTTTCAAGAATAGTATAGTTGTGACTCAAAGTAGTCGTGACTCTGTTTCTGAGGCATTCCGTATTATTCGCACAAACATGGACTTTATGCATGTGAAATCTCCGAATTTGCAAGTAGTGACATTCAGCTCTTTTGGCTCAGGTGCAGGTAAGACTTATGTGTCGAGCAACCTCGCAGCTTGTTTCGCCTTGTCTGGTAAGCGTGTGATCATTATTGATCTGGATATTCGAAAAGGCACGCTGACCAACCGTTCAAAGCACGAGAAATCTAAAGGTATGACAGCATATCTTTCTGGACAGGCTGAATTGGATGAAATTCTGAAACCTAATGAACTTGGAGAAAATCTGGATTTCATTCCTTCTGGTTCTGTAGCCCCAAATCCTGCAGATTTGTTGATGAGTGAAAGATTGGATAAATTGATTGCTGACTTACGAACAAAATATGATTTCATTTTTGTGGATAACGTTCCTTATGGCATCGTTGCCGATTCTGTGATAACAAATCGTATTGCAGACCTTACTGTCTTTATCGTGAGAGTTGGACGTATAGATAAACGAATCCTTCCAGAAATAGAACACATCTATGAATCTGGAAGCCTCAATAACATGGCGTTGGTTCTTAATGGTTCCATTGCTCAGAATCATAGTTATTATGGCTATGGTTACGGCTATGGTTATGGTTACAGTTATGGATATGGTCACTATGGCTATGGTTATGGTCATAGTAACAAGAAATCCTGGTGGAGAAAGATATTTAAAGGAAAAGGTATAAAATGAGTGTCGATTTTTACTAATTAGGGCGGTTTTTTCGTTTTTTTTGAGTAATTTTGCACCCAAATTAAAAAGTGCATGTATAAAGAACTGATTACACCTGATTACATCTTCGAAGCAAGCTGGGAAGTTTGTAATAAAGTGGGTGGTATATACACCGTATTATCTACAAGGGCTGCAATACTGCAAGAAAAGCATAGGGACCATCTGTTCTTCGTTGGACCTGATTTCTGGAAAGATAAAGAAAATCCATTGTTTGAGGAATCTGAGACACTCTGCAAGACATGGAGAGAACATGCCCAGGAAAATGACGGATTGAAGGTTCGAGTGGGACGTTGGAATATCCCTGGAACTCCTATTGTTATATTAGTTGATTTCACTCCTTTTTATAAATATAAGAACGAAATCTATACAGAGATGTGGAATCGCTATCAGGTTGATTCACTCCATGCCTATGGCGATTATGATGAAGCATCCATGTTTGCTATCGCCGCTGGTAAGGTTGTGGAAAGTTTCTATCGTTTCAATCTTACTCTACAAGATAAAGTCATATTCCAGGCACATGAGTGGATGACTGGTATGGCCGCACTTTATTTACAGATTAGAGTTCCAGAGATTGCTACAATCTTTACTACTCATGCTACATCTATAGGTCGCTCTATTGCAGGAAACAATAAACCACTGTATGACTACCTCTTCGCTTATAATGGAGATCAGATGGCAGAAGAGTTGAACATGCAGTCAAAGCATTCTATAGAGAAGCAAACTGCCCATCATGTAGATTGCTTTACCACAGTGAGTGACCTCACGGATAATGAATGTAAGGAATTGTTGGATAAATCAGCAGACGTGGTGCTGATGAATGGTTTTGAAGATGATTTCGTTCCTAAGGGAAGTACCTTCACTGGCAAGCGTAAGCGTGCACGTTCTGTCATGTTACACATTGCTCAGAACCTTTTCGGAGAAGATTATTCAGATGAGGAAACCATGCTGGTAGGCATTGGCGGACGATATGAGTATAAGAATAAAGGCATTGATGTATTCCTTGAAGCGATGGGAAGATTGAAGGCCGGAGGAGACCTTCAGAAAAAGGTAGTGGCTTTTGTTACCGTTCCTGCTTGGGTAGGAGAGGCAAGAGAAGATCTCAAAGAGCGTCTGGAAGATCATCATCATAAGTACACATCTCCACTTCCTATGCCTTTCATCACGCATTGGTTAAAGGATATGCAACATGATTGGCTCCTCAATATGCTTCAGCATGTAGGCATTCAGAATGCTCCAGGCGACCAAGTAAAGGTAATCTTCGTGCCATGCTATTTGGATGGGAAGGATGGTATTGTCAATAAGACCTATTACGATACCATGATTGGATTGGATCTTAGTGTTTATCCATCCTATTATGAGCCATGGGGTTATACCCCATTGGAGAGTGTTGCTTTCCATGTCCCTACCATTACTACCGACCTAACTGGCTTTGGGCTCTGGGTAAAGGGTATGGAGAAAACCAACACCTTGCTAAATGGTGTGAAGGTGGTGCATCGTTCTGATTATAATTATCATGAGATAGCTGATGAAATAGAAGATACCATTGCAGCATTCTCTACTTTTACAAAGAAACAAGTGGCAGATAGCAGACGAGGGGCTTCTAAGATTGCAGAACAAGCCTTGTGGAAACACTTTATCGTCTATTATTATGAAGCTTACGACATTGCTTTCCGTAATGCTCATCAGCGTTTGTTAGGTAATGTAGGTTTTGTTAATTAGGAATCTTATAATTAAATAGTTATATAAATGAAAATTAAAGCAAATTGCGCTAATGCTCCTCAGTGGAAGGAACAGACCGTGAAGTCGATTCTTCCTGAGCAATTGAAATGTTTGGACGAGATTGCCCACAATATGTGGTGGGTATGGAATTATGAAGCACGTGACTTGTTCCGTGACCTTGCCCCTGAGATTTATAGTGAAGTGAAACATAACCCTGTGATGTTGCTCGAACGTCTGAGTCAGACGCGCAAGGATGAGATATTGAATGATAAAGCACTTATGAAGCGCGTCAAGGAGGTTTATGGCCTCTTCCGTGCTTACATGGACGTGAAGCCTGATGCTACCCGTCCGTCAGTGGCTTATTTCTGTATGGAATATGGTATTCATTCAGCCCTCAAGATTTATTCTGGAGGTTTGGGTATGTTGGCAGGCGACTATGTGAAAGAAGCATCAGACTCCAACGTTGACATGTGTGCTGTAGGTTTCCTCTATCGCTTTGGCTATTTCAAGCAGAGCCTCTCTATGGATGGACAGCAGATTGCTAACTATGAGAGTCAGAACTTTGCTACGCTGCCTGTTGAACGTCAGCTTGATAAAGATGGCAATCCGATGGTGATAGATGTGCCTTATCCTAACTACCAGGTTCATGCTTATGTATGGCGTGTCAATGTGGGTCGTGTGAAGTTGTACCTGTTGGATACAGACAACGAGATGAACTCAGAGTTCGACAAGTCTATTACACACGCACTCTATGGTGGTGATTGGGAGAACCGTATGAAACAGGAGATTCTTCTGGGTATCGGTGGCATGTTGCTGCTTAAGAAACTTGGTATCAAGAAGGACATTTATCATTGCAACGAGGGACATGCTGCTTTTTGTAACCTTCAGCGTTTGTGCGACTATATTGAAGAAGATCACCTGACATTCAACCAAGCTTTGGAATTGGTGCGTGCCTCTTCTCTTTATACAGTTCATACACCTGTGCCTGCTGGTCACGATTACTTTGACGAAGGACTTTTCAGCAAGTACTTGGGCAGTTATACACAGAGACTTGGAATCTCTTGGGATGAGTTCATTGGCATGGGACGCACCAATCCTGATGATCATGGAGAGCGATTCTGTATGTCAACATTTGCATGCAACACTTGTCAGGAGGTTAACGGCGTAAGCTGGTTGCATGGCGAGGTTTCAAAGAAAATGTTTGCTCCTATCTGGAGGGGTTACTTCCCAGAAGAAAATCATGTGGGCTATGTGACCAATGGTGTTCACTTCCCAACATGGTGTGCTTGTGAGTGGCGCAAAGTCTATGCTAAGTATTTTGACGCTAACCATATGAGCGACCAGTCTAATGAAGAAATCTGGCATGGTATCTACAATTGTCCTGATGAAGAAATCTGGGAGACTCGCAAAGCATTGAAGAACAAGCTCTTCGAGTATATTAAGGAGCAGTTCCGCGAGACATGGTTGAAGAATCAGGGAGATCCTTCACGTGTAGTGAAGCTTGTTGAAGGCTTTAACCCTAACGCTCTGGTCATCGGATTCTGTCGTCGTTTTGCTACATATAAACGTGCACACTTGTTGTTCACTGATCTTGATCGTTTGAGCCGTATAGTGAATAATCCAGAGCGTCCAGTGATGTTCCTCTTTGCTGGTAAGGCTCATCCAGCCGATGGTGCAGGTCAGGGTCTTATTAAGAAAATATTTGAGATTTCTCAGCGTCCAGAATTTCTAGGGAAGGTGATCTTCTTGGAAGACTACGATTTCTTGTTGGCTCGTCGCTTGGTATCAGGCGTTGATATCTGGATGAACACCCCAACACGTCCACTGGAGGCCTCTGGAACATCAGGCGAGAAAGCCGAGATGAACGGTGTGGTCAATCTCAGTGTGAAAGATGGTTGGTGGCTTGAAGGCTACCGTGAGGGTGCTGGTTGGGCTCTTACAGAGAAACGTACTTACCAGAATCAAGACCATCAGGATCAGCTTGATGCAGCTACCATCTATGGCTTGCTAGAGAAAGAAATTATCCCTCTTTATTATAATACGGATAAGAAGGGCATCTCTAAGGGTTGGATCAAGGTGATAAAGAACTCCATTGCTCAGATTGCTCCTCACTTCACCATGAAGCGACAACTTGATGACTACTATTCTAAGTTCTATTGCAAGGAAGCTAAGCGCTTCAAGGCTTTGGCTGCCAATAACTTTGAGAAGGCCAAAGAGATAGCACTGTGGAAAGAGACTGTAGCCGAGCGTTGGAACGACATCCAGGTGCTGAGTGTTCAGACTGAGGATGAGCCTAACCATATCCTTGATGGTGGTAAGGAATACACCCTTCAGGTAGTTGTTGACGAGCGTGGACTCGATGATGCTATTGGTATTGAGTTGGTGACCACTCGTCAGAACAAAAACGATGAGCAGAAGATTTATTCTGTTGAACAGTTCCAGGTAGTAAAGCGTGAGGGTAATATCTTTACCTTCCAACTGAAGCACAAGATGGAGAATGCTGGTATGTTTAAGACTGCTTTCCGCATGTATCCAAAGAATGCAGACCTGCCTCACCGTCAGGACTTCTGTTACGTTCGTTGGTTCAACTAAAAATCGTTGCAACACACGATGTTGCATTAAATGATAGAGTAGGGCTGGTCTTTGTAGATCAGCCCTACTTGTCTTAGGTCCATTACTCAAACATTTTTCAGTTTCTGATGCAGTATTTCCATCTTATTGCATTCTTATTATAGAAGGACGAGTGGAACTCAGTTCGTTGCATGGAACTAGAAATGAAAAACTTGTTTTTCTTTGTAGGTAAAGGTAATTCTATACTGATGGTTACCAGCAGCGGTACCACAGAACGTTTGCAATAATCTTTTTCTTCTGTTTGTCTTAGCCTCATAGTTCTCATGAACTCTGGGGCTTTTTTGTTAAAGTAGGTTAATTGGTAGGACTTACTAAATATTTTAGTTGTATTAAAAAATGTTTTAGTTATATTTGCAGTGTGATTTAGTTAGTAATGCCAATAAACAAAGGAAAGGATAAGGACTATGCAACGGAAACTCACTAAAAAAGAACAGGAAATCATGGAGTTGTTTTGGGATAAAGGCCCTATGTTCGTGCGTGAATTACTGGACTGTTATGAAGATCCCAAACCTGCGCTGACCACTCTCTCTACTATGGTGCGTATATTAGAACAAAAAGGCTTTATGGCGCACAAGGCTTTTGGCACTGCCCATCAGTATTATCCATTGCTTACGCGTGAGGAATACATGAAGCGCAGTCTGACTAGTCTTATCAGCGACTATTTCGAGAATTCTTATCTGAAGGCTGTCTCTGCGTTGGTAAAAGAAGAAAAGATTACTGTGGAGGAACTGAAAGACCTGATTGCACAGATAGAGGCTGGAAAGGAGGGCTAAGCCATGATGGATTTTATCATCTATGATGTGAAGGCAGCAGTCATCCTGGCAGTATTTTATATGTTCTATAGGTTACTGCTGAGTAAGGAGACCTTTCATCGTCTGAACAGAGTGATGTTGCTCTGCACGGCTGTTGGTTCATTGCTTTTGCCACTATTCCACATTACCATCCATCGGACGGTGGAGGTGGAGGCTTCGCCTCTGAATCTGCAAGTTCCAGAGGGCGTGCTGCCAATGATAGAGCAGACAGTGGTCACCACTCCTTGGTGGCAGATTCTGCTTTCCACCTTATTTATATTAGGAGCATTGGCCGTGCTGATACAGATTCTGATTTCTGTATATACGGTGCTGCGGATTATCTCTGGTGGAGAACGTAGGCAGTTGGAAGATGGCACTTGGTTGGTCATTACAGAAAAGGATGTGTCCCCTTTTAGTTGGATGCATACCATCGTGCTGTCGAGAAAAGACTATGAAGACGACCATGCTGCCATCATCAGTCATGAGCAGGCCCATATCCGTCTTTGCCATTCTTGGGATTTGTTGCTGGTGGATTTAGTTTCATTGCTCCAATGGTTCAATCCTGCCATCTGGATGCTTCGTGCCGACCTTTGTGCCGTGCATGAGTATGAGGCTGATGCACAGGTACTTGACGAAGGCTATAACGTAAAACAATATCAATATCTCCTTGTGAAAAAAGCCGTTGGCATGAGCGGCTACTCGGTTGCCAACAGCTTTAATCATAGGGAACTAAAATCAAGAATCACTATGATGTGTCGTAAAAAATCAAATCGTGGCAGGGTGCTCAGAGCGCTCTACCTCTTGCCCCTCGTAGGGGCGTGTCTGGCGTTAAACGCACGGACACAAGTAGATTATGTGGAGAAACTTGCTTCTCCAAGTGACAAAGTTACGGATTCGCCAGCAGATATGCAAAAAATTACCGAAGATTCTATTACCATTTTTAGAGGAGGCTCTTCTGAGACTATCTCAATGGATGATCTTAGATCAAGAAGGGGAATCCAAGAAGCTGATAGCGTTGTTTATAGTTCTCAGGAGATGCATGTCATGCGTTTAAGTGAGGTTCAAGACTCTGTCATTTATATTTTGGATGGCGAACGGGTGAAGTATGCACAGATTAATGCTCTTAACCCTTCAGAAATAAAGATGATCAGAGTATTGAAGGATCAAGAAGCTGTCAGCAAGTATGGTGAAGAAGGAAAGAAGGGGGTAATGGAAATTGAAACCAAGTCTACGAAAGAACCTGTAGTATTAGGTACCCCTGCCACTAAGGAGGAAATGAAGAAGGGCCCTGCTATTAGAATAACGAATGTTAATGGTATGGCTGCCTCTCTTGATTCTATCTTGGTATTTATTGATGGTGTTCGTCTGACTAATAAAGATTTTAACGAATTAGATCCTCAGACTATTTCTTCTTTTAAAGTGCTGAGAGACAAAGATGCGATACCCCTATATGGCGATGAGGCAAAGCATGGCGTGATAATTATTACTACCAAAAAGAGTGAGGAAAATACTCAAGATAGCATAAAGCCTTACGTGATGTCAGATTCCTTGCGTGATTATTTGGAGGAGATGCAAAAGCGCAGAATCCCTGAATTGATAAATGAAGATTTACTTTCTGCTATGGAACAACTGAAGAAAACGCAAGCACAATTGAAAGAAATTAAAATAAATGCTCCTACTTACTATGATGCGGAAGGAAATGTCGTTGATGATATTAAGCAAGTGCAAAAATGTGTTTTCACAGACTTACTTACAGGCAAGAAAACAGAAGTAGTAGTGAAGAAATATATGATTAATGATGAACCTGTCACTGAAAAAGAAATCAACAATTTCAATGAGCTTGCCTCTACCTTCCATGTCGAGAAAGATGGAACGTTGTGCGTTTATACCCTTCAATACTTAGTTGATAAAGGTATGTTTAATGGTTTTTCCTAATCTCTCTTAACTCTATAGCAAAGTGCGGCAAGCGTTACGATGACCTTGCTGCATTTTTTTATCTCCATCTCTCTGTTTTAGTCTTCACACTTCACATACATTTCTAAAACGTCTGAATAATAACTTGTTAAGAAAGTTTTTCTGCTAATGAGACTTCACAAGACTTCACATAGACTTCACGCTTTAATTGATGGAATTAGCTGATAATCATAAATTATTATAATTCGAAAATAGATATATGACTGATATGTAGATTTCACCTTTTCACGTGTGAAGTCTGTGTGAAGTCTTGTGAAGTCTCTGTTTTGGATTTGCTCTAGAAATATCATGCAGAACATGTACTTTTATAATCAGCGTGAAGAGTGAAGTCTATTTTTAAAAATGAATTTTCAAGGAAACACCTCACACCTCACCTTTGGCATTTAAAATGTTGAATATCAATGCAATGTAGCGGTGAGGTGTTGTGAACACTCCTCACCACACCTCACCTTCATGAAGGGCTTTCCATAGTAATAAGGGTGAGGAGTGGTGAGGTGTCATTTCAACACCTCACCCTTGAGAATGTATGTAGATTATTAGTTAATTCGAAAAAGGTGAGGTGTGAGGTGTTTTTGGCATATTTCGTATGGAGAATAGGGATCTTTCAATAATTAGTATTAATACCTTCATGCTCAGTCACACTGATGACTGAGTTAAGTCCTAACCTTGACTGAGCTAAATCCCAACGATGACTGAGCTAAGTCCTACCGTTGACTGAGCAGAGAGATAACGTATCAATAGGCCATACATCAGGTATGATCCAAATAATGCAGGCAATTATCACGAAAATGTCCAGTGTTATAACAAAAATGCTTCAATAATACCTATGGTAATGCTTGATATTTCCGCGACAACTCCTTGTGTTTCTGAAAAGTCCATTTACTTTTGGTAAAATATAAGGTAGTCTCACTGCCATTGGAACCTCCATAGGTGTATCATCCTGCATGAGTATGCTGTGAGAAAGGAATTCCCGCTGCAAGATTGAAAAATCGTGTAACGGGATTTTTATGCTATTTGTCATCTTGGATAAAACCAATGCGACGGCGGGGCTTCTCTTCCTTGGGCTTGGCTTGCAGCTCTGCTAGGGCGATGGTGATGGCATCCAGCCGCATACGGGTTTCCTCGTTGATGTCGTTTTGATCACGAAGGATGTCATTTACCTCTTTGCTTAATTCAGTAATTCGGTGTTCGAGCTCAGATAGTTTCATAGGAATCGACAATAGAGAAAGGCTTTCTCTGATACGAACAAAAGCTCTTGTGATATTGATGCTTGTTTCGATGGCTATATCACTTCGTAAAACACTTGAAAGCATTAAGGCACCATGTTCAGTAAAAGCTAATGGCGGTGAGGATTTAGGACGTTTCAATCTTGATGTCATCACAAATTGTGATGAGATAACAGTCCATTCAGCTTTAGTCAGTTGAAACATAAAGTCTGGTGGAAAGCGTTCAATATTACGTTTGACTGCTTGGTTAAGCACACGTGTTTCAACTGCATACATTTCTGCTAAATCAAAGTCCAGCATGACGCGCTGGCCTCGAATCTCTTAGATTTTGTTCTGGATTAATTCAATATCATTCATTGCCGTTTTTATTTTAATGGTTTGCAATTTGGCGACAAAAATAGTTCAAATAATAATTAATACAAACTATTCCATATTGTTTTTACAATTTTGGTTTTGACCAGCTGTATATCGGATCGTTTTGCTGACGCCAGCAAAATGATCCGATATCTAATGCCGCCTCTTTTTGAGGTGCCAAAATTGCACTTCAAACTTTGTTGCTGTATGTAAAAGCAAAAGCCCAATGCGCTCGATGAAGCAGCATTGGGCTTTGTAGTTCTTCTTATCTCCAGTTTCAATCCAGTTCTTTGATCTTCACATTTCTGTACCACACCTCATCGCCATGGTCTTGAAGCAGGATATTGCCTTCTTCCCAGTTTCCGAAGTTGGGCCAGTCGCGATACTTGCTATAAGCCACCAGAGCATTCCATTCTTGATTGTTGCGTTCATACTCCAGCAGTTTTACGCCATTGAGCCAATGCTCCACATGGGTGCCCTTGACATACACCATAGCTGTATTGAAGCTGTTGATGTCAAAAGGTTTGTTATCAGGAGCAGGAATCAGGTCGTAGAGTGAACCCAGCGTGCGATTGCCTTTCACACCCAACTTGGCGTCTGGGTGGCGTAGGTCATCCAGTACCTGGAATTCGCAGCCTATGGCAGAGCCTTCGCCTTGGTTCAGATCTGGATGAACGAAGTACTTGATACCACTATTGGCTCCTTCTGTAATCTTAAAATCTACTTTGAGCACAAAGTTGCGATAAGTGCGTGTAGTGATGATATCTCCACCATTGGCGGCTTCTTTGCCTTCGCCTTGATTCACTTTAAGTATGCCACCATCTATGGTCCAACCATTGGAAGGAAAGCCGTCAAGGCGGGCTCCTCGCCAACCTTCGGTGCTCTGTCCATCCCAAAGTAACTTCCAACCATCGGCCAGCTCTGCAGGTGAGAGGGTATTAGGGGTATCACTGATTTCTATCTGCCAGTATGAGGCAGGTTCCACAACTGCAGGTTCGTTGCTTGGCTGCTGGCATGACTGCAGGGCAGCAAAACCTAACAATGCAATAAAGTATAATCTGATTATTTTCATGATGATATAGTATTAGAGGTTAGAGTTTATAGAAATCTTCCCAGCCACGACGTGGTGGTTGCCCAGCGAGCAAGGCATTGGCAAACTGGTTGTTGGTGAATTGCTTGGTGCGTGGGTCGAAGAAAAGCTGTGCGTTCAATCGTTGGGCGATGACTCCCAGACAGAATACTTGGCTTAGCACCCCATTGATTTCGAATGGTGAACGCGTCTTCTCCAGTCCTTGGCATGCCAGCAGGAAGTTCTCGAAATGGTTCGAAGGGCTTTCTGGAACTGGGGGTAGCTGGCTTTCCATTTCACGTGCTTTCTCTTCGGGGATGATGCTCAGTGTACTGCCATGACTGCCACCTTTGAAGATAAGGTCACGTGAGTAGATAATCTTGCCAGGTGTGAGTCGCTGGTTGGTGGTATTGCCCTGATTGGTTGTAGGTACTCCTTCTGTGACGGCAGCGCTGCCATAGCCAGCAGGTAGAGGAGGCAGGTTGTCTGTTCCGTCATACCAGGTGATATCCACAGGAGGCATGCCTTCTCTAGCACCAAAACGGAACAAGATGGTAGAGGAATAAGGGTAGAAGTAGTCATTATGCCCATTGGCATACTTCATGCTTACCTCGTAGGGCAATCCCAGTTTCAGGAACTCATGAATAGTGTCAAGGATATGGGCACCCCAATCACCAAGTGCTCCCATACCAAAGTCGTACCAGCAGCGCCAGTTACCTTGATGATACTTCTCACTGTAATCATGATAGGCTGCAGCGCCCAGCCAGGTATCCCAGTCCATATCTTTAGGCAGAGGGTCTGCCTGTGGAGGGCGACCTTCGTTAGAGTCGTATTGATGCCAACGACGCACATCGTTCATGTGGGCTGTTACTGCAGTCACATCCTTGATGATACCAGCCTCCACCCATGTTTTGAATTGGAAGTAGTTGGCCTCTGAATGTCCTTGATTGCCCACCTGCGTCGCAAGGTTTGGATGCTTCAGCGCAGCTTGGATCATCAACTCTGCTTCATGGAAGGTTCGACACATAGGCTTCTCCAGATAGATGTGCTTACCTTCTGATAGTGCCAGCATGGCTACAGGGAAGTGAATATGGTCTGGAACAGCAGCTGCCACTGCATCAAATTCACTGCCGCATTTCTCGAACATTTCCCTAAAGTTCCTGAATCGCTTAGCACGTGGATACATGTTCATCACTTCCTCCGTCTGCTTATTGCCCATGTCCACATCGCAAAGGGCTACCACATCTACCATATCAGTGGCAGCAAAATCCTTTATTATCTGATTGCCTCGATTACCTATGCCTATATAGGCTATCTTCACTTTATCGGCATGGAATCGGGTACGGGCATTTGGTTGTGCAAAGATGCCCTTTGGCGCTAGGAAAGCACCAGTGGCTGCCAAGGCGGATGATTTTAGAAATCGTCTTCTGGTTGTCATGGTATTTAGGATTTAAATGGTTAACAGCTACGAATGTAATACTTATTTTTATAAGTAGGATATTTTTCCCCAAAAAACGGATAAAACGACTATAATTGCTAAAGATTTGCGCATTTTTGCACAAAAAATAGGATATCTCAATTATCGGTAGTAACTTTAGTGCAAAATGACAAACAACAATAATATAATGAGAATCACAAGAAGAAGTTTCCTGCGCTCCACTGGTATGGTATTCGCAGGATTTAGCATCGCTCCGAGCCGTCTTTTGGGACAGAATGGCAAAACTGCAATAGGTGCGATATATAAGGACAATCGTCCTGCTCCTGCTGATCGTCTGTTCCGTTCTGATGCTGTGGAGGCTCAGATTAGGCGTGTGCAGGGTTTGCTGAAGAATGAGAAGTTGGCATGGATGTTTACCAACTGCTTCCCAAATACCATCGACACAACGGTGCACTTCCGCCACGATGCACAGGGCCGTCCCGATACCTTTGTCTATACGGGTGACATTCATGCCATGTGGCTGCGTGACTCAGGAGCGCAAGTTTGGCCTTACGTGCAGTTGGCTAATCAAGATGCCCAACTGAAGGAGATGATTGCAGGCGTGATCAATCGTCAGTTCCTCAGCATAAATATCGACCCTTATGCCAATGCGTTCAACGACGGTCCGATAGAGGGTGGAGGTGAGTGGAAGAGCGACTATACCGCTATGAAGGATGAGCTGCACGAGCGCAAGTGGGAGATAGATTCGCTTTGCTATCCCATTCGTTTGGCATACCAATACTGGAAGACTACAGGTGATACCAGCGTCTTTGGTGAAGAGTGGCTGAAAGCTGTGCAGACCATCTTGGCTACTTTCCGCGATCAGCAGCGAAAGGATGGCAAGGGCAGCTATCGTTTCCAGCGTCGCACGGAGCGCCAGCTTGATACGATGTCAAACGACGGGTGGGGGGCACCAGTGAAACCCGTAGGTCTGATAGCTTCGGCTTTCCGTCCCTCAGACGATGCCACGACGTTCTTGTTCCTCATTCCGTCCAACTTCTTTGCTGTGAATGTGTTGAATAAAGCTGCGGAGATTCTTACGTCTGTGAACCATCGTGCGGACCTTGCTACTCAGTGCAAGGCCTTGGCAGATGAGGTGGAAGCGGCTCTGAAGCAGTATGCCATCTATGACCATCCGAAGTATGGCAAAATCTATGCCTACGAGGTAGATGGCTTTGGCAATCAGCTGTTGATGGACGATGCCAACGTGCCGAGCCTTCTGGCAATGCCATACTTAGGCTTAGTGGATGCCAGCGACCCGATTTATCAGAATACGCGTCGCTTCGTGTGGAGTGAGGACAATCCTTACTTCTTCCGTGGCAAAGCTGTAGAGGGCATTGGAGGTCCTCACATTGGCTACGATATGCCTTGGCCTATGAGTCTAATGATGCGTGCGTTTACCAGTACGGATAATCAGGAGATCAAGTCCTGTGTGAAGTTGCTCATCGACAATGAGGCAGGCACAGGCTTCATGCATGAGTCGTTCCACAAGGATGACACCACGAAGTTCACCCGTTCTTGGTTTGCTTGGGCCAATACCCTTTTCGGAGAGCTGATACTTAAGTTGGTCAATGAGGGTAAGGTGGATTTGCTGAACAGCATTCCATGATGCTCAGGAGTTTGCCCGTGAAGGCTGGAAGCTGGTGGATATGCCAAGCTAAGCATCACAAGTATTATTATAATAAAAGAGGGACAGCACCAAACGCTGCCCCTCCTTTGGCAATTTAGAAGATGATTCTTGTTACTTCACGCTATACACTTTATCACCCATCACGGCAGTGATGCCTACCAGTTTCATGAAAGCATAGTCGGGATCATCCAATGGGTGAGCTTCTTTCATTCTTGGATATTTGTCGAGGAAGTGAGTACGAACCTCTGGAGTCTCTGCCTCCACCAGCTTGCAGGTGATACGCATCCAGCCACGGCCTTCTTGTGGGAAGGCAGCAATCTGTACTTTAGGGTTCTTAACCAACTGCTTGTATACATCCTTTGGCTTGCGTGTCATGAAATAAACCTCTCCATTGATAACGTCGCAGAAACTGAAAGGACGTACACGAGGCTGATCGCCATCCATCGTGGCAAGGAAATATTTGCCACAACTCTCCAGATAAGCTACGAAATCTTCTGGACTCATAGTATCAGTGGCTTTTGGGGTAGCAGAGGTTGTACCATCCTCTTGTGCAGGAGCTTCAGCTTCGGCTTGAGGCTGAGCCTCTTTCTGGGTGCAAGACATCAAACATGCAGTCAGTGCGACTGCCATCATTAAGAATAACTTTTTCATTTCTTTTACGGATTATGATTGTTAGTATTTTAATTGTCTGCAAAATTAGTGCTTTATTGCCAATGAAGATTTACCCGAATTTCCACAAAAATTTAATAATTTACCCAAAATGCTTGTCTCATTGGAGAAAGATGCTTAATTTTAGCGCATGGAATTAGAAATTATAGAGAAACTGAGCTCTGGCATCTTCTTTTGTGAGGATATCTTTGAAGCATGCGGAGGCAAGTATAATGATTACTTGCTGCACATTTTCATAACTAAAGGCAGCATTAGTTTTCGCTTGAATAATAATCAGTATCAAGCCAGTGCAGGGAGTGGGGTTATCCTTATAGAAGGCAAGCCATTGGAAGAACTTCGTGTAAGTGCTGATACTGAAACGATTATCTTTCTGAAATCCAAATACTACCATCAGGCTTATCCTCTGAAGATGACGCATCATGTGAAAGGACTGAAGTTCTATTATGACAACCCCATCATGCAGATGAGTGCAGAGGATATGGATCTATGCCTAAGAGACTTGGAAGACATCAAGCATAGGCTACAGCAAAAAGGGCACCTCTACCATCAGGAAACTCTGAAACGCTCCATTGAGAATTTCACCTATGATATTTTCGATATCTATACGCGTTGCAATCAGGAGCAGGCAACTAAGGGTGGGCAGGAGGCTTTGGTGACGCAGCAGTTCATAGATCTGCTCAAGGATCATGTGATGAAAGAGCGCACGGTGGAGTTCTATGCAGATAAATTGTTTGTCACCCCCAAATATCTCTCTAGAGTGTGTCAGCAGTCCACAGGGCATCCTGCTTCTTTTTGGATTACGCAGTTTGCCTTGACACACATGCTGGAACTGCTCACAGACACAGACAAAAGTCTGACGGAGATAAGTAATGAAGTGAATTTCCAGTCGCTCTCACACTTCACACGCTTTATCAAGAATCACACAGGACTCACTCCTTCGGAGTTTCGGATGAAGAAACGGAAGGGAGGGAAATCCACCTGAAGGCATTGGTGAAGAGGAGGTTCTGGGTGGCATCGATGAATCCTTCATCGCCATGGCCCATGTTCAGATAGACCATGCGGTAGTTCTTGTTCGTCCACACGATGGGAAAATCGCCGAACAGCACGATGTCTTTGATGCCAAAAGGATAGTTTTTGGGCGAGATGCTTACCAGCACCTCCACGTCTTTATTATCACGGGGAGAGGGCGAGAACTGATAGAACTCGCTGGCTGGTACCACAAATTCCTTGGGCAGCGTGCGTGTGATGGGGTGGAGCTGCGTATCCACCTCCACTAAGGCAGGCTGTGGAGGCCAATTATTGCAGAGGAAGGTACCACATCCCAGAAACTCATTAAACCAAGGCCAGTGCGTGTCTTTGTCATTATAGCCCGTAGCATGGAAGCCTATCCATCCACCCCCTTGCTCCATGTATTGCTCGAAAACTTTGCGTTGGTCAGCATCGTGAGGTAAGGCATTGAGCATCACCACGACATCATAGCGCTTAAGGCTATCCAGACTATTGGGGCATTCTGTGCGCACATCATACGTGAAGCCCTCCCCATAGCTGAGCTTATGGAAAAAATGCAAGGCTTGTTGGTCGAACTCTACATGGGCAGATTCCGCATTGGGATCCCAGATAAACAGAGCGTGGAAGCGAATACGATTGCCTGCATAGTCGGCAGGGTACTTATCGGTAACTTGGGCCTTGGCGACACAGCAGAGCAGCATTAAAGCCAGGCTAAGCAATCTATAGTTATAATTCTTGATTTGATGATTCATCATGGTATAAGCGATAAGATATTAATTATAATTTCAACCCATCCAGTAGCGTCGTTCTTTATCGTCCATCTTTTCGATGGCATAGCGTAGGGTAGTGCGGGGCATCTCTTCGACGTGCTGTTCCAGAAAGCCGCGTAGCAAGTCCATGCTGACCTGCTTCCCCATCTCACGAAGCATCCATCCCACGGCCTTCTGCATCAAGTCATGCGGATGTCTAAGATGCATCTCTGCATAGCGCAGGCACCATGAGGGGTCGCCTTGATGGGAGGTTCCCCACGTACAAACCATGCTCATGCGTTGTTTCCATAGGTTGTTGCTATGTGCTAAATTATCAAGTACTTGCCTTTTGTAGTTAGAGTAAAGTGAAGGATGCTCGTTGGCTGAATTTCCAAGTAAAGTAGGCAGCATAATCCAGCGTCCTAAAAGCTTTGGAGCAGAGAGATCCACCAGATCCCAGTTGTTAGCTTGCTCAGCATAATGCAGGTACATCTCAATGATCCCGTCACGCGCATGAACTGACTTCAAATCTTGTTCATGTGACTTCTTGGCCAATGCCTCGAACTTGGCCACAAGTATCAAAAGTCCGCAAAGACGCACTTCGTGCCATTTATTTTGCAGCAGTTCAGGAACCTCATCAAGTGGCACCTCTTTCCACACCTGTTTTACAATCTCACGCGTCTGAGGTACCTTCAGTCCTAAGAACTCATCGCCTTCGCCATATTCTCCAGGACCTGTCTTGAAGAAGCCCATCAATACCTCTCGCTGTTTCTCATTCTTCAGCGATTCCATGTGAGCTATAATTTCTTTAGCAGTTGTCATGATTCCTTCCATCCTATATGGAGAACAAAGGTAATGCAAAGAGTGTCTCATGCCAAAGGATTATTGGGAAAAGTTATTAATAATAGCGATAAATGATGTATATTTGTCGCTAGATACAATTATTCAGCTATGGATTATATCTACCATTACGATAGCCCACTAGGTGGCATCACGATGGCCAGTGATGGCGAGGCACTCATCGGCCTATGGTTCGATGGTCAGCAGTTCTATGCCTCTACACTAGAACGTGCGCAGGAGCAACGAATGTTACCCATATTCCAGGAAACATCTCGCTGGTTGGATGTCTATTTTAGCGGACAGGACCCCGATTTTGCACCATTGCTTCGCCCTAAAGGTACTCCGTTTCGTTTGGCTGTTTGGCAGTATCTGTTGGCCATACCTTACGCTCAGACAGTTACTTACGCTGAAATAGCTCATTACATAGCTCAGCAAAAGGGGCAGAAATCAATGTCAGCCCAAGCTGTTGGTGGGGCGGTAGGGCACAATCCCATCTCCCTTATCATCCCTTGTCACCGTGTCATCGGGACAGATGGTAGTCTTACGGGTTATGCTGCAGGATTAGAGAGAAAAGGTTGGTTATTAGCGTTAGAGAAAGGTAAGCTGTTCACCAACGTCTAAAAATCGCCCTAAATGCCAAATTATTCTTTTTTAAGAAATGATTGAATTGTATTGAAAAGTTTTTTTATTACCTTTGGAGCACAGAATTTATATAGGAGGAGGTATGAAAAGGATTGTTTTATTATTGATGGTATTAGTGACGGGCTTCACGCTATCTGCGCAGGAGCTCTCTGGGATTATCACCAAGAAGGGAAAACCTAAGAAGGGTTTGGTGGTGAAATTGCTTGGGACTAATGAGACAACTACCACTGACAAATACGGTCGTTTCTATTTCAAAAATGCAGCTCCTGGTGATATACTTCAAGTGGATGTGACTTCACGTAAGGCTGCTCGTATTGAACTTTCAGAGGCACGTTTGCTTAAGGTTTACATTGCCACTTCTGATTTTGTGCTGAATAACGGCAGATTGGAACAGCGATTGCCATATACTGCGCTAGCTGCTGAAATAGCAAATCGTGGCAGTGTTGTGGAACATGACTTGATTATAGCATCGGGCATGCAACGTGTGAGCGATTTGCTTAAAAACTTCATGACAGGTGTGCGCGTGGAGCAACATATGATGGGTAGCCACGTCACCATGCGTGGACCTACGTCTGTGATGGGAAGTAATGAGCCTCTCTTCGTGGTAGATGGGATGATTTATGATTCTCTCGAGGAGGTGGATCGCGTGGTGCCTGTTGAGGACATTGAACGACTGGAGCTTAACAAGGAAGGCACGGGCTGGGGTGCTCGTGGCGGCAATGGTGTGATAGAAATCACAACCGTTGGCAGTAAGCGTGGTTGATGAAGTTTTCACTATGGTTATAGGATAGAGATGGTATCTTCGTGGGTGCCATCTCTTTTCTTTTTAAACCATAATTCCCCAGTTCTGAAGATATTTTATTATTTTTGCACACATAATTCAATAGATCAGTCAAAATGGAAGCAAAAGCGATTATTTCCGGACATACAGAACTTGTGGGGCTGATGGCATATCCCATTCGTCACTCGGACTCACCTGCTATGCAGACGGAGGCTTTCCGCAGGGCTGGAATCGACTGCATACAGTTGGCCTTCGAGGTAGACAACACTACGTTGGAGGATGCTGTGAAGGCTATCCGCGTACTGAAGATGCGTGGATCAAATGTCTCTATGCCTAATAAGACGGTGGTGGGACAATATCTGGATAAATTGTCGCCCGAAGCAGCATTGATTGGCTCCGTCAATACCATTGTGAATGATAATGGCGTATTGACTGGCTATTGTACAGATGGTATCGGCTACATGGCAGCCTTGAAGAATGAAGGCATCGATGTGAAAGGTAAGAAAATCACCATTGTGGGAGCAGGAGGTGCTGCTACAGCCATGCAGATACAGGCAGCACTCGACGGAGTGGGGGAGATTTCCATCTTCAATGTCAAGGACGCGTTCTATGCGCGTGGAGAGGAAACGGTAAGGAAGATTCAAGAGCATACAACCTGTAAGGCTTCCATTTTCGATCTGAACGATCATGAGGCTCTGCGTCGTGAGATAGCTGAAAGTACGGTGTTAGCCAATGCGACGGAGCTTGGCATGAAACCTTACGAGGGTATCACTTGGCTGCCAGATGTCAGTTACCTGCGCCCAGACCTTATTGTGACAGACACGGTATATGCACCTCCTATGACACGCTTCCTGGAGATGGCGTGTGAGGCAGGTTGCCGTTACATGAACGGTCACCCTATGATGCTTTTTCAGGGGGCTGCAGCGTTTAAGCTATGGACAGGGAAAGAGATGTTCAATGTATAAGGTATATAAGAATCTGGAAGAAGGAGTGATGGTGACCTTGCTTATAGGCATGGTAGTCATCATGATTGTGCAGGTTTTCTGTCGCTACGTTCTGGGTATGTCGCTTTCATGGTCGGAAGAAATTACCCGTTACCTTTTTGTCTGGTCGGCTTTCATGAGCGTCAGCCTTTGTACAAAGCTCACCATCAATATCCGCATCGACCAGATCATCCGCTTGTTTTCCAAGCGTGGCAGGGCATTGGTGAAGATATTCAACCTCACCGTGGAGTTTGCTTTCTTTGCGTATATGATGCCCTATGCCTACCGCTACCTGATGTCAACGATAGAGAGTGGACAAGTGAGCCCTGCTTGTGGCATCCCTATGTATCTGGTACAGTCGGCCCCGCTGGTATGCTTTGGCCTTTGCCTTCTTCGCATTGCTGAACGATGGTTCTTGCAATGGCACAACTTCTACTACAACGAGGAGCATAGGGATTATGATGAATTGAAGGCAGGGAAGTCTGCCAAGATGAAGAGGGTGGTAGATGGGATTGCCATAGATGGAAAGGAGGATGGGGTATGTCAGCTTTGATTATCTTTCTCCTCTTTTTCCTATTTATCGCATTGGCCATCCCTATTGCGGTGTCTCTGGGCATTGTGTCTGTATTGCCAGGCATGACCGATCCATCGTTTACGGCCACAGCCAGTTTTGTGATTCGATCAATGGTAGGAGGCATAGACAGCTTTCCTTTATTGGCTGTGCCTATGTTCGTCTTAGCGGGTATCCTGATGGCCCATGGCAAGATTTCTTCAAAGTTGTTTGATGTCTTTTCATATTTCCTTGGTCGAAGAACGGCAGGTATTCCAGCAGCGGTGATTATCACCTGTTTGTTCTATGGAGCCATCTCGGGTTCTGCTCCAGCTACGGTGGCAGCAGTGGGTAGTATGACCATTCCACTATTAATAGACTTAGGCTATGAGAAAGATTTTTCTACTGCGGTGGTGGCTATTGCAGGTGGTTTAGGCGTGATCATTCCTCCTAGTATTCCATTTATCATGTATGGCTTGGCATCGGGGCAGTCGGTGAGCCAGTTGTTTATTGCAGGGATTATGCCAGGACTGATGATTGGATTGCTGCTCATTGGCTATGCTTGGCTATATTGTAAACGTCACGGAGAGAACCGGGTGAAAATTGGGCGTAAGATGGTGGAACTGCGACAACGGGGTTTCTGGAAGGTGTTTCTCGATAGCTTCTGGGCCATACTGAGTCCAGTGATCACGTTGGGAGCCATTTACAGTGGAGTGGCTTCACCTACCGAGGCAGCTGTGATATCTGTGTTCTACTCTTTGGTCATCAGTCTGTTTGTCTATCGTACCATCAAGTGGGGGGAACTTTGGGGCATCCTTAGTGAGGCCATGCGCACGTATGCCCCTATACTCTTCATCTTGGCAGCTTCCATTGCCTTCTCGCGTGTGCTGACTTTGATGCAGGTGCCTCAGATGCTCAGTGCATGGATATTGGGCAGTTTCACCAACTATGTGGTGCTGCTGTTGGTCATCAATGCCTTCTTACTCTTGGTGGGTATGGTGATGGACACCACACCTGCTATTCTCATTCTGGCTCCTATTCTGGTACCTATAGTCACGGCTGTGGGCATGAATCCTATTCATTTCGGCGTGATGATGGTGGTGAACCTTGCTATTGGTTTTGTTACTCCACCTATTGGGGTAAATCTCTTTGTAGCTAGTTCGCTGACGAAGATTCCCGTAGTGAATATAGCCAGAAAAGCATTGCCAATGATTGGCATGTTCTTATTGGCGCTGTTGCTCATTACGTTCGTTCCATCCATTAGTTTGTTGCTGCTATGAAAAAGGGGGTGTTGTTGATTTCCGTATTGTGGCTGTTGCTAGGCTGCTCCGAGGGCACACAGCGCTATGCCTGGCCACTTGGTACCAGTAGTCCCGATGATACCGTGACCCAGCTCTATGCTGAGAAGTTTGCCGAGGAGGTAGCCTGTCTCAGCGATGGACAGATGAAGATTCAGGTCTATCCCAACAGCGTAGTAGGGGGCGACAGGGAATTGTTGGAGTCGTGCAAGGACGGCGATATCCCTTTCGTGGTGCAGAATACAGCCCCTCAGGTTACCTTCATGCCCGACATTGCTGTCTTCGACATGCCCATGCTCTTCGATAGCATTGCCCATGTGCGTCGTACTGTGGACCATCCTGCTTTCCTTCAGCGCATCAGTACAGTCTATAAACAGGCAGGATATGAGCTGTTGGGGTTTGCCGATCAGGGCTTCCGTGTGATGACTACCAATAAGCGGGTGCAGACATTGGATGATTTCAAGGGGCAGAAGATACGCACCATGGAGAATCCCTATCACCTCCAGTTCTGGAAGCAACTGGGAGCCAATCCAACACCCATGACCTTCTCAGAGGTGTATATCGGCCTGCAGCAGGGCACCATCGATGCCCAGGAGAATCCCTATGAGGTCATCGTGAGCAACAAGCTCTACGAGCAGCAAGACTATGTGGTAGAAACCAACCATCTGCCGCATCTCATATCCCTTATCGTCAGCGAGAAGTTCATGTCGCGCCTGTCCGACAGTCAAAAGCAAATCATCCGTGAAGCAGCTGCCATTGCCAAGGACTATGCCCGTCAGCAAAGCGATGAGCGTATTGCTTCACGCATCCGCATGATAGAAGCCAGCGGCACCACCATTATTTCTCTTTCTCCAGAGATGAAACAGGAAATGCGCCGTCTTTCAGAACCTGTCTATCAACATATCAGGCAGCAAGTGGATGCAGATCTTATAAGACTTTATAATTAATTTCAGCGCGCAAAGAATTCTGGTAGCGCTGTATAAATGTAGTGCGGACCGTAAGCACTACTGTCATGCTTGCCTCCCTCTAAGATGCTGTAGTAGAGATTGCCCTTGCGGAAGTCATTGTTCACAACGAAGGCTGGCTGTTGCTTCATGGCTTCTATCTGAGGCGTGAGCGACTTCTCTGCCATATCTTCACTACCTGTGATAGAGAAAATGAAGAAATCCTTCTTGTTATCGGCTAATGGAGCTGCGAGGGCTGCGGCAGTGGCTTCTGGAGCCTGTGAACCGCCTAACTGCTGAACTACCCAACTGTCGCCACTCAACGGGAAGAAATACTGGAAGTAGTCCAATGCCTTATTGAACACCCACCAGGTGGTGACGCTGCCCATGGAGAAGCCGCTGAAGGCACGGTGGTCACGTGAGGCGATCAGTCCCTCTGGGGTTGTGTCCTTGGCATAGGTATGGAATTTGCTTTCTACGGCAGGAATCAGCGCTTTGGTCAGTTCCTCTGGGAAACGCTTCACCAGGTCACCGGCATTGGCAATGGTATCTGTGCGGTCGCTTCTGTAGAACGATGGAGTCACCACGATCATCGGCTTGATGAGCTTGTCCTGTATCATGTGATCCAGCGTCTTGCGGTTCAGAGAGATGGAGTCGTTGCCACCCAAGAACTTCTCAGCTGTGCTGCCACCACCATGCATGAAGTAGAGGATATCGTAGCGCTTGCTGTCGTTCTCTTGGTATCCATAAGGGAGGTACACATAACAGTATTTCTCTATTTGCTCTTCTGTATCAGGGAGCTGCGTCTGGTAGGTGAATTTTACCACACTGCCTTGCTCAGTAGCATCCTCATGGTAGGAGGCAGGGATGGTCTTTACGCTATGGTCCAGATTGACAGGTGGCTGACTGCAGGCTGCAAGGCTGGCTGTCAGCATCATCGTTGATAAGATATTTAAAGTTTTCATTGAGTTTATTTAATTAGAAACCACGAATTTACCGAATGATAAGAATAGGGAGTTCGGCAAACTCGTGGCTTAAGTTATTTATAATAAGATTATCCCAGCAGTTTCTCAAGCTCTGCAGCAAGGTCTGAACCGCGCAGGTCTCGCTTCAGGATGGTGCCGTCCTTGTCTATCAGTACAGTAGCAGGGATGGCCTGTACGCCATAGATGTCGGCAGCTTCACATTGCCAGTACTTCACATCGCTCATCTGAGGCCAAGTGATGCCCAGGTCTTCAATACCCTTTTTCCAATCGGCTTCATTGCGGTCAAGTGAAACACCTACGATTTCAAAACCTTTGTCCTTGTATTTGGCATAAGCTTCCTTCACATTAGGCATCTCCACGCGGCAAGGACCGCACCAGCTGGCCCAGAAATCCACCAGCACTATCTTGCCTTGACCGGCATAGTCGCTGAGCTTGATATCCTTGCCATCGGGGGTCTTCATGGCGAAATCGGTGAACTTCTTACCAGGAGCAGTAGCTTGTTTCTTCAACACCACTTCCTTGATTTGTTGCATCTGCTCATCACCTTCGATCAAGTCGGCAGGAATTTTTTCCATTGCAGCGGCAAGGTCTTCTGTCTCCATCTGGTAGTAGTATGACTTCAGGATACTCACACCCACGGGATTGGTGATGTTCTTGGTGATATTGTCATCGAAGATCTTGAAATATTCGTCCATCATGCTGTCTATCTGCTCGTTGAGCTTTTCTTTCTCCTCCTCGGTGGCATTCTGCAACTGCGCCTCCACGGCCTCTATCTTGTCGGTCATAGCGGCAATCTCATTCTTGTATTGCTCAAAGGCATCGTTATTGGGAGTTCCCTTCACATAATTATCGTCTTCGCCCAGGAAAGCTGTCATGGTGCCGTTCTCTAAGAAGAAATTGGCATACTTGCGCACCTGTGGGTCAGTAATCTTATAGGCGATGTAAGTATTCTCAGCCTTATCCTGAACACCCTTGAACGTAAACTTTCCACCATTGATGACGGCAGCATTGGTAGCTACGGGATTGGCGGAGTTAAGGTTCATGATGTAGATGCTGTCACCGTCGGCAGCACCTTCGATGGTACCATTGATGACATAACCTTGGGGATTGCTGCAGGCTGCAAACATGGCAGCGGCTGCAACGAGGAATAACATTTTCTTCATTTGCTTCTTCTGTTTTTTAAAATTTGCTGCAAAGGTATTGTTTTTCAATCTAATATACAACCTTCACATATAGTTTTTCTATTTCACAGGTTCCATGTGAATGGTGACATGGGTTTGAGGGCCGAAACGCTCCTTCAGTTTTTGTTCTATGGATGTAGCACGCTCATGGGCCTTGTGTAAAGACAGATTGCCATCCATGCGCACATGGGTTTCGATGGCAATGCGGTTGCCTATACGGCGGGTACGAAGGTTGTGTGGCTGCTGGACATCGGGGTAGGACTGGATGATACGAATGATTTCTTCCTCGGTTTCAGCAGGCAGTGAGCATTCGGTAAGGTCACCCATGCTGGTTTTCAGCAATTCTGCGGCTACCTTGATGAGCATGGCACCTACCACTATAGAAGCCAGAGGATCAAGCACCGTCCAGCGGTTTCCCAAGATAATGGCTCCCCCAATACCGATGGCAGCACCGATGGAGGAGAGGGCATCGCTGCGATGGTGCCAGGCATTGGCTATCATGACTTGCGACTCTAAGGCCTTGCCGCGTGCAGCGGTGTAGCGATAAAGGATTTCCTTGATGATGATGGACAGCAGAGCGGCCCATAAGGCCAAGGTTCCGGGGGCTTCCAGTTGTCCTCCTTTTAGCCAAGTGGCCAGTTTCATGCTTCCGGAGAGAATGATGCCAATGGCAGCGGCTATCAGGGCTAAAGCGATGAGGAAGGATGCGATGGTCTCGAATTTCCCATGCCCGTAGTCGTGTGATGTATCCTGAGGCTTGGAGCTGATGCGCACGAAAACTAGCACCAGCACATCGGTGAGGAAATCGGAGAGTGAGTGCACGGCATCAGCTATCATCGCGGAGCTGTGTCCCAGCATACCTGCAATGAACTTAAACGTCAGCAGCACGGCATTTCCCACACTTCCGATGAGTGTCACCTTGTATATTTCTTTCTCGCGATTCATGACTTAATAAAAATCCCCCCTGCGGAAACAGGGAGGATTTATAGTTTTAATCCCAATTTTTGTAATAATACTGCTATTATTCTGCAGCAGGTGCTTCAGGAGCAGCAGGTGCTTCCACAGGAGCTTGTTCTGCAGCCTTTGCAGCAGCTTCCTCAGCAGCCTTAGCAGCCTCTTCAGCAGCCTTAGCGGCAGCTTCAGCAGCTTTCTTTTCAGCCAGGGCCTTAGCCATAGCCTCGTTTACTTTCTTCTCTGCTTCCAGACGAGCCTTGCCCACTGCCTTCTTAGCGTCTATAGCCTTCATCTTGGCTGCGCTCAGTGCAGCTGCCTTGCTCTGCTTCCATGCTTCGAACTTTGCCTCAGCGGCAGCCTGGTCAAAGGCGCCCTTCTGCACACCACCCAGCAGGTGCTTCATCATGTACACACCTTCACGAGAGAGGATGTTGCGAACAGTGTCAGTTGGCTGTGCGCCTGTCATAACCCAATACAGAGCGCGCTCGAAGTTCAGTTCTACAGTGGCAGGATCGGTGTTTGGGTTGTAGGTACCGATCTTCTCAATGAAGCGTCCATCACGTGGAGCCTGTGAGTTCGCAATCACGATGCCGTAGAAAGCATAGCCCTTACGACCGTGTCTTTGCAATCTAATTCTTGTTGCCATTTAAAATAATTTGTTTTAAGTTAATTAATTTGATAACTGATGCTACTAATCCATAATAGCGGGCGCAAAGGTAGTAATAAAAATTTAGGTGAACAAATTATTGTCGGGTAAATCTGCGCGGATACCTGAAAATAATGGCAAGAATGGCACAAATACCCATGCAAAGTGGGTAATAGAGGTGTCCGATGATGGATGCAGGAGAGATTTGAGCCAGTCCGGCAGCTATAAGCATCTGTGCTCCATAGGGGATAATACCTTGTATCAGACACGAGAAAGTGTCCAGAATACTGGCTACGCGTTTGGGATTCAGTCCGTATTTCTCAGAAATATTCCTTGCCAACTGCCCGGTAGTCAGGATGGCAATGGTATTGTTGGCGGTGCAGAGGTTGGCCACACTCACTAATGCAGCGATGGTGAACTCAGCTCCACGCTTACCGTTGATACGTCGGGTAAGCTTCTCGATGATGAAGTCGATGCCTCCATTATGTCTGATAAGCTCCAGCATACCACCAGCCAACAGGGTGACGATAATCAGTTCACTCATGCCTAGGATGCCTTCGCCCATGGCAGCAAACCAACCTAGTAGGCTCATGTCTGTGCAGAGTCCGATGATGCCCGTGGAGAACAGGCCCAGAAGGAGTACCGCCATCACGTTCATGCCCAGCAGAGCGGTGATGAGAACCAGCAGGTAGGGGATGACCTTTACCCATTCGATGGCACCTATCTCAGGCGTAGCATTCAGGGAGAGTCCTTGGAAGAAATAGATGCCTAATACAATCAAGGCCGCTGGCAGTACGATGAGGATGTTCACACGGAACTTGTCGCGCATCTGGCAATGTTGTGTAGTAGTAGCAGCTATCGTGGTATCGCTGATGAATGAGAGATTGTCACCGAAGAAAGAACCTCCTACTACCACAGCTACCATGAAAGGGAGGTCGATGCCCGTGCGTTCAGCCAATCCGATGGCTACAGGAGTAAGCGCCGCGATGGTTCCCACACTGGTTCCTATGGATACAGAGATGAAGCACGCTGCCAAAAAGATGCCTCCTAAGAGAAACTGACTGGGCAGTATGGAGAGTGTCAGGTTGACAGTGGCATCAATGGCTCCCATCGCTTTGGCACTCTGAGCAAAAGCTCCAGCCATTATGAAAATCCAGATCATCAGCATGATGTTCTTGTCGGCTGCACCTGCAGAGAACTGATGGATGCGGTCGGTAAGGCGCAGGTTGGTGGTAACCGCAATGGCATAGATAGAAGAAACAAGGAAAGCCACCGTGATAGGAACTGCGTAGAAGTCGTCCAACCACAGTGAAGTCACCAAGTAGAGGCAGAGAAATACTGCTAGTGGACTTAGTGCCAACCAACCTTTGATATTTCGTTTTGTTGTATTCATTGTTCAATGCTCAATGTTACAATCCCTCCATACGGTGTGAGTGCGTTGAAAGCTTCCTCAAGCTTGACCATCCCAGCATAGATCTGAGCACAGAGCAGCACACCACCATGTGCAAAAACAGCCACACGGCCGTAGGGTTTCTTCCTCAATTCGTCTAGGAAAGCTGCTACACGCTGATATTGCTCTAAGAACGACTCTCCTCCTGTGGGAGCTACATGCAGGTAGTCATCAAACCACTCCTGCATACGAGGGTCGTTGATGACGTCGAAAGGTTTCATCTCCCATTCTCCAAAGTTGATTTCCTTGATGCGGTCATCGCGTTGAGCATCGGCATAACCACAATAGGTGGCCAACTTCACACATCGGGTCAGTGGACTGCAAAACACCTTGTCGAAAGGCTCATAGGCTTGTAGATTGGCTTTAGTTGCAGCAGCTTCCTGTTCAAAGGTGGCTTTCACAGGAACGTCAGTCTGTCCGTAACATATGCCCTGGGGAACGTCCACTGAAGTATGTCTGATGAGTACGATTTCCATAGGATTAATTATTCATGGATTATAAGTAATAATTATACACTATTGCCAGACTGACGAGGTAGAAACTCAACTCGCTCATCAGGAAAGTTGCACCACAGCAGTCACCAGTATAGCCACCGATACGACGCTTCATCAGCAGTATCAGCAGGGTAGTGACAGCCATGGGGGCCAATAGGGCAGGGTATAATTCATAAGGCAGGAACAGTACTGCTGGAAGGAGTCCAAATACAATGCAAGCTCCCCATTCCTTCGATGTCATGCGTTCATAGATGGTATGGATTTTGGCTTCTTCAGCGTTTCGGCAGTAGGGTAGAAAGTTGATGATATGCGCTGCACACATCTTGCTCCACGCATCACCTACTATAACTATCTTGATCAGGATAGGCAGTCTGATGGCAGGAGCCTGAGTGAAAAGCAGGAAATAGACTATCAGTCCGATCACTCCATAGGTTCCGATGTACGAATCTTTCATGATGCTGAGTACCTTTTCACGCGTGGTTCCGCCTCCGAACCCATCGCAGAAATCGGCCAGTCCGTCTTCATGCAGACAACCTGTCACCAATAATCTGCTGATGATGGCCAGGATCCACGCCACAGCCACAGGAAAGAATTGGGCACCTATCCATAATACACCTGTCATGATGCCCCCAGTGAGCCATCCGGCCAGTGGCCATAATGGAACCACACGCTTGAAATGCTCAGCAGGCACGTTAGTTATACGCCAGAAAGGCAGTCGGGTAAAAAACATCAATGCTGCTAATCCCCGCTTCATATAGATGGTATAATCCTCAAGTTTCAATTCTCAATCTTCAATTAATAATGTTAAAAGTATTTCGTTACCTCCGTCTTTTTAAAACTTTCCATGCCATTCAGCATGCAGAGAGCTGATTGTAGTATAGGATAGGCCACAATGGCACCAGTGCCTTCGCCCAATCTCATACCTAAGCTCAACAAAGGTTTGGCACCAAGCGCATCAAGCATCATCCTATGTCCGCTCTCATCCCCGCAATGACCATAGATGGCATAATCGGTTACATGTGGATAGAGCTTTGAGGCAGCTAACATGCAGGCTGTCATCAGAAAACCGTCTACCAATATAATAAGGTGTTTCTCTGCTGCCTGCAACATAGCTCCTACGGCCATCACCAGTTCGTAACCACCGAAGTAAGCCATGATGTCCAGTACCGAACCATTTCCTTTATAATTGTTCAATGCTTGTTGAAGAACCTCTAATTTATGCTGTACACCAACTTTATTCAGTCCGCTACCAGCACCCACACATTTCTCTAAAGGGATACCTGTAAACAGGTGCATCCAGAGGGAGGCAGCAGAAGTATTACCTGCCCCCATCTCTCCAAAGCTCAGTACATTACTACCTTCATCAATGCATTGACACACTATCTCTGCACCTCTTTCCATACATCGTTCCAGTTCCTCTCGCGTCATGGCTGCTTCATAAAGGAAGTTGCGTGTGCCACGGCGTACCTTCATATCTATCACGCCAGGGTGACCTTGAAAGTCATAGTCCACGCCTGCATCCACCACCTTCAAACCAAAGCCGTGCTGCTCACAGAATACATTCACACCAGCTCCACCACGTGTATAGTGCAGTACCTGTTGCCAAGTTACCTCACGTGGGGTAGGGCTCACTCCCTCCTCCAAGATGCCATGATCTGCAGCGAAGAGAATGTTCTGAGGCTTCCTCAGTTCAGGCTCCAATGTCTGCTGTATCAGAGCCACTTGAAGGGCAATTTCCTCCAAGGTTCCTAGTGAACCTTTTGGTTTAGTAAGATTGTCTATCTTGTCTATTATCAGAGGTTTAATTTGCTCGTTAGGGGCTTCTATTTGAAATGATCTTACCATCTTCTTATCCTTTTATTTTTACAGGTATACCACTGACCATCAATACCACTTCATCGGCTTTGGAAGTCGCATATTGGTTGAACCATCCCTGCAGGTCAGTAAATTTTCGGGTTACTTCATTCATGCTCACACCTCCCATACCTATCTCGTTGGTCACGAAGATGAAGGTGGCCTCCTGTGCGGTAAATTTGTCGAATTCTGCTTCCAGAGCTTCCAGCGTGGTGTCCACCTCGTCCTTTAGGTCGAAGAAGAAATTATTACACCACATGGTGATGCAGTCTATCAATACCGTCCTACCATTCACATCATGTCGACTTAGGAACTTCTGCTCTTCGATGTTGGTCCATTCTGGACCTCTACGCTCTTTATGCATTCGTACACGCTCAGCAAATTCATCATCCCATACACGTGCTGTTGCCATATAGATGGGGTTAGGCGAGTACTGCAAAGCCAATTGCTCCGCATAGGTACTCTTTCCAGAACGTGCTCCGCCAGTGATGATAATGATTTTCCGCATGACTTTTTCAATTTATTGGCGCAAAGATAACTATTTTATTTTTAGAATGATGTGTATGTAAAAAGAAAATGCCCTCCGACAATAAGGAGGGCAGATGTTTGAGCGGTAAACGAGACTCGAACTCGCGACCCTCGGCTTGGGAAGCCAATGCTCTACCAACTGAGCTATTACCGCATGCTTTTTCATTTAGCGGCACAAAGGTAATAAATAAAACTAGAATCGTAGCACTTGCTTTGATATTTTTTTAGAAATATTGCTTTTTCGAGGAGAATAGTTATATTTGCAAAGAATAAACAGCTATAACTGTTATGAGAGATAAAGAACGTTTTAGAAAGTTTAATGATAGTCTGGCAGCATCTATGTCGATACCAATGACTTACGTTCCTATTTTCACTTTCGTGCATGAGATGGAAGGAATGGGTATCTGGTTTTTTATTGCATTTATCGGGCTTTCTGCCTTTTGCTTTTTCCAATCTTTTTTGTTGTATAAATTCATTGGAGATGTGAATCGTACGAATGTTGACCAGAATCGTAGAATAATAGGATATATAACTCTCTTTGTAATCTCGTTTTTGCTTATGATTGGTTATATGTACTTCTTTGAAGAAGCAGAGCCTATGATACGTTGGTCTGCATGGATTGTGATGGTAGTTATCCTCTTTATCGCTGCCTATTCCATTTGTAAACAATATATAATGAAAAACGAATAAATATGAGAAAGACATTTTTTACTCTTGTTGCCCTGATCTGTGCTGTTGCATTGCAGGCACAAGTGAATTTCACTCCTATGCGCAACAATGCGCGAGTTTTATCCTATCGAGCTCCGCAGGTACCTCTTGATACTACCAATTTGGATGCCCGTTTCAGCAGTTTCACACCATCCTACCTCATCTTCCCTAATCAGGCGCTGAATGAGGCTCAGGCTGCTGCGTTGGTGAAAGAACTGGGCATCGACAAACAGAGTTTTGCTGCAGGTGTGAGTATCTTTAATCCTGGTGCTAAGGGCTATGATGCCAAGGTGGATGTGGATGCTTACAAAGCGTTGATTGATGAGATGCGTGTGATTTCCAACCTCAAGGTGATCGGTATTGGCAATGGTGCTACTTTTGTCAACCAAAACATCGCACCTATCGCAGGTGAGATAGCTGGCATCGTAAGTATCGATGGCAAGGCTGGCAAGGTGCTGAAGACGGGCAGTGTGCCTGTTCCTGCCTTTATCGTGGGTAAGGGCGCTGCTAATGTGGCGAAGCCTTACATTGCAGCCAATCAAGCTACACGTACTGGTAAGGATGCACACATGCAGATCTATACCAATGCAGCAGAACCTTTGCTGCGTGTGGTGATCAGTGAGGCTAACGGACAGACGCTGGCTGAGATTTTCAACGATGCTTGGAAAGAACTGCTTAGCAAGAACTATCGCTTCAACAACAAGTATCATACCTTCTATGAGGGACAGAAGTTCGGAGAGAATGGTCCTTACGAGTTGGAACCTTGGATGAACTTGGAAGAGTGGGGTGTGAAGCGCAACTGTGTAGTGCAGCCTATCCAGAGTTACCTGCCTACCAAATATCTGTGGTTTGAGTACATACCAGATGGCATGAGCGTACGTCCTAAGAGTGTGCCTCTGGTGCTTCTGCTGCATGGCAATGGTAACGACCCACGTACCCAGGCAGAGACTTCTGGTTGGATAGAACTGGCAGCCAAAGAGAAATTCTTCGTGGCAGAGCTGGAGTGGCAAGGTAAGCCAGGTTTTGATGCTATGGGACACGATGGTATAGAGACCACTGTAGAAATGCTGCTTCGCAAGTATCCGCAGCTGGATCCTTCACGCGTCTATACTGAAGGATTGTCGGCTGGTTCTATGACTTCTTCTGCCATAGGTGTGAAGAAATCGCATATCTTCGCAGCTGTGGGTGCCATGAGTGGTGGCTTGTTTGCTGGCTCTGCCAATCCATTTGGAAGTGATGGTGTGATGAGTGAAGCCATCCAGAAGAGTGGTGCAGTAGAGGTAGCTTATGTGAGTGTTAGTGGTACTGATGATATGGTGATCCGCTATCCGAGACCAGACACTTGGAAAGGCAATGGCATCACTAATGCTTGGAAGGTTTATGAAATTATGAATGGTATGAATGTGGTGGAAGAATATGATTTCGCTGCTGATCCTGCTTTTGGACAGCCTAACATCGAGCGTCAGGTGATAGAGACCAACAAGGGTATTACTGTGCAGGTGGGCACACTCCGCAAGGGTAATGTGCCTCTGTTGAAGCTGGTGGCAGTGATGAATTATGGACATTGGAACTTCTATCCTGCAGCACAGATGATGTGGGATCACTTCAAGCACTTCTCACGCGACTTGCAGACCAAGAAACTGATTTATACACCTTAAGTAGATATGAAGTTTATAGGAAACATCATTTGGCTCATCTTTGGTGGTTTCGAATCTGCCATTGGATATCTGGTAGGGAGCTTGGTGCTGATGATTACCTTTGTTGGCATCCCCTTTGGCTTGCAGACTCTGAAGCTTGGTGTGCTGATGCTTTGGCCATTTGGCTCTAAGGTAGTCAAGGTAGATAATTCATGGGGTTGTCTCAACACTATTATGAACGTGATATGGTTTTTAGTGGCAGGTATCTGGATTTGGCTCATCCATATCCTTTTTGGACTGCTGCTCTATATCACTATCCTTGGCATTCCTTTTGGCAACCAGCACTTTAAGTTGGCAGGCTTAGCCTTACATCCTTTTGGCAGAGAAATTATAACTGTATAATATGGAGAAAGTTAGATTTGGAATCATTGGAACAAGTAAAATATCAGAATGGGTACTTACTGGGGCCCGTCAGGATCCTCGTTATGAGGCTGTTGCAATATATTCACGAACTCAGGAGAAGGCGGACGAGTTTGCGCTGAAGCATGGCATCCCTCACACCTTCACAGACCTGGAGCAGATGGCATCCAGTCCGTTGATCGATGCGGTGTATATTGCTTCCCCTAATTTCAAGCATGCAGAGCAAGCCATTCTTTGTATGAGTCATGGCAAGCATGTGCTTTGCGAGAAACCTTTGGCCAGCAATGCTCGTGAAGCACAGGCTATGATAGAGGTTTCAAAGAAGTATGGTGTCACCTTGATGGAGGCTATGATCAGCACGCTGAATCCCAATTTCCGTGTGGTGATGGAGCATCTCCCTAAGCTTGGTACTCTGCGAAGATATTTTGCCAGCTACTGCCAGTATTCTTCCAGATATGACAAACTCAAGGAAGGGGTGGTACTCAATGCCTTCAAGCCAGAACTGTCAAATGGTGCTATGATGGACATTGGTATTTATACTATTTATCCGATGGTGGTACTCTTTGGGGCTCCAAAAGCTGTGAATGCTCATGGTGTGAAACTCTTTACAGGTGTCGATGGTCAAGGTGCTGTCAATCTGGAGTACGATGGGCTGAATGCAACAGTCCTCTATTCCAAGATAGCTAATTCCAATCTTCCCACAGAGATAGAAGGGGAGGATGGCAACCTGCTGATAGACCAGATCCATGTGGCTCACCAAGTCACCTATCTGCCTCGTCAGGCAGCCATGTCGGGTAGGGGACCAGAAGCTGTACGTGAAGATCTCAGCGTTCCTTTGCTGCATGATGAGTATTACTACGAGATTGAGGAGTTCATCAACCTCGTCCTTGCTGGCAAGCGTGAGAGTACCATCAATACCCATTTCGCTTCCCTCACCACCTTACAGATTATCGATGAGGTGCGAAGGCAGCTTGGAGTGGTATATCCAGCAGACGTTAAACAGTGAACATTAAACATTAAACATTAAACATTAAGGCTGCGCAGTCAATGACTAGCGCAGCCTTTTTGCATTATA
>JAFRTL010000026.1 GCA_017427065.1 Bacteroidaceae bacterium | reverse complement strand
GACATCGATGCCAACGGTATCGTGAAGGTAAGTGCCAAGGATAAGGCTACAGGCAAGGAGCAGGCCATCCGCATCGAGGCTTCTTCTGGCTTGAGCAAGGAAGAGATAGAGCGTATGAAGGCTGAGGCTGTGGCCAATGCTGAGAACGATAAGAAGGAGCGTGAGCGCATAGACAAGCTGAATCAGGCCGACTCTATGATCTTCACCACTGAGAATCAGCTCAGCGAGTTGGGCGACAAGATCCCTGCAGACAAGAAGGCTCCTATCGAGGCTGCCCTCCAGAAACTGAAGGATGCTCACAAGGCTCAGGATCTCGACCGCATCGACGGTGCTATGGCTGAGTTGAACACTGCTTGGCAGACTGCCAGCGCACAGATGTACCAGCAGGCTGGCGCCCAGCCAGGTGCAGATGCAGGCTTTGGTGGTGGCCAACAGGCAGGCGGCTCTCAGCAGAGTGGCTCTCAGAATGGTGGCGACAACGTTCAGGATGCCGACTTCGAGGAGGTTAAGTAAGCGCAAGCTTCATCATATAGAAAGTTATTAATAGTTATAAGCAAGGAATCCCGTGCAGCGATGCACGGGATTTTTTATGTTAGTAGGAATATACCAGTCCGTATTTCTCACACAGTTGGCGAAGTGATCCATCGGATTTCATTTGGTGGATGATCGTGTTGACCACCTCCAGCAAATCATCCTGACCTTTCTGCATCAGTACCCCAATCTCGCTTTGAGTGAAAGGCTTATCCAGTAGCGGTGCTGCCAGTCGCGTGTCCGTCTGAATGTAATAAGGCGCTTCTGTAATTTCCGTGATCATCACGTCGGCTTTTCCTTCTGCCACCAGACTGGGGATTTCCTCATTCTTGGGGTGCACGATAATGGTGGAGTGCGGAAGTCGCTCGTTGGCGAACTTCTCGTTCAGTCCACCTGGGTTTACCATGACACGTACTTCATGCTTGTCGAGGTCCTCCAACGATTGATAGCGCGCAGCTTCCGACGCCCTGCAAATAAACGTCTTGCCATTAGACAGATAGCCTTCGCTCATCAGCATGAGCTCGCGTCGCTCATCAGTGATGGTGATGCCCCCGATGGCAAGGTCGAACTTCTGTGGCACTGCCAGCACATCCGCCGTCAGCGTTGGCCATGACGTCTGGATGAAGGTGATGCCTACACCCAACTTCTCTGCCATTACCTTGGCCAGATCTATGCCAAAGCCCCAATACTCACCCTTTTCTGGCTCAAGGAAAGAAAGCGGTCGGTAGTCGCCAGTTGTTCCAAACAGGATAACACCTCGTTCCTTGATTTCAGCCACCTTTCCTTTGTCGGGGACATCTGGTGTGGTATCATCAGAGCATTTGATGAATATCACCGCTGCAATGATGGAGAGCGCGGCTATGAGCAACCAAGTCTTTAGTATTCTCTGATACATCATGGGGATTATTTTTCATCAAGCCGTTTGATGAACTTCGCGGGGTTACCTGCCACAACGGTGTTAGGCTCCACATCCTTGGTCACCACTGAACCAGCTCCTACGATAGCATTCTCACCCACTGTCACACCAGGTAGGATGGTGGAACCTGCACCCACCCAGCAGTTGCGCTTCAGCAATACGGGCTTACAGGTCAGTATCTGGCGCTCAGCAGGGTCATGGTTGTTGGAGATGAGTTGCACATTGGCAGCCACCATTGCGTCGTCCTCTATCGTGATGCCTCCAGCACTCATGAAGAGCGAGTTGTTCATCACCACCACCCGTTTGCCAATCTTCACATTTTGCCCACGCACCACGATGGTAGGAGGCATCAGTCGGCTGCCCTCGCCAAACTCTCCGAATAGTTGCTGCACCATCGCATTGTATTCGTCGGTATAGGGCATCGTGTGATTTATCTTAAAACAGAGCTGGGCTTCCTTCATGCCTTGCGCCCTCTCTTCGGGCGTTGCCTTGCGCATGTCAATTCTTATTTCTTTCATTCTATTTGAGTGTTATTGCATAGTTTTATTTGCAAATATAGCGTTATTTCAGATAATTTGGGTGCTCAGTGTCTAAATATTTGCTATCATTTGTCCAATGTGAAGAATAATGAATATCTTTGCTTCCTAGCTAATAAATATAGAAATGACTTTACTAGAGTTTTTCAAGAAAGACCGCTTTGCGGCGATTGCGGGAGCCGAGCTCCTGGAAATCAGTGAGGGGCATGCACGTGCCAGGATGTTGGTTACGGCAGAGCACCTGAATGGGGGAGGAATATGTCAGGGTGGTGCCATCTTCACGCTGGCCGACTTGGCGTTTGCTGCGGCAGTCAATAGTCACGGGGTGCTTACGTTCTCCACGAGTTCCAATATCACCTATTTCAAGTCCGTCGCTTCAGGTTACGTGTATGCTGAAGCCACAGAGATCGTGAATCATCCACGCATGCCTTATGCAGAGGTTCGGGTGACGGATGAGGCTGGCAATCTAGTGGCTATCTTCACATCGAGCGGGTATCGGAAACAGAAGAATACGGCGATTTCAGAGCTATAGAATCCCGATGCAGGTTTTCTGGTTTTTTAGGTTCGTTGTAGTAAAAACTGTGTAACGCTTGTAATGGTGTAACGCATGTAACGCGTTTTTTTTTGCAATACCAATAAAATGAAATGACAATATGAAAAAAACAGTGTTTTTAATGGGTGCTGTGCTGCTGCTGGCACTAGCTTCCTGCAAGCAGGGGGATTTGCAGAGTGATGGGAATAAGGAGGAGCAACTCCAGTTAGTGATGGGCTCAGGAAACGTGGGAGGGGCACCCGCGGTGGAACCTACGGAGGTGATGCGCCTCTACGACGGGGTGGCACCTGGCTCTGAGACTTGGACGCATCCAGAAGGACAGACAGGTGGTGAAGGAACGGTGATTTACTACAATGTCTCTACGCCAGAGATGACGGTCTATCTGCCCGATCCGAGTGTGGCTACGGGTGCTGCTATGGTAGTGTGTCCAGGCGGCGCGTTCTGCTTGCTCTCTTATACCACGGAGGGTACGTTGGTGGCCCATGAGCTGTGCAAGAGGGGCATCGCTGCCATCGTGCTGAAATACCGCACCACGCCTATTTTGAACGATAAGGGCGAGGTAAGCAATGATCCTGGGGATATGATGAAGTTCGTGATGAAGCTGATGAGCATGTCCGACACTGATCCTAACCTCACGGCTACTCAGAACTGCCTGAACATGGAAAACAGCCACCTCTCTTTCGAAGATGCCGACCGTGCCATCACCTTGGTGCGTGAGAATGCAGTCAAGTGGAACATCAATCCTGACAAGATAGGTATCGTGGGCTTCTCTGCTGGCGCTGTGGTGGCCATGCATCAGGCGTTGGTGCACTCAGAGGCTGGACGGCCCAACTTTTCGGGCGTGGTGTATGGCGGCTGGGTAGAAGGCTGGGAGGCTCCTGCCGATGCAGCTCCGCTGTTTGTCTGCTCACCTGTCTACGATATCTTCCATCCGGAGGAGTGTATCACGGCCTATCAGATATGGCAAAAAGCCAAGCTGCCTGTGGAACTGCATTGCTACAGTGACTGCCAGCATGGCTTCGGGGCCGTACCTACGGGCAAATCGTCTGACTTATGGATGGAGGCCATGGTGCGCTTCATGCAGGATACGGGCTTCCTGACAAAGTAATAGGTACGAAACATATAAATAAAAAAAGGGGCCGATAGCCCCTTTTTGTTTGGTCAGTTTCCTGCGATTATTGGATGCGGAACGCACGGAAAGAGTGGGGTGGAACCGTCACCTTGACTACGGTTTCCTGACGGTCTTCACGTGGATGGCCGTTCACAGGGGTAAAGGCACGTTTCTCGCCATTGATCTGTGCACCTGAGGCGATGTCAGAAAGGCTGTTGCCTCGCGTGAGGACGAAGGATACTTCCACAGGCTCGTTATGGAAGGAATGCACGGCAAAGGTTCCATTGTCGTAGTTGAAGAAGGAAACCTGTGAAGGACCTTCCATATAGACCTCCAGATCGCGTGAGGCGGTCTTACGTATCAGGTTGAGCGCAGGGGCAGGCAGGGCATACAGATGGCTGTGGTTATCGGGAATGATCCAGACATAGATGTTGCCTTCTGAATAGACGCTGTGATGCAGCAGTGGCCAACCGTTGCCATAGTCGAGCGTAGAAATCATCTCCCAGGAGTCGTTGGTGAAGTAGGTGAACACAGGAATGGTCATAGGCACTTCGGTCTTGAGGGCAGGACCACGATTGCCAAAAGGACCAGCAGTCACCACCGTATCGATAAGCGCCTTGCGTCCTGTGGCCTGCATCTCGAAGATGCCCTTGATGCCCTTGTCCTGCATGGCAGCATAGAAACCAGAAGTCACCATGATGTCGCCGCCTTTCTTCAGGTGCGCCTTCATCTTGGCAAGGATGTTTGGATCAGCTGCTGCAGCTTCAGTGAGCAGCACCATGTTCCCCTCCGTAGGGAACTCTGGCACGATCTCGACAGGAAGGCCAGCCATACCCATATAGTTGTGCAGGAATTCCTCACCCTCCGCGTTGAAAGGCTTGTAGGCAGGGATGCTCTTAGGATTGCCCAAGGCACCAAGCACAGCGTCTATCTTCTGGTAGGCATACTCAGCCACACGTCCCCAAGTAGGTTCCGTCACCCCACGTTTGGCAGACTCTGCCCGCAGGTCGTCTAGATCGAGTGTAGGACCGTATTTAGCCCAAGGTCGATCGATGGTGCGGAATGGGCGCGTCATACCTGAATAGTTGAACAGCGTGATTTCTGGTGTCTTGGCAAGGAGCGTGAGCCACAGTTGCTCTGCGAAGAGGTCGGGGTAGGAGGCTCCGCCTGTATCCACCCAACCACCGAAGTTGTGCTGTGGACGGATGTTCTCGAAGTAGCGGATGATGCCATAGCTCTCATAGGCCTGTAGGTGCTGCTCGCTGGTATGGTCGCGTGTCTCCGTGCCCGTATAGACACCGTCGAAAGTGAAAGGACCACGCTTTAGGTCGAAGCCTAAGCCGTAGAAATGGTCATACCAGTTGGGGTACTTCACGATAACCTTACACTTAGGGTTCACCTTGTGAGCAGGTCCCACGATGTAGTCGCGAGCCACACGGTCAAGCAGATCGGAGCGAAACTCTCCCCAAGACTGATCGCCCTTCGCTTCAATGCAGAGGTCGTCCTTGCAGTTGGTAAAGTAGTAGTCGTCCAGCACGATTTCATCGAAAAGGGCAGCCGTACGCTCGATAACGTCCTTAATGATGGCCAGATGCTCAGGGTTGCTGTAGCAGAAACTCTCCCAACGCTGACGCACACCTCCGCGCCAGTTGTACGTGATGCCTCCAGAAATTTGGATGCCCTTGGAGCGGAAGAACTTGATGGCAGCTTCGAGTGCTTTGTCTTCCGAGTAGGTCATATCGCGGAAGGTCTCGATATAGACCTTGTCAAGCTTGAGGTTCTTCGAGAACTCGGCATAAGACTTCTCCCAGTTCTCCACCGTACCGATGCGATTCACGTCGCCAGCCATGATGTAGGCTGTCGCGCGGAAATTGCGGTATTGTCCTGCCAGCGCCACTAAAGAAAGCATCAGCGCTATGGTAAATAGTAAGACTTTTTTCATAATCGGATAGAATAACGAGGTTTTCACATTGCTTTATTCGCCTAAAGCCTTGCCAGACATAAGGAGATCTACCAGCGGTTTGTCTTTGTAGGACTCCGTGCGCTGGTCGTAGAAACCAAAGTCGCCATCGTAGCACCAAGTGGTCCAGGCGATGTCAAACTCATCGAACACGTCGATCATGTCCTTGTACCATGCGTAAGCCAGATCGCGCTCCACAGGCTCATAGACGCCCCATTCGCCACAGAACAATTGCAGACCGTATTTCTGTGCGGCTGCGATGGCATCCTTGAAGTCCTCGCGGATCTTGTCCTTGTTCCATACGGTCGTGAGGAAAGGCTTCAGCTCTTCCTTGATGGCCTCAGGCGCTGCATCGTAGTCCTCTTGCGTGATGAGTACGCCAGGGTAGTTGATCTTGCCTCTGAACTGACCCACAGGCGTCCATCGGGCATAGCGGTGGGTGATGACCATCGGGTGGTAGTAATGGAAGGAGATGATCAGGTTCTTATCGTTTTCTGGTAAGCGAAGGTACTTCACCGTCTCATAGTCCTGCCAACGATTAGAACCCACCACGAGGGTGCGCTGTGGTTCCACTTGGCGCAATGCTTTGTGTACTTTCTCCACCACCACGTTCCATTGCTCATGCTCTGGGGCCACAGGCTCATTCATGAACTCGTAGGCCACGGAGTCGTTGCTATAGCCCTTCAGCACGTCGGAAAGCTGATACCATAGATTGATAAGGTCTTGCTGCGACTTCTCCGAAGTAAACAGAGTGTTGGAGTTGTCATTGTCAAGAAAACGGTGTGAGCGGATGATGTGCAGATCGACCACCACACGCAGATGGTGCTTCTCTGCCAGATTGATGGCATTGGTGAGCAGTTCCCACGCCTCTGGCAGTTTGTTGCCGTTGTCGTCCCAGAACTGCACCTCATCGATAGGGATGCGCACAAAGTCGAAGCCCAGTTGCTCCAGACGCGCGAAATCGTCTTCCTGAATATGCTTGCGACGCTCTTCACCCATCACTCTGGATTGGGAGAGCCAATGGCTCAGATTGGTGCCACGCTTGATGTTGAAGTTGTTCACTTTGTCTGACTTACCACAAGAAGCCAGCATGAGGCAGGCAAAAGCTGCCGTAGCTAATGCAAAAAAGAACTTTTTCATCGTAGATATGTTTTTTAAGGTTTCTGAATCGTGAGTATGCCATCTTTCTCATGAGGCACGAAGGGACCTTCCTTCACCTCGAAGATCACGCTGCCTGGCTCCAAACTTTCAACCGCATGCCAGGTGTTGCGGGGGATATCCACTCCATAGCGACCTTCAGCAGGACTGAGTTCAACACTCTCTGTGACCTCTCCAAGGTCGTTGTAGATGTTCACACGCACTCTGCCACGTAAGAGAATGAATGACTCGTCCTTCGTGACGTGATGGTGGATGGGAACGACGGTGCCCACTTCCATGGCATTGAGGAAGCGATGACACTTTTCGTCAAGGCTCTGATGAAAGTTGTAATTCATGCGTAGACGGGGCGATCGACGGGCTTCGGCTGTCACCTCGTTGAGTAGTTTTTCGTCTATGATTTTCATAATACTAGGTTTTATAAGTACAAATATATGAACTATTTTAAAAATCGCGCAACTTTTTATATCAAGAATTGTATTGGATAAAACAGATATCTTTCCTATCTTTGCATCATATAACCTTAATTATTTAAAAAGATGGAAGAAAAACACATTTCTAGAAGAACTTTCCTAAAGGGTGCTTCAGCAGCAGCAGCGGCCAGCGTGTTGCCTGTTTCTGTGATGGCAGCTCCCGAAGAGGCAAAGGCTTCATTAGCAACACCCGCCGTTCGCAAAGGACCCAAACGTGGCGTGTCGTTCTACAGCTATTCAGCAGAGTTTGGTTTTGAAAAGAATTTGGAGGACTGCTTTGAGGATGTATGCGACATGGGTGCCCATGGCATCGAAATCTTAGCTAACACGCACATCGAGAATTATCCTAATCCTACCGAGGAATGGATAAACTATTGGTGGTCGCTTTGTCGTAAGTATGACATCGAACCTATAGAGTATGGTCATTGGGTAGACGGACGTGTATTGCAGGATCGTGAACTCACGGTGGATGAAACGGTGGAATACCTGAGCCGTGACCTTCATCTGGCTCATCGACTGGGATTCAAGTTCCTACGTACGAAGATGACTGTGAAGGACGGACAGCTTGCTCCAATCGACAACTGGCGTGAGGTAATTACTAAGGCCTTACCATTGGCAGAGCGTTTAGGACTGGTAATGCTGCCCGAGATTCATACCCCTTCAAGCCTCACAGAGGGTTTCATTCTGGAGTATGTGGACTTCATCAAACAGACTGGTACCAAGAATTTCGGACTGAACATTGACTTTAGTGTGTTCCGTAATGCTGGAAGACAAAATACTCCTGGTCAGAGGGCTTCTTACAGTGAGCCTGAGGATATTATCCCGTTGTTGCCTTACATCTATTGCTGCCACGCCAAGCTCTTCCACATGAGCGACGATTTCAAGGAGACACAGATTCCTTACGAGCGCGTATTGCAGATTATGATAGAGCATGGCTGGGATGGTTACCTGTTGAGCGAGTATGAAGGTAGCGATAAGTACGACCAAGGCTACGAAGTGGGACAGACCCTACGCAAGCAGCACATTATGATGAAGAATATTTTAGGTGAATAAATCAAGGAGGAGAAGATATGGAAAAACAAGTCATACAATCTGTAGGATTCAGAAATATCACTTCAGACGGAAAGGTTACAGGTTTCCAACTGAAGATTCGCCTGCCTTATTATCGCGGCGTTTACCTGAGCCAAGTGAAAGTGGGCTCTATCGTAGTGGATGGTGAGGAAATCACCAAAGATCACATTCTATGGCGTTTGGGTGGCTCTGACTATACTTGGCAAGAGATGTTGCAGGCTCGTCAGGTACATTGGCATCCATTGGAGCTGGTAACATTGATAGTGGATAAACCAGGTGGTTTGAAACAGGGTTATCACGACTTGAAGTACAGTTATGCCTGCACGCACTCATACATGCCTCCAATGATGGAAGACATGATGCAGCCAGATAAAGAAGAAACCGTGTATCTGGTGGAGTTCGGACATATCCACAATACGCGGCGTTTGCTGATCGTATAAAATGAAAGAGGCGGTTTAATACCGCCTCTTTTCATAATCTCAAGTGTTAGTTATTTGATAAACACTAAACTCTAAACCAACTTGCTGAGATCGCTTTCAGAAACGAACTTCAGGTTGTTCAGGATGATGGTCTCACGTGCTTCCTCTGTATTATCGGTACGGAAGATGAGGATACCCTTGCCATTGAACAGGAAGGAATAGAGGTAAGCTACACTGATACCTGCATCGCTGAAGAGACTGATAGCATCGGCAGCACGACCGGGCTCGTTGTCGAGTTCAATAGCGAAGACGTCAGAAAGGGCTACGGCCACTCCTGCATGTTTCAGTTCCTCGTAGGCACGTGTTGGCTCGTTGCAGATGATGCGCAGGATGCCATACTCAGCCGTATCGGCAATGGTGATGGCAATGAGCTGGATCTGTGACTTCTTAATCTGTTCCAGCACCTTGCTCAGCGTGCCAGAGCGGTTTTCCAGGAAGATTGAAAGTTGTTTGATTGTCATAGCTATAATGATTTTTAGTTTGTTGTTTTAAAATAGTTTACGCTTATCATTCACGCGCACGGCCTTCTTTTCATCGCTGGTCTTCAGAGTACCCTTAGGCACGATGCGAACCTTTGGCGTGATAAGAATCTCGTCCTTCAGTTGGCGAGTGATTTCTTTCTCGAGTGCTTGCAGACGGCTGTAGTCGTCGGTGAACATCTGACTGATTTCCACTTCCACAGTCATGACGTCGCCCACTTCCTTCGTCTCCAGCGTGATGAAGTAGTCGGTGCTCAGCTCCTTGAACTTCAGCAGGATCTTCTCTATCTGGATTGGGAAGATGTTCACACCCTTGAGGATGATCATATCGTCGCTGCGGCCCTGCAGACGATCCAGACGCAGATGGTGACGGCCACATGGGCAGTCGCCTGGCAGGATGCGTGTCAGGTCGCGTGTGCGATAGCGCAGCAGTGGCATACCTTCACGATTGATGGTGGTAAGCACCAACTCACCCAGTTCGCCGTCTGGTTTTGGCTCCAAGGTTACAGGGTCGATGATTTCTACGATGAAATAGTCCTCCCAGATGTGCAGACCATTCTGCTCTGGGCACTCGAAAGCCACACCAGGTCCCATCATCTCAGAGATACCATAAGAGTTGTAGGCCTTCACGCCAAGTTGCTGTTCGATGCGTTGGCGCTGCTCCTCGCTGTGAGGCTCGGCACCGATGCAGAGCACACGCAGCTTCGTATCGCGTTGTGGGTCGATGCCTTCTTCGAGCATCACCTCATTGATACGTGAGGCATAGCTTGGGATGGCATGAAGCACGGTAGTACCAAAGTCGCGAATGAACTTAATCTGACGCAAGGTGTTACCTGCAGCAGCTGGTACGGTGAGCATACCCACCTTCTCTGCGCCATACTGGAAACCCAGTCCTGCCGTAAACATGCCATAGCCTGCGGAATTCTGGAACACGTCTTCAGGACGGGAACCAACCATCCAAAGGCAACGAGCCACAGCATTAGCCCACTCGTCAAGGTCTTTCTGCGTATGCAGCACTACGGTTGGATTACCTGTCGTTCCGCTGGAGGAGTGCAGACGTACACAGTCTTTCAGAGGTACACAAGCCAATCCGAAAGGATAGTGTTCACGCAGGTCGTCCTTCGAGGTGAAAGGCAACTTACGCACATCATCGAGGCTCTTGATATCATCTGGGGTGATGCCCAGTTTTTTGAACTTCTCACGATAGAACTGAGAGTTCATACAATGATGCACGGTGTGCTTCAGGCGTTCCAGTTGGAGCTCACGCAACTGCTCCACCGACATCGTTTCGATTTCAGGATTAAAATAGTTACTGTATTCCATTCTTATGATTGATTATTTATTTCAGATTTCTCTTGTCCACCACATGGGCGCTCTTGCCTTGACTGCGCTCGATGGTGTTTGGAGCCTTTAGCTTCACCTTGGCACCGATGCTCAAGATGCTACGCAACTTGGCTGCCAAGCGCTTCTCCAACTCGTCGATAGCGGCAGGGGTATCGAAGGTAGCAGTGAAGTATTCCTGACGGAGCTCTACCTGTACCTCCAACGTGTCGAGGTTGTTCACGCGATCTACGACCAACATATAGTGTGGTGCAAACTCGTTCATGCTTAGGACTACGCTTTCCACCTGTGATGGGAAGACGTTGATACCACGAATGATAAGCATATCGTCGCTTCGTCCGTGGATGGCACTCATGCGCACGCTGGTTCGTCCGCAGCTGCACTCGCCTGGAAGCAGGGAACAAAGGTCGCGTGTGCGATAGCGCAGCACTGGCATACCTTCCTTTGTCAAGGTGGTGAATACCAATTCGCCTTGTTCGCCCACAGGCAGAGGTTCCAGTGTCACAGGATTGATGATCTCTGGATAGAAGTGGTCTTCGTTGATGTGTGAACCATTCTGTGCTTCGCACTCGTAGCTCACACTCGGACCCATGATCTCGCTGAGGCCATAGAGGTTGAAACCCTTCAGACCCAGGCGTTCTTGTATCTCTTCGCGCATGCTTTCGGTCCAAGGCTCTGCACCAAAGGCACCCACGCGTAGCTTGATCTGATCTTTCGTGATGCCCATCTTCTCCATGGTCTCTGCCAGGTAGAGGGCATAGGATGGCGTACAGGCAATACCCGTGATGCCAAGGTCACGAATCAACTTTGCATGTTTCTCTGTATTACCCGTTGAGGCAGGTACTACAGACGCGCCCAACAGCTCTACGCCATTATGGGCACCAAGTCCGCCTGTGAAAAGTCCGTAGCCATAGGAAACGGAGAACACATCGTTGCGTGTGACTCCATAGGAGGTGAGGCAGCGAGCCATACACTCACTCCAAATACCAATGTCCTTGCGGGTGTAACCTACGATGGTAGGATTGCCCGTGGTACCGCTGGAGGCGTGGATGCGGATAATCTCACTTTGAGGAGCGGCCTGCAAGCCGAAGGGGTAGTTGTCTCTGAGATCTTTCTTTGTGGTAAAAGGCAGTTTCTTAATGTCTTCAATCGTACGTATATCGTCGGGTGTGATGTCCATCTCTTGTAGTTTATTACGATAGAACGGCACATTGTGGTAAACGTATTCTACGATCTTGTGTAGTCTCTTGCCTTGGAGCGCGCTCATCTCATCGCGGCTCATGCATTCTTTGTTAAGATTCCAAATCATTGTATTTGACTTATGTAATAATAATAATGAATTATTTAATTCTCAATGTTCAATGTTCAATGCTCAATGTTTTGAGTGGTCCTCATTGAAGGCTTTCATGCGCTCTTGCAACACAGGATAAAGCTCATCGCGCATACGACTGGTACACCCACGTATGCCCTGCTGCTCACTGCCAGTGGTAGAGAGTGAGATACAACTTACACCATAGTAGAGCAACTCCTTGAGCAACTCGCCACCCGTCATGTTCTTATAGCCAATAGTGAAGAAGAAACCGTCGCCAACAGGCAATGTCACATCATGGTCGTACACCACATGGAAACCATTATCGGTAAAGATCTTCTTCATTTTATTAGCTCGACGCTCATACTCACGCGTATCTTCCACAAAGTTGATCTTCCCTTCGCAAGAAAGGCGCAGCATCTCTGCATAGCCATATTGCGTAGAAGCCGTGCATCCGCTGGTGATCATGTAGAGAATGGAGGCGATGAGGGTAGGACCAAACACGCCAGAATCATGATAGCGCTCTGCAAGGGCAGGGTAGTGGCGATCGAACAAAGCATCGCTGATGCAAACCAGCGCCATGCGCTGACCAGCATAGCTGAAGATCTTGGAAGATGACAACATAAGGATATAGTTGTCGGTATAGCGTGCTACGGTTGGCACGAATGGTGCTTGGTAAGGATGACTCAAGTCGCGTCGATAGTCCATGCAGAAGTAAGCTAAGTCTTCCATCACCACGGCATCGTACTTGGTTGCCAGCTCACCGATAATCTTCAATTCCGATTCTTCCAGGCAAATCCAGGCAGGATTGTTCGGATTGGAATACACGATGGCAGCAATGGTGCCGTCGCAGAGTTCTGCTTCCAACTTCTCGCGAAGTTTCTCACCACGATGTGCAAAGATGTCGAATTCCTTCCACTGGATGCCTAGAATACGCAGCTGAGACTTCTGGATAGGGAAACCTGGATCTATGAAAAGCACTTTGTTCTTGCCAGGAATACGCTGTGTACATCCGATGAATGCGCCAAAAGAACCAGCTACAGATCCTGTAGTAGGCACACAGGCACGGGCACTAACCTCCACGTTGATGAACGCCTTGACAAACTCATGGGCCGCTTCCTTCAGTTCCTTGATACCAGCGGCAGCAGGATATTGGGAACCCACGCCCCGATCCAGTGCAGCTTTCTCTGCCTCGATGCCATACTTGTTGGCTGGCAATCCAGGACTGCCTTGATCCATGCGGATGAAAGGAATACCCGTCTTCTGTTCCAAATACTGTGCTACCAATAGCACTTCACCAATGGTGGCGTTAGAAAGGTCGGCCACGTTATTTTTGACGCGTGCTTCCTCAACGAGTTCCTCACTGAATATTTTCATAGCCCAAGTCAAATGCTTTCAGATTATCGTTTACTACTTGCTCACCCTTGCGTGCGAAGATGCGTGCGATAGCGTTACGCATCTGCTCTGGTGTCAGAATCTCTATGTATCTGGTAGCCATTCCCAGCAGAATCATATTGGCGCTCTTTGGCATCTTGTGGTCTTTTGCCAGTTGCTCGATGTCGAGCTTGGCCACATGTGGCAGGGCATCGAGTTCTGCTTGCAGGGCTGCTTCATCAGGATAGTTAGGAATGTTGACGAAAGGCTTTGAAGAGGTCACTATCACACCGTCCTTGCTCAGATAGGGCAGATAGCGCAGCGCCTCCATCGGTTCCATAGACACGATGAGGTCGGCCTTTCCCAGTGAGATCTGGTCGCTGAAAATTTCCTCAGTACTCAGGCGGAGGTCGCTCTGTACGTCGCCGCCACGCTGACTCATTCCGTGTACCTCGGCTTGTTTCAGTTGCAAGCCTGCTTCTGTGGCAGCTTCACCTATGATGGTGGCAATGGAGAGGATGCCTTGACCGCCTACTCCAGAGAGTTTGATATCTTTTTTCATTGCGCGTTCTTTTTTTGGCGAAGTTTACGACTGAGTGTCTGCATGCATTCACGCTGTGGAATGATGACGGAGACACCCTTATAATTGATTTCCTCGCGGATGATGCGAGTGATTTCTTCCATGTTCTTTGGCAATGGCACCACTACGTGCAGGTGCTCACGCTCCACGCCAAGTGCCAAGCAGATGGCCTCGAACTTGTGCGTACCAGCAGAATCCTGACCACCTGTCATAGCGGTAGTCAGATTGTCGCTGATGATCACGGTGATGTTGGCATGGTCGTTCACGGCATCCAGCAGTCCTGTCATACCAGAGTGCGTGAAGGTAGAGTCGCCTATCACAGCGATGGCTGGATGCTGACCGGCATCGGCAGCACCTTTGGCCATGGTGATGCTGGCGCCCATATCCACACAACTGTCGATGGCTTGGAATGGAGGCAGCGCTCCCAGCGTGTAGCAACCTATATCTCCGAAGATGCGAGCATCTGGGAATTCGGCAGCCACTTTATTCAGAGCCGTATAGACATCGCGATGTCCGCAGCCCTGACAGAGCTGTGGAGGACGACCCGCCAGATTCTTGGCTGGTTCGAAAGCCGAAGCAGGAGCTATGCCGAAGGCAGCAGCCACATTGTCGGGATTCAATTCTCCTGTACGAGGAAGCTTGCCCGTCAGGCGACCAGTAATAGGATAGCCTGCTCCCAGAATGCCTTTTACCTGATCCTCGATGAATGGTTGTCCGTCTTCAACCACCATGATTTCAGAGCAATGGGCAGCCAGTTCCTTGATCTGCTTCTCTGGCAATGGGTATTGTGAAACTTTCAGCACGGAAACACCTGCGGGAGCTACCTCACGCACGTAGTTGTAACCCGTACCTGCTGCAATTACACCCAGTTGCTTCTTGGCACCAAGTGTCAGTTTATTATAAGGCGAAGCTTCTGAAGCAGCAGCAATCAGAGGTTGCTTCCCAATCAGCGATAAATACTGGCGACGGGCAATGCCTGGCAGCAATACCCAGTGTCCACGCTCATGGTCGGGATGCAACTCGTTCTGTGCCATTGGCTCGTTTATTACCACTGCTGCGCGAGAGTGCGCCATACGTGTCACGATACGCAACAGCACAGGTAATTTCAACCGTTCAGAAAACTCGAACGCATAAGGCATCATGTCGAAAGCTTCCTGTTGGGTAGAAGGCTCTATGATAGGAATCATGGCAAACTTGCCATAGAAACGGGAATCTTGTTCGTTCTGGGAGGAGTGCATAGAAGGATCGTCGGCTGCCAGTACCACCAAACCGCCATTCACACCGGTGATGGCAGAGTTTACGAATGGATCGGCACAGACGTTCATGCCCACATGCTTCATGCAAACCAAGGCACGCTTACCTGCATACGACATTCCCAATGCTGCTTCCATGGCAGTTTTCTCATTTGTGCACCAGCGACTGCGTATGCCACGTTCCTTCGCCAGTGGATAGCCTTGTATGAACTCTGTGATTTCAGTCGATGGGGTTCCAGGATAGGCATACACCCCTGAAAGTCCGGCATGTATGGCACCTAGTGCCACCGCTTCATCACCCAATAATAATCTTTTTTCCATTAGATATAATTAATTTTCAATTTTCAATTTTCAATGCTCGTGCAAACCGAAGGCAAATAAAGCTAGCTTTAATTTGCTGAGGTGCCGCCGAGCTTCACGGCGAAGCCGTAATGTTCAACGTAAACCCGTCTGCATCACTGAGTACAGGGAATTTTACTCTGAATGCTTCCAGCTCCTGCATATCCAATTCAGCAGAAGCGATGCATTCTTTGCCATCTTCGCAGGCAGCGATCGTCTTTCCATACGGACTGATGATGGCAGAGCCACCACAGTACTCGCAATTTGGATCCGTTCCCACACGATTCACGCCAGCCACATAGCATTGGTTTTCAATGGCCCGTGCACGAAGCAACGCACTCCAAGCTTCCACACGGGGAGTCGGCCAGTTGGCTACGTAAAGAATGGCATCGTAGTCGCCACGGTTGCGGCTCCAAACAGGAAAACGCAAGTCGTAGCACACCAGCAACAGGAAACGCACCCCTCTCCATTCCACGATCACACGCTCCTCACCACGCGTAAAGCGCTTGTGTTCGCCGCCGTAGGTAAACAGATGGCGCTTGTTATACTGTGTTACCTCACCATCGGGTTTCACAAAATAAAAGCGATTGTAGTAGTTCCCATCCTTCTCTATGGCGATGCTCCCCGCAATGGCAGCATGGCACTCCTTGGCCTTCTGCTTCATCCACTCCAACGTCTCACAGCCTTCTGGTTCAGCAATTCCTTCGGGTTGTGTGGCAAATCCTGTGGAGAACATTTCGGTAAGCACATAGAGGTCGGCCCCTTTCTGACTATCTATCAAGGCATTCAGATGCTTGACATTTTCTTTAGGGTTGGCCCATGTGATATCATGTTGAAGAATTTTTATGTTCATAACTAACAATTTGTATTTCAAAATGCTTATTGGGTTGCAAATTTACCGCATTCTTCTTAGAAAAGCAAAAATGTCGTTAAAAGTTTGCATAATTCGCCATTTTTATGGACATTTGAAGACCGAATAATGCATATAACTATGAAAATACGTGTTAGAATACTCTTTTGTTGGTGTCTGCTGTGCTTCATTTCCGTGGCAGCCATGGCCAGCATGCCCATAAAGTTGAAGAATTCCGATAAGGCAGTGGTCGATGGAGTTGCCTATCAACTCTATCCCAAGAAAATGGAAGCGAAGGTCATCAGGTCCGATACCCTTTATAATGGAGTGGTGGTGTTGCCCGATTCCGTTGCGGTAGATTCGTTGGTCTATCGTGTGGTGGAGATCGACTCTAAGGCATTTTCCAAGAGCGACTTGTCCTCGATTGAGATTCCTGCTTCTATCACTAAAATTGGGGTAGGGGCGTTTGAGGAGTGCAATAGTCTGACCGAAATCACCATTCCTCCAACGGTGACCGACCTTGGTGTGGGACTTTTCGTGGGATGCAAGAACTTGGAAACGGTCAATTTACCTGAGAACTTGCAGAAGATTCCAACCAATACCTTCATGAAGTGTACCACGCTTCAGACCATCGACCTTCCTAAGAATCTGAAGGAGATAGGCATCAGTGCCTTCGAGGGTTGTACCGACTTGAAGGAAATCAAGATGCCAGGTTCCATGAATGAGCTTGGCCGTGATGTGTTCAAGGATTGTACCAATCTGAAGGACGTGGAACTGAATAGCGGATTGAAGACCATCGGCAGTGGGGCCTTTGAGCATTGTGTGTCACTGAAGTCCATCGAACTCCCCAAATCCATGAGCAAGATAGCTGCCGACCTGTTCAATGGTTGCGCAGGCTTACAGGAGGTGAACATCCCTAATTCCATCAAGGAGGTAGGCAACAGTGCTTTCGAGGGTTGTGCCGATTTGAAGGAGATCGTGCTGACATCTTCTATTTCTAGCCTTGGTACTTCTGTCTTCGAGGATTGTACCTCGTTGCAAACCATGTCCATTCCTTCTGGAATCGATAAAATCCCAGCTAATGCGTTCAATGGTTGCTCCAGCTTGGAGAGCCTTACCATTTCCTATACAGTGAAGTCCATCTCACACGATGCTTTCAAGGATTGCTCCCATTTGGATTCGCTCTATATCCCCAATGCCGTGCGTGAGATTGGCTCCAGTGCTTTGGAAGGATGCACCAACCTTCGTCGGGTGCAACTATCCAATGCCATCAAGGAACTGCCTACCAGATTGTTCCGTGGCTGTTCCAACCTTGATGGGGTGACCATCCCGAACTCTGTGCTGGAAATCAAAGATGATGTGTTCCGTGATTGTGCCAGCTTGTCGTCCATCGTCATCCCTGTGTCTGTGAAGAAACTGGGCAACGATGTCTTCAAGAACTGTCCAAGCTTGCAGGAAATCACCATGCGTTCCTCTTCACCTCCGAGAATCAGTGGTGACACTTTCGATAAGGATGTACTACGCTCTGCCACCCTTTATGTGCCTATCACCGAGGCTTATCAGGGGGAGAAGGAAAAGCGTTGGACGAAGTTCTCCAACATGGTACGTATAAAGAAACAATAGTGCTGTAATGCCTGTAATGGTGTAATGGCGTATTGGTTTAAACGGTGGTCTCACCTGCTTTCAGATGAGCCGTGAGATCCTTACGTTCCATTTCCTCTATGGCTAAAGCTATCTGGTCAGGACAACTGGTCATCTTACTGCCACAGCGAATTCCTTTCAACTTCGCATGTACCTCTTCCAGGGGCATCCCCTTGATGAGTTTGCAGATGCCTTGCAGATTGCCATTGCATCCACCAATCACATTGGCGTAAGATACACGTCCTTCATCATCGGCCTCCAGCTCAATGAACTGGCTGCACGTCCCTTGCGTCTTATAAAATATCTTTTTCATAACTAATTCAATGCACAATTCACAATTCACAATTACCATCCGGATGGGTTAACGCTGCGCAGCCTTAATTGTCAATTGTGAATTGTCAATTCTCAATTATTATTATTCCTCAATATGCAAAATCTCTTTGTATCGTTTCACGACTTCTGGTTTGCCAGTCGCTTTGCCCTTGTCTTCACTGAGCTTGCAGGTGTCGTTGTAGAACGGCCACATCTCCGTGATCTTGGCAGCCAACAGTTTGATGACGATGTTCATCGGCTCCACACCCTCGAAGTCGTTGGTCCAGCAGGTGCCGATGCCGAAGGAAATCTTTGCCTGATGTCCCAGATGATCCTGTAGATCACAAGCACGTGGAATATCCAATGCATTGCTGAACACCACCTGCTTCTCTGAGATAGGAATGCCGAAGGTAGCATACTTTGCCTTCATTTTCTCGAACTGCTCATAGTTGTCGCCACTGTCCACGCGCAGGCCAGCAAAACCACGGGCAAAATCCTCTGAGAGGTTACGGTCGAAGGCATCCCACTGATAGGTGTCATACAGATAAGTTCCCAGACTGCCACGATACGTATGTCGCCACGTACTCATGGCGATGTGGTTGGCCATCTGCGGACCATACATGGCAGCGATGGCAGAGATATACTCATGTGCCATGGTGCCGATAGGCGTCACATTATATTTCATGGCCAGATACACATTGCTGGTACCCGTGCATCGACCAGGCTTTCCCGTCTTCTGGTGCTCTTGGGTAGCATCCAGCATGGCACGCAGCGCCACCTCCTCCGCCTCGAAGCTGGCACGACGGCGCGGACCAAAGTCAGCCCACAGACACTCATGCTCCAGCATCATCTGCGCCTTGGCATAGCTCTTGTCGTAGTAAGCTTTATAGTCGAAGTGACGATCCTGTCCTGTTACCTTATAATAAAGTTCCGACACGATGGCCAGAACCTGTACTTCCAGCAATACCGTGTTGGCCCACAGACCTTCGAACTCGATGTGCAGCTGTCCATCTTCATCCTGATGCACTTTTGCCCATTCCTTCTTGTAGCGGAAGCCCCGCAGATAAGTAAAGAACCATATAGGCAGATAGTAGCACCTGTTGTGCATGTACTGAATCTCCTCCTCAGTGATGTGCACATCCTCCAGCATCGCTATCTGTTCCTCCACCAGTTTCCCGAAACCCTCAGGATAACGCAGTCCGTTGCGATCCACGAACTCATACTTCACTCGTGCGCGCGGAAAGTTGTCAATGATGGCGCAGCACATACTGAACTTATACAGGTCAGTGTCTGTAAAATGCTTGATTATCTGTTCCATATGTAATGTTCAATGTTTAATGTTTAATGTATAACGTTTAACGTTGTTGGTACTGCTTAGGTGAAATCCCCACGGCCGCCTTGAAATACTTTCCAAAGAACGACTGGTTTGGAAAGTTCAGAGCCAGGCTCACCTGTTGTATAGTGTAACTGCTTTTGCGTAGCATGGTCTTGGCCTCCAGTATCACAGCCTCCTTGATCCACTCCGAAGCATGCTTACCACTGGTTTCCGAGATGACATGCGCCAGATACGAAGGCGAAAGGCACAGCCTGTCGGCAAAGTACTTCAGGTCACGATGCTCCTGACAATGGTCGTGTACTTCCTGCATGAAATCCAGCAAGATCTCCTCCTGTCGTGAAGGTTTCTTGTACATCTGCTCTTTCTGGAATTTTTCCTTTTGTGCCATGAAGAGCAGTTCCAGTCCCTTCAGGCAGTTCTGCAGTTTCTCCCGCGTATATTCCGTCTGCTTATGTTGCAGTATCATACGCATCTGCTTGTAGATACCCTTCACTTCTTCCATGTCCTCCTTGTCGCCTTGGAACATGGCCGAGTGCAAGAAGAACTTGCGCGTCGATGGCGAAACCAACTCCTTCAGGTTGCTGTCATTATTGTTGGCAAAGGCCATCATAAGCAACTTTGTTCCAGGTTCGGTCTCCACCTTGTTGATGATGGAACCTGGAGTAATCACCAGTGCATCGTTCTCCTCTAGTTCCATATCCATGAGGTTCACGTTGACACGGAACTTACCCTTCACGCAGATGATGGTCATAAAGAACATAAACTTAAACGGCATCAGTTCCTTGGCTTTTGTGAGTTCGTCATCCTCTACCAATCCTCTTTCTTCATAGAGGTTGTCATTCAGGTAGATGAAGTTGTCCAGCATCAGCTTGCGCTTCTGTTCCTTCATCATGGCGAAGGTGATCTCAAACAGTTTTTCGTTGTTCTCCATAGAATTAAGGTTATTTGGCGGTAAAGATACTATTTTTTTTATACAAATCTAAACAAAAGAACAATTTTGGTAGAAAATAGACGTTGTGCATACCAAGTGAAGTCCATATCTTTGCACTCAAGAAAAAAATAAAAATAACACTATATGAAAAAGACATTGTTAATGATGGCCGCTCTGGGTTTGTTCACTGCCTGTGGAAGCGGTGCAGATGAGAATGGAACCACGCACAGCGTGATGACCGTTCAGCCTATACAGGTAGGTGGCCAAAGTGTGAAACACTTCAGTGGCATGGTGAAAGAAGATGCCGAGATCAGTCTGGGATTCAAGACTGCAGGACAGCTCCAGCAGATCTATGTGAAGGAGGGCGACTATGTGCGTCAGGGACAGTTGCTGGCTCGTCTGGACGACAGCGACTACCTCTTGGGTGTTCAAGCCGCTGAGGCGCAGTATAACCAACTGCGTGACGAGGTGGCTCGTCTGGAAAAACTCTATGCTGGCAAGAGCATCTCCAAGAACGATCTGCAGAAGGCACAAGCAGGATTGGAACAAGTGGAAGTGAACTTGAAGAACAACCGCAACAAGGTGGACTACACCCGCCTGTATGCTCCTCAGAGTGGCTATGTGCAGAGCGTGAACTTCGAGAAGGCCGAGATGGTCAATGCAGGCACAGGCGTCTTTACCCTGCTCAGTGGTGGAGAGCTTCAGGTAGAGGTGAACATCCCTGCCAGCCTCTACGTGCAGCAGGCGCAGATGGAGCGCTATGAAGGCACCGTGATGGGGCAGACCTACCCCCTGCAGCTGGTCAGCATCACGCCCAAGGCCGACAATAATCAGCTCTACCGTGCAGTGTTCAACCTGAAAGGCGTAGATCGTAAGGAAGCGCGCGTCACCAGTGGCATGAATGTCAGCGTAGATATCTACATGGCAGCCAGCAGTGGTCAGGCAGGCTATCAGTTGCCTATCCACGCCCTGTTCGAGGATAGTGGCAAGAGCTACGTATGGGTGGTGCAGGCTGATTCCACCGTGGCCCGTCGTGAAGTACAGCTCAGTGGTACTGATGAGACAGGCAATGCGCTGGTAAGCAGCGGACTGCAAGGCTCTGAGCAAGTGGTCAAGGCAGGCGTGAACGTGCTGCTCGAGGGTGAGAAAGTGAAAGTCATTGGGCAGCCTAGTGCCACCAATATAGGAGGATTGAAGTGATGAAGACGCAACGACTTACCGAGTTCTTCCTGCGCCGACCCGCTCTGTTCTGGAGTGCGGTGGTAGCCATGGTGCTGGCAGGAATCTACTCGTTCATGATGATGCCCAAGCTGGAAGACCCTGCCGTGGCTGTGAAGCAAGCCATGGTGGTGGCCATGTATCCAGGAGCCTCTGCCCATGAGGTGGAGCTCAAGGTGGCACAGGTGCTCGAAGACCAGATTCGCACCATGCCCTACATCGACGAGATCCGCAGTGAGTGCCAACCTGGTCAGGCCATGATCACTGCCCAGTTCAAGATGACCATGCCCGCAGCAGAAGTAGAACAGTACTTCGACCTGCTGCGTCGCAAGATAAGCGATATCAGTGCCCAACTGCCTTCTGGTTGCTACACCCCTGTGGTGGTCGATGACCTGATGGATGTCTATGGCATTTTCTACGGCCTGCGTGGCCCAGGCTATGAAATCAGCGAACTGGAGGAGTATGCCAAGCTCATCCGTCGCGAACTGCTCACCGTGGAGGGCGTGAAGCGCATCGTCGTGGAGGGAGGTCGCAGCGAGGTGATAAACATCACCCTGTCTAAGGACAAGATAGCCCGCAACGGACTCATCCCTACGCAGATCATGATGCAGCTCTCTGGGGCTTCTTCCATCGTGAATGGAGGCAAGTTCACCAATGGCGACGACCGCATCCAGCTGCGTGTGAACGATGCCGTGCAGGATGAGAACGATATTCGCGATCTGCTCATCTCTACCATCGATGGCAAGCAGATGCGCCTGGGCGACATTGCCCAGATAGAGCGTGCCTACGCTGAGCCACAGACGCGTGGTTTCTTCGTAGAAGGAGAGCCTGCCATGGCCATCTGCCTGTCTATGGAACCCGATGCCGTGGTGCCCGATGTAGGTAAGGCTGTAGATACCAAACTCGCAGAGGTGATGAAACGCCTGCCTGCTGGCATGACCACCCAGAAGATATTCTTCCAGCCCGATCAGGTAGATAAGGCCATCAGTGGCTTTATGGTCAATCTGCTGGAGTCTGTGCTTATCGTCATCGTGGTGCTGATGATTTCCATGGGACTGCGTAGTGGACTGATCATTGGTATCGGACTGGTGCTCACCATCGCCGTCTCGTTTCCTATCCTCTACGCCATGGATACCACGCTGCAACGCATCTCGCTGGGAGCGTTCATCATTGCCATGGGTATGCTGGTTGATAACTCCATCGTGATCATGGACGGTATCTTGGTGGATAAGAAACGTGGACTGGGTCCTAAGACCTACCTCTATCGCATAGGCAACAACACAGCCCTGCCACTGTTGGCAGCCACGGTGATTGCTCTCTCCACCTTCCTCAGCACCTTCCTGTCGCCCACCAGCGCAGGCGAGTACACCCGCGACCTCTTCCTGGTCATCTGCGTCTCCCTGCTAGCCAGTTGGGTACTCGCCATGGTGCAGGTGCCCTATTGTGCCAAGGTGTGGCTTCCAGCCCGCGAGAAAGCCGACGGACAGAAGGAAGAGGCGTTCAACTCGCCCATGCATCGCTTCGTAAAGAAGGCCTTGGCTTTCCTTATAGATTATAAGAAGACCACCATCGCCTGTGCTGTGGCATTCCTGGTCATCTGCATGGCCAGCTTCACGCAGGTGAAGAACCTCTTCTTCCCCGACTTCGACTATCGCCAGTTCGTGATAGAATACCAGATGCCCGACCAGACTTCCCCTGACCGTGTGCGCCACGACTTGCTGGAGATCACCAGTTGGTTGCAGCAGAACGACAAGGTGCAGCAGGTGGCAGCCAGCATGGGTTCTGCCCCTGCACACTACTGCTTGGTACGCCCCATGACCAATGGTGGTGAGAGCTATGGCGAGCTGATGGTAGATTGTAAGGACTTCAACACCGTGAAGAAGTTGGTCAAGGAGATCCGTCCGCAGCTGCGTGAGATGTACCCCGATGCCTACATCCGCTTCCGTCACTACAACTTCTCCATCATGACCTCACACACCGTGGAAGTGCGCTTCTACGGTCCCGATCCTGCCGTGCTGCGCCAACTCAGTGCCCAGGCCGAAGACATCATGCGCCAGTCCAAGTACGTCGATCCTTACAGCGTACAGAACAACTGGAAGCCAAAGGGTAAGGCACTGGTAGCCGACTTTGTGCAGGCCGATGCCCTCCGTGCTGGCATGAGTCGCAGCAATGTGGCCGATGCGCTGATGGCTGCTACCGACGGACTGCCTGTGGGTGTGCTGAACGATAAGGAGAAGATGGTGATTGTGAACCTCAACGTGCGCAATGAAGATGGCTCTAAGATCACCAACCTGCAGGACATTCCCGTGTGGACCATGGCCAATGTCAGTGTGAACGATGCCGACCTTACAGGTATCATCACAGGAGCCACGAAAGTAGATGCCATCCAAGACCGCATGTTCCGTGCCGTGCCTCTGAGCGACGTCACCAACGACGTGCATTTGGATTGGGAAGAAGACCTGGTCTTCCGTGTGAACGGACAGCGCAGCATCGAGGCCGAGTGCGACCCCAACACGCTGCTCTTCCAGGGCACCGCAGCCAAGCTCAAGGCCGATATAGAACCCGCCATCAATGCCATTCCGTTGCCCGAGGGCTATAGCCGTCAGTGGGTAGGAGAGTACAAGACACAGAGCGAGGGTACCTATTATGCCCTGCTTTACATGCCAGCCATCATGATCATGATCGTCTTCATCCTGCTGTTGCTCTTCAACAACTGGTTCGAAGTCCTCATGGTGCTCCTATGCCTGCCATTCATGTTCTGTGGCATCGTTCCAGCCCTGCTGATATTCCGTCAGCCATTCACCTTCATGGCCATCGTGGGCCTGTTGGGCATGATCGGTATGATGGTGAAGAACGGCATCGTGCTGGTCGATGAGATCAACCGTCTCTACAAGGAAGAGCACCGTCACCCCTACGATGCAGTGGTCACAGCCACCACCTCGCGCGTGCGCCCCGTGGTCATGGCCTCACTCACCACCATCCTGGGCATGGCACCGTTGCTGGGCGACCCCATGTATGGCTCCATGGCCATCTGTATCATGGCAGGCCTCACCGTGGGCACCCTCATCACGCTGGTGCTGCTCCCCATCATCTATTGCACGTTGTTCAGAGTAACTAAACCCCAAACCGAAGAAGCCGTATGAAACAGATACTATTGATAAGTGCTGCACTGATGCTCTCAGTAGCCACAGTTGCCCAGCAGCCACTCACCTTGCAGCAGTGCCGTGACCTCGCCTTGCAGCACAACGAAGACCTGAAGCATGCCGACAATGCCCTGTTGCAGGCCGAGATGGACAAGCAAATCGCCTTCGCCAGTTACCTGCCACAGCTCGATGGCAGTCTGATGGGCATATATGGCAAGGACATCGACATGATGGGCATGAGCACCATTCAGATGCATGGCATGTGGATGGCAGGCCTCACCCTCACACAGCCCCTCTACGTAGGTGGACAGATCACCACAGGCAACAAGTTGGCTGCCGTGGGCTTGAAAGCCAAGCAGGAACTGCTGCGCAAGACACGAGCCGAGGTCATCAAGGAAGTGGACAACGGCTATTGGACCCTCATCGCCGTGCAAGAGAAAGTGAAGATGCTGCAAGCCTACGAGCGCCAGATGAACGCCCTCTACGACCAGGTGCAGCTCAGTGTAGATGCCGAGATGGCCACTGAGAACGACCTGCTGCGCATCGCCACCAAGCAGAGTGAAATCAAGTACCAGTTGCAGAAGGCGCAGAATGGGGTAGAGCTTTGTCGCATGGCCCTCTGCAGCACCTTGGGCTTAGACCTTACCGACCAGCTCCAGCTCGTCGATACCGAGATCACAGCCCAAGCCCCTCTGAACCTCGACGAAGACATCAGTGCCCGTCCCGAAGTAGCCCTGCTCCAGCAGCAGTTGGAAGTCAGCAAGTACCAGGTGAAAATGGCTAAATCCAACTACCTGCCCACCGTGGCACTGCAGTTGGGTTACAACCATCTGGACAACATGAAGATCAAGGGCATGGCGCAAGATGCTGAAGGCAATTACCAGCCCTTCACGCGCAATCATTATAACAACAGCACCACTGCCATGCTCTCCGTGCAGGTGCCCTTGTTCCACTGGGGCAGTGAGGTGAAGAAAGTGAAGAAAGCCCGTCTCGACGTGCGCAATGCCGAGCTCGACCTGCAGAAGAACACCCGCCTGTTGGGCATCGAAGCCCGTCAGGCCGTGCAGAACCTCACCAGCGGTTACCAGATGATAGAGACCTCCCGCTTAGGCCGCGACCAAGCCGACCAGAACCTTGCCAACATGCAGTTGAAGTACGACAACGAGATGTGTACGCTCACCGACCTCCTCGATGCCGAGTCACAGTGGCAGCAAGCCCGCAGCAACGAGATCGAAGCCCTCACGCAGTACAAGATCTACGAAACCGAGTACCTCCGCGTCACAGGGAGGTTGGACTGATAAAACGCCAATATACGCATAACAAATATAGAATAGGGGAGGTGCCTGGTGTGGGCAACCTCCCCTTCTTGTTTGTTCAGCCTGTGGCTGTCAGATCAAGGTCATGCAGGAGCTCACGCCAATCGAAGTGCCAATGGCAGTGAGGATAGCGATAAGCAGCTGGATGCCATACTTTACGATTTCTTTCTTTGTCATAATAGTTAAGGTTTAGGTTAGAGTTTAGGGTTTAGAATTTAGAGTTACCGTGCGGATGGTTTCAGACCTATCAGACCCCCACTTTATCTCCCCCATTGGGGGAGACTAAGAGAGGGAGTGCCCTCAAGAATCCCTCCCCTGAGAGGGGAGGGTTAGGGAGAGGTGTGATTACCCGATACCTCCGTCAGGGTTATCGTTACCACCCTGATTGTCAGTACCACCAGTGTTGTCGCCACCTTCGTTCTCACCAGTGTCATCGCCGTTATCAGGCTCCTCCACCGTGCCAGCGTCAGTGCTGGTGACACGCTTCACCAACTCACCATCACGATTGTAGCAGGTGATCTGGATTGCGGTAGATGCCAGTTCGTTCTTCAACTCGCTGGCAGGGGTGAAGATGATACGACGGGTAGAGATCAACGAGGTCTTCACGTCATTCACATCTGCAACGGTCTTAGCACGGAGGCCAAATCGCATGGTGCCCAGTCCTGGCAGTGCCACAGAGTGACCTTCAGTGGCCCATGCCTTGATTACCTCGCCAGCTGCGTCCCAGCACGCCTGCATCACACCTTGGCTTACGCCACTGCGCAGGGCAGCCTCACGAATCACTTTCTCTTGCGTCAAGGCCGTATAAAGGTCGGCCATCAACTGATAGCGGTACTCGCCCGCATACTTGCCTATCTTCTGTAGGCGTTCT
>JAFRTL010000025.1 GCA_017427065.1 Bacteroidaceae bacterium | reverse complement strand
AATGTTTAATGTTTACTGTTTAATGTTTAATGTCAGCAGCACCACATTTTCCACATGATGCGTCTGTGGGAACATATCCACAGGTTGCACAGCCTCCACCTTGTACTTCACATCCAGCAGTTGGAGGTCGCGAGCCTGCGTGGCAGGGTTGCAACTCACATACACGATGCGTTGCGGTGCCGCATTCAGTATCACATTGATCACATCGGGATGCATGCCCGCACGAGGAGGATCCGTGATGATGACGTCAGGGCGCCCATGCTCCGCGATGAAGTCATCCGTCAGGATGTCCTTCATATCCCCCGCATAGAACAACGTATTCTCAATGCCATTCACAGCAGAGTTCACCTTCGCATCCTCGATGGCCTCGGGCACATACTCAATGCCAATCACCTGACGAGCCTGTCGACTCACGAAGTTGGCTATCGTACCCGTACCCGTATAGAGGTCGTACACCAGTTCATTGCCAGAAAGCTGCGCAAAGCCACGCGCCACCTTATACAGTTGATACGCCTGCTCCGAGTTGGTTTGGTAGAACGACTTCGGCCCTATCTTGAACCGCAACCCCTCCATCTCCTCGAAGATATGGTCGCGCCCGCTGTAAAGCTCCACGTCCAGGTCGCCTATCGAGTCGTTTACCTTGTTGTTGATCACATACTGCAGCGACGTGATTTGTGGGAACGTCTGCTTCACATATTCCATCAGTGCGAGGAACTTTTCCCTCTCTTCCGCCCCCTCTACACGCGCCACCACGATCACCATCAGCTCCCCTGTAGAAGCCGTGCGAATCACCAGGTTACGCATCATGCCCGTGTGCTGACGCAGATCGATGAACGTATATCCATGCTCCAAGGCATAGTCGCGTATCGCGTTGCGGATCTGGTTGCAGATATCATCCTGCAGCCAACACTTCTCTATGGGCAGCACCTTGTCGAAGGCCCCCGTGATGTGAAATCCCACCGCATTGCGCTCGAAATCCACCCCACTGGCCACCTCCTCACGCGTCAGCCAACGCTTGTTGCTGAAGGTGAACTCTAGCTTGTTGCGATAGCACTGTGTCTTCTCAGAACCTATGATGGGCGAAATCTCAGGCAGCTCCACATGTCCGATACGCGTCAGCGCATCCACCACCTGCTTCTGCTTGTACTTCAGTTGCTCGGAGTAGGGCAGAATCTGCCACACGCAGCCTCCGCACACCCCGTAATGCTCACAGAAGGGCACGGCCCGTTTCTCCGAATACTCGTGAAACTTCACTGCCTCTGCTTCCGCATAGTTGTGCTTCTTCCTTCGCACCTGCAGATCCACCACATCACCAGGCACCACGTAGGGCACGAACACCACCAGGTCGTTCACCCGTGCCAAGGCCTTGCCCTCCGCAGCCACATCCGTTATCAGTACCTTCTCCAGCAAGGGGAGTTCCTTTTTCTTTCTACTCACAGTCAACTAAGTTTTGTTATGATTTAGGGTAATTCCACCACATAGCCTTCGCGATAGGTGATGTCCTGGCTGTCGCAGCGCCAGTGAATGGTATACTTCTTCACATCCAGTTCCTCAGCATACTGCTCCAAGAGGTCCTTGTTGTTGTCGAATATTTTCTTGGCCTCCAGTATGTTGGCATAAATCACCTGCACGTTGGTAGGGGTGCGGTCGAAGATCGTCATCACGTCATGGAAGCATTCCGGATACTTGGTGCGCAGTCGTTCCTCTAAGTCCGCAGCAGCCTTGCCCACCTTGCCACCGTCCATCATCTCATCCACCTTCACATACATGCGCCATATCTGTGAGGCGCGGAAAGGTTCCTGTAGGGTGAATTTAGACACAGCGTCCTCATTATAGCAAACTTCCTCAATCATGCTGTACCATCTGGGATCGGTTCCCTCGGTAGTACACAGCAATCCGCCCGTATAAGGATTTGAGACAACCTGCAACTCGTATGGCCCCGAAGGATTCGCTACCGACCAGCAGATCTCGTTATTTATATCGATATCGCTCAGTGTAGCTTGTGTGGGCATGGTATGCGAGATATGGTGACCATGATCAGTTCCCCAATAGTCTTTGAATGTAGGCACTGTGGCATTGTAAGACCATGTCACCTTGTTGCCCGTGGTGTTTTTGTTCACCGTGATGTCGTTAGACACCACAGAGGTACTCATCTCGAAATAGTTGGATTTGCTCCAGCCCTGCAGATATTCAAAGCCCGCGCTCACGCTTGGCGTCTCACTGGCAGTCACGGTCCACGTCACACCTATTTCTGTCGACGTGCCAGCTTCGCTACCTATATTCACCGTCTTATACGTGGTGCTGTTGTCCGTGTAGGGCAGGGCTTCCTCCAAGTTGATGGTGCCGTTTCCGACGAGGTCCATCGAGGTGACGTAGCGGGTGAAGAACGCACCGAACCAATACATCCAATTCCTACCATTTAAATTATATCTAGCCACGGCCACACCGTCATGATAATCTATCGAGGCCCATCCAGCACCATCCGTAGTCTGGTTAGGATCGTTGATGTCGAAACAGAAAATCTTGTCCCCATCCTGTTCCCCCATCTTGAGCAGCACTTTCTCCTGAATATAGTAGTAATCCTTTTTAGTCGTCAGATTATGTACGCCCCACGAATTTAAAGTCACGCGCATGGCATCATGATGCGACTTCACGTTTTGACTCTTGTCTTTGAAAATAATCGGAGCACTCAGGGTGAACGACTCGCTGCTGTTCAGCAGCTTGTTTATGGCATCAGGTGTGTCAGCCCTGGTAGCCAGAGCACGCGTGGCAGCCGCCAGCGCCTCTTTGCGCTGCTTGTCAATGCCATTCAGCCAGTCGGCCACGGCATCAGCCATGTTTCCGCAGCGGTAAGCCGAGCGCTCCAGTCTCACGTTCACTGGTTCCACCCTGTTCACGTTGCCGTCGCCATCCGTAGTGATGGAGCCTACGCTGAACTCCCTGGCCACATTCTCCTGCTGGAAATACTCCCTATTGGAGAACACGATGATCTCCCCCATCACATCATCCAGAATGTCATCATTAGTTCTGGTAGCAGCCATATTCTTTAGCACGTTCAGGCGGTTGTTGTAACGCTCTCTCAAATCAGAGATCCCATTAGCCGAGCGCTCCACGCCAGGGCCGAAGTCGAAGTTTGTGTCTATGTTATCCATATTGCGCTGATCATTCAAGGCGAGTACTCGTTCTACGTATTGCATCAGATCCCTTAACGTAGGCGTTTCTAAGGCCACGAAGTCATTGCGTCGCACCACATCCAGAATCTGCCCTAAGGTCTCATCACTCACGCTAGGCAGGTCGCTACCCTTGATCACCACCAGTCGGGTATCCTTGTCGATGGTTCTCGAAGGGGCAGTCAGTCTGTTCACCAAGGCAGCACCCGTGGTCCCCTCAGCAAAGTCACTCAGCACGGCAGCTGGGAAATCAGCAGAAAGCCTTACTGCTATCTTATCCGTCGTAGGTTCTATAAAGTCTGGAATATCAATGATCTCGATATCATCAGGGATATCCACCTCATCATCATCGCATGAAGACACGCCGATCAAAGCGCCGCAAAGCATAAGCAGAGCGGCCATTCTAGTAAATTTTAGAGTTTTCATCATAGTACTTGTAAGCTGTTATTTTGTTATTATTTTGATTCAAATACATTGGATACAAAGTTACAACTTTTTCCTTATAAGCCCACTACATTTTCCCAAGTTTTTTCACGCGTCATAGCAGGAGAATAAAAACCCACCCCAAAGACTCGCATGAGTCAAGATTTTTATCTACTTTTGCAAAGACGAATAGATAGAAAAATGCTAGTTATCGTCGTTCCGATTCGTCTTTTTAGCAAGCAATTTTTAAAACAGAGTAAATATGAATAAAAAACAGAAATTACAAGTGTCTCTTGCTGCGTTTTTCGCTGTTTACATCATCGTATTGCTGTTTTTCCCAGGATGGGGGGTTAGCAAAATACTTGGCATTTTAGCGAGTGTATTGATGATAATGGCCATGTGTTATTCCTATAAAGCAGAGGAAAAGAATAAAACAAAAAACGACAAGTAAATCCCAATCCCTCCACTGAGACAGGAGAGCCACCAAAAAAAATCCCTCCCCTGAGACAGGAGAGCCCCCTTAAAATCCCTCCCCTAAGAGAGGGGAGGGTAAGGGAGAGGTGTGAGGTCAGCCCCTCAATGCTTGAACGCCAACTGATACCCTTGCAGGATGGCAGACACAGGCACCTCCTCAGGCTTGATGCCATTCTCCACACAAGTCATCGCGATGAGGATGGGCTGCAGTGCCATGAAACCATCCTCCGAACGAGGTTCTGGCAGTGGCATCATGCCAGCTTTTCCCGTGTACTTTATGACGTAGTGCAGATAGCGCGCTGTGTCATTATTATCCTCTGGGGGTGCCCAGCGATGGATGATCTGGTACAGGCAGAAAATCTTTCCCATCTTAGGCAGCGATTCGTAGTACGTCTGCAAGATTTTCCATGCAGCACGATAGCCCATTCCCATTGTCATGAAGCACACGAATTCTCTATCTGTCTGTGCCTCCGTTCTCCCTTGCCACTGGCTGTGCCCGTGGCGAATATTCAGCGGATTATTGTTCCGCAATCCTCTTGATATTGTATTCATAATTATAAATTTTAAAAATTAAATAATCAAACGGTGCAATGGTGCAATGGTGCAGTATTCACATCATGATACCTGTTTTTCTATATATAGATTTATTGACACCATTTTTCCTGTTATCTTCTATTTTCTCAACTAAATGGTCAGCAACCAGTCTGCTGATTTTGGAGCGAGCAGCGCCTTCCGTACTTAGGTTAAAGCAGCGCATCACATCTTCAGCAACGAACTCTTCAGGCAACATGTTGAACGCCTCAAAGGTTTTTTGCCTGCGCTGCACATTCACATTGGCATCACGCAGTTTGTTGTCAAAATACGCCTCTGCCATGGCGCCAAAGTAGTGCTTCTGGCAGGCATACTGCATGTTCACGATCAGTTCTGCGAGTTGCCAATCCACCTCGTCAGTCTCGAAAGTGCCACACCAGTAGTCACCCTCTTGCTGCATCTTATCCCAGTGACGCATCACGATGAAGGGAGCAGCGAAGTTCAGCCCATGATAGGCACAGCGTTTCAGCAGCATCTCGTCTGCACGAGAGTCATTATCCTTGGCATCAGCCATTCTGCGTGCAGTCCATTCGTACAGCTCGTCCACAATCTTCTGAACTGAGAGTTCGCCCTTTACTCTATCCAGCTTGAATGCCCACTCTTTGAGGCGAGCATCGCTGTCATAGTCCACTGTGCGCTCTCTACTCATCATCTCGAAGTTAGTGCTGGGCAGAGGGATGCATGTAAGGCGTGTGGCAAGGCCACTACCAAAGTTCTGCTCATTCACTTTCTTCTTTAGTGCGAGTGGCGTGCCTGTATAGACGTAGTTCCAAGTCACATAGAAGTCCTGCAGCACACTATCCACATTTGAGTATGCCTGGCCATCTTCCTCATTGTGGAAAGCCTTTAATTCTAGCGAAATCTTGTCAATCCAAGAGCCTCCTTTCTGAATAGAAAGTGTGTTATCCAGTTCTGTATCGAACGTCACCATGTGCAGCTGCATTTCCTCGCCATCCACCGTTTCCACAGCATTCACCATATCCTGGATGAACTGGGCATTAGAGGTACGTGCAGGGTGTACTCTCACCACTACCTTAGGCTTCTTTGGCTTCTCCTTGTTTGCACCCTTCGTCTTCATCAATTCACGATAGGCATTGATAGCTGCTTTGCCAGCTTTATCAGCTTCGAAGATGGGTGTCATGAGCAACTTGTAGAGTCGCGTAGCGAAGGATTTTCCACTGGCAGGATCACCCACGATGATGGTGCTGCTATTCAGCCTACGCAGCTCCTCTGGTCTGTGGTAAAACCTATACGTGCAGCGCGTCATAAGTGTCATCAGGAACGAGCCTGCGACGAACAATGCAGCTGGGAATTGGTTGTGCTTCAGACCACGACACACGTCTGCAAGGATTGGGAATTGAGCGAACAAAGCTTCTATCTCTTTACCCCAGGAATCCAATTGAGAATTGAGGATTGAGGATTGAGAATTAGGCTGCGCAGTGTCATCCGCAGGGCAATTGTCAATTGTGAATTGTGAATTGTCAATTATCTGCTTGTAGCTTAGGCCTGTAGCAACCTCAATGGCTTTCAGCATCTCCTTCGAGGGTTGCAGGGTGCGGAACTTCTTTTCCAGATCTGCAATGCGCATAGCAGCACTCTGCACCGTCTGCTCCACATTCTCATTGCGCTCTTGAATAATTTCCTGCACCCAAGGCTGGCTCTTCACGATGCTTAGCACAGCCTGCTTGTCACCATCGAGCAAAATCAACAAGTCTGTAGCCAATTTCAAACTCTCTGTGTGACGATTACTCTGGGCTGCACATGGCAGGTTACCTTCGTAACGCGCATCGATGATGGATTGCACGTCATGACCACGCCAAAATAATTGAGGATTGAGAATTGAGGATTGAGAATTAGGCTGCGCAGCGTCATCCGCAGGACAATTAACTTCATTGATTATCGGCTGCACCTCAGCATAGCTCAAGCCAGCTTGGCTCTGCATTCGGTTTGCACGATAATTGTCAATTGTGAATTGTGAATTGTGAATTGAGCTTTGCGAATGTCCTTCGCGATAATCCTGCTCATACTTCTCCGCAAACTCCTTATTCTCATAGGTAAAGAGATCCTTATCCAGATACGCGATGTCCTCTTCTTTGCAGATAAAACTCATGCGTGAAGCATCCTTGCAACTCTCATCTACCTCCACGCCCAGCAGTTCAGCCATGCGATGCTGGTTGTCAATCAAGTTACCCCATTCCAAGCGAGCGATGAACACCACCTTGATACCATGCCCAGAAGGTGTGATGTAGATAAGCAGAATGCCCCATTTCTGAAGGTCGAAATTCCCCATCCATTCATCAATGATCTCCTGTGGATTCTCCACGTGGTCAATATCCATTACCACCAAGCCTGTGAGTCGTGTAGCAGACTGCTTGCGCCAAGCACCTGTTTTACCACTCTTCGAGGTAGTCTCATCAAATGTCGCCTGAAAGATAAATGCAGGCAACTTACGTTTCAGTTTCGCATCGCCTGATTGACGGAAACCGTCAATCAATGCGCTGCTCTCCTTATCTCTCACCAGTGCGTAGAACATCTCTTCATCCACTGGCAATGTAGGTTCAAATAAATGTCTCTGATAACTAAACATAATCTT
>JAFRTL010000024.1 GCA_017427065.1 Bacteroidaceae bacterium | reverse complement strand
ATCATATTTGATGGGAAGGGCCATATCTTTGCCACGCAGCGGGGGTATGGCGACATGAAGGACGGATGGGAATTCCCTGGTGGCAAGATAGAGCCGGGGGAGACGCCTGAGTCGGCGCTGCAGCGGGAGATCTGGGAGGAGTTGGAGACGGACATTGAGGTAGGGCAGCGACTCCAGGTGGTGGAGTGGGACTATCCGAAATTCCACCTCATGATGCATTGCTTCTGGTGCTCGGTGAAGCATGGCCGACTGACGCTGAAGGAGCATGAGGCGGCCCGTTGGCTCACCATAGATGAGCTGGACAGCGTGGATTGGCTCCCTGCTGACAGGCAGATCATCGACACCGTGAAGGCTTATTGGAGGGCGCTGTGTACTATGAAGTGGACGGTACTGGTAGATAATCGGACAAACCATCCGGAGCTTGAAACGGAGCATGGACTCTCAATCTTGCTGGAGACGGATAGGCATCGGATCTTGCTGGACACGGGTGCCAGTGACATGTTTATCCGCAATGCAGAGAGGCTGGACATTGACCTCAGTTCGGTGGACTATGTGTTCGTCTCTCACGGTCATAGCGACCATGCGGGGGGCTTGCATCATTTCATGGAGATGAACAAGACGGCAAAGGTCATTGTCTCGCCTGAGGCCATCGGCAGGAGGTTCTTCTCTAAACGAGGGGATCTGCATAGCATCACGGCACAGTGGCCAGAGATTCCCGAGGGGCGGTTGCTGCTGATGGACAACTCTCGTGAGGTGTGTGAGGGGCTGTATGTCATGGCGCACATCCCTCAGGTGCATGCTATGCCGAAGGGGAACAGGGTGCTCTATGTGCAAAGGTCCAACGGCGATCTTGTGCTGGATGATTTCTGTCATGAACTGGCCTTATATGCTGATGGTCTGCTGTTTACGGGGTGCGCCCATAGCGGACTGGAGAATATCCTGGCGGCTTGTCCTTGGCCTGTGCATACGGTGGTGGGTGGCTTCCACTTGCTGGATGGTCAAGAGACTGAGGATGAACTGACGGCACTTGCAGAGCGATTGAAGGCGCACTATCCTCAAACGCAGTTCTATACCAGTCATTGCACAGGGGATAGGGTGCTGGAGGTGTTGAGGCGCGTGATGGGTAATCAGGTGCAGGGGTTTTGCTGCTGAGCGTTGCAGCGTTGCGCGTTGCAAGCGATTCTAAGTGGTAATTTCTTTTCGAAATACAAACATTTCATCGTCCTCACTCCAGTTTCCGCTTTCTTCCTCGGGCACAGCTGGTCCATGATGGTATTTGTTCCAAAACTCTACGATCTGGAAGCCACAACTGTTGACATAGAAATGAATATTTCGCTTCTCGAAATAGGGGGTGATGGTTTCCCAGAGGTGGATCTCGGGATGTAATGCTTCTACGGCGCGCCATGCTGCCTTTCCTATGCCTCTGCTGTGGACCTCTGGTGAAACGAAAAGCAACTCCAGTTCACCTTTTCCTGCTTTCTGGTCAATGCTCAACACTACACCGCCGACATGCTTACCATCAAGCACAATGCGATATGCTTCAGCATTTTCTCCGTCGAGGCTTTGCTCTATGGTGTGGCGCGAGATAACCTCTGTCCCTTCTTCTGTGCGGTCATCACGCATGCCAAATTCTATCTGGGCTCCATACCTGAATGCCCACTGATTGTCCTTGATGAACTGCTCTCTATCGCTCTCTTGCAATCGGGCGAGATGAATATCTGGCTTATTATCGCTCATATTTACAAGCCTTCGATAGAAGTAAGAGTTTGGGTGGTATCCAATCTGCCTTTGTTATCGTATGTTTCCAACTTCACTACACCGATGCCGCGTCCGTACCATGTCTTTTGCAGACTGCTACGATTCATTCCAAGCACCTTTACTGATGCTGTGCTTTCTACAACCACACAGGGGATGCTGTGACCACTTACCTCTATGGTTTCTTCGGCAACCACCTTCACTCCTGTGAAGTGACTTGTAGTATTGATACCAGCTATTCCCATGGTAATGCTGTAGTCATTCAAAGTGGTTCCTGTAGTTATATTTGCAGGCAACATCAGACTTTCGCCGCTAATGTTCAGGCCTTCTGTAATCTTTCCTGTCATGGCTTTAGGGCTCAGAACAACAGTGCCATCATTGATCATAATAGACATGTCAACAGGCTGCTGCAATAGGTCTTTTCCGTTCTTATCTTTCACCATGTTCTTCAAGGATACTGTAGTTTGGGCGCCATTGTTCTTGACACTGACGACAGTGCTCTCAGAGTATCCGTCGACTTTACCTTTCTTATCTGTCATGGTATAACCCAGTTTAACTCCCTCTTTCTGTAGATAAAATGGCTCTTGTGCTTTTGCTCCCAATACCATCAGGAGGGTTACCAACGCAAACATTAATCGTTTCATGTGATTCTTCGTTTTAGTTAATTTTATATGGGCAAAGATACATAATCTTCATAAGACGTGTTCCCAATTACTTATTTTTTTGCCTTTTTTTTGCTTACCTTTGCAAAAACTATATCCTATGAAGAGTATCGAAGTCGTTGCAGCGATCATATTTGATGGGAAGGGCCATATCTTTGCCACGCAGCGGGGGTATGGCGACATGAAGGACGGATGGGAATTCCCTGGT
>JAFRTL010000023.1 GCA_017427065.1 Bacteroidaceae bacterium | reverse complement strand
TATATATAATATAAATTAAATAATTATAAATAGTGACCTAAAAACAGCCCTTTATACATGCCAAGAAAAAAAACTGTAACTGATATAACTGATATAGAAATGTCTTTTCCTGTATTATGTTGACTCTTATAGAGCCGTTGTTTGACGATTTTTTGTTAATATCTTCTTTTATTCGTTTATTTTTACTACTTTTGCACCCCAAAATCGAAAAGCGCCAACGGGTGCTATTATTATTAACAAAATAATTTAACTATGACAGAAGGTTTAGAACTTAATGAAATGCTAAAAAAGCTAGTAAAACTCATTGATAATACTGTCTCTAATTTAGATCTCTGCAACGATAATAATACTATCCCCCACTTCACTGATGGACTCGTCAATGAAATTCATCTGTGTACTGAAAGAATCAAACAACTAAATGAGGAGGTTGGCAAAGGGAATATCACCCTTGAAATGGCTCGCATTGACATAGACCACTGGCTAGATGAGAAAACATGGTATAATGCAAAAAAGCTATACAAAGACTGTAACTTTCCAGAAGGATTAGCAGCACACGAAAGACTCCGTGAGGCCTTGAAACTGATGCAGGAGAATTTCGGAAAACTGAATTACAACCTTCTGGATGCTCCCAAGGAGTGCTACGCTCGTTTTTTCAAGCTTTGCCACTCAAAAGCAGGGGCAGAAAAAGCAAGGCGAGACTTTAAGGAATTCAAAAGCGAATACTTGTATAAGGATGATCTGCTGCGGTCTTATCAACATTACCTACAGAAAATCATATACATATTATACGAGAGAGACTTTCTGCGATACGACCAATGTCCGCTTGAAAAACCACATGGCCATAAGTTTAAATTCCAGTTCGACCTTATCTCTAGTGAGGCGAAGGAAAGCCCGGAAACTATCCGTTTCTGCATTTCTGTGAATCATTATCTGATAATGCCAGACAAATATACCGTGTATCTGGATACAGAAAAGCTTGGAAAATATCTTTTAAGTAATTACTTGAATCTTTCTGATTATGATAAATTTTCCATATCCTATCTGGAAGAGGCTTTGAATCTGTATAATCCTAATATGAAGGAGGTATTATGCCAGATTGCTGAGCAAAACGATGAAAAGGAGATGAACATCTTGAAGCAACCAGCTGCCATGGTGCTGTGGGAGAAACTGCAGAAAGCAAGATATATTGACCAGAGCTTGCAACCGATGCCTAATATGTCAAATACACAACTAGCTATCATTGCTGACGAGTTTTGTGCCAAGTTGGGCATAAAGGCGAAGTGGACGTACTTTGAGAAGCTATGGAACAAGAAGAACATGCGAGGGTATAATAGCCGCAGTCTAGATCAGGAGAACTCTTTTTTGTTTAGGGAAGAGATTCGTCAAATATTGGGCTAAAAGAGTTGGCCTTAAAAAAGTGTTCACAAATTTGTGAATACAAAATATTTAGTTTACCTTTGCATACAAATACGAAGTAACAAGGAGGGCTTATCTTCAGTGAGGGTAAACGATCAGTATCGGGTTGAATTCCGAGAGATTATAAAAGACGAAAAAGCTATTGCTGAAATTGTGAGTATAACAGAGTTGTCAAATAATTATAAATAGGTTATTATGGTACATGTAGAAGGAATAGACGATAAAATGGTGGCCAATAATCTGGAACCGTTTTACTTGACTCATCCTGGTGAGGTAATCAAGGACGAGTTGGAATATCGTGGCATCAGTCAACGCCGTCTAGCCAGCGAAATAGGTGTTCCTGTTAGCCAATTGAACGAGGTGCTTAATGGCAAGCGTGCGTTAAGTACCGAGATGGCATTGCTCATTGAGAAGGCTCTGGGGATTGACGCAACTCCTCTTCTGACAATGCAAATGGAATACAATCTGCTTTCTGCCAAGCGCAATAAGACATTTTCAGAACGTCTGAAAGACATTCGTAAAATTGCTGCCGTGTTTTAAGCCCTAAAACATAGGTTGCACTGCATACAAAAGTGCATACAAAAGTGCATACATTTTTCAAAACAGCCCGTTCGCGGGCTTTTTTTATATCCTTATTTTTCAGAGAATTACGTTTAAGTGGTGCATACATTTTCCCAATTGTATGCACTTGTAGGCAGTGTAGCTTATTTTCTCGCTATAACTTTGCAGCGCAATTCAGAAACGATCTTTGACATTTTGAGAACAAAAGTTTTATATTCATTTCTTTCCCGCGGAGGAAAGAAACGAATCAAAGAAAGTCCGCCGGCTGCATTTTTTCCACTAAAAATCACTCACGTTTTCCTAAAGCGCGAAAACTCGCAAGCTCCGCTTGCTCAAACAGCCCGCGCTTTTTAACGGAAAACTTTCCCGATTTTCTAAACGCTCCAAAAATGAGGCCGGATTATGGCTGCGCAGCCAAACCCCGACCTCACTGGAGCAGCGTAAAAAGATTACGAGATTATCGCGTTAAGAGCGCCGCACCAATAAGAGCCCCGAAGGGGGTCGTCTTGCGGCGCTTAGCGAGAATCGAAGTAATCTTAGCTGCGGAAGTGCAGTCGGCAGCTTTTCTTGGTTCGTTCTTTTCCCTGCGGAAAAGAATGAACAGATACAAAGACAACTAAACAATTTTTACTAACCTTTTTATTGTCGGGGAAAAAGGACCCGACGTAAAACAATTAAACAAAGTTATGGTAAAAGGTATTTTTAAGGTAGTGTCATGCAGCGACGTCTTTACGCTGCAGAAGAACTCAGAGAATGGCGGACACTTCAAGAAGCGGACGCTGGTACTGCAAGAACTTGGCGGTCAGTATGAGGACAAGTTCGTGTGCTCATGCCTCGGCAACAACGCCGAGTGTGCGTTTTATGAGAATGATCTGGTGTACGCCGCCATCCGCTTCACCACTTCGAATCATGAAGGGAAGACGTATCAGGATGTACTTGTAACTGAGGTGTTTAAAATTAATAATTGAAAATTGAACATTAACCATCCGGATGGGAAACACTGCGCAGCAATAATGTTCAATGTTCAATGTTCAATAGTATAAATTCAACAAACAAAGTATTATTATGAAGAAAAACATTTTGAAGTCCTTAAAGATGGACAGTGAAACAACGTTTTATGAGAATGGCAACATCACTAGTCATGCCAACAGTTGGGAACAATCCAAGGCTCCGATGACTGAGAGCGGTAAGGCAGTCGCAATGCGTGGAAGAATGACCGTGCAGGCAGACGGCACCACCAGTTTCGTGGCTTATAATGTGGGCACGCCAAGCCATTTTAAGATACTTTTCAGTGTGCCCAATGGCTCGCTGAAAGAGACCAACAAAAACATCGTGGTGAACTTCTGCATGAGCAAGAAACTCTCTGCGGCTCAGAAGGCCCAGGCACTGAGCGACCAGGTTGCTCAGATAGTAGAATACTTCATCACAGAACAACGCTGATTATGGGAGAGGTTGAAAGAAGAATGGCTCTGGGGGCAAGAAAATGCCCCCCAGCCAACCTCTCGAAAGAGATGGTAGCGGCGAAGGTGAATCATTGGGGATCGGCCAACACTGCCACGATAGCCGATTATGACCGTCTGGCAAACGAACCGTGGGTGGCTGATCTGATTCACGATGTGCGGAACGGCGAGGAATGGAAGAAGTCGTGGCTGCCTTTCCGCTGTGCGCACTTCTATCGCTTTGCCTTCGGCCGAAGAAACCAGAAGTCGCTCCTAAAGGAGGCGTTCTTGTGGCAGACCACCGTGGACATCGACGATGTGGATGCGGAGAAGCAGCAGGCGGCTTTGGAACGGGCGCTGCAGTTGAACGAGGAGACGGATGGGGCGTGGCAAGGCATGGTGTTGCAGATGGAGCGCTCTGCACGTGGCAAGGTACACATGGATATTCGTATGCCTATCGGCATGACCATCCAGGAGGCGCAGTTGGCCTTCATCGAGGCGCTGGGCATCGACGTGAAACCTGACACCACGTGCTTCTCTCCCGAGCGCATCATCTTTATCTCTGGACGCAGCGAACAGATCTTCCGCTCCCCAGATTGGTATGCGCTGCTGCCGAAGGAAGAGGTAGAGCGCAGGTTTGAGGCGTTGAATGGTCGAGAGCCGTGGGATGTGGATAGGAGTTTAGAGTTAAGAGATAAGAGTTTAGAGAACCCTAAACCAGAAACTCTAAACTCTAAACTAAGTGACTCTAAACCAGAGGACTCTAAACTATTTATCTTCGATAAATGTATGCAGGAAGCAGGATTGAGACCAGAGCATCTGGTGGTAGAAGGAGCACGCCACAATTCACTGAAAAGCATCCTGAGTGTGGGAGCTGCGCAACTGCTGACGAAGGAGGAACTGAAAGCGGTGCTGGCGATAAGAATGCCAAATAATTTCCAGGATCCTAACATCGTGCAGCTGGTGGACGACTTCTACAAGAGCTACAACGATCCCAGTCAGCGCATGACTGCCTTCCAGCGGAAGTTGTTTGCGCAAAGCTTGAAACTGGATAAGAGTTTAGAGAAATTGGCAATTGACAATTCACAATTCACAATTAACCATCCGGATGGAGACACCGCGCAATCAGACTCTAAACTCTCAACTCTAAACTCTAAACTAAATGGCGTTGACGCCCTTAACGCTTACCTGAACGCAGAAACGCCCCCACCATTGCCATCTCCCCTCCCACCCTTCATAGAAGTGCTGGTCTCCAGGGTTCCCGAGGAATGCAAGCCATCGGTAGCAATGTCGGGCTTCGTCGCCATGGGCTGCCATCCCGAAGGGCTGTGGTGGAACTACATCGACCAGCGTCGCCACGAACCGGCATTCATGCACGTGGTAGTGGCTCCGCAGTCAGTCGGTAAGAGTTGCGTGAACAAGCCATTAGAGTACCTAATGGAGGACATTCGACTGACGGATGAGGTGAACCGACAGCGGGAGGCGGAGTGGAAGCAGTCGCGCAGCAGCAAGGGTGCCAACAAGGAGAAACCGAAGCGTCCCGAAGGGCTGCGCATCCAGATCACCGAGCCCGACATGACGAATGCGGCACTGGTGCAGCGTCTGGACGATGTGGATGGAAAGTTCCTCTTCACCAACATGGATGAGTTGGAACTGCTCAACAATCTGCGCAGCGGGGCACGTGGCAATCAGGTAACGCAGCTCATCCGACTGGCGTTCGACCAAGGTTATTATGGTCAGGAGCGTGTGGGAGCCGACAGTGTGACGGCGCGTGTGCAGGTGCGTTGGAACTGGAATGCGGGCTGTACGGTGGCAAAGGCACAGCGCTTCTTCCGCGGTGCGGTAAGCGACGGCACACTCTCGCGCATCAGCTTCAGTACTATCACTGAGGACCCGTTGGGCCGTATGCCGATGTTCAAGCCTTACGACGAGAGCTACGCGGATGCCTTAAAGCCCTATGTGGACCGACTGAACGAGGCTACCGGAGAGGTGCATTGCGAGGAAGCCGATGCGCTGGCATGGCGGCTCAACGAGGAGAATCAGCAGATTGTATCTACCAGCCTCGACGAGGTGTTCAAAATCCTCTGCAAGCGTGCAAACGTCATCGCCCATCAGCGTGCCGTGATGCTATGGCTGGCACATGAACGGCAATGGAGTGATGAGATAGAGCAGTTCGTGATTTGGAGTGAGAAGTACGACCTTTGGTGCAAGATGCATTTCTTCGGCCAGATGATGGAAGATGAGATGAAATCGGAAGGCATGTCACCTAGAAGAGGTCCGCGCAACTTACTGGAGAAAATGGGGAAGAGCTTCACTATCAAAGAGTTGGTCTTCAGGGTACAACAGGAAGGATTTATGACACCTGCAGAAAGACTATTGTCCATATGGAAATACAGAGGACTGGTCAGTGAGGATCCTGAAACAAAAAGGATAACCAGATTAATCTAATGCGTATATCAGTTATATCAGTTACAATTATTTTTGCCTATGAATAAAATACCAAGAGGTATCAGAAATCGTAATCCGCTGAATATCCGTCGTACAGGAGATAAGTGGCAGGGAATGGAATGGCAGCAAGACGACCCTAGTTTCATCCAGTTCGAACACATGCGATGGGGCTATCGAGCTGCATGGATACTGATGCTACGCTATTGGCAACATTTCAATAAGAAAATGCAACCTCTCACACTAAGTAAGCTAATCTATCGATGGGCGCCTCCAAACGATGGCAATGACACTGAGGCGTACATCAAGTTTGTGGCCCTGCATGCAAGTATCGGAGGACAGGAACGACTCCCCAACCCTAACTCATATATGGGTCGCAAGAAGTTCACGCCCATCCTTATCGCGATGACTTGTGTGGAGAATGGCATCAAACCTGAGGAGGTGCCTGTGTCTGCGATACTGCAAGGGTATCAACTGGCGTTCTCTCGCTGAGATAATGCAAAAAAAAGCAGGGGCATAGGCTCCTGCTTTTCTTGTTCTATAATCACTTAAGCTAAAGTGAGGCGATGAAGTCGTCCCAGTCGGAGGGGGCGCCCTTGGTGCCGAAGGCCTTGGTGTAGAGCGAGCGACGGACACCTGAGATATGGGCCTTGCTGTAGTCGGTCAGGGAGGCGATATCGTTGGGAGACACACCCATGCGACGCAGGAGGCTGATTTCTATCTCCAGATCGCTCAGTTCGCAAAGCTCCATCAGGCGTTTCATGAAGTCGGGATAGAGTGCCTCGAAAGTTTCGCGCAACTGCTCATAGTCCTTGTGCGTGAGCAGGCGCTTACGATTGATCAGGTAAATGACGCGACGATAGATCTCTGAGTCTTTCAGCTCGCTATCCGCATCCTCACGCGCCTTGATCTGTTTCATCTCATGGGCCACCTGCTTATTAAGTGCCTGCTGCATCTCCTCTACATGCTGGCGCAAGGTGCTGTTCTCACTGCCCGACTGCTGGAGGAGGTTTTCCAAATCGCTGATACGTTCCATCTTCTCAGCCACAGAGCGCTCTGCAGCGCGCTTCTGCTCCTGCTGGTCGTTCTCCAGCTCGTGTAGCTTGGCACGCATGGCATCACGCTTACGCAGATAGAACATGTAGGCGATGAGCGCCAAGAAGGTAAGGACGGCAATGATGCCCACCAGGAGGGCGATGGTCTGACTCTTGCGCTCTCCCTTCTGGGCAAGTGCAGCATTCTCCTTCAGTGCCTGCTGGTAGTTGTAGAGCGAGTTCATCTCTGCCATTACGGCAGCGGTCTCTCCATCGTGACCACGTGTCTTGTAGTCGGCATACTGCAACATATAGCGCCCGTATTCATCATAGTCCTTACGCCAATGGGCTATCTGTGCCATGATGCGGCAGACTTCGGCTTTCTCTGCATAGTTGCCATAGAGCATCACTTCTGATGCGTAGGGAGGCACCTTCTCATATCTATAGGTATGTCTGAAGATTTGGGCCGCTATCAGGTTGGCCTTGCCACGGTTCTCAGGAGTGAGGCGGGCCAATACGGGTTGCAGGGTTTCCCAAGCTTGGTCATACTGTCGTCTGTCTGTCAGAAGGTCGGCTATTTCAAGGGCAGCCACATTGCGTAGCAGCAGGTCGCCCTGCACCTTGGCTATCCGCTCTGCCCTGTGGAAATAGTGATAAGCGCTGTCGTAGGTGCGTCGCTCACGATGCACCAGTCCGATGTCACGCAGGGCATAAACCATGCCAGGAACGTGGTGTCGTAGGCTATCCTGCCTATAGGCTTGTCTGAAGGCATAGAGCGCGTTGTCGTAGAGCTCTTGTTTGACAAGAAGGGCTCCCATCTCGCTGTAGAGGTGGCTTATCTGAGGCGCATCCCCAGTCTCGATGGCAAAATCCATCGCTTTCTGGAAGTTCTCCAAAGCCAGGCCATAGACCTTCAAGTCGCGATAAGTGCATCCCATATAGTAATAAGCCTCAGGCAGCAGCAAGGAGTTCTCCTGCTGCTCATAGTAGTCGAGCACAGAGCGCATCATGCCACTGGAGGAGTGGGGCACTCCCTGCCTATCCTGCACCTTTACGGTGAGCAGCTTGTAGTACATCTGCACAGGCTCTGAGGCATGAGCCATCTCTGCATCTATGCTATCTATCAGATGCATGGCATGGTCGGCATCCACATCGGCCAGTCTGTTTATCTCTTTCAGAATGGTGGGATATGCCATCTGGGCCGACTCAGGACGTGGATCTGCTTCAGGCCTACAAGCTGCCAGGCAGAGCATGCATAAGGATATGACGTAAGCAATGTACTTTTTCATGAGTGCCACCAACAATTTAGAACAAAGGTAAGGTAAAAACATAGAACCATGCAAATAAATGCTTGTTTTTTTGCCCTATTACTTTAGCTTCCCTACTATCACATAGTTATTGTCATCTGGATCTATAGAGTCATAGAGTGTGCGGAGTTTCATCTGTTCATTGTCATCCAGACCATCTTTGCTGAGGCGTTCCTCAATAAGCTGCTGCAAGCGATCGGGCGAGAGATTAAGCGCAAAGTCTCCTGAGAAGGTCTGTGCATATTCTGCCGTAATGTCTATCATGCCGAACTTGTCTAAACAGAGATGAACAGCACTACCCTTAAGAGTCTTCTTATCCACCATCACACGCTTGGTGATGCGATCTATATAGCCGTCGAGCTGGAGAGGACCTGTATTCATCTCTGTGAAATAAGCAGTATAATAAGTAGGAGTTTCCTCCTGTGTGTAAAGCCCTCCATTCTCTGTATAAGGGTTCTTCATCGTGGTAGCAGGCACCAGCCTATTGGTGGAAGGATAGTAATGATAGGTAGTATCACATATTGCGTAACGGTTATTCAAGGAAAACAGCAGATAGTCCTCACCAGAAGGCTTGATGAGCGGAAAGGACGACATCCAGAAATCTTCAATATATTGATGATCCACTAAATTCATATCCCAGAAATAGGAAGAAGGGATAGACTTCACCTGGTTCCCTTCCTTATCTGTCTGCCAGATAGCATCTTTATTTAAATACTCCATTTGTCCTGGAGCCTGCACATAGAGTAGCTTATCCTGCATAGCTGTCATCAAAGGCAAGCGCAATTCCTTCTCATGGTCAATACTCCTTAAATAGTCACCCGTTTTAATATTATACACCTTAGTCTTTCGGAGTAGAATAGCATACATCTGATCATTTTCTTCATCGATATAGATTGAGGAGCAGAATCCCTCAAAGCCTTCTGGCCCTCCACTATCGTTAAAAGTGCGAATATAGTTCCCCTGCCTATCGAAGACCAACACTCTACGACCATACGGGTCTCTCCATGCCATATAGTTGCCAAAGACGTAAAAACGCCCAGGGCCCACCATCATCTCCTTGCTGCTGTTCTCTAACTTCACCAACTCATAGTCGCAAAACTCACTGAGTGGAAAGTCTATGGGATGGTCGAAGTCGAATTTATTATAGTCCACCACTATCAGGGAGTCTGTACCATTCTTCAACGGCACTCTCTCTGCCACCACGGGGCAGTCGTCCAGCGTGATGCCCTCCCCTGTCTTGGAGCCACAACCAGCCATTATCAGGCTGCAAGCTCCTACGAATAATGCTAAATTCAGATTTGTTTTCATAGCGTCTTATTCTAAAACAGCAATCAGCAAAATTGGGTTGTCTTCCTCTCCCGTATTTGCAATCACATCAAGTAGCTGCTGCTTCTGGGGAGCATCAGGTGATTTCTTCAATTCTTCCACATACTTCTCATAGTCCTCTGTGTCTGGCTGCAAAGGATATATCCAGCATTTGCCTTGTGAGCGATAGCGAGCATAAAAACTTCCACCATTCAAATCATTTGCAAGGATGAAATTACAACGGAGATTCAAGAAATCCCTACCTATCGCATCTATCATTCTTTGCATGCCACTTGCTTCGATTTCTCCTTGACGTTTCCATAATCTGACAGAGTGATCTTTGATACTGTAGGCGTAGGTATATATTATTTCATCTTTATTTCCTATTAAATAGATATAGTCTTTTGAACGATAATAATTAACAAGGTCAAAATAGTTGAAAGCCCGGCGCAATTTATACATTTCATGTGTCAATCCGTAATCGCCTTTTTCTTCATTAGTCTCGATAGCATACAATGGCTCTAATGCTTTGTCTTTATAAATATAGATGCTGTCTGTATCAGGGAACTTTATTGTTAGCTCATCATTATATAAATCAAAGACTGTCGTATTCTCCCACCAAGGATTCGGCCACATTTCTGTATTGTTATATCCATGATTAACAATTTCTTCTTCCCTTCCTATATGAGCTGGATTCTTAAACAGATATTGTTTGTTGAATTCATCATCAAATACAGCAAAAGACCATAGCGAATCCTTCGGGTTGCTAATCATGCCATCCAAAACAGTAGTATTTTGCTTTGACATCCAAGTGTTGTCATATCGAAACATTTCGTAATATCCTGTTGAGAAAAGCCTACTGACACTCTGTTTATATTCCCTTCGAAGATGATTACCCTCATAATCATAAACTTGAATACCCGTTGTAAAAGATATGATATAAACTTCTTTTCTTGAGTCATCTACAATATAATCTCCTAATTGTGGATATTCAGCAGGACCCTGCCCTACCTTCCCTATAGTATTCAGGAACTTACCATCTCGAGAGAAGTGTAGAATATTCGTCAAGCCGTTTTGAATAAAAATATCATTCTCTGTGACTTCAATCTTATCAACTCTTCTAATCAGGCTTTTGTCAGTAGTTTCCAGTTTCACAATTTCAACCTTCTCCACAGCATCACTGAGGTTCAGAGTAGAAACTTCCTTCACATTCTCCGAGAGGTTAATCACAGGCAGACCTTCTTCCACTTCCTCTGCTTCTGGATTAGCTTTGGCAGCATTACATCCCGTGAGGCTTATCAGCATGAGGAAAAAATAAAATAAGTGCTTCTTCATAGCGTAAAAAATTTTAATAGTTTGCTGCAAATATAGCATAGGAAGGGCTGAAACGTTACGTTCTCAGTTCAGTCCACAGTTCAGTGGATGGCTTCCTTAGTGTTATTCGACTTGTCTGGATGGTAGGATTACTATTTCAGTTTCCCCACTATTACATAGTTATTATCGTCATCATCGATGGAATCATAGAGCGTACGGAGCTTCAGCCACTCATCACTATCCAGGCCACCCTTGTTCAGACGCTCTTCTATGCGTTGCATCAGGATATCTGGAGGCAGATTGAGGCAGAAGTCACCATTACTGGTAATCCAGTAATCCTGCCCTATGTTTATCATTCCCAGCTTGTCCACACACAGATTGATGGCGCTGCCTTTCAAGGTCTTCTTATCTACTATCACACGATGGGCTACATAGTGTTCATAGGTACCATACTGCGGAATAATCTTCCCACGTTCCACGTAAATCGCAGAATAATAAGAGGGCGTTTCTTCCTGACCGTAATAGTCACCATCGTTCTTCTTCACATAGTTCACCTGCGTAGCAGAAGGTATCAGCTTGTTGGTAGCTGGGTAATAATGGTAAGTGCTGTCTCGTTCCGTGAGATAGTAAAAGAGGGAATACATGTAATAGTCTTCTCCTACATCCAGCAGGACGGACTCGGCATCTACCCAGAAACTTTCGCCATAGATAGGGTCCACAATGTCCATATTCCAGAAATAAGATGCAGGGAAGGTCTGCTCCACGTTACCCTCTTTATCTTCTATCCAGATGACCTTTTCATAATTATACAGTGGGGTATGGCTATAGATCAGCTTATCCTTATAGGGTGCCGACATGAGGTAGTAGGTAGATCCCTGGTTTATGGAGCGTTTGAACTCTCCCGTTTTCAAGTCATAGACTTTGGTACTCCTTGGCAAGTTGGCATAGAGTTCCCCTTTCTCTTCATCGATATAGACAGAGTTGCAGACCATCTCGAAATTTCCAGGCCCCTCTCCCCCGTTGATGGTAGAGACATAGTGCCCTTGCCTGTCGAAGATTAGGATCCTTAGACTCATATTGTTTATCCACACTAAGTAGTTACCGTGTGAGTAGACTCTACCTGCCCCCACCATAATGTCTTTGCTGCTACCTTCCAACTGCACAATCTCATAGTCGCAATACTCACTGAGCGGGAAATCTATGGGATGGTCGAAGTCGAAGTTATCATAGTCCACCACTATCAGGGAGTCTGTACCGTTCTTCAACGGCACTCTCTCTGCCACCACGGGGCAGTCGTCCAGCGTAACGCCCTCCCCTGTCTTTGAGCTACAGCCAGCCATTATCAGGCTGCAAGTTCCTACTAATAATGCTAAATTCAGGTCTGTTTTCATATCATTTCAATGTTTACTCCAAATGGAATACCACAAAAGGATCATCATAGTAATAGCAGCAAAGAACCAGTTGGAGGGAATCTTCATCTATAGCAGGATATACGGAAAACTCATTCAATTTATAAATACTGATGGGATTCCCATTCCAGTCATATTTTTCTATATACATATATCGATTCCCCTTGTTTACTTCATTGGCCACAACCATCGGAGTACGACCAGAATAGGTGATATATACGTAATCTTCTGTAGGAATAGCTTCCATATAATAAGTCACATTTTGATCCAACCCATCTGCGATATTGAGCGTTTTCTCATCAAATGAAGATTGCTGAAAATTCAATGTGCGGATAGTTTGTGCTTCAAGATCCATAAACTTGACAATCTTGGCATATTTGTAAGCATAAACCATCCTATTATGAGTAGGGTTTACTGCAAATGTACCAGTGATTGGCACCCCTCTGGCGTTTTTAAGGCGCAGAGGGTATATATCTTTCGTCACAATGCTATCCCCTTCTATTGTCAATCGCATAATGGCATTTTTGACATACATGAACGTATGGTCGTCTATGGCATATAGATTCTCTGTCTCTCCGAAAGGCGACTTACCATCGAACAGCTTCTTGATGAAATGCATCTCTCCATGAGCATCAAGTCCATAAAGGTTATTTCTACTCCTTTCATATAAATAGCACGAATTAATGCCGTCTGGTGACTTAAGCACATAAGGTAGGAAGAATTCATCGGGACCATTACCAACTGTACCAATCGTCTGCCTATATGTTAGTTCAGGGAAGTTGAACACAAAATAGGGAGCCCCCATACTACTCATGTAAAGCCTATCACCCTCTATAATCATGCGAGGTTCTTGTGGCTTGAAAATAAATGTATCTACCTCTTCTACATGATGCCCTGTCAATGGTATTTCATCACCGAAAGGATGCTCTCCTTTCAAGAACACTTCACCTTCTTCTAATGGAGGCAGTTCTTTTTTCTGCTCTATCGGATTTTCTTCAGAAAGAGCCTTAGATACAGTTTCCTCAGTCTTCTTATTCTGAGATGAGCATGCATAAAACGACAGGCTTATCAGCATCAGGAAAGAATAAAATAAGTAATTCTTCATAACGCAAACAATTTAAAAGTTTGCGACAAATATAGCTGTGGGAGGAGGAAATTGGTGCTTTTTCAGTTAAGTCCACAGTTCAGTGGGGTCAAGAAGTGGTCTGACAAGTTGTATGTGAGAAAGAATTCCGATGCAAAGACTGCATCGGAATTCTTCTATGCTATTTGTCATCTTGGATAAAACCAATGCGACGGCGAGGTTTCTCTTCCTTGGGCTTTGCTTGCAGCTCTGCAAGGGCGATAGTGATGGCATCCAGCTGCATTCGGGTTTCCTCGTTGATGTCGTTCTGATCACGAAGAATGTCATTCAATTCTTTTCGTAAAGCTTGAATCTCGGCTCGTAGTTCCGCATTGTTTTCTGGTAATGGAAGGACTGACATTTGTCTCAGTGTTACAAAGGCTCGCATGATTCCAATATTAACCTGAATTGCTAATGATGAATGCAACACACTACTGAGCATAGCTACGCCACTTTCAGTAAATGCTAAAGGTCGTTTGCGTAAACCCATTTTAATTGAATTGGATGTCGCAAATTGCGACTTCCAATCTTCCATTTCCTTTTCTGTCAGTTGGAACATGAAGTCTATAGGGAAACGTTCGATATTACGTTTCACTTGTTCATTCAGACGCTTGGTCTCAACTCCATATAATTCTGCTAAATCACGGTCCAGCATGACGCGCTGGCCTCGAATCTCATAGATTTTGTTTTGGATTAGTTCGATTTCATTCATTGCCGTTTTTATTTTAATGGTTTGCAATTCGGCGACAAAAATAGTTCAAATAATAATTAATACAAACTATTCCATATTATTTTTACAATTTTGGTTTCACCAGCGATATGGGAAAAAAGAATCCTGACGCAAAGTTTGCATCGGGATTCTTTGTATCCCCCTAATAAGTCGCAAAAATCTTCAGTGATCACACCGAAGCCCTCTTACTTTTGGAGGAAATACTATTTTAGCACGGCAATTAGAAGTATCGGGTTATCGTCCTCCCCTGTCCTCGCTATCACATCCAGCAGCTGCTGCTTCTGTGGAGCAGCGGGGGCTTTCTTTAGGCCTTCCACAAATTTCTCATAATCGGAAGAACCAGGGATTAAAGGTTGAATCCAGTATCTCCCATTAGAACGGAATTTTGCCAAGAAGTCACCACCATTTATGTCATTAGTTAGGATAAAGTTACGCTCTAACCTTAAGAGCGGACGGCCATAATGTTGTACAAATGGATCTTTTCTCTCAGTTATTATCCCCTTACGCTTTACCATACTTACAGAGTGACTCGTCTTATCATAGCGATAAGTATATATCTGTTCACCTTTACTACCTATGAAATATATACTGGTGGGAGTTGGATGATAACTACCATAAGTGTAATAGTCAAAAGACTTTCTTTGCTTTACCCACTCATGCATCAGTTCATAATCTCCCTTTTCTTCACCAGTATAAATGGAATATTTAGGCTTATATGTTTGTGTTGATGTCTCATAGACATAGATGGTATCTGTATCTGGAAGTTTGAATGTAAGCTCATTATTTGTAAAATCAACTGTAGTCAGCTCTTCTCTCCAATATTGATACCATCCTTCCCCATGTCCTCTATGTTCATCAGACAGGATGTCTTTTTCATGACCTATATGTGCAGGATTCTTGAATATTTTCTGTTTGGTAAAAGTGTTATCAGTGATAGCTACTGACCATAGTGGATCATTAGGGTGAGACATCTGAAACACTGGTATATTCCTAAAGACTAAGTAATTCCCTTTATATACCACTAACTTAGCATATACACCATCAAACAGCTTTTCAGGCCATTCTTTGTTTGCATATCTTTTGAGATGCCCTTCAAAGTCAAATACCAATATACCTTGTGACCCTGTTTCTATGTAGATTTCTTTGGTATCATTGTCTATTAAGAAATCGGCCAACGATATATATTCACCTGGTCCCTGACCTCTCTTGCCGATGGTATTCAAGAACTTGCCATCACGGGTAAAGCGATACACAGATACACTTCTCATTGTACTAACATAGATATTGTCATCAGTAATTTCTACTTTTTCCACATTAGATAAGTATAGATTATCAGAAGTCTCCAACTTCACTATCTCCACACGCTCTGCTGCATCGCTGAGATTCAGAGCAGAAACTTCCTCTATGTTTTCTGAGAGGTTAATCACTGGCAATCCTTCTTCGACTTCTTCCACCACCTCTGATTCTGGATTGGCTTTGGCAGCGTTGCATCCCATGAGGCTTATCAGCATCAAGAGGGAATAAAATAAGTGCTTTTTCATAACGCAAACATTTTAAAAGTTTGCGACAAATATAGCTGTAGAAGGAGGAATTTGGTAAGTTTTCAGTTAAGTCCACAGTTCAGTGGTCCCCAAAATTGCAAGATAATAGTCATTTCAACTTCCCCACTATCACATAGTTATTGTCATCTGGGCCAATAGTTTTCAGGAATGATTCTAGAAACTCTCTGTCACTCTCACTGGCTTTGCCACTATTCAGCCTATTGGCAATTAATTCATCCATACGATCAGGAGTGATGTTCACCCAAAAATAATCTCCAGTTATCCAAGTACGCTCTCCTGTTATATCTAACATTCCGTGTTTGTCCAAACATAACTGTGCGGCACTGCCTCGCATGGTTTTCTTATCTACCAGCAGACGCGCCACAGGATGATTGCCCCATCCATCACCTTGCGTTGGTAGGGTATTGACTTCCATCAACATGGAGAAATAGAATGATGGGGTTTCATTATGGAAATGCTGTGGTGCATGAGCAGGATCAGGGAATTTCATCACAATGGCAGGTGCCAGTCGATTGGTTTCTGGATAATAATGGTAGATGCTGTCTTGCACAGGGATCTCCATGTTGGGCATAGAAACAGAGAGACAATCATCGTCCACAAAAGACAAAAATGGTTTAGCCTCCATCCAGAAACGACCCTCGTACTGGTCTTCCACCCAACTCATGTGAAAAAAATAAGATGCGGGGAAGTTGCATAGTTCTTTTCCTGTTTTGTCTGTCTGCCAAATAAACTTCTTAGTACCAGCTGCCTCTAAAGGACCTGCAGCAAACACATGACGATCTTTATAAATGGCAGAAATGGGATAGCGTAGCATGCTGCTCTCTTCTGGGTTATTATAAAGGATATCTTGCTTATAGGCTCCTGTTTTCAAATCATAGATTTTCATTTTACGGAATAGGTAGGCATAAATCTCCCCAGCCTCTTCGTTGATGGAGGCTTGCCAACAATAGCCCTCAAAACCTGCAGGCCCATCTCTGCCATCGATGGTAAGGAGGTGTTTACCTTCTTTGTCGAACAATAGTAACTCGTTGATGCTTTTAGCAATTATGTAGTTATCTGAGGCACATATCTGCGTACTTGCACTGAGCATGTAATTTTTATCACTGCCATCTAGTTTTACTAGTCGATAGTCACAAAAATCACTCAGAGGAAAATCTATGGGATGCTCACGATCGAACTTCTCGAAATCTATTACCATCAGTCTGTCGCCCTCACTGTTTATAGTCTTCGTCTCTGCTACAATAGGGCTTTCATCCAATGTATCGGAGGCATTCCTTGACTGACAACTAGTCTGCAGTGACATGCAGAAAGCCACTGAACAGAATATTATAATGTTTCTCATAGTATGCTGATTTTATTGTTTTTCTTTCATGAACATTATCACGGGATTGTCTTCCTCATCAATGCTTGCAGCTAGATCTAAAAGGGGACCTTGCAGCTTACCCTCTTCATAGGCTTCGACTATCTTATCTGCATTGATGGCAGTATAGGCTGTGGCAGAATTGGCATTCATTTCGTTAAGCCTCACTTCTAAAGGACTCTTGAAGTCGGCATTATAAACAGTGACTTCATAAGGACGATGCTCTTCCTTGTCATACACAAAGGGAGTGGAGGGTATCATCATCTGTGGCATAATCAATTCCTTGCGGAAGGCCGTGAAGAACTGATACCTGCGGGTAGATGCCCCCATAGCCAGCACCTGCTCTGGATTCTCAGTTGGCTCCATTGCCATGAAGGGAATAAGCTTATGCTGACGGGTATAGCGATAGATTGTGTCTGTGGAGGCTTCGCAAATGAGGAAATCATCCTGATAAGGCACAATGGCTTCTACACTGAAGGCTGCAGTGACTTCACCACTGGTTACAATAGTGCTCTTGATGGTCTCATAGGGCAATGGCACCTCGTCAGTAACACAGCCATCGGCCTTGGAGATAATAAGGTAATAGTTCTTATCACGAGGTTCGCCACCTTTGCTCATCTGGGAGGCATCATACACGATAAGATGGTCGCTGTCATAACTGACTGCCGTCATGTAGTAGCCTCCTTCCCTGTGGGCAAAGCTACGCTTGAAGCTCCCTTGAAGGTCATAGACCACCATCTTGGCTGTTCCTGCATCATTGATGAAGACCTCTTGGTTCTCCTCATCGAGGATGACACCTGTCACATAGGCATATTCTTCAGGGCCTTGTCCACGATGATTGAACTTGTGGAGGGCCTTGCCACTATGACGGTCGAAAAAGTAGAGCGAACCTTCATTGCCACGACTACGCATCACGATGTAGCTCTCGCCAATGGCTGCCACATTGTTTGGCACCACAAAATCATCGTTGGTCTCCAGTGGCACATACTCCACATCCATGAAGTCTTGCACAGTGAGTTCTTTCTCTGGCACACTTGCTGCCACATCAACCGTGATAAACTCATCGTCATTCGCCAGCTTACAACCAATGAATGTCATTAGTATACAAGCAAATATAATTAGTTTCTTATTCATCATTTTTCCTTATTTCACATTCATTGCTAATCGGAAACCTCCAAACTCATCATCGTAGGTTTCTACGTCAAGATGCTCCTGTCCCCTCAACATGTTTGCATGCCATCACATGACATACAATCCATGCTGCTACAACAATTTTAAGAGCTGTTTCCATAACCCTTAAAAATATACGGATGATCAAATGCTTTTTCCTACGACAATGATTTCATTCTTAGACTCTACAGACTTATCACGCTGGGTGATGTTGCCATTGGCATCTGTAACGAAGAAGCTGAAAGGCAGCGTTATGGTAGCACTCACGGCCTGACCATTTTCATTCACAGCTGGGTTCCAACGCTGCAGCATGCTTACTACGCGGAGCGCTTCCTTTTCAAGGAGTGGATGTACAGAGCTGGTAACATGCGGATTGACCATACTGCCATCTGCAGCAATGGTAAGCTCAACGACTGCCCTACCCTGAACACCTGCTTCTTGTGCATCTGTGGGATATTTCATATTCTGTGCTAAGAAGGTATATAAGGCTTTATCGCCACCTACATATTCAGGGGTTTTGGAGAGCTTTGCCACTGGGGCATTGGTTTGAGAAGTGCTTTCACCACCCTGCAGCCTGAAAGTAACAGGCATCGTAAATCTCACTTTGACAGCTTTGCCACCAGCTTTTCCTGGCGTCCACTTCGGCATAGAGCTTATTACGCGAACTGCCTCAGCATCGAGCAACGGATGAACGCTCCTTACAACGTCCACATCACTCACAGAGCCATCTTCATTGATGATGAAGATAGTCGTCACACGTCCCTGGGTTCCTGCCTTGAAAGCTTCTTCTGGGTACTTGATATTGTCTGAAACAAACTTCAGCAACGCAGCCTCACCACCAGGATAGATAGGTGGCGTATCAACTATCTCATAAATGCCGTCTTTGCCAATTTTATTGGCCACTGGGGTATTGTTTTGAGGAGTGCTTTCACCTTGCAGACGGAAAACGAGAGGCAATGAATATCTCACTTTCACAGCCTTGCCACCAACTTTTCCAGGTGTCCATTTAGGCATGGCCTTCACTACACGGATAGCCTCGGCATCGAGCAATGGATGAACGCTTCTAAGAATCTCCACATCGCTCACAGAGCCATCTTCGTTGACGATGAAACGAGTGAACACACGTCCCTCGATGTCTGCCTTCATAGCTTCTTCGGGGTACTTGATATTGTCTGAAAGGTACTTCATCATACCTGCTTCGCCACCTGGGAAGATGGGCATGACTTCTACGATTTCATAGATGCTGTCTTGAGGCAGCTGAACGTTGGCATCGAGAAGGGTGAAATTTTCTTCCAGATTTGTTACCAGATTTCCTACCAAATCATTAACTTTGACGGCAGAAATCTCACTGGAGGCGTTTTGCACCTCGGGACGGGCAAAGGCGGCCACGGCAATGGCTGCCAACGGAAGCACGTAGGCGTACTTCAGGCGTGCCCATGGATTGGATTTTCTTTTCATCATCATAGTGATACGTTTTTTAAGATTACTGTGATTCAGGTTGTTGGCCATAGAGTAGAGCCTTGTGCCAACAGCCTTTTTTATTAGCAATAATTGGTAATGGCGGGCATCGATGCCTTCACGCAGCACGCAGTCATCGGCCTCGTATTCATGGATGGTCTGGAGCTCTTGCTTCAGGAGCCACGCAGCGGGATTGAACCACTGCAGGAAGATGCAGACTTCTGCTACGAGCAGGTCCCACGAATGGTGATGACGGATGTGGGCGCTCTCATGCAGCAGTATCTCGCGGACATTCTCATGCAAATCATTCTCGCTGACAACGATGTAGTTCATCCAACTGAAGGGTGCCAGCTTTTCATCTACAGCGATGAGGTGGATGCCTTCTGCCTCAGGGAGATAGAGCCCTGCATCTACCCTCTTGCCCTTGCGGAGCAGCTGTAGCAGTCGGACGACGGAATAGGCTTGTCGCAGGACGAAGAACAGCACGCCTATGAGGTAGATGAGCACCAATGCCTGTGGCCATGTGAGTACGGGAGCGGCCTCCTCCACGCTGACCACCTCGACGAGCCAGTCTTCTACACTGACGATGGTCTGCCCTACTTCGGACTTCAGCGAGATCTGCACCAGGGGCAGCACGGCAGAGAAGGCCATGAGGCTGAGCAAGGCAAAGCGGTTGAAACGGTAGAACGTCTCACGGCTGAGCAACACTTTGTAGAAGAGGTAGAAGGCTATGAGGCAAAGCGCTGATTTTATTATATAAACTAAGAAGGTTCCCATTATTTTATAAAATTGAGAATTAAATCAATTGTGAATTGTGAATTGTCAATTGTGAATTGTCAATTAATGTTTTTCGACTGCTTCTATCAGTTTCTTTAGATCATCGAGGGAGAGGTCTTCTTCTTCGACGAGGGAGGAGACGGCACCAAGGTAGGAATTGTTGAAATACTTACTGATGACGCTCTTCAGGGTGCGCTTGCTGAACTCCTCACGACTCACAGCTGCGTAGTACTGGAAAGAGGGGCCGTAGGCATGGTGCGACACGTAGCCTTTTTCTTCCAAACCACGTACCACGGTGGAGAGGGTGTTGAAATGGGGCTTGGGGTCGGGATAGAGTTCGAGCATATCCGTCACAAACATGGGACCATGTTCCCAAAAATGGTTCATAGCCTCTTCTTCTTTGTTGGTTAATCCTTTCATATTGAGCGGGTTTTATAAAATTATTCAAGTAATATGCAAGAACTTTTCACGCTGCCTAAGTTCTTACTCCAACAAATTAACTAAATAATTTCGTTTCCAAACTAATTTTATTCGTTAATATTTATTAAAGGGGATCATTTTGTCCGAAATCGGAGATGAAGATGCTCTAAAAACACCAAATTTTGTCCGAAAAACGCTAAAAGCAAGAAAAGTGTATAATTATTCCATAAAACATTTTTCTGAATTAAAGTTTTTTTGTAATATTGCAGCCTGATTAAATAAAACATTTAAATTTTACCATTAAATGAATCAGAACAATGTAAAACCTGCAGAAGGGAAATTGGGCATAATGGTAGTGGGCTGCGGTGCTGTGGCAACTACATTTATGACAGGTGTGCTGATGGCACGAAAAGGACTAACCAAACCAGTAGGGTCGATGACCCAGTATGACAAGATCCGTATAGGAAAAGGCGAAAACAAAAAATACCTCCCATACAGTGAAATCGTTCCGATAGCCAAGCTCGATGATATCGTGTTCGGCTCTTGGGATGTGTATCCTCAGAATGCCTATCAGGCTGCTATGTATGCAGAAGTATTGAAGGAGAAGGACATTGAGCCAGTGCGCGACGAGCTGGAGAAGATCGTGCCTATGAAGGCTGCCTTCGACAAGAACTACGCTAAGCGTCTGGACGGTGACAACGTGAAGGATTGCAAGACGCGTTGGGAGATGGTAGAGGCGCTGCGTGAGGATATCCGCAACTTCAAGAAGGCTAACAACTGCGCCCGTATCGTGGTGCTGTGGGCTGCTTCTACTGAGATCTACGTGCCTGTTTGCGAAGAGGTACACTACAAGCTGAGCGACCTGGAGGCTGCTATGAAGGCTGACGACCGTGAGCACATCGCTCCTTCTATGTGCTACGCTTATGCTGCACTGACAGAGGGTGCTCCTTTCATCATGGGTGCGCCTAACACTACTGTGGATATTCCTGCCATGTGGGAACTGGCTGAGAAGACCAAGATGCCTATCGCTGGCAAGGACTTCAAGACGGGTCAGACACTGGTGAAGAGTGGCTTCTCTCCTATCATCGGCACTCGCTGCTTAGGCTTGAGCGGTTGGTTCTCTACCAACATCCTGGGTAATCGCGACGGACTGGTGCTGGACGAGCCTGCCAACTTCCGTACCAAGGAGGTGTCTAAGCTCTCTACATTGGAGACTATCCTGAAGCCAGACTGGCAGCCAGACCTCTACGGACATGGCAACGATGAGGATACGCAGTACTACCACAAGGTACGTATCAACTACTATCCTCCTCGCAATGACAATAAGGAAGGTTGGGACAACATCGATATCTTCGGATGGATGGGTTACCCAATGCAGATCAAGATCAACTTCCTGTGCCGCGACTCTATCCTGGCTGCTCCTCTTTGCTTGGATCTCTGCTTGCTGAGCGACCTGGCTGCACGTGCTGGTCGTTATGGTACGCAGCGTTTCCTGAGCTTCTTCCTGAAGAGCCCTATGCACGACTATACGCAGGGTGAAGAGGCTGTGAACCACCTGTATCAGCAGTACACCATGCTGAAGAACGCTATCCGCGAGATGGGTGGCTATGAGGCTGACGAGGAGATCGATTGATCTTTCATTCTACATGATATTGGGAGGCAATTTCCAGAAAAGGGAAGTTGCCTCCTATTTTTTTGCAAACCTAAAATAAAAAACGTAACTTCGCACAGATTTGTGAATATACCTAATTTATTATATGTGATATCATGAGAAACATTATACAGAGATTCCGCATACTTTTCGACCGCACTTTTGCTGCTCAAGGCTGGAAACAGTTGGCTTGGCTGGTGGCTGCCATTGTGCTGGTTTTCATCATAGGATGGCTGATGCATTTCTTCTTCATCTCAGGGGCTACGTATAACGACCTGAGTGGCCTGACGTGGCATCAGCGCCTGTTCCAGTTGCTCATCGATCCGGGTGCTGTGGATTATGTCTCGGCCGACCATCACTTGGTGGCTCAGATCTTGGCCTTGATAGGTACCATCCTCTTTGGTGGCTGCCTTATCTCTGTGATATCAAACATGTTGCAACGCCATGTGGAGAATTTCAAGGAAGGTGGTATTTCTTATAAGCTGAAGAACCACGTGGTGATCATCGGGTTCGACGAGATGGTGCCTTCACTGATTGCCCAGATCTGTCGCGACCCTCGCTATAAAGGTTGCCACATCTTGGTGCAGACCACAGAGCCTGCCCAGACGGTGAAGGGTTACATAGACCGTAATCTGCCTAAGAAGCAGGAGGGGCGCGTGCTGATGGCAAACGCCCGTCGTGACTCGGAGGAGGACCTGCAACGACTCTGTACAACGAAGGCTCGTGAAGTGTTCGTGATAGGTAATCGTGATGAAGTGGATCATGACTCGATGAACATAGACTGTCTGAAGAAGATCGTGGAGATTCATAAGCGGGCGAAGGACTGCCCCATCATTCCGTTTACCGTCTTCTTTGCTTACCATAACACGTTCTCTGTGTTCCAGGTGACTGACTTGGCTGAGGAGTGGCGCAAGTACATCGAATTCCGTCCGTTCAACTTCTACGAGGGTTGGGCGAAGAAGGTGCTCATCAGCCGCTTCTATACCGATGGCTACAGCAAGACGGAGTATCCGCCTCTGGACAGGGAGCAGATGGGGCCCGACTGTCAGAAATACGTGCATCTGGCCATCCTCGGCATGAGCCGCTTAGGGGTGGCGCTGGGCACGGAAGCTGCTCATCTGATGCACTTCCCCAACTACTTCAAGAACAAGGAACTGAAAACGCGTATCACTTTTATCGACATCCATGCGGACAGGGAGATGGATATCTTCAAGAACCGCTATCGCCATCTGTTCCAGATCATGTCATCGACCTACCGCGACTATGAGAGTGGCACGGGGGAGGAACAGGTATTGCCTCCTACCCTGTTCAAAGGGAAGGATGCCGACTTTCTGGATATTCATTTTGAGTTTATCAAGGCCAGGGCAGAATCGGTAGCCATACAGCAACTGTTGGCTCAGTGGGCCTGTGACGAGGGTCAGCTGCTGACCATAGCCGTCTGCCTGAAGAAGCCTAGGCTGAACATGGACGTGGGGCTTTACCTGCCTGACGTGGTGTATGAGCGCAACATCCCTATCCTGCTGCAACAACAGTCGTCAGCTGCCCTGCTGAGCATGCTGAACTGCGAGTGGAAGGAGGACAAGGTGTCGAAGTTCAGCCATCTGTTCCCATTTGGCATGATGGACAACTACTTCGACCTGAACAGTCGCGAAATACAGGTGGCACAGACCATCAACTATATCTACGACTATTTCTTCAAGCACAATGCCACGCCTACGGAGCTGCCTGACGAGAAGACGATGCACAACCTCTGGATACAATTGCCTGTGGCCTTGCAGTGGAGCAATTACTATAACAGCTACTCCATAGGGCCTAAGCTGCGTGCGCTGGGGTATGACGAGAACAGGTGTCCAGAGACTCTGACAGAGGATGAGGTGAACACCATCGCACAGGTGGAGCACAACCGCTGGAGCATGGAGAAGCTGCTCTTAGGGTTCCGCAAGCCTGACGACAAGATTCTGGAACACATGGAGACGGATGAGTCTATACGCAAACTGTGCCGTCTGCTGTTCATCCATCAGGACATTCGTCCGTATGAGGATCTGTCGGAATATTCGAAGGATTTGGACCGCATCATGGTGCGATGCCTGCCACTGATCATCAAGCAGAAGCTGCAATAGGCTGGGATTACCAGAAGGCGAACGGGAAGTGCGGAAGGTCCCATCCGAAGGGGTTGAACAGCAGGAAGAACCAGATGCCCACGCCTATGAGGACTCTGCCAATGCCTAGGATTACGACCAGGACATTGCGACTATGTACACTCTTGTTGAAGAGGGCCACACTCTCCCACTTCTGCGATACCCATACCAGAGTGCGGCCGTTCTTTCCCATCACCAAAGAAAGAAGTCCATACATGATGCTCATGTACCACCAACTGACATTGGCGTGAATGCACAGTAAAGGCATGGTCATCAGTATGCCATACCAGAGGATGCGCCACTTGATGGGTTGGCAAATCAGATAGAAATCGGCACAGAGAAAGCCTATCCAGCTCCAACGGTTCACACCTGGCATGATGTGCTTGTCGTACGTCCTACGGAAGGCCAGTCCTAACTGTTTCCACCAACTACGTCCATAGAGGTAATCCTTGTATTGCTCCTTGTGCATGGGATGGTCCTTGAGGTAACTCTTCGCCAGATCATGGTAAGCCTGATCATCTTTCAAGGCATAGATGCGGAAACTGCCATCAGGCAGGTAATAGAACACCTGCTCACACTTCATGCGGGCATCCAACTCAGGGAAAACTAGCCCATACTTGCTAGCTATAAGCTCACGGAACTGCGCATATTCCTGGTAATCAGCCACCCAGAAAAGTACTTTTGGCAGATGTCCACCCTGTACACACTGGTCGAATTCCCACAGGAAGTTCTCGCTGGTATTCACCCGTTGCAGAATCAGTGGTGCCTTCTTCTGAAGCTCTATCACGACCTGCCTCCAGTCCTCTCCCACATAGATGCGCTTGGCACCTTGCTGAGGCATGAACTCGTTGGGCCTGCCTATGGCAAAAGGGTAATAGAGACGCTTCAAGGCTTTCATCAGCTTCTTCTCCGACTTGGTTTTCTTGTCGTCCTTGAAGCTGCGCAGATAGAGAATGAAGTATTCCAGGTATTTCTGATGCTTGGCCTCATAAAACTCTACCTTGTTGACCATGTGCTTCACAATCAGGTAGAATGGTGGGAGAGTCATCAGCGCTGCGATGACACGTTCCATCATACCTATGAATACATTTTCATCGGAAAGGAGATACAAGGATGCCTGGATAGAAGCTGAGAGCGACTGTAGCACCACCACCGCGAGGATAAACAGCAACAGCCAATCGGCCAACTTTCTGCAAAAGATGGCTACCTTATAATTATTGGAATAGACGATAAGCAATCGCAGTGGCAACGACAAGATAAAGAATGTCAGCACCACTGTAAATACAGCCCCAAGTACAGTGCCTACTGATATGGCAGGCAAGATGTAAGCGAGGATGTCGTCAAACATTCATCAATCCTCCCAATCGCTCTTTTCAATCTTATGTCCGCAGTGCTCGCAGAATACTTGATGCTTGAAGATATAGCCACCACAGTTGCTGCAGTGATACTCTTCCTTGCTGTTGCGGATGCGCTCGATCATCTCTTTATAGAGTGCAGTCTCCTGAACCTTCACCAAATCGTAACCCAGCTTCTTCAGCAATTTGATGGAACGCATGGCAGTGGCACGGTCGTACTCCTTCTCGCCATCCGACAGGTCTTTGTAGGGCACCATATCAGGCGTCTGCTTCTTCTTGTCATCACGCACAGGACCATAGGTCCATCCTTCCAGCCTACGGTTCTCTGCCCAGATTTCGTGGGCATTCTCAGCTATGGCTTCACGCAGTTCGATGAGGTCGTCTGTCAGCGATACGTCGCTCAGGTCGATAGGTTTTGGGATATATTCTTCCATGATTTCAGATTTTAAAGTTTCTTTCTTGCAAATATAAACAAAAAAAGGCGCACCCAAACAGATGCGCCCTATTTTTTTCTGCAAACTTCTATTTACTTGAAAATCTTCTGAGCGAATTCAGACAAGTAAATACGCCAGTTGCGCCAGATGTGCCCACCATCAGTCTCACGATACTCGTAAGGATAACCCTTAGCATCGAGGTACTGACGCAGTGCCTTGTTGCTCTCATACAGGAAGTCGGTCTTACCAATAGCGATCCAGTAGAGGGCTGGCTTCTTGCTGAACAAGGTAGCCATCTGCTGATTGAACTCAGCATCGTTGTTCATACGCTCCAGCAGTGGAGTTTGGTTGTTGCCACCACCACCTACGCCAATAGCTGCAGAGAACAGACCTACATAGTTGAAGGCATCTGGATAGCGCTTAGAGATCTGGAATGAGTGACCACCACCCATAGACAGACCACAGATAGCACGATTGGCCTTACCCTTAGCCACCTTGTAGTTCTTCTCGATGTAGTTAACTACATCCATGAAGCTGGCATCCATAGAAGCAGCTGCCTGTGGAAGCTGTACGCCACCACCACCCATAGCTGGCTGATACATACCGAAGTCCCACTCACCAGGAGCAGCAGCGGTATTAGGATTACCGTTGGTCATCACCACGAGCATAGGCTTAGCCTTGCCAGTAGCAATCAGGTTGTCGAGGATCTGAGCAGCACGTCCCAGTTCGCTCCATGCGTTCTCGTCACCACCAGCACCATGCAGCAGATAGAGCACAGGATAGTTCTTACCCTTCTCATAGCCAGCAGGAGTGTAAACGGTCATACGACGAGTCAGCTTCAGTGTTGGGCTATCGTACCAAACCTTAGCCACGTTGCCATGAGGCACTGCATTCACGCTATAGAGGTCGCCCTTGCTACCCTTCTCACCCTTGATGATGAAGATGTTGGTCCAAGTAGCCACGTCACGGTTCATGTAGATGTTTGATGGATCCAGATAGCGCATGCCATTCACGATGAAGTTGTAAGAGTAGAGCTCAGGCTCCAGCTTGTTAGGAGTCGTATAACTCCAGATGCCAGCAGAGTCTTCCTTCATTTCCACATTACCTGGAGCCTCCAGGAAGTCGCCAGTGAGGCGAACAGTCACAGCCTTTGGTGCAGACAGACGGAAGGTCACTGTACCATCAGCATTGATCTCAGGAGATTTCACAGCTGCTCTGCTGAACAGTGCCTGCTGTGCCATCGCCATACCACTCACAGCCACGAGGGCTAAAGTCAATAATAGCTTTTTCATTTTTAATAAAAAAAAATAAATGGTTAATAATCTGTCTTTATTTGGAAACAAAGGTAAAGACTTTTTCACAATTCAACAAATTATTTATTATTCATTTCTTTGCTCGTAGCAGTGTTTATTCATTTCTTTTGCTTGTGCAAAAGAAACGAACCAAAGAAAACACACCGACTGCATTTTTTCCGCTAAAAATCACTCACGTTTTCCTAAAGCGCGAAAACTCGCAAGCTAAAGCTTGCTCAAACAGCCCGCGCTTTTTAACGGAAAACTTTCCTGATTTTCTTCACGCTCCAAAAATGAGGTCGGAAAGATAGGCTGCGCGATGTTTTTGCTGCTCATCCCTCTTTTTCGAAAACGCTCCCGATTTTCTTCACGCTCCAGATGTGAGGACGGAATCATCTTTGTTTAGAGTTTAGAGTTTAGGGATTAGAGTTTAGAGTTTAGAGTTTAGTGTTTAGTGTTTAGTGTCTATACTTTAGAACCAAGGTAAGGAATATAATCAGTTGGAAACCAACGAGCGAAGCGATGTTGCCCCAAAGATTCCGGCCTCATTTTTGGAGCGTGAAGAAAATCAGGAAAGTTTTACGTTAAAAAGCGCGGGCTGTTTGAGCAAGCTTTAGCTTGCGAGTTTTCGCGCTTTAGGAAAACGTGAGTGATTTTTAGTGGAAAAAATGCAGACGGCGGCGCTTCTTTTGGTTCTTTTCTTCGAGCTGTAGCGAAGAAAAGAATAATAAAAAACTAAAATCGAATACCATAAAGCACCCTAACACGCCATTTCGTGTGATCCACCATATCTGCCCCACTCTGTCCCAGATGGCTATGATTCAGCACAGCCAACAAGCCTGCAAACTGGTTGTCGAAGTAATGGATCAGTGAGATGCGCCCCGTCACCAGCATATTGGGTAAAGACATCGGATGGCTACCTCTTGACGAATATCCGTCGCTCTCCATGCTCAGATCCTTCCAGATGATGATGGTGGGCAAGACAGAAAGATGCACCAGCCACCTTCTCGTAGGAACGATGTTGTACCCATAGCCTATGCCAACGCCCAACATCTTGGTGTCCATCACACGGTAGTCTTCACCTTCCAGAATACGCCATTTCTTTCCGATATCCATGGCTACTGACTCGTAGCTGACCCCAGCGATGAAGCTACCTGCACTGCGTTTCTGGATATATGTCTGTGTGAAAGCCGCAGGATAAGAGAACCTACGATGGTTGAACACATAGTAGTAATTGGCATCCCACGTTGTGGTTGTCAGCATATCCTCAGGAATCTCCATCTTATAATCATCGATGGTTTGCACACCTCCCACATCATCTGCACGCTGATAAATCAAGTCGGCCCCCATCTTGTTGCCATACGCATTGATGTTGAACTCCAAATCATGATACCAGTCGAAGATATGTCCTGGATTCACGGAAAGCGCTACGTTGATACCCCGATAGTTGATACTGCTGGTAAGCGTCCATTTCATGTCGCTTCGCAAGTTCAACACCTCATTTTCCTGTCCTCTCTCGCGATCCACCAACTTAAATCTGGCGCCTGAGAAGTTGCTAAGCAACCTTATAGTCAGCCTACTCTTAGGCCTGACGATGTAATTCGTATCCGTCGTGACTTTTTGGAAACTTGCCAGAATACTATCCACCTGCTGCAGCAGTTCCTTCTGTCCGAAAGCCGTTGCAGGCATCAGATTCAACACACATGCCAACAGCACCATGCGAAGCAGTTGGCTCACCATCTTCTGTTTCATGCTGCTCATAAATCCGTTCCCTTGTGCTTTAGTTTTCTGGTATAAAGTTTCTTGGAACGATGTGCACGATCCTTGGAGTGGAACCCTGGTCCCAGCAACTCCTGCTCTGCTTCACGATTTCCGCGCTTCGCAGCCTTGATGTAATCCTCCATCGTGATGCTTTTTGTCGTTCGTTTTTTCTTCATGCACATTGTTCAGTTAAACGTGAGGCTGCAAGCAGCATGCACCACTTACAGCCTCACAAAGGAGGGGGGATGAATATACTAATGTATCAGATTATACTGAAGGATATATATCAAGGCACCAGCCAGATAACCTACGAAAGCAATCCAAGTGATGCGCTTCACGTACCAAATGAAATCGATCTTCTCGATGCTCATGGCAGCGATACCAGCAGCAGAACCAATGATGAGGATGCTACCACCCGTACCAGCACAGTAGGCCAACATCTCCCAGAAGTAGTGATCCATTGGGAAGCTGTACATACCCATGGTACCAGCCACCAGAGGCACATTGTCCACGATACTGGAGAGGATACCAATGATGATGTCAATCAGGAAGTACTTGCCTGGTTCAGCGAGGCTGATCTGGTCGAGACCACTAGCCAACATGGAGAGGTGACCGCAGATCTGCAGCACGCCTACTGCCATCAGGATACCCAGGAAGAAAAGAATGGTATCGATATCGACCTTTGGAAGGATGTGTGACACCTTCAGAGCCGCTCTGTTAGGATTCTGTCTGGCCTTTGGACGGAAGATCTCTGTAGTGATCCAGAGGATACTCAGGGCGCCAAGAATGCCAATGTATGGAGGCAGGTGCGTCACGCTCTTGAAGACAGGCACGCAGAGCAACAGACCTACACCCAGGATAAGCATGAGCTTGCGTTGTGAGTGAGATACACGACTGGCAGGGCTGTTGTCATCCTCGATGATGATAGGAACCTCTACATGGCCACCACGCATGGTGTATGACAGGATGGCGAAAGGTACCAAAACACTGAAGAGGCTTGGAACCAAAGTCATGGCCATAATGTTGAGGGCACTTACCTTTCCACCTACCCAAAGCATGATGGTAGTCACATCACCAATAGGTGTCCATGCACCACCAGCATTAGCAGCTATCACGATCATGGCAGCGAAGAACCAGCGATCGTCCTTATTGGCGATCAGCTTGTTCAGCAGGGTAATCATCACGATGGTAGTGGTAAGATTATCGAGCACGGCTGACATGAAGAAGGCCAGTGTGCCGAGGATCCACAGCAGTGACACCTTGCTGGTGGCGCTGATCTTATCAGTGATGATGCGGAATGCTCCCCAGGTGTCTATCACTGCCACAATGGTCATGGCACCCAGCAGGAAGAAGACCGTCTCTCCTGTCTCTCCAAGATGGTGAAGGATATGCTCTGTAATGAACGTGTGAATGTCTTCAGAGCCAATCTTAGCCGCAAATTCGGGAGTCATGGCACCCGTGCCAGCAAACGCAAAGATAGTCCATAGTATGAAGCAAAGGAAAAGCGCCGTAGCGGCCTTGTTGACTTTCAAGGGATGCTCCAGCGCAATGCACATATATCCTACTATGAAAACACAGATAATCAGGTAAAATGCAAATGACATAAATAGTGAATTATTAGAAGTTATTTTTTATCATGGGTACAAAGTTAGTCAATCTGCAGTTAATCTACAAGTAAAATCGTAAAAACCCTCTTGGGGCTTTTTGAACAGGCAAACAGTTTTCGTTTTTATTATCTTCTTTTTCGTTTTGAGTAGGCAATTATTTGTTTATTCAAGGAAAATGCTTACATTTGGCTCTGATATACTAAATAAAGTGGTTATGAAGAAAGTAAACCGTAGAGATTTTATCAAAGCCCTTGGGGTTGGTACGGTGGCTGGTGCCGCTACGATGACTGGCTGTGCTCCTAAGAAGCCTGCTGAATATGACCCCGCTGGACACTATACGACAGAGGTGCCCGTAGGACAGATGACTTATAGAACAACGCCTGCTTCGGGCGACAAGGTATCATTGCTGGGCTATGGTTGTATGCGCTGGCCTACCCTTCCACAACCTGATGCTAATGGGAATGTGATAGACCAAGAGCAGGTGAACCGACTGATAGATTATGCCTTAGAGCATGGCGTGAACTATTTCGACACAGCGCCTGTGTATGTACAGGGACAGTCGGAACGTGCAACGGGTATCGCCCTGAAACGCCATCCTAGGAATGAGTATTTCATAGCTACCAAGATGTCTAATCAGCGCTTTGCAGGTCAAGGTCTCACACCTCAGCAGATGTATGATCGCTCTGTTGATATGTATAATACCTCCTTCAAAGAGCTGCAAACCGACTACATAGATTACTACTTGCTGCACTCCATTGGTGGTGGCAGTGGCATCCCTTTGCTTTACGAGCGTTTCTTCGACTGCGGATTGATCGACTTTCTGGTGAAGGAGCGTGAAGCAGGACGCATCCGTCACTTGGGATGGTCGTTCCATGGTGAGGTGTCAGTTTTCGACCACATGCTGCAACTGCATGACGAGGGGAAGTATAAGTGGGACTTCGTGCAGATCCAGATGAACTACCTGGATTGGAGACATGCGAAGGCGACCAATGCTCGTAATGTGAATGCAGAGTACCTCTATGGGGAACTGGAGAAGCGTAACATTCCTGCGGTGATTATGGAACCACTGCTTGGCGGACGACTCTCTAACGTGCCTGTGCACATCGTGCAGCGCTTCAAACAACAAGAGCCAGAAAGAAGCGTGGCTTCATGGGCCTTCCGTTTCTGTGGCACCTATCCTGGTGTGTTGACAGCCTTGAGTGGTATGACCTATATGGAGCACTTGCAGGATAATATCCGAAGTCTGGCTCCACTGAAACCATTGACAGAAGAGGATTTGACTTATCTGGAGGATACGGCAAGCCTGATGGTAACTTATCCTACCATTCCATGCAACAGTTGTATGTATTGCATGCCTTGTCCGTATGGGCTTGATATCCCAAGCATCTTCGTGCATTACAACAAGTGCGTGAACGACGGAAACATACCAGAGAGTCAGCAAGACCCGAACTACAGGAAGGCACGTCGTGCTTTCTTGGTGGGTTATGACCGCAGCGTGCCAAAACTCCGTCAGGCCAGCCATTGTACCAGTTGCAACCAATGTTCTCCCGAATGTCCGCAACGCATTGACATTCCAGCACAGATGCAACGCATCGATGCTTACGTGGAGGCATTAAAGCAAGAAACGCTTTGAACGCGATAGAAGAACCACATTTTAGCGTGGGGATGAACGAGTTTCATCCCCGACGTGTGAGTTTTAGTCATCGTAGTTTCTATACCATCGCCCTCCTGCTTGAAGAAGGCAGGTTGTACTATGCCGACAAGTGGGTAGAGATAGACCGTCCCGCACTCGTCTTTGCCAGTCCCCTGATGCCTTATGCCTGGGAGGCTGTGAACAACGAGCGCGGGACGGGTTTTCATTGCCTGTTCAACGAAGCGTTCCTACGTCCAGAGGAAAAGACGGATACACTGGCAGATGCGCCTTTTCTGAATCTGCAAAGAGAACCGCTGGTATTCCTTACGTATGAGAACATGCAACTCTTCAAGGCGCTTTTCCAACGCATGTATGATGAAGCGTGTTCTGCATACAGCCAGAAGATGGATATGCTACGCAGCTACCTTCACTTGCTGGTTCATGAGGTCAACAAGATTCAGACTACGGAGCAGATAGAGGTACACCAGAGTGCCGCCCAACGCATCGTGGAATTGTTTCTGAACATGCTCGACAGTCAGTTTCCTATCGATGCTTCCTCCCACTCCATCATGCTTAGCACACCCGCACAATATGCCGATAAGTTGGCTGTGCACGTGAACCACCTGAATCGTGTAGTGAGACAAGTGACAGGAAAGACCACTTCGGACATCATTGCCAGTCGCATGGTAAGCAGGGCCGTGTCTTTGCTGGAGAACCATCCAGAGCAAAGCATTGCAGAGATAGCCCTCTCCTTAGGATTTGAAGAACCTGCCTCTTTCAGTAAATTCGTCAAAAAGCATACAGGTTTCTCGCCTTCGGAGCATCGAAAACGAAAAATTGTTTGAAACAGACAACCCTTGGTTTGATTCACACTAACACCTTATAAGTATTATTAAGAACTTTGTAACCGAAAAGAAAGACTATGGTTCAAGACCTTATTCACATCTTGCACAATGAAGACTGCTCCTGCGTGATAGAGAATCAGGAGGTCAAGAAATTCCACCGTCGTGGCATCATGGATCTGTATGGTCTTTACGACCAGGAACGCAACTTCTTGAACGGTGCACAGGTGGCCGACCATGTGGTAGGTAAAGCAGCCGCTGCCATCCTCATCGCTGGAGGAGCCAAGCAGGTGTATGCCGACCTTATCAGTCTCTCAGCCTTGGTGCTTCTCAGAGAAGCAGGCATTCCTGTGGAATACGGACAGGTGGTGAGCTACATCCAGAACCATCGACTCACGGACTGGTGTCCCATGGAATCGGAATGCTACAATGAAAAAACGGTGGAGGATATGCTGCCAATCATCAAGGAGTTTGTGGAGTCGCAACAAAAGAAGTGAATACAGGATGCTTGAACTAATGGCTTAGAAAGTTTTAATAATTATATAAGTATTAGTTCAATGAAGAAAACGATTTTAATGTCCCTGATGTTGGGCATTGGTCTGGGTGTCTATGCACAGACCCCCGAAGAAGAACCCTCGCGTACCATCGACGAGGTGGTTGTCACAGGTACACGCAACGAGACAGACATCCGTCATCTGCCTATGACCATTACCACAGTAAACCACAAGAAACTGACGGAATCTCATCGTACCTCTATCCTCCCTACCCTTACAGAGCAAGTGCCAAGCCTCTTCGTCACCAGTCGTGGCGTGATGGGTTATGGCGTTTCGGGTGGTGCTGCGGGAGGTATCAACCTACGTGGTATCAATGGCAGTAGCGGACAGCTGATGGTCCTCATCGACGGCCATCCTCAATATATGGGTATCTTTGGACATCCTATCGCTGATGTTTACCAGACCTTGATGTCGGAGAAGGTGGAAGTGCTGCGTGGCCCTGCTTCCGTGCTCTATGGTTCCAACGCCATGGGAGGCGTGATCAACATCGTGACACGCAAGATGCAGGAAGATGGCGTGAAGACTGACGTGAACGTGGGTTATGGTTCTTATAATACGCTACAGACTGAAGCCACCAACCGTGTGAAAGCTGGGAAGTTCAACAGTGTGATTTCTGGTTCTTACAACCGTACTGATGGGCATCGTCCCAACATGGAGTTCGAGCAGTTTGGCGGCTATGGAAAACTGGGCTATGATTTTACAGATAATTGGAAAGCATTTGCGGACATTAATCTGACACATTTCAGTGCCACCAATCCTGGTACCGTGCAGGCACCTATGCTCGAGGGCGACCAATGGGTTACCCGTGGTGCCGCTCAGGCAGCGATAGAGAATCATTACGACAAGACCTCTGGATCATTGAGTTTCTTCATCAACTGGGGGCATCACAAGATTAACGATGGCTACACACCTTCTACGGGAGGTACGCCACAGAAGGCTTACTACCTCTCTGACGATGCGATGATGGGCTTCTCCTGGTATCAGAGTGTACAGCTCTTCCCAGGCAACCGTCTGACAGGCGGTATCGACTTCCAGCACATCAAGGGACATGCCTGGAATGAGAGTCGTGCCACACGTGAGGTAACCAATACCTATGCGGACAAGTCTGAAAACGACATTGCAGGCTACGTCGATTTTCGTCAGGACCTCACCTCTTGGCTGACACTGGATGCTGGTATCCGTCTGGATAACCATTCACAAGCAGGAACGGAATGGGTGCCACAAGGTGGTCTTTCTTTCCGTTTGCCACAAGATGCCCAAATCAAGGCGATGATAAGCAAGGGCTTCCGTAACCCATCCATCCGTGAGATGTATATGTTCCCTCCACAAAATGCAGAGTTGGAACCAGAACGCCTGATGAACTACGAACTGTCTTTCACCAAGCGTGACCTTGACGGTGCCTTGACGTATGGCTTGAACGTGTACTACATCAAGGGCGACAATATGATCCAAACCATGCGTATCGATGGAAAGCCTCGCAACGTGAATACAGGTGAGATAGAGAACTGGGGTATTGAGGCCAACGTGGCATACCAGATAGACGAGCATTGGGGAGTGAACGCCAATGCCAGCACCCTCGACATGGAGAATCCAGTGATTGCTGCACCTGAGAAGAAACTCTTTGCTGGTGTGAATTACAGTCAAGACCGCTGGGCATTCAATACGGGTGTGCAGTGGATTGGCAACCTTTATACAGCTGTGGGCGACAATCCTCAAAAAGAGAGCTTCGTGATCTGGAATGCCGATGTGAATTATCGTCTGAGTAACTTTGCTACCCTCTATGTGAAGGGAGAGAATTTACTGGCGCAAAAATACGAGATAAACGCAGGTTTCCCAATGCCAAAGGCAACTTTTATGGGAGGCGTTCATCTCAGTTTCTAACCACTTTATTTTAAGTCTGATTTTACGAGCCGTCGGCAGCAGTGAATGCTCCCGGCGGTTTTTTGTTAGAACAACTCTATGGAATCGGTATCGATGTCGCTAAACCAGGTTTTCAGCTTCTCATGGGCCTGCTGCTTAATCTCAGGTGTCACATTTACCCAGATGGTACGCAAGGCATAGACCAAAGCGGCAAGATCGTCTGTGAAACCTACCACAGGAATGGCATCGGGAATCAGATCGAGAGGAAAGATGAAATAACCCAACGCCCCCCAAATGATGGCCTTGTCCTGCGTGGTAACGTTAGGACTATTCAGCACATAGTAGCACAGCAAGACTGCATAAATGGTATGAACACCTGCCTTCTTGGCCATCTTGCCCAACTTCTTCCACAGCTTATTCTCTGAGAAATGGGGGGCATACTTCTGAATCTTTTCAATATTCCATTTCATCGTAGTAGGCTTTTAATCTCTGCGAAGTTACAGTATTTTTTCAATATGCACGACATTCTCTCAATTTTTTATTACATTTGTATCAATCAATACATGAAAACGCTATGTGTAAAAGACTGACTATAATGTGCGTGCTCTGCTGCTTGTTGCTTGGCGTACAGGCGCAAGTGGTGTGGCATAACCCTCAGCAAGGAGATACGGCAAGGGTACAGGGACGTGGATGGAACACTGAAATGAAAGGAAACTACCATCGCTTTCCGGATCGAATGAAACCAACAATGAGAGAGGCGCTGTGGAACCTTTCGACCAACAGTGCGGGACTTCATATTGATTTCTACACCAATGCCACAGACATCACGGTGCGCTACACGGTATCAGGACGTAAGGCGCTTCCCAACATGACTGCCATTGGTACAAGCGGCATCGACCTTTATGCGACTGACAGCAATGGTGTGACGGACTGGTGTGCCTGTCCTGGACAATACACGTTTGGCAATGCCATCAGTGACACTATCACGTTTTACTACAAGCGACTAGTCTATCATAACGCTCATAAGATGGGCAGCGAATTCCGCCTGTTTCTTCCACTCTACAACACGGTCACCTGGATGGAAATCGGCACAAATGAAGGTGCTTCGTTCAAATGGAGTCCGCTATCCACAGAGAAACCCATTGTGGCTTATGGTACCAGCATCTTGCAAGGAGCATCGGCTTCCAGACCCGCGATGGCATGGACCAACATCCTGCAACGACAACTAGATGCACCTGTATTCAACTTCGGATTCTCTGGAAATGGCTGGATGGAAGAAGAGGTGTTCGATGCACTCAGCGAACTGGATGCGCGTCTGTATATCCTCGATTGCATGCCTAACATGCACCAGTGGAAAGACGAGATTATGAGTCGCACCATCGCTGGAGTGAAGAAACTGCGTGCAAAGAACCAAGCCCCTATCCTACTTGTGGAGAACGACGGCTACATGCATGGCAAGACCAATCCGCATGCTACGAACGATGGGAATGCACTTAATCAGGAACTTCGTAAAGCCTATGAAGCACTCGTGGCCCAAGGCGTGAAAGATATCTATTACCTGACGCTCGAGGAGATTGGCATCACTCCTGATGCGCAGATCGACGGGAGTCATCCTACCGACGTGGGCATGGAGCTTTATGCCAAAGCCTACATGAAGAAGATTACGGACATACTAGACTTGCATCCTCTGAGTGAGTATATGCCCGTCAGACAACGTCGAGAACCTGGGGTATATGAGTGGAACGAGCGACATGAATCAGTGCTGCAGCGCCATCGGATGGTGAAACCAGATATCGTGATGATAGGCAATTCCATCACCCACTACTGGGCTGGCGAACCATCGCACCGCATACATCGTGGCACAGAGGCTTGGAACAAGCTCTTTGAGGGGTTAAAAGTGACGAACATGGGATTTGGTTGGGACCGCATAGAAAACGTGCTGTGGCGCATACAACACGGCGAATTGGACGATATACAGCCACGACACATCTGTCTGATGATTGGTACCAACAATATCAGCATACGCGAGAGCAATGAAAAGATAGCGCAAGGCATTGTGGAATTGGTGGAGATCATTCGTCACAAACAACCACAGGCACACATCCATGTACTGAAGATCTTCCCACGAAAGGATATGAACAATGCCGTGAAAGAAGTCAACCGACTGTTGGAACAGAAGCTAAAGACAGATGCATTGACAGAGCTCGTGGACCTTACTCCTGTACTGACACTGAGCAACGGACAGATTGATCCTACCCTTTATGGTACCGATGGACTGCATCCAGCGACAAAAGGGTATGAAAAAGTAGCCGAAGCGCTGAAAAATATCATTAAATAGTGCTAAATAACTGACTTTTTATACCATTTTTTTAAAAGTATCATCTTTTTAACATATAAGTATTTGATATATAAAATCTTTTTCTTAAATTTGACGAAGTGAAACAAACATAAACACGAGGAGGATTTAAACTATGATGTTCAACAAAGAGAGTATCGTTAACAACAGTAGAAAACTGTATGCTGTCATGAAGAAGACAAGTCAGTATTCTTTCGATGATTTGCAAGGACAGAGCCATCTGAATGACACAGATCTTTGTTTGGCTATAGGCCAGTTAATGCAAGAGGGCAAGTTGACCCAACGAAGAGAATCTGGATGTATCTATTATCTGATAGCATGAAAAACTAAATAGCGAGGCATTGTCCTCGCTATTTTTGTATTATGATGTATAGGTGTGTACGCTGGTACCTTGTGCCGACGGAAGGTAATTTATACCCCACCAACACATCTGTAGCAGTATAAATGATACCAACAATATCCAGAAAGCCCGTCGATATTGCATAGGTCGATAAATGCGGAAATGCACATACACCAGATACGCGAACCAAGTGACAGCCGCCCATGTCTCCTTCGGATCCCAAGCCCAATAATGCCCCCATGCTTCCTTGGCCCACAAGGCTCCAAACAGCATGCCGATAGTCATGAACGCCAACCCCACATACACCAGATTGTCGCAAATGTCCATTTCCTTCTCAGCCACCTCCTCTTTCTTGATGAACAACAGATAGAGCGCCATCACGGTGGCAGCACCCAGCAAGGCGTAAGCAAACATGTAGACGATGACATGCGGCGCAAACCATGGACTCTGCAAGGCTGGCATCAGCGTCTTGTTGTGTATCTCAGGCTTAAAGAGATTGACACAAATAAACACGATGGCCAACAACGTACTGAAAGACAAAATCCACTTGTACTTCCATCGGCCATAGACGATCAATCCTGCCATTGGAAGGAAGAAGGAGTACCACAGACGCGTCTCACCCATCGTACGAAGCGGTGGACGCTCCAAAGAAATCCACATGCCTAAGATAAAGGCAAAGAACACCAACAAGCCGAACGCAGTGCTCACATAGGCAGTCTTAGAACGGTCCTTCCATGCGGCATAGGCACCATATACCCAAAACAGCACGGCTACAGCTGCAAAGATTATAAACTGACTCCAACTCATTTCTTTCGCTGTGCTAAAACAAACATACAAACGGCTCCTAATAACATCATGATGATGCCCGTATAGACCACTGGCAACCACGGATCGCGCACCAGTTCCAACACACTGATTTCACTCCACCTGCCCCTCTCGATATCATAGTTGAGCTGATACACTTTCCAACCTTCTACCTCAAAGGGTTTGTTCACTTGGATATCGGTTTGGTAATGCTCCCCCGAAACGGTAAGCACCTCCACATTGGAAGTATAACGTTGAGGTTCACGTTCTGCCATCGCCAGACTTACAAGATTCGTCACAGGAAGCAACTGATAAGGGAATCGATAGCTTCCACAGGTCACCCACCCTTCCACTTCACGACCAGTCTTCGTAGAGGTCAGAGATACGCGAACGGCACTTGTGGCCCCACTTTGCTCCCATGACACATACGTCGTGGAATCCTCAGAGAGTTGTGGTGCAGCCATATCTATCGACTCCAACAATTTGACACGCCACTCGTCCAATGTACCAATATATCCCTCAGCATCAGCTTCAGCACTATCTGCCACCACTGTCATGGGATTACCCACTGGCAGAGCCTGTCCCGTAGTATTGTCCACTAAGAGCAATTTAGGAGGATATTCATCGATGGTAAAATCATTCAGTTGGATGGCAATGGGCAATTCTTTGACATAGCCCTGATTATCTATCGCCCGCCATTCTGGTTGTTCCTTCGTGACAGTCATGGTGAGGCGCTGCATATCAGCATTACCTAAAGTGGCACTAAGCAGCACGATAAATAGTCCCAGATGATTCAACAAAAAAGGAATGTCACGCTTCCACTTGAAATGCGTCAGATGCTGCAAGATGACCAATCCTAAGATTACGGCGATATACACATAAATCAACACAAAGGGCCAGAAAGAAAGCATATGCGTAATGCCAAGAAAATCCACAGCCTCTTGTCCGTCGGCTACTTGTCGCGTCAGACCCATAATCGCGGTTAGGATGACTGCATATGCCAATGCAGGAATCGCTGCCGCATAACTGCCCATGAAGCGTATGGCATAAGATTTACTCCGTAGGGTATAAGCTAACAATATACCCAGTACGATGAGCACAGCCATCAATAAGTTGACAGGATAAGAAAAAGCCTTCCACTCAATAGGTCCGACACTGAACTGCAGCAACAAGCCACAGACTATAAGTCCCGCTCCTATCAGAAAGCCCTCATTTAGTTTCCAAGGTTTTTTCCACATAATCCTATTATTGAAAAAAGGCAGGTTCTTTCGGAGCCTGCCTTTCAAACACATATTTCTTGTTAAAGCTCTATCAGTTTTCCATTAGCCTTTGCTTCTTCAATCCATTTAGGCACCACAGTTTCCAAGAACTCCTGTTTCTTCTGGTTCAGTGTCGGCATATCAAGGCCGATATACTGCTGTGCCTTAGCTTTTGTAGAAATGTCAGGCATAGGTACATCCCCGATAAAACCATGTTTTGCCAAAATCTTGGAGATCGCCAAGCGGGCCTGCTGTGCATAATCCACACTGTGAGAAAGCAGGCGTGTTACCTCTTGCGGTGCATGGAACGTAGCACCATGAGATGCGATGGCATAATCCCAACGCCACTGTCCCTTACGCAGAAGGTCTTGTACAGGTTTCATTTCTTCATCCGTTGCACCCTTTTCAATGGCAAACTTTGCCTCAATATGTGCGGTTGCAAGCTCTGCCTCGGCACGGTCGCGTACTTCATTGCACTTCTCCTGACGTTCATAGACGTTCTGGCGTAATGTTTCAGCATCCTGACGGTGGCAAGTCTGGCACGTACGGTCAATATTTGCCAATGGTGACATGATGTGGTGGTCGGTAAATTTCACACCACCTTCACTCATATATGGCATATGGCAATCGGCACATGAAACACCACGTTGTCCATGAATGCCTTGCAATGCGATTTCATACCCAGGATGTTGTGCTTTCAGGATTGGAGTCTTTGATAACGGATGGATGTAGTCGTAGAAACCTATCTCGTCATAATAAGCTTCTGCATCCTCCAGTGTCAAGCCTTTGTCTTGTGGGAACATCAAATAGTCAGTACCCTTAACGAAATAATACTCCGTATGGCATTGTGCACATACCAGTGAGCGCATTTCCTGATGCGTAGCCTTGTTTACATCCTTACCTGCACGCTCCCATGCTTCATAGAGCGCAGGACGTGCAGGACGCAGTTCCATGGTACGGGCATCGTGGCAATCGGAGCAACCGATGGTATTAACCATCTCGTTGCCAAGTTCACTCCAACGGGCATGATAGTAATTCTCCAACCCCATCTCGCGCATCATGCGTGGCACATCTGGTCCTTTACATGTCCAACATGTAGCAGGTTGCATATCTGCATCCCCTCCTACACCCGGATTGCCAGTGCGCAGGATCTTACGCATATCCTCCAATGCATGCTTATGTCCACGCGGTGTGTTATAATGTCTAGAAAATGCATAGCCAGCCCATAGGATGACCATCTCTGGACGTTGCTCCAATACATCCACTTCCTGCGAACTATTATACTTACTCACGAAGGACGTGTCCTCGGTCATTGCCCAAGTGTTGTACTCACGTGGATAGTCGGCCTTGAACTTCTCGTTTTGGGCAACTATGGAATCAGTGAAGACAGTTCGCTTATTGTTGAACACGCTCACCACCTCGGCCCTTCGTTCCATCAACGATGAAACCAGTAGTCCCAGACAAAAGACAACCACCATTGCAACGAGGAACAGCAGCCACCCTTGCCATTTTTTCAGTTGTTTCGCCATAATATCAGTAAAGTTTAAGTTATTTTTCCATTAATCTTTGTAACCATTCAGGTACGGGCGATGGAGGCAACGGAGTCACCCCTTCTGCATTCGGCGTACCCGAGAGTGAATTCATACCGCCATGTGGCACATTGCGGTGGCAATCCCAACAAGCCTTGCCTTCTCCCTTTTTAGACATCATATAGTCGATGCGTCCTGTCTTCACAAACTCCTGATTAAGCTGTGTGTGACAGCGGATGCAATTGTTCATGATTACCTCAGCACTCATATCCTCTGCCATAATCGCCTGTCGTTCACTATGTGTCACGAAATAAGCCGTATGCTTCAGTCCGTCCATCGCCTTGAAGCCATACTTGGCTGCCAAGCTGGAATGAGGCACATGACAATCGTTGCACGTTGCATCACGCCCATGACTGGAATGACTCCACGTAGCATAATAAGGGGTCATGATGTGACAGTTGATACAGGCCGAAGGATCATCACCAAGATAGGTGTGTGCCCGAAGCAGATACATGAACAAGCCGCCCAGTCCTACCAGTATGCCAGCAATAAGACATAAGCCTATTTTCTGTCGGTAAGAGAAAAGGCTGGTAAATGCTTTCCAGTATCGGTTTAGATTCATATTAACAATAGCTCCCTGAATTTTTGACGAATATATGAATAAATATTCATATACGCAAAAAAAAGAGCAACTATTCTGTAAAAACAAGAAATAACCTCATCGTTTGTCTCGTCAGCCTATAAAATCAGCCCCGATTCTCCATGAACGGTGATTAAATCGCCAAATCCTAATTCCTCGGCAAAGTCCTCCACCAAAGCATACTCATCACCTGGTTGTGGGTCACCTTCCAAATAGTCGATAAACTCTTCATAGAGTCCATCCACCTTCTGGTATTCCTTCTCATTGCCATGATACTCGCTCACCACATTGATGCCATAAAGATTGGCATAATACAGTGAAGCAATCAGTACCATCAGACGACTGGCATTTACTACCGTCTGAGGCATGAGATCCAGTTCCTTGCTAGGACGAATGGCAGTAAGACTCTCCTGCTCCTGACGAGTAAGGTAGAGCAACTGCATGGGACGCAACTGTGGATAATCGAAATAAATGCGGTCCTCCACGATCAAGTCGTGCACAAAGTTCATCAACTGATACGAGAACCCATTGGCCACACCCAACTTAAAAGCTTCCAGACTCTCGGCCTTCATCTTCGTGGAAAAGTTGCTGAAGAACACCCCAAAACGACGGTTGAAATTGGCCAGATTGGTACCCGTAAATTCCACCACCTTATTCTTTCCACGCTTACGGGCTTCCTGTACCATCTGCAGACGTATCAGCTTCCGCAGTATCAGATAATCCGTAAACGGCAAGTTAGACTGATACTTTATTTCATGCGCCTCATTCCCTTGAGCCTTAGCTACTTGAAGTGTCGCAGAATGCACGATATTATCATCCGCTTCAATCACAATCTTCTTCCCATCCGCCTGTTCCAGCTTAGCCTTCAGTCCATCAATCACAGGCTTGAAATCTGTCTCACTTACCATCTTCTCTGCCAGCGAAACCAACATGCGCAGCAGATTGTCGCGCGTGCCCGAATTATCCACTGCCTGCAGTGTCTTCTGCGTACCATCCATACATACTTGGAAAGCGCGCTCCGTGTCTCCTTGCTGGAAATAAGCCAATGTGCGACCATAGTGCGCATTCACATAATAAGGATTACGCTCCAGTGCCTGCTCAAAGAGCTTGATGGCCTCGCCATACTCCTTACGATCCAAGCAAGCCGCTCCGACATTGGTCACTGCGATAAAATTCAGCGGGTCTTGCTCCATAGCTATCCGGTAGTATTTCTCAGCATCCGCAGGTTTACTGGCAGCCAGATATAAGTTGCCCAACTGTACCAAAGCCGTCATACCAGCAGACGAATCCTCCACGGTCAACTCTATATGGTCATCGGCACTCTTTATTACTGGCTTGTAAGCCAATTCCTCAAATGCTTTTACAATCTTTTCATTCAGTTCCTCCACCGTCTTGGCTTGGAAGATATTCTCTTGGAGTGGTAATGTAATAATCATAATCCTTTTTTATTTTTATGTTGCGAAGATACGAATAATTTAAAACAAACACTTATCTTCGCATCAAAAAACCACCACTATGTACCATATCCGCCATACAAAGCCTGAAGAAATCGACGTAGTGCTTACGCTTTTCGACCATGCACGTACCATCATGCGCAGTGATGGAAACTTGCACCAATGGGCTGGTGGAGAGCCTCGACATGAATTGGTGGAGAATGATATTCGCCAAGGAAACAGTTATCTGATGGCAGATGATGAAGGGATTGTGGTAGGTACTTTTGCCTTTATCACAGGCATAGACCCCACCTATATACATATCTATGAAGGCCAATGGCTCGATGCCGATGCCCCATACGGTGTGGTGCATCGCCTTGCCAGTACGCCAGAAAGCAGAGGGGTGGCACAGGCTTGTTTCGACTGGTGCTTCGAGCAGATTCCCAATCTGAAGATAGACACCCATCGCGACAATCACATCATGCAACACTGCCTCCTGAAAGCAGGCTTCCAATACTGTGGCATCATCTATCTGCTCAATGGCGATGAGCGATTGGCCTATCAGAAAATCTAAGACTAATTCTCGATCACTTTCTTCTTCAGCCTACTCTTGCGCTGATGCACATTGTTAGTGCTCCCTACCCCCATGCCTATAGCCACTGAACGGGTGTCTGCCAAGGCTTCAGAGAGGCAGAGATAAAGGATGTCCTGCTCGTCCAACTTTTCATATTGGCTCTGTAGCTCCTCGATATAGTCAGCATAGATGCCCAGCACCTCTTCATGCACCCGCTCTAGTTCCTTTGCCTTCAGATAAGGCAGTATCTGCTCCTTCTCCTCCTTATGCGCTGCCAGTGCCATGATGCGCTGATAACTCTCCGTTTGCTGGAACGCATGGTTG
>JAFRTL010000022.1 GCA_017427065.1 Bacteroidaceae bacterium | reverse complement strand
TATATAAATATATAATATAGAAATTTTCCAAAGTGGAATACATACGCCAAAATAAAACTGTCAACTGTCAGTACTGTCAGGAATTCACTCACTCTTGCGCCCTCTCAAAACATGCTCTTTTTTTTTTCTAACTAGAAAAATATTTTTTCCTAACTAGAAAGATTAAAATGACCATTTTGGCTGCGCATGAAATGCGACCTTGCCAATCCCTTTTAGATGAGATTGACTCTACATCGTTAATGTTTATTGTTTCCGCGACTACTATTGCCCATTTTGCTAATTTAAACATATTTTAACAATTTAGAAAATAACTGATATTACTGTGCTAACTAAAATCAACGTCCCAAAATGAAAGAATAATTTGGCGACAGGCATTTTCATGTTGTACCTTTGCGCTGTCAACGTTGAACACCCCCAAAACTCTAAACTAATTATACCGCTCACCACATTCACAGCGATTGCCATAGCCTTCGGGTTTACCAGTGGCCTGTGAAAACGAGAAATATCAGAATAACTAAAAAAAAGAGTAAAAAGGTTTGGTTGTTCAAAAATGTACGTATCTTTGCAGCATTAAGTATTAACAAATAAAGCATTCTTATCATGAAAAAGACATTATTAGTGATGGCCTTGGCTGCTATGACTCTGGGCTTGAAAGCGCAGCAACAGCAGCAACCTCGCGTGACGAGCATCCTGGAAGTGTTGGATACCCAGACTGGTGCACGCCGTGTAGTACGTGAATTCAATGGTACCATCGAGGCGCCTAACTGGAGCAAGGATGGCAAGTGGCTGGTATATAATAGTGGCGGACACATCTATCGCATTTCTCCTGACGGCACAGGGGAGGTGGAGCTGGTAAACACACATTATCTGTCTCGCTGTAACAATGACCATGTGCTGAGTGCTGATGGTAAGTATATCGCAGTGAGTACGAGCCCAAGTTCCAACGGTGGTGGCTCTTATGTTTATATCATCTCCCTCGATGGCAAGGAACTGCCTCGCATGGTGACTCCTTCTAGCCCTAGCTATCTGCATGGCTGGAGCCCTGATGGCAAGACGTTGGCTTACTGTGCATTCCGCGATGGCGGCAAGATTCGCGACATCTATACGATGGACGTAGAGGGTAAGGGTCCTGAGAAGCGACTGACCACGGCGGATGATCTGGACGATGGTCCTGAGTATTCTCCTGATGGCAAGCACATCTGGTTCAACAGCGTACGCAGTGGCTTGATGCAGGTGTGGCGCATGAATGCGGATGGCAGCGAGCAGACACAGATGACGTTTGACGAGACACGCAACGCGTGGTTCCCACATGTATCTCCCGATGGCAAGAAGGTGATCTACATCACTTACAACAAGGGTGACTTGGAGCCTAATCAGCACGTGGCTAACAAGAACGTAGAGCTGTGGTTGATGCCTGCAGAAGGTGGACAGCCTACTAAGTTAGTGTCTCTCTTCGGTGGTCAGGGTACTATTAATGTAAATTCATGGGCGCCTGATAGTCGCTACCTGGCTTTTGTCAGCTATCGTCTTACTGAACAACCTGCTCAGAATTAATAAATTAATCAATATATTATTAAAAAAGGGGGTGCTGTTAGGCATCCCTTTTTTTACTTCATTTATTCCGTTGTACATATAGCTGCATTATTCCATGGTGCTGATGCCAGACATTTTTGTCATCACACCATCCAACTTCTTGTGACAAATGTCTGTGATTTTCGCCTTCGTTACCTAGAGGAAAACGAAATACCCTTTTCTAGTGCTGAAAGCGACAAATCAACCTCAAATTAGTGATTCAAGAAAAAAAATACTATATTTGTGGTCTAAGCAAAACTAATACCTATGAGAAAGTATGCCATTAGTTTATTGGCAGGTCTGTTGGCCTCTGGTACCCTTTGGGCGCAGGAGCCTGTCAAACGTGATACTACCGTCACTACAGTACGTGTGGGTTATAGCGACCAAAACACTGTGGCTGGTGCTGTAGAGAAAGTCACAGAAGAGCGCATGAACAAGGGTCTGATTACCTCATCGCTCGATGCACTGAGCGGACAAGCTGCAGGTGTTCAAGTCACCTCAGGTGGAAATCAGGAGGCTATGGTCTCTGCCGTTCGTGTACGAGGTACCACCTCGCTTACTGGTGGCAACGACCCGCTGGTCATCATCGATGGCGTAACATCCGACCTGGCCACACTTTCCACCATTTATCCTGCAGACATAGAGAGTTTCACCATCTTGAAAGATGCCTCAGAGACGGCGCAGTATGGTAGTCGTGGGGCTGCAGGTGTGATCGAGGTGGCCACCAAGAAAGGACGTAGTCAGCAGTTCCACATCTCCTACGATGGATCCATGGGATTCGAGTCTGTGTATAAACGCATGCAGATGCTTAGCGGACCGCAGTTTAGAAATGCTGCTACTGCCTTGGGACTGGATTATATCGATGGTGGGGCCGATACCGACTTTCATCGCAGCATAGAGCGCACGGGCTTCGTGCAGAACCATCATGTGGCTTTCGGAGGGGGTACAGAGACAGCGAACTATCGTGCCTCACTGGGTATGATGGATCATCAGCGGGTGGTGAAGACCTATCACTTGCGCAACTACATTGCCAAGCTCGATATCTCACAGAAGGCCTTCGACAACCTGCTTACCGTAGATCTAGGTCTCTTTGGCTCTCTGCAGAAAGCGTCCTATCTGCCTTTTAAACAGAAACTTTTTTATTCGGCAGATACCTTTAACCCCACCTTCTCCGATGGTATGAATGCCGATGGCTCCTACTATCAGGTAACAGAGGCGCTGTGGATCAATAATCCCAACTCGCTACTCCGCATGAAGCAAGACGAGGATAACGCCCATTTCAACGTGCACCTGAATGCAACTGCCACCTTGGCACCTCAGTTTGAACTCCGCATATTTGGATCCTACAGCTACAACACCGTAGACAATGCCCATTATTATCCCACCTTTGTATGGAGTCATGGCGAAGCCTATCGTGGTGATGACAAGAATGAGGAACTGCTGGGAAACATCTCTCTGGAGAAGACCTTCAACTTCCATGCTGGGACACTCAACCTGCTGGCACTGGCCGAAGGGGAGAGCCAGCGCGGTAGTGGCTTCTATACCACCACCACCAACCTGCTCACCGATGCCTATGGGTATCACAAGCTATCGGCAGGTGCATCCCGCCTGTGGGAAGGTACCGACTCTTACAAGACCGATGCCCACATGCAGTCGTTCCTCCTACGTGCTTCTTATTCGTTGCTTGACAGATACACACTTACCGTGAATGCCCGTGCCGATGGTTCCTCCAAAGTTGGAAAGAATCATCGCTGGGGCTTCTTCCCCTCGGTCAGTGGAGCATGGATCATCAGTGAGGAAGCCTGGATGAAGCCGCTCACGCTCATTTCCAGTGCCAAGTTGCGTGTGGGTTACGGCCTCTCTGGCAATTTAGGAGGTATAGACTCCTATAACTCCATGCAGCTGATGCAACCTAATGGGGTAGTGCCCATGGCTGGTGCAGTAGCTACCACACTGGGTGTGATTCGTAATGCCAATCCCGACCTGAAGTGGGAGCAGAAGCGCACTTTCAATGCGGGTTTGGATGTACAGCTGTGGAAGGGTAGGGTGGCCTTGACGCTGGACTATTACAAATCTCGCACAAGCGACATGCTCTATGTGTATGATGTGCCTGTTCCACCGTTTACTTATGATAAGCTCTTGGCCAACATGGGTTCCATGAAGAATAGCGGACTTGAGATAGGTTTTGGCATCACGCCGCTGCGCACACGTGACATGCAGCTCAGCGTGAATATGAACTGGTCGTTCGAGCGCAACAAGCTGCTCTCCCTCAATGGTTATTACAATGGCCAGTACCTCACTGCTCCCAGCATGAAGGGCATCTCCTCGCTCTGGGGCGCAGGCTTCCACGGTGCCAGTGATGTGGTGATGCAGATCGTTGGTCAGCCCCTAGGTGTGTTCTATCTGCCCCATTGTCAGGGCCTTGTCACCGATGCCGATGGCTCCCGACACTATCTGGTGACCGACGAGAAATACATCTGTGGACAAGCCACACCTAAGGCCATGATGGGCTCTAACATCGCATTCCGTTATCGCCAGTGGGATATTACCATGCAGGTAAACGGAGCCTTCGGACATAAAATCTACAATGGTTCGGCCCTCACCTACATGAACATGCTTTCGCTGCCCAACTATAACGTGATGCAGGGTGCTCCCCAGCAGAATATTCAGGATCAGACCATCAGCGACTACTGGTTGGAGCGTGGCGACTATGTTAACATTGATTACCTCACCATAGGCTGGACAGTGCCATTGCGCTCACGTTTCATTCAGAACCTGCGTGTCTCAGCCTCTGTGAACAATTTGGCTACCTTTACAGGCTACAGCGGTCTCACGCCTATGATCAACTCCAGCGTGATAGATGGCTCTCTGGGTGTGGATGATAAGCGCACCATGCCTGTCTATCGCAGCTACACCTTTGGGTTGAGCATACAGTTCTAACAGAATAAGTTGTACAATGAAAAAAACTGACTTTATGAAATATTGGCATATCGGTATCGTTTTTATTGGTTTGGCGTTGCTTGGAGCTTGCTCCCTTGATGAGGAGCCGCGTGACCAGATTCCCGAGGAGATGGTCTATACCACCCCCGAGGAACTTTTTCAGAATACAGTAGCTACGCTCTATAATTATATAGGTGGTTCCTCTGATGGACAAGGGCTACAAGGCACCTGTCGTGGCGTGTATGATCTTCAGACCTTTGGGTCCGACGAGGCCATGCTCCCCACCCGTGGCGGCGACTGGTACGACGGTGGTATCTGGCAAGCCATGTATATGCATTCATGGTCGGCTGGTCACGATTTGGCCAAGAACTCCTGGCTTTATCTCTACAAGGTCATCACTTTGTGCAACCGTTCTCTGGAGCAGCTTTTCAGTCATAGCCATCTGATAGACTCAGAGACTTTACTTGCCTATCAGGCTGAGGTGCGTGCCCTGCGAGCTATCTACTATTGGCAACTGCTCGACCTCTTCGGTCGTGTGCCCCTTATCACCTCTACTGATGTGTCAATGAACGATGTGCAGCAGTCCGAGCGCGCTGAGATCTTCACCTTCGTGGTGCAAGAGTTGAAAGAGGTGGCAGAGTGGCTTTGCATTGAGAACAGCGTGCGTCCTGGCGACTACTACGGACGCGTCACACGGCCTGTGGCCGATTTCGTACTGGCTAAGTTGATGCTCAATGCCGAGGTCTATTGTGGCACCCCTATGTGGGAAGAAACCAAGTACTACTGCGATCTGATAGAAGACCAGGGCTTCAAGCTGGAGAGCGACTATGCATTCAACTTTGCCGTATACAACGAGATGTCGACAGAGAACATCTGGACCATCCCTATGGATAAGAACCTCTACAGCAACCAGCAGCAGAATCTCTATCGCAGCTATCACTATCGCCATGCAGCCGCCTACGGCTTCACCGCCGAAAATGGCAGTTGTGCCACTTTGCGTACCCTGCAGGTCTTTGGCTATGACACCCCTGTCCAAGATACTCGTTTCGACCTGAACTACTGGGCAGGTACGGTGACCGATCTTGATGGTAACGTGGTGCCCGATCGTGTAGGTAATCCGCTGGTTTACTATCCTTGGGAGGTAGAGATGGACCTCAGTGGCAGTACCTATGTAGAGATGGCTGGTGCGCGCATGAAAAAGTACGCCGTAGATAAAAATGCCTTGAAAGATGGTAAGCTTATGGACAATGACATTGTGCTCTTCCGTTATGCCGATGTGCTGCTGATGCGTGCCGAAGCCCTGCTGCGCAGTGGGGGCGATGGTCAAGCCGATTATGATGCCGTGCGCCTACGTGCTGGCATGCCTACGCGTGAGCTCACCTTGCAGAATCTGCTCGATGAGCGCCTGCTGGAACTATGCTGGGAGGGATGGCGCCGCCAAGACCTCATCCGCTTTGGTCAGTTCCAAAGCCTCTATAGTGGTCCCGATGCCATAGATGAGACCGATGGTCACACCACCATCTATCCTATCCCTGCTGATGTGATGGCATTGAATCAAAACCTGTTGCAGAATCCAGGGTATAATTAATTCTTTTCTGGCAAAGAAGAAAAGATTCTTAGAATTTGTAAAACAAACTTATAAGAATATTCCTCGGCCTAATTTTATACGCTGTGTAACTCTTTGTAAACTTCTCACTATCAGCAAGCGTGTAATTATACGTCTTCTGATTCAAGATATTCATAGCATCAATGATGAGCTGCCACTTATCATTGATGTTATACTCCGCTTTGACATCCCACAGCACCAGATGCTTGGACACATCATCCATGAACTCGGTGTAGTAGTGCTCTGCCAGAATGCTGAAGTTGAGCTTCTGCCAAGGGTCGAAGATCATCTCCAAGGTCTGGGTGTAGCCTTTCGACTTGGAGGCGGTGTCTTCATCGTCCATCTTCATGCGGTTGGTGCGGAAGTTGAGGTTGTAGTTCACGTTCCACCAAGAGGTGAGGCGTCCGTTAATGTAGGGGCCCACAGAAAGGTCGGTGCTGGTGTAGGGGATATCGGCTCCGTTGCGCGTCATGGAGGCGTTGGAGAGGCTCCCGTTGACGGAGACACCTATCTTGCCCTTGAGCGACTCTATGCCCTTGCTGATGTCTCCACGCAGCTCCCAGCCATCGGCCTTATTGGGGGCTATCTGGTAGCCGTTGATGATGAAGGCGTCTGTGAAGAACATGATGTCGTTGAAGTCCATCTTGTCGTTCCAATAGCTGACTTCTCCGTTGATGAACACGGAGGTCTTGGGATGGCTGTATTGCAGGCCAAGGGTGCCATAGAGGTTGCGAGAGCTCACAAAGTCGGGTAGGCCTTGGGTGGCGGAGCGGAAGTCGTTGAATATCAGGTTGGGATAGATACGCATGCGACTGGGCTCGTTCTGCGTGTAGAAGGTGTTGTAGGAGAGGGAAAGTGCCTCTGAGACTTGGTACTTCACGTTAATGTTGGGCGAGAAGTAGGCATGTGATTTGGACTTATCCTGTGCGGAGATCTTGTCGTCCTGATCGTAGTGTCCGTAGTTCAGGGGGAGCTTCAGCACGGCCTGCATCTTGTCGTTGATGTAGGTGAGGGTAGCGCCTGCAAAGACGTTGAAGATGTTGATGCGGGCATCGACATCGGGCGTAGTGTAGCCTTGGAGGCCTTTGAGCTTCATATCTATCTCGCGATGGTTACCTGCTGCGCCTGCATTCAGGGAGACGGTGAGGTGGTCGGTAAATTTATGGTCGAGGGTGGCTCCCAATTCTCCGTAGAGTGAGGTGGCATCTACCTCCTGCGAGAAGAGGCCGTCTTCCTTCACCACCTTGAGGTCTTGCGGACGGCTGTAGAGGCCTGTGTTGAGGTTGAGCGTGAGGATGTTCTTTCCCAAATGGCGCTTATAGAGGAAGTCGTCCTTCAAGTAGAGCGGGGTGGTATTGGTCTTCTGGTCGTTCGGGAAAGTGCCAGTGATATTCTTATCAACATCGTTCCAACGGGAGGCGAAGTGGACTTGGTTTCTGAGGTACTTGGTGTCTGTATTGGCCAGCAGGGTGATGTCTGCCTGCACGTCGTGCTGGTGACTCTTGGCATGCTCGCCTGTCACATCGACTACCTGCTCACCGCCCTGCAGGTAATAGGTGGTCTCGTCGAGGCTCTCTGCGGTGAGGAGATCAGTATGGTAGGTGAGCTGTACGTTCAGCTGGTAGTCGTCATTGAGTTTGAAGGTGCTGCCAATGTTGGCGATGCCACTGCGATTGAAGCGCACACGCTCGCCTTGCAGGGGAGCCAAGGAGGGCTGCACGTTGAGGAACTGGCGGATGCTGTAGTCGAACCCTCCAGGGGTCTTGTCCCACATCATGCCCCACTCATCGAAACCTCCGAAACCTGCCAACGAGTTTGTGAAGTCCATACCTGTATTATCGGCCTTGAAGAGTAGGGTGGTCTGCAACTTGCTGCCTATGTTAATGGCGTTGACATCTGTATTCACCAAAAGCGGGGAGAAGCCCAGGCCTCCCTTCACAGAGCCGCTCCACTTGGAAGCTGCGTCTTCTTTCAGCACCACGTTGATGGCTGCGTTGTCGCTGTACTGTGTGCCTTTCATCACCTTGATATCGACATGGTTCTCCGTGATTTCGAGGCGCTCCACATCCTCTGGCTTCATGTTAAGGATAGGGTCGTAGTTGCCTTCGAGGATGTCCATGCCATTGACGTAGATCTTCTCCACCATCATGCCATTGTAGGACAATCCGCCCCATCCCATGGCGTTGATGCCAGGCATCTTGCGCATCACGTCTTCGAGTTTCTTATCGCGTATATCGGTGAACTTTGCCACATCGTAGCTGACGGTCTTCTCGAGTCCCTCGTTGCCCATGGCGGTGACCATGTCCTGTGCAGAAATAGTACAAGGGGAGATAGCTACCAGTATTAGGAGCAGAATGGAAAGTTGAATATTATGCTTTTTCATATAATATAGTTTCTTTTGGCTGATATTGCACAGCGAGCATGGTGAGGTCGTCACTTTGCTCAGCATCGCCGATAAACGCATGGACAGCCTTCGTCATCTGGGTGATGAACTCCTCGGGATGGTACAGATTGTTTTCAAGCAGCGTGTTGGCTACATGGAGCATACGCTCCTCGCTGAATTGCTCCTGATTTTGATTCTCGGCTTCGTTCAGTCCATCGGTGTATAGGAAGATGGTGGTGCCAGCATCGATCATCATTTCCTGATAAGTATATGTCCAATCGCCCATCAAACCAATAGGGATGTTGGAATCGCTCGACAACAAGTTCACACCGTTCCCGATGAGCAGTGGGATATCGTGCCCCGCATTGCAGTAACGTAGCTTACCAGTATGAAGGTCGAGCGTTCCTACAAAGAGGGTAACGAAGAAGTTGGACTCGTTGCCTTCAGACATAGCATGGTTCAATGAGGTGACAATGAGATGAGGCTCGGCTTCATGGGCAGAGATGGTGCGGAACATGGCACGAGTCACTGCCATTATCAAAGCAGCAGGGACACCCTTTCCAGACACGTCGCCAATGCAGAACAACAATTTCTCGTCGCGGATGTAGAAGTCGAACAGATCGCCACCCACAGCCTTGGCAGGCGTCAGTTTGCCAAAGATGTCGATTTCGCTGCGCTCCGGATAAGGCGGGAAGATCTTTGGCAGCATCGCCATCTGTATGTTGTGCGCGATGTTAAGTTCGTTCTCGATGGCAGCCTTCGATGCCGTGGTTTCCTTCAGTTCTACGATATACTTCGAAAGTGACTGCTGCATGTTGGCGAAAGAGTCGCGCAACTGGTAGATCTCATCATGCGTATGGATGTCGGGTAGGGGCGCATTAAAATTGCCTTTCGCCACTTCACTGGCCGAGGAAGCCAACTGTGTCAGCGGTTTAGTGGCACGCTTCACATTATAGCGTATGGCAAAAGCTGTGAAAGCCAAGCCAGCGGCAATGATAAGCAGCAAGATGAGTGTAAGCATGTTACCAGGGAAGTGGAAAGTAAACATCGGAACCATGATGCCCATGCTCATATTCACATGGTTGATAGGCACATAGAAAACATAAGAAGGAACCCCCTCGATGACGGCAGTTCCATAACCCTCCTCCCCACGAATCATGGCCTGTACGATGGCATCGTCATCCGTGCCCTTGGAAGCCTGTGCTTGTGTGAGGAAATTGTCTTTCAAGATGCGCAGATGGTCGTGATGAGCGATGAAATTGCCCTTATTGTCGATGATGAAGCTATGTGCAGCATAACTAGGTCCAAATAAACGTTCGGGCAACTTCGTGGAACCGAACTCATCATCCAGCGCCTGAAGCTTGTCAGTAAGAAAGTCGAGAGACATGTCAGATCCCATAATAGCCACCGTGTGCCCTTCGGCATCACGCACGGGCAACATGTAGGCGATGAGCGGAGCAGTCGTATCCTCCTGATCGAAGAACGGCTCACTCCAGTAGCCCTCTGAGGATTGGAGCGCCTCCACGAACCACTCCTCCAGCGGATAGTCGCGGGACGCACTGCCGATATACTCTTGCACCAGTTTGCCGTCATCCTTTCTCACCACATAAGGCGCAAACCAGCGCCCCTTTTCCGGGTAATAGTCAGCTATGAAACTCACCCCAAGACTGCGGATGTTAGGATTATCTTGCACGATACGCTCCACGACAGCCATGATTTCATCAGGTTGGTCGAGCAACATCTCGATGCTCTGTCGGTTGTTTTTAGTCGCCACATACACGTCGGAGAGCGTACGGCGCACATACTCATTTGTGCCACGCAAATCGCTGAGGTAACGGTCGGTTTCACCCACACTCATGACGTTTTGCGACAGCAGGTAGATGACTAAAATGAGCACAGCCATGAGAGTCCCAAGGAAAATCATGATCCATTTGGTAATTCGTCCAGCAAAAGTATAGCTTTTCATTCTCTAGATCCCTTTCTTAATAATTTCCCACAAAGATATAGATTTTTTTGAATATCAACCACTAAGATTGCATCTTTGCAGCATTGATTTGTTTGAATATTAATAATTATGCTTTACCTTTGGCCCTAGTTTTTAATATTACCATCAAGTCTTTCAAGAGTATGTGAATATGTATTGAAAGATGTATACTCCCTAAGTATAAGGAAATTATAATAGTTTTGTCGTGTTTTATTTTGTATTTGTGTTGTGAAAGGAACTGCTTGTGAAAGTGGTTCCTTTTTTATAATAATTGGGATTTTGTTTGGAATTTAAGAATAATGTGTACCTTTGCAGTCGAATTTAGTTAAATAAAAGATCGTGTAAATATGTGTTTTGTGTATGTAGGGACTGCTTGCGAAAGTGGTTCCTATATTTTTTTCTGGAATATGCGGATGTATTCCACCTCCATGGTGAGGGGCAGGGCACTCTCATCTACGCCTTGCTGTCCGCCCCAATCGCCGCCAAAGGCGAGGTTGAAGATGGGGTAGAAGGCATAGTGGTAGGGCCAGGAGCTGTGGCCATTGCCTTCGTTCTGGAAGGTGAAAAGGAGCTCGCCATCGACGAAGAACTGCAGTTGCTCGGGAGTCCACTCACAGGCATAGGTGTGGAAAGCACCTTCGGCAGTGGGGTAGAGCTTGCTCTCGCCGCGCTGGGTGCCTTTCACGTGGTTATAGTCTTCGCAGTGGATGGTGGAGTGTACATAGTCGGGATGGAAGCCTACTTCTTCCATGATGTCGATCTCGCCACACACGGGCCAACGGCCTTGACCTTGGACGGGCATCATCCAGAAGGCGGGCCAGGTGCCTAAGCCTGTAGGGAGCTTGATGCTGGCCTCGAAGTATCCGTAGAGCCATCCTTCGTTGCGGTGGGCATAGACGCGTCCGCTATAGATTTTGTCACCATCTTTGAAGCAGTGGATTTTCAGCTTGCCATCGGAGAGCTCAGTGACGCGCTGTCCGTTGTACTCGCCATCAACGTAGTTCTGGAGTTCGTGGTTCACCCATCCAGATGGTTTCACTTCGTGGATCCAATCGGCTGTGTTCAAGGTAGATCCTTCTTCAAACTCATCGTGCCACACCAGTTCGTATCCTTCGGGGGCCACGATTACAGGTTCCTGCTTGCAGGAGGTGATGGCCAGGAGGGACATCACTGTTAATGCTAAATGTTTCATATATTAGTGTATTAAAAGGATACGTTTGGCGATGCCTTGCTTGCCTTCGAAACGGAACATGCTCATGTTGGACCATCCTTCGGCCAGGTCGGCTGCCCAATAGCGGATGCCAATGACACCATGCTCTTTTCCCCATGTGATGACATCAGCGTAGATGGCAGCTTGTCCGTCTTCACTGATCTCGTAGCCTTCAGCGGGGATGCTCCATCCAGCGAAGGCACCTGTCACAGGACCCGATGGGTAGGAGAACTCGGCGATAAAGACAGGGAGGTGGCACTGCTCTTGGATGGCTTCGACCGTCTGATGGTAGAGGTCCATGCTGTTCTTAAAGGCAGAGGGGGCACTGGGATAGAAACTGATGCCAGCCACGTCGAGGTTGTATCCATGCTTACGCAGGCAGTTGAAATAACTCACAGTACGCTCTGTGGGGAACACCACTGTGGCGATGTGGGTGGAGAACGTCACTTGGGAATCGTCTTTTCCAAGCGCCACGTAGGCGTCCTTGATGCCTTGTGAGAGGGCTGCCAAGGCTTGGGCGTGGTATTTCCAGAGGTTGTCTTCCATCCATTCCTCGGAGGCCATGTAACGCTGCATGGGATCCATAGTGGCCAAGGCAGGATTGACAGCCGTCTGAAGTCCGACGCTGATGCCTGCAAAGCCAAAATTGGCCTCATTGCCTAGGTTCCAGTTCTGAACTGTACATCCCGTGTTAAGAATCTCTGTGGCTACAAACTGGCCATAGGCTCGCAAGACCGTGCAGATTTCTTCCAAAGTGAGCTCTTCCCAAGGCTTGCCGTTTTGCAAGGGGAGGAGTTCGGGGTATTCGGAGAAATCGGGGGCTTGCTGGGTTTCCATATCCATATAGGTATAGGCGCACATGATCTCAGGGTTGATGGGGATGTGCAGTTTGGCAGCCAATCGACAGAGGGCCAGGCCTTGCTCTAGTGTGTGACTGTTAACATTGGAATCGGCTATCCCTGAATCATCAGGGGTGGGATAGCGCTTGGTGGCAATCCTGGCGTACATCTCAGTGGCGCCAGCAGCGATGTAAAGGCGTTCCAACTCTTCCAGAGTGGTGGCAGTCTTGTTGCCAACCTGGTAGGTATAGCCATTCAGGAACATGCTGTGGGTAAAGGGACTCACAGACAAGGCCATGCGGAAGTTGTCCGTAGGTTTTTGTGTCCGTAGTAACAAAGTGGCTACGAGGACAACCACCAAGGCAACGAGGAGGAGGACTGCCTTCTTCATGGGAGGCGGTTATTTACGGAAGCCTATAATCTCACGCACAGCCTTCAGGGTCTCTGAAGCACTGGCACGGGCAGCATCAGCACCTTCGCGGGCAATCTTGTCCAGCAATTCGGTGTTAGCGCTGTATTCCTCGATCTTCTGACGGATAGGGGCCACGATCTCAACCAAGTCGTGTGCGATCTGTTTCTTCAGGTCGCCATAGCGGAGGGTGCAGTTGTTCCATTGCTCGTCGAAATACTCGTAAGTATCAGGAGTAGAGGCAATTCTGAGGAACGTAAAGAGGTTCTCAATCACCTCAGGCTTAGGGCTGTTAGGCTCCTGCGGACCGCTATCGGTAACGGCCTTCATCACTTTCTTGGTGATGGTCTTATCGTCGTCGCGCAGATAGATACAGTTGCCTGTGCTCTTGCCCATCTTGCCACTGCCATCGAGTCCGGGCACCTTCAGGGCCGACTTGCCAAAGTAGAAGTTCTGTGGCTCTGGGAAGAATTCCACACCATAGATATTATTGAAGCGACGGGCGCACTTGCGCATCATCTCCATGTTCTGTTCCTGGTCCTTGCCAACGGGCACCTTATGGGCGCGATGCTGCAGCACATCGGCAGCCATGAGGGTAGGATAGGTAAGGAGTCCGGCATTCACGTTGTCGGGTTGCTGACGGGCTTTCTCCTTGAAGGTGGTGACACGCTCCAACTCGCCCAGATAGGCATTCATATTGAGGTAGAGGTACAGCTCCAGGGTTTCCTTCACATCGCTCTGTACATAGATGGGTGCCTTCTGAGGGTCGATACCACAAGCCAAGTATTCAGCCAAGATGGTACGCGCACTGCTCTGTATGTTCTCTGGTTTGGGATGAGTGGTCAGGGAATGCCAGTCGGCTATGAAGAATAAACATTGATACTCGTCTTGCATGGCGACGAAGCTTTTCACTGCTCCGAAATAGTTGCCCAGATGCAGGTTTCCTGTGGGGCGAATGCCGCTTACTACTTTTTCCATTTCTTATAGTTTTTTATAATTTTGGGTGCAAAGATAAGTAATTTATTTGTATTTTTGCAGGCAAAAAGAAATATTATGCCACTTTCACAATTACCGACTTTACTACTTTATATCCTGATTGTGGGATACACACCAGGACCAGCGAACATCTATTCGCTGTCTTGTGCCATGAAGTATGGTCGGAAGCATGCCTTGGTGATGTGGCGTGGCCTGTTCCTGGGCTTCGCCGTGGCCGTGGTGCTGATGGCAGTGGCAACGCATCTACTGGGAGAGGCGATGGGGCATTACGTGTATGTCCTGCGATATCTGGGGGCGGCTTACATCATCTGGCTTGCCTGGCAGATCTACAGAGAGTCGGGCATACAGCTGAAGAACACGCAGGTGTGCACGTTTTGGTCGGGCTTCGTGATGCAGCTGACGAATGCCAAGATGCTGCTCTTCGACTTGACGGTCTTCAGCCTCTTTGTGCTCCCTTATTCCAACCGTCTGATAGACATGTTTCCCGTGGCAGCCTTGCTGCTCATCGCTGGACCAGGTTCCAATCTGGTGTGGCTCCTGGCGGGGGCTTATCTGCGCCACTTTTTCGATAAACGTCAAAAACAGGTGGACATCGTGATGGCAATTCTGCTGCTGCTGTGTGCGGCTGCGATTTTATTTCATTGATGGAGGGTGCTTATGAAGGTGGGACTTCTGAACATCAATCCACTGACTTGCAGTAAGGAGGAACAGCTGCGGGCGTTGCAGGAGGCGGGCTGTGAGCGCATCTTCGAGATGGGCACTACGGTGAGTGCCATTGACCGCTCGGAACTGGAGGAATGTCTGGAAAGCTTGCAGGTGGGTGATACGCTGGTGGTGTGGCGCATGGATGTGCTGGAGAAGTCGCTGAACGACCTGGTGCAACTGCTTACCGAACTGGCTGATCGGCACATCGCTTTCTCGTCGCTGGAGGATCATCTGCATACCCGTGGACTGATGGGGCAGATGGTGCGTAAATTGCTCGTGACCTTGAAGAAGGCCGACCGACAGGTGCAGCGCATCCGTATGCAGCAGGTGCGACGGGCGGCTTATGAGAAAGGCGTGCGTATGGGACGTAAGACGGGCTCTGTGAACCGTAAGAACCGCGAGAAGCCCATGCAGTGCAAGCAGCTATACGAGAATGGCAGCAGTGTGACACAGATCATGACGCTGCTGAATATACGCTCGGCGAATACGGTGTATCGCTATCTGCGACAGTTGGGTGTGCAATTGGGGGATTTCAAGGAGCGACGGAACCTCACGAAGCAGGAGCTGACGGCCATGAAGCGGAATCTCTTTGACGAGCATCACCAACTGAATTTGTTCGACCAATAATCTTTTTGACGATATGAAAACACTCTTTTCTGCCTGCTGTATCAGTCTGCTGATGACGCTATGTGCGCAGGCTCAGACCAACAATGATGCGTGGAAAGCTGCGGATGTGCAATTGCGTTTCCTTTTGGAGCAAACGGCTTTGAATCGAAAGAGCATCGCGGATAAGTCAAAGCTGATGCCGAGGTGTGTGGAGAAGGATGGCTCGCTGCGTCTGGTGGGTATAGGCGACTGGTGTTCGGGGTTCTTTCCTGGCGAACTATGGCTGATGTGGCAGCATACACAGGATGATTTCTGGCGGGAGTGGGCGGTATCGAATACGTGGAAGCTGGAGGAGCTGAAGTGGAACAACAGCAGTCATGATCTGGGCTTCATGGTATATAATTCTTTTGGAAAGGCGTATGAGCTCACGGGCGAGCGTTCGTATAGGGATGTGGTGATTCAGGCGGCGAAGACGCTGGCGTCGCGCTATGATGCGAACGTAGGCTGTATCCGTTCTTGGTCGTGGGGCACACCCGACCGCTGGCAGTTTGCGGTGATTATCGACAACATGATGAATCTGGAGTTGCTTTTCCAGGCATCGCTTCTCACGGGCGACAGGCAGTATTATGACATGGCGGTGAGTCATGCCAATCAAACGCTGAAGAACCATTTTCGTGAAGATTTCTCATCGTACCATGTGGTGGATTACAATCCTGCGGATGGGAGTGTGATCAAGCGTATCACGCATCAGGGCATCGCGGACGAGTCGGTGTGGAGCCGCGGACAGGCATGGGGGCTCTATGGCTTTACGATGTGCTATCGCTACACGAAGGATGTGCACTATCTCCAACAGGCGCAGCAAATCGCGCGTTTCTTTTTCGGACAGAAGGACTTGCCTGCTGATCTGATTCCTTACTGGGACATGCGTGATCCGGCCATCAAGACGCATCCTACGGAGGTGCCTCGCGACGCTTCTGCAGCGGCGGTTTTCGCTTCGGGTCTGTATGAATTGGCGACGTATGTAGGGGAGGCGGAGGCTCAGACGTATCGTCGTTTAGCCGACGGGATCTTGCAATCGCTGACGACGCAATACCAACCTGCTCCAGAAACCTCACAGGGGTTCCTGTTGTTGCATTCTACTGGCAATTATCCTGCCAATGACGAAATCGATGTGCCCATCATCTATGCCGACTATTATTATCTGGAGGCGCTGACGCGACAAGAGGCTCTGGGGAAGTGAGCCGTTTTTCGCTTTCAGTGTGGTGATTCTCGTTTTGGAGAAAGGCACTGAATCTGGAAGGAGGATATGCATTATCTTTGTTCCTTGATAAATAGTAGATGCATATGAACAGTGTTGACAAAAATATTCTTTCTATCAAGGACAAGCCTTGGCTGCTTTCCTTGATCTGTACCATTTTCGTGATTTATCCAAATGCGTCGTGGCTGTGGTGTGAGCTGACGTTCCCCATGTTTCACGACCGTAGTCTGTATTTCTACATCGTACTCTTCGTGGCGCGATTTGTTTTCTACTGGCTCTTTGTGTGGCTGCTGTTGCGCATAAACCTGAAGTTCCAGAAGAAACTGTCGCTCTCCAACCGTATGCTGAAGAGTTTGGTTATCTCTGCCATTGGTCTGCTGTTGTATATTGCGCTCAGCTTTCTGACGGAAACGATGGATATGCCCAACACACTGGTGGTGATGCAGTTCCTTACCTCGGGACTTATCTGTGCGATGCTGGGGTATATCTTCGAACTGTTTGAGTATCAGCGTAGCAAGGAACAGGAAATCGAACAACTGAAGATTGAGAATCTGGAGAGTCGGCTGAAGGCGCTGACCAATCAAATCAACCCGCATTTCTTCTTCAACTCTCTGAATGGTGTATCGGCCTTGGTGCGGAAAGGGGATGACGAAAAGACGCTGTCGTATGTGAACAACCTCAGTGACATCTTCCGCTACATCTTGCAAAGCGAGAAGAGGGGATTGGTGACTCTGCAGGAGGAGCTTGATTTCTTGGATGCCTTCAGTCAGGTGATGGAGGTGCGCTATGGCGACAAACTGAAGTTTAACATCGAGGTGCCTGAAGACCAAAGGGTACTGAAGTTGCCTGTGCTTTCGCTGTTGCCTCTGATTGAGAATGTGGTGGAGCATAACACCATCGACAGTGAGCATCCTATGACAGTGCACATCGGCATGAGTGCGCCAAAGGAATTGATGGTGCGGAATGCCTTGTGTCCGAAACTGGCGCCTAGTAGGACTAACGGGACGGGCTTGAATAATCTTCAGAGTCGCTTCCAGCTGTTGATGGAGCAGAGTATCCAAGTGGATGATGAAGGGAAGTGGTTTGTGGTTAAATTGCCTTTAAATTGACGATTTATGAGAGTTCTGATAGTTGAAGATGAGACGGCTGCTTATGATAACTTGGTGAGTATCTTGGCAAGCATAGACCCGATGATAGAAATTGTTGGGAACACGGAAGGTGTGGGGCAAACCATCCGGTGGCTGGAAAGTCATCCGAAGCCCGACCTTATTTTTATGGATATCCATCTGAGTGATGGCTCTGCTTTTGCCATCTTCACTCAGACAGAAGTGGAGGTGCCCATCATCTTCACCACGGCGTATGACGAGTATGCTATCGAGGCGTTCAAGGTGAACAGCATCGACTATTTGCTGAAGCCCATCCATCCGAAGGATATGGAGGCGGCCTTGCAGAAGTTCAAGAAATGGGGGCACCAGGACACCGAACGTTATCTGGAACAGATGGCACAACTGAAGATGGCGCCTGTGACCAACTATCGCGACAAGATCATCTTGCAGTATCGGGACAAGCTGCTGCCTGTGCCCATGACGGAGGTGGCGTTTTTCTATTATACCGACCATAAGACCAGCGTGACGCTGATGGATGGACAGACTTATCCGTTGCGCAGTCAGTTGGACCAGATCTTTGCCACATTGAATCCTGTCGACTTTATCCGTGCCAATCGGCAGTTTATCATCAATCGGGAAGGGGTGAAGGATATCTCCGTGTGGTTTGACGGGCGTCTGCGCGTGAATATGAAGACCGAGGTGCCTGAGCCTATTTATATTAGTAAGAACCGTGCATCGGAGTTCAAGCAGTGGATGGAGCGAGTGTGATAATTATGAGTAAGGAGTTCATTATATGTGGCTGTGTGTCTCGTCACTTCATGGAAAAGGAGAAGGTGGCGCGCATCGCTGCGCTCTTGAAGCTGAAGGGCTTTGAGGTGCAAGTGGTGCCTGATCTCTGTGAAATGGCAGAAGACCAAGAGGAGGCTTTTAGGGCTTTGGAAGGCAAAGTCGTGATCGCTTGCCACGAAAGGGCCGTGCATTCGTTGATGGCATGGAGAGGCTTACTGGCACCCGAAGTATTGAATCTGCGTACCCATACGGTGGAAGAGGTGGCGACACAGTTGGGCATCAAGCCAAACGAGGTTTCGGAAGAACTCTTGGAGGAGTATCGCAGGGAGTTGGCTGACTTTCCAACGAAGCAAGGACACGATGCCTGGTTCCCGATCATCGACCGTGAACGTTGTGTATCTTGTGGAAAATGTCACGATTTCTGTCTCTTTGGCGTTTATACGCTCGATGAAGATGGAAACGTACAGGTGACCGATCCACACAGTTGCAAGAACAACTGTCCGGCTTGTGCGCGTACGTGTCCGCAAGAAGCTGTGATCTTCCCCAAGCATGCCACTGCGCCTATCAATGGCGGGGAGGCACAGGAGGAAGTGAACATAAAGATAGACACAAAACAACTATATAATGAGGCTTTGAGAGAACGTCTGGTCGCACGTAGGGCTGGCGTCTCTCTGCTAAAAAAGAAATAAACAGATGACGCTACATGATTACATAGCAACCACGAAGGCGGCCTTGCGCATTTTCCAAGTGACGACGCCAAGACTGATTTGGAAGTTTATGTACAACTTCGTCTGGCGGAGCTATAGGTCCATGGATGCCTTTGAAAAGCGCTTAGCAAACGACGATCCATTCTTTCCTGCATTTTTGATGATCTCTGTGACGGAAACCTGTAATCTGGCCTGCAAAGGTTGTTGGGTGAGTCGTGGTGGAAGGAAACAGTTGTCTGTAAAGCAGCTGGATGGCATCATCCGTGAGGGGAAGAAACGGGGGGCTTATTTCTATGGCATCTTAGGTGGCGAACCATTGATGTACAAAGGACTGCTGGAGGTGATGGAGAAGCACAGCGACTGCTACTTCCAGTTGTTTACCAACGGCACCTTGATCACGGATGACATTGCCATGCGACTGAAGAAGTTAGGCAATGTCACGCCTCTTATCAGCATCGAAGGTTTGGAGGAGGAGAGTGATCTGCGCCGTCAGCGGGATGACGTGTTTGACCGTACCTTGAGAGGCGTGCGTGCCTGTCGGAAAGCCAAACTGATTTTCGGAGCGGCTTGCAGCATTTGTATGAGCAACTTTGACGATCTGGTGAACAGGGCTTACATAGAGCGCATTTCCAAAGAAGGAGCGATGTATCTATGGTATTACATCTATCGTCCCGTTGGCTCAGAGCCTAATGTCGAGAATGCCTTGACACAAGATAAAATTTTCGCCTTACGGTCGTTCATCGCCGAACAACGAAAGGATGCGCCGCTGTTTATTATTGATACATATTGGGACGATAAGGGAAAGGCAATGTGTCCCGGGGCTACGGGCATGAGCCATCATATTTCTCCATCGGGCGCTTTGGAATTCTGTCCGCCATTCCAAATGGCTACTGATTTTCTAAATGAAGATGCGTCCAATCTGGCTGAGATCTGCAACTCTGCATTTTTGGCGCGTATGCGTCGTAAGATTGCAGAGACCACTCGTGGGTGTATCTTAATGGATAGTCCTGACAAACTGGTGGAACTGCTGGAAGGAGAACCTGAAGCCGTGGATACCACGAGTAGGGGCACGGTGTTGGAAGAATATCGGAAGATGCGTCCTGTGGCCAGCCATGATATGGCAGAACAGGCCATCCCCGAGCAGAATGTGTTTTACCGTTTCTTGAAGAAACGCTATTTCTTCGGTTTTGGAGCCTATGGATAAAACGAATGTGACCAGACAGATATACGAGGTACCAACGATGCTCTTGGAGCGTATGGAACTCCGAAAGCTTATAGCAGAACGGGTGGGGAGCCTAAAGGTTCAGCCTCCGCTTTCGATGGACGATCTTTCTGCCATTGCTACGCAAGTGATGGAGGAGAGGGCATTGCCTGCATCTTTCAGTGGCTGGCTGATGGTGGAGATTCATAACCAGGCATGGAAGCATTTCGTGGCAACGATCCCATATGAACGACGCTTGTTGCTGTTGCCAAAGTGTCTCAGTCATTCGGTTAAATGTGAGGCTGAGATGGATGAATTCGGATTGCTCTGTCACCGCTGTGGCAGGTGTGTGATTCCAAGTCTTGAGCAAAAAGCCGAGGAACTGGGCATGATGAGTCTGGTGGCCGAAGGTTTCACCTCGGTGGTGGAACTGATCAAGAACCGTGTGGTGGATTGTGTGATAGGCGTGAGTTGCCTAAATTCTTTAGAGAAGGCATTCCCGCTGCTTATCAGTCATGCCGTGCCTGGTATGGCCATTCCGTTGAATTACGATGGCTGTAAAGACACCGAAGTTGATACGGGCTATGTGATGGAGCTGATGTCGATGCGTGAAGGGGAGGAGGCGTATCTGCTGGATTATGAACAATTGAGACGGGAGGTGCAGCAATGGTTTGCACCTGCGCATCTGCGTAAATACCTGCTTTCTGACGAGAAACTGACGATGGAAACGGCCTTTCAATGGATGGGAAGCGATGGTAAGCGTTGGAGACCGTACCTGTTGGCTGCCGCTTATAAGGCACTTTCGGGCAAGGATGAAGTCAGTGAGGACGTGAAGCGTGCGGCCATCGGTGTGGAGTGCTTCCACAAAGCTTCCTTGGTGCATGATGACATTCAGGACAATGATGAGACTCGCTATGGGAAACCCACGGTACATGTGACGCATGGGGTCCCCATGGCCATCAATATAGGCGATGCTTTATTGGGTGAAGGCTATAGGCTCCTCAGTCAGTGTACGCATGCTTCTCTCTTGGCAGAAGTGGCGCAGGCACATGTGAAATTGTGCCAAGGCCAAGGCATGGAACTGGAATGGAGCAATCAGCCCCGTCCGGTGACCTTAGAAGAAGTGTTAGACATCTTCCGCAAGAAGACAGTGCCAGCTTTTGAGGTGTCGTTGCAACTGGGTTTGATTTGTGCGGGGGAAGAGCTGCAAATACGACAGATTTTCCATGAATTTAGTAGTGCCCTCGGCGTGGCTTATCAGTTGCAAGACGATGTGGAAGATTTCGCTGGTTCTGATAAATTAGAACTGCGACCGTCGTCCGTGTTAGCCGTATTGTGCGAAGACAATCCGGGGGTGTTCATTGAGGAATTGCTGCACAGTGTAGACATCAAAGCCTTCTTGAACATGGAAGAGCATCGGCCAAGACTGGAGCGAGCTTTGGAGCGCGTCAGAGCATTGGTGGAAGTCTATCATCAAGAGGCGATAGGGGCTTTATATTCCTTGAAAAATGTGGAACTGAAACGCTTGCTTTTCAGAATCACCGAACGTATATTGGACACTAAGAAAGAATGAAAGAAACGCTCTCCATACGATTGCTACGCACACTGACAGCAGGTAAGGAACTGCTGAGTGCGGAAGCGTTTGCACAGGTTTCTCGCTTTGTGGAGAGTCAGCGGGTGGATGGTGATGTGGCTTTCAAGAATAAGAGCGGCGAACCTGATTTGTATTATACGGCATTCGGGTGGTTGCTTTCCTATGTCTTGGGCTTGGAACTGGATACGAAGAAACGTAAAGCTTTTTTGGATCGTTGGCAAGCTGATCGGTTGGGATTGATTGATTATGCAGCTTTGATGCGTTGCTGCTTGCTTGACGAGTTGATGGATAAGGGGAAGCTACTCATGGCAGTCACAGGGAGTAAGCGACGGGAGATTCGTCCGCTGACTTCTTTCCGGGAAGTTCCCCAAGGGGATATTCACAATCCCTATAGTCAGTTCATCTGGAGGGGCTTGCTGGAAGATACCAGTAATGAGGAAGCGTTGGATACGACTGATTTGGAAGCCTATCGTGTGAAAGGGAAGGGATATGCCAATTCGCCAGCACAAGAGATGCCCAACCTTAATGCGACAGCTGCAGCCCTCTCACTGAAGGGGCAAACCGATGGTTGGAAGCTAAATGCGGAGGTGGATGCCTTGAGGGAAATGCAGGAAGACAATGGCGGTTTCAAGGCGTCGGAAGTTGTGCCTATGGCTGATTTATTATCCACGGCTACAGCCCTTTTCGTACTAAAACAGTATCAGGTAAAACCGCGTTTTAATGCCACGGATTTCATCACTTCCCATTGGCTGGACAACGGTGGCTTTGCGGCTACACTGCTGGATGATGCGAGTGATGTGGAGTATGTGTTTTATGGATTATTGGCTTTAGGAACATTATGAATATAAGGCAGATAGACAAAATGATTAAAGTAACTTCTGAGGCTTTGCTGAGCAAGCGCGAGGAAGGTAAGATATGGCGAGGGAAGCTTTCTTCCAGTGCCATATCGACATCGGTTTCGGTATTTGCCTTACATGAGATAGATGCTCAGACATACGACCGTCAGATCGCGGATGGTGTGGCATGGTTGCAACGAACGATGAAGGCCGACGGTTCTTGGGGCGACAGCATTGAGAGTCCTTCGAATCTGACAGCGACGCTCTTGACATATGCTTCGCTGTATGCCGTTGGGGTGAGGTCGGAAAAGACACAAGTTTACTTGAAGGAACGTTTTGGTGGAGAGACTGATGAAGACATCATCCAAGGAGTGTTAGATTACTACGGCACCGATCTCACTTTCTCAGTGCCTATCCTCGTGATGTGTGCCTTAGCAGGCGTAATCTCTGATTGGGAACGCATCCCGCCATTTCCTTTTGAACTGGCGGTGTTGCCACAGCGCTTGTTCCGTTTCTTGAATTTGCCAGTAGTCAGTTATGCCATTCCTGCTTTGATAGCAGTAGGCATTCTACGTTTCAAGAAAGGGAAGCAAGGCTTATTGGCACCACTGCGCAGGAGATTCATCGAACCTTCATTGAAAGTCTTGGTGAAACTTCAGCCAGCCGATGGTGGTTTCCTGGAGGCTGCCCCTCTGACGGCTTTTGTAAGCATGTGCATGGCACAAGCCGGCTATCGGAATCATGTGGTCACTCAGAAAGCGGCGCAGTTCTTGGTGGATACGGTGCGTGAAGATGGAGCCTGGCCCATTGATACTGATTTATCGGGATGGGTAACGAGCCTCAGTATTCGGGCATTGGATGAGGATTTGCCAGAGCGTGACTTCTTTATAGAGAATATGAAAGAACGCTCTACGAAAGATGTACATCCATTTACTGGCGCACAGCCAGGTGGATGGGGATGGAGCGACCTTAGTGGTTCTGTGCCCGACGGTGATGATACGTCGGGTGCATTGGTGGCTTTCCATGTGTTGACGCGCGGAACGTATGCTCCAGAAGTGGGAAAAGGCATTGAATGGCTGTTGGATCTGCAAAACAACGATGGTGGTATGCCTACCTTCTGCAAAGGATGGGGTAAGCTGCCTTTCGACCGTAGCAGTGCAGACATCTCTGCGCATGCTTTTCTGGCTTTTTCGCTGTGGAAAGAAGTATTGCCTCCAGCACTGAAGGCACGGACGGAGAAAGGAGCTAAACGGCTTCTGGAGTGGATGGAGATAGCGCTTTCTAAAGAGGGTTCCTGGACGCCATTATGGTTTGGCGATCAGGATGCTGCGGATGAGAAATCGCCTGTCTATGGTACCGCCACAGCAGTGGATTACTTGTTGTCTGCTGGTCAACCTGAAGCGTTATCTTTGGCAAATAAAGGCTTGGCTTATCTGCTAAATGTACAAAATGAAGATGGTGGCTGGGGTGGTGCTAAGGGCGTAGCTTCCAAGGTGACACTGACGGCCAAAGTATTGGGAGCACTGGCTTCTGCTGACAAGCCTAATGAAGTGGCAATGGGCAGAGCACTGGATTTCCTTTATGAGGCGTACGAGCGAGGAGAACTATTTCAAAGAGAGCCTATAGGACTTTATTTCTCCCGTCTGTGGTATTCGGAGGAGTTGTATAGCCTCACCTTTTTATTGATTGGATTGAAAAAAGTAAGTAACTATTATAAAAAGCGCTATGAATAAGAAATTGCTAATGATCCTAATGGCGATGACAGCCATCAGTGTCTCGGCTCAACGAGTCGTGGAATGGCGTGGAGTAGATCGTTCAGGAACGTACAACGATTCTGGATTACTCAAGACATGGCCAGAAGAAGGACCAACCTTGTTGTGGTCTGTAGATGGTATTGGTGAAGGGTATTCGCAACTGGGTATTCTTGATGACAAGATCTATGTGACAGGCATGAAAGGAGCCAATCACATGGGTTTTGTATCGGTGATTGACATGAATGGCAAGTTGCTGCAGCAGAAACCTTATTCTCAGGAATGGGTAGGCAATTACAGTGGTGCAAGAGCTGCCGTAACTCTGAATGATGGCAAGTTGTATCAGTATAGTGGACATGGGGTGCTGACTTGTATGGATGCCGCTACCTTGAATGTGGTGTGGCAAAAGAATATTTTGAAAGATTTTGGCGCAGAGGAACTGGAGTATGGTATGAATGAGGCTCCGCTGATCATAGGCGATAAGTTGATTATCACGCCTGGAGGCAAGACGCACAATGTGGTGGCATTGAACAAACAGAATGGGGCGCAGATTTGGACTTCCAAAGCCAAAGGTGAATCGTCGGCCTATTGTTCACCCATCTATATTTCGGATATGGAAATACCCATTGTGGTCACCATCACGGAGCATAGCATCATCGGTCTGAATGCGGATAACGGACAGCTGTTGTGGTCATATCCTTTCCCTAGCAGATGGACCGAACAATGTAATTCTCCGATTTATGAAAATGGTATGCTCTATTGTATGACGGGCAATGGTTATGGTTCGGTGATGCTGAAACTGGAGAATGGGGGACGAAGCATCAGTAAAGTTTGGGATTCCAAAGAGCTTACGAATGTCTTCTCTGCTATGGTGAAGGTGGGGCATTACATCTATGGCAGTAATGAAAGTCGCAATTGGGTATGCTTGGATTGGAACACGGGTACCTTGATGCATAAAACCCGTGCCCGTCAAAGTGTTCCTGTAGCAGCAGACGGAATGATTTTCAACTATTGTGACAATGGAGAAGTGCAACTGATTCTGCCTCACAATGCCAAAATGGATGTTGTCGGTAGAGTGCGTGTGACAAAGGGTACTGAACAGCATTGGGCACATCCTGTGGTGCATAAGGGCGTGCTTTACATCAGACATGGAGATAGTTTAATGGCTTATAAAGTGAAATGAACAAGAAAAGCTTAAAGTGGATTACTATTGGTACGGTTGTACTCTACTCACTGGTTTTAGTGGGATGGCAACTGTATACCCCGCATTCTGAACTGACTACTCAGGAGCCTGGTGCCGATAATCGACCTGAAGGGCTTGCCCGTAGTGCTGATGATGTGAAGGTTGGCGAGTTCTTTATGAAGTATGAGGCCGAAGCGCCTACGGGAATGAATGGTGTATGGTCGGCTTTTCGTGGAAGTCAGCGGGATAATATTATTCAAACGTCTGAGGCGATCAGTACTTCTGGCGATTATCAAGAGATGTGGAGTTTCACTACGGGAGAGGGACATGCGGCACCGGTGATCTATAAGGGTAGGGTCTATGTGTTGGACTATGATGAGACCTTGCTCTCTGATATGCTGCGGTGCTTCTCTTTGGAAACGGGAGAGGAACTGTGGCGTCGATGGTACAGAGTGCGTATCAAACGTAATCATGGCTTTTCTCGTACCATTCCTGCCGTTGGCGACGGGTATATCATTACCATGGGACCAAATGGTCATGTGATGTGCTGTGATCCGGAGACTGGCGACATGAAGTGGACACGCGACATGCAGAAGGAGTATGAAACGGAGGTGCCGTTCTGGTACACCGGCCAATGTCCGCTTATCGATGGCGATGAAGTGATCCTGGCACCAGCGGGTGCGGATACGTTGATGGTAGGCATGGATATTCAATCGGGTGCAGTGAAATGGGCGACAGAGAATACGGTCCACTTCAAGATGTCACATTCTTCGATTATGCCTATGACCTTGAATGGTAAGAAGACCTATGTCTATATAGGCGTGGGAGGCGTGTGTGGCGTTTCTGCCGAAGGGTCAGATAAGGGCAAACTGCTATGGAGTACCAATAAGTGGCAACCATCTGTCGTGGCTCCTTCACCACTGCGCATATCTTCCAATCAGATATTCCTAGTGGCTGGCTATGGTAATGGCGGTGCATTGTTGCAAGTTGATGGGAGTGGCTCCAATTGGAAAGCCACGGTCTTAGATCAGTACAAGGCTGATAAAGGATTGGCGAGTGAACAGCAGACTCCTATCTTATATAATGGAAAGATCATCAGCATCTTGCCTAAGGATGGTGGTGCCAATCGTAGCAAATTGGTGTATTACAATCCGTCCAATCTACATACGCCGATTTGGACATCGGCACAAGATGAGCGATTTGGCTTAGGGCCATACCTGGTAATCAATGATAAGCTATTCGCTTTCAATGAAGATGGGGTATTGTATGTCTATCAGATAGAACCGAATGCCATGACGCTATTGAAGAAACAAGAAGTGATGGAAGGCGTAGATGCCTGGGGACCTATGGCTTATGCGGATGGACGATTGGTGCTGCGTGATTCGCACACCGTGAAATGTCTGAAGATTACAGAATGAAGTATAAAAACTAAACTATATGGAACAACCGAATAAGAAGGATGGAAAAATGACTCGTAAAGGATTCTTGCGGGTATTGGGTTCTATTGGTGTTGGTGGTGTCATTGCTGGTGGAGCAGGGGATTTGGTTTACAAGATGTTTGCCAAACCCAAAGAGTTGTTCTACCAGACCAATGAAAAGGTGGGAGAGAACCCTCAGCGCAGTACGTTCCTGTCTCCTTATAGAAAGGTGGCAGCATTCAAGACTGCAGAGGACATTGAGTCGTTCGAACTGTATCAGGACTACATTGTAGTGGCATCCCCTCAAAGCATTTATGTCTATAATGCAGCTGGTAAGTTACAGAATAAATTTTCGGTAACTAGAGAAGTGATGGATGTAACGGTGAGTGACGATTTGATTTATGTGCTTTATCCGATGCATGTGGATGTGTTCACGATGGAAGGTACGAAGGTGCGTGAATGGGAGGCGTGTGATGAGAATGCCGATTATTGCTCACTGACCGTTTTCGGAGAGAATGTGTTCATTACAGATGCACAGAATAAGCTGATGTGTAAGTACTTGACCGATGGTACATTCGTGAAGTTCATACAGAGTCCCAATGGTTTTGTGGTACCAAGCTATTCTTTCGGTGTGATGCATATGAACGGAACGGTTTATTGCTCGAATCCTGGCAGGCATTTAGTAGAAAGCTATACAGCCGATGGCGAGTATCTGTCATCATTTGGAGAAGCTGGTATTAATGACGGCCGTTTCAGTGGTTGCTGTAATCCTGTGTACGTGACTTCTAATGCCGGTGGAGAAATCATTACGTCGGAAAAAGGTATTCCACGCATCAGCTGCTATAGTCCTGAAGGTGAATTTCGGAGTGTGCTGCTGGATGAAAGGACCTTAGGCGGTGGACATGCGGCTTATGAGGTAAGGGTAAATCGTGACAAGCTCATTGTGGCAGGAAAGAATCAGATTATCACCTTTCAATACGATAAGTCCTTAGTAGCTCAAAATGGGACGGCACTTTCTGGAAAGTGTGCGACGTGTAATAAGGATTGTCCGTTAAAGTTAGGTGTTACGATTTAGGAGGAAATTATGGAAGACAAAAAGAAATTAGTAGAAGGCAGTCCGCTGAAAAGACGCGACTTCTTCAAGAAGATAGGCACGGTATTGGCAGGTGGATCCATTGCTGCCGTTGGCATTGCCGGTGCTAGTAAGGTGAAAGGCGAGGAAGCCAGTATCTTCTGGCAGATAGATCCTAATGTGTGTACACAGTGTGGAAGATGTGAAACCGACTGTGTGATGCCTGTGTCTGCTGTCCGTTGCGTTCATGCGGTGAAGGTTTGCGGGTATTGTGATCTCTGTGGTGGATACTACCGTACCAATGCCAAGGAACTGAATACGGCTGCCGAGAATATGATCTGTCCTACAGGTGCCATCAAGCGTAAGTTTGTGGAAGATCCTTATTTTGAATATACGATTGATGAGGATCTGTGTAATGGTTGTGGCAAGTGTGTGAAGGGATGCAATTCCTTTGGCAATGGCTCCTTGTATCTTCAAATCAACCAAGACCTCTGTTTGAACTGCAACGAATGTAAAATCTCCAAAGTCTGTGCTTCGGGAGCCATCCAACGTGTCCCTTATGGTACGGCTTATAAACTAAAGGATCACGCATGATGAAGAATTTGTTAATGATCATTGTCAGCCGTTTTCCAAGGCCAGAATTCGAATCTGGATATCAGTATCCGGAGCGCGATTATTTTGTGCCTTACGAGACCTTCTGGAATGTGTTGGACATCGTGCTGCTAGTCGCACTGATGAGCCTTATCACGTGGGCTGCTTATAAGAAACGCACACGTGGTCCTATCATTATCACCTCTCTGATTTCCGTCGCTTATTTTGGCTTTTTCCGTGAGGGGTGTGTATGTAGCATCGGCTCTATTCAGAATATTGCTTTAGCGATGGTGGACAACACGTATCACCTGCCATTAGTGGTGCTGTTGTTCTTCCTTTTGCCTATTATCTTTGCCTTTTTGTTTGGTAGGGTATTCTGCGCAGGTGTCTGTCCATTTGGAGCTTTGCAAGAGTTGCTGAATGTCAAGAACTATCGTATATCGAAGTCAGTTTGTACAGCATTGAGCGTGATTCCTTGGATTTACTTGTTCTTTGCTTTGCTGTATGCGCTTACACGCAGTAGATTCATCATCTGCCAGTTTGATCCTTTTATAGGGATCTTCCGTTTAGGAGGAGATTTTGGCCTTATTACCTTCGGAGGAATCTTGTTGGTTATGTCTATTTTCACTGGCCGTCCTTTCTGCCGTTTCCTTTGTCCTTATGGCGCATTGTTGAGTCTCTTCTCATCTGTCTCTATATGGAAGATAAAGATTACGGAAAAGACCTGTGTGAATTGTCAGCTTTGCCACAATTCTTGTCCGGTAGATGCCGTCCTTCCTCCTTATCAGAATAATAATACAGAAGCACGTTACGATGGTGTTATCCGTGTTTTGAAATATGCCGTAGGCTTGCCTCTGCTGATGGTATTGGGAGCCTTGCTGTTGCGCATGTCCTCTGCCAATCTGAGTTATGCCAATAAAGAAGTCCGTCTGTATGAATTAGTGCAGATACAGGAAGCCCATCCCGACAATGAGATGCTGCCAGAAGTAGAAGCCTTCTATGCGCAAGGAAGAACCGTGGAAGAGTTGCAGCAAAGTAATGATGCCGTTCAGGCAGATTTCAGGTTTTATGGAACCATCGTAGGGGCGCTGATCGGTCTGGTAATAGGATTGAAGTTGATAAATCTTTCTGTGCGACGTACGCGCAAAGAATATGAAATAGACCACAAGAATTGTGTGTCGTGTGGTAAATGTTTCAGTTATTGTCCACAGAATAAAGGAGTAATTATACAAAGAAAAAAAGTTCAGACAGTATGAAAAAAGACGTGTTTAGAAATATTGCCATTGTAACTTCTGTCTTCATTTTGTTACTTTCGGCAATGCTGATCATCAATTACTTTCAAGTAAGGGATGTAACTCCATTACAAACAGAGGTAGTGGAAACCCTTAAGTCTTTGAATGATGCTAATTCGGAGAACGTGGAACTGCAGGAACAAATCCGACAACTTGATCTGTTGGCCCGTAAAGCCTATTTCGTACAGTCTGGACACTTGAAAGCAGGTATCTATATCTTGTTGGGATTGATCGGTATATTGATGGTATGCCTTCGATTCTATTTTGAGAATACCAAAGAAATACCCGACAAGGAGATTGATCCAATAGACGACTGGCTCTTAAAATCGAAATCCCGTAAATACATTAATTGGGGAATCGTGGGATTGGCAGCGGTAGCCTTAGGATTTGCTTTCTTCTCTTCACCTTATTATAAGTCGTTGACAGAGAAAGCAGACGATGGTGGATCTGGCGATTTCGTCGTAGAGGATATGTCAGATCCAGATGACATCACTACCGACAGACTACCAGGTGATATATTGGCTGATGCTGAAACTACGGAAGAAACGGATGCCAATGATGCGACTGAGGAAAACGCAGAGGATGCTTCTGATGCTGAAACTGCTCTGGAAGAAGTGCCTGTTTCCAAAGTGACTCAAAACGCTTTCCGCGGCAATACGTCGAACGGACAATCCTCTGCACGTGGCATTCCTACTTCTTGGAACTTACAGGCTGGCACCAACATTTTGTGGAAGACGGCAGTTCCTAAAGCTGGTTACAATTCTCCAGTAATCAACGGTCGTAATGTGTTCTTCACAGGAGCGGACAATAATTCCCGTGAACTGTATTGTTATGACATCAATACTGGTGAGCAAAAATGGAAACTCGATGCATCGGGCATTTCGGGTTCTCCATCTGCCATGCCTCGTGTGAATGACGATACTGGTTTGGCAGCCTCGACAGTGGCTACGAATGGGAATCAAGTATGTGCCATCTTTGCAACGGGTGACATTATCTGTGCCGACATGGAGGGCAATCGGCTTTGGGCAAAGAATCTAGGTGTGCCCGACAATCATTATGGCTTTGCTTCTTCCTTGTTGATCTATGGCAATATTGTTATCGTGCAATACGATAATGATTCTTCTCCGAAACTGATGGCTTTAAGCTTGGCTAATGGAAATACCGTATGGACGAAAAACCGTTCAGAGAGAGCCACATGGGCATCTCCGATGATTGCTTACATAGATAATAAACCACAACTTATTATAATGGGTAATCCGAACATTACGGCATACAATCCTGGTAATGGAGAACAACTTTGGCAGGTCAGCTGCATGAGTGGTGAGGTGGGGGCAAGTGCTTGTGCATCGGACGGCATCGTCTTCGGTGCCAGTGAGAACGCCAAGATGGTGGCCATCAATGCCACAGACGGTCAGCTGGTTTGGGAATCGAACGAATATCTGCCCGAAGTATCCAGCCCTGCGGCTACGAAGGATGTGTTGTTTATAGCTACCAGTTATGGGGTATTGGCCACATTTGATACAAAGACAGGGGAATTGCTTGCTGAGCATGATTTAGGGGTACAGTTCTATTCCTCTCCAATGATTGTGGAAGGCAAAGTTTATCTGGCCAGTGTAGAAGGGAAGGTCTATATTTTCTCGGCAAACAAAGATGCCACACTCATCAATACCATTGATACGGGAGAAAAGACATTTGCCACGCCGGCCTTTACCGATGGGAAGATGGTTATTAGAACCAACGAGAGTATTTATTGTGTAGCTGCCAACTGATTATGTGTGATAATTGTAAGACGAAAGTTGCAGAAGAGAAAGCTGCTTTGATGGCACGTACAGATGCTATCATCGACAGGATTGGGACCACTCGCGAGCTTGTGATACCACTATTGCAGGCATTGCAAGAGGAGTTTAACTATCTGCGCTCTGATGTGTTGGAACGAGTCTATGAACGAACGGAAATTGATCGTGCCCAACTCATTAGTGTTTCGACATTCTATTCGCTTTTCCGACATATTCCTTACGGCAAGCACGTCATCAAGATCTGTAATGGTACTGCATGCCATGTGAAAGGTTCGGATAATGTCTATGATGCCTTCAGACGTGAATTGCATATGGACGGAGAGAGCATAACCACTGCTGATGGAGAGTTCTCTATTGAGAAGATTGCCTGTTTGGGTGTCTGTGCATTGGCACCTGTAGTACAGATAGATGAAAAGATTTATGGACATGTACAACCGGGTAGGGTGAAGGAAGTGATTGATGCTTTCCGTATCTATGCTGAACAACAAGAGAAGCGACATGCTGAAGAAGGAGAGGATCAAGCCGAGGGCGAGATTCGTTTGGGCATGGAAAATTGTTGTCAGGCCAGTGGTACCGCTGAAATCTATCAGAAAGTGACTTCCGAAGCACAAACTTTGGGTTTAGATGTGAGAATTAAACCAGTCAGTTGTGTCGGAGCATGCAACCAAGTACCTTTGATTGATGTAGCTATGTCTGATGGACAAATTTTCCGCTATCCGAATGTGAAGCCTACCGATGTGCGTGAGATTCTGATGAAACATTTCAAGCCAAAGAGTAAACTGCGTCAGTGGAAGAACATGCTGTTCCATCAAGTGAATCAATTCCAGACGGATGAGGCTTGGGAAAGTAGTGCGTTCCTAAATGAGGATCATCGCACACGTACCATTAATAATTTCTTTGAGGAACAGTTGCGCATCTCTACCGAAGGCTATGGTAAGATGAATCCTCTGGATATCGAGGAGTATATGGCTCGTGGTGGTTTTGATTCATTGAAGAAAGCCGTTACGAAAATGGGGCGTGAGGAAGTTATAAACACGGTGCTTCAAAGTGGGATTCGTGGACGTGGTGGTGGAGGTTTTCCTACGGGACGTAAGTGGCAGATGGTGGCGTTGCAAAACAATCCTAAGAAGTATGTCATCTGTAATGGTGACGAGGGCGATCCAGGGGCTTTCATGGATCGTATTCTGCTGGAATCTTATCCGCTGCGTGTGATAGAAGGACTGGTAATTGCCGGCTATGCAGTAGGGGCGCCGAATGGTATCTTCTACATCCGTGCAGAATATCCACAAGCTGTCATCCGCATCCGAAAAGCATTGGAGATGTGTAGAGAGAAAGGGTTTATCGGAGATCATATTTTAGGTACAGATTTCTCTTTCGACATACGTTTATTTGAAGGTGCCGGTGCATTCGTCTGTGGTGAAGAAACAGCTTTGATTTCTTCAATTGAAGGAAAACGCGGCTTCCCCAAACTACGTCCACCATACCCAGCCGTTTCGGGTTTATATGGATGTCCTACATTGATCAATAATGTGGAAACATACAGTCAGATTCCTTATATTCTTCATCATGGAGCAGCTGAGTATGCCAAGTATGGCACAGAGAGCAGTAAGGGAACCAAAGTCTTTGCCTTAGTTGGCAAAGTGAACCACGGAGGTTTGATTGAGGTCCCCATGGGCACCACATTGAATCAGATTATCGAGAACATCGGTGGTGGCGTAGAAGGAGGAGAAAAACTGAAAGCTGTGCAGACAGGTGGTCCATCTGGTGGTTGTATTCCTGCCAGCGAATGTGATGTGAAAGTGGATTATGAAGCGTTAAAGAGACTGGATGCCATTATGGGTTCCGGTGGATTGGTGGTACTTGGAGAAAGCAGTTGCATGGTCGATGTGGCTCGTTACTTCACCACATTTACATCGAATGAGAGCTGTGGAAAGTGTACCTTCTGCCGTGTGGGTGTGAAACGCATGCTCGATTTGCTGGACAAGATTTGTACAGGAAAGGGTAAGCCCGAAGATATTGTCAAATTGGAAGAACTGGCAAAGAGTGTACAGAAATCAGCACTCTGCGGACTCGGCAAGACGGCTCCAAATCCAGTTTTGTCCACGTTGAAGTATTTCCGTGACGAGTATGATGAGCATATCGAAGGTATTTGCCGTACAGGTACTTGCAAGGATATGATCAACTATGTGATTACAGAGGACTGCATGGGATGTACCAAGTGTGCTAAGGCTTGTCCTTCCGATGCGATTGCTTATACACCTTATGAGCAGCATACCATTGATGTGGATAAATGTGTGAAGTGTGGGCTTTGCATCAATGAATGCAGCTTCAATGCGATAAAGAAAGTTCCTATAAAGAATTGAACATGAAGATTACGATAGACAATATTGAGGTAGAGGTACAAGAACAAGAAACCTTGTGGCAGATAGCTAACCGTTTAGGTAAGCGAATCCCTTCCATGTGCTATGCTGAAGGGAAGGAGCATATGGCATCTTGCATGGTGTGTATGGTTAAAAATGCTGCCAATGGACAGATGATTCCATCCTGTTCCACACATCCTGTAGAAGGGATGCAGATTGTCACAGATACGGAGGATGTCTTGGGACTGCGACGGATAGCATTGGAATTGTTGCTCAGTGACCATCGAGCCGACTGTGAGGCACCTTGTACGACGGTTTGTCCGAAGGGACTGAATGTGGAGCGCGTGCTGTGGTATTATGATACCAATCGTTATTCAGAAGCCAAGAGGTATATAGCCACAGCCTTTGATTTGCCAACACTTGGATGTGACGACTGTCCCAAAACCCCTTGTGAAAAGGTTTGCCGTCGTGGCATGGTTGATAAGCATGTAGAGATTCGAGAGATTATCCGAGAGATGAGCCAGGCACCAGATCCAGATCCTAATACCAATCCTTTACCAAAAGGGAAAGCCAAAATGTTCACTTCAAAGCTCGGACATTTTTCTCCAAAGGAGAAAGAGTGGCTGAAAGTCAGTACAGACGTACCATCCAATTGCCTTCATTGCGCTTGTGCGGCTCAGGAAGCATGTAAGCTTAGGAAGTTGGCTGATGAATGCGGTATCAAGTCTCCGCGTTATGGAGTGTCATCCGACCTTCCTTTTAAAGTGAAGAAACACGTGGTGGGACGTTTGTGGTTTGAACCGGCTAAGTGCATTCGTTGCGGGTTGTGTGTCTATAATACCAAGGATGGTTTTACATTCAAAGGGCGAGGTTTTGGCATGCAAGTGGTTATTCCCGATGAGAGCCGCGCACATGTCAGTGAAGACATCGCCAAGCTTTGTCCTACTGGTGCTTTGTATTTAGAAGATTGAATATGAAACAATACATTATATATAGTTTGTTGCTCTTAACCCTTGTGGCATGCAGCGGAAGAGAACCAGTTGGCTATAATTTTACGACCGATTGGCCTTTTTATCGCGCAGATGCGGCTATGAGTGGTTATACATCTCTGAATTTACCAGAATCTCCTACATTACTATGGAGTTATAAAGATGGTATACGTACCGTTTCGTCGCCTATTGTATATAATGAGGTCACCTATTGGGTCAATCGGCGGGGCCATGTGTTCGGCGTGAACCTTTCGGGAGAACTTGTTTTTGATTATGACATGAAGACCAGTGTAGAAGCTACGCCTATCATCCGTGATGGTGTGCTTTATATCGGACGAATAGATGGAATTTTAGAGGCTATCGATTTGCAGCGTGCCGATACTTTATGGACATTTGAAACTTTGGGGCAAATCTCTGCGACTCCTAATCTAGTAGATTATAAAGGACAAAAAGCTGTGGTTTTCGGAAGCTACGACAACTATATGTATGTGGTCGATCAAGAGCATGGCAATGAACTTAATCATTTTGAATCGGGATACTACATCAATGGTGCAGTAGCTATATGGCAGAACCATGTGTTGTTTGGTGGATGCGATGCTTGGTTACGTCTGATAGATTGTCAGACAGGCATCCAGACAGACTCTTTGGAAGTGCAAGCCTATATTCCTGCTTCACCTGCCATAAAAGATGGGCATGCTTATGTGGCCGATTATGCAGGGGATGTCTATGAACTTGAATTGAAGAATGGGAAGATCAATACTCATAAGATGCTTGTAGAAGCCACTGATGCCGATGGATCTTTAACCTCTGTCCCTGCCGTGTCTGATGATGCCGTGTATGTACTTCCTGATAGTCGGCACTTAGTCGCTATCAGTAGGAAAACTGGAGATGTGCTTTGGAAATATATGCTGAAAGGCGATACAGGTGATAGTTCTCCCTTAGTATGTGATGATAAGGTCATTGTTTGTACTAGTACGGGTATCGTCTCCATCCTTGATGCGAAAAATGGTTCTCTGAAATGGGAATACGATACAGGTGAGCAGATTTTAGGTTCTCCTGCAGTAATCAAAGACCATTTCTTCATACTGACGACACGCGGTACGCTGCTTTGCTTTGGAGCATCTTAATGTTTAACGTTTAATACCGTATTATGGCACTGCTTGAACTCAAAAATATCAGTAAGTCTTTTAAAGACGGAAATGCACGAATGAATCATGTGCTCCGCCAACTTTGTTTCGAAGTGGAGCAAGGGGATTTTGTTGCCGTTAGAGGACAGTCGGGAGCGGGAAAAACTACCTTATTAAATGTCTTAGGTACTTTGCTTTTACCAGATTCTGGATCTTATCTGCTAGAAGGGCAGTCGCTGTTGGATGGAAATGTAGATTTAGCTTCTGTGCGCAATAAGAAAATAGGTTTTGTATTCCAAGACCACCGCTTGTTGCCACAATACAATGTGTTACAAAATATCCTTCTACCACTAATGGCTTCAGCGAATGAAGTTTCAGAAGAACAAATCAATTGGGCCAGACAATTGATGGAGTTGACAAACATTGCATCGTTGGAAAACCAATTCCCACTGACCTTATCGGGAGGAGAGGCTTGCCGTGTGGCTGTTTGTAGGGCTTTGATTAATAAACCTGTTGTACTCTTGGCCGATGAACCCACAGGACAATTGGATAAAGACAATGCTCAGCATATAGCTTCATTGTTTCAACTAGTAAATAAAAAATTGCAAACTACAATCATCATGGTGACGCATTCCGATCAAACGGCACATGCAGCTAAAAGGATAGTCACATTGATAGATGGGGTATTAGTAAGAGAATAATATAATCAATGCGGAAAGTGTTTGGCATAGGGAATAATGATTCAGTGCGGTTTTACAAGCGCTATTACCGTCTGATCTCATTGGCTGTACTGATTACGGTAGCAGTCATTGTGGGCAGTTTGCTCATAGGTCATTCCGTACGCCAAACTTTGATTCTTCGAGTGACAGAACGCTTGGGGAAAGTTGAATCTGTTATATTCTCAAGAAACTCTTTCTTATCAGAAAGTATCTTGCAGGAACAGCTCTTTAGAGAAGGAGCGAAAGGCGTCTTGCTAACGGATGGTTTCATCTCACGTAATGGACAATTACTTCCAGTAATGGTATGGGGATTGGAAGGAGAAGACATGTATGGACGTGCATTGCTTAATCAAGCTTTGGCAGATGAACTTCACCTTTCACCAGCAGAAGCTATTGTGCTTCGTTTACCAAAGGGAGGTTTGGTACCATCTGGTTCTCTATTTGTCACAGATAATTATACCACCAGCTTACGATTAGAACAGACAGGTATAAAACCCATAGATGAAGGTGGCAATCTTAGTCTCAAAAATGAACAAACCACACCTTTAAATATATTTGTCAGCCGTGATGAAATAGCAGAGATCATGGAGGTTGAAGGTAAAATCAATCTGATACTTTCGGAAAAAACTATTTCTGAAACTGATTTTTCTGAGGCCTGGAATCCTTCCTATTCTGGACTCCAAATACATCAAATGAATGAATATGCCGAAATCACAACTGATCGTGTTTTCTTGCAATCTTCAGTGGTAGATTACATTGAGCATGAGAATAATCATGTCAATCCACTTTTTACTTATCTTGCTAATGGTATTCGTTTAGGAGACGCCTCTGTGCCATATTCTTTTGTGACAGCTATTAAGGAGTTTGATGGCCATACCCTTCAAAACGATGAACTGATTCTCTCGGATTATACCGCACAGAGACTCCATGCTTCAGTGGGCGACAGAGTTACGGTAAGTTATTATGTGTCCAAAGGGTTGAAAGACCTTAAGACAGATTCCGTTAGTTTACAAGTGCGTAGTATCGTTCCATTAAGTCAATTGGTTGAAGATGGAAGATTGAGTGCCGAGTTTCCAGGATTGTCGGATGTGGAGCGTTGTACGGATTGGGACAGTGACCTTCCATTGGATATGACACTGATTAGCGACGAGGATGAAGAGTACTGGAACCTCTATCGGAGCACTCCCAAAGCCTTGTTGCCCTACAGTTTGATGAAAGATATTTGGAGCAATGATTATGGTACGGCCACTGCATTGCGTGTTTCTGATCATCCCACAAAGGTCGAAGGTTTGCAACTCTCTATGTTTGATGTACAAATCATTCAACCTCGTGAGAGTGGATTATATGCCGCTAAAAATGGAATAGACTTTGCCAGTCTCTTCCTTGCATTAGGCTTTTTCATCATCATTTCAGCATTGCTTTTATTTGTGAGTCCGCTTAGCGAAATGCTTTGGCAACGGAGGGGAGAGTTACAACTTTTCAAAGCATTGGGATATACAGACAAGCGTATCATAAAGAATCTTTGGAGAGAAGCATTGCCCGTTGTTTGCATAGCCACCATATTGGGGGTTATTGTTGGTATATTGTATACTGCTATTATTATGTGGTTGCTGGGCAATATTTGGCAAGGAGCAACACAGACATCGAGTTTAGGCATATATATTGATGGGATTTCTGTCATTGCAGGAATTGTCGTAAGTATCATAGTCATATTGGGACTACTCTGGTATCAGATAGCTAAAGCGGTTCATACGGATGGACAAGCAGGACAAACAGAGCATCATCGCGGAAAGCGGATTTGGGTGTCTGCTATAGGTTTTACCATTCTCTCTATTGTCGTCTTCATAGTGAATATTCTTTCAGTAAACTCACTCTATCTTTTTGTGTTGCTAGGTATTCTGTTGGTTGTTCTTGCAGGGTTATGGGGAGAATATTACATCACTCGTAAAAGCAAACCTGAACCCCATGCTTTTACGCTTGAGAAACAAACCTTTGCGACGCTTTTCTACCACATGAAACAACAAAGAGGAGCATATTATGCCCTTGCTTTTGGTGTCTTTACTATTTTTGCTGTGGGACTGAATCGCCAACAAGTGACGGATTCTCAAAAACCGACCAATGCTACTGGTGGTTATTCATTATGGGCTGAAACTACCGTGCCTGTCTATTATGATTTGAACACTGCTGAAGGACGCCATCAGTTGTCGCTTGACGCCTTGCCTTCAGGAATTTCTATCATGCAGACCCTTCGCTTAGGGGCTGATGATGCCAGTTGTCTAAACCTAAACAAGGTCTCACAACCAACCATTTTAGGTGTAGATATGGAGGAATTACAAAGTAGTACGTTTGAAATCGTCCAAGGACCTATAGAATTCACTGAATATACAAAAGCAAATGGTGATGTCTATCCTGTGCTTGTAGATCAAGAATCCTTAATGTGGAGTTTAGGAATGACGGTTGGGGATACCTTGCATTATCAGAAAGATAATGGTAAGCCTGTGAATCTGTTAATAGCTGGAGCATTAGCAACGGGTATCTTCCAGGGCTATGCACTGATGGACAAGCAACTATTCAAAGAAGTATGGCCAGAAATTTCTGGATCGGAGATTATGCTTATCCAAACAGAGCAATCTCAGGAAGTAAGCACATTGCTTTCACAAGCTCTCAATGAGTATGGTATACGTGTGGTGACAACTGCGCAGCGATTGAATACTTTCAATGAACTGGTCAATACCTATTTGAGCATTTTTCTTTCATTAGGAGGTATTGGCATCTTGCTTGGCATCCTGAGTTTCATCATAGTCATCCGTAAAAACCTATTGGCACGTAAGTCGGATATCCGATTATATCAAAGTATTGGTTATGCACCGGATCGTATGGAAGGATTGCTTTTCCGTGAGAATGTTTTGCTTCCGCTATATGCCGTTTGCAGCGGAACTGTATCGGCGTTATTGAGTACTTGTAATAACTTCAGCCATAATAACTGGATCACATGGTTGCAAAGTTTGGCTTTCATGGCATTGTTTATTGGACTTATTTGGTGGTTCGTTAAACGGAATTGTCACAATGCTGTTAGAGAATCTTCAAACTAGAATGTAGAATGACATGAAAATAGTTTTCGTCATAACGAGTTCAGGAGATGCCTATTACTGTGGTAATTGCTTCCGTGACAACCTCATGGCACAAGCCATGAAACGTGCAGGTCATCAGGTGGTCATCATGCCTATTTATCTCCCACTGAGACAGAAGGAATTTCAAGCGGATACACCGCTGTTTTTCCCTGCCACCTCTTATTATGTGGGACAGAAGTTCTTTAAGGACAAACTTATGCCTGCATGGCTAAATAAACTTCTTGGCGCTCAACCATTGCTTGATATCGCCATGTCGATGGCTGGTACCACTACCAGTGATGGCATGGAAGATATGACGCTATCTATGATTACTGGAGAAGGCATGACTTTTGGCAATATGGTGCAGGAAATGATTGATTGGATTGTAAATAAAGAGCAACCAGATGCTGTTTATATATCCTCTTCTATGTTGGTTGGCATTGCCAAGGCATTGAAGGAAAAGGCTCCGTCTCTTAAGATTTTGTGTCTGGCACAAGATGAAGAAGTGTGGATAGACGGACTTCGCAAGGAGGATGCCGCATTGGCTTGGCAAGGCATTTCTGAAAATCTGAAATATACGGATGCAGTGATCACTACGAGTCGGTATTATAAAGAAAAGGTGATAGCACTATTAAACAGGAGTCCGCATGGAAATAATACGCCACCTGTCCATGTAGTCTATCCTGGAGTAGATATAGAGAAATATTCTATTGACACTCATCCAGAAGATCCAACGATAGGTTTTTTCTATCGTATGAATCAGTCAGATGGATTAGAAGTTTTAGCAGAGGCTTTTGTTTTATTGAAGACATGGAATACCATTCCAAGACTGAAGTTGCGCATTGGCGGAGGATACACTTCTCAGGACAAGGCGTTTTTAAGCAAAATCCGCAAACTGTTGGCACCTTACAAAAGCGATGTAACTATAGAGGAGACATATAATTGGGAGCACCATGCTGCTTTTTATAAACAGATTTCTGTCATAGCAGTACCTCTTCAATTTGAAGAAAGTGTAGGGCTGTATCTGCTTGAGGCTTTCGCAGCAGGCGTTCCAGCAGTAGAACCTTACATTGGTTCTTTCAATGAAATAGTGGATACGGCAGGCTTGATTTATGAGCCTAATGATGCAGAAACGCTTGCAAAGACATTAGAGAACCTGTTCCTTACAAATGGTTTGTGGGAGCAATGCAGCCATTCTGCAAAGAAACTAGCAGCTGAGCGCTATAATATAGATGTGGCAGCAAGCAAGTTAGAAACAATTATCAATGATTTAACATAATGAAAATGGTTATGAAAGAAATGACAAAGTATTTAAGTTTACTCGCATTCTTGCTCATCGGAGTTCAGAGTATGACTGCTCAAACCATTTATGGCTGGCGAGGCCCACATCGAGATGGCAAATACGATGAAACAGGGCTATTGAAGCAATGGCCTCAAGATGGACCACAGCTTTTATGGGAGACTTTAGAAATAGGTAAGGGCTATTCTAGTCCAGTTATTGTAGGCGATAGACTCTACATTACTGGTATGGATGAGGATGAAAGCCATGAGGTGTTTTATGCATTCACTCTTGATGGTCAAAAGATTTACGCTACCGTCTATAGTACGCCATGGACAAAGTCCTATCCAGAAACCAGAACTACACCTGCCATTGAAAACGGCAAGGCCTATGTCATCAGCGGTTCAGGCGATGTGGTATGTATTCAGACCAATGATGGCAGCATCGTTTGGAAAGTTGAGGGCGATAAATTGTTTGGACGTAAGACTGGTAATTGGGGCACTGCAGAATGCCCACTTATCTATGATGACAAGGTAGTTTTCATGCCTGGAGGCGATGAGACCACCATGGTCGCTTTAAGCAAGGCTGATGGCTCTGTGCTGTGGAAGTCTGAGTCATTGCATGAGCAGAGTAATTATACATCTCCTTTACTGCTGACGCACAATGGACATAGACAGATAGTCAGTGTAACGCAAAACACAGTGATCGGTGTGAATCCTGACGATGGACATATCGTTTGGAAATATAACGACTGGGGACGCAATTCCGAAGATCGTTCCAGAGGATTTGAGTCTATAGCTCCTAATACTCCTATATATAATGAAGGTGAGATTTTCATTTCCAATGGCTATGATATGGGAGCTATGAAGCTGAAGCTTAATGATGATGCTACGGCAGTGTCACTTGTATGGAAAAATGAAGATCTTGACACGCATCATGGCCATCAGATTCTACTTGATGGTGTGATCTATGGTTCTAACTGGATAAACAATACTAGCGGAAACTGGGTAGCTATTGATTGGAATACAGGACAGACGTTGTGGGAAAACGCTTGGAGTGGTGGCAAGAGCAAAGGCTCTATCATCTACTGTGATGGCATGCTCTACACTTACGATGAACGTCGTGGTTTCGTAGGACTTGTTAAACCTAGTCGTGAGAAATTCGATGTAGTTAGCGAATTCCGTATCACCAAAGGTTCTGGTCCCAGCTGGGCTCATCCTGTTATCAATAACGGAGTATTGTACATTCGGCATGGTGAGTATTTTGCCGCCTTTTCAATTAAATAACAACTAAATTTATAAATAAATGAATGACTTAATTAAAAAGAAAGTTTTAGGTATCGTAGTCTTGAACTTTTGCGTGCTGGGTATTTCAGCACAAGACATGAATACCTTCCGTGGTCCCGCACGTGACGGTCAGTATGCAGAAACAGGATTGTTGAAACAGTGGCCTGCAGATGGTCCTGAGATGCTGTGGGAAACCAACGATGTAGGTAAGGGTTATTCCACTCCTGTGATAGTAGGTGACAAACTCTACGTCACTGGAATGAATGAGAATGAGTCGGCAGAGACATTTAATGCCTATTCGCTTGATGGTAAAAAGGTATATACGGTGGCTTACGGTAAGCCTTGGAACCAGGCCTATCCAGAGACGCGCACCACACCTACCATCGTTGATGGCAAGGCTTATGTGGTAAGTGGTAGTGGTGAAGTGGTTTGCATCAACATAGCCGATGGTAAGATCGTGTGGAAGGTCGATGGACTAAGTACCTATGGAGGCAAGACAGGTCATTGGGGTACTGCAGAGTGTCCGCTGGTGTATGACAACAAGGTCATCTATACTCCTGGTGGAAGCCAGACGGCGATGGTAGCTCTTGACAAAGAAACGGGCAAGGAGATTTGGAAAGCCAAGTCACTTCGTGCCGGTAGTGCCTATATTTCCCCTATACTCGTGACGTGGAACGGGAAGCGTCAGATCATCGGAGGCCTCGAACAGGTATTGTTTGGTATTAATCCAGACAATGGAGACATTGAATGGACTTTTACTGATTGGCCAAGTCCGAACACCTACGAGAACATAGCTCCGAATGCTCCGCTATTTAAGGATGGCCAACTGTTCTTCTCTGAAGGCTATGACACTGGTGGCTATTTGGTGAAACTCAATGACTCTATGACTGCAGCATCAAAAGTGTGGAAGACTAATGACTTAGACACACATCATGGTGGATATGTGCTGATAGATGGCGTAGTCTATGGTTCCAATTGGATAAACAACAACTCTGGCAACTGGGTGGCTATAGATTGGAATACAGGCAAGACGCTTTACAACACTGCTTGGAGTGGAGGTAAAGGCAAGGGATCTGTAGTTGCAGCTGATGGCATGCTCTATACATACGATGAGCGCAGAGGATTCGTGGGGTTAGTGCGCCCATCAAAAGATAAGTTCGATGTGGTAAGTGAATTCCGCGTGAGCAAAGGTTCCGGTCCAAGTTGGGCTCACATCGTTATTAATAGAGGTGTGATGTACGTGCGTCATGGTGAATATATGGCGGCATTTAAAGTGAAGTAACAAACAACTAATATTCTTACTATGCGTATTTTTAAGTTTTTCTGCCTTAGCATGACAATTGCATGTTCGGGCATTACCACTGGTTGTGGCAACAATGCCAAAGCCAACGTCGTGGAGAACTCTGGTAATGAAATGCAGACTGTAGCTATCAGCTTCTCGTCTGATCAGGATGTGACACAGTTCCGTGGTCCTAATCGCGATGGCATCTATAGTGCTGAAAGCGGATTGTTGAAACAATGGCCAGAAGGCGGACCTCAGCTGATTTGGGAAAATTCGGATTTGGTGCAGGGCTATTCAAGTCCAGCCGTATTAAGTGGTACTGTCTATATTACTGGCATGAACGAAGACAAGACTCAGGAAGTGTTCTTCGCCATTGACAGCACTGGCAAGACCCTCTATCAAACCTCTTATGGAAAGCCTTGGAAAGACAGCTATCCTGAAACGCGTACTACACCGACCATCGTTGACGGTAAGGCCTATGTCATTAGTGGCATGGGTGAGATAGCTTGCATCAACATTGCTGATGGCAGCATCGTGTGGACGGTAGATGGAACTGCCAAGTATGGCAGCACCACAGGAAATTGGGGAACTGCCGAATGTCCTCTGGTGGTCGACAATAAGGTGATTTACAGTCCTGGAGGCAACCAAACCACCATTGTAGCTCTCGACAAAGAAACGGGCGCAGAAATCTGGAAGTCGCGTTCTTTAGGCGAATCTCGCAACTATGTGCAGCCGACCCTTATCACATGGAATGGCAAACGCCAGATTGTAGGTGGCACAAATACTTTCTATTATGGTGCCGATGTGGAAACTGGTGAGATTCAGTGGACAGCCACTGGATGGTATCCATCTTCACCTTGGGAGAACATCTGCCCTAATGGTCCTATTTTCAAGGACGGTATCCTGGTCTTCTCACAGGGCTATGGCATCAATACTACAGCCTTCAAGTTGGCAGACGACCTGAAGAGCGTCAGCGTGGCATGGAAAAACGACGACCTTAGCACCCATCATGGTGGCTATGTGCTCGTTGACGGTGTGGTTTATGGATCCAACTGGGTGAACAACACCAGCGGAAACTGGGTCGCAGTAGACTTCGCTACAGGTAAAACCCTCTACAACGAGGCTTGGAGTGGAGGTAAGGGCAAGGGGTCAACGGTCTATGCTGATGGCATGCTCTACACCTACGATGAGCGTAGAGGTTTCGTGGGCTTAGTTCGTCCTACGAAAGATAAGTTTGATGTGGTGAGCGAGTTCCGCATTACTAAGGGATCTGGTCCTAATTGGGCTCACATCGTTGTCAGCAATGGCATCATGTATGTGCGTCATGGGGAATACTTGGCTGCCTATAAAGTGAAATAAATTTTTTTAGTTACCAAAATCTTTTTGCCCAGTTAGGAAAGTTTTACTCCCTAACTGGGTAAATATTTGTCATTGTGCCTCCTTTTCACTACCTTTGCAAATAGAAACTACGAAAATGGATAAGACATTCTACTACAACAGGGAACTGACTCCACAAGAGCAGAAAGCACGTGAGGAAAAGTTGGCACGCTTTGCCAAAGCCATGGGACATCCCACACGTATTGCCATCCTCAACTTTCTGGCTCAGATGAAGTGTTGCTATTTTGGTCAGATTCATGAGGAACTTCCTATTGCTAAGGCTACCGTTTCACAGCATTTGAAAGAATTGAAGGATGCTGGTTTGATACAAGGAGAAATAGAAGGTCCAAAAGTGAAGTACTGCATCAATCGTGGCAATTGGGAGATCGCCCGTCACATGTTTTCTACTTTCTTTGCCAATTGTGTGAAAAAAGAAGGTGAATCTTGCGGATAAATAAGTTCCAATAAAGCAAGAACGTGATATGACCTCCCCTCTATTCGTAGTTCGCAAAATGGCAAATAATCCTTCGTTTTCGTTTTCGATATAGCATTTCATCCCATTGAAGTAAAGACGTAAGCTTCGGAAAGACTTTCCTATTATTTTTGTATCAGAAAAACTATATTCTGATAACAATTATTTTATGAAAGAAATTCTTGGAGAAGCTTTAGGAACTTTCATCCTGACTTTGTTTGGCTGCGGCTCAGTCGCTGTAGCTGTGTTGTTTGGTGAGTACACCAGCATTTTTCAGATAGCTATCGTGTGGGGTTTGGCTGTCGCACTAGCTATCTATGTCACTCGTCATCTGTGTCCAGCTCATCTTAATCCTGCAGTCTCTGTATCTATGGTTTTGGGAAAGCGTATGCCTGCTGCCAAATTGCCTGGCTATTTGTTGGCTCAATTTGTTGGTGCATTGCTTGCTGGCGCTATGATTTTCTGGTTGTTCAATCCTTCGATTGAAACTTACGAATTGGCACATGGCATTGAGCGTGGCACAGCTGCTTCTGTGGATACTGCACGTATGTTTGGCGAATTCTATCCTAATCCTGGCGATGCGCTCGTATCAACGGTTTCTATGCCATTGGCTATCGCCGCAGAGGCTGTGGGAACTTTTGTATTAGTACTGTTTATCTTCTGCTTCACGGAAGATTGCAATGTGGGACGTCCAGACAGCAACATCGCTCCGCTTTTCATTGGACTTACCGTATCTATCTGTATTACACTGATTGCTCCACTCACACAAGCAGGATTCAATCCTGCACGTGACTTTGGACCTCGTGTAGTGGCATGGATAGCAGGATGGGGTAGTGCTGCCTTCCCCGACAGTGTGGGTGGCTTCTTCTGGGTTTATATCTTAGGCCCTATTCTTGGAGGTGCGGTAGCTACTTATTTCTTTACGAAGGTGTTGGAGCCAGCCATGAAGAAGAAATAATACATAATTTTTAATTCATAATTCATACACATGACTAGATTAATTATCGTAGGTGGTTTCCTCGGTGCTGGAAAGACCACTTTGCTTTGGGAAACTGCTAAGCATTTTATCAACAAAGGAATGAAAGTTGGTTTGATTACCAATGACCAAGCACCAGAATTGGTCGATAGTGCCATTCTGAAACTCTCAGGACTCTCAGTAGCAGAGGTAAGTGGAAGTTGTTTCTGCTGTAATTTCAACGGATTCACGGAAGCGATAGAAAAACTGAAGAACGGCGCACCTGATGTCATTATCGCAGAGCCTGTAGGTAGCTGTGCCGACCTCTCTGCCACCATTCTTCAGCCATTGAAGAAGTTTCATGGTGCAGATCTGGAATTGGCTCCATTTACCGTATTGGCCGATCCAAACCGTTTGCCTTCTATCCTCGAAGGTGGCAATGGCGGACTTCATCCAGATGCGGCATATATCTTTGGTAAGCAGCTGGAAGAAAGCGATATCCTAGTACTGACAAAGACGGATGTATTGGAACCAGCACAGAAGGTAGAACTAATGCAGAAGTTGGCAGAGAAATATCCTACCTCTACAGTAATGGCAGTGAGCGCTTTGAAGGGTGATGGCATGGAAGCATGGATAGAGGAAGTCATGTCTCGCACAGATGTTGGTAAGAAGCTGCTTCGTATAGATTATGATCGCTACGCTCATGGAGAAGCAGTGCTGGGATGGCTCAATGGTACAGTGAAACTCTTGAGTACTGAAATTACAGATTGGAACCAGTTGGCAGAAACATTTATCCAAGGCCTTGCTAAGACCTTCGAGAAAGAAGGGCTGCCTATAGGACATGTGAAAGCCATCGTAGAGAATGGCAATGCCTTTGTTGTAAGCAACTTGACACAAGATAGTCGCACAGTGACACTGCGTGGGGATGCAGGTAAGGGCACAGAAGCCACCATCGTCATCAATGCCCGTGTGGAAACTACACCAGAGCATCTGGATGAATTGGTTCGTGCAGCATTGAAACACCTGCTTGCAGATAAGTTCGAACAGACAGAATTGGCATGGAAGTTCTTGCAACCAGGTCGTCCTAATCCTACTCACCGCTTTGTAGAAATAGTATAATCCACATATAAATAAACATTTAAATAGAAGAACAATGAAGAAAGTATTCATCCTCAGCCTGTTGATGGCATTATTTTGCATGACGGGCGCCCAAGCTCAGATTAAGAATCAGCTGAAGAAACCAGTGAAAATTCTGGTGCTCTGCACAGGAAACACCTGCCGCAGCCAGATGGCCCATGGTTTCTTCGCTTCTTATGACAAAAACATCCAAATCTATTCTGGTGGTGTGAATCCATCTAAGGCCATCAATCCTAATGCCGTGCGTGTGATGGCAGAACTGGGTATCGATATCAGTGATCATACCCCTCACAATGTAAGTGAGTATGTGGACCAAAGTTGGGACTACGTGATTACAGTTTGCGACAATGCTTACAAGACTTGTCCAGATTTTGATGGGGAAGTGAAGTGTCGCATGCACGTGGGCTTCGATGATCCTTCCGAGGCTGTAGGTACGCCTGAGTTCATTGATAGTGAGTACCATCGTGTGCGTGATGAAATAGGTGCGCGCATGTATGCCCTCTATCAGTTTATCTTAACGGATCAGAATAATAAATAAATTTTCATAGCAGATTGGTTTAATAGAGAGGTGAGGGCCGGCACTCACTGTGTCGGCCCTTATTTTGTTCAAAATTTAGCATATATGAAAAGTAAAAATATATTATTTGCAAGCGTTTCTTTAATTTTACTTGCTGCACAGGCTGCTAATGCTCAAAAGGCAGGTTTTAGTTACAATTTTTATGGTTCTGTGCGCAATGACGTGTTTTATAGTACCCGTCAGAGCCAGACATCAGAGGAGGGTTCTTTCTACCTCTTCCCTTTGAATAAGAAGTATGATACAGTCGGTAAGGATATCAATGCCTCTGGCGACCTCAACCTCTATAATATGCGTACACGTCTGGGAGTGAACGTGACTGGTCCTGATTTGGGTTCCGCGAAGACTTCTGCTAATGTAGAAATGGACTTTCGTGGCAATGGCTCCAATGTTGGTATCTTACGTGTGCGCCATGCCTATTTCAATTTAGACTGGGGAACTTCATCTCTTTTGCTTGGTCAAACATGGCATCCCCTATATGGCACAGTAACTCCAGAAATACTTGATATTAATTCTGGAGCTCCCTACAATCCCGACGACCGAGCGCCACAGATTCGCTATAGATATGATACTAATGGCTTCATGTTCACAGTTGCAGCCGCTTGGCAGGCACAGAATAAGAGTACTGGTCCTAATGGAGCAAGTTCCGACTATCTCCGCAAAAGTGGAATTCCTGAACTATTTGTAGGATTCGACTATCATGACCAATATGTCAGTGCTGGTATTGGAGCCGAACTGATGTCATTGAAATTCCGTGACCAAAGCGATTTGGGTTATAAGGTGAATGAACGTCTTACAACCATTTCTCCAGAGGTTCACCTTCGCTATAAGGATAGTAAGATGTTGTTGGCTGCCAAGAGCTATCTCACTAGTAATATGACCATGATTAATACCTTAGGTGGCTATGGTGTGAGTAGTGTGGATGCCCGAACAGGTGAATTGGAATATGCTCCTTTGCGCATCTCTCATTCATGGTTGAACTTTGCATACGGAAGCCAATGGCGATTCAATTTCTTAGGTGGCTATTCCAAGAACTTAGGGGCTACAAAGAATGTGACTTCCTTGGTAGGCACAGGAATCAATATAGACCAACTTGCAACTGTGGTGCTTGGACTTAGCTACAATCTGTCCCATTTTAAGTTTGGAGCAGAATATAACTGGACCACTGCTTGGTATGGAATTCCTGATGCTAAAGCTCGTGTAAAGCAAACGCATTCGGTTGACAATCATCGACTGATGATAACTACCCAGTACATCTTCTGATCCTCTGCACCTAAAAGCCGCATCTCTCATAAATATTTTGGGACGTTCCTACGAATGTCTCAAAATATTTTTTTATGTTTGCAGTTAGTTAACTAAAAAACTAAGAAATGAGAAAAACACTTTTTATGTTTGTCCTGTTGCTGATAGGCACATGGACATGGGCACAGACCCCCGAGATCGTGAGCAGACAGCGTGCATTGGTGCGTGTTAATCAGACTTCTAAGTACCTGCTTATCCCTGTGCAGGAACAGGGCATAAATGCTACAGTTAACGTGCTGGGAACAGATCACAAAGTAGTACAGACATTCTCTGTAAGGTTGGCAACTGATAGAATTGATTATTATGTACCACTTGAATTAAATGGTGCTAACTCGCTGGATTTCAGCGTAAGATTCGGCCAAAATGGCGAGCGTACCATTGCGGATCTCTCCTGTTGGAAGGAACTGAAGTTCAGCAATACATTCGATACGACTAATCGTGAAGCATTCCGTCCAGTTTACCATCATACCCCTGCTTATGGATGGATGAACGATCCTAACGGCATGTATTATAAAGATGGGGTTTACCACCTCAGCTTCCAGTGGAATCCTTATGGCTCCATGTGGGGAAACATGACATGGGGACACTCCACAAGTCGTGACCTTATTCATTGGGAAGCTCAGTCGCCCGTGATATGGAGCGATGGCTTGGGGTCTGTCTTCAGTGGTTCTGCTGTGGTTGATAAGGACAATACCGCTGGCTTTGGAGCTGGAGCGGTAGTGGCGTTCTATACGTCGGCAGGAGCCTCACAGATGCAGTCGATCGCTTATAGTACAGATGGTGGTAAGACATTCACTAAGTATGCTGGCAATCCGGTGTTGACGTTGAATGTGCCCGATTTCCGTGATCCGAAGGTGTTCTGGAATGAGGATATCAAGAAGTGGAATCTTATCCTGGCAGCTGGTCAGCAGATGCGTATCTACTCTTCAGCAAATTTGAAGGAGTGGACGTATGAAAGCAGCTTTGGCGAAGGGTATGGCAGTCATGGTGGCGTGTGGGAATGCCCCGATCTTGTAAAGCTTCCTGTACGTGGAACAGGACAATCTAAATGGATGCTGGTATGCAACATCAATCCAGGTGGTCCTTTTGGTGGCAGCGCTACACAATACTTTGTAGGACAGTTTGATGGCCATCGTTTCACGTGTGAGAGTGCGCCTGAAGTATCGAAGTGGATGGATTATGGTAAGGACCATTATGCCACAGTGACTTTCTCTAATGCGCCTGATAATCGTGTGATAGCGTTGGCATGGATGAGCAACTGGCAGTATGCCAATCAAGTTCCTACGATGCAGTTCCGCTCTGCGAACAGTGTGCCTCGTGATCTGGATTTGTTTACGTACAATGGTGAGACATACGTAGGTGTGACACCATCGAAAGAGCTTTTGGCCTTGCGTGGAGCGAAGGTAAAAGCGCCTACAGAAACTTGTGAGATCGTGGTAGATGTGCGCAAGAACACACAACTGGTGCTCTCTAACGCTAAAGGCGAAGAGGTAACGATGACGTATGATGCTGCGAAGCAAACCTTCACGATGGATCGTACAAAGAGTGGGGCAGTGGGCTTTAGTGAGGCATTCCCTTGCGAAACGGTAGCTCCAGTGTATGGACCGTTGAAGCAGCTGCGTCTCTTCATCGACAAATGCAGTATCGAGGTGCTGGATACTGATGGCAGATTAGCGATGACAAACCTTGTCTTTCCTTCGGAGCCTTACAATACACTCACTGTGAAGGGTGGTAAGGCGACGATTTATGAAATTAACAATTGACAATTATAGCTGCGCAGGGTAAACCCCTCTGGATAGTAATTCTCAATTTTCAATTTTCAATTCTCAATAATAAATTACGACATGAGTAAAAGTAATAAAACGGCTTTAATACCATTGATGCTCTGCTTCTTCTGCATGGGCTTCGTGGATTTGGTGGGCATTGCGTCCAATTATGTAAAAGAAGATTTGGCGCTGAACGACAGTACGGCCAATATATTCCCTTCATTGGTGTTCTTCTGGTTCCTCATCTTCTCCGTGCCTACGGGCATGCTGATGAATAAGATCGGACGTAAGAAGACGGTGTTGCTCTCTTTGGCAGTCACGGTGCTGTCCTTGTTCATTCCGCTTTTCGGTAATTCCTTTGGCGTGATGCTGGTGTCGTTCTCGCTGTTGGGCATTGGTAATGCCTTGATGCAGACATCACTCAATCCGTTGGTTTCCAGTGTAATAGGTGGAAAGAATTTGGCTTCTACGCTGACTTTCGGACAGTTTGTGAAGGCCATCGCTTCCTTCCTTGCACCTTATTTGGCCATGTGGGGCGCCACACAGGTGATACCATCCTTCGGACTGGATTGGAGGGCATTGTTTGCCATCTACTTTGTAGTGGGTCTGTTGGCAACGTCATGGTTGGGCATCACCTCGATTGAAGAGGAGCCTATCGAAGGTAAGCCTTCAACTTTCGTGGAATGCTTTAAGTTACTTGGTACACCCATTGTGTTGCTCTCTTTCCTTGGCATCATGTGCCATGTGGGTATCGATGTTGGTACCAATACCACGGCTCCGAAGATTTTGATGGAACGTTTAGGTATGACTCTGAACGATGCTGCCTTCGCCACGTCGCTCTATTTCATCTTCCGTACTATCGGCTGTCTGACGGGTTCTTACTTCCTGCGAGTGATGAATAATCGGGTATTCTTCATCATTTCTGTAGTGATGATGGCCCTCGCCATGTGCGGACTATTTTTTGGTTCATCCAAGGCAGTGCTTTACACCGCCATTGCACTGGTGGGATACGGCAACTCCAACATCTTCCCATTGATCTTTACACAAGCTATCACCGCCATGCCTCTGAAGCAGAACGAAGTGAGCGGACTGATGATCATGGGCCTTTTCGGAGGTACGGTGTTCCCGTTGATCATGGGCTTTGCCAGTGATGCCATTGGACAAGCTGGAGCCGTCATCGTCATGGCTATCGGAGTGATTTATCTGTTTACGTACATTAATAGAGTTAAGGGTTAAGAGCTTAGATTTATGGAAGAAAAAAGATACGTTGTAGGACTGGGAGAGGCACTGTGGGATGTGCTTCCAGAAGGAAAGAAACTGGGGGGTGCTCCAGCAAATTTTGCCTATCATGCTGGCTTGTTCCTGGGACAGGAGAATGCCTTGGCAGTGAGTGCGTTGGGAGAAGATAAATTGGGTGATGAGACTATTGCTTCATTAGAAGAACATGGTTTGCATTACTTGATGCCACGGGTGCCTTATGATACAGGTACCGTGCAAGTACAGCTTGATTCCAAAGGGGTACCTACGTATGATATTATGGAGAAGGTGGCATGGGACAATATCCCATTCACACCTGAGATGGAAGAAGTGGCTCGTCATTGTCGTGCTGTGTGTTTCGGCTCTTTGGCACAACGCAATGCGGTGTCACGAAGGAACATCTATCGCTTCTTGGATGCTACGCCAGATGATTGTCTGAAGATCTTCGACATAAATCTGCGTCAGCAATTCTATACCAAGGAAGTGATACAGGAATCTCTCACTCGGTGCGATATCCTTAAAATCAATGACGAAGAAATAGAGACAGTTGCCCGTATGTTTGGCTATTCCGGCTTGAACATGGAGAACATCGCGTGGCTGTTGCTTGGCAAGTATGGTCTTCAGATGGTGGTACTTACTTGTGGGACAAAGGGCAGCTACGTATTCACGCCAGGAAAGCTCTCCTTCCAAGCTACTCCGAAAGTAGAGGTAGCTGATACCGTAGGAGCAGGCGATAGCTTTACAGGCGCCTTCTGTGCAGCGATCTTGAAAGGATTGCCAATGGAAGAAGCCCATAAGTTGGCCGTGGAAGTCAGTGCTTACGTTTGCACACAGAATGGTGCCATGCCGACTTTACCAAAGGAGTTGCTAAACAGGATCTGAACTACTTCTTGCTTCTCTTGACAGGAAGGTGGAACTTGATTCCAGGTTTGCTAATCTTCATCTTGTGCATATCATCCGTATCCGTGAATGTAAAGGTACAGTAGAGGTCGCGGATTCTTCCGTTCTTACGGAGGTGTCCGATGGCTTCTGCGCAGTCACTGTCGATATCGGCCGTGAGGTGTCTGAAGTGCAAACCTTCGAAGATACAGTCATCCACCGTTGCATTCACGGTACAGATTGGTAGTTTGCCACCTTTCAGTCTTCTTTTCTCCGCGGTGCGGGGCTTGGAGATGTCGATCTTGAAATCGGCTGTACAATCGATGGTTCTCAGGACTTTAATGTCCATGGTCTTTCCCAGATCGAACCCTTTGGTAACCACCCGTCCGCTCATCCATTTGTCCATACCATCATGGGTGATATTTGCATTGATGGCTCCGGTGTTGGTTTGGATCACACCATTAAACCGTTCCTTCTTGTAAAGAATATTGAGATTGCCCACATAGCTGATGGCACCAAGCACACGGAGCTGTTTCATCATCAGTTTCTTTACGGAGAACTGATTGATGATCTCTTCGGCGATGCCACTCTTGGCTGTCATGTGGTCGATATGGAAACGGAGATCGAGGGAATCTTTTGGCTGTGTCTTCAACAGATCACCATTGGCATCAATTTGCAGTTTTCCATCATCCGTGGTGACATGTATGTCGCGGAAGGCCATCTGCTTGTTGGCCATGCTCATGTGGAGAGTCAGATTCAACGACAGCTCAAAGTACTCCAATGGAGGCGCAAAAGTCCGTGCAATGTCACGTAACTGTGTACGTGCAGTGATAGTACCCGTGGTAAAGGCCAATGTCCGTTCTTCTTTCTTACTGGGCAGTGTGAGCTCTGCTTCTAACACATTGAGTACGGTATTGCCTTGCTGCAACGTCAGGTCTTGTATATCGGCCTTTTTGTAATTGGTTTGAATCTTGGCATGGAGGTCCCGAATGTCAAAGCCCATCAACGTATCTTGCGCCTTACATTCCAGCAGTTGGCCCACAAGCGTATCCTTGCTGATGGTGTCGATGCGAAGCTTCATATTGGCCATGATGTCGAAATGCCCCGGATCAAATGCTCCATGTTTGGGCTTATTTTCGTTTTTGCGAGGCAGGTGATTGTCCGTGCGATAATGAAACCCTTGGATGTTGACGTCGCTTTGCTCTCCGTCGATGCTGGCAATTACCTTACGTATGATGGCCTGATTGTCCATCGGTCCCTTTTTCGTCTGAGAGATCCAAGACGCTTCAACTCCTTCGATCTTGGCGTCCTCCACCACGATGCGCTTGTGCAACAGTGGCAGCAGTTCGAATCCGAATTCCAATCGTTCCAATTGCAGTACAGGAGGAGTTTCCTTATCTCCGATTTCCACGCCATAGAGACCGACACTTTGTCTGATAAGACTGATGTTTACTTTTTCCACTTCCACGCGTCGTCCTAGTTTCTCCGTGAGCATGGCCGTGGCTCTCTTCATCACCTTGTTCTGTATAGTAGGCGATTCTACGATGAAGATGGCAATGACGAAAAGCACCACCAGAATGGCAGCAATGATGCCTAAGGTTTTCAAGATTTTCACAAGTACGTTATGCATAAAGGAATTATCTGTTCAACAGTTTTACAGGGAAATTGAAATACGTGTCGGGGAATGGCTCATTATCCAATGTGAAATGCCACCATTCTGAAGATAAAGGACGAAATCCATGGCGTAACATCGCTTGGCGGAGAATCATGCGATGAGCGAACTGCTCTGCCGTTATCGTATCGTTTGGAAGGTATGTAGCGGTCTCTGGATTTCCCCCAAAGACAGGATGACTCTCATGTCCGAACCAGTCGAACGTACCACCCATATCAAGCTCTTTCTCCGTTTGCATGTCAAACAGCGTCAGGTCTACGGTTGATCCACGAGTATGACCACTCTTCGCTGCAATGTATTCTTGCTCGAAGAGTAACGACTTGTCCACATCGGGATAGAAATATCTTTTCATCAACGTGTCAGAAATATTTTTAGCCCAACGGACAAAGTGATCCACTGCCATTTGCGGACGGTAGGCATCGTAGATCTTCAGACGGTAACCCTGTGCCTTTACGTCATCACTTACGGCACGAAGACTGTCGGCTGCTACTTTGGTCATCAAGGCCGTTGGTTCCAGATAACCATCGATACGCTTCCCCACAAAGTTGTACGTACTGAAATAGCGGATCTCCAGAATCGCATCAGGCACCGCATCGGTCAGCGTCACAAAGTTTTCAGAACCATCACTTGGCATAGCAGCCTCCGGACGGGTTTTCACACATCTGGAGAGGACGATGAAGCCGATGAACAAGATCAAAGGGATAAGCAGCCAGTGATTAAAACGTTTCATTGTTGAATATCAAACTAAGGTTACATATTGGTTTCTAGTTGCAAAAATAGCGAATTTACGATAAATAATCCAATAATAATGCTTAAGTTTGTAAACGTAATAATCAAAGAAAACATTCATATAATGAAAAAGCATTTTATAGTTATCGTTTTAGCTTTTCTTTGGATGGGAAGCCTGCTCAATGCACAGACAGTTGGCGAACCTTTCACTACAGGCAAGCGTTACAGTGTCATCATCGACAATGATTTCATGGGTGATCCCGACGGATTATTCCAATTGGCACATCATGTCCTTTCACCTTCCTGCGACATCAAGGGCATCATTGGTGCCCATCTGAATGGCAACGGACGTGGATTCTTCGCCAACCTTCAAGGCAAGGACGAAGCCGAGATGTCCGTCAATAAGGTCAATGAATTTCTGGAAGTCATGGGCGTGCAGGGCCAATTCAAGGTGGTGCCTGGAGCGCCAGTGAAGATGACGGATTCTACTAAACCCGTGGAGTCGGAGGGTGCCCGCCTCATTGTGGAGGAAGCTTTGAAAGCTACGCCACAGCGTCCGCTGTATGTCTGTGTTGGGGGGCCACTCACTGACATCGCTTCCGCATGGCTGATGAATCCAGAAATCGGGAAGAACATCATCCTCATTTGGATTGGCGGACAGGAATATCAGGAAACAGGCGCCATCGTGCCTCCTGGTTATTCCATGCCAGAATATAATTTGAATCTGAGCATCGCAGCGGCACGCACCATTTTTAATCAGAGTGATATCCGCATCTGGCAGATTCCACGCGATGTTTATCGCCAGTGTATGTACAGTATGACGGAGCTTGATGTGAAGGTGCGCCCCTTAGGTAAGTTGGGTGCCTATCTCTACGACTCTTTGGCAGCAATGATGGTGGGACGCAATGGCCGTTCGATGGGAGAGACCTACATCTTGGGCGATAGTCCCTTGGTGCTGATGACAGCGCTTCAGAGCAACTTTGAGACCGATCCTTCGTCTTCCCACTACCAATATGTTACCATTCCTACGATAGCTGAGGATGGCAGCTATCGCTACACTCATAATGGGCGTCAGATCCGCGTTTATGACCGCATCGACACCCGACTGATGTTCAGTGACATGGAAGCCAAAATAGAAGCATTTGCCAAAAAACAAAAATAAAATAGTATGAAGAAATATTTATTTGCATTCGCAGCCGCGTGGCTCCTAGTGGGGTGTGCTCAAGAAGCAACGCAGCAAGTACCTAAGCCTCGCATCATCGTGACGTGCGATCCCGAGTTGGACGACAACAATTCCCTGATTCGCTACATCCTCTATCTAACCGATTTCCAGACAGAGGGTATCATCTATACCAGCAGTCAGTTCCATTGGAAGGGCGATGGACAGGGCACTACCAAGTTCCGTGAAGGCAGCGAGTATGCCAACATCGGATTGGGCCCTCAGACCTCTTGGCGCTGGGCCCCTGGAGAACGTTTCATTGACGATGTGGTAGATGCCTACTCCGAGGCTTATCCCAATCTGAAGGTACACAATGCCGACTATCCCATACCAGAGCAAGTACGCAGCCTCGTGAAATGGGGCAACGTGGAGTTCGAGGGCGACTATTCCAAGGATACGGAGGGTTCCAACCTCATCAAGCAGGTACTGTTGGACGATAAACCTGGTCCTGTGTTCCTGCAGACATGGGGTGGTGCCAGTTCAGTGGCAGCCGCTCTGCGCAGTATCGAAGATGAGTATAAGGGAACTGCTCAGTGGGATGCCATCTATAAGAAAGTGTCCGAGAAAGCCGTGATGTGCATGTCGGGCGATCAGGACGGTACCTATCCCAATTATATCGGCAAGGCATGGCCCGACATTCAGACACAAAGCCTGCGTGGTAGCACCGTACCTTTGTCGTACATGGCATTCATGTCTGTAAAGCCCGAATACCAGTACTACCTTTCTCCCGAATGGGTGCAAGATAACATCCGTTCCAAAGGTCCTTTGGGCGAACTCTACCGCGTGTGGGGCGATGGTAAGCAGATGGTGAAGGGTGATGTGTACGACTACTTTGGTGAGAGTGGTAAGACGGCCGAAGAACTCGAAGCAGAGGGCTATCGTCTGTGGTTGCGCAACATCCAGCCCAAGGGCTCTTTCTTAGGCGAAGGAGATACCTTCTGTTACCTCCAGATGATAGACAACGGTCTACGTGGTTGGCAAGACCAGACATGGGGCGGCTGGAGCGGTCGTATGCGTGAAGTGAAGATCGACCCCAATGCATCGATGGAGGCACAGTATGCCGCAATGAGGGCCCCTGATACAGAGATGCCATACTTCTTCCCGGAAGTGATGAACGACTTTGCTGCGCGATTCCAATGGGCAGTTACTCCCAACTATGCTGATGCCAATCATAATCCAGTGGTCACTGGTCCGCTGAGCATCATGGCAGCTCCTGGCGAGAAAGTGACATTGAATGCCAAGGCTACGGATCCTGATGGCGACCAACTCACACTGAAGTGGTGGCAATGGAAGGTAGGTACTTATGAAGGTACCGTCAATGTGGACAGTCCTGCTACGGCAAAAACCACTTTCACCGTTCCTGCCGATGCACAGAGTGGACAGACCATCCATCTTATTCTGGAAGCACAAGACAATGGTACCCCCGTACTGAAGAAGTACCTCCGCACCGTAGTCACAGTAAAATAATATTTCAAAAAACTCTCCCCCTATAGGGGGAGTACGGCGAAGCTGGGAGGGAGTATGATCATCAAACGTCGATATCATACGCCCCTGTCACTATGTGACACCCCCTCTATCTTAGAGGGGGAGTTTAAGGTCTGAAAACTTAGCTAAAGCGTACAGCTGAAATAAAAATCCTCTGGGAAGTCCTGTTTCTTTGGAACAGGACTTTCTTTTTGGAAAAGTCCGAAGACAGAACTGCCACTACCACTCATGGCAGCATACACAGCCCCCATGTCATAAAGCTGCTGCTTGATCTCTGCGATGCGTGGATGATGCGGGAAAATACTCTCTTCAAAATCATTTACCATGCCATAGCGCCAATTCTCCACTGGCTCCTTCACAATATCAAGCAACGAGCGCTTAGGATGCTGTGGCGTAATGCCCCTGAAAGCTTCCGCAGTAGAGACAAAGATATCAGGCTTGATGATGACGATCTGCCAATCCTTTAAGTCCAGGCCGATAGGTGTGAAGATATCCCCGATACCCGTGGCAAAGGTCGGATGACGATGCACGAAGAAGGCACAGTCGGCTCCTAGACGACTGGCATAGCTTATCAGCGTTTCTTCGGAAAGATGCAGATGGAAGAAATCATTCAGCAGACACAGCATATATGCCGCATCAGCAGAGCCACCACCTAGTCCGGCACCTGATGGAATGTGCTTATAAAGATAAATGTCCACAGGAGGCAACTGAAAGTCTGCTGCCAACATCAGATACGCCCGCACCACCAGATTCTTTTCCACAGCCCCATCGATCACCGTGCCATACTGCGAAAGTCGGTAAGGCACCTCCGACGGTTCCGTGAGAAGCACTACCTCCAGTGCATCATTCAGTGGAATAGGGTAGAACACAGTCTCCAGATTATGGTAAACATCAGGGCGGCGCTCAGTCACGTTCAGTCCTAAGTTTATCTTACAGCAAGGAAATGTCAGCATTGTCAGAAAAAAGTTATCAACAGGTTGTTGATACAAAGTTAATAACTTCTTCTGTAAGCGCAAGGCGAAATCTGTTTTTTTATTTTACCTTTGTCCCTGCAAAAAAATAAGAACGTATGCCAGAAACAATAAGAAGATCTCGAACTACCAAGAAAAATGACCCAACACCCGTGTCGGATTACGGACGCATTCCTCCACAGGCACCCGAGTTGGAAAAAGCTGTATTGGCTGCCATGATGATAGAGCGCGATGCCTTTTCGCAAGTCAGCGAACTGCTGAAGCCTGAATCATTCTACGAGCATCGGCACCAACTCATTTTCTCCGCCATCACCGATCTGGCCATGACGCAGCGTCCCATCGACCTGCTCACTGTGAAGGACCAACTGGAGAAGCGTGGTGAACTCGATGAGGTGGGAGGGCCTTTCTACCTTACACAGCTCACCAGTATGGTGGCCTCTGCTGCGCATGTGGTGTATCATGCCCGCATCATCGCCCAGAAAGCCCTGTCGCGTGAACTGATTACCTTCTCCAACAACGTGCTCTCCAAGGCCTTCGATGAGACCATCGATGTGGACGACTTGATGCAGGAAACAGAAGGACGCCTGTTTGAGATCTCTCAGCAGAACGTGAAGAAAGACTATACGCAGATCAATCCCGTGATTGAGGAAGCCTATAAGAATATTCAGGCAGCAGCGGCCCGTCCCGATGGCTTGAGTGGATTGCAGAGTGGATTCCCAGAGCTCGACAAGATTACGGCAGGATGGCAGAAGAGCGACCTCATCATCATTGCTGCCCGTCCTGCCATGGGTAAGACCGCCTTCATGCTCTCTATGGCTAAGAACATGGCCGTGAATCTACATATCCCAGTAGCCTTCTTCTCATTGGAGATGAGCAACCTCCAGTTGGTAAACCGTCTCATTGCCAATACCTGTGAGATTCCAAGCGACAAGATTCGCACAGGACAGTTGGCTGATTACGAATGGCAGCAGTTGGACTATAAATTGCGCGACCTGCTCGATGCACCGCTCTATATCGACGACACCCCTTCACTCTCCGTGTTTGAACTTCGTACCAAAGCTCGCCGATTAGTTAAGGAACATGGCGTGAAGATCATCATTATCGACTACCTGCAGCTCATGAATGCCAGTGGCATGTCATTCTACAGTCGTCAGGAAGAGGTGAGTGTCATCTCCCGTTCGTTAAAGGGACTCGCCAAGGAGTTGGGCATTCCTATCATCGCATTGTCTCAGTTGAATCGTAACGTAGAGAGCCGTACAGGCGATAGGAGTACCAGTGGAGCCGATAGCCGTCGCCCACAGTTGAGCGACTTGCGTGAATCAGGAGCCATCGAGCAAGATGCCGATATGGTCTGCTTCATCCACCGTCCGGAATACTACAAGATTTATACTGACGATCAGGGGAACGACCTTCGTGGCATTGCGCAGATTATCATTGCCAAGCACCGCAACGGTGCCATTGCCGATGTGAACCTGCGCTTTATAGGACAGTACACCCGCTTCCAGAACCTCGACGACGACCAGATTCCCGATGTCATTCCATCACGCATGAACGGTCCGTCACCTATAGGAAGCACCGCTACGCCTCCACCTCCAGAGCCAGGCTTTTATCCAGAGCAGAGCGTCCCGTTCTGATTACCATCCCTCAGGAAGCACGATGTTATCTACATCATGTGCTTCCTCAAAAAGAGGGGTGATCTCCTCGTCTGTGAAACCAGCGATGCCACAGCCAATCCGAGTGACCAAGAAGGTAAGTTCGGGATGCTCCTTAGCAAATGTTATGAACTCATCCACATATGGACGGATGGTTTCCACACCCCCTTGCATGGTAGGAATTCCATAACTCTGTCCTTGCAGGCCCACGCCTTGTCCCATGATAGCTCCAAACTTCCGATAGGCGATGTATGCCGCACCACCGCCATGCATCCCTTCCAGATTGCTTCCAAATACAAAAATCTCATTGGGCTGTAGTTCTGTAATAAAATCTGGAGTAGTTCTCTTTTCCATATCTTGTTCTTTTATAATGATCAATTATTGACATTCTTTTTGCGAAGATAAGAATAATCCATCATTATTTTGATTAACTCATAAAATATTCTTACCTTGTGCCACGATTTGCTACAACTTATCGATTTTTGCAAAAAAGACAAAGCAGATGATTTGCCCTAATTGCAAGTCATCTATCATAGAAGAAACAAATGTCCAGTTGTTGGGTTTATATTGTTTTGGATTTATATTATGTAGCCTTTAGAAGTGAAATGTTTAGAATTGAAGATTAAAAGATAGTAATAGTATGGAAAAGAAAGTATTTATTTTGAATAAGGTAACATCGTCTCACCTAATCCTTTTAATTGATAGAGACGATGGAAACAAGAAACAAAGGCTGGCGTAGAGCCCAGCAAAAGCGAGTGTTTAAGTCTCGCATGGTTTATCATGCTCCATTTATGAGCGAAGCAATCGATGATGAGGGTAATAGAATTCAACATCCTCATTGGTTTGACTTAGCAAAAATGAAGTGGAGTAAGGTTTATAAAACTACTGGAACACCTTGTAGTTGCTGGATGTGCAAGGGCGAAACTTATAATAGGTTAGCCTTTAAGAAAGAAACCAAACGCATCATTAATGAAGCTGATGATTGAATAAGAGCATCCAGAAGGATGCTCTTATTCAATCTCTTAACTTATAAAGTAAGTTTATTTTAGTCTTCACACTTCACAGGCTTTTCGAAAGCGTCTGAGTAATAATTGGTTAAGACAGGTTTTCTGCTAATGAGACTTCACAAGACTTCACACAGACTTCACGCTTTTCTTAATGGAACAATTTGATAATCATAAATTAATATACTTCAAAATAGATATCTGACTGATATGTAGATTTCACCTTTTCACGTGTGAAGTCTGTGTGAAGTCTCGTGAAGTCTCTGTTTTGGATTTGTTTTAGAAATATCATACAGAACATATACTTTCATAATTAGCGTGAAATGTGAAGTCTATTTTTTTAAATGAATTTTCAAGAAAACACCTCACACCTCATCTTTGGCATTCAAAACGCTGATTATCAATATGATGTAGCGGTGAGGTGTTTAGAGCACTCCTCACCACTCCTCACCCTCAAGAGAATATCTACATCGGACAAAGGTGATGTGTGGTGAGGTGTCATTTCAACACCTCACCCTTAGGAATGTATGTAAATTATTGGTTAATTCGGAAAAGGTGAGGTGTGAGGTGTTTTTGGCATTTTTCGTTTGAAGAATAGGGATCTTGCAATAATTAGTATTAATACCTTCATGCTCTGTCACACTGATGACTGAGTTAAGTCCTAACCTTGACTTAGCTAAATCCCAACGATGACAGAGCTAAGTCCTACCGTTGACTGAGCGGAGAGATAACGTATCAATAGTCAATACATCAAGTATGATCCAAAAAATGCAGGCAATTATCGCGGAAATGTCCAGTGTTATCACAAAAATGCTTCAATAATACCTATGGTAATGCTGGATATTTCCGCGACAACTCCTTGTGTTTCTGAAAAACCGCCTGACTTTTGGTAAAATTTAAGGCTAGCTTGACGATTTGCCCATACACACAGTCGCAATTGTTTAAGATAAAAATATTCGAAAATGTTTGGATATGATATTTATTGTCCTTATATTTGTATAACAAAAAGATAAGAGTTATGACAAGCGTAATTATCATATTGATTCTGTGGATTATGTATAAAGCTGCAGGTGGCTATAATAGCAATATACATATACCTCCATATCTTGGTGGCAAAGACGAACATTGAATCCATTCATATATGTGAAGGCAACTCAAGTGAGTTGCCTTTTTTTGTCTTTTATCGTAGTCAATTTGACTAATATCTTTGATTAAAATTCAAAGATATGATAAACGAACAAGCGAATGTTGGATTATCAGCCAATGAACTAAATATACTTTGCTCAAATTATGGATGCTCTGCTAACATGGCTATAGAAATGGCGCAGTCATATACGTCATTTGCCTCCATCTCATAACCATCTAATTGCCTCAGTGATTTAGCTATAGCGTATGTCTTTTTTGAAAGTTTTTGCAGAGCCTCACTTAATTCAAACTCATCGATAAGGTCATACTTATCAGAAGGTTCATAATCATCAATGATGTCAATGATATCTTCGCTTAAGCAATCCTGAACTTCTCCAAGTGAGTACAATATTTCATCAACATCCATTTGTTTGGATTCAATAGAATGTTCAAATTCTTCTTTTTCTTCCCTTAAGAAAGATAAGAAAAAAGGAATACTATCGGTTTCTGCTTTAGCAGTATACAAATCTATAGAAAAACGATTATTAATCTCTTCCAGTTCTCCAATAATAGTATTCAGTGTACGGACAATACCCTTCTTTAGATTTTCTTCTTTTTCCCAGTCCATAATGATTCATTCATTATTTGAATATCAGCAGCTTACATTTTCAGCAGCTCCTCTAAAACGTCTTTGTGATGCCCAGGAAGGATGATGTGGTGATTCCCGATGGGGGCCGTGAGGAAGTAGGAGGTCTTAGCGGGATCTGAGAGACGGATGACTTGTTGTGTCCTGCAAAGGTCGGGCTTGGATTGGTTGCGTACCAATTCGCCTTCTTCGATGAAATGGCGCGTGAGGTCGCCTGAGACCTTGAAGATGGTGACGGGGCCTTCTTTCATGTACCCACGGATGCCTATGCCAATGCCTGACTCAAAATGGGTGTCGTATTCATAGCGCTCTACCATGTTGAATGGGATGGTGCAGTGGGCAAAAAGCATCTCGCCTGTCTCGGGATCGATGCTGGCGGGATTGGCTTGGAAACCACTGACGCCTACGATGGCTTGCACCATCTTCATGGTGAGCATGGTGGGTACATCGCCCTCGCATCCGGCAATGATGCCTTCAGAGTTGAGCTTCGCTAAGGCTAGACAGCCTGTATTTCTAACGGCTGTTAGCAGGTCGAAACAACGGATGGTGAAGCCTTGCAATTGGTACTTTTTTACCACTACCTTCAACGCTTCGTAGATGTGATCGGCGCCTTGCAGCGCGCTCTGTGTGGCTTCTTGTGGGATGTTTGCCAGAATGTCCAGCAACTCTGTCATGGGGATGTCCACTAGCTCGATGCCTAGGTGTGTCTTGACTGTCTCTTTATCAACGGTGCTTGAAATCAGCCAGTCGGAGGGTTCGCCAATGATACCCAATCTGCTGCCTTGCAGTAGCCGCTTTGCTTCGCCTGCCTTTGCCAGCAAGTTAATTCGTTGTGAGATATAGGTGGGATGGCCATGCAGGATCTCTCCCTTGAGATGGTGCTGATGGAGGTAGGAGAGGATCTCCATGGATGCTGCCAACGAGTTGCTCTTGCCAGAGGTCAGAAGATAGAAGGGGCGAGAGGACTTGGCCAATAGTTCAGGAAGCAGCTGCTTGAAAATACATTCTGTGCCTCCCGTACGCACATAGATGAGGTCAAGGGCATGACTGCCATAGTCGGCATAATCGGCGCCTCGTAAGGTGTGTGCCACATGTAGGCTGTCCAAAAACGCTTTGGTCACTGAGCTCACAGACTGCTCGTCGTGAAGCTCGGAGGTGAGGGTATAAATGGCAATGCTCATAGTTGTTCCAACATCCATAATGCCAATAGAAAGATTAGTATTGCGAAAAACAGGAAGATAAAGGCCTTGTAGAGGCTTTTCTTCTTCGCTGGTGGTGGAGGTGTGGCCTTAGCTCTTTCAACTTCTTCGGCCTTTTGACGGGCTCTTTCAGCAGTTTTGTCAGCTTCCAGCTCCTGCGCTTTCCGAATAACGTTGATGGCATTGAAGGCAGCTGTACTTTCTTCATTTACCAAGGCTTCGTCGCCCGATTCTTTGGTCACTTCCTTCACGTGAATGATCCATGCCGAATGGTTGTCGGTGTTGGTGGAGGTGATGGCCATGAGTTGTTCGTGCTTCTCGGCATCTGTGCGCTTATAGGTGAGCAAAGAAACGAGCTCGTCGTTGTCCATCTGCTCCAGCATGCCGTCAGAACAAAGGAAGAAATAGTCGTCTGGCTGGACATCGGTGATGTGGATGATGTCGGCATTGGTACGTTTATCTACGCCTGGTGTCATGGCTCGGGTGACGATGTTCTTCTGCGGATGGTTGTTCATCTCTTTCAGTGTGATTTCGCCTGCTTCAAGGAGGTCAAACACGAGTGAGTGGTCGCGCGACTGGTAGAGCACGCCTTCTTTCGGACGGATATGATAGATGCGACTGTCGCCAATATGGGCAGCGGTGACTCCATTGTTTCCTAAATATAACAAGGTGAGGGTGGTGCACATCTGTTTAGAGGCATCGTCTGCACGCTGATCAAGGGCTTGGTAGGCGTATGACAGGGCTTCCTTCAATTGGTCATCAGTGAAAGGGAGTTCTGGTTTTACATGCGCTTGGAACCATGCTTCCAGCGCTTGGCATACTGTCTGACTGGCTACTTCGCCTTTCTCATGCCCTCCCATGCCATCGCATAGAACAAATAGGCGATTGTCCCACTGTGTGAGGGCGTCTTCCTGTGTGAAACGGCGTCCTATCTGGTGGATGTATATCGGCGGATATATCTGAATCTTCATGACTACTGGTTTTTTAATGCAAATGTATGATTTTTTAGTATATTAAATGAGATAATTGAGAGAAAAAACCGTAAAATGTTTGATATCTCGTGAATCTTTCTCACCTTTGTGATGGTGAAACTTAAATCTAACACTAATTGTTTATAAAATGAGAAAAACAATCTTTTTGCTGGCTGCACTCTTTATCGGTGGGGCAGCCTATGCACAACAGACGAATCCGCTTCTGCAACATGAAGCCGAGATTACGGAAATCATCAAGAGTATGACGTTGGAAGAGAAAGTGAATATGCTGCATGGTAAGAACATGTTCTCTTCTGCTGGTATTGAGAGGTTGGGCATCGCCGACATGGAGTATGCCGATGGCCCATTCGGTATTCGTGAGGAGATGGAACCTCATTCTTGGGCCCCTCTGGGATGGGAAACCGACCGTGCGACATTCTTCCCTACAGGCTCTGCATTGGCTGCTACTTGGAGTCCTGAAATTGCCTACGAGTATGGTAAGGGTATGGCCATAGAGGCCAAGCTTCGTGGTAAGGACATGATTTTGGGACCTGCCATGAACATCCAGCGTCTCCCTACTGGCGGACGTACCTACGAGTATCTGAGCGAGGATCCTATCCTGAGTGGCGAACTGGCAGTGGGCTATACCCTCGGTTCACAAGACATGAACGAGGCCGTGTGTCTGAAGCACTTCGCTGTCAACAGTCAGGAGAACATGCGTGGCTTCATCAACGCACAGATTTCTGAGCGTGCCCTCCGCGAGATCTATCTTACACCATTTGAGATGGCTGTGAAGAAGGCCAATGCCATGGGTGTGATGGCTGCTTATAATAAGGTATGGGGCACCTGGTGCTCAGAGAACTTCCTGTTGCAGAACACCATCCTGCGCAATGAGTGGGGCTTCAAGGGCCTGATCATCAGCGACTGGGGTGGCACTCACTCTACCATCGGTGCTGCTGTGGGTGGCCTCGATGTCGAGATGCCAGGACATACCTACATGGGCGAGGCTTTGGCAGATTCTGTGAGATCTGGTGCCGTGCCAATGGAGGTGATCGACTCTCACGTACGCAACATCCTGCGCGTGCGCTTTGCCATCACTCCTGTGCCAAAGGATGTGGCCAATACCAAGGTGACCTCTCAGCCAGAGACTCAGGCCATTGCCTATAAGGTGGCTTCTAAGAGCATCGTGCTGCTGAAGAACGATGGCCTGCTGCCTCTGAAGAACGTGAAGACCGTTGCCGTGATCGGCGACAATGCTACCCGTACCATGGGACTTGGTGGTGTAGGTGCTGGTGTGAAGACTCTCTATGAGGTGACTCCATTGGAAGGTCTGCAGAATGCACTGAAGGGTAAGGCTAAGATTCGCTACGCTCGTGGCTATGAGCCTGCTCCACAGGCACGTTGGGGACAGCAGCTTCCTGCCAATGCGATGGAAGAGTATGCTAAGCGTATGGAGAAACTGAAGAAAGAGGCCCTGAAGGCTGCCAAGGGCGCTGATGTGGTGCTCTTCATTGGTGGTGACAACCGTGAAGTGGAGACTGAGGGCTCCGATCGTACGACCATCCAGTTGCCATTCCAGCAGGACGAACTGCTGAAGGCCATTGCCGAGGTAAATCCTAACATCGTAGCAGTCATGGTAGCAGGTGCTCCTGTCGATCTCCGCACGGTGAATCCTATTGCCAAAGGTTTGGTATATAGTTGGTTCAATGGTACCGAGGGTGGTAATGCCTTGGCTGATGTGCTGACAGGCAAGATCTCTCCTTCTGGCAAACTGCCTTTCACCCTGCCAGTGAAGTTGGAGGATTCTCCTGCTTACGCTCTGGGTGTATATCCACAGACAGAGCAAGGTGGTGGCGACGTGTTCGTCAATCTGGTGAACAATCGCGACCGTCAGGCTGCCCGTCGTGCCGATGCTGAGTATTCAGAGGGCATCTTCGTGGGCTATCGCTGGTACACCACCAAGAATGTGAAGCCTATGTACGCCTTCGGATATGGCTTGTCATACGTGCCATTCCAGTACGCCAATCTGAATGCCAGCGTAGAGGATGAGACCATCGAGGTGACCTTCGACCTCTCCAACCGTGGTCAGCAGGAAGCCGATGAAGTGGCACAGGTGTACATCGCCCGTCCAGATTCAAAGGTAGAGCGTCCTAAGTACGAGCTCAAGGGCTTCAAGCGCGTAGCCGTACAAGCTGGTCAGACCACCAAGGTGACCATCAGCATTCCTAAGGAGCAGCTGCGTCACTGGAACGAGTTCCAGCATGCATGGAACGTAGAGAAGGGTAAGGCTGTGATCTACGTAGGTGGTTCATCAGATAACCTGCCTCTGCAGACTTCTGTAGAGCTGTAAAGCGCTGTAGATAAACAAACAAAAAAGGTGTGTCACATCGACACACCTTTTTTTATGGAGTCTCCCGAGGGAGTTATTTCTTCATACGGATGACGCGTACACCTGTCCAAGACTTGTTGCGACGGAGCATCTCTTTCAAGGATACCTTGGAAACTTCCACCTTCATGTCGGTAGTAGAGGCGTGAAGAAGTGCCAGAGTGCCATCGACGTTCATGGCGATACCCATGTGTGCGATGTCCAATCCAGGGGTATTGGTAGTGATGGCGATGATGTCACCACTGCGAATCCAGAAGAAACCCTCGTCAGTGAGGTAGTCCTTTGGTACGTAGTGTACTTCCTGTCCAGAGATGGCAGTCTCTATCTGCTTCATCCTGTTCACATTGTCGGCAGAGAGCTGGAGCTTAGGATAATCGTTCACATGAGAGGTCATGTAGTGGATGTCAGTCTTCAGCGTGTAAGGGCTCTGAACGGCGGTGATGTCTTCCAGGAAACCCTGGTTGATGCCATTAGCAATCCATTCTGTCATGTAGTGCAGACGAGAGGTATAGCCATTGATGACGCCATTGCGATAGCGGATCTTGGTAAGCCAACGGGTGAAATCCTGCTCGTTGACTGCCATGGTTTGAGAATCCTCAGCCAAGGACATGGCGAGCACGTTCTCTACCAGCGTGACGCAATCCACTTCATCTGTATTTAGTACCAATTGCTCCTCGTTGTTCATGTCGAGTGTCTTCACGCCATAAGGGGTGTTGATGAATGACACGGCATTCAGCAGCATCTCGTTACGTGCCAGATTCTGAGCAGAAGCCGTAGTGCCTGCAAAAAGCAAAGCGCCCACGAAGTAAGTTATTATTTTCTTCATAATGATTTTTGTTTATTGAGAATTGAGGATTGAGGATTGAGAATTAAGGCTGCGCAATGTCTCCATCCGGATGGTAATTAACTTCGTTGATTATCGGCTGCACCTCAGCAAATTAAAGCAAGCTTTATTTGCGTTCGGTTTGCACGATTATTTTCAATTCTCAATTCTCAATTTTCAATTTTCAATTTTTCTTAATTCTCATCGCAGTGCGTACAAAGAAGATGATCAGTACGATGTAAGCTACGAGTGACAGCACCTCAGAGAGCGTGTTGTTGAGCCAAGCATCGTTCACCAGATTCACACCACCAAAACGCATGGCTGCGCTGACTACACCCATGAGGGCACCACCAGCGATGAAGCCAGAGGCCAGCAGCGTGCCTTTCTCCTGACGGGCTTTGTTCACTTCTTCATCCTTGCTGCGCGTAGATACGTACCAGCTGATGGCGCCACCTACAACCAACGGAATGTTGAGCTGCAGAGGGATGAACATACCCAGCGCAAAGGCGAGGGCAGGGATGCCGCAGAAGTTGAGGATGATGGCCAAGAGGGCACCGATGCCGTAAAGCAACCATGGGGCACCTACACCATTCATCAGCGGTTCTATCACTGCTGCCATGGCATTGGCTTGAGGAGCGGAAAGCTGTCCGCTGGTGAAGCCGTAAGTCTCGTTCAGCACGATCATCACCAATCCTACTGTAGCGGCAGAAACGATGGTTCCAAGGAACTTCCACGTTTCCTGCTTGGCAGGAGTAGTGCCCAACCAATAACCAATCTTCAAGTCGGTAATGAAACCGCCTGCCATGGAGAGGGCTGTGCAAACCACACCTCCCATCACGAGGGCAGCCACCATACCTTCAGGACCCTTCAAACCAACGGCCACCATCACGACAGATGCCAGAATCAAGGTCATCAGCGTCATGCCTGATACGGGGTTGGTACCCACGATGGCGATGGCATTAGCGGCCACAGTGGTGAAGAGGAAGGCAATCACGGTAATCAGCAGAATACCTACGATGGTATGCAGGAGGTTGCCATGCATCACATCGAAGTAGAAGAACAACAATACCAGTATCAAGGTAATGATGGAGCCAATGCCGATGACTTTCATGGAGAGGTCGCGCTGTGTGCGCTTCACCTCACTGGTAGCATTCTGCTTGCCACCGATTTCCTTCACCGCCAGTCCCACAGCACTCTTGATGATGCCCCACGACTTGATGATGCCAATGATACCTGCCATGGCGATGCCACCGATACCGATGCTACGGGCATAGTTGGTAAAGATTTCTTCAGGAGTCATCATGCCAATAGGCGTGTTGATGGCAGGGTTCCACTGATTGAGTATCACATCACCCCAAAGGAGGTTCATGCCTGGTACAATGATGAACCATACGGCCAACGAACCAGCGGTGATGATGGAGGCATAGCGTAAACCTACGATATAACCTAAACCCAGAACGGCAGCACCTGTATTGATCTTGAAGACCAACTTGGCCTTGTCGGCGATCATGGCGCCAAAATCAACTACACGGGAAGTGAAGTTCTCGTTCCACCATCCGAAAGTGGCGACGATGAAATCATAGAGTCCACCCACCAAACCTGCAAGCAACAGCGGCTTTGCCTGACTGCCACCCTTCTCGCCACTGACCAATACCTGTGTGGTAGCGGTAGCTTCTGGGAAAGGATACTTGCCGTGCATGTCGCTCACGAAATACTTGCGGAATGGGATGAGGAACAAGATGCCCAAGACACCACCCAACAATGAGCTGATGAATACCTGCAGGAAGGTCACAGAGATTTCTCCTGGATAAGATTCCTGAAGGATGTAGAGGGCAGGGAGGGTGAAGATGGCACCAGCCACAATCACGCCACTGCTGGCGCCGATAGACTGGATGATGACATTCTCACCAAGGGCATTCTTACGCTTGGCAGCACTGGATACACCTACAGCGATGATGGCAATAGGAATGGCGGCCTCGAATACCTGACCCACTTTAAGGCCGAGGTAGGAGGCTGCTGCTGAAAAGAGGATAGCCATGGCTATACCCCACAGTACTGACCAAAGATTGACTTCCGGATAAGTCTTGTCGGGACTCATCAGGGGATTATAGACCTCACCTGGTTTCAGTTCGCGAAACGCGTTGTCAGGCAAGGAAACGTTCTTTTCTTTATCCATGACAGCGCGTGTTATTCAGTCTTGGCCATCATGTCGCCCTCAATGTAGAGACGCGTGATTTCTGGTTCTGCATTGGTGCGAAGTGTCACAGACTTACGGAAATGTCCCAGCAACTTGCCTTCGCCATTGTAAGTCACCTTGATGGTACCAGTCTTTCCTGGCTGTATAGGCTCCTGTGTATAATCAGGAACGGTGCAGCCACAAGAAGCCACGGCCTGGTGGATCACCAGCGGACCGTTACCCGTATTGGTAAAAGTAAAGGTAGCCGTCTGGATAGGAGTCGACTCTGAGAATGTGCCAAAGTTGTGTGTGGTCTTGTCAAACTCTATCTTAGCGGTGTTCTGTGCAGCCGCAAAGCAGATGCTCATTACAAGAGTCATCAGGAATAAAGCTAATTTTTTCATCATTTTCACTTATTAGTTAAATAACATTGTTTTCTATTTATATAATCCCCAAAACTGCAGAATACTGCATGCATCTTAGCGGTTGGAGTAGTATTTCATGAACTGGTGACGCTCATAGATGGTAGGATTGGTGAGCTTAGAAGCACTCAGCATGCCCTTGAACTGGGCGATGTTCTGGAAGTTCTGCTCTTTCATCCACGTGCACAGTCCTGCCAACGACTCTGTGATCACGCCAGCACCCTTCTGATAGATGGCACTACACATCTCTACAGCATCGGCACCCATAATGAGGCACTTTGCCACAGCTTCCCAGTCGTGCACACCCGTAGAAGCAGCGATGCTCACGTTAGGAATCTTGCCACTGAGGATAGCAATCCAACGCAGCGTGTCGTACAATTCTTCTGGACGACTGAAGATGCTACCTGGTATCAGCTCGATGGTCTTAAGGTTGATATCGGGCTGGAAGTAGCGATTGAACAGCACGAAACCGTTGGCACCATTGGCCTGCAACTGATAGGCCAGTGCGGTGACGTTACCCACGTTTCTACCCATCTTCACAGTGAAAGGAATCTTGATGGCCTGGCGTACACGCTTGATGACGTCGATGTAGAGGTCGCGAATCAGCGGACCATTGTGTGTGAGGTCTGTAGAGAGGAAGAAGAGGTTGAGCTCCAAAGCATCGGCACCAGCCTTCTCTATCTCTGTGGCAAACTCTGTCCAGGCATCAGATTTATAGCAGTTGATGCTCGCAATCACAGGAATGGTGCACACTTCCTTCGTACGCTTGATAAGTTCGAGGTAGTCTTGCAACTGATTCTGCTTCATGTAGAGGCGAAGGTACTCCTCTGATTCTGGGTTATAGTCGTTAGGATCGGTAATCTGGCTGGCCTGTATCTCGATCTGCTCTTCGAAGAGTGATTTCAAAACAATGGCTCCTGCACCAGCGTCTTCCAGTTCCTTACTCTTGCTAGGATTTCGTGTGAGTCCTGAACTTCCCACGATGATCGGGCTCTTCAATTGCAGCCCTGCATACTGTGTCTTAAGATCAATCATATAGCATTCTTATTATTTAGACATTATTGGGTGCAAAGATAATGTAATTTTTTGACACTATTGCACCTTATATAAAAAAGTATCCTTAATTTTGTAGTCAAATTCTGAAGCACAATGAATAAAGAAACGATACGCATCGAGAAATTATCCATCGGTTATGCAGGAAAGTCGGATGTGAAGGTAGTGGCGCATGACATCTGTGCGAGTATTTTCAGTGGCGAACTGACGTGTCTGTTGGGTGCCAATGGTGTGGGAAAGAGTACGTTGCTCCGCACCTTGTCGGCCTTCCAACCCAAACTGGATGGCAATATCTTCATCGAAGGGAAAGAAATCTCTGCTTTTACGGATAAGCAACTCTCACGTCTGATCAGTGTGGTGCTCACGGAAAAACCCGATGTGCGCAACATGACGGTGACCGAATTGGTGGGACTTGGAAGAAGTCCTTACACAGGATTCTGGGGCACGTTGCAGAAGGAGGATAAGGAGATTGTGGATAGGTCTATCAGCTTGGTTGGCATCACGGCTCTGAAGGATCGAATGATTCAGACACTGAGTGATGGTGAGCGACAGAAAGTGATGATAGCCAAAGCATTAGCTCAAGAAACTCCAGTAATTTATCTAGACGAACCCACTGCTTTTCTCGACTATCCTAGTAAGGTGGAGATGATGCAACTGCTGCACCAATTAAGTCGTAAGACGGATAAGACCATCTTCCTTTCTACCCATGATTTGGAACTGGCATTGCAGATTGCGGATAAGATTTGGCTGATGGATAAGGAGAAGGGCGTGAGTATCGGTACGCCAGAAGACCTCTCGTTGGAAGGGGTACTTGGGAAATTCTTCACCCGTAAGGGCATTGTGTTCGATGCAGAGGCAGGCCTCTTTAAAGTGCAGAACGACGTGCTTCACCAACTGCGCATCGAGGGTAAGGGTATCCGAAGGGCGATGGTGGCGAAGGCACTCTATCGCATCGGGGTACTAGGTAGCAGGGACATGGAGACGGATGTCGTTATAGAGACAGATAGGAAAGAATCTCCTGGCAGTTTCTTCTTCCATCAAGCCGATGGTAAGGTGGAGGAGTGTCACAGCATCGAAGCACTTCTACAAGCAGTGAAAACGTATTACGGCATCGATTGACAGACTTTATGAAACCACAAGACAGATACACACTACTGACTACTGGCTCTGTGCCGCTTGTCATCTCCCGATTGGCGGTGCCTTCCATCATCAGCATGCTGGTGACCAGCTTCTACAACATTGCGGATACGTATTTTGTGGGACAGCTGGATACACAATCCACGGCTGCTGTGGGCATTGTGGCCAGTGTGCAGTTCATCGTGCAGGCAGTGGCGTTCTTCTTCGGACAAGGTTCTGGTAATTACATCTCCCGCCAATTGGGGGCCAAACAGGTGGAAAGTGCCAGTCGTATGGCTGCCACTGCGGCTGTCATGGCGTTTATCTCTGGATTGCTCATAGGAGTGGTTTGCTACTGCTTCATCACGCCTATTTCTTTGGCTTTAGGCTCTACGCCCACCATCTTGCCTTATACAGAAAAGTACCTCTCCATCATCTTGATAGGCGCTCCGTTCATGGCGTCACAGATCACCATGAACAATCAGATGCGTTACCAGGGAAATGCGGCTTATGCCATGGTGGGTATCCTCTCTGGAGCCATCATCAATATCCTGCTCGATCCGCTTTTCATCTTCGTGTTCGGCATGGGGGTGAGTGGTGCGGCACTGGCTACCGTAGTGGCACAGATCTGTGCCTTCCTGGTGATTTTGGCGCTGACTTTCAAGGGAGGCAATCTGCGTATCAACTTGCGTCTTTTCTCACCTACCACTTATTACTTTAAGGAGATAATCAATGGAGGCACCCCCTCCTTGGCACGCCAGTTGCTGGGCAGTGTGGCAGCCATTCTGCTCAATACCGCTGCTGCCCGTTGGGGAGGCGATGCTGCTGTGGCTGGTATGTCCATCGTCACACGCCTTACCTTCTTCATCAACTCTGTATTGATAGGTTTCGGACAAGGTTTCCAGCCCCTCTGTGGCTTCAGTTATGGGGCCCACCTCTTTCAGCGTGTACGACAAGGCTATTGGTTCTGTGTGCGCATCGGGACGGTTTTCCTGGTACTTATCGCCCTCTTTGGCTATGGGTATGCAGAGCAGATCATTGCCATCTTCCGTGCCGATGATCCCGATGTGATCAGAGTAGGCGCAGCCACATTGCGATGGCAGTTCTTCACCTTCCCATTGGGTGCCATCGTGATGTATAGCAATATGATGATGCAGACCATCCGTAAGCCCATCCGTGCCACCATCCTGTCTTCTGCACGTCAGGGACTCTTCTTCATCCCCTGTATCCTCATCCTCCCGCAACTGATGGGACTGAATGGTGTCATCGTCTGTCAGGCAGTAGCCGATTTGCTGTCGTTCCTGTTGGCCATCCCATTGGTTTGGAGCGTGCTCTTGGAACTGAAGAAAGAGGAAAGTCTCTATCAAAGTCTATAAAAGAAAAAATGCCTCGCAATCACTGCGAAGCATTTCTTAACTCATCCAACATAAAGAACCTATGAAAGGTTTCTTTTCTTAATGAGGTGAATACAACTACTTTCAAACAAGCCGTTGCATTCCAGACTTAGTGAAAACCTAAAAAACTATTCTTTTACTAAATGAGTATCATTTATTACGCTGCAAAATTACTCATAAAAACTAAAAATGCAAAGAAAAATACCCCTAAAAAAGCTGTTTTTAGGCACACTTTAGTCAAATTGGGCTGATTTTATCTGTTAAAGCTATATCTAATTCCAACTTTTAAATTAAAACTCCAAGGCTTGTCCTTGTAATAGTTGTCCACCTTACTATTATTGTCGATGTAGTAGCTCACCCCTGGCTCTGCATAGACGCCAAAAGCATCGTTCAGATTGAACTGCAGGCCTGCGCCAGTATTGACCGACCATTGCAGAGGCTTTTCCGTGAAGCTGTGGTTCTGGTGCACAATCTCCTGTTCACTGACGGTGTAGGTGGTTTCCTGCTTGCCTTTCACGTTCTTCTCAACCATGCCGCCGCCAAGCACATAAACCTCGAAGGCTTTGCGCTCCCAAACGGTATAGAGCACGTTGACAGGGATACCTATATAGTGCAGTGTCTGTGTGGTGTGGTAATAGTTGTCTGGTCTGCCATCCGTGGCAACCGTTTTTCCTTCCGAGGCTTCAGATTCCATGCGGGTGTATGTCACACCACTCTCAATGGCCACTCTGTCGGAAAGACTGTAACGAAGGCTGATACCTCCACGAAGTGGTTGGTGATGCTTGAGCTCACTCTTATAGTCGGCATACGACGACTCGATGAAAGCCCTGTTGGATGTGGAGCGTACCATCGCACTGTTTTCTGCGATGCCGTTCTTATGATAATTGTTGATACCAGGATACGAGACATCAGGGTCTGTGATCTCATTGGAGATACCTCCTTGAGCGGCGCCTGCGCCATGTTCGTGATCGCCGTCCACTTCGTAATACTTCTCATAGTCGGCATAGCGGATGTTGCCATAGGGAAGTTCGTAGCTACGCTGTATCCGACGGTCGGTTGTGGCCCCACTGGCATAGAGGTTGGCCGTGAGTCGTCCGTTCTTTGTTTGACGACTGACAACTGGCGTACTTGGCCACAAGGACGTGTTGGTACGCTGCACTTTTGACGTGTTGGTCCGTGCAGGGGCTTCAGTGGCTTTGGTCTCATTTCGGGCAGCCTTGGCAACGTCTGCTTCTTCACGGGCTTCTTCCACAGGAATCACGCTTTCAGCTTTAGCCATTGCATCTTCTACAGCCAAAGCTTCTTCTGCAGCTATAGCATTTTCTACAGTTATTACATCTTCTTCAGCCATTGCTTCTTCTAAAGGCATCGCCTGCTGCACATCCGCTTTGGCCAACAGTCTTGGCGCTTCTGGAATCCTCGTTGAGAGGATGGTAGTAGCAGGCTTTTCACTCAGGATATCCGTTGTGTGAGGAGTTGCAGAGATCGTGGGAGAGGGGGCGACCTCCGTGTCAGCCATAGGCGTGAGGGTAACCTCCGTAGAGTTGTTCCTCCATACCTTACCTAAGAGTACGACGATAGCAATGGCAGCAGCAGCACCTGCCAGTCGTCCTACCCATAGGGAGACCGTATGCTTTCTGTCCGTGTGCGTAGGCGCCACGGCAGGCATTTCACGCTCGATGCTCTCCCAAAGTCCATCGGGCGCGGGCTCCTCATAGTGAGCCATCTTGTCTTGCAGTTTCTGCTTCCAATTCTTGTCCGTCATTGCTATTTGTTATTAGTTGCTTTATACTCATTTATCTTCTTTGCCAGGATGCTCTTGGCCCTCGACAGTTGTGAGGCCGATGAGGTTTCCTTGATATGCAGCATCTCTGCGATTTCCTGATGGGTGTGGTCCTCGAACACAAAGAGGTTGAACACCGTGCGATAGCCCACAGGCAATTCGCGGATAAACTGTTGGATCACCTCTGGAGGCACATCGTCCACATTGGGATCCTCCTCCGCTACTTCTGGCAGATTCTCCATATAAGTGATGTCTGCCAGATGTGCTGTATGGCGTAAGCTCATCAGTGCCTCATTCACAGTGATCCGAGCCGCCCAAGCTTTAAGCGAGCCTTCTCCACGATAGGCAAAATGATCGATGGAGGCAAAGATCTTCAGATAGCTTTCCTGAAGCACATCTTTCACATCGTCTTCTTGCAACACATAGCGGGAGCAGATGGCCGTGAGGTATCCCACCGTAAGGCCATAGAATTGCCTCATGGCATTGCTGTCATGCTCCTGCATCCGTCTTGCCAGACTTTCTTCCGATATGTTTAAAACTTTGCCCAACTTTCCTTTTTTAATTGAGAATTGAGGATTGAGGATTAATGCTGCGCAATGCCTCCATCCGGATGGAAATTCTCAATTCTCAATTTTCAATTAACTTCGTTGATTTTGCTCTTGCTCGGCAGAGCTGATGCAAGCATCGCTCTGCTCTCGCTTAATCGCAAAACTCTCAATTCTCAATCCTCAATTTTATATTACTCTCTCGTTTTGTAATAAAACTGCGCCTGCTTCCATCCTGTGGGAGAGAACCAACGCAGGGTGGCTATCTTCACGTCTCCACCAGTGGGAGGCAGATTATCGAGTTTGTAAGCCACCAGACCATCTGATGGCATTATGGTGTTGTTGATGCTCACCCATGGATAGCCATATAAGATCATCTCGTAAGGATCATGGGGATTTCGGCCTGTGAGCAGATAGACGTCACACAGATTGTTTTCCAACGCATGATAGTGCAACGTCAGATAGCCGTCCGTGAGCGAATTCACCCAATCATTCACAATGTCTATAGGAAGTTTCGTAAAAGTCTCTTCCCAATCTTTATCATCGCTATCTGTTCCTGCTGCACCTTCCAGCAATGAGGCACTTCTAGTATGTATCTCGTCTATCCATTTCACATACACATCCACCATACCCGCTTGATTAGTGGCTGTCTGCACCACTTCCGTGTAGTACACGATGGCTCTAACCTCCTTGCCGTTGTAAGGCGAGGTGGGCATGTTCACAGGATTCAGCAAGCGCTTTTCACTCTCCTGCAAGTAGAAATGGCCATCAGCAGTGGTCTTGGTGGTTACCAATGCCTGAATTAAGTTTTCCGCATTGTCTGCCACACTCAACTTTTGATTGATCTCTTCAATAGCGTCAGATTCATTGTCCACAGAGCAAGCTTGGAGGCCACACAGCACTAATGTAGCCACTGCCAACATCGTTATTATTCGCATTGTTTTCATAACTAAATCGTCTTTTCTTTACTCACTAAATGCAAAATTACGAAAACCTTGCATCAAAAAATCGCTTTTTTTTGAACAAATAGCTGCATTTGATATAAATCTGTGGCGAAATTGACCTTTTGAGGCTCCCAGAAAGGCCCTACCTTTGCAGAAAAATAAAATTGATAGCGTTATGAAAGTAAAGGACAAAGTGATTTTAGTGACAGGTGCAGGCGGTGGCATGGGCCGCGAGTTAGTGTTGAATCTTCTGAAGAAGGGTGCCCGTGTGGTGGCGCTCGATCTCAATCCTACGGCCTTGGAAGGTACGGTGGAGAAGGCTGGCGAACTGAAGGATCGTGTGGCTCCTGTAGTGGCGAATATTACCGACCGTGCCCTTATCGAGGGTCTGAAGGATGAGATTATAGGGAAGTTCGGACAACTCGACGGACTGATCAACAATGCGGGCATCATCCAGAAGTTCAGCGCCCTGGCAGATACCCCTTATTCAGAGATAGAGCGCGTGATGAACATCAACTTCTATGGCACACTCTATGTGCTCAAGACGTTCTTGCCATACCTGCTCACGCGTCCAGAGGCCCACGTGGTGAATGTGGCGAGCATGGGCTCTTTCTTGCCTGTTCCTGGACAGGTGACTTATGGTGCTTCCAAGGCCGCTGTGAAACTGATGACGGAAGGACTGATGTGCGAATTGGCTGATACCAAGTGCCAAGTGTCTGTGGTGTTCCCTGGTTCCATCGCCACCAACATCCAGAAGAACTCTGGCGCTTCCAATGTGGAGATCTCACGTGAAGTGATTGAACAACACAAGGGGATGCTGCTTACCATGCCTGAAGATGCTGCAGAAGTCATCGTGCGTGGCATGGAGCGTGGCAAGAAGCGCATCAAGATAGGGCACGACTGCAAAGCCATGGATAAACTTACCCGCTTGGCTCCTAATCTTGCTGGTAAGCTCATCACCAAGGCCATGAAGGGGAAGATAGAGTTGGATTAAGAAACGTAGAGTCCAAGCATAAAAATAGTCCGAATCCAGAAGGGTTCGGACTATTGGCATATAGCGGTTTCTATAATTTACTGCATGTCACGAATACGAACATCGATGCCAGAATTAGCACTATCGAGCAACTGCTTCAGTTCGTCGATAGGTGTCTGACTGTAGTGGTAAGGGAAGAGCACTTTAGGCTTGATGGTCTGTGCCGCATGGAAAGCCTGTCCCACGGTCATGGTGTAAGGTTGGTTCACTGGCAAGAAAGCCACATCGATGTCCTTCAGATTAGCCATTTCAGGAATGTCCTCCGTATCGCCAGCAATGTAGATACGCAGTCCGTCGATGGTGAGCACATAGCCATTGCCATTGCCTTGTGGATGGAAGCGCTGACGGTCGGGAGTGGTGTTGTAAGCAGGTACACTTTCCAACAAGATATCCCCACGCAGATGGCGGCTCTGGAAGTTGGCTATCACATCCCCACGCTCCAGTTGCTTCTGAGAAGTCCCATTGAGGATGATCACCGTCTTCTCGTTCTCCAACTGTGCGATGGCATTCTTGTCGAAGTGGTCGCCATGCTCATGCGTCACGAGGATCACGTCTGCCTTAGGCATGGTAGAATAATCCACAGTCATGTCGCCAAAACGCTGCGTGCAGTCGATGGCGATGTTGAAATTGTCGTAGTTCACGATAAGAGAGGCATGCTTGATGAGGGTAATGACAACATCCTTACCACTCTGAGTCTTGAATGTCTCCGTACGATAATTCTGTGCAGTTGCACAAACAGACACAGCAGCCATAGCTGATAATAATAGGGTTTTCAGTTTCATAATTTTTAATTGTTAAGTTACTTTTCGTTAGTTTTGATGCTCCAAAAGTAGATATTTTTCTTATCTTTGCCAAATAAACCCGTAATTTTATGACTGCTATAGAAAAACGAAACGCCTTGCTGGGTGAAAAACTGGTGAAGGCATTACAGAAGAGACATTTCGAAGCTTACTACTTCGCAAGTGCTGACGAGGCTGTGAAGCAGGTGCTGGAACTGATGCCTGCAGGTAGCTCCGTGTCATGGGGAGGTTCCATGACCATACGCGACATGGGACTGACGGCTGCCATCAAAGCTGCCGACTATGTGGTGTATGATCGTGATTTGGCCACTTCGCCAGAGGAGGCAGATGTGGTGTATCATCAGGCACTGGGAGCCGACTTTTTCATCACGAGTGCGAATGCCATCACGGAGGAGGGGCAGATAGTGAACATCGATGGCAGGGGCAACCGTGTGGCTGCCATCACCTTTGGCCCTAAACGTGTGATCCATGTGATTGGACTGAATAAGGTGGCGCGCAACGTAGAAGAAGCCATCAGCCGTGCCCGTCATACCGCAGCGCCTATCAACACCTCCCGTTTAGGTTCTGCCACGCCTTGTACCGCTGATGGCGTGTGCCATGAATGCTTGTCGCCCGCCTGCATCTGCAACGTGCTGCAAGTAGTGCGCAACAGCTTCCCTGCTGGTCGCCACACCGTGGTGTTGGTAGGAGAGGATTTAGGGTATTAATAAAGAGAGGCTCCTTAACGGGAGCCTCTCTTCTTTTATTTCAATATTTCCCTGATCCGTTCGAACTTACCATCCACAGGGGCAGGCTTGATGCCTAGCAGGTGGCAAAGCAGCGGATAGATGTCGATGTTCTGGAACATGCTGGACTTGTAGCCACCCTTCTTGAACGATGGTCCCACCGCACGGAAGAGCGCCCACATCTCCTTGTCGTGTGGATCATACCCATGATTGCCTTCCTGATGCTTAGGAACGTCGCTGAACTGCCACCCTAGATCGGGTACCACCACGATATCCCCTGCACGCTCATTGGTGCCAAACTGCATCAGAGCTGGGATATTCTCCTTTTTATAATACTGTACATGTGGCGTGTGCTCCAATGCCTGTGCGATAGAGTCGCGATACTGCGGCTTACTGAAGATGTAGGCAGGGATACCCGGCACTATGTGTTCTATCCATTCCGGATTGATATAGTCAGATGGTCGCACACAGCGCTCATCGCTGATGCTGCTCATGCCATGGTCTGCCAGCACGATAAGGTTCACCTGCTTGGCAATCTTCAACTTGCTGATCTCACTGCGCAGATAACCTATCACACTGTCCACACGCTCCACAGCCTTGGCCACCTCTGGCGAATCAGGACCATGGTGATGCCCCTGAGCATCAGGTTCATCGAAGTAGATCATCACCAGTCGTGGACGCTCACTCTTAGGCTTACTCAGATGCGCCATGGCCGTATCCACACGGGCGTAGTAGTCTAGCAATGGTGGCTCGCGATACGACTTATACGAATCAGGGAATTCGCCATGCACTGCCACATCAGAGCCCACCCAATACACCACAGACGTATGCAGTCCCTGATGCTGAGCCGTGAGCCAGATAGGCTCACCCCCAAAGTAGTAGCCATTGCTGCTGGTCTCCGGATTGCCCGACGAGAAGGTCGTCTGCGTGGCAGGATCCCAGAACGTATTGTTCACGATGCCATGATGATCGGGCACCAGTCCCGTAGCTATGGCGTAGTGGTTCGGAAAAGTCGAAGCAGGATAGGAGGGGAGCATATTCGTCCACACACCTTCCTGTCCCATCTTAGTGATGTTTGGGGCATTATATTTCTGAGTATAGTCCCAGCGGAAACCATCCAGTGAGACCACGATGGTATAAGTCTTCTTGGCTTGCAGCGTCAGCGCCACGAGCAGCAGAGAGAGTAAGAGAATAGGTCTTTTCATCATAAAAATGCCGATTAATTTATGTGCCACAAATTTAAACAAATTTATTCGATTCTGGCAAAACTTTTTCTATCTTTGCTACAGATAATATGATAATAGTTAGAATAAATCAGATGAAAAAGAACGTTCTTTATGTTGTAGGTGCCTGTTTAGTATCATGCGTTTTCTCGTCATGCACACAGGCACAGGGCTCTGCTGCGGGCTATGTGGCAGAACCTCCCTCGCAGGTCATTCCTGCACTCCGTTTCCATCCTGAGAGTGGAACAGATGGTTCCTTGACGCTCCCCACAGGAGAGGTCATCAAGTACAAGGCTTATGAGAAGATTTTCTATGTTACTAATGTAGAGGACTCTGCCTACCAGACTCTGAATATCTACGTGCCAGAGCAGTCGGCTGGGGCACAGGCAGGCGTACCCATTTTCCTGCGCAACTATGTAGGTGGCTACATGGCCTCTGCTGCCAATACCCTTTCTGCCACAGACGCCTCTGGGCGTGCCTTGAAAGAGGGCTATGTGGTGTGCATCCCAGGGGCACGTGGCTCCAACTCCACCGTGAAGAATGCCGCTGGTGAGACCGTTTTTACGGGTCGCACGCCTGGTGGATTAGTGGATCTGAAGGCTGCCATTCGTTACCTGAAGTACAACGACGATCTGATTCCTGGCGACTCTCGTCTCATCATCACAGATGGTACCAGCGCAGGTGGAGCCATGTCTTCATTGTTGGGTGCTACGGGCAACAATCCTGCCTACGACAAGTACCTGGAAGCCATGGGTGCAGCTCCTGCAACAGACGATGTCTATGCTGCTGTTTGCTATTGCCCTATCATCGACCTCGACCATGCTGATATGGCATATGAGTGGCTCTATGGCTTCCTGAATGATCAGCGTGGACTGACGGATGCACAGAAGAAAGTGTCTGAGGAATTAGCTGCTGCATACCCGGCTTATCTCAATAGCCTTGGATTGAAGAAGGCAGACGGAACAGCCATTACATCAGATAATTACATGGATTACTTGAAGTCGTTCCTTATTGCATCTCTGCAGCGTGCCAAGGATGAAGGAGTGGACCTTCCAGACAATCTTGGCGTGAAATATAACGAGGTAGCAGCCCGTGGTTTTGGTGGTGGCATGCCTGGCAGAGGACAGGGTGGCCCACAAGGACAGCGTCCTCAGGGTCCTCAAGGTCAAGGTGGTCCTCAGGGACAAGGCCCACAGGGTGCCAATAATCGCCAGGCGCCATCCTTTGGCCCTGGTGGTGCTGTGCAGTTCCAACAACCTCGTCAAGGTGACTTCGTGATAGATCTCGACATGCCTACCTACCTCACTTATGTGGCCAATGCCCAGCGCCTGAAGAATCCTCCTGCATTCGACCAGAAGGGTGTAGAGGGTGGCAGCGCTTCTCCAGAGAACAATGTCTTTGGCGATGCTACAGGCTCTTCTGTCAACTTTACCGCCTATAGCCTCCAGAAGGCCACAGGCAGCAGCGAGATAGATCCTGCATTGGCAGAGCGCGTACGCATCTACAACCCTATGAATTTCATTGGCGATGGCGTGAGTCAGACAGCTCCACATTGGTACATCCGTCATGGAGGGCGCGATCGTGACACCAGCTTCCCTGTACCTGTGAATCTCTACACTAAGTTGGTCAACAATGGCTATGATGTAGATTTCGCCTTGCCATACAATCGCCCACATTCTGGCGACTATAACCTCAATGATCTCTTCCGTTGGATAGAGCAAGTGGTGAGCGAGGCCTCATTTTAATGAGTTGGCTTGCAGCGTCAAAGCCGCAAAAGGACAACTTTCCAATTAAAAGGACAACGCCGCTATCCAAAATAGTATTAATTTTGCAACATGAATAAAACTTAGTCGTATGAAAGGTATAGAGGTATTTAGAACAGATGGAAAAGTAGCCCTTATTACAGGTGGAGGTGCAGGTATAGGCAAGAGTTGCGCACAGCTCCTTTCCAAGGCGGGGGCTCAGATCTTCATCGTAGATATTGTGGAAGAACGAGCCTTACAGGTGAAACAAGAGATAGAAGCTGCAGGTGGCAGTTGTGCCTATGCAGTGGCCGATCTCAGTGTAGAAGAAAATTGTCGTCAAGCCGTGGACGCTTGTGTGGCAGCCTTCGGAAAGCTTGATGTGCTCATCAATAGCGCAGGTACCCAAGGCATTCATGGCGACTTGCAGAAAGAAATGGATACAGCCAACTTCGACAAGGTGATGCGTGTGGACTTCAACAGTGTATTCATGATGACTAAGTATGCCTGGCCTTATATGGCGCAGCAGCACAGTGGCAGCATCATCAATATAGCGTCGCTGGCCGCTCTGAAGTCCAATGGACCGTTGGTCTATACAGCTGCCAAAGGAGCTATCCGCAGTTATTCACACACACTGGCCAAGCGTTTGGGCCCTGAAGGCGTCCGCGTGAATGTCATCTATCCAGGTTTCGTGCTCACAGAGATGACACGAGGTGTGCTGCAGCGTCCTGAGCTCAAGGCCCATTTTGAATCAGAATCCCCCTTGGGCATATTGGGTGAGGCAGAGGACATCGCTTACTGTGCCCTCTATCTCAGCAGTGAGGCCGCCCGTTTTGTCACAGGACAAGATTTCGTGATAGACGGTGGAGCCCTGTGTAATTGATAAAATAAACTAAATGATATGAGAAAAGCAATCATCCTTACGCTGCTGGCATGCCTGTGCTGCCTCAGTCTGCCAGCCAAGAATCTGAAAGGAGCCAAGCTGCCCTTCGAGTACAGCGACACCCAGTTCAAGAACCCCTTTATCGATGTGGACAAGACCATCAAGTCGCCCATCCTCTGTCGCTACATCCATGGAGGCTTCGACGATGGCACCCGCTTCTCTTTCTACTTCCCTATAGAGAAAGCCGATTTCAAGGGACGCTTCTTTCAGTACATCACGCCGTTCCCAGATAGCGAAACCTCCGCGCAGGCTTCGCCCGATTACCTCAGTCCCATCATCTTCAGCATAGAGCATGGGTCTTACTTCGTGGAGACCAATGAAGGAGGCGCCATAGACCTCAGCAATCCTAACGATGGACGTGATGCCACCATTGGCGCTTACCGTGCCAATGCCGCATGTGCCGAATTCTCACGTGTGGTGGCCAAAGCCATCTACGACTGTGAGCGCCCCTATGGCTACTGCTATGGTGGCAGTGGTGGCGCCTATCGCACCACAGGTGGTGTGGAGAGCACCGAAGGCGTGTGGGACGGCTCTGCGCCTTTCGTACTGGGTAGCCCTCATGCCATTCCCAATGTCTTTGGTGTGCGTATGAACGCCCTGCGAGTGCTGCGCGACAAGATGGCCGACATCGTCGATGCCCTCGAACCAGGTGGCAGCGGAGATCCTTACGCCACATTGAATGCAGAGCAGCGCCAAGTGCTGCAAGAAGCCACAGCCATGGGATTCCCCATCAAGGCATGGTACGGATGGAAGACTATGGATGCCCACGGTTTCTTAGTGCTCTATCGCAGTGTGGTGGGAGCAGATCCAACCTATTTCCGTGAGGACTTCTGGAACAAGCCTGGTTATCTGGGATACGATAATCCCGCCTCACTGGCACGTGATCATGTGCAGATACCTGCTCAGGTAGTCCGTGTCATTGGACAGTTGGAAGCCGAGCAATTAGGACTGGTAGAGCCTATGAACGAGGCCGATCGTGGTACAGCCGACCGTGCTTGGGCCAGCATGGGAACCGAGATCAAGGACAAGCCTGTGGCCTATGAGATCGACCAAGAGGTGGAGATGCACACCATGGGTGGCGATCTCCTCATCCTTTCAGGAACAGGCGAGGGACAGCGCCTGCAGATCACAGAAACCAAAGGCCGCTACGTGGTATTGGCCAATGTGAATACCGTGCAGTCGCTCACTTACTTGAAAGTAGGCGACCGTGTCCAGGTAGATAACAGCGACTGGCTGGCCTGTGAGACCTACTATCGTCACCAGATGCCTACGCCCGATTTCTATGCCTGGAACCAGTTCCGTGGCTATGATAACCTCCCCATCTATCCACAGCGCCCCATGCTGCTAGGCCCTCTGTTTACCAGAAGTGCTGCTGGCTGTCTGCCTACAGGTACCATTCATGGCAAGATGATCCTCTGCTGTTCTGTATGGGATCGTGAGGCCTTTGCATGGCAAGGCGACTGGTATCGCAACCGTGTGAAAGAACATCTGGGCAATGCCACAGACGACAACTTCCGCCTTTGGTACACCGATCGTGCTACCCATGGCGAAACAGACGATCCTACCGAAGTGGTGAGCTATCAGAGCACATTGTTCCAAGCCCTGCTCGACCTCAGTGATTGGGTAGAGCGTGGCATCGCACCTTCCAAGACTTCCGACTACGAGATCAACGACGCCCAAGTGATGTTGAGCCCCGATGGCAACACCCGTGGAGGTGTGCAGCCCGTGGTGAAAGCCCTCATCGATGGCAAGGAACGTGCCGATGTGGCTGTGGGGCAACAGGTGAAAGTACATGTCACCGTAGATGTACCAAAGGGCACAGGACGAGTGGTGAAAGCCGACTGGTGTCTGGATGATTCCAAGGAATTCACCCTGCCTGTCGATCTGAGTAAGGCTACCAGCAGTGCCAACGGTGAGCATCTGGAGTTCGATACCACCCTCAGTTACGACAAGCCTGGCACCTATTTCGCCACCGTCTTGGTACACTCCGAGCGCCATGGTGATGCCAATGCCACACAGACCTTCATCCCCAACTTAGGAAAAGTCAGAATCGTCGTAAAGTGACGTTTTTCTATTTTAAGTAAGTTTTTGGCAAAGATTAGGTGAAAATTCCTATCTTTGCCAAAATTGTTTTTATCTATGAGAAAATCATTAGTCATGCTGGCCATGTGTATGCTGGCAGTTGTAACGTTAAAAGCACAAGAGAATATGGAACTAAGTAAAAAGCAACAGGCTTTGGTGGTGATTTCAGCCACGGAAGCCAAGGGAGATATCAATGGCCTGAAGGCCGCAGTCAACGACGGTTTCGAGCAGGGACTCACCATCAGTGAGATTAAGGAAGCCCTCGCACAGCTCTATGCCTATGCAGGATTCCCACGTTCACTCAATGCCCTCACGGCCCTCCAGCAAGTGATTACTGAGCGCCAGCAGCAAGGACTGAAGACTGAGGCAGGCAAGGACGCCGACCCATTGCCAGCCGATTACGATGCTGTGAAGTACGGCACAGAGGTACAGACAGGCCTCTTCGGACCAGTCAACAACACCTTTGCTCCGCAGATAGACTACTTCCTCAAGGCCCACCTCTTTGGCGATATCTTCGTGCGCAACAACCTCTCACACATCGACCGTGAGATCGTCACCGTGAGCGCCATCTCCGCCCTTCCAGGTTGCGAACCACAGCTCGATGCCCATGTGTTTGCTGCCCATAAGACAGGCGTCACAGAAGAACAACTCTGTCAGATACCAGCCGTACTCAGTGAGCGCGTAGGAGAGGACGTAGGCCAGCGTTGCGCCAAGTCCGTGGCAAAGTTCTTCGGACAGGAGACCACCACTGTGCAGACCGTCGATTTCTCCGTATGGCCAAAGGGCGAACTTAATCCATACAACAAATACTTCACAGGCAACAGCTACCTCACCATGCTGGGCGAGAGTGGAGCCTACAACGTGACCTTCGAACCAGGTTGTCGCAACTTCTGGCACATCCACCACGGCGCTGTTCAGGTGCTCATGTGCGTGGGAGGCCGTGGCTGGTATCAAGAGTGGGGCAAGGAAGCCGTTCCTATGACCCCAGGTACCGTGATCACCATCCCCGAAGGCGTGAAGCATTGGCACGGAGCCGCCAAGGATTCCTGGTTCCAGCATGTAGGCTACGAGACCGATGTCCAGAAGATCCACAGCAACGAGTGGCTGGAAGAAGTCTCCGACACCGATTACAACCAATTACCATAAACTTTAATTCCCTCCCCCAAAACCCCATAATTCCCTCCCCCAAGATGGGGGAGCCCCTTTTAAATTCCTCCCCCTCAGGGGGAGGTTAGGAGAGGGATCGCCCTCACCTTACCTCTCCCAGAGGGAGAGGGATTGATTGGGATACCTCCCTCCATCACCACTTTTGATTTTCACAGAAAAACTTATACCTTTGTAGTGCATCACTAAAAAGAAAGCACATATGGAATACAAGACATTAAATAATGGCCTGAAAATGCCGATGGTTGGTTTGGGAGTCTATAATATCTCAGAAAGAGAGACGCAGAGAGTTGTAGAAGACGCCATATCCGTTGGCTATCGCAGCATCGACACCGCAGCCATGTATTATAATGAAAAAGGAGTGGGGGATGCCGTTAGGAAAAGCGCTGTTCCTCGCGAAGAGCTTTTCATCACGACCAAGATCTGTGATTCATGCTATACCAGGGAAGAAACCCTGCGCACAGTAGACCATTCCATGAAGCAACTAAGGCTAGAGCAAGTACTACACTGTGCCGAAGACTAACACGGAGTTCTGGGTGAACAAGGTGAAGCGTAATCAGGAGCGTGACCACAGGGTGGCTCTGGAGCTGGCTAAGATGGGGTGGCACTACATCACCATCTGGGAGTGTGAGCTGAAGCCTCAGAAGCGGGAAAGTACCTTGCAGTCATTGGCTTATACGCTTAACTCCATCTTCCTGCAAGACCGCAGAATAAAGCCTTATAACGAGCAAGAAGAACAAACCATGATCGCTGCAGAGCCTTGAAAGTGTCCCCGCCATAGAGGGGACTTTTTTAACACTTAGCGTTGCAGCGTTGCGCGTTGCAAAGGATTTAGGATATTATTTATAGGGTGGCCAGGTGTTTCTTCATGCAAACTTTTTCTTATCTTTGCCCAAACGATAGGAGGATAATCAGATATGTATGAAATAGATGATCTGTTTCGGGATTCTGTCATCTTTGAAGATTTTCTGGATGATGGCAAGAAGAAGAGCGACAGCCATTCGCAGTCGTCGGATAGCGATTCGTCTTCCTCTTCTTCTGGCTATGATTATGATAGTTCATCATCATCTGAAGGTGATTCTTCTTCATCGTCGTCTTATAGCGGGTCTAATTATTATCTCTACAAGAAGAAGTCTGAAAAGATAGAGAATAAGCCGGAGACGGAAACTGCCAAGGAAGAAGTCCCTGCCAAAGAGGCTAATCATGAGGAACCAAAGACTGAGATAAAGCCTAAGAGTAAGCTGAAAGAGTTTGTTGATAAGCATGCGTTGTTGGTGGCTTTAGTTATTATTATCCTCTGCTTGGATTTAGTTTTTATACTCTTGGATTTCTTAATAAGCTGGTTGAGAAATTAGTGATGCTATGAAGCTTCATACTTCCTTGAAAGTGTCCCCACCATAGAGGGGACTTTTTTTTTACACTTAGCGTTGCAGCGTTGCGCGTTGCAGTGGATTTCTTGTTATTTTTATATTAATTGCATGCAAGGTTTTTGATTTTTTGCATTTAATGAAAAAAAGTAGTATCTTTAACGCGTTAATGACTGAAGATTATGAAATCTAGAATGCTATTACTATTGCTGTTCATCTCACTGATAGGGGTGGGGTGCAGCGACGACGAAGTGGTTAATCAGGAGGTTATCATTTCAGGAAGTGTGTGCGAACCGGAGTTTGCCTCAGAGGGTGGTTCATATACTGTGAAGTTCGACGCTGTGGGTGAATGGGTGGCGAAGACTACCCAGCAAAGGATTCACCAACGGCCCAAAAGTATTTTTGTAGATGATGAGTGGATTAGTGTGGAACCTGCCTCGGGAGGACCGGGATTGCAAACCGTGACCATCCATGCCTCAAAGAGTGTGTTGGAAGACTGGCGCAGCACTCAACTGGTAATTGGTGAAGCCACACAGGTGGAGAATGTTATTAATGAGCTTTCCATACCAACTAATACAGAGGTTGTGGAGCACTTTCCGAAGACTAGTGGAGTATTCAGAGGGACGTATGTGGTGGATGTTGCACAGGCTCCATACAGTGATCTGCGCGGTGCAGACACCTATGTAGTGGGGGCATCGCCCGTGTATCTGGAAATAGATGTGGCTGTTCGTTCCAATCCTTACGATGTTACTATTTCTAAAGAAGCCTCTTCGTGGATATATCCGCCATCGGCTCTTCTTGCTGCCACACGTTCTGCAATGAAGGGGATGGAGACGAATGCTACCCCTATAGATGAAGGCTCTGAGAATGGTTTCCTTAGAATAGTTATCAATACAAATGAGACTGGAGTGGAACGCACTGGTACAGTGACTTTTTCACGTATGGGAGTGACGCATACCATCACCATTACCCAAAAGGCTGATGACCCTCAGCGAGAGGCGCTGATGGATATCTACGAGCGTATGGGTGGTGACCAGTGGGTGAATAAGTATATGTGGGGTAGTGAAAGATCTATGAGCCACTGGCATGGTGTCAAGATGAAGAATGGTGTGGTGACAGAATTGGATTTGTCTATGAATAATCTGAAAGGTGAACTGCCACCAAGTATCAGTAAACTGAAGCATCTGAAGAAGCTTTGCCTGGCTGGTAATAAGGATGGCATCACGGGGTCCTTGCCTGAGAGCCTTGGGGAGCTGACGGACTTGGAGGTACTTGACCTTAATTATTGTAGTCTTTCGGGCGAAATTCCTGCCAGCTTGGGTAATCTGAAGCACTTGCATGTGTTGTCATTGGGCGACAATGAACTCTCTGGGGAACTGCCTGAAGAGTTGGGGAACCTTGACCTCTGGGACATCTCTCTGAACGATAATAACCTGACGGGCGGCATTCCAGAATCGTTTGTTAATCTGAGCAAATGTACCACATTGTTGTTGAGCTATAATAGATTGAATGGTCGTGCATCTTCTGCCATCTCTGCCTGGTTGGAAGGTATAGATAATCTTCAAATCAATCCTCAACAAGACGGTTTCAGTTACCAATATTAAAGGAGGGCGTTGCAGCGTTGCGCGTTGCAGCAATGTGCAAAAAGTGGTATAATTATTTGGTGAAAGGTGCGGTTTTTCCGACATTGTTTTGTACTTTTGAACCAACTCTTTAAACAATATCATGATATGGAGCAGTTCAGAGACATGAGACGGAAAAGGCAGTTACTCTCGCAAGAGGAGACTGTGGCCATTTTGCAGAAATCCACATCTGGCACACTGGCATTGCTTGGCGATGGTGGGTATCCTTATGCTGTTCCCATCAGTTATGTGTATTCTGATGGACACCTGTATTTTCACAGCGCACTGGAAGGTCACAAGGTGGATGCCATACGTAGATGTGACAAGGCTTCTTTCTGTGTCATCGAACAGGATGATGTGCAGCCAAAGAAGTTCACCACCTTCTACAGAAGCGTGATTGCCTTTGGCCGCATCCATGTCATTGAGGATGAGAATGAGAAACGGGCTACTGCTCGTATGCTTGGCGCCAGGTACAACCCCAATGACGAGGATGGTCTGAGCCAGGAACTGGAAAAGGGCTTGGCCAGACTGTTGATGATAAGGTTTGATATAGAACACCTGACGGGCAAGGAGGCTATAGAACTTGTAAGGAGGAGGGCGACATGACACTTAAGATTATCGATGAGGTTTTCAGCATCTGCAAGGTTGCTGACTACAAGGGTATGGACTTGGCATCTCCTTTTATTTTCACGGGTTCAACAGATGAAGAAAAGTCGTTAGTTTGCCCCATTCGGGTTAGTGCATTAACTTTATTTATCCCCATAGACTTGTATGAGTTGTGATTTTTTCTACTTTTGCAGAAATAAATAGACAGATAAATCGGAATTTGCAGAACCAATATCATAATGCTTTCAGCAGTGATTGAAATTACTCCGCTATTAAAATAATAATACTGAAATGAAGATAGAACTATTTTCTAACGAAGATTTTGCTAAAGCCTTTCCTTTGGCAGCAGGCGCATGG
>JAFRTL010000021.1 GCA_017427065.1 Bacteroidaceae bacterium | reverse complement strand
TTTATATTATATATTTATATATAATATAAATAGTATAATATATGTAAATTTCAGAGCGGAGGAAGCAGAAATGATAGGCAAAAAAATAACCGAGATACCGAGATACCGAGATAATTTTCGCAAGTCAATTTTGCTTCCTAAACTACGTAAAAATTGCCTTTCTAACTAGCAAAAATAATTTCCCTAGTTAGGAAAATCAAATGGACGCTTTCGCCGCCCCGACTACTTCGGCCATTTTTCGTGTTATTGACATATTTTAATACATTAGAAAGCGTAAAATAATTAATACTTTTTAAGATTCCAACCCTCGAAAAAGTGTTAAAAATTTGGCGACACGTGTTCGCGTGTTGTAATTTCGTCATCGCTAATCCGGAAATAGCAGCGACCTTTGACTTTTTGAGAACAATATATGCGCATCTGTTTGGAAAGATAGGGAAGAATGAGTAACTTTGTCTTCTCTTTAGGCCAAAAAGAGCTAGGATAAAGAAACAAATAGATATGCAGGATTACTTGAACGAACTGAATGAAGGACAACAGAAAGCTGTGCTCTATTGCGATGGACCGTCGCTGGTGATTGCTGGAGCAGGCTCTGGCAAGACCCGTGTGCTGACTTACAAGATAGCCTACTTGCTGGAACAAGGCTTGGATCCCTGGAACATCCTAGCACTGACCTTTACGAACAAGGCTGCCCGCGAAATGAAGGAGCGCATTGGCCGACTGGTGGGTGAACGTCGGGCACATTACCTCTGGATGGGTACGTTCCATAGCATCTTCCTCCGCATCCTACATACAGAAAGCGACTGCTTGGGCTTCTCACACAATTTCACCGTGTATGACACTGCCGACAGTAAGAGTCTCATCCGCACCATCATCAAGGAGATGGGATTGGACGAGAAGGTGTATAAGCCTGCCACCGTACAGAACCGCATTAGCAATGCCAAGAACCGTCTGGTGACTCCCGCCCGCTATGGTGCCAATCCAGAAGTGTATGAGTCTGACTGCAAGGCGCACATCCCACAGGTATGCGATATCTACCAGCACTACTGGAATCGACTGAAGCAAGCGGATGCGATGGACTTTGACGACCTGCTTCTCTACACTTATATCCTGTTTAAGGAACATCCCGAAGTGCTGGCAAAGTATCAAGACCAGTTCAAGTTCATCCTCGTGGACGAGTACCAAGATACCAACTACGCGCAGCACTGCATCGTGATGCAACTGGGGATTCATCACGGCAAGGTATGCGTGGTGGGTGACGATGCCCAGAGTATCTACTCTTTCCGCGGTGCAGAGATCGACAATATCCTCAACTTTACGAAGGTGTTTAATGGAGCCAAGATCTTCAAACTGGAACAGAACTACCGCTCTACACAGACCATCGTTCAAGCGGCCAACAGCTTAATAGAGAAGAACATGAGTCGCATCCCAAAGGATGTATTCTCGAAGAACGAGGAAGGCGAAAGCATCGGTCTCTATCAAGCTTACAGTGATGCAGAAGAGGCAGAAATCGTGGCCAACAAGATTGCAGAACTGCGACGAAAGGAAGGGCTCTCCTACTCCGACTTTGCCATCCTTTACCGCACCAATGCACAGAGTCGCGTGTTCGAGGAAGTGTTCCGTAAGCGCAATATGCCTTACCGTGTCTATGGCGGACTCTCTTTCTATCAGCGCAAGGAAATCAAGGACATCATCGCTTACTTCCGAGTGGTGGTGAATCCTCACGATGAGGAAGCCTTCAAGCGTATCATCAACTATCCTGCACGAGGGATTGGCGACACTACTGTGGGAAGAATTGCACAGCAGGCATCAGAGCATCACGTCAGTCTTTGGGAGGTTATCAGCGCTCCAGATACCTATGGATTGGCGGTCTCGAAAGGGACGCTTTCCATGCTCCAGGCCTTCCGCGAACTGATTGTGGGCTTTATCTCCCAAACTCCGGATCGCAATGCCTACGAACTGGGATTCGACATCATTAAGGCCAGTGGTATCATCGCAGATGTGATGGCCGACAGTACCCCTGAGGGCATGAGCAAGAAGGAGAACATCGAAGAACTTACCAACGGATTGAAGGACTTCACCGACGGCCGTTTGGAAGAAGGCTATGAGCATATCTCACTGTCTGACTACCTCTCTGAGATTTCTCTATTGACCGACCAAGACTCTGATACTGATGACGATGGCGCACGCATCACCATCATGACGGTGCATTCGGCCAAAGGACTGGAATTTGGTACGGTCTTCGTGGTAGGATTGGAGGAGAACCTCTTCCCAAGTGCTATGTCGGGAGAATCCATGCGGGCACTGGAAGAAGAGCGTCGTCTGTTTTATGTGGCCATCACACGTGCCGAGAAGCATTGCTACCTCACCTTTGCGAAGATGCGTTTCCGCTACGGCAAGATGGAGTTCTCGCAACCGAGCCGTTTCTTGCGCGACATTGATGTGAAGTATCTGAAGCCTCAGCAAAACGATGACTATGTGCCACGGCAAAGTAAGCCTTCTTTTGGCGGACAATGGGGCGAAAGCAGTGCTCCGCGCTTTACGTCACGCAGCAGCGACTACAGTCAACCACGCAGGAGTTTCTTCCCAACGGAGGACAAACCTACGCCACGTCCAACGATAACGCCTGTTACACGAAATCTGAAGCGTGTATCAAGTGTGGCGCCATCAGCAGGAAGCAGTAGTAGCACCGCTGCAGCGCTTCAAGTGGGACAACTTATACAGCACGACCGCTTCGGCATCGGTGAAGTGAAAAAGGTAGAAGGCAGCGGCGACAATGCCAAAGCGACCATCGAGTTCCGCAATGCAGGTACCAAACAGTTGTTGCTGAGATTTGCCAGATTTAAGGTTATTAGCTAAAAAGTTCTTGTACGCATGCAAGGTTTTTGTATTTTTGCATTTACAATACAAATACTTACAATTAAAACTTAGCATTATGAAGGCACTTAGATTTTTAGGGTTACTTGCAACCCTCTTATTGACAATGAATTTTACTGCTTGCAGTGACGATGACGATGCACTTACAGGCATCAGTCAGAAAGAGCTGTTAGGTGCATGGGAAGTGGCTCCTATAGACAAGAATGCCACGATGACAGATGCGTCTATTTGGATTTTCAGTGCAGATAATACGTGTACCTGCTTTGTAGGAGAGCGTGGAATCACTGTGAGCTACACCTACCAGTTGCAAAATCATGGCTTGAGGGTGCAACTGACCACCAGCGAAGGCCATACGATTTACTTCAGTACCGGAAAATTGAGTAAAGGTGAAATACTTTGGCAAGAAATGCCTGAATCTGGAGGCACTCGTCTCATGCATAAATTGATAAGAGTAGAAATAGACTAATTATGATAGACTACAGTAAATTCCCCAATCCCTGCTACATCATGGAGGAAGACCTCCTGCGTAAGAACCTTACGTTGATAAAGGATGTGGCATATAGAGCAGATGTGGAAATCATCCTTGCTTTCAAAGCGTTCGCCTTGTGGAAGTCGTTCCCTATCTTTAGGGAATTCATCCGTCATACGACGGCAAGCTCCCTTTATGAAGCACGCTTGGCATACGAAGAGTTTGGTAGCAGGGCTCACACCTACTCTCCGGCTTATACAGAGGAGGACTTTGGGGAAATCATGCGTTGTAGCAGTCATATCACTTTCAACTCGCTCTCTCAGTACGAGCGTTTCTATCCCTTAACAAAGAAGGCCGACCACCCCATCTCGTGTGGTGTGCGCATCAATCCAGAATACTCGGAGATTGAGACAGACCTTTACAATCCTTGCGCTCCAGGAACGCGTTTCGGTTTGTTGGCAGAGCAACTGCCCGAAGAGCTGCCTGAAGGTATCGAGGGCTTCCATTGCCATTGCCACTGTGAATCATCCTCTTACGCACTGGAACATACGTTGGTACACTTGGAAGAGAAGTTCGCTCACTGGCTTCCTAAACTGAAGTGGCTGAACCTTGGAGGGGGACATCTGATGACGCGCAAGGACTATGATGTAGTACACCTTATACGTATATTACAGTTGTTGCACGTACGCTATCCCAAATTACAGATTATTTTGGAACCAGGTTCCGCCTTTGCATGGCAAACGGGCGTGCTCACTGCCAAGGTGGTGGACATCGTAGAGAATCGTGGAATCCAAACCGCCATCCTTAATGTCAGTTTTACCTGCCACATGCCCGACTGTCTGGAAATGCCATACCAACCCGTCATTACGGGTGCCACATTTGGCGAAGAAGGACCCTATGTCTATCGCATGGGAGGCAACTCCTGTCTGAGTGGCGATTTTATTGGCAACTGGAGTTTTGATCATCCGCTGCAAATTGGTGAGCTCATTGTGTTTGAAGACATGATCCACTATACCACTGTGAAAACCACAATGTTCAACGGTATCCACCATCCTTCCATTGGGTTGTGGACGTCAGATCAGCAAGCTGTAGTATATCGAAATTTCTCATATGAGGATTATCGAGAGAGGATGTGCTAAAACTTTTTTTTGAAATATTGCTTGCAGGTTTAAAATTATTGCTTACCTTTGCATCCGCTTAACGAAGCAAATGAAGGATCTTTGAAATTATTTGCGGAATTCTCGTGCAAATGAGAGCAAAGCCAAACTTGTTTGAGCTTTGCCGAGTGCAGCCGAGAATCCTGCGTAAAAATCAAAGATTTTTACGCGGAAATAGCTCAGTTGGTAGAGCACAACCTTGCCAAGGTTGGGGTCGCGAGTCCGAGTCTCGTTTTCCGCTCCAAGTATTGAAAGATTGTCAAGAAGCCCAAGTGGCGGAATTGGTAGACGCGCACGTTTCAGGTGCGTGTGCCGCGAGGCGTGAAGGTTCGAGTCCTTTCTTGGGCACAGACAACAGACAATACGACGTTCTTTGAATAAGAAATGAAACAATGGAGAGATGGCGGAATTGGTAGACGCGCTACTTTGAGGGGGTAGTGACAATTGTGTCGTGTGAGTTCGAGTCTCATTCTCTTCACTTTTCTGATACTGGATGTGGTTATAAAGAAGCCCAAGTGGCGGAATTGGTAGACGCGCACGTTTCAGGTGCGTGTGCCGCGAGGCGTGAAGGTTCGAGTCCTTTCTTGGGCACAGAGTTACTGATAGTTAGTCTTATTCAAAGAACATTTCTATGAAATATTGTAGAAGGTATATTTTGCGGAATTCTCGTGCAAATAAGAACAAATCCAAATTTGTTTGAGCTTTGCCGAGTGCAGCCGAGAATCTCACAAAAATCTTCGATTTTTGCGGAAATAGCTCAGTTGGTAGAGCACAACCTTGCCAAGGTTGGGGTCGCGAGTCCGAGTCTCGTTTTCCGCTCCACAAGAGAGATTGTCAAGAAATTGGCAATCTCTTTTTGCTTTTATCCCCTTTTTGTGTATCTTCGCAGCAGAATTAAAGGACAGGGAAATATGGCATTCAAGGTACATAATCCATTCTTCGATCGCAGGGACGACGAACTGCAATTGGATGCTTCACTTTTCAGAGATGTAATGGTGGAGCAGAGTTCCCCTATACTCCCTGCCGAATGGTATCCGCAAAGCGGTGTGCAACTGACTTGGCCACATAAGGATACCGACTGGGCCTACATGTTGGATGAGGTACAGGCATGCTTCAAAGCGGTGGCGCAAGAGATTGCTGCGCGCGAACTGCTGCTTATTGTCACCCCAGAGCCCGAAGTGGTAAAGGCTCAGATAGCCGACAACGTGAACATGAAGAATGTACGTTTCTTCCAATGTCCTACCAACGATACCTGGGCTCGTGATCATGGGGCCATCTGTCTCATAGACAGCGTAAGTCCTCATATCCTGGACTTCTGTTTCAATGGTTGGGGAAGTAAGTTCCCTGCCGACCTCGACAATGCCATTACTCGTCAGCTCTACGATGCAAAGATGTTGAAAGGTACCTACGAGAATCACTTAGACTTCGTGCTTGAAGGCGGTTCGATAGAGAGTGACGGACGTGGCACCTTGCTTACCACTTCGCAATGCCTGCTGAATCCTAATCGCAACCCTCGTTTGAATGCGGTGGAGATTGAGGAAGAGCTGAAGGCATCGCTGCATCTGGAACGTATCCTCTGGCTGCATCATGGCTACTTACGTGGCGATGATACAGATAGTCATATAGACACGTTGGCTCGCTTTTGCTCTCCTTCTTCCATTGCTTATGTACAATGCAATGACCCAGATGATGAGCACTATGAGGAACTGCAACTGATGGAACAAGAACTGAAGGCTTTCCGTCAGGTGGATGGCACACCATACCATCTGTTCCCTTTGCCTATGGCCGCACCTGTTTGGGAAGACGGTGAACAACTGCCTGCGACCTATGCCAACTTCCTCATCCTTAACGAAGCAGTGCTCTACCCCACTTACCAACAATTGGCCGATGAGCAAGCTAAGGAAGTACTTCAAGCTGCCTTCCCAAAGAAAGAGATTGTTGGGATAGATTGCCGACCATTGATTTGTCAGCACGGCTCCCTGCACTGCATTACCATGCAATACCCTATTGGAGTACTGAAATAAAGCCTTCACCTGCCTATGACTAATAGAAAGAAGAAAATAACATTCATCGTAAACCCTATCTCTGGAACTCAAGGGAAAGAGCAGATTCTAAAGCTCATCAGCGAACGACTGGATTTGGAAAAATACGACTATGAGGTAATCAAGACCGAATATGCCGGACATGCCATCGTGATAGCCAATGAGTGTGCAGAGAGAAAAGATGATGCTGTTATAGCCATTGGAGGCGATGGGACGGTGAATGAAATTGCACGTTCTTTGGTACATACACAGACAGCATTAGGCATTATCCCTTGTGGTTCTGGCAACGGATTGGCACGACATCTACACATCTCTACCAATGCCCGAAAAGCCATCGACATATTGAATCAAGGACATATAGAAACCATAGACTACGGAAAGATCAACGGACAGCTCTTCTTCTGTACTTGTGGCGTTGGTTTCGATGCTTTTATTAGTCTGAAGTTTGCAGAATCTGGCAAACGCGGTCCTTTTTCTTATGTAGAACAAACCCTGCGCGAGAACCTCAGTTATAAACCTGAGACCTATGAGCTCGACATTGAAGGGAACACTGAACATTATCAGGCTTTCGTCATCGCCTGTGGCAATGCTGCTCAATATGGCAACAATGCCTTTATTGCTCCAAGTGCCTCACTGACAGATGGATTGCTTGACATCACTGTGCTACAGCCTTTTACCTTGCTGGATATTCCTTCTCTAACTTTTCAGCTGTTTAATAAGACCATCGATCAGAACAGTCATATCAAGACTTTCCGTTGTAAGTCACTGCATATCCATCGCGAAAAACCCGGAGTGGCACATTACGACGGTGACCCTATCATGATGGGGGAAGACATCTATGTAAACATCGTGCCAGCAGGACTCCGTGTCATCACTCCAGAGGAACCAGAATCACCAGAACACGATGAGAGCATGCTTGAGCGTACACAAGAAGTGGTTCTCAATGGTATCAAGCAACTCAACGATGAATTTTTTGAGGGAATCAGAAAACTAAATCGCTAAAAATTTTGCAGAATATAAAAATAGCACTATCTTTGCATCCACAAAACTGGTGCGTTAGTTCAGTTGGTTAGAATACATGCCTGTCACGCATGGGGTCACGAGTTCGAGTCTCGTACGCACCGCAAGAAAAAGTCCTGAAACAGTTTCAGGACTTTCTTTTTTATATCACTTCCCCTATCTTATTCAGCACTCGTGGCTGGAGAAATCCCATTGGCATTAAACGCCTCTACGCTGAAATAATACTTGGTCCCGGTATTCAGGCATCGCAGCTGCAAATCCGTCTTGTCATATACTAGCCAAGCATTGTAGAGCTTATCAGGTGCCGTGCCCCAACGTACATTATATCCTTGCGCGTCAGGCACCTTGTCCCATGTCAGCATCGCCTCCTTACCGTCTAGAGCCATCACCGCACGGAACCCCGTAACAGCTGCCGGTGCACTTCCACTACCCTTTCCAAACACCCTGATTTCTGAGATAGCCAGATTATCGGATGGCACCTTCACATTGCGGTAGCGCACATAACGCGCCTTCACAGGGCTCGCCAGTTGGATGTAAGCATTCGGTGCATCAATGTTACTCCTACTGCGATCCTCCACTACCTGCCACTCCTTGCCATCGGAAGAAACCTCCAAGACAAACCTGTGATAAAGACCCGGTATCCTGCCATAAAGCCCCGCCTGATGATCATAGTAATTCAGTTGTATGGTATTTACCGTAGCCACATCTTCCAAGTCTATCATCACCCATTCCCTCTCCGTGTTCGATGCAGCCAGCCAGTAAGTCTTGCAATTCTCGTCCGTAAGGTTCTCTGCATGGAAGTGCGGTGAGGTCTCTGGTCTGTTCCATTCATCGAAACCCTCAGCAGAAGCAGCCTGCCCTTCCTGCGCAGAAGAAACCGTCACAGGCTTGTGGTAAGAAAGTAACATCCATCCCGTGAAAGCCCCCTTACGGTCTTTCTCAGAAGGTGCATAGTGCGGATAGTCGCCATAGGAATTATCGCTGTACAGCGTGCCCTCCTCATCGAAGAATGCCGGCATCATGCAGATGCGTCTCTCCCAGTTCACCGTGGCAGAGAGCGACATGGTGCCAAAGTGCCACCAAGTATCCTCAGTGAAAGGAACTATGCTCCCATGTCCAGCACCGTTGATAAACCCACCTGGTTTATAGAACACTGGATTATGCGTCTGATACGTATAAGGACCTAGCGGAGCATCCGCTACAAACACGCCGTCGCCATAAACATTGAATTCCGTTCCCGGAGCCCCATAAAGCATGTAATACTTCCCACGGTTCTTGGTAAGCCAAGCCCCCTCTATGTAAGCCCCGATGAGGTGGTCACTGTGATTCTCACCGAAACGCTCCCAACCATGTCGGGTACTGTCTGTCTGGAACAGTGGCACCACCGGACCATCTATCAAGAAGCGGTCCTCCCTATTCAGTTTCATACCCCTGATGGGCAAGTCGTTCGATGAACCCCAGAACATATACGCCTGTCCGTCATCATCTATAAAGAGGTCCGGGTCTTGCAGATTAGATAGAATGGCAGGCACAGTCTTCCACTTGCCCTCCTTCGGGTCCTCCGTATAGAGAATGCTCATGTTCCCCGAAGGGTCACCAGTCACATACAGCAGTGAGTCCTTATAGTTGTGTGCAGCAGGTGCGTTGCTTCCCTGCGGATACCATGTACTCTTCGAAGTCAAGAACTCCCAATGCTGCAAGTCCGTGGAGTGCCAGTAGCCCATGGAACGCGTCACAAACATGTAATACTCCCCCTTAAAGCACACCACGGCAGGATCCGCCCCCGAGCGGTAAGACAGGTTCCTGTCGGAGTTATAGATCATGTACGTATAATCCAAGTCTATAGGATTACAATAAGTAACTGGCACCCGTTCCTGCTCCGTAGTGCATGATGCCAGCGTGATGATGGCCAAAGCCAGTATGGTCAATATATTTTTCATAGCATTCTGTATTCTGCTTTATATACATTCTTGCGACATTCTACCACTATCTATCCATCTTTCACCTCGGCACTACTCTAATGTGTTTCATATAAGTAATGCCTCCTAACGTTTCTGCGAAGATAATGAATTTATAATAAAAATTAAATAGTTCCACTAAGAAATGCTAGAGATGAAAACTAAGATATAAAAAAAACATTGCAACTCTAACGAGCTGCAATGTTCACTTTATTAACCCTTAAAAAATCCATTTATCATTGCGGAAGCTGGGGGATTCGAACCCCCGGTACGGTTACCCGTACGGCAGTTTAGCAAACTGCTGGTTTCAGCCACTCACCCAAACTTCCTTAATGACTGAACAAGCATCTTCTCAAATGCGGGGGCAAAGGTAAGGCAAAGTTTTATTCTATGCAAACCTTTCGGAGATTTTTTTTACTCTGCTTCCGCTTTTCACTTCATATCCTCACCAAAGAGCAACTTATAATCGCGCTTAATAGCGGGAGCTACCCATTTCTCAGGAACAAGTTTCCACTGTCCAAGAGCTTTCGGACTGATGGTATGATGCTCTTCGATGTACTTCATCAGATAATAACGTAAGTCCACATCGGTGGATTGGATAATGCGGTCTTTCAGCTTATCGGATGGGATACCTGCACCGTCTATCAACTGTGAGCCTCCGCCATTGCCACGGTAAGAATTCACAGCCACCTTATAAGTCTTATCCAAACTAAATGGTGTACCATCAGCCATGCTGACGATGGTCACCTTCTGTCCCTTCGGCTTACGAACATCTACAGTATAGATGATGCCAGCTGCAGAGTCGAAATTATAGGATGGCTCAATGAACTGAATACGATCTCCCGCCTTGGCAGGCTCGCGAACTAACAGCACATGGTCATTAGGCGATTTCATCACATTAATCCAGTTGTCATAGCTCATCTCCAAAGCCCCAAGGATTTCCTTACCCGTAAAACTCATAGTATATAGCATGTTCTCGAAGCGGTAAAGATTAAACATATCGCTCACATAGACATCGCCCTGAGCAATTCGAGCATCGAAAGAAAGCGGGGCAGCAAAAGAGATTTCTGCACCTGTAAGTTCCAGTTGCAAAGTATGGATAAGATCAATGAAGGCCGAAGGTCCAAAATAAGCAGGACGCGTAGTGATGTCCTCTGTAAACGTACCTATCTTCTTGCTTACGAAGGTCTCTACGTCCTTATATTGCTGAGCGAAACGGTCCATGAAAGATTGGCTCACAGCCAGATCAGATACAGAGACCAACTGCCCTTCTACCTGCTTGTCCACTACTCTACCGTCACGCAATGTACAGGTGATTTCCACATCTGCCACATTAAAGGCACGATTGGCAGGATTGATAACCAGTACTTCCTTACCTTCCACGTTGGTCACCTTACGACATTCACGGGCATGATCGTGTCCCATAAGCACCACATCGAAGCCTGGCACACGCTCTGCCACCTCTACGGAAGCCTGCTCACGATACTTGCCATTACCCAGCCACTCGGCATCCTTCCCAGCATGGAAGAGCCCCACAATGATATCGGGATGTTCCTCTGCCTGAATGATAGGAATCCACTTGCGGGCGGTCTGTTCCATATCCTCGAAACGTAGTCCTTTCCACAAATTCTCTGAGAGCCATACAGGAATGGCTGGAGTAATCATACCCAGCACCACCACCTTAATTCCATCGCGAACGATGACTTCATATGGTTTGAAATGAGGCTGTCCAGTCTTGGTATCAATGATGTTGGCTCCTAATACAGGGAAGGCACAATCATGTACCCAACGCTCGAATACGGCATTGCCAACTTCTATGTCATGATTACCAAAGTTGCCGACATTGTACCCCATGAAGTTGAGCATATCCGATGCCAGATGCACAGAAGTGGTATCCACGAAATTGTAGTAGTACGCCGTAGGCTGACCTTGTAAAATATCACCATTGTCCACCAGGATAAGATCTTCTTTATAGAGCTCGCGTTGTTGCTGTACATAAGTATGCACACGCGCCATGCTCCCACCTACTGCCCGACGGGTGATAAAATCGTAAGGGAAAAAACAACCGTGTACATCAGTGGTCTCGATAATCTTTAGCTTCACGGTGCGGTCTTGTGCTTGTACCATCAAAGGGAGCAGCAACAAGGCTATCAGTGCTAATATACTCTTTTTCATAAATGTTTATTTAAACGCTATTTAATGCCTAGAAACCTCAAGTTTCGGTCCTATATAACGCAGCAGTATCACTATAAATACCAGCATGAGGATGGTGCATACCAAAGAACCTTCGAACCCAAACTCTCCTCCGTTCATCAAAGTATGTTCGTCCAATGCGATACTAAAGACAGAATTGATCTTCTCGCTTCCACTGACGGCATAGCCACATACGGCTCCCTGAATGAAATTCCAAAAACAATGGAGGATGATGGGGAAAGCCAGATTGCGTGTATATAGATAGGTGGCTCCCAACAAGATACCTGCCAAAACAAGGTTGACAAAAGCGAACCATGTTATTCCATCATTTCCTAAATGCATGGCAGCGAAAACCAGCGAAGAAAGTACCAAAGCCAATAGGGGATGCATCCCCACATTGAGCATGCGTCCCAGCAAGAATCCACGACACATCAATTCCTCTGCCATACCCACAAAGAGCATCAGCAACAGGTAGAAGAAGAAATCGTGGGCAGAAAATCCCACATCCACAATCTTCACCCATCCGAAAAGCAGAGACACAGCAAAGCCGATGGCATAGATCATTAAAGCAACAAGAAAACCCCACCAAATGTCCTTGCCTCTTCTCACAAAGGAAAAGCCAAGGTCACTGAAGGGTTTCTTTTCCCAGAAACACACGATGACATAGGCTGCCAACAGGATGGAAACAAATAATATAACTTCCTGCACTACGACCAAAAAAGATCCAGCACTTGCACGGCCAATACTGGTGGGACTCACTCCTGCTAATAACATCAAGGCAGAGCCTATCATCATGAACAAACCCATCAGAATGAGGAACGCTACAATCTGAAGAATTAGGACCAAGTATTTTTTCATATCATCTGTTTTTATTATTTTACGTTCAGCAAAGATAAGAAAGTTTTTGGAAACTAACCCTCATGGTTCTGCCATTATTTCATTTTATCGCATGATTTACTGCCAGAGCTTCCTAAAGCGTCATTTTGGCAAACTTTTTGCTGCTTAACTAGTGACCAAAATATGAGAAACTATGAAAAAGAGTAATAGACTATTTAAAAACAGATATAAAAAGATGAATCCAAACGTAGAAGAGAATAAGGAAAAGGAGTTGGAAGAGGAAGTGAATGAGGAGTTATCCCAAGCTGAACCTACAGAACAATCTGGGGAGGAACCTGTAGAAACTCCTGAAGAGGAGACTGAGGAAGTAGTGGCCAACGAGTTGGAATCAAAGCTGAAAGAGGCTGAGGAGAAAGCCACAGAGTTGAACGACCGCTACCTGCGTCTATCTGCAGAGTTCGATAACTATCGCAAGCGTACACTGAAGGAGAAGACTGAGCTCATTCTGAATGGTAGTGAGAAAGCATTTACCAGCATCCTACCTGTTTTGGACGACATGGAACGTGCCATGCAGACTATGGAGAAAGCAACGGATGTGGCTGCTGTACGCGAAGGCGTAGAATTAATCTATACCAAGTTCTTACAAACCTTGGAGCAGAATGGTGTGAAGCCCATCCCTACTGAAGGCCAGAACCTCGATACGGATTTCCACGAAGCCATTGCCCTAATTGATGCTCCTACTGAGGAACAGAAAGGCAAGATACTGGACTGTGTGCAGAAGGGTTATACGCTGAACGACAAAGTGATTCGCCATGCGAAAGTGGTGATTGGAAAATAATGACAGATTATGGAAGAGAGAGACTATTATGAAATATTAGGAGTGGACAAGAAAGCCACTGCTGAGGAAATCAAGAAGGCCTACCGCAAGAAGGCCATCCAGTATCATCCTGACCGAAATCAGGGTGACAAGGAGGCTGAAGAGAAATTCAAGGAGGCTGCCGAGGCGTATGGTGTGCTGAGCGATCCGGAAAAACGTCAGCGTTATGATCAATTCGGTCGTGCTGGAGTGAGCGGAGCAGCTGGCAATGGAGGACCATTCGGCGGGTTCGGAGGCGGTATGTCTATGGATGATATCTTCTCAATGTTCGGTGACATCTTTGGAGGTCACACGGGCTTTGGAGGTGGCTTCGGTGGTTTCAGTAGCAGTTATGGTGGCGGTACCAACGTGCGTAAGCATCGTGGTGCCGATCTGCGTGTACGTGCCCGTCTTTCTTTACAGGAAATCGCTACGGGTGTGGAGAAGAAATTCAAACTGAAAAAATATGTGCCTTGTCCTCATTGCCATGGCTCTGGAGCTGAAGGCAATGCTGGTACAGATACCTGTCCGAACTGTAAGGGAACTGGTACGGTGATTAAGAGTCAGCAGACCATCCTTGGCACTATGCAGACACGCTCTACCTGTCCTACCTGTGGCGGTGAAGGACGCATCATCAAGAACAAGTGTAAGGAATGTGCCGGTGAAGGTATCGTCTATGGCGAGGAAGTGGTGACAGTGAAGATTCCTGCCGGTGTGGCTGAAGGAATGCAATTGGTAATGAACGGTAAGGGTAATGCCGGTAAGCATAATGGCATTGCAGGCGACCTGCTTATCGTGATAGAAGAAGAAAAAGACAACCAATTGCTCCGTGACGGCAACGACTTAGTATACAACTTATTGCTTGACTTCCCTACTGCCGCTCTAGGTGGCAAAGTAGAGATACCTACCATTGACGGAAAGGCTAAGGTAAACATCGACCCAGGCACTCAACCAGGTAAGGTGCTCCGTCTACGCGGTAAAGGATTGCCCGATGTGAATGGTTATGGCAAAGGCGACGAAATAGTGAATGTAAGCATCTATGTTCCAGAGACACTAAGTCGGGAGGAGAAGAAGGCACTTGAGCAGATGCAGAACTCTGACAACTTCAAGCCCAACTCCTCAGTAAAGGAAAAGATATTTAAAAAGTTCAAAAGTTTGTTTGATTGAAAAAAATAGCTTACCTTTGCACGGCTTTCTGAGAAGGAAACGGCCTTGCCACTTTAGCTCAGTCGGTAGAGCAACGCATTCGTAACGCGTAGGTCGCCAGTTCAAGTCTGGCAAGTGGCTCAACGAATAACCGCCTCAACAAACAGGCGGTTTTTTTGTCCACACATATATTTATATGACGAAGAAAAAGATACATATCATCATTGGCTTTTTCCTGTTAGTGCTGGCTTTGGCAGCTGGTGCCGCAGGAACTTTCTATTGGCTAGTATTCACGCCACAGTTTCATCCAGCAGAGAAGAGCTTTGTCTATATCGATCGTGACGATACGGCCGACTCTGTCTTCCACAAAGTGGAAATTGCTGGCAATCCTTCTCATACATGGGGCTACAGGTGGATGGCCGACTATAAGGACTATGCATCTAATATCCACACTGGACGTTATGCAATCCTTCCTGAAGATGATGCCTATCACTTACTGAGCAGATTGCTTCGTGGGTATCAGGAACCGCTGAATGTCACAGTGCCAAGTGTAAGAACCTTTGACCGTCTGGCAGGTAGTTTAGGAAGACAACTGATGATCGACTCTGTGGAAGTGGCTCAGATATTAGCCGACTCTGTATTGATCCGTCGAATGGGTTATGATAAAATCTCTCTTCCCTGCCTCATCGTGCCTGACACGTATGAGATGTATTGGAACATCACTCCAGAAGCCTTGATGGAGCGCCTACAGAAAGAGCATGATACCTATTGGAACTCACAGCGAAAGAATCAAGCACAATCCATCGGACTGACTCCTGAGGAAGTAGTTACACTAGCCTCTATTGTAGAGGAAGAAACTGCTAATGATGGTGAGAAGCCCATGGTGGCTGGACTCTATATGAACCGTCTGCATAAGAAGATGTTACTGCAAGCCGACCCCACCGTAAAGTTTGCGCTGCAGGATGCTGGTCGCCGTCGTATACTGAACTCCGACTTGAAGGTAGATTCACCATATAATACTTACCTTTATGCAGGATTGCCTCCTGGTCCTATCCGTGTGCCCAGCAAAATAGGCATTGAAGCCGTGCTGAATTATGCTCACCATGACTTTATTTTTATGTGCGCTAAGGAAGACTTCAGTGGTACGCACAACTTTGCCGTTACATTGGCACAGCACATGCAGAATGCCCGTCGATACCAAGCGGCACTGAATGCAAGAAACATTAGACGCTAATTATGAATTATAGTTGGTTTATATTCTGCGAAGATAAAATCTTACTTCATAAGGAAGAAGATGGAAGGATGAGCATTCCTCATGGGGAGGAGGCTCCATTGATGCTAGGCATCCGTCAGAATCCCCATCATGTTTTTATGGATGATGGGCGCGAAGTCTTAGCACTGAATCTCTCTGAACCTGTAGAATCAACAGACGAATGGGAAATGCGCCCACTGCGTTCGACCTATTATCTATTACCATTTGGCGACTATCTGGCTGCTGGTAAGGCTTACGAGATCATCTGGTGGGACAAACATAGCCAGTACTGTCCTGTATGTGGAAGCACCATGGTACAACACACGCCTATCATGAAGAAATGCCCAAAGTGCGGCAATGAAATGTTCCCCACTGTGAGCACTGCCATTATTGTTCTCATCATGCGTGGCGACAAAGTCCTTTTGGTACACAACCGTTATTGGAAGACAGAGTTTCATGGATTGGTGGCTGGTTTCTTAGAAGCTGGAGAAACCTTGGAAGAGTGTGTGCGTCGTGAGGTGAAGGAAGAAGTTGGACTGCATATCAAGAACATCCGCTATTTCAAGAGTCAGCCATGGCCCTACCCCAGTGGTCTGATGGTAGGTTTCACTGCGGAATACGAGAGTGGTGAGATAAAGCTACAAGAAGAAGAACTGAACCATGCGGATTGGTTCTCTGTAGACAACCTTCCACTGCTTCCTCAAAAATTAAGCATCGCCCGCCAATTGATAGATTGGTGGATCAAAAAACAGAAAAGCCTCTCCTAAACAGAAGAGGCTTTTCTTTTATAGACATGAAACCTATTATTTCCACTGCATCAGTCGACTGATGTACTTTCCTACGATATCGAACTCCAAATTGACCTTGGTACCAACCTTGATGTCATGGAAGTTAGTGTTTTCCCAAGTATAGGGGATAATAGCAACCTGGAAGGTATCTTCCATAGGGTTACAAACCGTAAGACTCACACCATTAACAGCAACAGAGCCCTTATCAACAGTCATATAACCCAACTTTGCCATTTCCTTGTCGAAAGGGTATTTGAACGTAAAGTAGTAGCTTCCATCTGCATCTTCCACTGCGATACAAGTCGCTGTTTCATCTACATGCCCCTGAACGATATGTCCATCCAGACGGGCATTCAGCAACATGCTACGCTCCACGTTCACTTCATCTCCCACTTCCAGCAAGCCAAGATTGGAGCGATCCAGCGTCTCCTTCATGGCAGTAACTACATAGGTATCACCTTCGATACTTACTACCGTGAGGCACACACCGTTGTGTGACACACTCTGGTCTATCTTCAGTTCATTCACAAAGGGACAAGTGAACGTAAAGTCGATATTCTCTCTGTCACGCTTTAGCGCTACCAACTTTGCTGTGGATTCAACTATTCCAGAAAACATCTTATTAAATACCTAATGACTTACGCACATCCTCTATCTTCTTCGTAGCAGCGGCATCGGCAGCCAGATAATCAGCAGCAGATTCCATCTTACCCTTTACCTCAATGTAGAACTTAATCTTAGGCTCTGTTCCGGATGGACGAACGCTGATCTTAGTACCATCGGCAGTGAAGTACTGCAATACATTGCTAGACTCTGGCATATCCAGATCGAATACCTTACCATCGCCATCTGTCATCTTCAAAGTCTTGTAATCCTTAGTGCAAACCACCCTAGAACCAGCAATCTCCTTTGGAGGATCCTGACGGAAGTTGGCCATCATCTGCTGAATCTCATCGGCACCACTCTTACCAGGTTTCACCACATTCACAGTAAACTCCTTAGAGAAGCCATACTCCAGATAAATGCCCATCAATACTTCGTAGAGGGTCTTGCCTTGATCCTTAGCCCAAGCGCAGATCTCAGCCAAGAGTGAACAAGCAGACACGGCATCTTTATCACGAACGAAGTCCTGTGCTAAGAAGCCATAGCTCTCCTCGCCACCACCGATGTACTGCTTCACACCTTCAGAGAGACGGATCTCACGAGCAATCCACTTGAAGCCAGTGTAACAATCGCGCATCTCGATGTTATTCTTCTCAGCAATCTGACGAATAACCTCGGTAGTTACGATGGTCTTCACGATGAACTCGTTACCCTTCATCTTGCCCAACTTCTTACGATTGGTGATGATATAATAGAGGAATAACAAACACGTCTGGTTACCGTTGATAAGTACCCACTCGCCCTTATCGTTCTTGCAAGCCATACCTACACGGTCGGCATCTGGATCGCTTGCCATCACTATATCAGCGTCGAGGCTCTTACCCAGTTTGATAGCCAAAGTCAGTGCTTCTGCATTCTCAGGATTTGGACTAACCACAGTTGGAAAGTCGCCACTCTTTACCATCTGCTCTGCAACGCAATGCACATTCTCGAAGCCCCAAAGTTTCAAAGACTGAGGAATACCCATCATACCTGTACCATGTAGTGGGGTATAGACGATACACAGGTCTTTTTGGCGCTTGATAACATCAGGATCAATACAAATGCTATGAACTTTCTCCAAATAAACGTCATCAATATCCTTGCCTACTATCTGAATCAATTTAGGATTACCTTTAAACTTGATATCTTCCGTCTTAACCTTAGCCACTTCATCAATGATACCTTTGTCGTGTGGAGCCAAAACTTGAGCACCATCATCCCAATAAGCCTTATAGCCGTTATACTCACGAGGATTGTGACTGGCAGTTATATTAATACCTGCCTGGCAACCTAGATGACGGATAGCGAAACTCATCTCAGGAGTAGGACGCATACCATCGAAGAGATATACCTTAATGCCATTTGCAGAGAAAATGTCAGCACTCTTTTCAGCAAAGAGACGGCTATTATTACGACAGTCGTGCCCAACCACTACTGAAATCTGATCCAAGTCCTTGAAGTTCTTGTTTAGGTAGTTGGCAAAGCCCTGTGTAGCTGCACCTACGGTATAGATATTCATTCGATTAGTACCTGCACCCATAATGCCACGCAGACCGCCTGTTCCAAATTCAAGTACACGATAGAAACTGTCGATAAGTTCTGTCTTATCTTCATTCTTAAGCATACGTTTCACTTCCTTTTTGGTTTGGGCATCGTAAGCTGGAGTCAGCCACTCTTGAGCTTTCTCTGTGACCTGTTTAATCAATTCCTGATTTTCCATATAATATTAGTTTTACGGTTTAATTCTATCTCTAAACAACGGATTATACGGATTATGATGGATTTCAAAGATTATTGAATATCTACACGATAATAAGGATTAAAGGGATTCTTTTCAATTAAGAATAATATACTAATAATCTTAAATTAAATCCGAATAATCCGTCTAAATCCGTAAAATCCGTTGTTCATATTCTTCAAAAAGCAAAGATAAAGAATGCAATTGAAACTTCCAAATTATTCAGAAGGTTGTTTATAGCGATCGCCTGTGAGCTTCGCCATTTCCTTAGCAAAGTCGGCAGGAATACCCGGACGATTCACATAGCCCTCGTTGCTGATGGAGTGGCCCACATAGTGGGTATTGTCCATACGCTGTACTACCATGTCGTTGTACTTCACCACCAAGTATTCGCCCAATTGCTTCCACGTATCCATGTACATCTTAGCAGCCATGTTGGAATAGTTGGTTAGGAATTCGCGAGCCTTAGCCTCATCCGTCTTCAACATTTCTGCTGCAGCAGCATCGATACCCGCTTGTGCTTCGTTGAAACCATTCTCAATGTCATGCTGCACAGCCTTCACATCACCTATCATCAATCCGTAGCGAGGATACACCATGTTGGCCACCCAGTTGTTCACCCAGAAAGAAGAATCCCATGAAAAAGAGCGGATATTAGCTCCACCAGTACCACTGCGGAAGCATTCTGGAACAATGTCCATACAGCAATAGAGAGGTACGAAGACGGTCATGGTAGCATCGTCAGTGCCCCACCAGTTCACGCCACCAATGGCATTTGGCAACCAGCTACGCATCTGTGCCACAAATACCCAAGCCGACTGCGGCGTGCCTATCATACGCTCATTGAAGTAAGTCTGACCATCTACCTCATAGGTCAATGGCACAGGACGATATGGTGTATGATAAGGACCAGCGCTGACGTCAAGGGATGGATCCAATGGAGTGCCCTCATAATGATCGCGCATGGCATCCTTCACATCCTGTACAGAGAGCTTACGATTTGGCTTCACATACAAAGGCAGAGGTTCGTCGCTCTCACCCAACACATACTTCAAGTATTGGTCACCAATGTCCGTGTACTTGTTGTAGAAACTCCATACACGAGCCTCGCAGAAACGACGGCCACTGAAGTCGATAGGATTGTATGCCTTTGAGAAACTGAAATCCTCATCCTTGCCAGTATAGTAACCCTTCTCACGAGCCAGAGAAATCACATCTGACGCATAGAGACAGTTCTGCGGATCATTAAGGGCAAACTTGTGAATACGACTCTGATTAGCATGGGCAGAGATGCAATCGTCTGGAATACGTACCGCTACCCAAACAGCCCCCTTTTTATCTGGTCCCTTGCCTATCATCTCCATGATCCATGCCTCATTAGGGTCGCAGATGAAGAAAGACTCACCCGTACTGTTATAGCCATACTCTGCCACCAAGTCTGTCATCGTCTTGATAGCTTCACGAGCCGTCTTAGTACGTGCCAAAGTGAGGTAAATCAAACTGGCATAGTCGAAGAGTCCCTCACGGTTTACCAGTTCGGTACGTCCGTCGAATGTACTCTCCGTGATGGTGAGTTGGTACTCATTCATATTACCCACCACGTTATAGGTCTCTGCCACCTGTGGTATACTGCGGTTTCCACGACTACCAGAGCCGAAACCCATCAGCATAGCTTGATCGCCAGCCTGATGCATACCTCTTGGTTGATGGAACAAGGTGCCAAAGCCACCATAGCCATCGCAGGAATAAGATACAAACACAGAGCCATCTACAGAGGCTTTCTTACCCACCAGCAAGTCCGTGCAAGCCAATGCGGGTGCTACAGTTGCCATAAGCATCGTAGCAACAAGAATCATTACTTTTGCTTTCATTGTATTTCTGTTATTAAATAAGCGGATTTCTATTCAGCAGGATACTTATACCGGTTTCCTGTCTGCTTCACATACTCTTCAGCCCACTCTTTTGGATAGCCAGGACGGAACACGATCTTACTTTCATCCACATCTTTACCTACCATGCCACGCTTACCCATACGCTTCACCGCTGTATCGTTATACTTCACAACCAAGTACTGGCCCAACTTCTGCCATGTGCTGATATAACTCTGTGCAGACATGTTAGAGTAATTGGTCAGGAACGTCTTAGCCTGCGCAAGGTCTGTCTCTGCCAATCGGCTAGCTGTCGCCTCAATACCTGCTTGAGCATCACGGAAAGAGTTCTCCAGTTCAGTCTGGGTAGCCCTTACGTCATCTATCATCAGATCATAACGTGGATAGACCATATTGGCAATCCAGTTATTAACCCAAAAAGAGGAGTTGAATGAAAAGGACTCAGCCCCTGCTCCATCGATATGTTCATCGAAGCAAGGAGGAACTAAGTCTGTGCAGCAGTAGATAGGAACAAAGACGGTCATATTGGCATCGTCTGTACCAAACCAAAATACACCACCGATAGCATCGGGCAAATTCTCACGCATCTGTGCCACGAAGACCCATGCCGACTGCTGTGTAGAGATAGGCCGCTCATTGAAGTATTTTTCTCCATTCACTTCGAAACTCAGTGGAGTGATTCGATAAGGCGTATGATATGCACCAGCTCCGAAATCCTGACTGATATCCAAAGGAGTGCCTTCGTAATGGTCACGCATGGCATTCTGGATATCTTGTACAGATATCTTGCGGTTTGGCTTTACATAGAGTGGCATCGGAGTCTTAGTTTCACCCTGAATATAAGGTAAAAACTCATTTCCACGGTCGGTAAACATGTTATAGTAGCTCCACACACGGGCCTCACAGAAGCGTAATCCGCTGAAGTCTAGTGGATTGTATGCATCAGCAAAGCTAAAATCCTTATTCAATCCATCGAAGTAGCCTTTCTCACGAGCAAAAGAAATCACATCAGGAGAGTACATCACATTCTCCTTGTCATTTAAATCAAACTGATGGATACGACTCTGATTGGCATGTGCGGCTATGCAATCATCAGGAATGCGGACTGCCACCCAAACGGCACCAGTCACTCCAGGTCCCTTACCTATCATTTCCATGATCCACACCTCATTAGGATCGGCAATGGTAAAGGATTCACCTTCACTATAGTAACCATATTCTTTGACTAAGTCGGTCATCACCTTAATGGCTTCACGAGCCGTACGGGCACGCTGCAAAGCTAAATAAATCAAACTTCCGTAGTCGATAAGAGCAGTTGGGTCTACCAGTTCCTCACGACCGCCAAAAGTGGTTTCTCCGATAGCCACTTGGTACTCGTTCATGTTACCGATAACGTTGTATGTCTGGCGAGCCTGTGGTATTTCTCCCAGATACTTTCCAGTATCCCACTCGTAAATCTTCACCATCTCGTCTTTCTCATGCATACCTGCCTCAGCATGATAGAGGAAACCATACATGCCATAGGAGTCGGCAGAATAAGAAATGATGGTCGATCCATCTACCGATGCTTTCTTTCCCACGATAAGGTTAGTGCAAGCAGGAGCGTTGCCCACTGCCATCAGCGCTATCAGCGCTGCCAATAGAATCTTCTTTACTTTCATATTATCTTTGTTTTATATTATTTTCATTAACCATCACCACGTAAACTTATACTCTTCCGTCGTTTGATTACCACAACCATCGGTGACGGTGACACGGAGGACATGAGCCTGTCCCTTCTTTACATGCTCTGGATCCAGCACCAACACTAGATTATTGTTGGCTGAATTCGGGCGACCAAGGAGGGCCCATTCACCATCTATCGTGGCTTCATAACGACCGATACCTGTCTCCTTGTCCTCGGGCTTCAAAGTCACCTTTCCTGTCCTTACCCACGTATTCTGACTGACTGGCTTGATGGTGGGAGCCACAGTGTCGATAGCCACAGTGAAGGTACCAAGCTGAAGGATACGGGCTTTCATAAAACCGTCAGCATAGCTGCCCCCCACACTACTCTTCTGACCGTTACGCCCCACACGAGCGATGTAGTATTTCGTCTTGTCGGCCAACTTGTCATTGCGGATGCCTATCTGGAGCTCAGCACCTGTATGCAGTTTAATCACGTCATCAGTAATACGATAGACAGAGGCTATGGCCGTAGAGTCGGATGAACGTTGCTGATAGTTCAAGTGAGCATCTTTGTAGAGAGCGCCACGAGGGATGACCAAGTGCAGACCTGGTTTCTGAATCACGTTCACTTGGTCGTAGTGCAGCGTTTCCTCTGCACCATAAGCCAAGGGGGCTATCTCCTGACGTTTTCCCTGCAGCGTGAGGTTTACCTTCGTAGTATTGCCAAAGGCATCAGTCAGAGTGTATTGCAACTTGTAAGGCCTTTCTTCGTTGATCTCCAAGAGTCCGTTATGTTCATTGAGAGCCTCCAGCATCCGAAGCTTATTGCCAGGCTCTATGAACGATTTCATGTACTGTCCCTCACACCAGGAGTTGATGTAACGATTCTCCTCGTAAGCGAAGTGGTCCACGGTGCTACAGAACACGGTGTCACCATCTACGGTAAGGGTGACGAACTTCACCCCGTATTTATTGTGTACGGCATCCATATAGTCGTATGCCTTGATGCCTACGCCAACCAAGCCCCAAACTTGGATAGGCTTTTGCGGATTCAGCGGAACGGTCTTCTGTGCCTGACTGCCATCTACCACTCCTTGACCTGGTTGTGGAAAGAGCATGAAACCTTCGGGTTTCGGGGCCGTGTGGTCTTTCACTTTATCCAGATAGAAAGGCAACGGATCCACGTATTCGTCTTCTGCATTGAAGAGGTCGAGGTGCAGATGCGGACCGAGGGAGTAACCCGTATTGCCACTACGAGCTATCTGCTGACCAGCCTTTACGGGATATTCCTCTGGTGAAGGACGGAGCTCCATTTCCCACGACTGATGCTCATATTGCCATGCTTTTACTCTGCTGGCAATGGGCTCCATGAAGCTACTGAGGTGCCTGTAAGCAGCTGACCATCCGTCGGGGAAAGTTACCGTGAGCACCAAGCCCGAACTGCTATTGACCTGTATGCGAGAGATGTAGCCATCGGCGATGGCACGTACCACCTTGCCTTCTGTCCCACCCGTCTTGAAATCCAATCCGCCATGATAATGGTCGGCACGTATCTCTCCATAGTTTCCAGAGAAGGTTATCTCATGATCCATCGGTGGACGGAAACGTTGTGCTTGGAGAATTAAGGGGAAAAGCAATAAAACCAGCACCCCTCCTATTTTGGTATTTGTTCTTTTCATCTGATCAAAGGTATTTCTATGCGACTACCATACTCATCGCCTGTATAAAGCGTCTGATGAGCCACCCGTGTCTTCGTCTGACGTGACCATACGCCAGCATAGTTGCTATGCACGCTGTACTGAGGAAAATCAGAGGAAGAGATATCCACTCTGATACGACTGCCAGTGCTCAGTTGCCACATGATAGGGAGTGCCTCTACTGTCACCTCCACCACTTCACCTGGCGTATAAGACTGTCTGTCACCCAAAGGATTGTTCCTGAAGCTCAGCGAAGTGATTCCCGTACGGATGTTGTAGGTCTTACCATCTGCCATCTCTTCGCTTATCTTGTAGCTGAAAGCCGTATCATCGCAGTCGGAGCTAACATGCAACGTCACCTTCACCTTACCTGCTAAGAGCAATGGTGCCTCCAGCGGTTCTGAAACAAAGCTGATGACATCATCACGATAGCCTACTTCTGGTTGCAGCTGACTCCCTCGACGGGTTCCGGAATTGAAGAGTGTCTCGCCTCCGATGGACTCTACAGGATTCTGAGGGTCGTAGGCATAACGGATGGTACCTGTCTGTGCTTCGGGAGTAGCAGAAAGGTGATAGCCCTTACCCTCACGCTGACTGCTCAAGAAGTATGTCTGAGTGGCCGATGGATGGTTCAAAGGCCATTCGTCCAACTGATGCCACTTGTCCTCTCCGATGGCATAGACCTGTACATCGGGCTTCGGAGTCTGTTCACGCACCAAGAGGTCGTAGAACCAGAGGAACTGATCCGTTGTGAGGTTGATGTCAGTGGCATGGTCGAACTTGCCTATCTGCGGCGTAATGATGTGCGAGTGGTTCCAAGCTCCAACGATCAGTCGGCTCTTTGCCTTGGTTTCTTCTGGAAGCAAGTTGTATCCCAGAATCGTACCTTCCTGATGATGGTCGAAATGCCCTGCCACCACCACGATAGGTACCTTGATTTTGGCAGGAATCTGTCGCAAGGTCTCCCATACGCCCTGATGCCAGTAAGGGTCGGTATAGTCGGTATAACTGATCCAGTCGCGATACCATGGCAGCATCACCCCGAAGAAGTGACGGTCCATCTCCAACTGAGGCATATACTTCATCTGCTCGAAATAGATGCGTTGCGGGTCTTTACGCTCTGGTTTCTTTGGGATTTCCACGGCATTGTCAATGCTCCACGCGGTGAGGATATCCTGTCTGAAGAGTCCGTTGCTATAAGCCGAAAGGTGACGGTCCACACCATAGTGATGGATGTAGATACCTTTCACTTTCTCTGGTACGGCATCGGCAATGATCCAGCAAGTCAAAGCGGTATATGACTCTCCGAAAAGACCGATGTTCTTACACCAAGGTTGATTGGCCACCCAGTTGACCAACGCCAATCCATCTACCCGCTCGTTGACATTAGGTTCATAAGGCCCCTCTGAACCACCTTTGCCACGGCAATGCTGTACGATGTAAACGATGCCACGACGGGCGTAGAAACGGGCATTGGCATTATTGTCGCCTGTACCATATACATAAGGCGTACGCAGGATGACCACTGGCCATGGTCCCTCTCCCACGGGCTTGTAGATACAGGTCATGAGCTTATAACCGTCACCGCCTTCCACCATCTGCTCCTCATAGGTGTAGTCGTAAGTGGCAGGGATGGAAACCTTCGTTGAATCCACTACCGAGGAAGCCGACGAGAAGCGTTGTGGCTGTTGTGCGCCAACATTGGCACATAATCCTAAGCATATCCCTAATAGCACGATCAGTCTTTTCATCTTACAATCTAATATATTTAATGTCACAAAGGTAAGACAAATCTATGAATTACCAAAAGAAGGGATATAGCAATTGATTTAAAAATGCTTAGGAGTTACAAAAAAAAACAAGGGGGCACTTCACGTGCTCCCTTGATATCTATATGAGTTTTCTTTCAGCCAATCATCATCTGTTTCACGACGGTGAATATTTCGGTATTTTCCATCACACCCATGAATTGCTCTGCACCTGGACCATAGGCGAACATGGGGACTTGAGTACCCGAGTGGTTGGCCATGCCTGGCATCGACCACTTGGCTTCCACCGTACCCTCAGCCATATTGCCACCCACGATGCTCATGCCAGAGGCTTCTGGACTGCCTACCACCAAGACCAATGTCTGTCCGTCATGCTCTGCAAAGTCGAGTGCCTTACCGATGGCACGATCCAAGTCCTTTGTTTCATCACAGAGCAGCTCCAACCTACCGTTGTGAGAGGCACGGTCCACGTACATGTCGCCCACCATGAGGAAGAAGCCCTTGGAGCCGCTATTCAGTACATTCAATGCCGTTTCCACAGAAGCAGGGAACATATCACCTCGACCCTCCTGTATGTTGGGATTCGATTGTGCTCCAGTGAACCCTGCCAACTTGCCACCCTTCACTTGCTTGATTTCATCAATGGAGTTGCAGACCTGATACCCCTTGGCCTTCAATTCGTTGATGAGGTTACGCTTGTCCGTACGCTCTCCCATCTGCACCGCTCCGCCAGCACCAGGACCGCCTTGACCACCAGCTGGACGCTGTCCGCCTGCAGCAGCACCAGGACCACCCTGGCCACCGCCAGCACCTGGACCAGGGCCGAAGCCTCCTTGAATGCTCTTAGTGAAGTAGTCGCTGCCAGCACCGATGAACACGTCGATGTTTGTATCCACATATCCAGCCGTCAGCGCCTCTACAGCCATTCGATTCTGAGCATGCCCCACGAAGGGCACTATGCTACCCTCCACCAGCGAATTGGCAGAGACGATGCCCATGGCTAATCCCTTCTCCTTCACCAGCTCCGTGATAGTCTTCAGAGGCTTATTATCCATGTCCACGCTCACGGCACCCTTATGGCTGTTCACGCCTGTAGCCAGTGCCGTGCTGTGTGAAGGTGCATCTCCGCAGAACACATCGAGAGGATTTGTCGTCAGCAATCCAGCGCTCTGCATACGACTTAGGTTCATCTTTCCCTTGGCGGCTACCATACCAGCCTGCCATTGGCACACACCCATACCATCAGCCGATATCAGCACGATGTTCTTTGGGTTCTGAGCACCAGTCTTGGTGATCTGATGCTCACTTGCATTCACGCGAGTAGCACCAAAAGCCATCAAAGGCAGGCTACCCAGTAATTTCAAGGTATCTCTTCTGTTCATAGTCTGTTGATTATTTTTTCTGCAAAGGTAGTGCGAATTGTTCACTCCTACCCTTGACCTATGTCAAGAAAACATCCTTCGGATGTCTTAGTAATTTACTTTTCATACGACTCAGGAACTCTGGGCTTACACCCAAGTAGGCTGCTATCTGCGACTGCGAGATGCGATTCATCAGTTGTGGATAGGTATCACAGAACGTCTGATAGCGCTCTTCTGCTGTGGAACTGAGTGTCTCCAAGTGGCGCTGTTGCAGCAATGCCAGTTCATTCTCTGCCAACACGCGGAAAATGTTAGACAGCCTCCATGAGTGTGTGAACGAAGAAACCAAAGGCTCCAATTCCGTCTGCATCACTGTAGTAGGCTCCAGCGCATCAATGAAAAGACGTGAGGGTTTTCTGTGGAAGAAACTGTCTATATCTGTCATCCATGTCCCTTCTGGGGCAAACTTGATGATGTGGCGGTCTCCCTTGTCGTCTTCGCTGTACATTCGAAGGCAACCCTGCACCACGAACATATAATGCCTGCAATGCTCTCCAGCCCTAAGCAGCAGTTCACGGCGCTTGTAGGTACTGGGATTAAAGCATTGCTCCACCAGCGCCACCTCATTGGCATTCAGTGGCATCATCTGGCAGAAAAAAGACCTCAAGGTATCTATAGGAGATGTATTCATCTGTTTCGTTATCATTTCTGGCAGTAAAGATAAGGAAAGTTTTCTGAATAAAAAAAACTTGCATAACGCTTGCATATTTATTCAGCGTTCATTAACTTTGCTACAACCTTAAAGTATAACCTTAAAAGACTAATAACTATGATTATCGGAGTACCAAAAGAAATCAAGAACAATGAGAACCGCGTGGGCATGACCCCTATAGGCGTGGCAGAACTGGTGCATCACGGACACACCGTGGTGGTGCAGCATACGGCTGGTGAGAACAGTGGCTTCAGCGATGAGGAGTACGTCCAGGCAGGTGCCCACATTTTGCCTACCATCGAGGAGGTGTATGCCACTGCAGAAATGATCGTGAAGGTTAAGGAACCTATCGCTTCTGAGTATCCATTGGTTAGGAAAGACCAAGTGGTGTTTACCTACTTCCACTTTGCTGCCGATGAGGAGCTGACGCATGCCATGCTAAAGAGTGGCGCTGTCTGCATCGCCTACGAGACAGTTGAACGCGCCGACCATAGTCTGCCTCTGCTGGTGCCTATGAGTGAGGTAGCTGGTAAGATGGCCGTCCAGGAGGGTGCCACCTACCTGAAGAAAATTCATGGCGGCAAGGGCGTGCTGCTGGGTGGTGTACCTGGAGTGAAGCCTGGCAAGGTGCTTATCTTGGGTGGTGGACGCGTAGGGCGTAATGCCGCATATGTAGCTGCCGGTATGGGTGCCGATGTGGTGATGGCCGATGTGAGTCTGGACTGTTTGCGCCATCTGGATACCGTCATGCCTGCCAACGTGCGTACCATCTATGCTTCTCGTCCGCAGATAGAGCGTGAGCTGCCCGATGCCGACTTGGTGATCGGTGCTGCCCTGATTCCTGGCGACAAGACGCCTCACCTCATCACACGCGACATGCTGAAGCTGATGCAGCCTGGCACTGTGCTGGTGGATGTGGCCATCGACCAAGGCGGCTGCTTCGAGACCAGTCGTCCTACCACGCACAGCGACCCAGTCTATATCCTCGACGGCATCGTGCACTATGCCGTGGCCAACATACCTGGTGCCGTGAGTCGTACCTCTACCTTCGCCCTGACCAATGCCACCCAGCCTTATACCGTGGCTCTGGCCGACAAAGGTTGGAAACGTGCTTGCAAGGACGATCCTGCCCTGCTGAAGGGATTGAACATAGCACAGGGCAAAGTGACCTATGAGGCAGTGGCTCACTGCTTCGACCTACCTTTCACCCCCGCAGAGGTGATGGTAGTGTGATATGCTATCCATTTCAATCACTATATTTCATAATAAACTAAGAGAAAGCCGGCGCTTAACTGCGCCGGTTTTTTTATCATTCCGAAATAAGTAAAAAAACAGATTGCTCACAAATTTGGACATATCAAAGAAATGCACTACATTTGCTACAATTAAATTTGATATACTATGAGGAAGACACTACTTTTAGCAGGTGTAGCCGCATTGATGCTGACTGCCTGCTCCCAACAAAAACAGGAGAATGCCACGCCAGTGCTGACAAAGAGCGGACTGAATCCAGCTCAGTTTGAAACCACTATCGAAGGTAAAGAAACGAAACTCTTCACCCTGACCAACCAGAACGGCATGGAGGTGTGCATCACCAACTTCGGAGGTCGCATCGTCTCCGTGATGGTGCCCGACCGTCAAGGAACAGAGCGTGACGTGGTGCTGGCGTTCGACAACATCCAGGACTATCTGAGCCAGAGCAGCGACTTCGGTGCTACCATTGGGCGCTATGCCAACCGTATCGGTAACGCCCAGTTCACTCTGGATGGGGAGACCATTCAGCTGATAGCCAACAATGGTCCGCACTGTCTGCATGGCGGTCCGCAGGGCTGGCAATACAAGGTGTTCGATGCCGAGCAGAAAAACAGCTCTACCCTCACCCTCTCTCTGACCTCCCCTGACGGCGACATGAACTTCCCTGGCACGGTGAGCGTGGAGGTAACCTTCAAGCTGACTGCCGACAATGCCATAGACATCAACTACTACGCCACCACCGACAAGAAGACGGTGATCAACATGACCAACCACTCTTACTTCAACCTGAGCGGCGACCCTACACAGAGCACCGTGAACCATCTGCTCTACGTGAATGCCGACCAGATGACGCCTATCGATAGCACCGTAGGCGTAACGGGTGAGGTACGTAAGGTGGACGGCACCCCATTCGACTTCCGCACGGCTCATGCCATGGCAGAAGAAATCAATAAGGATGATGAACAGATTAAGTTCGCCAACGGCATAGACCACAACTTTGTGCTGAATACGGCAGGCGATATCAGTCAGAAGGCTGCCAGCCTCTACTGCCCAGAGACGGGCATCAAGTTGGATGTCTATACAAACGAGCCTGGCATTCAGGTGTATACGGGCAACTTCCTGAATGGTCGTGTGAAGGGCAAGAAGGGCATCGCCTATCAGCGCAGAAACGCCACCTGTCTGGAGACGCAGAAGTTCCCTAACACCCCTAATCATCCAGAATGGCCCAGTGCCTTCCTGGAGCCAGGACAGACGTATCATAGCGAGTGTATTTACAAGTTCTCCATTGAGAATTGAGAATCATAATTTATAATCTGAAAATGAATAGCATCAGTCAAGCCATTGCACAATCGGGATTCCATTCCATTGACTTTATCATCCTGATTATCTACCTTATTATATTGGTCAGCCTCGGATTGTTCCTCAGTCGGAAGAAAGACGGGAAGGAACGCAGTGCCAACGATTACTTTTTAGCGGGTAACACCTTGACATGGTGGGCGGTAGGTGCCTCACTCATCGCAGCGAACATCTCCGCAGAGCAGTTCATCGGTATGTCGGGCACAGGCTACCGCGACGGTATAGCCATCGCTGCCTACGAGGTAATGGCAGCCATCACGCTGGTAGTGATAGGCAAGTTCCTCCTTCCATTGATGCTCAACCAGAAGATCATGACCATACCGCAGTTCCTCCGCGAGCGCTACAACGATGGCGTGGGACTGGCGTTCTCCATCCTCTGGCTGTTTCTCTACATCTTCGTGAACCTCACCTCTGTGGCATGGCTAGGTGCACTGGCCATAGAGCAGATACTGGGCTTGCAAGGCGTGGCGGTGAGCATCGGAGGCATGGAGGTCCCCATTCGTATGTTCATCATCTTAGGACTGTATATCATCGCAGGTATCTACTCCATCTATGGCGGATTGTCGTCTGTGGCATGGACCGATGTGCTGCAGGTAACCTTCCTCGTTGGCGGTGGTCTGATTACGGCCTACTTCGCTCTTGTGGCTGCAGCCGACGGAGGGAGCTTCATCGATGGCTTCCAGAAGGTCTATACCTACTTGACGACGGGGCCTCATGAGACCGACGTACACTTCCATCTGGTGATACAGCAGAGCCATAATGCTAGCGCCTTTGCCAACGTACCAGGTATCGCTGCCGTGGTAGGCGGTGTATGGCTGACCAACTTAGGTTATTGGGGTTTCAATCAATACATCATCCAGAAGGGTTTGGCTGCCAAGAGCGTGGACGAGGCCAAGAAAGGTCTTATCTTCGCTGGTTTCCTGAAGATATTGATCCCGTTCATCGTGGTGCTGCCAGGTATCTGTGCTTACTATATGCATGAGAATGCTGCTATGATGAGTGGCTTGCAAGGACAGATCAACGTGGCCGATGATGCTTATCCTTGGCTGATTAGAAACTTCACGCCTACGGGCATCAAGGGTCTCTCCTTTGCTGCCCTGACCGCTGCAGTGATATCTTCCCTGGCCTCTATGTTCAACTCCACCTCCACCCTCTTCACGATGGATATCTACAAGAAATACATCAATAAGAACGCAGGAGATCGCCAGTTGGTAGGTGTAGGCCGTTTGGTAGCACTCTGTTCACTGGTCATTGCCCTGATAGCCGTAAGACCACTGCTCGGCGGACTGGATCAGGCGTTCCAATACATTCAGGAGTATTCTGGTTTCATCTATCCAGGCATCATCATCGTGTTCGGCTTGGGCTTGCTTTGGAAGCGTGCCTCTTCACTGGCAGCTGTATGGACGGCCATCCTCACCATTCCGATGGGAGTGCTGTTCAAGGGTTTGATGCCAGACGTACCCTTCCAGTTCCGTGCAGGCTATATCTTCATCCTGCTGTTTGTCTTCTTCGTGGTAATGACCTACATGGATAAGAAATACGTGCAGTGCGAGCTCCCAAGCGAGAAAGACCAGCACCAGATGCTCTATTGGGCCCATATCCTGGGTGGAGCAGGCGTGCTGATGATGGTAGCAGCTGTCATCGTGATCATCGGAGGATGGGTAGCACCAGAGAATCCTACCTTCTTCTACCTAAACGACATCGGGTTCCAAGCCTTCTTCTTCTTTGGAGTGCTGACGGGCTCATCGGCCGTCTGGCTCTACTCCAATTCGAAAGATACCGTACGTGACCCGAAGGCGCTGCCAATAGACCTGCAGTTGTTCTCTACGACACGTGGCTATACCTATGGCACTTTGGGCATCGGCATCATTACGATAGTATTGTACGTTTTGTTGTGGTAATATATGCTAGAGTTATTGAAAGAAAAAGTGTGCGAGGCCAATCTGGAGTTGGTAAAGCACGGCTTAGTCATCTTTACGTGGGGCAATGTCTCGGCCATCGACCGTGCTACGAGATTGGTAGTGATCAAGCCCAGCGGAGTGAGCTATGATAACATGAAACCATCGGACATGGTGGTAGTGGACCTTGACGGTAAGGTAGTAGAAGGTACGTTGAGACCTTCTTCAGACACTCCTACCCATGTGGTGCTCTATCGGGCTTTCCCTGAGATAGGAGGCGTGGTACACACCCACTCCACCTATGCCACTGCTTGGGCTCAGGCAGGCTTGGATATTCCGAACATCGGAACCACCCATGCAGACTACTTCCACCACGACATCCCCTGTACGGCAGACATGACCGAAGCAGAAGTGAAGGGCAACTATGAATGGGAGACGGGCAACGTCATCGTGAAGCGTTTTGAGGGCATGAATCCAAACGACACCCCTGGGGTACTGGTGAAAAATCATGGTCCCTTCACTTGGGGCAAGGATGCCGCTGAAGCGGTGCATAATGCCGTGGTGCTGGAACAAGTGGCCAAGATGGCATTCATTGCCAAAAGCGTGAATCCAAACCTCACCATGAATCCGCTCCTGATAGAAAAGCACTACAGCCGTAAGCATGGTCCAAATGCTTATTACGGACAAAAATGATAATTAATAATAAAAACATAAAGACATGAAAAACATTTTTGAAAATTTTGAAATTTGGTGGGTAACTGGCGCACAACTTCTGTACGGAGGTGACGCAGTGGTTGCAGTAGACGGACACTCAAAGGAGATGGTAGAAGGCTTGAACGCCTCTGGCAACATCCCAGTGAAGATTGTTTATAAAGGCACAGCCAATAGCAGTAAAGAAGTGGAAGCTGTGATGAAAGCTGCCAATAATGATGAACATTGTGTGGGTATCATCACCTGGATGCATACCTTCTCTCCTGCCAAGATGTGGATCAAAGGACTTCAGGCACTTCAGAAACCACTGCTCCATTTCCACACACAGTATAATGCAGAGATTCCTTGGAGCGAGATCGACATGGACTTCATGAACCTGAACCAGAGCGCTCATGGCGACATTGAGTTCGGACATATCTGCACCCGTATGCGTGTGCCAAGAAAGGTGGTTTGCGGCTATTGGAAGAATGAAGACGTTCAGCAGAAAATTGCCGTTTGGGCTCGTGTAGCTGCAGGTGTGGCAGATGCCAAGAACACACGCTGCTTGATGTTCGGTATGAACATGAACAACGTGGCTGTGACAGATGGCGACCGTGTGGAGTTCGAACAGCGCCTGGGCTACCACGTGGATTACTATCCAGTCAGCTCACTGATGGATTATTATAAGAAAGTGACTGATGCAGAAGCTGACGCACTGGTTGAGGAATACAAGAAACTCTATACCATCAAGATAGACGAGAGTGGCGAGGAAGTTTATTGGGAGAAGGTGAAGAACAGTGCAAAGGCAGAAATCGCCCTTCGTAGAGTACTGAAGGACGAGAATGCGACAGCTTTCACCACCAACTTTGACGACTTAGGCGATGCTGACATCGATGCTCCCGACTTCTGCGGTTTCGACCAGATTCCAGGTCTGGCCTCTCAGCGTCTGATGCAGGAAGGCTACGGCTTCGGAGCAGAGGGAGACTGGAAGACCGCTTGTCTCTATCGCACGCTCTGGATCATTCAGCAGGGATTGCCAAAGGGTTGTTCTTTCCTTGAGGACTATACGCTCAACTTTGCTGGCGATCGCTCTTCTTGCCTGCAGAGCCACATGCTGGAAATCTGTCCGCTCATCGCTACAGACAAGCCAAAGTTGGAAGTACACTTCCTCGGCATCGGCATCCGCAAGCAGCAGACAGCCCGTCTGGTCTTCACCTCCAAGGTGGGACATGGCATCAAGGCCACCGTGGTAGATCTCGGCAATCGCTTCCGTCTGATCTCACAAGAGGTGGAGTGCATCGAGCCTAAGCCAATGCCACACCTGCCAGTAGCTTCGGCATTGTGGGTGCCACAGCCTACTTTCGAGATAGGTGCAGGCGCTTGGATCCTTGCTGGAGGTACCCACCACAGTGCTTTCTCTTACGACATCACCGAGGAGTATTGGGATGACTTTGCAGAAATGCTTGGCATAGAATATGTACGTATCAATAAGCAGACGAACCTCGTGGACTTCAAGCAGCAGCTAAAGAACAACGAAGTGTACTACATGCTGAATAAGGCACTGAAATAAAATTGATTATTATGACTCAAGACGATAGATATGTAATAGGACTAGACTATGGCAGTGATTCAGCACGAGCCTTAGTCGTGAACGCTTATACGGGCGAGACACTCGCCACCAGCGTGAAATACTATCCTCGCTGGACGAAAGGACTGTATTGCGTCCCTTCCAAGAATCAATACCGCCAGCATCCGCTGGACTATCTGGAGGTATTGGAGGCTACCATCAAGGAGGCCTTGGCTCAATGCGACCCTGATGTGGCTCAGAAGGTGGTTGGCATCGCTTTCGATACCACTGGCAGTACGCCATGTTTTACAGACGAGACAGGAACTCCCCTCGCCATGCTACCAGAGTTTGCAGAAAACCCCAATGCCATGTTCGTGCTTTGGAAAGACCACACGGCGGTAAAGGAAGCTGCAGAAATCAACGAGCTTTGCAAGCGTTGGCACACCGACTATACGGCTTATGAAGGCGGTATCTATAGCTCTGAATGGTATTGGGCTAAAGCCCTCCATGTGCTCCGTGAGGACGAAGCAGTGAGAGCCAAGGCTTATAGCATCGTGGAGCATTGCGAATGGCTTCCAGCCATCCTCACTGGAGTAAAGAAGAGCAGCGACATCGTTCGTAGCCGCTGTGCTTGTGGCCATAAGACCATGTGGCATCCTCAATGGGGCGGACTGCCAGAGGAAGAGTTCCTTACTACCCTCTCTCCATTACTGAAAGGCTTCCGTGATCGACTCTTCACACACACCGAAACAGCCGACAAGCCTGTGGGACACCTCACCGAAGAATGGGCAGAGCGTCTGGGATTATCTACAAAGGTGGTTGTTGCAGGAGGAGCGTTCGATTGCCACATGGGTGCCGTTGGAGCCAATATCACTCCTCATACCTTCGTGCGTGTAATAGGTACATCAACTTGCGACATCATGGTATCCAGCTATGAAGAGATAGGCGGCAAACAGATTCAAGGTATCTGCGGACAGGTAGATGGTTCTGTGATTCCTGGTATGGTGGGCTTGGAAGCTGGTCAATCAGGTTTTGGAGATATCTATGCCTGGTTCCGTCGCCTCTTGGCATATCCTCTGAAGAAAATCATAGCCAATACCGGACTGATAGATGAAGAGACTAAGAATATGCTCATCAAGGAGACCGTAGACAGCATCTTCCCTGCCCTCAATGCAGAAGCAGAAAAGATACCTATCGGAGAGAGTGGCATCATCGCTACCGACTGGATGAACGGTCGTCGTACACCTAATGCCAATCAACGCTTGACGGGTAGCATCAGCGGACTGACACTTGGCAGCGATGCACCCCGCATCTATCGAGCACTGGTAGAAGCCACCGCCTTTGGCTCTAAAGCCATCGTTGATTGCTTCCTCAATCAAGGCGTAAAGATAGATCAAGTTATCGGTATAGGCGGCATCGCCATGAAGGATAAGTTCGTGATGCAGACACTGAGCGATGTCTTGGGTATGCCTATCAAGGTTTGTCGTGAGTATCAAGCCTGTGCCTTGGGAGCAGCGATGTTTGCTGCCACTGCTGCTGGATTATATAATAAGGTGGAAGATGCTCAGAAGGCCATGAACTCTGGTTTTGCCATTGAGTATCAGCCTAATCCAGAGAACACGGCCAAGTATGCAGAACTCTATAAAGAGTATCAGAAACTTGGGGCTTTCACTGAAGCGAATGTTTGATTTATTGCAGAACGATATCATGAAAACCAAAACAATTTTTACAACGATCTGCTTGGCGGCGACGATGAGTCTTTACGCCCAACGTACGGCCACGATCAGCCTATCACCAGAAGGAACACAAATCATTCCGAAGGAAATCTACGGCCAGTTTGCAGAGCATCTGGGCAGCTGTATCTATGGAGGACTCTGGGTAGGTGAAAACTCTTCCATCCCCAACATACAAGGCTATCGTACGGATGTGTTCAATGCTCTGAAGGAGCTGAAAGTACCTGTTCTTCGTTGGCCGGGTGGCTGTTTCGCCGATGAATACCACTGGATGGATGGTATCGGACCACGAGAGAATCGCCCCAAGATGGTGAACAACAACTGGGGTGGTACCATCGAAGACAACAGCTTTGGTACGCACGAATTCCTCAACCTTTGTGAGATGTTAGGTGCAGAACCTTACATTAGTGGCAATGTGGGCAGTGGTACTGTGGAAGAATTAGCGAAATGGGTGGAATACATGACTAGCGAAGGAGACTCTCCAATGGCTCGTCTGCGTCGTCAGAATGGACGTGATCATGCTTGGAAAGTGAAATACTTAGGTGTGGGCAACGAAAGTTGGGGATGTGGTGGCAACATGCGCCCTGAGTTCTATAGCGACCTCTATCGCCGTTACTCCACCTACTGCCGCAACTATGACGGAAACGTGCTCTTCAAAGTAGCCAGCGGTGCCAGTGACTATGACTATAATTGGACGGATGTGCTGATGCAACAAGTAGGCACCCGCATGAACGGCCTCTCATTGCACTACTACACTGTAGCAGGATGGACTGGCAGCAAGGGCAAAGCCACAAGCTTTACCGATGACGACTACTTCTTCACCTTAGGCAAATGCCGTGAGATAGAGGATGTCATCAAGCGCCACTGCCAAATTATGGATCAGTACGACCGTCAGAAGCGTGTCGCCTTGATGCTCGACGAATGGGGCACTTGGTGGGATGTAGAAGAAGGAACCAATCCTGGACACTTGTTCCAGCAGAACACCCTGCGAGATGCTTTCGTGGCTTCCCTCACGTTCGACATCTTCCATAAGTATACCGACCGTCTGAAAATGGCCAACATCGCTCAGATTGTAAACGTACTGCAGAGTATGATACTCACCAAAGGCGACCAGATGGTGCTCACACCTACTTACTATGTGTTCAAGATGTATAATGTGCATCAAGATGCTACCTATCTACCTCTGCAAATCATAAGCGACCAAGTGCAAGTGCGTGGTAATCGTACGGTACCTATGCTCAGTGCCACAGCCTCACAGAAAGATGGAAAGACACACATCTCTCTGAGCAATGTGGATCCAAATCAAAAGCAGACAGTGACCATCAGCCTTGGAGGATTGAAAGCCAATCGTGTGAGCGGTGAGATGCTGACCTCTGCACACCTGACCGATTATAATGATTTTGGTAAGGCCGAAGTGGTTCATCCACAGGCATTCAACGGTGCGAAGATTCAAAATGGCGTACTTACGGTGGAATTACCTGCCAAAAGCATCGTCACTTTGGAACTGCAATAAGCGTCTGAAATTATTCTCGGAAAGATAGGAAAGAATTATTATTTGCCGTATCTTTGTAGCATTGAAATAAAAACAAGTCATCATGAACGATAACAAACTTATGACTCGTGCAGCCGACAATATCCGTCTGTTGGCTGTTTCGATGGTTGAAAAGGCTAAGTCAGGACATCCTGGTGGCGCCATGGGCGGAGCAGACTTCATCAATGTGCTTTTTTCTGAGTATATGGTATTCGATCCAGGAAATCCATTCTGGGATGGTCGTGACCGTTTCTTCCTTGATCCTGGACACATGTCACCTATGCTCTACGCACAGCTTCATCTCTTCGATTTGTACACGATGGACGACCTTAAGAACTTCCGTCAGTGGTACAGTCCCACCACAGGACACCCAGAGCGCGACTTGAAACATGGCATCGAAAACACGTCAGGACCTCTTGGACAGGGACACACCTATGCAGTGGGTGCCGCCATGGCAGCTAAGTTCCTCAAGGCCCGCTTTGGCGATGTGATGAACCAAACCATCTATGCCTACATCAGTGATGGTGGCATTCAGGAAGAAATCTCACAAGGTGCTGGTCGTGTAGCAGGAACGTTGGGACTTGACAACCTTATCATGTTCTATGATGCCAATGATATTCAGCTCTCTACGACAGTAGCTGAGGTCACTTCAGAAGATACGGCCAAGAAGTACGAGGCATGGGGTTGGAAGGTTATCTCCATCGATGGTAACGACCCAACCCAAATTCGTCAGGCACTCGATGAAGCAAAGGCAGAGAAGGAACGCCCTACCCTCATTATCGGACATACCGTGATGGGCAAGGGTGCTCGTCGTGCCGATGGTACCAGCTATGAGAATTGCACAGCTACCCACGGTGCTCCTCTTGGTGGCGATGCCTACATCAATACAGTGAAAAATCTGGGCGGCGACGTAGATAATCCTTTCGTTGTTTGGCCAGAAGTGAAGAAACTCTACGACAATCGTAAGGCAGAATTGAAGAAGATTCTGAAAGAGCGTTATGCAGCTCGTAAGGCTTGGGAAAAGGCAGAGCCAGAGAAAGCTGCTTTGCTGAAGGAATACTTCTCTGGTAAGGCACCAAAGGTAGATTGGAGTGTCATCCAGCAGAAGCCAAATCAACCAACTCGTAACGCTTCTGCAACAGTGCTTAGCGCCTTAGCAAAGCAAGTGGGCAACATGGTAGTGGCCAGTGCCGATCTTAGTAATTCAGATAAGAGCGAAGGCTTCCTCAAACAGACGCATGCCTTTAAGAAAGGCGACTTCACGGGCGCTTTCTTCCAGGCAGGTGTCAGTGAGCTGACCATGGCTTGTGTTTGTATCGGTATGGCACTGCATGGTGGTGTATTGCCAGCATGTGCTACCTTCTTCGTATTCTCAGACTACATGAAGCCAGCCCTCCGCATGGCAGCACTGATGGAGATTCCTATGATCTTCTTCTGGAGCCACGATGCTTTCCGTGTAGGTGAAGATGGACCTACCCACCAACCTATCGAACAGGAAGCACAGCTCCGTCTCTTAGAGAAGGTGAAGAACCACAGCAATCATAATGCGATGTTAGTGCTCCGTCCTGCCGATGTAGAAGAAACCACACAGGCATGGAAACTTGCCATCGAAAATACCAATGGTCCTACAGGCCTTATCTTCTCCCGTCAGAATATAGAGAATCTGCCTGAAGGCAATGACTATTCACAGGTGGCTCGCGGTGGCTACATCGTGGCTGGTTCCGACGATAATCCAGATGTCATTCTCATCGCTTCAGGATCAGAGGTTTCTACCTTGGTAGCAGGTGCTAAGTTGCTCCGCGAAGATGGCGTGCGTGTACGTATCGTGTCCGTGCCATCAGAAGGACTCTTCCGCAATCAGTCTCCTGGCTATCAACTCAAGGTGCTGCCTCTCCGCAAGAAGAAGTTTGCCCTCACCGCAGGTCTTTCTTTTGCTATGCGGGGTTTGGTAGGTCCTTACGGAAAGATTTGGGGCATGGATATGTTCGGCTTCTCTGCACCTTACAAAGTATTGGATGAGAAGTTGGGCTTCACTGCCGAGAATGTGTACAAACAAGTTAAAGCAATGTTGAAATAATATGGAAGTAAAGACTATCGGACTTTGTTCAGATCATGCGGGCTTTGCCTTGAAAGAATATGTGAAATCATGGCTTTCTGCCCGTGGTTGGGGATTTGTGGACTTTGGAACGTTCAGCTCACAAAGTTGCGACTATCCCGACTATGCCCACCCTATGGCTGAAGCTATTGAGAGAGGTGAAGTCTATCCAGGCATTGCCATCTGTGGTACGGGCAATGGTATTGCTATGACACTCAACAAGCACCAAGGCATCCGTGCAGCACTTTGTTGGAAACCAGAGATTTGTGAATTGGCACGCAAGCACAATGATGCCAATGTACTGGTACTCCCTGGTCGCCATCTCACCAACGTAGAGGCTGATGCCATCTTGGAAGTGTTCTTCACCGCCGAATTTGAAGGCGGAAGGCATGAACGCCGCATCAACAAGATTCCTGTTAGTGGGGTTCAGGGTTGAGAGTTTAGAGTAAATTAGAGTAAAATAGAAGGGTGTGTCTATGAGGATGCACCCTTTTTTATACCTTATATAAAACAAGAAAGGACGATTCTCACGAACCATCCATCTCACTAGAAAAAATTAGAAAATCTACTTAGTAGGAACGATCGGGCTCGAACCGATGACCTCTTCAATGTGACTGAAGCGCTCTAAACCAACTGAGCTACGCTCCTATCTTTGTTTGCGGATGCAAAATTACAAGGTTTTATTTATTCTGCAAACTTTCTAGGCATTTTTTCCTAATTATTTTGCTGCGGTACTCCGTCACGGAAAAATTGCTCTTCCTTCATACGACGTAAACGCCGCTCTGCTCGTTGCTTCAAAGAAGCATAGCGCTCAGGCCTGTTGACGGTCTCTAACTCTTTCAGGAACAATTCATAATATCTCTGTTCGTTACGTTCATCTCTCAGGGCTCCATACAGATAAGCCAATTGGCAGATGTTAGTCAGGTTTTTCTGGTAATCCAGTGAGCGTTTATAGCTTTCTATCGCATCACGGTACTTGAACTTCGCCACCTCATTCATCGCCTTCTGATCATAGACAGAATACATCAACGACGTGTCGGGCAACAATAAGTCGATGGCTGTTTCTGCATGCTTGATACCATCTTCATACTCTCCTACGATGTCACACACCATACTCAGTTCTGCATAGATGTAGCCATTAGGAATGATACTGCGCTCACGGGCTTCGTCCAGAAGTTCGAATGCTTCCTTTCTCCGACCAATACGTGCATTGGCCACCCCTGCATAATAAAGAGAGGTAGCATCACGGAAACCAGCTTCCCTCAACTTTCGATATTCCTCGATCTCCTCATCAAATTGGCGCAATTCATGCAGGATATAAGCCCGAAGATTATTCACGGTCAGGTTGGTAGAATCCACATTGTAATACAGATCCAGATAGTAAAGTGCCATCTCGTTCATACCCACCTGATTGTAGATACGCGCCAGACTCTGCACATTGCCATAGTCCTCTATGTCGCGTTCTGCAATCAGTTCACGATAAGCGATGGTGGAGTCCACATCCCCCATACGTTCATAGCAACGCGCCACCAGCACCAAGTCTTCATCGATTGTATCCTTCTGGAGCAGATTGTTGCATAAATCGATACTCTTACGATAGTAACCTCGTGAATAATAACACTTTGCCAATGCCCGTTGCAAGGTATCACTCACGTGTAACTGTATGGCACGTTCATAGAGTTCCTGTGCCCGTTTCGTACGGTTCTTTTCCTGATAGGCATCCGCCAGTCTGAGCATCAGTTGCCAATTGGTCGAATCGGCAGTCAGACTGTCTTGCATCAAAGCCAGTTGGGTTTTACTTGTCATCCCTCCTTTCTCTTGCGCCATCAGTGGCCAGAGCATCAAGGAGGTCAGTAATATCAATAGGGACACTTTCTTCATCTTGCAGTACATTAAAAATACGATTTTGCAAAAATGCAAAAAACACAGGAAACTATCATACTGTGATAATGATTATTAACAAAAAACATCGTACCTTTGCGGCAAAATCATCAATTTATACAACTATGGAAGAAACCAAACAGACATTAAGGATCAGACACATGGAAGACTTACTCGACTTAGTAATAAACACGACTAAGGAGATGGAAAATTCAGAGAAGACATTAAGTAAAATCTATGATTATTATTCAGATTGGGATGAAATAGAACATGATATAGCAGCTCTGGAAGAATATTACCACAGCAAGACGTGGCAAAAAGACTTTGCCGACGATGAAGCCGGACGACTGCCGAAGGACCTCAAGCGCGGGGTACTCTCCGAAGATGGCATCTGGGATGCGATCAATGATTTCAAGGAGATGAAGGAGCATATCTTCAAACACTACCCTAAACCAGCAACAGACACGTCTTCCTCATAAAAATGCGGAAAAAAGTTAACAGACTCACGTTTTTCAAATAAATATCGTATCTTCGCAACGTAAAACTATACGCGTATGAACTTTATTAAGATTAGAAACATTCTGAACATGGTCTTCATGATTCTGGCCATCGCTGCCGTAGTCATTTACTTTGTATCAGATTTTCAGACGTTTATGTATGTGGCTTGCGTAGCCATATTTGTAAAGGTTGTGGAATTTATCATTCGCTTCCTGTTCTGAAAAAGCAAGTGTTCACGGCATCATGAAGAGACTATTCACGGTGATTTTGTTGCTGGCGCTCGTCAGCACCTCTACGCTTTTTGCCCAGCGCCGACTGAATACCACATCCAATATGGATCAGTATGGTAATCAGATGGATCCGAGCCGTCAGCTCAACTCGTTTGACAACGACAGCGTGGAGATAGAGAGTTTGGCACCCAAACTCTTCATGTGGCGCATTGACGAGACATTGGGAAATGTCCGCCGCATCCCCGTGGATACCATCGCACTGAACTATCAAAATCTGAATCACCTCACCGAAGGCATTAACGGTCATTACAACCATCTGGGAAACTTGGGCTCTCCCCGACTCTCCCGCTTGTTCCGTGAGCGCGACTATGGTTCTGACACGCAGCTCTTCCTGCAGCCTTATGCGAGTTTCTTCTTCAAGCGACCCAGTGAGATGAATTTCACCAACAGCAACATCCCTTACACCAACCTTACATACAACAAGGCAGGCGATAAGGTCATCGGTGAGGACCGCTTCAAGGCCTACTTCTCAGCCAATGTGAACAAGCGCATGGCTTTTGGGTTCAACTTCGATTACCTCTATGGGCGTGGCTATTATGCCAATCAAGGAACGGCCTACTACAACGGAGGCATCTTTGCCAGCTACCGCGGAAACAGGTACGACCTACATGCCATGTACAACAACTTCTACCTGAAGGAGAACGAGAACGGTGGAATCACCAACGATGAGTATATCCGTCACCCTGAAAACATGGCAGAAGGCAAGAAGGAGTATGAGAGCAACAATATTCCCGTGAATATGGAAAGCTCTGCCAACCGTAATCATAATGCTACCATCTTCCTCTCCCATCGCTATAAGATCGGTTTCGAGCGACGCATCATTCGTCCGAAGGACGGTGAAGAGGGAACCACCATCATACAAGATACTCCACGCACGCCTAGAAGAGCGGGGCGTGCTGCAGCAGAAGAGGCTAAAGCCCCAGTCGATAGTCTGACGGCAGAATTTCCAACAGATAGCTTGGCTTTACCCGACGTGCAACTTCCAACCGACAGTCTGTCACTGGCAGATACGGAAATTGCTGAAGAGCCTGAAAAGGCCGAAGAACCTGAGGTTCAGGCACCTGCACCTTCCAACGTACCTATGGATACTATTTATGAGTATGTGCCCGTGACCAGCTTTATCCATACGTTAAAGATCGAGCGTTCCCGTCATACGTTCCACTCACAAGATGAGAGCAGGATACCTTATGAACAAAACTACTTCGACCCGACATTCTCCGATGACAAATCGGTGGCTTTCAGTGTGAAGAACGTGCTGGGTGTGGCGCTGCTCGAAGGGTTCAACAAATATGCCAAAGCCGGACTCACCGCCTATATCTCCCACAAAATGGACCGCTATACGCTGATGAATCCAGACACCACGTTGCATAACATGACTTACAAAGAGCAGGAAGTCTTCGTGGGTGGAGAGCTTGCTAAACGAGCCGGACAGACGCTGCATTACAATATCAATGGCGAGGTAGGTATCATGGAACAAGCCACTGGACAGTTCCGCTTCAATGCCAATACCGACCTCAACGTGCCGTTTATGCGTGATACGCTTCGTGTCTATGCACGTGCCCGTGTCACCAACACCGTACCTACCTTCTTTATGCGTCATTACCACAGCAACCACTTCATGTGGGACAATGACGAGATGGACAAAGAGTTCCGCGTACGCTTCGAGGCAGAGATCGATAATCCAGGAACGGGCACCAACCTCCGTGCAGGTGTGGAGACAGTAAAGAACTATACCTATTTCAATGCTTCAGCCCTCCCCACACAGTTTGGCGAGAACATCAAGGTGGTTGATGCCACCCTTTCGCAGAACTTCCGTCTGGGCATCTTGCATTTAGACAATGAAATCACGTGGCAGAAAAGCAGTGATCAGACAGTGCTTCCACTGCCTACGTTCAACTTCTACCATAATCTCTACATCCTCACGAAGATTGCCAAAGAGGTGCTCACCTTGCAATTTGGTGCCGATGTACGCATCTTCTCGAAGTATAACGCCCCTACCTACACACCAGCGATTCAGCAGTTTAACCTGCAAAATGAGGAGAACGCCGTTTCCATCGGTGCCTACCCTATCGTGAATGTCTATGCCAACTTCCAGTTGAAACGTACCCGTTTCTTCATCATGATGCATCATATCAATGCAGGAAAGGGCAACAAGAATTTCTTCCTGACACCCCATTACCCCATCAATCAGAACATCCTGAAGTTCGGCCTGTCCTGGAATTTCTACGATTAATCTTATGAAGAAGATCGGGCGCATATTTCTACTTGTATTGTTGGGTGTCTGCCTCGCTTACATTTGGTATTCCCATAGACCTAAGGCTCCAGAATATCATCCACGCGACTATGCGGAGATTGCCCAAGAAGGTATCTTGCGGGCTACAATGGAGTATGGTGCCATTGATATGCACGCTAAGTACGACACTGTCGCAGGTTTCTATTATGAGATGATCGAGGCCTTCGCACGTGATCACGGCCTTCAGGTGGCTATCAGTCCCGAGATGAGCTTGGAAAAGCGCATGGAAGGTATTGGTAGCGGACGGTTCGATATCGTGGCACACGGCATTCCTACCACCAGTGAGTTGAAGGATACCTTACTCCTTACCACCCCCATCCTACTGAACCGACTGATCCTGGTACAACGCCGTCCAGTCACTTTAGCAGATACAATGAAGTACATCGACAGTCAGTTGGATCTGGCAGGCAAGACCGTCCATTCAGCCTCAGGGCCTTCCGTCCTTATGCGTCTGAGACATCTCAGCGAAGAGATTGGCGACACCATCCTCGTAGAAGAGGAAACACTCTATGGCAATGAGCAACTCATTTCTCTTGTGGCACATGGGGATATCGACTATGTGGTATGTGAGGAGAACATCGCCACCATCGCTGCCGACAGCCTCCCACAGATCGACATTCACCTCCCCATCGGCTTCACCCAGTTCTACAGTTGGGGACTGAATAAGAAATCCCCTGCCCTCCTAGACACCATCAACGTTTGGTTGGATAGTTATATGAAGAGCAGGGAATATCGTGCTTTGCTAAAAAAGTATTTTTAATTCTATTCATTTCTTTTGCTCGTGCAAAAGAAACGAACCAAAGAAAACACGCCGTCTGCACATCTTTCGCTAAAAATCGCTCACGTTTTTGGGAGGGGCGCAAGACGACCCCCTTCGGGGCTCTTATTTGTGCACCCCTCTTTTCCAAAAACTTTCCCGATTTTATTAACGCTCCAGATGTGAGGACGGAAAGGGCTGCGCAAGTCCTCTCCCTCTCTTAGTCTCCCCCAATGGGGGGGGGGAGATAAAGTGGGGGGATTCCGACCTCACTGGAGCAGCGTGAAAAGATTGCGAGGTTTTACCGTTAAAAGCGCTGCACCAATTAGAGCGCGAAGCGGTCGTCTTGCAGCGCTTAGGTAAAAGCGAAGCAAGCTTAGCTGCGGAAGTGCAGTCGGCGGCGCTTCTTTTGGTTCTTTTCTTCGAGCTGCAGCGAAGAAAAGAATAATAAATTATGAATCTTAAAGGGCCTTCACCTCCTCAATCCACCCTGCAGAAGAAGCATCGCTAGGCATACGCCAATCGCCACGCGGACTGATGGCCACACTACCCACCTTCGGACCATCAGGCAGACAGGAACGCTTGTATTGCTGGGCAAAGAAACGCCAACAGAAAGTGCGAAGCCACTTTTTGATGGTTTCCGCATCATATACTCCTGCAAACGTCTGTTGTGCGATGAAGAAGATCTTCGCAGGACGGAAGCCGCAGCGCATGAAGTAGTACATGAAGAAATCGTGCAATTCATACGGCCCTACCAAGTCCTCCGTAATCTGTTTGATGTTCCCGTTCTCATCGGCAGGAATCAGTTCCGGACTGATCGGCGTATCTACGATATCAAGCAACGTGAATCTGGAAGCACCGTCCAGATCGTTCAGTGCCACCCACTTCACTAGATGCTTCACCAGCGTCTTAGGCACACTGGCATTCACGCCATACATTGACATGTGATCACCATTGTAAGTAGCCCATCCTAATGCCAGTTCTGAGAGATCACCCGTGCCCACTACCAAGCCGTTCACCTGATTGGCCACATCCATCAATATCTGTGTGCGCTCACGCGCCTGTGTATTCTCATAAGTCACATCATGTATGGCAGGATCGTGCCCAATATCCTTGAAATGCTGTTCACAAGCCGCCTTGATGCTGATTTCACGCGTCGTGATACCCAGTTCATTCATCAACGCCACAGCATTGTCGTGAGTACGGTCGGTCGTTCCGAAGCCTGGCATGGTGATGCCCGTAATGCCCTTGCGCGACCAGCCCAACTTATCGAATGTGCGCACACACACCAACAAAGCCAGTGTGGAATCCAATCCACCCGAGATGCCCACCACCACGTTCTGGGCATTGATGTGCGTCAGTCGCTTAGCCAATCCCGCCACCTGAATGGCGAAGATCTCCTCGCAACGCTCATCCAGCGTTGGTCCATGTGGCACGAAAGGATGCGGATCATAGCGGCGCGTCAGCACCGTTTCGCCAGAAACTACCTGAGGCACCTGCACATGAGGTGGCACATCGGCAGCATAGAACGCATGACAGGTAGAGAAGGTGGTATTGGTGCGACGCTCAGTACGCAAATACTCCACATCTATCTCGCTCACCACCAGTTGTGGCTCCAGACAGAAGCGCTCATTACCAGCCAGTAGCCTGCCGTTCTCATAAATCAATCCGTTGCCTGCATACACCACGTCGGTACTCGACTCTCCAAAGCCACAGGAGCTATACACATAGCCACTGATGCATCGAGCACTCTGCTGACAAAGTAACTGGCGCAGGTAAGCATTCTTGCCTATTACCTCATCACTGGCAGAAAGGTTAAAGATGATGTCAGCCCCATGAAGGGTGTGATACGTGCTAGGTGGGATCGGTGCCCAGACATCCTCACACAATTCGATACCGAAGGTGGCAGTAGGCGTCTCGAAGAGGATATCAGCTCCCAAAGGCACACTCTGTCCACAGAGTCGGATGCTGGTCTCACGCAGCTCCGTTGCACTGGTAAACCAACGCTTCTCATAGAACTCCTTATAATTAGGCAGATAAGTCTTAGCCACCACACCTAGAATCTTGCCGTGATGCACCACCACCGCTGCATTCAGCAACATTCCATGTAGTGGTACGGGCATACCCACGATGGCTGCCACATTAAGCTGCCTAGTCTCGTCGAGCAGTTGCAGCAGTGCCATTTCCGCCTGATCCAGTAACAGTTGCTGATTGAAGAGGTCGCCACAGCTATAGGCCGTGATACACAACTCAGGGAAACAAACGATCTCCACGCCCATCTCCTCTGCTTTCTTTACCTGCTCTATAATGCTGCTGGCGTTATAGAAGCAGTCGGCCACCTTTACGCTTGGAACGGCAGCCGCCACCTTCACATATCCGTAATTCATAGTATTTGCTTTTTCGTTTTGACAAAGATAAAGCAAATATTTTTTTTTCTATCATTTTCTCATTCATTTCTTTTGCTCGTGCAAAAGAAACGAACCAAAGAAAACACGCCGTCTGCACATCTTCCGCTAAAAATCGCTCACGTTTTTGGGAGGGGCGCAAGACGACCCCCTTCGGGGCTCTTATTGGTGCACCCCTCTTTTCCAAAAACTTTCCCGATTTTATTAACGCTCCAGATGTGAGGACGGAAAGGGCTGCGCAGCCAAATCTCCGACCTCACTGGAGCAGCGTGAAAAGATTGCGAGGTTTTACCGTTAAAAGCGCTGCACAAATTAGAGCGCGAAGCGGTCGTCTTGCAGCGCTTAGGTAAAAGCGAAGCAAGCTTAGCTGCGGAAATACAGTGCAAACCGAAGGCAGAGTCAAACTTGTTTGAGCTATGCTGAGGTGCAGCCTGTATTCTTGTAAAAAAGTGCAGTCGGCAGCTTTTCTTGATTCGTTCTTTTCCCTGCGGAAAAGAATGAATAATAAATTGTGAATTGTCAATTGTGAATTGTGAATTTGAATAATAATAAATATCTTTGCAAAAACATATTAATCAATAAAAACCTAAAAGATATGAGAAAAATATCACTACTCATCATTACCTCACTTACACTACTGGCATGTTCAGACAAAAAGATACCTGCCGTAGACAGAATTTCCGTATTCGCTGTGCATATCAACAGCATCGCCCAACAAGAGAACATTTCTTTTACAGAGGCAGCTACACTGGTCAGACAGATGGGCTATTCGGGTGCCGATGTTTACCCTTATCAAGAGGCGATTATCCCTGTGCTCGACAGTCTGGGCTTTGGCCACTCCTGCGCCATCGTTCATATCAATTACCTTGGCGCGGAGCATGTAGACAGCATAGACGTCAACACCCCACGAGGCTTTAACCGGGGCGGATGGGCCGATCTGGAAGAAGCGGCCATCAGCTTCACCAAGCGCCACAACTATCCGCACCTCATGCTAGTGCCCAACACGCTCCCTAAGAATGCAACACCCGAGGATGCGGAGACCATACGCCGTCATGTCACCGCCTTTGCCGACCGCTGTGTGACTGAGGGCATCGATCTGGTGGTAGAGAGTTTCGACAACGAGGCCTCTCTTTGCTATGGCACCGAGCGCCTGCAAGCCCTTCTGAGCCGTTCTAAGAGCCTGGGCGTGGCGTTCGACATCGGCAACTTTACCTTCGCCCATGAAGATCCCTTAGAGGCCTATGAAACGCTTAAAGACCGTGTGCGCCACGTGCACCTGAAAGACCGTGCCAGCCTTGACGATATGACGCCCGTGCCTGCAGGTACAGGATGCTCTAAGATTCAGACGGTGCTGCAGAAGATGGAGGATGCAGATTATGACGGATGGTACACTGTGGAGATCTTCGGCTCCCGTCAGATGCGCAGCGACTTAGAGACCGCCTATCGCAACACCCATGCCTTCCTGAGCACTCAGAAATAAGGAAGTCTCCCTCAATTGTGAAGAAATCTTATTTTACAAAAAATTGTCCTCGAAAATATTTTGAATGAAAGTAAAAATTGTTATCTTTGTCAACTAGCAGTAATTATTTTGAATAACTAACTAAAAATTCTTACAATAATGAAAAAATTCAGATGTACAGTATGCGGCTACATCCACGAAGGAGATGAGGCCCCCGAACGTTGTCCACAGTGCAAAGTTCCAAGAGAGAAATTCGTAGAGATCGTTGAGACCGACGCCGATGGACCACTGCAGTTTGCCGATGAGCATGTGATTGGCATCGCCAAGGGTGTGGATCCAGAAGTGATCAAGGGCTTGCAGGAGAACTTCGCTGGTGAGTGCACCGAGGTAGGTATGTATCTGGCCATGAGTCGTCAGGCCGACCGTGAGGGCTATCCAGAAGTGGCAGAGGCATTCAAGCGCTATGCATGGGAAGAGGCAGAGCACGCAGCCAAGTTTGCAGAGCTATTGGGCGAAGTGGTTTGGGACACCAAGACCAACGTCTATAAGCGTATGCTCGCTGAGCACGGTGCTACTCAGGGCAAGAAAGACCTGGCAGTGCTGGCAAAGAAGCTGAACCTCGATGCCATCCATGACACCGTGCATGAGATGTGCAAGGACGAGGCTCGCCACGGCAAGGGCTTCGAGGGACTCTGGAACCGCTACTTTAAGAAATAGACTTTTCGATAGTCCTAAAGATAGTTGAAAAGGTTCCAAAAAGTGTTTTAAGGTTAACAAGGGCTGTCCATAAGGGCAGCCCTCACCTTTTCTAGCCACCCATTTGCAAACCTACAAAAAACGTTGTAACTTTGTTGTTAGTAGAATAGAAACTAAAAACACAGGGCTATGGATAGAAGAAACTTTATGAAGCGGTTGGCAGGCACAGGAGTGCTCATCGCCACCTCACAGCTCCCTTCCTGGAGCCAAGACCGCCCAGAGGTATTCCCCGAGCGTGGCGGCACCGAGCGCCTCTCACTGAGCTATGCCACCGTAGAGATAGGACTGGAAAAGCCATTCTCCATACTACACATATCCGACTCGCACCTCACCGCTGCCTATGCGAATGAGAATGAGAAGAAACAGGAACTGAACCGCAGACGTACGGTGACCTTCGGAGGCAGGCAGGAAGAAGCATTACGCGATGCGTTGGACTATGCCAAGCAGCATGTGGACTATGTGCTACATACGGGCGACCTCATCGACTGGCAGAGCGAAGCTAATTTCGACTTGGTGCGGAAGTACTTCGGCGCGGGAATGATGGGAAGTATGGGCAACCACGAATTCACTCCTGAAATGTGGCTTAGTGACCCTCCTGAGGATCGTACCGAGGCCTTCAAGGAACGCACCCGTGCCTTGTTGGAAGAAGCCTATCCCTTCGACACCCGTTTCCAAGCCCAGGTAGTAAATGGCGTCAATTTCATAACGCTGGACAATGTCTATGGCACAGTCACTGAGGAGCAAGTACGCCGTTTCAAAGAAGAGGCATCCCGACGCCTCCCTATGGTGCTCTGCATGCACGTGCCGTTCTTCACAGACAATATCTGGCGGGCCGATACACGTTTCTGGGTAGATAAGGGTAAGATTCAGGGCGACGGACTGGCTGAGCCTACGGGCGACTATAAAGCACAGTTGGAAGACTCTGTGACGCGCGACTTCATCACCTACCTGAAGCGACAGCCTCTGCTGAAGTGCATTCTGGCAGGACACTTGCACATCACTGTAGAAGATCAGTTCTCTGCTACCTGCCGTGAATACGTGGTGGGCGGTAGCTTCCTGTTCCATGCCCGTGAGGTGATTTTCATCTGATTTATTTTTCACAAAGATAAATATATTAAGCCTCCCGCTACATGATTTACAATCTTGCAGCGGGAGTTCTTTTCACAGCATACTCATACAAGAAGTCACTCCAAGATTTGTGCCAATGGCAGTGAGACTATCTTATATTTTACCAAAAGTAAATGGACTTTTCAGAAATGCAAGGAGTTGTCGCGGAAAAATCCAGCATTATAGTAAGTATTATTGAAGCATTTTTGTGATAACACTGGACATTTCCGTAGTAATACCAAGCATTACTTTGATGTTTCTAGAAGAAGTTGCCTATTGATACGTTATCTCTCTGCTCAGTCAACGGTGGGATTTAGCTCAGTCATCGTTAGGATTTAGCTCAGTCAACGGCAGGACTTAGCTCAGTCATCAGTGTGACTGAGTATGAAGGTATTAATACTAATTATTGAAAGATCCCTATTCTTCAAACGAAATATGCCAAAAACACCTCACACCTCACCTTTTTCGAATTAACTAATAATCTACATACATTCTCAAGGGTGAGGTGTTGAAATGACATCTCACCACACATCACCCTTATTATTATTGAAAGATCTTCATGAAGGTGAGGTGTGGTGAGGAGTGCTCTAAACACCTCACCGCTACATTGCATTGATATTCAACATTTTAAATGCCAAAGGTGAGGTGTGAGGTGTTTTCTTGAAAATTCATTTTTAAAAATAGACTTCACACTTCACGCTGATAATAAAAGTACATGTTCCGTATGGCATTTCTAAAGCAAATCCAAAATTGAGACTTCACAAGACTTCACACAGACTTCACACCTGAAAAGGTGAAATCTATTAATCAATCAAATATCTATTTTGAAGTATAATAACTTATGATTATCAGTTTATTCCATCAAAATAAGCGTGAAGTCTATGTGAAGTCTTGTGAAGTCTCTTTAGCAGAAATTCTGTCTTAACTAGTTAATATTCATACGTTTTCGAATTTCATGTGAAGTGTGAAGACTAAAAATAATTGTAGTTTACTAAATGAAGCGCGGAGGGGAAAAATAAGGCAGAGCTTTCGCTCTGCCTTATTGTATTTTGAAAATTGAGCAGAAATTGAGGGACGACTCTTCTATAACAGCAGGCTGAAGTCGCAGAGAGGCTGAACATCAGCGAGAACACTGTAGATGCTCAGTTACAGAAAGCCACTACACGCCTCCACGAGTTGCTAATCAAATAATTAGGTAAAACAATAAAGGCTGCTCCGAAGAACAGCCTTTATTATCATTAAAAAACAAATCTATCAGAAACGTACCCCCATGGTGAGGAGCACCTGATGGCGATTGGTGTCGGTCTTCACTGGATGCAGGGCATCGGCACTGAAGGCGTAGAAGTCGCTCTTGTAGGTGTCGTACTTATAGGCCAGGTCTGCGAAGAAGACTTCACCACTATAGCCTAAGCCACAAGAAACGGTGTGACGCTGCAGGTTGTTGGTATAATCTACATCGGTGCGCATATCGTTGTAGTCCAATGCCTTGTAGGCAGTGTTACGGAACGGTGCGGAGGTATAGTTATAGCCGGCACGTACGCTGAACTGTGGTGCCAGACGGGCTTCCATACCCACGCGGAAGGTATGCACACTCTTGAGGTCTTCCTTCACGTTGAGCGTCTGCTCGCGGTTCTTGGCGCCGTCATCGTAACGCAACTTGGCGGTGCTATAGTCCTGGAACTCATACTCGGCTCCGATGGCCACCATATTGGCAATGGTGGTACCAACGCTTAGGTTGAGCTTCCAAGGGGTAATCATCTCATAGTCACGCAAGGTAAGGCCATCGACATAGTCTTCCACAGCCTCTACAGCTGAGAAGTGCTCAGCACCGTCGTCATAGTCCAGCTCGGAGGTGATCTGTGCAGTGTACTTCTCGGTGAGGGTGTACCACATCGGTGTATGGATGGCTGCACCAATGCGGAAAGGAGAATCCTCTATGGGGCGGAAAATAGCACCCAACTTGAGGTCCACGCCTGCGCCTTGCAGCTTGTAGTAGTTCTCCAACTCATAGTAGCCACCGTGAGGACCGTCGTAAATATCCTCGGTATAATAGGTACTCTGCTTATAATTCACATTGTTGATACCCAGTGTGAGGCCGAGGTAAACACGGTCTTTAATGTTGAACGCCAGGTTCATGTCGTAAGACTCCAGTCCGCCAATCTCACGGCCCATATAGCCGTTGGTATCGCCAAACCAGCCGATAGGACGGTCGTTGGCATCAATACCTACCAATTCGGTACGGATACCCATCACACCCAGATAAGGGTAGTTATAGACATTGTAAGGATTGTTGAGTCCCTCGACATCACCGTAGTTATAGACATCGTCTATCTCGGCTGCAGTGAGATGGTTCACCATGTTGGCCATCTGCTGTGTCTGCGACAGGCCGTTCAGTCCCTGTTCAGCCGCAAAGGCGCGGTTGAAGTTCTTTGACTTATGATAGTTGAAACCGAAGTTCACATAGCGCAGGTCGGTCTGGTTGCCAATCTTATAGGAATAGACAAAGCCCAACTGATCCCACGACCAACGTGTACGGTCGCTATCGTAAGTCCCGCTCTTGGTCTGCGTGTTGTTGAACCCGAAGGAGGTGGAAATCTCGCTACTGCGATAGAGTCCCACACCTGCAGGGTTAGTGTTCATGGTTGAGATATCGGCACCCAGGGCACCCATGGCTCCACCCATGCCTACAAAACGTGCAGTTCCGTTGAGTTCAGAACCCGTGAGACGTGCAGTCTCATATTGAGTCTGGGCCATTGCGCCTGCGCTGATCAGGGTGAAGCAAGCCAAAGCCCCAAAGAATTTGATCTTCATCGTCGTAACTTTATAAAAAGGTTATGTTATAATTGAACATTGAGCATTGAACATTTCCATCCGGATGGGCTAAAGCTGCGCTGCTGAAATTCATGGCGCAGCCCTAATGCTCAATGTTCAATGTTCAATTCTCAATATGCTATCATCTTCTGCGTGCGCCACCGCCACCACCGCCAGAGCTTACGCCACCGCCAGAGCTGCGAGTTGATGCGCCACCGCCAGAGCTTACGCTACCGCCTCCGCTGAAACCGCCGCCACCGCTGCTATAACTGCGAGTGCTAGTGCCTCCATAGCTACGCGTCGTGGTAGTGGTGCCGCGAGTACCTACAGAAGAGCTGCTGCTGCCCGTACGACTGTTCATACGTGAAGAAGAAGTGCTGTAGGTGCGATTCACGCCCGTGCTGCTGCTACTGCGAGATGCAGAGCTGGTACCCGTAGAACGACGGGTCGTTGCACTGCGTGTATTGATAGTGGTACCAGTGCTGCCGCTTGCGCCACCTACCGTGCCGGTGTCGGCACGACGAGCTACGCGTGAGGAGGCGGTGCTAGAGGTACGGGTATTCACACCATTGCCGCTGCTGCTTACAACACGTCCGCCAGTGCGTCCGTTGTTATCGCGAGTACCAGTAGTCACAGTGCGCGTACTGCGTCCGAACACGCTGCGTCCTGCTGTACCTACACCCAGGTCGTTTCTGCGATAGTTGTAGGAGTAAGGTGCACCCCAGTAGCCACCGTAGTGATGATGACCATAGGTATAGTATCCACCACCCCAGCCCCAGCCAGAGTGCCAGCCCCAAGAGTAGTATGGGCCATACCAACCCCAAGAGCTGTAGTGCCAAGGATAATACCAAGAATTATACCAAGGATAGTAGCTTCCGTACCAGCCCCAGCCCCAATTGAAACCGTAGTAAGGCCAGCCGTAGCCCCAGCCCAGACCGATGCTGTTCCAGCGCCAATCCCACCACAGACGGTTGGAGAAGGTTGGGAAAGCATAGGCGTAGAGCCCGTCAACATACACATTCCAGTCCCAAGAAGTCAGGCCATAGACTACATCCCAGTAAAGCGGGCTGCTGATGCTGATGGCAAAGCGAGGATTGCGGAAGCGGATGATACGGGTAGCATACTCATAGTCGCTCACTGTACCATTGAAACCGCCGATCCACTCGCCGTCCAGGTCATCATCAACTACCTTCTTACGGGTAGTAGTGGTGGTGGCCACACTCTTGTTCTTAGTGCTTTCTGCGTTCCCATAGGTGGACGAACGACGGTTGTATGCGTCGATGTCATCGATAGGAGCCACAGCAGTCACTTCATCGGTGCGGTATTCCGTCTCGTCGATCACTGCAGCCTCATTGCTCACTTCGGGCGTAGAAGACTTCACGATGATGGAAGATGGAACACTATTCTTGTCCTTTACCAACACTTCTTTCTTTTCCTGAGTTTTTACCTCTTTCTTGCTTGAAGGAACGTAATAAAGGTCGTCATTTACATTTTGAGCACTCAGCACCAGCGGAATGCCCAGCGCCATTAGCGTCAACAAAACAATCTTTTTCATACTCGTTCTTTTATTTAATTGAGGTTTACCAATACGTTTAATTTGCAATAGAAAATCTTTTTCTATACCTTTTCTATAAGTAGAATGCAGAATCTTTAAAATACTGCATCGGCATGCAAAGTTTTTTCTACACTACAAATCTACGACAAAATAATGAAAGATGTATCGGAATGACAGATTTTAACTTTTCGAAGGGTATAATATGAAAACAGCTGCCTTCATCACGATGACAGCTGCGAAGTTCATTTCAAAACTATGAAATGCAAAATCTCATAAATAAACCATTACTAACTTTTGGGCATACGATTCTCGCGAACGGAATACCCCGTCATGACTATATCGAGTGCTAATATAGAGATTATGTTTGAATGTTGTATCACTTCTACCCTATTTTTTTTTATTTTTTTTACTAAAGAAAAAGGCACAGACCGAAATCTGTACCTTTTTATAACCCTTATTTTATAGACCCACCTTATTATAACTAATAAAGCAGAGTTAATAAAATTTTAATTTATAGTGATTCAAGACGTACTTATCAGTACCCCTTGTAACTGGCCTTTTGCCAGCGTGGAGAAAATCACAAGAACCTCCATCTCCTAATAGCCGATTCCCTTTTTTTAGTATTAATGCCCCTTTCCTTAATTATTAATTGGTTATATTATGTGATACATAAACTTGTGATTTACCACAAAAATAGAAAGCGATTTTAGAAATCACAAATATTTAGGGCATTTTTTTAGAAAAAAGTGATAGTTAGTCCAATTTTAGTCCGAAAAACGACGGAAACGCCCTCTGAATCGGCCTTTCAAGGTCATTTATATACACAAAAAAAGGAGCTTTTCACAAAGCCCCTTTTTTCATTTTTCAATAGGTATTAGTTTTTAAGGTAAAAAGATTGTTTTCAGGATAACGCTGCAAAGTAAAGGTTTTTTTTATGGACAGCAAAATATAAAAGTATGTCATATAACATATTTTCAACTTTTTTCAAAAAAAGATGCAAAAAATTGTTTCTTACTTACGGCCATTTCCATAAACTTTTCAAAGATAAGCATTTTTTTGAGAGACTACGCTTTTTTTTTCATAAGAAGTTCAGAAAATTTCTTTAGGTGATAGAAATTGCGTATTTTTGTAACCTCATTTTAACCTTTTAAGCATTATGGCAGAGATTAAGAACGAAGAACTGGCCGAGAAGAAAAGCCTGAACTTCATTGAACAAATAGTTGAGAAAGACTTGGCAGAGGGTAAGAACGGTGGTAGAGTACAGACGCGCTTCCCACCCGAGCCTAATGGGTACCTGCACATCGGTCATGCGAAGGCCATCTGCATGGACTTTGGCATCGCCGCCAAGTATGGAGGTGTGTGCAACCTTAGATTTGATGATACGAACCCCACCAAGGAGGATATGGAATACATAGACGCCATCAAGGAGGATATCCAATGGCTGGGCTTCAAGTGGGCCAATGTGTATAATGCCTCTGACTACTTCCAGCAACTCTGGGACTTTGCTATTAATCTTATTAAGGAGGGGAAAGCTTATATAGACGAACAGACCAGCGAGCAGATAGCCCAACAGAAGGGAACCCCTACCCAACCGGGTGTGGAGAGCCCTTACCGCAACCGTCCGATGGAAGAGAGTCTGGCACTGTTCCAGAAGATGAATACGGGCGAGATTCCTGAAGGCGCCATGGTACTGCGTGCCAAGATAGATATGGCCAGTCCTAACATGCACTTCCGCGATCCGATCATCTACCGTGTGGTGAATCATCCACATCCGCATACGGGTACGAAATGGAAAGCTTATCCGATGTACGACTTTGCGCACGGACAGAGTGATTATTTCGAGGGGGTAACGCACTCGCTGTGTACACTGGAGTTCGTGCCTCACCGCCCACTCTACGATCTCTTTGTGGACTGGGTGAAAGAGGGCAAGGATCTGGACGACAATCGCCCACACCAGTATGAGTTCAACAAGCTGAATCTGAACTACGTGCTGCTGAGTAAGCGCAACCTGCTGATTCTGGTGAAAGAGGGCTTGGTGAATGGTTGGGACGATCCACGTATGCCGACTCTGTGCGGTTTCCGCCGTCGTGGCTATTCGCCTGAATCTATCCGCAAGTTCGTGGATAAGATAGGCTATACCACCTACGATGCACTGAACGATTTCGCCTTGCTGGAGAGTGCCGTGCGAGAAGATCTGAACGACCGCTCTACACGCGTCTCTGCAGTGCTGCATCCCGTGAAGTTGGTCATCACCAACTACCCTGAAGGTCAAATAGAGCAGATGGAAGCGATCAACAATCCGGAGCATCCCGAAGAGGGCACCCACCAGATAGAATTCAGTCGCGAACTTTGGATAGAGCAAGACGACTTCATGGAGGATGCGCCTAAGAAATATTTCCGTATGACACCTGGACAGGAGGTGCGCCTAAAGAATGCCTACATCGTGAAATGCACTGGCTGTAAGAAAGATGAGCAGGGCAACGTGCTGGAGGTGTACTGTGAGTATGATCCTGAGTCAAAGAGCGGTATGCCTGGGGCTAACCGTAAGGTGAAGGGTACCATCCACTGGCTGAGCACGCACGACTGTATGGAGTGCGAAGTGCGCCTCTACGACCGTCTGTGGAAGGAAGAGAACCCACGCGATGCGCTGGAGGCCATCAAAGAAGCCAAGCAGTGCGACTCACTGACGGCCATGAAGGAAATGATCAATCCTGACTCACTGAACATCCTGGAGCACTGCTATGTGGAGAAGTTCACCGCGGGCATGAAGCCACTGACTTATCTGCAATTCCAGCGCATCGGCTATTTCAATGTGGACAAGGACTCTACCCCTGAGAAGATGGTCTTCAACCGTACCGTAGGTCTGAAGGACACGTGGGGAAAAATCAACAAATAAGCCACTAAAAGTACATGAGCAAAAAAAATCCTTATTCCGTTCATGAACAGGAAATAAACAACTTGGCTCGCAAGTATGAACTGTCGTTGTTGAATGGTGAGGACCTCTATTTCGATGCCGATGAATTGGCCGACCTGGCCGACTGGTATTTCACGAATCATCAACCTGATGAGGCATGGGAAGTACTGGATCATGGTCTGCTGATGCATCCGGACAATACCGTATTGCTGGTGGAAAAAGCCAACCTGCTGCTGGAAACCAACGAGATAGAAGAAGCTTCACGCATCTCTGACTGTATCCTTGAGACCGACGATATGGAGGCTATTATTCTAAGGTCTAAGTTGCTGGTAATGAAAGGACAGAAGGAGGAAGCTAGAGAATTACTTCAACTCAACGAGCGAGAGATTGACATCGTTGGAGTGGCTTATATGTACCTAGAAACCAACCTCCCTGAAGAGGCGATGGTATGGCTTCGGAAGGGCAAGATGGAGAAAGAAACGAAAGACGAATCTTACCTGGCTGCCCTTGGCGACTGCCTACAGGCGCTGAAGAGGTATGACGAGGCCATCGTCATTGTGAATAAGCTGATAGACCTAGACCCCTACTCCGCTCATTACTGGTACGGACTGGCGATGTGCTATTATCAGCAGGAGCATTTCGACAAGGCGATGGATGCGGTGGACTATGCGATTGTGAGTGATGAGGAATTCGGCAATGCCTATGCCTTGAGAGGGGATCTGTTCCAGCATTTAGGCAATCGCGAAAAAGCGCGTGAGAACTATCAGAAAGCACTTCAACTGAAAGCATTGAGTGAGGATTTCATGAAAGTCTTCAATCTGGAAGACCTGATGAACGAAAGCCGATGGGAAGAAGCGGCATTCATCCTCTCTAGTGAGGTGAACGACTTCTCCAAAGCCGATGCATACCGCGCAGAGGCCATGATTCAGTATGCCCTGTGTCTGACCTATATGGGAGAAAATGATGAAGCCATGGACTGGTTGGAAAAATCCATCGAATTGGATGAGAAGAATGCCAGCGCCTATGTGTTGCAAGGACGACTCTTTTTTGAGAAAGGCGACGAGATGACAGCTGTAGACAAGTGGAAGAAAGCTCTGAGACTGGAGCCTTTTGATACGACTTGGGAGCATATCGCCAACCAGTGTCTGGCACTTCAACGATTCGACTATATGGAGCTTTGCTTCGAGAAAGTGAAGATGATCAGGCCAGAAGACAAGCAAGTGGACTTGATCTTGGCGCTTCTGAACCTAGTCTTAGGGAATGACGAGAAATTCCATCAGTATAACAGAGTCTGCAATCATCCACTTTCTGAGCAACAAGCCAGGGAGTATAAGAAGATTTTGTCGAGAGTAAGTGATGAACAACTGACGGAAGCTTTCACGAACATATTGAAAGAAAACGTTGATAAGGACGAATAAACTAAGGTAATGACATGGAATCTGTAGCCTTTATCCAATGGTGTCTGGACAATCTGAACTACTGGACCATCACTCTGCTGATGGCCATAGAAAGTTCGTTTATCCCCTTCCCTTCTGAGGTGGTGGTACCGCCTGCAGCATGGAAAGCTGCTTCAAGCAGTGAGATGAACGTGGTGCTGGTGGTTTTCTTTGCCACCTTAGGCGCCAATATTGGAGCACTGATCAATTATTTTCTGGCGAAGTGGCTGGGTCGTCCGATCATCTATCGATTTGCCAACAGTCGCATCGGCCATGTGTGCCTCATTACGGAGGAGAAGGTACGTCATGCAGAGGAATATTTCGACGCACACGGTGCCATGTCCACCTTTATTGGCAGACTAATCCCTGCAGTGCGCCAGTTGATCTCCATCCCTGCTGGATTGGCACAGATGAATCTGGGGAAGTTCATTCTCTATACAACCCTTGGATCTGGACTCTGGAATACCATTCTGGCTTTTCTTGGTTACTATTTGTCCAAGGTTCCAGGCATAGAGACGGAAGAGCAATTATTACAACAAGTAACGAAATACAGCCACGAAATAGGCTATTGCTTTTTAGCCATAGGTGTCTTGATTGTGGGGTATTTGATATATAAGGGAACTAAAAGAAATTGAGAATTTTGCGATTAAGCGAGAGCAAAGCGATGCTTGCATCAGCTTTGCCGAGAATGAGCAAAATCAAAGCGAAGCTTTAATTGTGAATTAAAATATATATACTATGGCAATGGGATACTGGTTCGAATGTAAAGTTCGATACGATAAAACATTAGAAAACGGAACAATAAAGAAAGTAACGGAACCTTATTTGGTAGATGCGATGAGCTTTACGGAAGCAGAGGCGCGTATCATTAAGGAAATGAGTCCGTTTATGAGTGGAGAATGGAGTGTGGCTGACATCAAGCGTGCCAATTTCTCAGAGCTTTTCCCTTGTGAGGAAGAGACTGCCGACCGTTGGTATAAGATAAAATTGGCTACCGTCATCATCGATGAAAAGAAGCAAGTGGAAAAGAAGGTCACCACATGGAAGTTGGTTCAAGCTGCCAACCTCAAAGATGCCATCAAGAAATTGGATGAAGGAATGAAAGGTTCGTTGGCCGATTTCGAAGTGACTCAAGTAGCAGAAACCGCCATTGTGGACGTGTACTTCTACAAAGAACTACCGAAATAGTAAGTGTAAACATGATAAGTGAGCAGATAAAATACATCCAAGGAAGTTTGCCTGAAGGCGTCAGACTGATTGCGGTGTCTAAATTCCACCCCAACGAGGCCATTTTAGAGGCCTACAAGGCCGGCCAGCGCCTTTTCGGGGAGAATCATGTCCAAGAGCTCACTGCGAAGCATGAAAGCCTTCCTAGTGACATAAAATGGCATTTTATCGGGCATCTGCAAACCAATAAGGTAAAATATATTGCCCCCTTTGTCTCACTGATTCATGGGATAGATACGCCAAAGCTACTGAAGGTGGTGGACAAAGAAGGAGCGAAAGTAGGACGCGTGATTCCTTGCCTGCTCCAAATACACATTGCTACCGAAGAAACGAAGTTTGGCTTCAGTAGGGAAGAATGTCTGGAAATGCTTTCGTCGGGCATCATCTCCGAACTACAACATGTGCAGATTTGTGGTCTGATGGGTATGGCGACCAACACGAATGATGAAGCCCAAATCAGGGAGGAGTTCCACACGCTGCATTCCCTCTTCGAGGAACTGAAAGAGTCGTATTTCAAGGATGCCCCAACTTTCAAGGAACTATCCATGGGCATGAGCGATGACTACCCCATCGCCATTGAGGAAGGCAGTACGCTAATCAGGGTGGGAACAAAGATTTTCGGAGAACGGGATTACAGCAAGAAATAAGATGAACTACCAAGAGACTATACAATACCTTTACGACAGTGTGCCTATGTTCCAACGCGTGGGTTCTTCTGCGTATAAACCAGGATTGGATAATACGTATGCGCTAGATGTGCATTTCGGTCATCCACACAAAAAGTTTCACACCATCCATGTGGCAGGAACCAACGGTAAAGGCTCTGTGTCGCACACATTGGCTGCTATCCTACAAACGGCTGGTTATAAGGTTGGCCTCTTCACTTCCCCTCATTTACTTGATTTCCGTGAACGTATCCGTATCAATGGAGAAAAGATTACAGAGCAATACGTCATCGACTTTGTGAAGCAAGAGAAAGCCTTCTTCGAACCTCTGTATCCTTCTTTCTTTGAACTGACCACTGCAATGGCATTCAACTATTTCGCCGAACAAAAGGTGGATGTGGCCATCATTGAAGTGGGACTTGGTGGACGTTTGGATTGCACCAATATCATTACTCCAGACCTAAGCATCATCACAAACATCAGTTTGGAACATACCCAATTTCTTGGGAACACGTTGGCAAAGATAGCGGGTGAGAAGGCGGGCATCATCAAACAAGGGGTGCCTGTGGTGATCGGAGAAACTACTCCTGAAACAAAACCGGTATTCCTACAGAAAGCTCAGGCGATGAAAGCACCTATCTATTTCGCTGAGGAAAATGGAAGAGCGGACTTTGAGGGCATTTCTCCAGAGTTGCAAGGCAACTACCAACAAAAGAACACGCGAACCATCGTCACTGCGCTAACTATTTTACGAGATCTAGGCTATCGATTCGATGGTCCGATGGTTCGTCAAGGTTTTGCTCATGTCACAGAACTGACAGGATTGATGGGACGCTGGCAGACATTAGGCCAATCTCCTACATTGGTGTGTGATACTGGACATAATGTGGGTGGTTATCAGTACATCGCAGCCCAGCTGAAAGCACAACACTGCCGTAAACTGCACATCGTTATCGGGGTAGTGAGCGACAAAGACGTGAAAGGTATGCTGGCACTCTTGCCTCAAGAGGCTGTATATTATTTCACCAAAGCCAGTGTTAAGCGTGCTCTAAACGAAAGGGAGCTACAATCAGTCGCCGAAGAAGTGGGCTTACACGGAGAGGTATATCCAGATGTGGTCAGTGCCGTAAAGGCTGCACAAAAAAACAGCCTCCCAGAAGATTTTATCTTCGTAGGAGGCAGTAACTTCATCGTTGCCGATCTCTTAGCAGGAGGCGATGCACTCAATCTCGACAAGCGCATCCTTCGGTAATGCCTTTACAGCAACCGCAGAGCGTGCTGGACAATCATTCTCGAAGAAAGTGGCATACACTTTGTTCATATCACCGAACAGAGACATATCTGCCAGAAAAACCGTCGTCTTTACGACATCATTCATCGTAAGGCCAGCCTCCGCTAAAATGTGTTGGATATTAGTCAGAGATTGCCTTGTCTGCTGTTCAATACCCTCTGCCATGATGCCTGTAGCAGCATCGATGGGCAACTGCCCAGAAACGAACACCAATCCACCGGCCTTGATTCCTTGACTATATGGACCTATAGCCCCTGGAGCTTTCTTACTGCTGATAACCTCTTTCATAATCACTTATATAAAAAACCTTAAACTCTAAACTAATTACAATACCTATCTATCAATGCCTGAGCCTCTGTATTTCCCAGTTCTTTAGCCTTATTGAAATACTCACAGGCTTCATTGTTCCGCTTCATCTGAACAAGTGTCAAACCTTTCAAACGATAGATTTCTGAATAAGAAGGATCTATCTTCTCAGCTTCTGCCAAGACATTCAGGGCTTCCTCATTTCTTCCCACACGCATGTTGACCACCGCCAATTCTGCACGATAGGTCAATTCCTGTGGATTCATTTCGATGGCCTCGACAAAGTCATCCAAAGCGCGTTGGTAAACCCTTGCACGGAAAGCCACTTGGCCACGTAGATAATAAAATACATCGTTCACTTGCGTACTTACAGCACGATAATACTCATCGTAATCCAATAAAGCCTGACGGGATTGACCAGCCTCATCGCGCATACGTCCACGCTCCAACAAATAGGGAGCTGCCTCTGTGGTATATGGAGGAGCGAACTTGGCGATGCAACTATCCATCAATGCTAAAGCAGCTTCACTATCTTGCATGAGTTCTTTCGTCTTAGCAGCGCTATATAAAGAAGCAGCAGAAACCAGTGAACTATGATTCACTGCATCATAAGCCTCATAAGCGCCAGCATAATCGGCTTTAGAAAAAAGTATATCACCCTTCAACTGATAATACATGGGGAGCGGACTCTCCTGGATAGCCTTATTCACTTCGGATACCGCACTGTCCACATTCCAGTTCTTATAGGGCGATTGGGGATTGGTTCCCAGATAGCTATAGATTATGTTGGCCTTGTTATAGTATACTTCAGCCTTGCTGGAAGACGACTTCAAGGCATTATCCAAGTCGGCCTCCACCTTTCGCATGGAATCATCCGACTGATCGATAGCCAACTGTACATTGGCTCTACGCAGATAACCATCGGCACTATTGGGGAACTTTTCTAGAAAGTCATTCAGCAACTGCAAGTAATCAGGCAGTGAAAGACGCATAGAGACCATATACAGAAGGCCCAAGGCATCTTCCTCTGTATCAGGAAGAGCTTTCTTGATGCCTATTTTAGTAAGGCTATTGTCATTGAAAGAAAGCGATGACACTTGCAGATTGTTGGCAAACTTCACATCCATTCCATAGCAAACAGTTGTAGAATCGGCCCCAGAAGATTTTTGAGCCAGAGCAAAGACTTGTCCGTCGTTATTCACCAACGGGCAACTCACCATCTTGTCTTTCAATGCCAGCGCCAATGTATAATAGCTATAGGATCCTTCTACCCTATCTACACGTTGGACATTTCCAATGGCATAATCACCACCTTTTTGCGTAGAATAAGGAAGGAGAAAGACAGTTGTATTATTAGCAGGAGCCACTTGTGCCACAGAAAGGGCAGTCACTTTTTTACCACCTGTATTTACAAGGAACTTCGTTACATCATACATCTCGTTGGCTCCTAAGATCATTTCCACCTCCATCTGTTTCCCCTGCGCATCAACAACGACAGCACGCTGAGCACCTTCAAACACAGAATAGTCGGCTATGGCAGTCCCATCTTCACCAATAAAGAATCCATTACCCGAGTGCAACATCTTTCCGTCTGCATCATAAGCTATCAGTGAAAAGACGGCACTCCGAGTCTTATCTAACCACTTGGGAGCTTGTCCCCAACTATGTAGGGTAACTACGCTTAATAATAAAAGTAGCAAAAACTTATGTTTCATATTAAAGGGTATTATGATACATTTCCTTCCAACAGCACACGAGCATTTTCCAATGCTTCTGAAGTGATTGAAGTTCCACTGAGCATATGAGCAATCTCCTCCACTCTCCCGTCATGATCTAAACGAGTGATATGGCTGATGGTTTCTGTCTCTGTATCCTGTTTATAAACTTTATAATGTACCTTTCCACGAGCAGCAATCTGAGGTAGATGAGTGATGCTGATAACCTGCCTTCCTTTGGCACCCATCTCTTGCATAATCATAGCCATCCGATCTGCTATACTTCCAGAAACACCCGTATCAATCTCATCAAAAATAATGGTAGGTAACGATACCGCACCAGAGATCAATGCTTTGACGGATAGCATGACACGAGAGATCTCACCTCCTGATGCTACTTGAGAAATAGGTTGGAGCATTCCATTCTTATTAGCACTAAACAAGAAACAGACAGAATCAGCTCCCGTTTCAGTCAACTCTTTTCGTTCACTTATCAAAACCTTAAAACGTGCATGAGGGAGGCCTTGAGGCATAAGAATACCAACCATCTGTTTTTCAAATTGTTCAGCAGATTTATTCCTTCGTTTTGTTAAATCAGATGCTTGTTTTATAAGTTCTTTATAAAGCATGCTACACTCCTTTTCCAACGCTTCAATATCTGTTTCGGAATGATTAAGAGCATTCAATCTTTGACGGAAAGAAGCTTGCAACTCAAGAAGCTCAGCAACGCTTTGTACGTGATGTTTCTGTTGTAAGGAATATATTAAGTTTAAACGATTGGTTACTTGCTCTAATCTTTGTGGATTAAACTCCAATCGTTCCTCTTGTCTTTCTATTTCCTGAGCAATGTCTTCCAGCTCAATATATGAACTATCTAAACGCTCATAAAGCTCTGTTATCGCTGGATAAACATCTAGAATGTTTTGCAGACTATTGCGACAATTGCGTAAGTCATTAAGCAATCCATCTTCATCAGAAATCAGTAATTGCTCAGCTCTGAAAAGTCCAGACTTTATTTCTTCTGCATGGTTTAACGTTTGAGCTTCCAGCTCCAATTCTTCCAGTTCCCCATCCTTCAGTGCAGCTTCTTCCAGTTGGTCCAATTGATACTGCACATAATCTTCGTCTTGCTTATCTCGAGCAATCTGTTCCTTAAGTTCTTTCAGTTCTCGTTCTTTGTGTTTCCACTGTTTGTATTTCTCACGATAAGCAGACAATTGTTCGGTATCAGCAGCGACAATATCCAATACCTCTAGTTGGAAGTCTTCTCTTCCAAGCAAAAGATTCTGATGTTGGGAATGAATATCTATGAGTTGATCACCAAGTTCTTTCATCAACGACAAAGAGACTGGCGTATCATTAATGAAAGCACGACTTTTGCCCGTGATAGATACTTCACGTCGAAGAATGCACTCTGGATCATACTCCAATTCATTCTCGTCGAAAAAAGAATCCAATCGTCCTTCCTCCAACAAGAATCGGGCCTCGATAATACATTTGGAAGCCCCCTTACGAATTGTCTTCACATCGGCTCGTTGACCTAATAGCAAGCCAATGGCGCCCAACATGATAGATTTACCAGCACCCGTCTCACCAGTAATGACAGAAAAGCCTTTTTCAAAGCTTATCTGCAACTGATGAATAAGAGCATAATCTTTTATGTAGAGAGATTGCAGCATTCCCCTTTATTTCGTCATTTCACGCAATCGCAGTTTGGTAAGCGTTGCTTTCGTATCCAAAGAAAAGTCACTACTCTCTATCCAACTATAATAACCAGGATCACGTTTGAATACATCAGCTACTGGTATCCCTTTGTATTTACCGAAGTTGAATACCTCTACTCCACTATCGTTATAAACGATGCGACCAGCAAAGTCCACATTCCGAGTGAAGCTACTATACTTTGACAATTTCTCGACGTCATTCTCTATATCAGGGTCATCGGCATATCTATCCAACTGTGCTTTCAACACTTCATAAGTAGCCCTGGTGTCTCCCAAAGCAGAGTGAGCCACATCGCCCAAATCTTTGTCACAATAGAATCTATAAGCCGCTGACAACGTGCGTTGCTCCTTCTTGTGGAAAATCACCTGCACATCAACAAACTTACGATTCTTCAAGTCAATGTCTACACCAGCACGTAGGAATTCTTCTGCCAAAAGAGGGATGTCAAATCGGTTAGAATTAAATCCCGCCAAATCTGAACCTTGCAGCATGTCTGCAATATCAGAAGCACATTGCTTAAATGTTTTACAGTCCTTTACGTCCTCATCTGTAATATGGTGCACTGCAGAAGCTACTTCAGGAATGTGCATTTCCGGATTAATTCGAATAGTTTTAGCATCCTCGTTTCCATTAGGCCAAACCTTCAAAATACAGATTTCCACTATTCTATCATGAACAATGTCTGTACCTGTAGTCTCTAGATCGAAAAAGACTAAAGGCTTTTTGAGTTTCAGTTCCATGTCTTATCAGTCATTAAGCATCATAGGCATGAGCAACATCAGAAGATCCTCTCCCTCTTCCTGAAGAACAGGAACAATGACTCCAGCTCTTGAAGGATCTGCCAATTCAATGGAGATCTCATCAGCAGTGATGTTATTCAATATATCGATCAAGAATACTGACTTGAAACCAATGCTCATCTCATCACCCTCATATTGGCAAGCCATTGTTTCTTTTGCAGAAGTAGAAAAATCAATGTCTTGAGCAGAAATAAGCAATTCATTATAGGTCAGATTCAGCTTAATCAGATTGCTAGCCTGTGAAGAGAAAATAGAAACACGACGCAAAGCATTGAGCAGAGAGACGCGATCTATAGTCAATTTATAGGGGTTGTTTTGAGGAATGACAGAACCATAATTTGGGAAGCGTCCTTCAATCAGGCGGCATACCATTCTATACTCATCCAGTTCTATCACAGCATTGCGATTATCGAAAGCTATAGTTATCATACAGGTCTCTTTTGGAGCCAGATTTTTCAACAAGCCTGCAGGTTTCTTTGGCAAGATAAAGGATGCATTCTGGTCACCCTTTGCTTTAGTAGTACGGCAACGCACCAACTTATGGCCATCACTAGCAACAAAAGTAACATCTTCGGTAGTCATGTCGAAAAATACGCCATTCATGACTGGACGCAGTTCATCATTTGCTGTTGCAAAAAGTGTACAGCCGATTCCGTTTATCAGCACATCACTTTCCATCGTCACTTTTACAGCATTGTCTCCCAACTTAGGAGTTGTCGGGTAGATATCTGCTGCCTGTCCCATCAGACTATAGCTACCGTTCTGATAACTTACAGTGATGCTCAGTGTTTCCATATTCACATCGAAAGTCAATGGCTGGTCAGAGCCCACACGCAATGCTTCCAGCAACGTACGAGCCAAAATAGCGAAATCACCTTCCACATCGTTCTCAAGAATATCCATCGAAGTGGTCAGTGTGGTTTCACTATCAGAAGCAGTAACATAAAGCTTATCAGACTTTACGCTAAAAAGAAAGCAATCGAAGATAGGGATAGCATTCTTACTGTTAATCACTCGGCTGATAGCCTGCAAATGGGATGATAAAGCGGTACTTGATACTACGAATTTCATAGGTATTTTATTTTAAATTGTTATTTTCTTTTACAAACAACAAAATTACAAAAACTATTGTCTACTCCAAAATAATTTGTGCGAAAATACATTGTATTTTCATAAAAAGATGTAACTTCGCGTCAGTTTTATAATTAATAATACAGACTATGGAATTTACAGGAAAGATTATCCACGTAGGACAAGAACGTGGTGGTGTAAGCAAAACTACAGGCAACGAATGGAAGGTTCAAGAATATGTAATTGAAGACCACAGTCAATTTCCCAAGAAAATGTGTTTTGAGGTATTTGGAGCAGACCGCATCAGTCAATTCGCCATTCAATTAGGAGAAGAGTTGACTGTTTCATTCGACATAGATGCACGACAGTGGCAAGATCGTTGGTTCAACTCCATCCGCGCATGGAAAGTTGACAGAGTAAATGCACAACAAGCAACAAACCCACAACCAGCACCTAGTGCAGACGTTCCTTTCCCACCAGCAGACCAAATTGCCAGTGCCCAATTTGTACAAGGCGACGAGAAGGATGACCTTCCGTTCTAAAAATACACTTCTAGGCCGTCGTATGCGAAGCTCATGCCCTCAGGCAATTTAGAACATGCTTCATCATGCAGGCCTATACTATGACTCATGTGTACAAAGTAAGTGCGTTGTGCCCCTATCTTACGAGCAGTTTCTATCGCTTGAGCGACAGATTGATGAGTAGGATGCTCTAGAGGGCGCAACGCATTTATTACGAGAACATCTACCCCACGCAATGCCTCAAACGACGCTTCTGGCATAGTCAAAAGATCAGTGACATATCCTAACCTACCTCCGATCACGAAACCTAATATGGGAAGAGAACCATGCATGACACGTATTGGCTTTATTTCATTTTCACCTATCAAAAAGGGATGCCCCACCTCTACCTCTTCCAAATAAATACGTGGACGACCAGGATAGACATGACTTACCAACGCATAGGGCATGCGTACTCTAAGGGCCTCGGCCACATCAGACTGACAGAATAATGGGATATCTCCGAAACGTCCGTAGGGGCGCAAATCGTCTATACCTCCTACATGATCATAATGCTCGTGTGTGAGCAGCACACCATGAATCTGTTCAAAGGCAGGAAGACGAAGTGCTTGTTCACGAAAATCAGGGCCACAGTCAATGAGGATGTTCCTATCGTCATCGGTATGTAGCAATGCAGAAGTCCTTAGACGCTTGTCGCGTGGATTATTGGAAGTACACACTGGACAGGTACATCCAATGACAGGTACCCCTGTAGAAGTTCCGGTTCCTAAGAAAGTTAGTTTCATGAGATAAAGTTCACTTCTGGTGAAATTTCAATTCCAAATTTATCGAACACTGCACGACGAACCGTATCGCTCAAAGCTACAATATCAGCTCCGGTAGCACCACCACGGTTTACCAAGACCAACGCTTGCTTATCGTGTACGGCAGCTGGTCCTAGTGATTGCCCTTTCCATCCGGTTTGTTCTATCAGCCAACCAGCAGGAATCTTTACATGTGCTTCGTCTATCTCGTAATATGGCATACGCTCATATTGATGGTTCAACTCCTCAAACTTTGAACGGCTCACTACAGGATTCTTGAAGAAACTTCCAGCATTTCCTAACACTAAAGGATCGGGAAGTTTACTCTGACGTATAGCTATAATTATATTACGCAATTCTCTAATATTCAGTTCTTTTAACTTTTCAATTTCATTCTTGATTGAGCCATATTCTGTATGATATTGTTCTTTCTTACTAAGACAAAACTGAACATGTGTAACGAAAAGATGCTTCATATCAGGACGTTTGAAAGTGCTATCACGATAAGCATATTCACATTCTGATACTTGAAAATCGCGATGCACTCCATCCATGCCAAGAGTCTCAACAATTGTTATCAGATCTTTCACTTCCACACCATAAGCACCTATATTTTGAACGGCAGCAGCCCCTACCTCACCTGGAACCAGAGAAAGGTTTTCTGCTCCATACCATTGATGCTCGACGCAGTATGCCACGAAATCATCCCATACTTCACCAGCACCGACTCTTACCCAAACATGCTCTTCATCCTCTCTAATAATCTCTATACCTTTTATGAGGGAATGAAGCACGGTACCATGAATAATAGGATTTACGAATAATAGATTACTGCCAGCACCTATATGAAGCAACCGGCCTTTTAGTCGCCCTTCCTCAATGAACTGCAACAATTCATCTTCACTATGGTATTCCAGAAACTCATCAGCTACAGCCTCAATACCGAAGGTATTATGCAATTTCAGATTATAGTTTTTCATAGCTAAACACTGGTATCTTCAAATTTATAAAGTTCCCAATCATCACGTACTTTACGGAAATAAAGCACACTTGAATATCCATCTACCACATTGGTAATTCTAAGTATCTTTCTTACAGAAGTATTCGAATTCTGTTGTCCATAATATATATTTGACAAACGTAACGTTGGGATATCGGGACGGAAAGCCAACCATTGATCAGCGTCAATGAATGATTCGACAATAGTAAACTCATTATCGGGATCCACAGTAATGTAAGTTAAAGGATCATGTACATGCTGTTGTTGGAACGTAGAATCATTAGCAAACTGTTGGTAAAAATGCACAAAATCGTAATTGTCGTTTTCATCCAACCCTCTAATATTCACGGCTTCAAGCTTCCAAATACCATTCAGACGTTGGAAATAGTATTTCTCCACCTCCATAGAAGAAAGAGTGATCCATTCAAATTGAATAGAATTAAGAGTAGTATCAGATTCCAATTCCAGATCTGCTTCTTGATCATAAATCTGAGTAAAGGTATTTTCTTCATCAAATAAATTGTTCTCACTCCACTCATTTTCATCAAGTCTCAAAGATTCGTCGTATTTATAACAAGGCAATGGCAGTATAGTACGCCTGAGACGAAAGGACTGATCAGAAGCAAAGGAATAGAGGAAATCATCGAAATAAGCATCCTTTTCTACAGGTTCAGGCTCTTCTTCCACAATTTCTTCGGGTTCTTCTGCTTCAGGCTCTTCAGTGAACTCGTCGGCCAATCGCTCAAACGTTTCTTCAATTTTCTTTACACGACCGCTACATCCTGCCAACCACACGGCAGAGATAAGCATTGTCATCCAAAGCCAATGTCTTTTCAAATCAAATCCTCCAAAATATAGCCTTTTGGTAAAGCACGACAATTGTAGGTAGAAGCCATCGTTTCGCCATAGGCTCCAGCAGAGCGCAAGGCTATTAGGTCTCCTCTCCGCATCCGAGGCAAACGCTCATCTTTACCAAACAAGTCGCTCGACTCACAGATAGGCCCAACAACGTCATATATTTCTGTTTCTTCATTACTTGTCAGATTCTCAATAAAATGGTGAGCTTGATACAAAGCTGGGCGAATTAGTTCTGTCATTCCTGCATCGATAATGGCAAACTTTCTATTTGCACTCTGCTTCACATAAAGCACACGACTAATGAGTGAACCACATTGTGCAACGATCGAACGCCCAGGCTCAAAATGAAGAGTCTGCCAAGGACGTAGCTGCAAATGCGTAGCAAACATACCCATATATGTTTTAAAATCAGGTATAAGATGTTGTTCCGGATAATCATAATCAACACCCAATCCGCCACCTACATTGATATTTTCTACACGAATACCTTGACTCTCCAGCTGATCTTGCAAAGCATTAATACGATCACACAAGGGCAGAAAATCTGCATCTAGGTCGAGTATTTGCGAACCTATATGAAAATGTAAACCAACAAAATGAACATGATCCAACGCCATCGCACGAGCGATGATGCCTTCCATATCATCCATATTGATGCCGAACTTGTTCTCCGCCAATCCTGTCGTAATATTTGCATGCGTATGTGCGCCGACATCAGGATTGATTCGGAAAGCCACTGACGCCCTCTTTCCCTTAGCTGCAGCCAGTTCATTGATAATCTCTAATTCAGGAACCGACTCAACATTAAAACAAAAGATATCATTGTCTAATGCCAAGTTGATTTCCCAATCTGCTTTTCCTACACCAGCAAATACAATTTTATCTGCAGGGAAACCCGACTTCAAAGCAACTTCTATCTCCCCACCACTCACACAGTCAGCACCCAATCCATAGCCACTGATGATAGATAATAACTTCGGATTGGCATTTGCCTTAATGGCATAATGTACTTCGCAATTACCTAAAGCATGCATCTCTTCATTGACGACTTTCAATGTTTCACGAAGTACCTGTGTATCATAATAATAAAACGGAGTACGTAATTGCTTAAACCGTTCTAGAGGAAAAGTAGTTTTCATTGCTTTGTATTGCAGTTTATAATATTATTTCCCGTTAAATAGTTTGTCACTAAGCTGTTGTAGTGCACGTTTTTTATCTTCGGCCTTAATTAAGAATGAGATATTATAATTACTTCCACCATAGGAGATCATGCGCACAGGAATATCATGAAGGGCATCAAGAGCCAGCTGTTCGAAGCCGATATTTTCCCATTCCAAATCACCTACGATACAGATGATACACATATCCTTATCAACGGTTACCGTACCATACTTCTTCAAGTCGTCCAAAATCTCATTGAGATGTTTGGTATTATCTACCGTTACTGATACGCCAACTTCCGACGTACAAATCATATCGATACTTGTCTGGTAACTCTCAAAGATCTCAAACACTTTACGTAAGAAACCATAAGCCAAGAGCATTCGACCACTCTTAATCTTGATGGCTGTGATATTATCTTTTGCTGCGACTGCTTTAATCTTATCTTTCTCAGTATCATTAGAAATCAAAGTTCCTGGTGCCGTTGGATCCATCGTATTGAGTAAACGCACAGGAATATTAGCATACTTAGCAGGTTGCACACAGGTTGGATGCAGGATCTTAGCTCCGAAATATGCCAACTCTGCAGCTTCCTCAAAATGCAAGCTTCTAACAGCCTCAGTCTTATCCACAACACGCGGATCGTTATTGTGCATACCATCAATATCTGTCCAAATCTGAATCTCATCTGCTCCAATGGCAGCACCGATCAGCGAAGCAGTGTAATCGCTACCACCACGCTGCAAATTATCCACCTCCCCATAAGCATTACGGCAGATAAAGCCCTGAGTGATATACAAGTCAGCATCTGGATGCAATTCCAATTGCGTCAGAAGCTTCTCCTTGATATAAACAGGATCTGGTTCTGCGTTCTTATCAGTGCGCATGAACTCTAAAGCAGGAAGTAGTACAGATTTAACGCCTTGCTCCTGCAAGTAGTAATTCATCATTCCTGTTGAAATCAATTCCCCTTGAGCTAAAATGACTTTCTCCTCAAAAAGGGTGAAAAGATCTTTTGTAAAAGAACGGATATAATCGAAATGGCTTTTAATAAGCTCTTTCCCTTTAGCTTTAAACTCAGCAGATGAATAGAGTTCATTGATGTGTTGGCGATATTTATGTTCCAACCTGTTAATCACTTCATTGGCTCCTTCCGGATTCTTCTTGTAAAGATAGTCGGATATCTCTACCAATGTATTGGTAGTGCCAGACATGGCTGATAGCACCACGATTTTCTTCTCACCATCGGTAATCAACTTTGCCACGTCTTTCATTCGACTGGCAGAACCTACTGAAGTACCGCCAAACTTTAATACCTTCATTTGTCTAATGTATTTAATAGTTTATATTTCATTCAATTTTTCTTCATTCATATGGTGGTTTTCCACCCTCAACACCTTTCCTGGATACTCCTGAAGCAATTGCATATTGTGAGTGGACATAATAACCAGAGTTCCTTGTTCTCTACAGATACGATGTAACAAATCAGCAATCTGGAAACCTGTTTCAACATCAAGGTTACCCGTAGGCTCATCTGCCAAGATGATTTTCGGATGATTCAGTACCGCACGCGCAATCACAACACGCTGCTGTTCTCCTCCGGAAAGCTCATTGGGTAACTTATAGCCCTTATGTTGCATTCCAACTAGAGTCAGTACCTCATTGATACGTTGCTCTATTTCCCTTTTATTTCTCCATCCTGTAGCACGAAGCACAAACTCTAAATTATCGTGCGCAGAACGATCAATCAGCAAACGGAAATCCTGAAAGACGATGCCAAGTTTCCTTCGCAACTTTGGTATCTCCCGCTGTTTTAGCCTTCTGAGATTAAACCCCAACACTTCTGCCCTGCCATCAGCCACAGGAACTTCTCCATAAATGGTCTTCAAGAAAGTAGATTTGCCCGAACCCACCTTACCGATAAGGTACACAAACTCTCCACCCGAGAGTTCAAGATTCACTTCCTCAAGGACATCTACCTCCTGCTGAGAAATGCGGACATCACTATATTTCAATAACGGCTCCAATCTCTAAGCTTAATGTTTTTTCCAATTTGGCTTATGACGTTCTTGAAGTTCATTGGCCAAATCTTCTATACCATATCCTTTGCTCGTAAGCAATACAATGAGGTGATAAAGCAAGTCAGCTCCTTCGTATATCAAGCGATCATCTGTACCGTTACATGCTTCTATCACGGTTTCTACAGCCTCTTCTCCAACCTTCTGTGCTATTTTATTCACGCCGCTTTGGAAAAGGCTGGTTGTATAGGATCCTTCGGGCATTTCCTCAAAGCGACGAGTAATAAAGGCCTGCAATTCCTTAAGGAACATCACAGGTTCCTCATTCTTTTCTGCCCAGCAAGTATCTGTTCCTAAGTGACATGTTGGTCCTTCTGGATGGACCTGCACCAAGAGTGTATCGTGGTCACAATCTTCTGCTATAGAAACTAAGTGAAGGACATGACCACTCTCCTCCCCTTTTGTCCATAGTTTCTGACGCGTACGACTATAAAATGTCACTAGTCCTGTTTCTAACGTTTTCTCATAAGCCTCTTGGTTCATAAATCCCAGCATCAGCACCTTACGGGTGTCTGCATCCTGAATAATCGCAGGAACCAAGCCGTTCATTTTGTCAAAATCAAGCATCTTTTTATCTATTTATACTCTAATAGCTATTCCTTGGGTGCAAAGATAAGATTTTAATTCGGGAATTTTGATATCTCCGAAGTGAAAAACACCAGCAGCTAATGCAGCATCTGCTTTTCCTATCAGAAAAGCATCTCTGAAATGCTCCATAGTACCCGCACCACCACTGGCAATGACTGGGATGGAGAGCAAATCGGCCATCCGACTCAATGCTTCATTAGCATACCCTTGGCGCACGCCATCATGATCCATACTTGTGAAAAGGACCTCCCCAGCTCCACGCTCCTGACCTTCAAGGACCCAAGAGAAAAGTTCACGTTCAGTCTCCACACGTCCACCATTCAGATAGCATTTCCAGCCTTGAGGTGTTTGTTTGGCATCCACAGCCAACACACATACCTGACTTCCAAAATTACGTGAAATTTCATCAATCAGTTCAGGATGACGAATAGCTGCAGAATTCACAGAAATCTTATCTGCACCTGCACTAAGTAAGCGATCCACATCACTAAGTTCATGAATGCCACCTCCTACAGTGAAAGGGATATTTATATTCTCAGCTATGCGCTTTACCAATTCAGTGAACGTTTTTCTACCTTCAAAACTGGCTGTAATATCCAAGAACACCAGTTCATCCACACCTTGGTCACTATAAGCACAGGCCAGTTCCACAGGATCACCTGCTTGCCTGAGATTCAGGAAGTTGGTACCCTTAACCGTTTGTCCGTCTTTGATGTCAAGGCAAGATATGATTCGCTTAGCTAGCATTTACACTAATTTATACATTAAACATTTCCAATTCTTCGAGGGTAATATGTCCTTCATACATGGCTTTACCAAAAATAACGGCAGGAACGCCAGCGTCCTGCAAGCGTCGTATATCATCTGAGTTTCCCACACCTCCACTGCCTATCAGATGGAGTGTCGGATGCTGTTCCAATATCTCTTGATACAACTCTACTGCTGGTCCTTGAAGCATTCCATCCTTACTGATGTCTGTACATATCACCTTACTGATACCTTTCTCCACATAATCTGAGATGAAAGGCAGTAACTCCAGGTCGCTGTTCTCTTTCCAACCACTGACTGCCACCTTTTTTTCCTTTGCATCAGCACCAAGGATGATGCGTTCTGTCCCATATGTTTGCAGCCAACGACAGAAGGTTTCAGGATCTTTCACAGCAATGCTACCACCCGTTATCATGGAAGCCCCACATTCAAAAGCAATGCGGAGGTCATCGTCTGTCTTCAGACCTCCACCAAAATCAACTATAAGGCTCGTATGACTTGCAATTACCTCCAACGATCGATAATTCACAATATGACTGCTTACTGCACCATCGAGATCTACGACATGGAGTCTTCGAATGCCAGCACCTTCCAATCGCTTTGCCACCTCTAACGGACGTTCATTGTATTCTTTTCTCCTTCCATAATCACCTTGAGAAAGACGCACGCACTTTCCGTCGATGATGTCAATGGCTGGTATCAGTTCAATCTTCATAAGCTCAGAGGTTTAAGAAGTTTTGCAAGATGCGCTCACCGACCTTTCCACTCTTTTCAGGATGGAACTGAGTGGCGAAGAAATTATCCTTGCAGATGGAAGCAGAATACGGTTGGATATAATCCGTCTCTGCAGCTGTCCAAGGACACAAAGGTACGTAATAGCTGTGTACAAAATACACATACTCCTCTTTAATGAAACCCTCATAAAGCGCTCCCTTCGTATTCATGATGGTATTCCATCCCATCTGAGGGATCTTATCCTCATGACGTTGATTCTGGAAACGCTTAACGTCCACATCAAATATCCCCAAGCAATCTGTATCTCCTTCCTCGGAATGACGACACATCAACTGCATGCCTATGCAGATACCCAAAGTCGGTTGTCTTAAGTTTCTGATGACCTCATCCAGCCCTTTTTCCCTTAAGAAACCCATCGTACTGCTAGCTTCTCCTTGTCCTGGAAAAACCACTTTATCCGCTCGACGAATAATATCATGATCGGCAGTAAGTAAAGGCTCAACCCCAAGCCTGCGGAGTGCATTCTCTACAGAACGGATATTCCCTGCATTATAGTCAATGATGGCAACTTTCATCTTTTGTAATTTTACAGGGTGCAAAAATACGAAAATAATTGTGAATTAAGAACTGAAAATTGAAAATTATAACAATTCGGTAGCGTCAAACAACAAATCCAAACTTTTATTACTCCAACTCCACCACTGTCAATCCTGCACCACCAAATTGCACATGCTCATCGTGGTATTTAATCACGTTTGGGACAGTAGCCAAGTATTGTCGAATAAGGGAGCGCAAAATGCCGTTTCCTGTACCATGCAAGATGCGCACGCGTGGAGCGCCTATCAAAATAGCATCATCTATAAAATAGGTCACTGCCTGCAAAGCCTCATCACCACGCATGCCACGAACATCCAAGTCTTGACGGAAATTCAATCGACAATCATGCATGGTGTCCAAAGTGCCTTCACTGATATAAGTACTCTTAGTAGACAATTCATCTTGCTTTGGAGCGACTTTAGCTGGTTCTAGACGATTAATTTTCACAGAGGTTTTTATACTGCCAAAAGCCACAACTGCCTGTTGGTCTTTTAACTCTAGAACCTGTCCAACAGCAGTCTGCCCTTTCAGTCGCACATGACTGCCAACCTCTATCCCATAAATGCGCTCTGCCACTTGACGAGCTTTCTGATCTGTTGCAGACGTTGACTGTTTCTCGCGTTTCTCTTTCTTCTCTTGCTTGCGTTGTTGTCTAAGTCGCAACTGTTCTATCTTTTTATTGAGTTTCTCTTCTGCTTCTTCACGAGCACGCTCTTCCAATTCGCGTTTGAAATCATCCAACTCCTGACGAACCTTACGTGTCTGCTCTCGTTCCGCCTGTTGTTCTTTAATCTCACGGATCGTGTTTTCAATCTTCGCATTGGCATCCCTGACTAACTGTGCAGCCTCTTCGCGTGCCTTTTGTATCAGCTCCTTTCGCTGTTTCAAAAGATCCGTGAGTTCTCCTTCATACCTATGTATGGTTTCTTCTACTTGACGTTCACGTTGATGAATATTCTGCCGTTTGCTTTCCCAATAACGCTTATCGCGCACGATGTCTTGCAAATACTTATCCGCATTGATATAGTCGCTACCCACTATGTCACTGGCATCTTTAATGACCTCTTCAGGAAATCCTATCTTACGAGCAATCTCAACAGCAAACGAACTTCCAGGATTACCTATTTGAAGTTGATAAAGTGCCTGCATCAGATGGCGATCGTAAAGCATGGCTCCATTCACCACACCTTCATGATCCTCAGCAAAGTGCTTCAGATTCTGATAGTGGGTGGTTATCACACCATAAGTGCCTTTTTCATTGAAGCGTTTCAGTACGGCCTCTGCAATGGCTCCTCCAATGTTAGGTTCCGTGCCGCTTCCAAACTCGTCAATAAGAATCAGACTCTTGCTGTTACAACGTTTCATCATCTGCTTCATATTTAGCAAATGACTGCTATAGGTACTAAGATCATCCTCGATGCTCTGCTCGTCTCCAATGTCAATGAAGATGTTGCTGAAGAGTCCCACATGACTGTTTTCACGCATAGGAACCAACATGCCGCATTGCAACATATATTGAAGCATTCCCACTGTTTTCAAACAAACGGACTTACCACCTGCATTAGGGCCTGAGATAATCAAGATGCGCTGTTTCTTGTTTAGTATGATATCCAGAGGAACCACTTTTTTCCCATGTTTCTGCAGAGAAATCTGCAGCAATGGATGTACGGCCATTACCCAATCTATCAAGCGCTTATCTTCCACTAAAGGCAACGTGCTATTCGTTTGTTTCGCCCATAGTGCTTTGGCACGAATGAAATCAATCTCTGCAAGAAACTCATAGCTTTGCAACACTGTGTCAACTGATGGACGGAGATAAGTACTGAAATCAGTCAGAATGCGCAAAATCTCCCTTCGTTCTTCCGCCTCCAATTCGCGGATACGGTTGTTGGCTTCCACCACTTCTGCAGGCTCAATGAACACGGTTCGGCCGCTGGCACTCTCATCGTGCACAATGCCTTTGATGCGACGTTTCAATGCAGGAGCCACAGGAATTACCAATCGCCCATCACGCATCGTAGGAGCGACATCTTTCTCCACTACCCCTTCGCTTTGTGCATTACGCAGAATGTTATTGAGAATGCGAGAAATACTCCCTACGGTACTTGCCATTTCGTGGCGAATCCCTGCAAGCACCATCGTTGCACTATCCTTTATCTTTCCGTATGGCCCCAAGATGACGTCTATACGACGGATAAACTGTGGAAACATCTCCAAGTCGCTCGTCAATGCTGTCAAACGTGGATAACGAACTGTAGCTTCTTCTTTGTCATCTTCGTCATCTTCACGTTTTTTACGCAAGAAGTTCACGATACTTTGGATGGTTTCCAACGACCGCTTCAAGTCAAATAGTTCCTGTTCATCAAGGTATGTTCCTTCCACACGAATGCGTTTCAAAGAAGAGCGGACATCAAAGTAGAAGGAAGAAGGGAAATTCTCCTCTGCCTCCAAAATCTTGACAAACTCCGCCGTCTGCTCCAGCTGCACGATGATGTCATCATACTGCTCTCTGAACGCCATTTGATCCACGCGTTCAGAGCCAAGGGTACTGAGGCACTTCTCTTTGAGCAAATGCCTCACCTGTACGAACCCTATTTTCTCTTCAAAATTGTCTGGATAAATCATAAATACTAATTAACCAAAACGGCCTGCAGGAGCATCAACGGAAGATTGGTAAACCACGATTCTCATGGCACCAACACCTGAAATGTTTGGACGATTCTCGTCTCCGTTCAGATTTCGTCCAGGCACCCATTTACCATCTTTGAACGTTCCTTCTTCCAGTGTATCCCATAGCACTCTACCCTTGGCTTTAGAATCTTTTGGAGTAAAATTGAGCATGGCGTTGATGGCCACTACATAGAACTCATCTGCTCCTGTCTGAATGATGAGGGCACCAGACTGGTTCTGACGCTGATTTCTGGCTGCAAGTGCAGCATTCTCTGCAGCGAGTTGCTCTTCACCCTGCCCATAATCGAAGGCACGCATTCTCTGAGTTGAGGTTAAAGTGATGACATAATCACCCATTTCAACGCTTGGGTTTGGATTATCTGCTGTCACCATCAATCCACGCATCTTGTCAGAGTTGTAATTGTCTATAAGCATGTTTCCCATGCCTGAAAGGAGACCATAGCACTTGCCAAGATTGGCAAACTCCTCATCAGAAGCGCCACCAGCTCCTTGCCCCTGAGGACCATCGAAGCCAAATGGTGCGAAGCCCATGGCGTCATATTCACCATAAGCATAGAGTGCTTTAGCGATGTCTGTTCTACATTCTGGAATAAAGATCGGATTCTCACTCAGAGAGAACTGGCTCAGAACCCATTCAAACTCATTGATGTAAATATCAGGTGCTGTGAAATCTATGGCAGGAGCAGCAGCTCTCCACACATCAATCACTTCTGGCAGCGGACTACCTGAGGGGAATCCTCCTGGAGCTCCCATGCCTGGCTGCTTAAGCCAGTTGTTCACATACATCGGGATATTATGCTCTGCCCTACCTGCTGCAGCAATCTCGCCCACATATTTACCATAATAATAGGCCTGGAAAATCTCCTCAGTATAGAATGGATACTCTTTCCAGTCTTCTGTGTTAGAGTGGCTCTTGCCAAATACCTCTTCCCATGTGCCTTTGGTCTTATAGCCATTGGCTTTCCAAACTTTCTCCAACTCTGGGAAAAGTTTACCCTTGTGAGCTGAGAGGTAGTTCATGAGATCTGCTGGAACCTGACCTTTCCAAGCCTTTTCAGCAGCAGCAGAGAAATCTCTTTTAGAACCCAAAATGCCCATTTCGTTTTCCACCTGCATCATGATGACAGTATGGTCTTTATCTATCTCGCGGATATGGCGCATCAGCGCTGCAAAGGCATTCTTATCCGCATTCTTAGAATCCTCGTTGAATGCAGAAAGGACATTCAGAGTCTGACCGTTCTCATTCTTCACTAACGGATACTTCGCAGGATTTCTCTTGATATAACTTGGCGCATAGGTAGAGTTTCCATTCTTCCAGCTGGCAAACCATATCATCACCACTTTAAGACCATATTCACGAGCACTACGAATGACGTGATCCACGGATGTAAAATCATACTTTCCTGGTTCACGTTCTATTACATCCCATGAGCAAGAAGCAATCACGGTGTTGAAGTTGGCATCTTTCATTTTCTGCCAAACACCTATTTCTTTCATATAACTTTCACTGGTACTGGTAGAATTATGAAGCTCGCCCGTAAACATGACGAATGGCTTTCCGTCTATTTCAAAATGAGTGCTTCCGTTCTTCTTCACCAAAGTAGGCTGCGCTTGAGCAACCGTAAAGAAAAACGCAAAAGTCAATAATAAGAAATAACGCAATTTTTTCATAATGGTTTATTAATAATTATTATAAAGTCTTTTTCAACAACTAATTCTTATAAACAATTATCTGCAACTATCTGCAGCAAAAATAGCTATTAGTTTCCATATCCACAAATATCTATAAGGATAAAAACATTTTGCATGTTCAAAGCAATTCCACTCATTTATTCAGGAATCTAAGTGTTAGTAGGCAAAAGGTTTGAAGACTCGAGACAAAAGTAAGGAGAGTCAATAGGAAAAGCTCAAGCATACTTGGCTTTTTGCTTAATTGTTCATAACTTTGAAGCATGAAACCCAAAAAGCATACTACTATGAAATTAGCAGAAGGACTGAGCATCCGTAAGGATCTACAGACACGCATCGAGCAACTGAAGGCTCGATTGCTGAACAATACAAAAGTACAGGAGGGCGACCAACCTTCCGAACAACCCACAGAGTTGATGAAGGAGCTGGATAGTTGCCTGAAACAGTTGCAAGAGGTGATGTATCGTATCAATGCCACCAACATGCATACGGTGAAGGATGGTAAGACGCTCACTGAAATGATGGCAGAACGAGAGGTTCTTGGAAAACGCGTACAGGTGCTGCGCGAGGTGTTCGACAGGGCTTCACAGCAGGCAGACCGCTATGGACGCAATGAGATAAAGTACGTCACCACCATCGATGTGCCCGCATTGCGCAAACAGATAGACAAGTTCTCACAGCAACTGCGTAAATTGGACATTGAAATTCAGGCGTTGAATTTCATCACTGAAATGATATAATATCTAGAGGTGCGGCCTAACGGACAGGGTGAGCTAAAAACCGAATCCTTCGGGATTCACTTTAGGGCGTCGGTACGGAACGACCGACATGGCATCTGCCGACTCATGGAGCAAGTTCTTCACGACTCCACGGCGCATGATTCACATGGCACGATTCACAACCATTTAGCTAACTGCCCCGACGACTGCACCTCTTCCCTATTTCATCTTACTTTTTTTTTGCTAACTAACAAAAAAAAGAATTCTTAACTAAGAAAGTTATTTTTTATATATCTTTGTTCCCAGAAATTGTGAAAACCATTTTATTACAGAAAGTAGTTATATGAAAGAAAAGACAGTATTAGTAACTGGAGCCAATAAAGGTATTGGTTTCGGAATTGCAAAACATTTAGGACTTAGTGGTTGGAATATTATTGTTGGTGCTCGCCATCAACAACGTGCAGAAACAGCAATCCACGAATTGAAGTCACTGAACATTCAAGTGCTTGGTTGGATACATATCGAATTAGCAGACCTATCTAGTATATCTGAAGCATCTAAAGAAATAAACGAAAAATACCCAGAGCTTTCGCTGTTAGTGAACAATGCCGGTATCCCTGGAGACATGAGTGTGGATGGTCAGCACACAGAGTTGAGTGACATCAAAGACACTCTTAACGTCAATTTCATCGGTACCTTTGCTCTCACAAAGTCGCTGATGCCTTTACTAAAGAAAAACAACGGAAGAATTGTCAATGTTACGGTACCATCAGAAATCAGTCCTTATTGGCATCCTTTGGCCTACGTGACAAGTAAAGCGGCTCAGAATGCCATGATGGGTGTTATGGCAATGGAATTTCAGCAAAAAAAGACGCCATTGGAAATTTTCTCCGTACATCCAGGACCCACCACTACAGACTTGAATGGGAATATGGCTCTTCCTGGGTTTCACGACATTGATACAGTCGGTAAGAAAATGGCAGATCTTATTAATGATGGCAATAGCCATCAAGGAGAGTTTATTGAACTTTATCCTATCGTGAAAGAGGATTAAGTAATAACTCTAGAGGTAGTACTGTTACATCTTCCCTATAAGCACCGGACAATACTTCCTGGCGAGCCATGCAAAACCTGAAAGCACAGCAACTGTAACCAATGCCACAGCCAATGAGCCCCAGAAACCACCAGGAAGCACTTCGCGTAGCGGCCAGAAGATGGCTTGATGCACGGCAAAAATCAGCAGTGTGCCTTCGGATACCAACTCTATATAACGACTGCGCACTCGAAGTGACTGATATATAAGCCAAATATGACAGATGCTTATTATCGCAGCACTGATGTAGAACAAAGGCACTTCATTACCAGGAGTAAGGCGGAAGATATTCACAAAGCCATTCTGACCAACAATGTAGAACCCTACAACCAAACCCATAGCAATAAGTAGGAAACGCAAAGGCACAGGAAAACCATCAAGCAACTTTTCGCCCTTATATTGATGCAGCAGCGTACCTATAATAAAGAATGGGAAGCAAATGATGGCCTCAAAAATCTGGAAGTAATTGTGTTCTGGTTTCATGGGCTCTTCACCTGCATATACCCAAACGAAGAGGATGCAAAGCAATGCCAACACATAGCTGCCCTTCCTGCCATCCTGTGGTAATGCTGCGTAGGCCACACGCATCCAGAACAATGCCAAGAGGAACCATAGAGGGCGACACGCCATAGAGAGGTTCCACTGCAAGCCAACCAGCATACTCAGTGGATAATTGGCTTGATACTCACCCGTACAAAGGCTGTAAACCAGCAAGAACAGATTATAGATAACGTATGGAAGAAGCAGCGATTTAGCACTCTTCACCACCTCCTCACGAAGTGGGCGTTTCTTCTGCAAGAAACCCGAGAGCATAATGAAGAAAGGCATGTGAAAACTGAAGACCCACGTCATTAGCGGACTGCGGAGATGTCCGAACACTACGATAGTGATGGCAATAGCCTTGGCCCAATCCATCCAATCCAAACGATTGGCAATAATTCGCTGTTCCATTTTAATTTATTTGAGAATTGAAAAATGAGAATTAGACATGAAGGACTATTCTCAAATTATAAATAAAAAAGCCCCAAGGAATTACCTCAGAGCTTATTAGGTTAGCGGTGCGTACGAGACTCGAACTCGTGACCCCATGCGTGACAGGCATGTATTCTAACCAACTGAACTAACGCACCAAAATTATTCTTCTCAATGTTTCGAAGAATAACAAGGATTGACTCGCTTCGCTCGTCCATCCCTCTCTCTTCGATTGAAATAGAATGTCTCAATATGTTGCGGAGAGAGAGGGATTCGAACCCCCGGAACCTCTCAGTTCAACGGTTTTCAAGACCGCCGCTATCGACCACTCAGCCATCTCTCCATGCATCAGAAAATGCATTGCTTTCTCAAAAGCGTTGCAAAGGTACAACTCTTTTTTTATTTGCCAAACTTTTAGCTCGTTTTTTTGAAAAAATATCTATTGTTGATTAGTAAGGCTATCTGGAGTTGCTTCATACTCATCCATCACATCACTCTTCTCGATGCTGATATTACCAGCAGGAGTGACCGTGATTTGGAAGGGTACATAGAGATCACTCTCCGGATATGCCACACTAGCTGCATAAAGAATGTTTCTTCCTTCTACTTTGTCAAATACCAAGCCTTCAAGGATGGCATGGCGCTGGAATCCTGCATCTAGGAAACTTAGAAAGTCGTTTTTTGTAAACTCCTTACTGACCACCAACCTACCACCTTCGCGTAATGTAAGTGTAATGCGATTGTCTACATACTTCTGACCTTGTTCGTTGCTGACCATAGGCAAGTTATTATCAGGACGACGAACGACATTTGACTGAAATTCCCTCTCCCCCACTTTCACAGGTACAGTGATATCTGAATCCTGCATAAATTGGGGAGCTTTCAGAACAACTTCTTCTGCTGGCTGAATCTCGGATGTTGGAGAGTCATTCTTGGAAAGGCTTCCTCCACACGAAGAAAGCATAGCAAACACAAACAATATTATAAGGTATAATCTAATATTCATCTCTCATTTTTTTGCAAAAGTAATAATAATTTCCGAATCCTAGAGCTATTCTATCTTTTTCAATATGGTAGGCACACGATCACTCTCAAGCAAATGCTTATATATCCTCTCTTCATTACGATGGATTTTTTGTTGAATGAAGTCAGGCGTATTGAACGAATAGATGGTTTCCGCATAATATTCCTTAGGGTTTTTCTGAGGCAAGCAAAATGCCTTTGACACCCTTCCCTGATCATCCACATGTGCCAAGTATAAGTTAGTATATAATCCATCATCTCTTCGAGTAGTGAAAACAATCCATCTTGAATTCAGGCTCCAATTGTGAAAACTTTCAGAATCTTCACTATTCGCTCCTTCCAAAGGATAAGACTCTCCTGATTCCAGGTTCTTAATCCATAAGTCAGCTTCAGGATGCCAAATAGGGAAACAGCCATAATCTGTAAGCGTATACAACAGGTACTTTCCATCAAAAGAGATGCGTGGCATATTGGCACTTTTCCCAATGTTTCGGGCATCCACAATGGTTTCTATACTGTCGCCCATCTGTCCAGTCGCAGCATCGAAACGAACACGACAAATATCATATTTGATCTCTTGATAATTCTTCCAGATAGTATCAATGCGTTGTGCTGAAGTAAAATACAACCATTCGCCATCAGGAGAAAAAGCCGGATAATTTTCCAACACATCAGGATTAGCCAGGATACTGTCCAAGAGAATCTCATGAGTTTTTGGATTATAGATAACGATGTCAGATTTACTATCATATACCTCTACCCTCAAATCCCTTAATTGATGGAAATTCTGATGAGTATCATTAGTAGAATAGGCAATGTATTTTCCAGAAGGATGCCAATAAGGATAAACCAGTCCGCCTCCTAAATCCGGATTCCGAGGTGCCAGGACATCTACCAACCCTTCATTACCAACAATCGTAGCTCCATGATCCCCTCTGACATGAAATGTAAACTCTTCCGCATTTCCTCTATTCGATGTATGGCAATTCACACAATTCTGATCAATGGCGTCATTCTGCACCAAAGCTGTTTCTTCAAAACTGCTCAAATCACGCTGGTATAAACCCATCGACCCATAAGCATCATAACCGGGAGGAATCCGACGGTAAGTCAGTCCCCATTCTGGAAGTTCATCCTCACTTATATATATATAAAACGGCTTGTATTGAGTCCACTGCCCCCCTTGGCGAATACTTACAATCAATTGTATGCTATCTCCTACATTCTGATGCAAAAGTGTATGCCAAGCATCTATGTCAAATCGAGCATACTTTCCATTTATATGAATCTCCCCTTCTTTATGACCTTTTACCACCACATCCATCACATCAGCAGCTTTCCTACCCTTCACGTCAAAATTGAGGGGAGCAATCCCATCAGGTATGGTCACTCCAACATAATCAGGAAAGATAGGAGGATAGTCATCACTGATGGTAGGATTCTCTGGCAATGAGGAACAACCTATCAAGAAGCAAAGGCTCAGACATATATATAGGAACTTTTTCATCATTCTTCTCCGTTTTGAATATATCCAAGTTGCAGTAAGCGATAAGCTACCAAATAATAGAATGCCAATTTGTTCTCTTCATTCTCATTTACCAGTTGCATCAGCATCAGTTCCTTTGCATTGGAAGTGAGCCAACGATTCTCTTTCTGACGGAATTGTCGCACACGAGCATACGTTTCCTCAATCTTCGTTTCATCACCAAGGTCTGCTAGCCAACGATTGGCAAAACTGCGATAGAAAAGAGTCGACTCCAAATAATGCAGATACTTTTCTGCAATCTCATAATGTCCATTGACTAAATTTGCTTCTGCTAAACGTCTATATAAACGTCCGCTTTTACGTTCATTTGGAAGATACTGTTTGGCATTAAAAGCGATGCGTTCTGCTTCATTCACAGCACCCAACTGAAAGTAAATATCACTCATGGAGTATAAAACAACAGAAGGTTTCTGTAAGGCATCATTCAGCAAACCATCAGGACCACATTGAGGATAAGACTCCATACGATCCAACTGTCCTAGCATTCCCAAAGCATAATTCGTACACCAGATACCACATTCCGTCAGTGGGCGTTCTGCCTTTGTCTTGTCTAAAATTGACTGCCATTGATGCGTACGTTCTAGATAATCGTAATGGATGATTTCACGAAATCTATCATCCTTTCGATATTCGCTAGGGATAAAAAGGAAGAAGAAGAGAAGTATGACTGGAATAAAACTGATTACATAAAGTGCCACATCCCACTTCTTTATTCTTTTCAGAAACCACCAAACGATTCTTTGGCAAATCATGAACAACACTGCTACGATAAGACTTCCTAAGGCAGCTACATAGAAAAACTGTACAACAAAAGATACCACATACTCCCAAAACCCATGAAAAGAGGTCACCTGTTCTTTGAAATAATAGGAAGTCCATCGAAATAGATGTGTTTCTTCATGATAGTTCAGTAAGGCCCTGAAAGGAAAAAGACATAAAAGGAATATGACAATGCCCATAAGCACTGTCATCACCCACTTCCAGTTGTGCAACAATTTCACTTTCATGATTTCTCGTTCATCTTCAATATGTCTTCCACAACCAATCCTGCCAACATGAAACCAAAGATGGCAGTGATGTGTGCTAAGGTACCATTTACTTGTGCTTTTGCAGGTAATAAACTGTTATTCGACTCTACGACTCCCTCTCCACGATTATGCATCACTTCCTCACTGAAAACACAGCGGAACTTATGCTGTGGGAACGTCTGCTGCTTCTTAAATCGCTGACGCAAAGCTCGTGCTAAAGGATCCCCTTTCACTTTCCAGAACTCCGCCACTTTTATCTTTGTTGGATCGCTCTTCAATGCAGCTCCCATTGAGGAAAAGAAAACGGCATCAGTACGGGTAGCACGTAAAATCAGCGAAGCCTTGTCTTTTAAGCTATCGATAGCATCAATGATATAATCGTATGTCTCCAAATGAAAATCTTCTGCGCTTTCTTCCGTATATATCCTCTGCAGAGCAAGGATGTCAAGTTCAGGGTTTATTTCCAATAGACGCTTCTTCATGGCCTCCACTTTCGACTGCCCTACCGTCACAGTAGTTGCCATCAATTGTCTATTGATATTCGACTCACAGACAAGGTCGGCATCCACGATGGTGATATGACCAATACCTGTACGTACTAAACTCTCAACGCACCAACTGCCAACCCCACCAACACCAAAGACGATTACTCGCTTTTGTGCCAGCTGTCTCATGGTTTCAGTGCCTATAAGCAACTCCGTACGTCCGAATAACTTCATCACTTTACCCGCTTCATACGTTCTATCAGTTCATTTCCAAGAGCAGATTTCTTTTCAATATGTTCCAATACCATTTGTACGAAACTGTTGTTGTCAAAGTCACCACGAACTTGTTCGAAATCCTGCTCCTTTTCCACTTTGGTACCATCGGCTCCAAAGCCCGTCATTGCGCTCAAGGAGAATTCTTTTTTAGCGTCATCATACACCATTTGATCCAGTCCTACAACAGCATCTTTCCATTGCTCTACAATTTTAATAACCTGCGCTGCTGTCATCTGCTGAGGATCTATGCCGTAAAACTCTTTCAGCATATCATAAGCCCATGTCCATTCATAGGTATAATAATTCTCATGCAAACGCTGGAATTCAGCATTGATTTCACGCAGTTTATCGATTTCTCCAGTTTCAATCTTATCCAACAAGGAATCTATCTCATGTTTTGGAGCTATCAATCCACTGATGTCTACCCATTCGCCATGACCGATTTCGGTATCCGGTTTTAGACGACGTCGGATTTCTTCATCGCTCTTGAACTCTGTCACTTCCAGACGTTTGATAAGAGAATTTCCTAAGAATTTATGAATGGCTATTTCATAGAACTGAATACCCTTCTTCAGAGAGCCGTTCTTAATCTTGGCACTATGGAAAGAATACTCATCAGAAAGTTCACCAGAAGCAGCTTGCAATTGCCTCAGAGTCTTAAGTCCCTTGAACATCTTCTGAATAGTAAACGGACTCAATAAGTTATAATTGATGAAATCCAATCTATTAGGATCCTTACGCTTATCACGCTTCGGCCACTTCTGTGCATCACGGATAGTACCTACGCTTCGGAGATTAACGCCTGGCACTAGATAAGTAGTATTGTTCTTCTCGATCAGATATGAGAAAGGAAGATTACTCGTATCCGAATGGTTCACATGCCTTCCCATAACCAGAGAAAAAGCACCCACGCGTGATGGCCATAAGATATAGGAATCAGAAGTAGTCTTCGCTCCACGTTCCAAGGTACCTTGATGGATAGGGCCCAACTTATACATGTGGTTGCTTTGATTTGATCCAGAGCCTGCATTCATAAAACTGAACATACCTGCTATAAGCAATGTACTCTTATGATGGGTCACGGTATATGGTCCTGCAAAGATAGCGCAAGCTTCCCCATTTTCTCCTTGGCAGTTGCTGAAGAACAAAGAGTCACTTGCAGAATAACCATGCCCCAACAGACAAGCTTGTCCCACAAAGCATCGTTCCAGCATGGCTCCATCATCGATGACAGTACCAGAGGAGATGATGAAATCATCACAAATCACATTGTGTCCCAAATGTACAGGCGCATACTCATTACTATTGATACTACCGTTACGCAAACGACTTACTCCCTTGATATCGCTGTAGTCCCCAATTCTAACATTTTCTATACGACCAACGTTCATGATACTCACATGACTGCCGATTGTACCTTTATTAGAGGCATATTTATCAGCATAACGTTCAGCTATCTCACGAAGTTTGGCAGAAAGCAGCGGACGATGACGGTAAAGTGCCATGATATAGGCCATGTGTGCCGAAAGCTTGTCATTGATCATCACTTCTCGACCACCTGTCTCATTAAGCACTGAAGCATCTACCCCATTACCGAACTTTGACACGCCATCTGTAACGATGATATCTACATTATTAATATAAGTATTGTCGCCAATCTCATAGTTGGCCACATAATCATGGATGTTGCCAATAAAACAGTTGTCGCCTATCGTCACATTATGAAGAGCCACATGGAGCAAACCACTATGCATCTCCACCCCACCCTGAAGAGTAAACGATGTTTGAAACAGACCAAGTTGCACCTTACCGCTAAAATGAGCATGTTTGACATTCTCAGGAGTGAAATCTTCCTTCACTTCTACATCGTTCCAATCTACAGCCGAACAACCTTGGTTAAGGAGAACTGTGATCTCTTCTTTTTTTAGTTTTCTATAATTCATAAGTCTTCGAAAATTACAAATTTATAAAACACCTTTAGAGCTAGGCAGTTGGTAGTGGTAGATATCCCGTTTCACTGCCATCTTTAATGCCCGTGCCAATGCTTTAAAAATACCTTCAATCTTATGGTGTTCATTCTCACCTTCTGCTTTGATATTCAGATTCATGCGTGCATTGTCACTGAGCGATTTGAAGAAATGGAGAAACATCTCTGTAGGCATTTCTCCAATCTTTTCGCGATGAAATTCTGCATCCCAAACCAACCATGGGCGACCACCAAAATCCAGACAAACCTGACATAGGCAATCGTCCATCGGCAGACTGAATCCATAACGTTCAATACCACGCTTGCTACCTAAGGCCTGATACAGACATTCGCCCAAGGCAATGGCCGTATCTTCTATAGTGTGATGTTCATCAACCTGTAAGTCGCCTTTCACATGTATAGTCAAGTCCATGCCACCATGTCGACCGATTTGCTCCAACATGTGATCAAAGAATCCCAAACCTGTTTGCACCTCACAATTACCTGTTCCATCCAAATTAAGCCAAACGTAAACATCTGTTTCATTAGTTACCCGATGTACTTCAGCCGTACGTTCTCCAGCAAACAGGAATTCCGTTACCTTATCCCAATCGGTAGTTGCCAAAACGCAGACATCTTCCAGTCCTGCCACTTCCGTCTCTCCTCCCTCGCTTTTCAGGCGCAAAGAACTTTTATCTGGCTGAAGCAAGATGGCCTTACATCCTAGATTATAGGCCATTTCTACATCCGTATAACGATCGCCTATCACGAAACTGCCTGCCAAATCATAGTCGGGGTTATTGATATATTTTCCTAACATGCCCGTACGAGGTTTTCTATTGGGTGAGTTTTCCTCTGGTGTACTAGGATCAATAAATATTTCATCGAACGTGATGCCTTCGCCTTGCAGTGTCTGCATGATAAGATGCTGGATAGCCCCGAAGACAGACAATGGATAAGTTGGCTTTCCCAATCCATCTTGATTGCTGACCATCGCAAACTCAAAATCCAATTTGGAGCGTATGAATCCCAAGTTCCTCATCACACCTGGGTAAAATTCCAATTTTTCGAAGCTATCTACCTGATAGTCGATAGGCGGTTCTATAACAATGGTTCCGTCACGGTCGATAAAAAGAACTTTTTTCATAACTATGAATTATAAATTACATTTCTGTAAGGCACAGATAAGCGTTTCGTTTTCCTTTGGTGTACCGATAGTGATACGTAAGCAATTTCCACAGAGCGAAACCTTATGGCGGTTGCGCACGATGATGCCTTCGTTCACCAAGTATTTATAGATTTTGTTGGCATCTTTCACACGAGCCAAGAAGAAATTGGCATCAGTAGGATATACTTTTTCGCAGATAGCCAACTTCTCAAACTGCTCCATTAAAACCACCCGTTCTTTCAATATATCTTGTACCCATACCTTCACCTTCTCAGCTTCTTCCAATGCAGCTAAAGCCTCACACTGTGTGAGTTGGTTGACATTATAAGGATACTTTACCTTATTGAACATGGCGATGATTTCTGCACTTGCAAAAGCCATTCCCAATCGCATGGCAGCCCTTCCCCATGCCTTACTGAAAGTATTCAACACGATGAGATTCGGATGGGCATTCAGTGTCAGTCTCCAAGGTTGCTGATCTGAGAAATCAGAATAGGCTTCATCCACTATCACAATGCCACGGAACTGCTCAATCACTTTCAAAACCTCCTGTGGATTGATGTTATTTCCTGTCGGATTGTTCGGGGAGCAAATCCAAATGATCTTCGTATTCTCATCACAAGCAGCCAATAATCTGTCGGCAGTAATCTGGAAATCCTCATCAAGAAATACCTTGCGATACTCCACATCATTGATGTCGGCACACACCTTATACATACCATAAGTAGGCTCCATAGCTACCACATTGTCTATTCCCGGACGGGTAAAGCAACGGTAAGGCAAATCTATGGCCTCATCACTGCCATTGCCGAGGAAAATGTTTTCCACTGCCACGCCTTTCACCTTCGCCAACTTTTCCTTCACTTTCAACTGAAGGGGATCGGGATAGCGATTCAACGGATTGTTATAAGGATTCTCGTTGGCATCCAAGAACACGCTGGCTTCCACACCTTTGTATTCATCACGAGCAGAGGAATAAGGTTGGAGATTCCAAATGTTCGGACGTGTAAGACGCTTCAAATCGAAAGATGCAGGTGTGCTGACAGTTTGCTCTAATGACTTCAATCGCACAGTCACCGCATTCTTATGACCATCCAAACACTCATTAGCTGCCATCATCTCAATGGCAGGACCAATTTGTTGAATACCTTGTGCTGTGAGTTCTTGATAGGTCAGTTTACGGCTGAAACTATCCAAGTTCACGCCGTTGTATGCTTTTGCATAGCCATTGGTAGGCAAGGTGTGATTCGTTCCAGAAGCATAGTCACCTGCGCTTTCACATGCATACATTCCTAAGAATATTGATCCGGCATTGACAATCCTCTTGGATAAATCCAAATAGTTTTCCGTTTGGATAATCAGATGTTCTGGAGCATATTCATTAGTCATCTCCACAGCTTCCTCGATGTTGTTCACCAAGATCAGCTTACTGTTCTGTAGTGCCTTAGCTGCAATCTCCTTACGTGGAAGGACAGCCAACTGTCTTTCCACTTCCTCTTTAACAGATTCCAACAATGCTTCTGAGGTTGTAATTAGCATTGCCTGACTGTCCGCACCGTGTTCAGCCTGACTCAATAAATCAGCTGCCACGAATACCGGATTGGCTGTTTCATCTGCCAGCACTTCCACTTCCGAAGGACCCGCAGGCATATCGATAGCCACGTCATGCAATCCAACCAACTGCTTGGCCGCAGTCACATACTGATTACCTGGTCCGAATATCTTGTAGACCTTTGGAACCGACTCTGTACCATAAGCCATCGAAGCAATGGCTTGTACGCCACCAATCTTGAAAAACTTATTCACTCCAGCAACCTTTGCTGCATAGAGTACAGCAGGATGCACCTTTCCATTCTTTGCGGGAGGTGTACAGAGAACAATTTCCTTACAACCAGCGATTTGTGCAGGTACAGCCAACATCAAGACGGTAGAGAAAAGTGGAGCCGTACCACCTGGAATATATAATCCCACTTTCTCGATGGGAACAGATTTTTGCCAACAACTCACACCAGATGTGGTTTCTACCTGTATGCCAGGAAATTTCTGTGAAGCATGGAAGGCAGCTATATTGTTCTTTGCCAGTAGGATGGCTTGTTTCAATTCCTCAGAAACAAGATTTTCTGCTTCGTGTATCTCCTCTGGACTGACCGCTAAAGAAGACAGTTGCACCTTATCGAACGTCTCCTCAAGTTCCAGCACAGCCTTGTCACCTCCGTCCTTCACCTTCGTTATCAGTTGGCGAACGGTATCGAAAAGCGGCTCCGAAGCTATCAACGGACGCTTCAGCAACTCGCTCCACAACGACTTGTCAGGATACTTTGTTTCTATCATAATTGTTATTCTATCTCACTGAGTTTCAATCCTCAATGTTCAATTATACTATCATTTTCTCTATGGGGAGAACCAGGATTCCCTGTGCTCCAAGCGCCTTCAGTTTCCCGATGATTTCCCAGAATCGTTTCTGATCAAGTACCGTATGTACAGAGCACCATCCTTCTTGAGCCAATGGCATCACCGTCGGACTCTTGATTCCTGGCAATGCTGCCACTATCTCATTCACCTTGTCCTTTGGAGCATTCATCAGTACATATTTCTTATCCTCGGCAGCTTTAACGGCATTCATACGGAAAAGCAGTTCTTCAAGCACCTCTTTCTTCTCTTCGCTGATTGACTTGTTTCCTATAAGCAAGGCCTCCGATTTCATCACCACTTCCACTTCACGCAGACGGTTGCTTACCAGTGTAGAGCCCGAACTCACGATATCGAAGATCGCATCAGCGAGTCCTATTCCCGGAGAAATCTCCACAGAGCCATTGATCACATGGATCGAAGCATTCACGCCATTCTCTGCCAAGAATTTTTCCAAAATATGTGGATAACTGGTTGCTATTTTCTTTCCATTAAACCATTGTACGCCTGTATATTCCACATCCTTAGGAATAGCCAATGACAGACGGCATTTGCTGAATCCCAAACGCTTGATGATGTCTGCATCTTCTCCACGTTCAACAAACTCATTCTCACCGACAATACCGATATCAGCCACGCCAGAGGCCACGGTTTGAGGAATATCATCATCACGGAGATAAAGCACCTCCAAAGGGAAATTCGTTGATTCTACCAGTAAAGCGCGTTGTTTGGTAGCACTAAGTTTGATGTCCGACTCCGAAAGGAAGGACATAGTCTCATCGTATAGACGACCTTTTGATTGTACAGCAATGCGTAACATAAAAAAATAATACCTATTATAATAATTATCCTATCTGCCCACTGACTTTGTCATCCGTGGGAGCGATGGTAAACTTCACCTTCAAGATACGTCGCTGATCCACTGCCAGCACCTCAAAGACATAATTCTGGAAGCTCACTTTCTCGTGACGCACGGGGAAGTCGCCCTTGATTTCAAGCAACAAGCCACCGATTGTATCCGCCTCTCCTTCCACCTCTGCGAAGATCTCTTCATCGAGCTTGGTCACCTTGTAGAAGTCGGTCAGCAACGTCTTGGCTTCAAATACCCATGTATGGTCGTCAATCTGCCAATACGTGCGTTCCTCATCATCATACTCATCGCGAATCTCGCCCACAATCTCTTCGATGATATCCTCCATAGTCACCAGTCCTGAAGTACCGCCAAACTCATCCACCACTATGGCAATGTGCACACGGTTCTGCTGGAAATCATGCAACAAGTCGTCTATCATCTTCGTCTCAGGCACAAAATAAGCCGGACGTACCAACGATTGCCAACGGAAATTGTCACCCTTATTCAGATGAGGCAACAAGTCCTTGATATAAAGGATACCCTTGATATTGTCGGCCGTACCCTGGTATACAGGGATTCGGGAATAAGCATTCTCTACAATGCACTTCAGCACGTCCTTGAAAGACGTACGGTTATCAAGCGTCACCATGTCCAGACGAGGAGTCATTACCTCCTTGGCAGTTTCACCACCAAAACGGATAATACCCTTCAATATGCTGCTCTCTTCCTTAATCTCCTTTTTGTCTGTCAGTTCCAACGCATGCGACAGTTCGTCCACAGAAATATTATGCACTTTCGGTTCAAAATACTTATTGAGGAACGACGTGGAGTTTACCAACAGTGATGCCAACGGATGGAACAACTTCTCCAAAAACAAGATACCTGAAGCAGAGAAGCGACAGAAACTCAATGTCTTCTGCGCAGCAAATATCTTAGGCAATATCTCTCCAAAAAGCAACAGCAAGAAGGTAAGGATGACCGTGATAATCACAAACTCCGCCAAAGGTGAGAGAAACTCAAACACCTTCATAAAGAAATAGTTGCACAGCAAGATGATGGTCACGTTCACCGCATTGTTGGATATCAAGATGGTAGCCAACAGCCGTTCCTTATCCTCCAATAATGTCTGTATTTTCTTATCCGCAGGATATTTCTCTTCCTCTATCTCACTAAGATCGGATGGAGAAAGAGAGAAGTAGGCAATTTCAGAGCCAGAGGCAAAGCCCGAGGCAAAGAGGAGCAACACTGCACACACGATGGAGACGATAGCCGGCCACGTGGGAGCGTTAATAGTAAAACCGTCGAACAAGAATGCCGAAAGGCATATAAAAGCTTCTGTATCCAAAATCCCTCGCGTTTAGTTAGACTTAAAACGGCAGGTCGCCTTTATCATCCGTTTGAGGCATTTCAGGCGCTGGAGCTACTGGTGCAGGTGCAGGAGACACATTCTGGGACTTAGGAGTAAGCATTTCCATATTGTCCACATAGATCTCTGTAACGTAACGCTTCACACCAGCCTGATCGTCATAGCTACGTGTAAATATCTTACCTTCCACATAGAGCTTGTCGCCTTTGTGGATGAACTTTTCTACAGTTTCAGCAATCTTGCCTCTGAATACCAGATTATGCCATTCAGTGCGGTCGGGCACCTGTGTACCGTTCTGCAATGTATATCCACGCTCTGTAGTGGCCAGACGTACTTGAGCCACACCGCGTCCACCTTCAAAATAAGTCACTTTGGGGTCTGCGCCCACATTTCCAATTAAAATAGCTTTGTTCATTTTCTTAATTTTTTGTCGTTACTAAAATTAGGTTACAAAATTACATATAAATCATAAACCGTGCAACTATTTGTCAAGTATTTCCTTTAAAAAATTGGAAATCAATACGGGGAAGGCATAATCGTCTAAGTTCGAGACAGGCACCTTGATGAATGCTGGCGACAGTGCCAACTCTGTCTCTTCAGGTACTTTTACTTCATAGAAATCGGCCATGATAATCCGATGACTGAGCACGTGCTTCACACCATGCTTCAAAAGACGGAATTCCATCTCCGTAGTTAGGAAAAAAAATTTTTCTAACTGAGAAAAAAAAGCTGCGGGATTATCCGTCATCTCAGAATCTGTTTCCAAAAGCGGGAATTGATAGAGGTTTTTCCAAATATCTTTCTCCGTCCTTTTATTAATATAGGTATAGTCTCCTTGTCGGATAAAAAGGTAATTGAAATAGCGGAGCGTCTGCTTCGTCTTATGTTGCTTCACAGGAAGATCCTCTACCCTTCCCTCACGGAAAGCCACACACGTTTCTTGCAACGGACACGCTTCACAATGCGGATGTGAAGGGGTACACTGCAAAGCTCCGAAATCCATAATGGCCTGATTGTAAGTTGACGGATGGCGCTTGTCTAAATAGTCCTCCGCCAACTGTCTGAACAGTTTCACACCCTTTGTAGAATCTATGGGCGTATCGATGCCTACATACCTCGCCAATACCCGATACACATTGCCATCTACCACCGCCACAGGCATTCCATAAGCAAAGGAGCAGATGGCAGCCGCCGTATAATCACCGACTCCCTTCAGTGCCCTCACAGCTTCGTAAGTCTGTGGGAACTTTCCGTTCATGCTCTTCGCGGCAGCATGCATGTTTCTGGCACGCGAATAGTAACCTAATCCCTGCCAATAGTTCAGCACCTCATCCTCCTCGGCATCTGCCAGTGATTGGACATTCGGAAACCGTTGCACAAACCTCAAGTAGTAATCATACCCTTGCTTCACTTGAGTCTGTTGGAGAATAATCTCCGACACCCAAATCAAGTATGGGTCCGTCGTATCGCGCCACGGCAAATCCCTCCGATGCTCCGCGTACCAACTCTCTATGATCTTTGTAAACTCATTCATCGAATGCAAAGATACGACTATTCTTTTATCTTTCTCCCATATAATCTGGTTTTTGGTTTAGAGTTTAGTGTTTAGGGTTTAGAGTTTAGAGTTTAGAGTGTAGGGTTTAGGGGTTATGAAAATCAATCAGCGAATATACGGAACGCCTTTTGATGCACATGAAAGATGGATTTTAAAGCTAAAATCGTGAAAATTATAAAATTGTGTGCATAATATTTTTGTAAGAAAACAAAAAACCGTATATTTGCAGTCCGAAAAATGAACGAAGAATATTAACAACAAAATAATCATACTAAAATGACTAAAGCAGAAATCGTTAGCCAGATCGTAAAGAACACTGGTATTGACAGAAAGACAGCCACAGCAGCTGTAGAAGCATTTATGACTTCAGTAATGGACTCTCTGGCCGCAGGTGAAAACGTTTATCTCCGTGGCTTCGGTAGCTTCAATGTTAAGAAGCGCGCTCAGAAGACTGCACGCAACATCTCCAAGAATACTACTATCATTATTCCGGAGCACAACATTCCTTCTTTCAAGCCAGCAAAGACTTTCATCAATGCAATGCAGAAAAAGTAATAAATTATAGTTTAACCATTAATATATAAGTATTATGCCAAGCGGTAAGAAGAAAAAAAGACATAAAATGTCAACGCATAAGCGTAAAAAAAGACTAAGAAAGAACAGACATAAGAGCAAGAAGTAATTCTTAGCCTTTAATATTTAAGGAAATGAAAGAACAAACTTATGATAACAGAAAAAACTTGCATAAGTTTGTTCTTTGTTTTTAGTAGTAACTCAAAAGTAGTTAATTGTGACAAGTGAACTCGTAGTTGACGTAAAGCCCCAGGAAGTCTCCATCGCCTTGACGGAAGAAGGAAGCCTGGTGGAACTACAGAAGGAGGGCAACAACACCGCCTTTGCTGTAGGCAACATGTATTTGGGACGCGTCAGGAAACTGATGCCGGGCCTGAATGCTTGCTTCGTTGACGTGGGTTTCGAGAAAGATGCTTTTCTTCACTATCAAGACTTAGGTCCACAATTCAACTCTCTGAACAAGTTCCTGCGCCAAACCATCAGTGACAAGAAAAAGACTTACTCCATCACCAAAGCCAGCATCATGCCCGATCTGGAGAAAGACGGCACCGTGGCTACAACCCTGCAGCAAGGTCAGGAGGTGGTGGTGCAAATTGTGAAGGAACCTATCAACACGAAGGGACCACGACTCACCTCTGAGCTCTCATTCGCAGGGCGCTATCTGGTGCTCATCCCTTTCAATGATAAGGTAAATGTTTCCTCAAAGATTAAATCGAGCGCTGAGCGTGCACGACTGAAGCAATTGCTCATGAGCATCAAGCCAAAGAACTTCGGTGTTATCGTACGCACCGTGGCAGAAGGCAAGCGTGTGGCAGAACTCGATGGCGAACTGAAGGTTTTGGTGAAACGATGGGAAGATGCTATGGCTAGGGTACAGAAAGCCACCAAACTTCCGACGCTGATTTACGAAGAAACCAGTCGTGCCGTAGGTATGTTGCGCGACTTGTTCAATCCTTCTTTCGAGCACATCTATGTGAATGATGAGGCCGAATTCAATGAGATTAAGGATTACGTATCAATCATTGCCCCTGATAGGGCAGGAATAGTGAAGCTGTACAAAGGCGAGCTCCCCATCTTCGACAATTTTGCCATCACGAAGCAGATCAAGTCGCTCTTCGGACGCACCATCTCCTATAAGAACGGTGCCTACCTCATCATCGAGCACACAGAAGCACTGCACGTGGTGGATGTGAACAGCGGAAACCGCTCCAAGAAGACCAACCAGGAGGACAATGCTCTTGAAGTGAACCTCGGGGCTGCTGATGAATTGGCACGCCAATTGCGACTGCGCGATATGGGCGGCATCATCGTGGTGGATTTCATCGACATGAACGTGGCAGAAGACCGTCAGAAGCTGTATGAGCGCATGTGCGAGAACATGAAGAAAGACCGTGCACGCCACAACATCTTGCCACTGAGCAAGTTCGGTCTGATGCAGATTACCCGTCAGCGTGTACGTCCAGCCATGGATGTGGATACGTCGGAGGAATGTCCCACTTGTTTCGGTACTGGTAAAATCAAATCGAGCATCCTGTTCACAGATCAGTTAGAGAGTAAGATCGACTACATCGTCAACAAGTTGAAGATTAAGAAATTCTCACTACACGTTCATCCGTATGTAGCTGCTTTCATCAATCAGGGATTGGTATCCTTGAAACGTCGTTGGCAGATGAAGTACGGATTCGGCATGAGGGTCATTCCTAACCAGAGCTATGCTTTCCTGCAGTATGCGTTCTTCGGGAAGGACAAGCAGGAGATAGACATGAAAGAGAAGACCGATGCCAAGTAAGCATTTCAAGGTAAAGTTAAAAAGAAAAGGGCGTACAGTTTGTACGCCCTTCTTTGTTATCATATTTCACCCTGCCCCTCTCCTATCTAGGCGAGGGAACTCCAGATTTACTCTTCAGGTTTCATGTTGGTGAATACGTTCTGCACATCGTCGAACTCTTCCAACTTCTCCACCATCTTGTTGATGGTTTCACGATGTTCAGGAGCCACGTCCTTCAAATCGTTAGGAATGTAAGTGAACTCACCACCCACATCCTCGAAGCCCTGCTCCTCCAGATGCTTCTGGATGGCTGCATAGCTCTTAGGATCACCATAGATGGTAATGGTACCCTCTTCCTCGTCGATATCGAAGTCCTCGTCCACATCATAGTCGATCATCTCCAGGATGAACTCGTCCATATCCAGACCATCCTTCTTCTTGAAGGTAAACACAGCCTTGTGGTCGAAAAGGAAAGCCAGAGAACCCATGGTTCCCAATGTACCACTGAACTTGTTGAACACTGAGCGCACATCAGCTACCGTACGGGTAGGATTATCAGTCAGTGTATCTACGAAGATAGCCACTCCATGAGGACCGTATCCCTCATAAGTCATGCTCTTATATTCGCTCTGATCCTTACCCATCGCGTTCTTGATGGCGCGATCGATGTTGTCCTTAGGCATGTTCTCACGCTTGCAGACTGCGATCACAGAACGCAGTGCAGGATTGTTCTCAGGTTCTGGTCCGCCTGCCTTAACGGCAATGGCAATCTGCTTGCCCAGACGGGTGAAAGTCTTGGCCATGTGGCCCCATCTCTTCAGCTTAGTTGCTTTTCTATATTCAAACGCTCTTCCCATTGGTAAAAACTTTTTATATTATTATTTTAATTCTCTTAACCCTAAACTCTTAACTCTTAACTCTTAACTCTAAACTCTAAACTCTAAGCCCTAAGCCCTATCTCAGCTTAGCACCCAACTTGTTCTCCAAGTTGTAGATCAGTTTCTGCATCACCTTGTCGATGGCCTTGTCGTTCAAGGTCTGATTCTCATCCTGAAGGGTGAAGCTCACAGCATAGCTCTTCTTACCAGCCATCAGCGTCTTGCCTTCATACACGTCGAACAAGGTAACCTTCTTCAGCAACTTACGATCGGTCTCGAAGGCCAACTTCTCAATGTCGCCGAATTGTACCGATTCATCCACAAGCAGTGCCAAGTCGCGCTTAACGGCAGGATATTTGGCTATTTCCTTGAAGCTGACCTTATAACCCTTCTGCAACTTCATCAGTTCGTTCCAGTTCAAGTCGGCAAAGAACACAGGCTGGTCAATATCCATCTGCTTCAAGATACCACGTGCCACCATGCCAAACACAGCCGCACGCTTGCCGTTACGCAGATTCAGACTCAGGGCAGCAGAGAAGATATCCTCCTCAGCACGTGCCGTCTGAAGTTGTCCAGCCAGAATGCCCAGACGATTCAGCACATTCTCCACATAAGCCTTCAACTCATACACCGTGCTGTCTTCATCGGTATGTGCCCAAGAGCCAGCCACACGCTTACCCGTGAGCCACATGCCCAAGTGATAGTCCTCGCTATAAGGAGCCAATGCCTTTTCAGGATTGCGACGCTCCTCACGGAAATAGTAGCAGTTGCCAAACTCGAAGAAACGAAGGTCTGGACTCTTATGGTTGATGTTACGTGCCACACTCTCCAAACCACCGAAGAGCAACGTCTGACGCATCACGTTGAGGTCATTGCTCAACGGATTCATCAAGTGCACCAAGTTGGCAGCAGGATAGCTCTGCAGGTTATCATAGTAAGCCGCACGCGTCAGTGAGTTGTTCATGATCTCGTTGAAACCCTCGCCCACCAGTTGCTCACTGATCAGGTTCTGCATACGCTGCGAACGGTCAGCATCCCCCTTGACAGTCAGACTTGATTTCAGCGTGGTAGGTATCTCCACATTATTATATCCATAGATACGCAGCACATCTTCCACCACGTCGCAAGGATGCTGCACATCCACACGGTAGCGAGGCACATCCAGTGTGAGCACTTCAGGTGTCTCGTTCACGATCTCCATCTCCAGACTGCTGCAGATGTGCTTGATGGTATCCTTACCGATTTCCTTACCTATCAGTTCATAAGCCTTCTGGTAATCCAGTTCCACACGGAATGGAGGGAAGTCAGACGCAGCCACATCCTTCACGTCGGAAGCGATGGTACCACCAGCCAACTCTTTCACCATCAAGGCAGCGAGCTTCAGGATATAGACAGCATTGTTAGGATCAATGCCACGTTCGAAACGAAAACTGGCATCCGTGCTCAAACCATGACGGCGAGCCGTCTTTCTGATCCACGTTGGATGGAAGTAAGCACTCTCCAGGAACACGTTCTTTGTCTCCTCCGTAGTACCACTCTCCAGTCCGCCAAACACACCACCGATACACATAGGCTCCTCGGCATTGCAGATCATCAGGTCGCGCTCACTGAGCTTGCGCTCCACGCCATCGAGTGTGACGAATGGCGTACCTTCAGGCATCGTCTTTACCACCACTTTGCCACCCTTAATCTTATCGGCATCGAAACAATGCATCGGATGTCCGAATCCGTGGCAGATATAGTTGGTGATATCCACGATATTGTTGATAGGACGCAGGCCGATGGTACGCAGACGGTCTTGCAACCACTCCGGACTCTCCTTCACGGTCACGCCCTTCACAGTCACGCCAGCATAGCGAGGACAAGCCTCACCGTTCTCCACGATCACAGGGATGTCCAGGTCATGGTTCTCCACCTTGAAAGCATCCACCGATGGCTTATGCAGCTTGGCAGGCTTATTGTTCTGCACTAAGTAAGCATAGAGGTCGCGAGCCACACCGTAGTGTGAGCAGGCATCCGCACGGTTAGGTGTGATGTCCACCTCTATCACATAGTCGCTCTTGATGTTATAGTAATCTTTCGCCAGTGTGCCTACCACGGCAGTATCAGGCAGCACGATGATGCCCGAATGGTCGGTACCGATACCTATCTCGTCTTCAGCACAGATCATACCACACGATTCAATGCCACGCAGTTTTGCTCTCTTGATGGTAAAGCACTCCTCACCATCGTACAGCTTGCAGCCTAGTGGAGCCACCACTACCTTCTGTCCAGCGGCCACGTTAGGGGCACCACAGACGATTTGTGCAGGCTCACCCTGTCCCAAGTCCACGGTAGTGACGTGCATGTGGTCTGAATTAGGATGAGGCTCACACGTGAGCACCTGTCCGATCACCAGTCCTTCCAGTCCGCCTTTCACGGTCTGCACTTCCTCCACAGAGCCCACTTCCAGTCCGATGGAAGTCAGTGCCACTGAGGTTTCTTCTGGGGTAAGGTTGAAATCCAAGTACTCCTTGAGCCAATTGTAAGAAATATTCATAAAATTTGTTCGTTTATAATCACAAAAAAAACACCTCTTATTTTTAATGTCGCAAAGGTAATAAGATTTTTTGGGAGAATAGTTATTTGTTACGCAGAATTTCACTAATTTCGTAGCGAAAACAAGGTAATGGATGGAAAATAACGGTACAAATCTCGATAGGAAATACGCGGTGGGCTTCGCTTTAAGCGGTGGGTTCATCAAAGGTTTCGCGCATCTGGGTGCCATTCAGGCACTGTTGGAGCACGATATCCGTCCCGACATTCTCTCGGGAGTGAGTGCTGGAGCTTTGGCAGGAGCGCTCTTTGCCGATGGTAATGAGCCCCATCAGGTACTGGAGTTTTTCAAGGGACTGACGTTTCGCGATCTGGCCGATTTGGTAATGCCTCGTTCTGGATTCTTCGACATGAAGGAACTGCTGGATTTTCTGCGCGAGCACCTCACCGTTGACCGTTTGGAAAATCTCCGCACCCCGATGATTATCACAGCCACTGACTTCGACCATGGGCGTTCGGTGCATTTCCGTGAAGGACCGCTGGCAGAGCTCATCGTAGCCTCCTGCTCCGTCCCTATCCTCTTCAACCCTATCGCCATCGACGGAGTACACTATGTAGATGGCGGCGTGCTGATGAACCTGCCCGTAAGTACCTTGCGCCCTATTTGTAAGAAGGTGGTAGCCATCAATGTCAGTCCGCTGGTGGCCCCGCAATACAAAATGAATATCCTCAGCATTGCCGAGCGTGCCTATCACTTCATGTTCCGTTCCAACACCGTTCAGCAACGGGAGATGGCCGACTTGCTCATTGAGCCAACCGACCTCTATGAATTCAGTGATATCGACCTCGACAAGACGGAGGAAATCTTCCTCCGCGGATACAATGAAGCAAACGAAACGTTAGAGAAATTGAATTACATCGCGCAGCCGTAATTGTGAATTGTCAATTGTGAATTGTGAATTGAATATGAAAAAGCTCATCATATACCAAGTACTGCCACGCCTCTTTGGCAATCAGGCAGAACATCCAGTGCAAGGAGGAACCCTGCGACAGAATGGATGCGGAAAGCTGGCCGACTTCACTCCTGAAGCACTCCAGCAAATCAAGAAACTCGGTGCCACACACATCTGGTACACAGGCATCATCGAACATGCCACACAGACCGACTACCGTCGCTATGGCATCAAGCCCGACCATCCTGCCGTTGTGAAAGGACGCGCAGGTTCGCCTTATGCCATTAAGGACTATTTCGACGTCGATCCCGATCTGGCACAGGATGTGCCCTTCCGCATGCAGGAGTTTGAACGACTGATAGAGCGCTCCCACACCAACGGTCTGAAGGTGATAACCGACTTTGTGCCCAATCATGTGGCACGTCAGTACCACTCCGACCAGCAGCCCGATGGTACCACACAACTTGGTGCGTCCGACAATCACGACCTCTCTTTCAGTCCTTACAACAACTTCTACTACATTCCACAACAGCCGTTGCAATGCCAGTTCGACATGCGTGAAGGCGCTGCGCGTCCTTATGTGGAGTTCCCTGCGAAAGCCACTGGAAACGACCGTTTCGACGCTTATCCTTCGCAGAACGACTGGTACGAGACCGTGAAGCTCAACTATGGCGTGGATTACCAGAACGGCCATACCTGCCACTTCTTCCCTATCCCTGATACGTGGTACAAGATGCTGGAAATCCTCCTCTTCTGGGCCTCGAAAGGCATCGACGGACTACGTTGCGACATGGCAGAGATGGTACCCGTAGAGTTCTGGGAGTGGGTCATCCCACAGGTGAAGAAGCAGTACCCCGAACTCCTCTTCATTGCCGAGGTTTATAACCCGAATCTCTATCGCGACTACCTCTGGCGCGGACATTTCGACTACCTCTACGATAAGGTAGGCCTGTACGACACCCTCAAGGCCGTGATGCGTGGTGAACAAAGTGCCACTGCCATTCAGCACTGTTGGCAGAGCGTAGGCGACATACAAAGCCACATGCTCAACTTCCTGGAGAATCACGATGAGCAGCGCATCGCCTCTACCTTCTTTGCAGGCGACGCCCGTCGAGGCATCCCAGCCCTGCTGGTCAGCGCCCTCATGAACACCAACCCTATGATGGTATATTTCGGACAAGCACTTGGCGAATCAGGCATGGATGGCGAAGGATTCAGTGGTGTAGATGGGCGCACCACCATCTTCGACTATTGGACGGTAGATAAGATCCGTCGTTGGAGAAACAACAATAAGTTCGACGGCAAGTTACTCACCTCCGATGAGCACCAGTTACTGGCCCTTTATACCCGCATTCTCAACCTCTGCCACACGGAGAAAGCCATCAGTGACGGCCTCTTCTTCGACCTCACCTACGTGAACTGTGGCGGTTGGCGATTCGACGAACACCGTCAGTACGCCTTCTTGCGCAAGCACGACCGCGAGCTGCTTATCATCATTGCCAACTTCAGTGATCAGGAGGCCGACGTGGCAGTGAACCTGCCTGCCCACGCCTTCAACTACATGCAGTTCCCCGAGGTGGACGACATCGTAGCCACCGATCTGCTCACGGGCAAGAAGGAACATATCTGCCTCTCACCGTTGCGAGCCACCAACACCAAACTCCCAGCCTATGGAGGCAAGGTGCTGAAGATTGCGTTTTAGCTTATTGAACATTGAACATTGAGAATTGAGAATTACTGCTTTGCCGTTCCCATCCGGATGGTAATTGTGAATTATCGTGCAAACCGAACGCAGAGCCAAGCTTGCTTGAGCTATGCTGAGGTGCAGCCGATAATCAACGTAGTGAATTGTCAATTGTGAATTGTCAATTGTGAATTAAAAAAGCGAAGCTTTTCAGCTTCGCTCTTTCGTGATTCCGGAGCGATTCGAACGCTCGACCCACAGCTTAGAAGGCTGTTGCTCTATCCAGCTGAGCTACGGAACCATTAAAATCGGCTGCAAAGGTAGGAGTTCTTTTTGGAATACCCAAATTTTGGGTAGGTTTTCTTACCCCAACAAATAAAAAAGGAGAAAAAACCTCACGGCCTCTCCTCCTCCAAAACTTAGTCAATCTGTATTTGTTTAGTTCTTTATGTTGTTATTATTTTGGATAGTATATTATCCTTCCACCAGTAATTAACTATTTTTTTGGGTGCAAAATAAGTACATTCCACACAAATGGATAAATTCTATTCTTGCAAAAATTTGTCTGAAACAAAACTCATTTTAAAAAATTTTATTATTTTTGCCACCGAGTTTAAAAATTAGCCACATGTATAATATACCCGAAGCATACTCTAAATCTACTTTGGTTTCCAGCAACGATTTCTGGGAATACAAGATAGGCTGCCTGCTCACAGATGCAGAACTTACCATGGCCACCAACCGAATGCCAGATACCCTAGAAGCCTATACCATCACACTGGTGACAAACGGTAATCTGACTCTGACAAGCAACAACAGAGAGCTTACCCTTCATCGCAACGATATCTTCTTCTATCTGCCTGGATATTTAGTGAAGATCAAAGATGTATCTCCCGACTGCACGGGCATCTGTCTGATCATAGATATGAAGCAGTCGTTAGACACACCCGCCAGCAAATACATGGTACAGACCGCATTCTTCCCATTGCTGGAAATTGGCATACCAAAAGTTACTATTTCTGCGCAGGATGCCGAACGCATGAAAAGCATCATGCTCCTCATGCACAGCACCATACACGGAGACTCCATCTACAAGGGGCGCATCCTCAAGATGCTCTACTCCGTCTTGATACTCGACCTGATGAACCTGTATCAGCTCCGCAAAAGCGACAAGCCACTGTCCGAACAGGCTCGCCAGCTCTACCTGAACTTCATCCGTCTGCTGCCCGACAATTTCAAGGAGCACCACGACATACGCTTCTATGCCGACCAGCTTCACGTCACCCCCACCTACCTGTCGCGTGTGGTGAAGCAAGTCTCCTCGCATACCGTGCTCGATTTCATCAACCAGATGCTTATGCTAGAAGCCTCATGGATGCTCGTTGATACCAAGAAGAGCATTGCCGAGATTGCCGATGCCCTCCACTTCAGCGACCAAGCCTCCTTCAGCAAGTTCTTCACCCGCCTCCAAGGTGTCACACCAAAGAGTTACAGGAAGAAAGCATAGAAGAAGGGCAGATATTTTTAGCCCCTACATTTGGTAAAACAGACTTTCTTGCACCTTTTTGAGATTTTTGCAAAAAACCCTCCGCGCTTCACAGCGAAGAGGGGGCCACATATTGTATTAACTTAAATAATTATTATATTAGTTATTTCTTGAACGCCAACTGATACCCTTGCAGTATCGCAGACACAGGCACCTCTTCAGGCTTGATGCCGTTCTCTACACACGTCATGGCGATGATGACGTCGTGAAGCACCCTGTAGCCTTCTTCAGTGCGAGGCTCTGGCAGTGACTGCATCGCAGATATGCCTGTAAGCTTTGTCACCCTGTTCAGATACGCAGAGGTATCGTTATTGTCCTCAGGTGGTGCCCAGCGATGGATGATCTGGTACAGGCAGAAAATCTTTCCCATCTTAGGCAGCGATTCGTAGTACGTCTGCAAGATTTTCCATGCAGCACGATACCCCATTCCCATAGTCATGAAGCACACGAATTCTCTGTCTGTCTGTGCCTCAGTTCTTCCCTGCCACTGGCTATGCCCGTGGCGAATATTCAGCGGATTATTGTTCCGCAATCCTCTTGATATTGTATTCATAATTATAAATTTTAAAATTAAAAAATCGAATGTTGCATGTTGCGTGTTGCGTTGGCTCAGATCATAAAGGAGCCTGTCTTCTTGTACATCTTCTTGGCGTGTCCGTCTTCAGTGTATGTACTCGCTTTCATCACCAGTTTATCAGCTATCAGGCGAACTATCTTCATTCGTGCTGTCCCTTCACTGACTAAGTTAAAGCAGCGCATCACGTCTTTTACAGTGAACACCTCTGGTAGCTTACTGAAGCCCTCTAAGGTCTTCTGTCTGCGCTGCACATTTACAGAAGCATCACGCAGTTTGTTATCGAAATACGCCTCTGCCATGGCTCCAAAATAGTGCTTCTGACAAGCATATTGCATGTTCACGATCAGTTCTGCGAGCTGCCAATCCACCTCGTCTGTCTCGAAGCTGCCACACCAGTAGTCGCCCTCTTGTTGCATCTTATCCCAGTGACGCATCACTATAAAGGGAGCTGCGAAGTTCAGCCCATGATACGCGCAGCGCTTCAGCAGCATCTCGTCAGCACGAGAGTCATTATCCTTGGCGTCAGCCATGCGTCTGGCAGTCCACTCGTACAGCTCATCCACAATCTTCTGAACGCTCAGTTCGCCCTTCACTCTGTCCAGTTTGAACGCCCATTCCTTCAGACGTGCATCACTGTCATAATCTACCGTTCTTTCGCGACTCATCATCTCGAAATTGGTTGATGGCAGAGGGATGCAGGTAAGGCGCGTAGCGAGACCACTACCAAAGTTCTGCTCATTTACTTTCTTTTTCAAAGCGAGAGGCGTACCAGTATAGACATAGTTCCAAGTCACGTAGAAATCCTGAAGCACACTGTCAACATTCGAGTATGCTTGGCCATCTTCCTCATTGTGGAAGGCCTTCAACTCCAACGAAATCTTGTCAATCCAAGAGCCACCTTTCTGGATGCTCAAAGTATTGTCCAACTCCGTATCGAATGTCACCATGTGCAGCTGCATTTCTTCACCATCCACGGTCTCCACAGCGTTCACCATGTCTTGAATGAACTGAGCGTTAGAAGTACGTGCAGGGTGTACGCGAACCACTACTTTAGGCTTCTTAGGCTTCTCCTTATTCGCCCCCTTGGTTTTCATCAATTCGCGATACGCATTGATGGCAGCCTTGCCTGCCTTATCAGCTGCGAAGATGGGAGCCATCAGCAGTTTGTGAAGTCGAGTAGCGAAACTTTTACCTGAAGCTGGATCACCCACGATAATCGTGCTGCTATTCAGTCTGCGCTTCTCTTCTGGACGATGGTAGAAGCGATACGTGCAGCGCGTCATAAGTGTCATCAGGAACGAGCCTGCCACAAACAGCGCAGCTGGGAACTGGTTGGGCTTGAGGCCTTTGCAAATGTCTGCGAGAACGGGAAACTGAGCGAACAAAGCTTCAATCTGCGAGCCCCATTCATTCAATTGAACATTGAGCATTGAACATTGAGCATTAGGCTGCGCAGCGTCATCCGCAGGGCAATTGTCAATTGTGAATTGTGAATTGTCAATTATCTGCTTGTAGCTTAGGCCTGTGGCTGTCTCAATGGCTTTCAGCATCTCCTTCGAGGGTTGCAGGGTGCGGAACTTCTTTTCCAGATCTGAAATGCGCATAGCAGCACTCTGCACAGTCTGTTCCACATTCTCGTTGCGCTCGTGGATGATTTCCTGTACCCAAGGCTGAGCCTTCACGATGCTTAGCACAGCCTGCTTGTCGCCATCGAGCAAGATAAGTAGATCAGTAGCCAATTTCAAACTCTCTGTGTGGCGATTTGAGTCATCTGCACAAGGCAGCTTGCTTGCATAACGAGCGTTGATGATGGGTTGAACTTCAAAGCCACGCCACAAAGGCAATTCACAATTCACAATTGACAATTCACAATTAGGCTGCGCTGTGTTTTGTGAACTCTCAATAGGTGTTGTCGCTGTGCTGTGACCACCTCTATACTCTTCTTCGTAGCGCTCTGCAAACTCCCTATTTTCATAGGTGAACAGATCCTTATCCAGATACGCAATATCTTCCTCTTTACAGATGAAACTCATGCGTGACGCGTCCTTGCAACTCTCATCTACTTCCACGCCCAGAAGTTCAGCCATGCGATGCTGGTTGTCGATAAGGTTTCCCCATTCCAAGCGAGCCTTGAACACCACCTTAATACCATGTCCGCTAGGTGTAACATAGATAAGCAGAATGCCCCATTTCTGAAGGTCGAAATTCCCCATCCATTCATCAATGATCTCCTGAGGATTCTCCACGTGGTCAATATCCATTACTACGAGGCCAGTCAATCGTGTAGCACTCTGCTTGCGCCAAGCCCCTGTTTTACCACTCTTCGAGGTGGTATCATCAAACGTCGCCTGGAATATAAATGCAGGCAGTTTGCGCTTCAGTTTGGCATCGCCTGATTGACGGAAACCGTCAATCAGTGCGTTGCTCTCCTTATCTCTCACCAGTGCGTAGAACATCTCTTCATCCACTGGCAATGTAGGTTCAAATAAATGTCTCTGATAACTAAACATAATCTTAATTTTTTATTATTGAGCATTGAACATTATAATCCGCATGGTTAATTTTCAATTCTCAATTTTCAATTTTCAATTTACAGAATGTCCAGCATTCTATCCATTTTCACTTCCTCCATCGCAGTGCCCAGTTCGCGATGCATCACCACGCTCACCTTAGTCACCCCAATGTCCTTACGCACAGAGTTGTAGAACTTGTAGCGCTGGGAACTCTCCTTGATCCAGCCATGCTCCAGGTAGGCTATTACACGATCCTTGCGTCTGTGCGACACACGATTGTAAGCCCTGAACACTAGCTTGTTGCTCAACTCGTCCACACGCAGCGAACCTTCCACACACTTGCCTTCCATAAGGCGAACCATTGTTTCTTCTGAAACTTCAATAAACTTCTTCATTTTTGATTCGATTTTTGAGTTCTGGTAGAAGTGAAAGTGTAGTTTGAGCTCAATTATATCCAGATACTTCCCCTTCACTCATCCATCGACTCGGGTTAATTAATTTTCAATTTTCAATTCTCAATTTATTGCATAAATATTTTTACCAAACTCCGTTCTCAGCTGCTCTGCCGTCTTACATTCCTTCAGCGTGATTTGGCTTTGCTCCAAGAGTACCTTTTCTTCTGAACGAATCTTCTGAACAAACCTCAGGTAGTCCTTGCGTTTCACTTTGCCAGGACGGAGCCCTGCCTGTTTAAGGACTGCATGCATCTCCCAGCGATCACAACCATCCTTCGTCCCAACATGGAGCAGACAAAGGTCGCAACGGCGTTGGCCTCTGGAGTCATAGAACTTGTGCGTGCAGCTCAGGCAGCAGCGCTTCACCTTGAAGCCCTGTGCATTGCGTAGGCTGTTCACCTTCTTATTTCTCTTAATTGTTATATCCATAACTTTTCATTTTTAATTGTTAATACTACACAGTCGGGCGCGCCTTCGACTTGTGATGGTGCAAAGGTAAGGGCACAAAAAAAGCGCACCAATTAGTTTGATGCGCTCTGAAACTATTTCTGAAACTCTGAAACTTTTTATGAAACTTTACCCGTTTTGCAGGTCTTCGATAGCCTGAATAAAGGCTTCGGCAAGGAGCAGCGAGCGAGGCTTTACACCCCGTTTCTGCCATTTATCTACGTGTAGCTTAAGGTATGGATTGTTGTAGATAGCACTGGATATGGTGGTAGGAGGGCAAGCATACTGAAGTCCCAGTCGTGAAGAGAAGGTCATGATGTCGTTCTCAAATGATGTGGCATTATCTCCATAGCCAAATTTATCGCGTAGCACGCAGTAGATCACTGCATACGAACTCTGACCCCACATCAGTTTCTCCACTTCCTTGATGGCACGCCCCAGCACTTCCTTACTAAGTTCCGTAGTGCCCTCTGCCATTTCCTTAGTGCTCATGATGGTCACCTGCCCATTGTCATGTATGTCGAACATGGGGCCATGCACT
>JAFRTL010000020.1 GCA_017427065.1 Bacteroidaceae bacterium | reverse complement strand
TTTCTGAGCAAATACAGGATATTTCCTCTCTTCAGAGTATGTTGGAGACTTTCCTCGTGACAAGAATGAACATAAATCAATCAATTTGCACCAGGCCCAAGTCTTTGGGATATCGAATGGATAATGCTCGTTATCACAAGGTTCAAACTTGGGATTAATACGCTTCAAAAGTTCAAATGCTGGCTCGTCATTCGGGTCTTGTGGCACAAGTTTCCCGTGTATGGCGAGGTCAAGAATCTTGGATTTGGCCTGAGTTATGTAAGTTTGTAAATCATCTATTTCAACATCGAGTCCATCAATAACTGACAACAATTTCTTGGCTTCTTCCACTATACGCAATTGTTCAAGATATGGAGGAATTGGAATAGTCAATGCCGCTAAAGTTGTTCCGTTAACGTTTGGCTGACCTATTCCCACTGAACTCAGAGAAATTTGTTCCCAATAGAAGCCTGAATCAAAGAAGAATTTAATGTATGCAGGAAGGATTGCACTTGAAGTTTGAACCCTTATAAGGTATGAAGCGTAAATAGCAGAAGCCTTCAAATCCTCAACTAAGTACGACTTCCCCACTGTAGCACCAGTTCTGGCAAATAAGATATCGCCATCATTCAACAAATACGCCTGTGCCTTATTATTATCGTAGTCAGTAAATGGCACAGTTTTCCAGTTGACCTTATTATTCTGAATGTCTGTTATGCGTAATAACTTGTATTGCCCAGTCTCTTTTGCTGACTCACTAACTCCGTATAATATAGAGGAAGCTATTTCACCTATGGTTGTCCATACCCAACTCTCTGGCACTTCAAACGGCACCTCATTCTCATAATGGGGCGTATCAGAAACTTACTTCAAACTATGCTTACTATCCTATAGATGAGCAGGGAGGGATACATTAATTATAAGCAGGGAGAGGCAGAAGCAGTAAATTGTGCTTTTATTTATGGTTGTTCTTTCTGATAATTAACGAGGTTTGGCATACTATTTGATGTTTTGTTGGTATAATTAACCAATAAAAAAGTATTATGGACACAATGAACATCTCCAAAATGTATTTCCATCTCCTAATAACTATAATACAAAGAGATGATGGAAACAAAAAGAACAAAACTTTGGAGAAGGGAGCAGGGCTTCCGTGTGTTTAAAGCTCGTATGATTTACTACGCCTCGTTCGAGCGTTATTATCGGTTATATGATGGCACAATTCATGTACCACAGCATTGGTTCGAGTTGGCAAAGGAACATTGGACACAAGTCTATCGTTCCACAGGTACCCCTTGTAGTTGTTGGATGTGTCGAGGTTATGAGTACAACCGTTTAAATTATAAACGAGAGACTCGTAGGATAATACGTGAATCAATGGAGTGAAGTAGGGGATTGTGAATCTTCCATAAAGGTGCCTTAATGGAGGCACCTTTTATTATTTATGACTTATCACATTTTTAGCATAAATACACCTTATGCCAGACTCTTCAGCCAATTCTGATTGTTTCAAACCTTTTCCATTTCTCAACTCTTTTAGTTTAGAACCTATTTCATGCAGAATAGCATCATCTGTCAAAGTATATACATCCATATAACTATAGCAAAATCTAAAATTACAGTGGAAATATAACTATAATTATAGATATATCAAAATTTATGCGCATATTCTTCATGTGATTACCATAGTAAGATTTGGTAACACCAAGCGCAACTAATTCTCTCGCTCAGCCAATAGTGGCATCGGCATCAAGCTCTCCTATTTGTTTGGTTTGAAGAAGTAAAGATTTAGTATAATTGCACATTCTATAAGGTAAATACCGAAATTCTCAATAGAATACTATGAAATATACTCTGGATGGAAAAAATCTTAAAAATTATACCCTTGAATGTATAGATTGTTCCTAGTTGTGACTACTTGGTCACAAACCCTAATTTAAGAAGCGTTACCTTTGTGTCATGAAAGAATTAATGGTCTTTCATGTAGAAAAAAGGCTTAATAATGAAACAGAACAATGCTATAGAACTGGCGTTTCTCAACAGACTTGCTGAGATGATCCGCATTAGGATAGAGAGCCTTGGCTATGGCGTTCGTTCCAGTATCTCAAACGATGGGCATTTCAATAGAAATGTCTTTACACACATCAATATGTTCAGGTTGATTACCAGTGTGTTCATTCGTTTAATCCTAAACGTGGCAGCTAATGCCGACAAAGAGGTGTTCATGACCATGTGGACGGAAATGGGAGAACTTATTTATAAAACAGGGAATAGCAAAGACCTAGAAAATATCAATGAAAATCACAACAAGAACAAAAATAAAAATAACAACAACAACTAAAATAATTCATAATCTCTAATTAAAGTTTAATCCAATGGACATAGAAAATTTGCGGGTAAGTCTCCTGCAAAACCATCATGCCTACCAGAGTAAAGCGGTAGGCATTGGGGAGGTGGTGAAACTTATCAAACACGACAACAATGTGCGTGAACTTACGGAAATGTATCGCAAACGGGCTCATATCGTGAGCGCCAAGGTGGCAAATGATGAGATCAAGCAGCAGCGTATGCCTGTCTTCTCTGTGGCAGTGCTCTTTGATGGGACGGGCAAGCAGCTTTCTCACATCACGGCTTTCACGGGACTGTGCTACTGTGACATCGACCATGTGGAGGATGTGGACAGGGCTTTCAATCTGTGCAAGGCGGATCCTCATACGTTCCTGGTTTATCACACCATCAGTGGCGAGGGTCTGCGAGTCATCGGCATCTATCAACGGGCGGATGGGAATCCTCACCTGAATGCCATCCCTTACGCAGCAGCGTACCTGAAGATGAACAGGTACTATGCGGAGCTCACAGGCACGGAGTACGACAAGCAATGTGGGAACGTGAACAGGCTCTCGGGTTTTGCGCATGATCCAGAGGTGTATCTGAACACGGAGGCGGAGCCTTTCCTCGTCACTGAGGAAGAGATGCTGGAAGAGAGCTTCGCCCCTGGAAAAGAATCGGGAAAGCCCCGCAAAGAGTATCCAAGGGGAACGCACACGGTGGAACCTGAGCAGGCGGCGTATGTGGTGGAGCAGATGATGACACGGAGGGATATCTCCTACGGTCCTGGCTCGCATCATGACTATGTGCTCCATGCGGCATACGCTTTCAATCGGTTGGGTTGTGAACTTGACGATTTGCTGAACTGGGCGGCTCAGGAGTGGGCGGACTATAATAAGACGGAACGGGAAAGCTGCATACGCTGGGTCTATAAGAAGTATGGCGAACTGAATGGCACCTGGCGGCTCAACAAACAGGGGCGCAGGGGCGAGGTGTCTATGATCACCGTGGAGGAGATTTGCAACTGGCTCAAGCAGCACCACATAGAACTGATGTACAACCATGTGACCGACCAGACTTATTTCTGTAATCGGAACAGGGGCAGCGAGTGGCAGCAGATGGACAATCGGGCGGTGGCTTCTCTGCGTTGCACCATCGCCAAGGATACGGGGAAGCGTGTGCTGAAGGCGGATGTGATAGACGTGATACAGAGTGACTTTGCCTTGCTGGTGCATCCCGTACGTGACTATATCAATGGACTCCCGAAATGGGATGGGATTGACCGTGTGGCAGAGCTTGCTGGTCATGTAACGGCAGAGCCTGTGAACGAGCAACAGAGTGCGGAGGAGGCTCAGGAGTTACTGCATTGGGCACTGCACAAATGGTTGGTGGCATGCGTGGCGACGTGGATGAGCGACGAGCAGGCAAACCAGACCATCTTCACCCTCATTGGACCTCAGGGTATCTACAAGACTACATTCTTCCGCTTCCTACTCCCTCCCTGCCTGCGGACTTATTTTTGGGAGAATGCACACAACTCCTTTGCCTCGAAGGACGACCATATCGCTCTGGCGGAGAACTGTCTGGTGGAGATCGAGGAGGTGGGCGTGAGCAGAGAACGGGAGCTCTCGGAACTGAAGTCTCTGGCTACCAGCGTCAAGGTAAAGGAGCGCAAGCCTTACGGACGTTTCCCGGAGGTGCGTCACCGACTGGCTTCGTTCTGTGCCACAGGTAACACGGAGGAGTTTCTTACGGATGAGACGAGTAACCGTCGTTGGCTCTGTTTCAAGGTGCGTCACATCGATGATCCTCACGACTGGAAGATGAACTACGACCAGTTCTATGCACAGCTGCGCGACCAACTGCGTGATGGCTTCCGTTACTACTTCGACTTGGAGGAGAAGGAGCGTGTGGAGGAACAGAATCGGGCTTTCAGCGTGATGAGTGATGAGGAGCAACTTATCCTCCAGCGTTTCCGTAAGCCTACCCTCTCAGACTCTCCCGTGAAGTGGCTCACTGCTGCCAATATCGCACAGCTCATAGGTGGTGGGAATGGTAGAGGGTATTCTTCGAAGTTGATTGGGAAGGTAATGACAAAACTTGGATTTAAGAGTAGGCGTTACCATGAGGGAAACTTCTATCAGGTATTTGAAATGCCCTTTGCGGAGCTCCAGACATGTATCGCTGCAGAGAGTCATATCCAACCAACTGATAGTAAGAAGGATAAGTCGATTCCAATACAAACGGATTTATCCCTATAAATTAGTTTTGCGTTATTTGCGTTATTAGAATTAGTAACTTTCCTATAGAAATACATTTGGTTCGAGGCAAATGTATTTATTAGAAAAAGTTGGTTTTTTAATCACGCAAATAACGCAAGCCAAATAAATGAAGTCTAAAACCAAATAGAATAAAGCCTCCAAACGCATCGTTTAGAGCCTCTAAACGCGGCGGATGGAGCCTTTAAACATTGAACATTAAACAATGAACATTGAGCATTATTGCTGCGCAGTGTTCCCATTCAGATGGTTAATGTTCAATTCTCAACCCTTAATGTTTAATGCTTAATGTTTAATGTAAATGTATAAATCCCTGACAAGAACCCAGATGGCCGACTATGCCGGTGTATCACTCCGTACCTTCAACAACTGGCTCCGCCCCTTGGAACCACAACTTACCCAGATGGGCTACCCTCCTGGTCGCCGCAACATCCCGCCCCACGTAGTCCGTTGGCTTTGTGAGTATTTTTGCATAGATATACCACGAGGGAAAATACAAATAACACCTTGAAAAGATATCCTTGTTTTGGTAAGATAATATACTGACAAAAAAACTCTACAGACGAAGGTTTCAAGAAAAGATCAAAGGCTTTTCGTCTGCGTTTTAGACAATGAAATTTTCCTGACAATTTCTTCGCAGTCTCAATAACCAAAGTTTGTTTTACCATTTTTATGGAGAAAAAATATAAAAATCGAAGCAATAACTGGAATATTCAAGAATGCAGATTCTTTTTCCCCAAAATCATGGCTATAACTATCTTTACATCAGATTGTTCCACTTCATAGGTTTTATAATATTAATTATGCTGAGCATTTATGACATATAGGGAGAATATTTGGAAATGCAAAGAAAATAATGGAAAAAAACTGCCATTTTGCAGGAATGGTGCAAAATGGCAGAGGCGGTAGGGATTGCAGCGAATGCTTCAGTTCGAGCGGGAAAGCCCGACGGCTGTGCCAGGACGCCCCTAATCTATTTCTTGCGCCTCTCGTATAAAGAGACGAAGTTTACTGGTGGCAGCATGATAGCTGGTATGCAAGCCTTTAATGACAAGTTAGAAATATGTTCTCTAATAAAAGGGAATATAATAGCTGCACCATTTATCTGGCCGAATTTATCCATATCACTTATAGCGGCATCTCCTTCTCTTTGGAATATGCCTATCATCTTAACCATAATGATGACCTGTTCGATACCATCATTATTCTTTTGGACGAAATTGGCCGTCTCCACCACATTGACAATATCTCCAGCCAAATTAACCTCAATGTTTATATTAAGATTATTGTCAAGATCATCGCCGAATTTCACCTCGTTAATGCGCTTGAAATTATCTTCAAGCAAGATGATGTTTTGAATTTTGAATCCTGATTGACCTTTATTTTCCATATCTTTATGCTGCTAGTGCGTAATTATCCTTTTCATTTGTTGTATTATTCAATTCTCTTCCTGATGAAAGTTTGATAAAATCAGGTACTAAACAGTTTGACGGGAATGTAGTCAATTCCGGCAAATAAATAATAGTAGAAGCACTTACAAAGATATTGCCTACCTGCACCATGCAAGCTTCTCTTTCAAATTCAACGGTACTATTATAAGAGAATGTGAATTCAGCTTTTTCAATCTTTACTACCGAATCATCAGTGATGAAACAGACAGCTTCATAAGGAAATTTGCTGGAGAATCTATCATAGAACTCAACCTCCCAGCCAATATAACTTTCATCATGACTATATATATCTGATGGAGTTATTTCTATAAGGTGGGTTTGCGATTGGGCATCATACTCATACCTTACAGTAATGTTAGGGATATTTTTTGACAAGGAGCCAAGCTCTTTAACTATATAGTCTTTTGCTTCCATTGTTATTTGATTTTTTTAAGTATTATCAGTATCTCCTTGGCTAAATCTATAGCTTTTTTGCCTATATCATAAGTTATAGATTCATCTTCATAGTCAGATTTTGTTCTAAGTGTTTTAAGCTGGTGGATGCCATTTCTAAGGGACCTGTATTCTTTTTGATCTTTAAGAATACTATTACTAAATTTCAATATTTCTTCTATCAAGAAATTATGGGAGCCAGTCTTTACGTTCTTAGCTGTTATCATATTCTCGATATCCTGGTCAGTCTTACCCATCACGTCTAACCAGATAACCTTAATTATTTGATAACAACTATAATATGCGCAATGCGGTACTGCTACATAAATATATTTCTCTAAAAGTTTTTCCGCACTTTCCAAGAATAAGTCTGACTTGTTCCTATATTGGCTTGACATATTTATGTGCCAAAAATTAGTTAACCCACTTTGAAAATCACCTTTTCTGGTGCAAAAATAATAATTTATTTATTTATTTCATTCTTATTTTAAGAATAAATATAAAAATCCTTTGATAAAACATGGGGCGGAGTAACGAAAAGGTTGCTTGTCAAATCTATCTAATTCCTCACGGACTGGAAAGAAATGAAAAGTAAAAAGGCTCCCAATCCGGGAGCCTGACTCTTTAGAGAATAATGTATATCCAATCAAACGGTAACCTGTAACATATCTTTAGCTAACGCATTTAGTCCATGAGCAATCTTCTCGGCTTGCTGGCGACGTGGTCTGCTACGACCAGCTGCATAGTGCGCCAGCTGTTTCTGATTGATACCCGTGATAGTCTCCAGTGCAGAGAACGAGAAGATACCCTGATAGAACTGGAGCAAGTTCTGAACATCAAATTTGTAAACCAACTGATACTCGCCATCAAAGACAGAAGGGTAAGGGTCACCATCTCTGCGGGCAGAACGAAGGTAATACTCAATGCTTTCCTGTACATAGTTCTTAAAATCGGTGAATGATCCACGGTTAGAAACCACCCAGCCAGGCAATAACTCACATGCTCCGCTATAGCAATCATCTATACGGGCAGTGTCAATAATAATTTGATCCATAGTAATTAAAGTTAGTATCTTTAGTCATAATAAATAGCCCATGAGAGGAGCTGAGGATCGAGACTCAGAATTTGAGTCCCGACTGTTCCTCGATGCTCTTCAGCAGCCACCCCCAGATGTCATCTGATTCTGCACCATTGACTGTCACCTTACCCTTTTTCACTGGATGTTTGAACTGTCGGTGGCTGCCATCCTGATCAACCTTAATCCAGCCCTCGGCTTTCAAGGCTTTCAGAATCTTGGAAACTTTTACAACTTTCATTGTTCAACTTTTTATTTAACACTGCAAAGATAGTAATTTTACTACTATCCACCAAATAAAATAGTAACTTTTTTACTATTATTTTTCAAAAATCCATCTTTTCGGTTTCGCTGGCACGATAGAGCGGTCGGCGAAGCCGAAAAATTTTTTGACCACCTATATATAATTAGTGATCAAAAAGTGGTCAAGTAAGTGGTCAAAAAGTAAAATAAGCAGGTTTCGACCTGCTTATTTTATAGTAAGCCCTCAGTTTTATAATACTAATTATGCTGAGCATTTAAAACACAGGAGAATGTGGAAAACTTGAAAAGAGAAGAAATACCGAAAGCCCAAAGCTCTATAAGACTAGTGATTTAACTTAGGATTTGTTGGTTAAACACAGATTTGAGATAGAAATTTGACCTCCTAGTCATTGCAACATTCCACCCCACGTAGTCCGCAGGCTCTGTGATTTTTCCTGCATAGATATGCAAAGAGGGTAAATAAAGACCTATTAGGTTTTCTTGACTCATCTATGTGAAGTATTAAACAAAAAAGGCTCTCCTTTTGAGAGCCTTTTTCTTGTGACAAAAGAAATGGAACTTAAAAGGCAATAGTCTTGATGCCGTCGGCAATCAAACGGTCACCTTCGGCCACAAGATCATGCGTGTCTGACAACAGTAGATCATTGAACTCCTTCAACTCCTCAGGTGTCAGTTCGTCCTGCAGTTCATGTTGCAACTTAATGGCAGCAGCTACCTCCTCATCCGTCTTGGCCTGAGCATGAGCTGCTTGAATTCTGTTCTAGATATCTGTGATTATCTTTTTCATATTATCTATAGCAAATGTAATAAAGATTTATTTATTACACAAATAAACAATCGTTTATTATACGAAAAAAAGAGAAAAATGTCTATACTATATTTAGGCTTAGTAAAAGTATCAGACAGCACTTTAAAATAGCAGCCTGCGCTTAGCCTGTATGTTATATAACATATTTTACTTTGCGTAGCATATGAATTATTTTTCTCAAATTTGTATTGTTGAAACGTTAAGATTATCATTTCTCCTTGATGGAAAAAGAATCTTCAAGTCATTTAATTGGAACTGTTTACAATTTTGGCTTTGGCCCTGTGCTTATCAGAGATACGGAGCAGGCCGATATGTTCAAGGAAGTTCTTACCGTTTGCTCAGAGCATAGGGTTATTACCGATGGAGATGAGTTTACGTTTGCTATGAAAGAGCTTGGCTTGAGTCCGTCCAACGAACCTCGACAGATTTATGCCGGTGTGTTTAACTCTGCCTTTGTCTATTGCATGGCAGGTGATTGGATTAATATTAAAGACTAACCTTCAAAACTTTTTGGTGATTATGTTTAAAATAGGTGTTATTACTTTTCTGTTCGGTTTGCTTGTGGGCTTGTTGGAAAAACCAATGACTTGGGTCTGGGAAAAGATTTTTAATGTCAAGATAGGCAAGGGTGAAATGCCATGGAAGTTGGCATTGGTTATTTGCCTTTCATGTTATTGCCTTTCCTGGGCCCTATGCTGGGATTGGCTTACGGAGGACAGGCCCTCTAAAGAAGCCCGCGAGATTCTTCGCAAGTTCTCCGAAGAACATGAAAAAGAACTGAAGCAGATGACCGAGTGGGATTCCGCTTATTACGATTATTATTATAAAAATAAGTATGACAAAGAATAAAACAGTATAGGCTTATGTAATTATTAAGGAGTTTTATAATGCTATTTTTGAAAACCTTTATTCAGTACCTTTCCATACCTTTATCCTAGTTCAACTACATCAATAACGGCTAATGGTATATTCATTACAAAATGAGATATGATAACGTTTTTTCCTTTTTTAGTTCTCGACAAAACACCAACATCTAACAATTAAATGCCAACATCAAGTGTTGCTAATCCGAAATCAGCAAAACGGAAATAATAAGGATACTGGAAATAAATCCAACAACATCATAAGAATCACTACAAAATTCTTTTATTCCCGACAAAAAACCAACATTTCCCGACAAAAAACCAACACTTCCCGTCAAAAAAACAACACTTCCCGACAAAAAAACAACACTTCCCGACAAAAAAAACAACACTTCCCGACAAAAAGTCAACACTTTCCCGACAAAAAACCAACACTTATTGTTGGCATTTTGTCAATAATGAATAAGAAAATATATACATTATATTGCTTTTACAATGTGTTCTTCCAATAATAATGCAAAAATCTTTACGCTCGTCTTCTATTATATAATATTATTCGCAACATTTAACCACGATGGCGAGACATCACTGTTACTTGTCGTCTAACTGAGGAATCATAAGATTACTCAGGATTATTGTTTACCACTGGATGCCTAATTTATCTAATGCTTTCTTCGTACACTTCAGGGTTTCAACACCCACACCATCTAATTCTATCAACTGACCAGGGGTTAGGGCAAGGAACTCGGCCAAAGTCTTGATGCCAATCTTTTCGAGTGAAGTTTGCAAGCGGACGGCATATGATCGCTTTTTGGAACCAAACGCTTCGTACAAGTCTTCTAAAGTATATTCCGACTCAAAGCTGGAAGTTCCTACAGAGAGGTTGATGGTGGGAATCATGCTTTGGGTGAGTTCTTCACGCACCTCCCTCAACTCATTCTCAATGCTCTCTAACTTCTTTAGAATGCTGGTTGGACTTGTTCTTTTCTCTTTCATTATGTTGTAGAGTTTTAAATATACGAAGTATAAAACAAGCAAGCTGCATAAATAATCCACAGGGAATTGAACCCTCTCCCTCCGGAACTACAATCCGGCGCGGTATTCAAAACCCTGTAGCATCGCAAAGATAAGATAATTAATTGGAATCGCAAAAATAACTCGTAATAACTTGCAATAACCTACACTAACCTACATTAACTGGAAAGTGGATTTTCAGTATGTCGTACCTTTGTCTTGTCAATGAAAATCATTGATGAAGATTGACGATTATTGTGAAGCGCGCAGCAATAATTTTCAATTTTCAAATCTCGTGCAAACCGAGAGCAATCAAGCTGGCTTGAATTGCCGAGGTGCAGCCGAGATTCATGAAATAATGTTTAATTCTCAATTATTTTATTATGCCCGTACTTATCAAAGTTTACGAGAACAAGATCAGAAACTCGGCGGCATTTGGACGCCATTTCGGTCGTGTGGTTTCTACCAAGACCATGACGTATCAGGAACTCTGCAAGCACGTGTCGGAACACAACTCGGTGTATGGACCCGATGTCTGTCTGGGTGTGGCCAACAAGCTGCAGGCGTGTATTCTGGAACAGCTCCTGGAAGGCAAGAAGGTACAGTTCGGTGAACTGGGGACGTTCTACCTCTCGGTAAAGAGCTCCAGCGTGGAGAATGCCGAGGACTACAACCTGGGAACTAACATCAAGGGATTGTTCCTCTGCTTCGCTCCCTCACGCACCGATGTGAGCAACCTCTCTTCGAAGATGCTGAAGGAGAAGGCTACCTTCATGAACGTGAAGGATCTCATCGAAGGTAAGAAGAAGAAGACCGACGATGCTGGTGAGGAAGACACCACTGGTACCAACACGTCAGGTACTGACACTGGTGGGGAAAACACTGGTGGTACTGAAGGTGGTAACACCGGAGGTAATGAGGGAGGCGATGGCGGCATAGGCTAAACCTCTGAGGTTCTGGGCTGACAGTGAGTGTCCGGAGGGATCAGCGAGGACACACCTGGGAGACTTTCTGTACACGACGTTACAAACACTCCATAACATGACAAACCTGTCCTGTACGCGCCTTGCGCTCACTGTCCCAGCACCTTTTATAATTAACAAAAGTATTAACAACAAAAACACTTAAAGATCTATGAAAATTAGTTGGAATACCATCAAACAAATCCTGCAGGTAGTTGCCACAGTCATCACTGCCATTCTGGGCTCTCTTGCCGTGCAGAGCTGCATGTGATTAATATAGGTTTTAGAATTTTTTCTATTCATTTCTTTTGCTCGTGCAAAAGAAACGAACCAAAGAAAACTTGTGCAAACCGAAGGCAATCAAGCTAGCTTGAATTGCTGAGGTGCAGCCAAGTTTATGCAAAACACGCCGACTGCATTTTTTCCACTAAAAATCACTCACGTTTTTGGGAGGGCCACAACGACCGCTTCGCGCTCTAATTGGTGTGGCCCTCTTTTCCAAAAACTTTCCTGATTTTCTTAACGCTCCAAAAATGAGGTCGGAAACAGGCTGCGCAGCCTAATTATTAATTCTCAATTCTCAATCTTCAATTCTCAATGATAATTAAATATTTAATAATTCACTGTTCCGCCACCAGGGCCGACAAGCCCTTCAGCACGGAGGCACTGATAGCCACTGGCATGGCCCGCTTCGGCCAAGTGTCGTACCACTACTACATCCGCAGGGATGGGACAGTAGTCCCCACACTGCCAGAAGATGTGCGTGGTGTCCATGCCAAGGGGTACAACAGTTGTTCATTAGGCATTTGCTACGAGGGAGGACTGGACACCCAAGGTCACCCTGCTGACACCCGTACCGAGGCACAGAAAGCTTCCATGCTTGCCCTGCTGCAAAAGCTGATGGCGAAATATCCTACTGCCCGCATCATAGGGCATAACGAGTTGCCTAATGTTGCTAAAGCCTGCCCCTGCTTTATGGCATCAAAGTATTACGCAGCATTGTCCCTTACTCCTCAGCGCTCTAGTTGTGACTTCTGATTATTCCAAGGTAATGAAAGGGTTTTAAACCCCTTCAATTACTTCTGCCAAACGTGAACGATCTCGCCAATAAACTGCTGGTGTGCAGGGCGGCGTTCGCCATCGCGGTAAAAAGCCGATTTGATGCTGTCGTCCAGTCTGCTCTCATCCCATTTGCCTGTATAGATCATACGGCATTCTATCACGAGGTTGGCTTGATCGAAGAACGGATTACCCAGTTCGGTCTTGCTCACTTGGAATCCGGCATCCTTTATCTTGTCTGAGCCATCCCTGCCAGAATGTTGTCCAAGATAACGTACGTTCTCCTTGTACTGCTCTGGAAATACTGCCAGCGTGAAGTATTCGCATTTCTCGAGCAGTTCGTAAGTGTAACGACTTTCGTTTACGAAGATAGAGGCAATGGGTTTTCCTCTGAAGGCACCCAGTGTGCCCATGGTCAGAAGCATGGCATTGGGCTTTTCCTCGTTGTTCACTGCCAAAACTATCCAGTTTTGATACAAATTGATAGGATTGATACTGATCTCATTGGGTTGGATTTCTTTCCATTCCCCATTACCTGTGATGTTTTGTGCTGTTACTGAAAGACTCAGTGCAAGCAGGCAGGTGAAAATAACTTTTGCTTTCATGTTTTTATAATTTAGTTAGTTGTTAACAAATTATGAGACAAAATGATCTTCTACTCTTCAAGGACTCCCTTGTTCTTTCTGAACAGTACCATGGCGATGACAGGAGCACCTATGAGTGCTGTGACGGAGTTGACTGGCAAGGCTCCCTCGAAACCTGGGAGCCTGGCGATAAGATTGCAGAGTAAGGCAAGGGCTGCTCCTGTGAGCAGCGTAGATGGCATAAGGATGCGATGGTCACTGGTGCGGAAAAGGGCACGGGCAAGGTGTGGAACAGCCAAACCGATAAACATGATGGGTCCGCAATAGGCAGTGACTATGGCTACCAAGATACCTGAACTCAGAATGACAAGGGTTTGTGCACGGCGGATATTCAATCCCAAATTGCGGGCGTACTTATCACCAAGGAGAAGCAGGTTCATGGTTTTCACCAACAGCATGCTGAGGGGCAGTAATACAGCCATCAGTGAGACAAACAGCATCATCTGGCCACCCGACACACGGGCGAAACTTCCTAATCCCCATACCACGTAGGCCTTCACATCCTCTTCGGGAGAGAAGAACTTCAAAACACCAACGATAGCTGTCACCAAGTAGCCTATCATCACACCGATGATGAGCAGCGTGACATGGCCCTTTACTTTCTGCGACACATAGACGATAAGTCCCATAACAGCCAAGGCACCAATAATGGCTGAAATAGAAATAGCTGCATCTCCCATATAGCCAAGTCTGCTCAGTGCTGTGCCACCTATAGAACCACTTAGTAGTACCACGAAGGCCACACCCAAAGAGGCACCATTGGAGATACCTAAGACAGAAGGGCCAGCCAGAGGATTATGGAAAACGGTTTGCATCTGCAAGCCGCTTACTGCCAGTCCCGCACCAGCTACCAAGGCAGTAAGTGCTTGGGGTACGCGTGACTGTAGCACGATGTTACGCCATATTTCATTTCCTTCATAGCCACCCATAAGGATGCTGAACACATCGCGAGCAGGTATCTCCACTGTGCCAAGTAACAGGTTAAGGAAGAATAGAAGCACGATGAGTACTACCAGGGATACTATGAGGAAAATGTTTCGACGCATCTTATTTCAATAAATAATAGAAAGTAGGCTGATAATCTGCAGGCATCAGTTCAGGATGGAAGATGGCTACAAAGTCGCTAAGCAGCAGATCTGGATTTACAGGTGAAAGTTCGTAGTAGGGCGTTTGCTTCATGTTGCAGTAGATCACTTTTTTCTCCTTGAATGCCTTGAACAACTCGTTTCTTGGTTCCGATTTTTTGAGAGCCTCGTAGGAAAAGTCCCCCGTAAAACTATTGAGAATACGCCAATAGTCCGCATTGGCAGCAGTGGCATACATCTGCTCGAACTCTATGTGTACACCACCTGTGTTGTTGTCGTGGATAACATACTCGGCTCCTGCATCGCGGAAAATCTGAGCTAGGTAATTCCTGCCACCTACGGCATACCAATTGCCACCCTGCATTTCACCACTGAATATTGTGGGCTTGGTCTGGACGGCAGTGGCACGTTCCTTTATCTCATTGTACCGACTTTCGATGCCTTGAAATACCTCATTGGCTTCTTTTTCCTTGCCGATGAACATACCTACGAACTTTATCCATTCTGCTTGCCCTAATGGATTTAGTTCCTTATAACCCAAGTGAGGAATAAGTAGAATGCCTGTATCTTTCATCACATCATAGCCGCCTCGCTTGAAAGGGGAGATGAAGATAACATCGGGGTTGGCAGCCAGAATAAGCTCTACGTCGAAGTTGCCCTCCATACCTATCTTCACTGTCCGTCCATCATTCACTCGTTGATTCATGTCCGCATCGAAGAGGTTACGAGTGCCCGTAATACCTTTCACCACTTCATGTGCGTCAAGAGCAGTAAAATTGGATAATTGCAACATGGTCATGACGATGGTACGACTGATAGGTACTTGTACCGGTGTATAGCCTTCAGGCGCATCATATTCTACACCTTTGGGAATTAGGGCAAACTGATAGCTGATAGGCACCAGGTCCTCGTCTTTCTGAGGGTCTGATACACTTACGAGGTGTACGCCATTCTCCAAGTTCTTCACCGTAAACCCCTCTGCATAGGAAGTTTCAACGACTGTATCCAAAGTGGAATTGCCGTTGCCTCCCATGACTTCTATTGTCTTCTTAGAAGAAGAGTTGCATGCCTGAAATGTCACCATCAGAATACTGATAATGCACAAACTGAAAATCCTACTCATGTTTATTCTCTTTTAGCACAGATGTTCATTACCTCTTACCTGGAGGCTCTGTACAAGTTATTAATTAAGTATTGGCAGGTCTTCTGGCTTTCTCCGTCTTGTCTGGGTCTTCCCATTCCATTGGCAGAATAGTGACATATGCGGTGACAAGACAATGATGGAGAATACAGCTGCAGGAACAGCTCCGGATTTTCACACGGATTCCCTTGCGCCCCGATAAATGAATGAACGAGGCTACCAAATACTCTGCAAAGATAATTTATTTTTTTCGTTCGTCAAAGAAGGCTGCTCTGTTTTGTTGATTTGAATAATTCCTTTCAATAATTGGAACTCTATTTATTGGATTTTAAGGCTGAAAGCTGTATTTTTGTATCTTGTTATGGATAAACAGAAACATAAAATTCTACATCCTTTGATGTTTGCGGGAACGGGCAGCGATGTAGGCAAGAGTGTGATCGCTGCTGCCTTCTGTCGTATCTTCAAACAAGATGGTTATCATCCGGCTCCTTTCAAGGCGCAGAACATGGCTCTGAATAGTTATGCTACTCCTGAGGGACTGGAGATTGGTCGTGCCCAAGCCGTACAAGCTGAAGCGGCGGGCATTCCTTGCCATACCGACATGAATCCCTTGTTGCTGAAACCCAGCTCCGATCATACCAGTCAGGTGGTGCTGAATGGCAAGCCTATTGGTAACCGCCATGCTTACGATTACTTCCGCAAGGAGGGACGAGAAGAACTGCGCCATGCGGTGTGTGAGGCGTACGATCGTCTGGCAGCACGCTATAATCCTATTGTGATGGAGGGAGCTGGTAGCATCAGCGAGATTAATCTGCGTGATAGTGATCTGGTGAACATGCCTATGGCAATGCATGCAGGTGCTGATGTAATTTTGGTAGGCGACATTGATCGTGGAGGTGTGTTTGGCAGTGTGTATGGCAGTATCGAACTGTTGCGTCCTGAAGAACGTAAGCATATCAAGGGCATCCTAATTAATAAGTTCCGTGGCGATATCCGCCTTTTCGAGAGCGGCGTGAAGATGCTGGAGGACCTCTGCCATGTGCCTGTGATAGGCGTGGTGCCTTATTTCAAGGACATTTATGTAGAGGAAGAAGATTCCGTGGACTTGGCTGCCAAATCCATGCAGGCGGAGCGTGGAAAGGTCAATGTGGCAGTGGTGCTGCTTCGTCATCTTAGCAACTTTACGGATTTCAATGTATTGGAGCGTGATCCACGGGTACACCTTTTCTATACAAATAATACGGACGACCTTAAGAAGGCGGATATCATCATCTTGCCTGGTTCCAAAAGCACCCTTTCTGACCTCTATGAACTCCGTCGCAATGGCGTGGCACAGGCTGTAATCCGTGCACATCGTGAGGGTGCTACTGTGCTGGGTATTTGCGGAGGCTATCAGCTTATGGGTACCGAGGTGCTGGATCCCGATCATGTGGAAGGGGAGATAGAGCGATTACCTGGGCTTGGTTTGCTTCCTATCAGTACATCGATGACAGGGGAGAAGGTTACCCGTCAGAACAAGTTCCGCTTACTCTCTGAAGAAGAAAACCTACCATTGATGGAGGGTTACGAAATACATATGGGTAGCACCCGTATGATGGAAGATAGTGCACAGCCTTTGGCTCGCTTCGAAGATGGACATACCGATGGTTGTATCGTGGATTCTTCTTGCATGGGTACTTACATCCACGGCATCTTGGACAATGCCCGCTTCATTGAGTTCCTGCTTTCGCGCTTCAAGGATAAGATCGGGGAAGCGGAGCAGCCATTCGACTATAAGGCATTTAAGGAAGAACAATACGACCGTCTGGCTGATCATGTGCGTCAGCATGTAGATATGGAGTTGGTGTATAAAATACTCAGCAGCAATGATTAAGGGACACGGAGATGACATATATCAATACGGTAGACCGATAGTGGCCAACTTCAGCAGTAACATTTATAGCCATGCCGATTTGCAGGCGCTGAAGGAGTTCTTGAAGGGACGATTGGAGGTTATAGGCAGCTATCCTGCACCTGATGCTTCTCAGCTTGAAAAGGTACTGACTAACGAACTGCACATCGAGCCTGATGAAGTATTGGTGACCAGTGGGGCTACAGGGGCCATCTATCTTATTGCACAGAGTTTTGCGGGTAGCAGTTCGGCTATTTTCCAACCCACTTTCAGCGAGTATGCCGATGCCTGCCGTATGCATGGTCATCAAGTAAAATCATTGTTCATGTTGCCATCAGCCCGTGAGGGGTATCTTCTTCCAGAAGAGGTGCGGATGCTTTGGCTTTGCAATCCTAACAATCCCACAGGGCAAGTGGTGTCCTTGGAGGAACTGCGTCTGTTGCTGGAGCATAATCCACAGGTGTTGTTTGTCATCGACCAATCGTACGAAGATTTTACCATGAAATACCTGCTCACGGAGCGTGAGGCTTTGGAGCGTGGCAACGTGCTGCTACTTCACAGCATGACCAAGCGTTTCGCCATTCCTGGATTGCGATTAGGGTATGTGACAGGCGACAGCGCCTTGTTGCAGCGATTGCGTAATCATCATATGCCTTGGGTGGTGAATGCATTGGCATTGGAAGCAGGAGAGTGGCTTTTGCAACATGGAGATGTATGTGTGCCAAAATCACTGGATGCCTATCTGAAAGAAACTGCCCGTCTGCGTGAGCGTTTACAATCCCTAGGTGCTCTGGAGGTTTGGGATACCGATACGCACTTCATGCTGGTGCGGCTACGTATGGGAAAAGCCTCTGCATTGAAAGAATGGCTCATACAGGAGAAAGGCATCTTGATACGTGATGCCTCAAATTTCGAGGGCTTGGACGACACTTATTTCCGCATCGCTACACAAGATCCTGAAGAAAACGACTTATTGGTGGAGAGCATTGCTGAATGGCTGACTATCTGATTCCCATATTGCCGTTGCTGTTAGGGTGGGGGGCCGACCTTCTTTTCGGAGATCCCGTGACCTTGCCACATCCCATTGTGTGGTTTGGCAGACTGATCAGCTTTTGTGAACATCATCTGAATCATGGAGCCTATCGAAAGCTAAAAGGGGCTTTGATGGGCATTGGTTTGGTGATGCTGGTTTATGTGGTGACTTACTGGCTGATAAGGCTTTGCGGAAGCGTACATATTTCTCTGAAGATCGCATTGGAGGCTATTCTAATATTCTACTGTTTGGCAGGTACCACCCTTATCCGCGAGGTGCGTGAGGTCTTCCGCGCGTTGGATCGTTCTTTGGAGGAAGGTCGCGTACAGGTGGGGCGCATCGTGGGGCGCGATACTTCCGAGCTTTCAGCGCAGGAGATTCGTACGGCAGCCTTGGAAACCTTAGCAGAGAATCTCAGTGATGGGGTGATAGCCCCGCTCTTTTGGTATGCTTTGCTGGGTGTACCTGGCATGATGGCCTACAAGATGGTAAATACTCTCGACTCTATGGTGGGCTATCACAGTGAGCGCTACCTGCAGTTTGGTTGTATTCCAGCGCGAGTAGATGATGTGGCGAATTACATCCCAGCCCGTCTCACGGCTTTGCTGATGCTACTCGTAGCAGGCCGGCTTGATCTCCTGTCCTTTGTGTGGAAATATGGTCCCCAACATGCCAGTCCCAACTCTGGCTACCCCGAAAGTGCCCTTGCTGGCATCCTTGATTGCCGTTTTGGGGGACCACATTACTATTTTGGAGAGCTCTTTGATAAGCCATACATCGGCAATAATCCTCGTGAACTTACCACTGCTGATATGGAGGTGTCTGTAAAAGTGAATCGCAAAGCAGAGGTGGCGATGGTAGTGTTGGTGATTCTATGCCTCATTTTAGTTCCCTAAACTATAGGGATAAGGGTGAGATATTACAGCTCTCCCTCAATGAAATTACGACAGAGCTACCGTGAGGGGCTATTTCTCTAGCATAGAAGTGGGATTTCGAGAAAATGTGGTTTTTTATGCAAAATACCTATCAATACTAGGCAATAATTTTGGTTTTTCTTATCTTTGTAAAAAGATATTTTATTATTGATATTATGAGCAAGAAAATAGTGACGATGGGCGAGATTATGCTGCGCCTGTCAAGTCCTGGAAACAGTCGTATAGTGCAATCGGACAGTTTCGATGTGAACTATGGCGGCGGAGAAGCCAATGTGGCAGTGAGTCTGGCAAATTATGGGCATGACGCCTACTTTATGTCCAAACTTCCCACCCATGAGGTAGGGCAAGCTGCGGTAAACTCACTTCGGAAGTTTGGCGTACATACCGACTTCATTGCCCGTGGGGGTGATCGTGTGGGTATCTACTATCTGGAGTCGGGTGTGTCGATGCGTCCCAGTAAGGTGATCTACGACCGTGCCCATTCTTCTATTTCTGAAGCTAAACCTGAAGATTTCGATTTCGATGCCATCATGCAGGGAGCCGATTGGTTCCACTGGAGCGGCATTACGCCAGCCATCTCCGATGCCGCTGCAGCGCTGACAAAGTTGGCTTGCGAGGCTGCCAAGCGTCATGGTGTGACCGTATCATGTGACCTGAACTTCCGCAAGAAATTGTGGACCAGTCAGAAGGCACAGAGCATCATGCGCCCGTTGATGCAGTATGTCGATGTGTGCATAGGCAACGAGGAGGATGCAGAATTGTGCCTAGGCTTCAAACCCGATGCTGATGTGACAGGTGGCAAGACCGATGCGGCGGGTTACAAGGGCATCTTCGAGGCCATGCGTAAGGAATTTGGCTTCAAGTATGTGGTTTCCACGCTCCGCGAATCGTTCTCTGCTTCGCATAATGGTTGGAAGGCCATGATCTACGATGGTAAGGAGTTTTATGAGAGCAAGCGTTACGACATTTTCCCCATTGTAGATCGGGTAGGTGGTGGCGACTCCTTCTCTGGTGGCTTGATCCATGGTTTGTTGACAAAGGAGACCCAAGGCGAAGCGCTGGAGTTTGCCGTAGCTGCCTCGGCACTGAAGCACACCATCCCTGGTGATGTGAACATGGTGAGTGTGGCAGAAGTAGAGGCATTGGCAGGAGGAGATGCTTCGGGGAGAGTACAACGATAAATTGAAAATTGAGAATTGATAATTGAAAATTAGGCTGCGCGATGTGAACCATCCGGATGGTAATCCTCAATCCTCAATTCTCAATCCTCAATAATATAAAAGCATAACGGACATGAAATCTTTATTTGACATAACAGGAAAAGTGGTGGTGATGACAGGGGGCACGGGTGTGCTGGGACGCTGCATTACTGCCTACCTTGCTGAGCAAGGTGCTAAGGTGGCCGTGCTGGGACGTAAGGCTGAAGTAGGTAACAAGATTGTAGAAGGCATTCGCGCCAAGGGAGGGGAGGCCATCTTCCTGCAGGGTGATGTGCTGAACCGTGAGAGTCTGGAACAGAATCTGGCAGATGTGCTGAAGGCCTACGGACGAGTGGATGTGCTGCTTAATGCTGCTGGGGGCAATATGCCAGGAGCAACCATCGCGCCTGATGGTACGTTCTTCGACCTCAAGGTGGAGGACTTTCAGCGGGTGCAGGACTTGAACCTCACTGGTACGCTGCTGCCTACACAGGTGTTTTTGAAGCCTATGGCAGAACAGAAACAGGGTGTGATAGTGAATTTCTCCAGCATGTCGGCATTCCGACCCTTGACACGTGTGGGTGGTTATGGTGTGGCTAAGGCTGGTATCTCCAACTTCACGGCTTTCATGGCTACGGAAGTGGCGAAGAAATTCGGTGAGGGCATCCGTGTGAATGCTATTGCTCCAGGTTTCTTCCTCACGGAGCAGAACCGAACGTTGCTGACTAATCCTGACGGCTCATGGACACAGCGCGGACAAGACATCATTCATCAGACTCCGATGGGGCGCATGGGACAGCCCGAAGAACTTTGTGGAACCATCCATTATCTGATCAGTGACGCTTCCAAGTTCGTGACAGGAACGGTGGCAGTGGTAGATGGTGGCTTTAATGTTTTCTCAATTTAACGACTATGGTACTTTGTGAACAATCATTCAGATGGTATGGTCCTAACGACCCTGTGAGTTTGTGGGACATTAAACAAGCAGGAGCTACAGGCGTTGTGACGGCCTTGCATCATATTCCTAATGGCGAGGTTTGGACGGTAGAAGAAATACTGAAACGTAAGCAGATCATCGAGGAGGTAGGTCTGCGTTGGAGTGCGGTGGAGAGTGTGCCAGTGCATGAGCATATCAAGACTCAGACTGGCGACTACCTGCATTACATAGAGAACTATAAGGAGAGTCTTCGTAATCTGGGCAAGTGCGGCATTACGGTGGTGACATACAACTTTATGCCTGTGCTCGATTGGACACGCACGGACCTCGCTTACGAGATGCCAGATGGGAGCCGTGCCCTGCGTTTTGAGAGAGCAGCCTTCGTAGCATTCGACCTCTTTATCTTGAAACGTCCAGGGGCTGAGAAGGAGTATTCTGAAACGGAAATAGCCAAGGCTAAGGCACGCTATCAGCAGATGACAGAAGCGGATAAGCAGTTGCTGACTCGCAACATGATTGCAGGTCTTCCTGGTTCTGAGGAAAGTTTTACATTGGAGCAGTTCCAAGCAGAGTTAGATAGATATAAGGGTATCACGCCAGAGAAGTTGCGTGACAACCTCATCTTCTTCCTCAAACAAGTGACTCCAGTAGCTGATGAGGCAGGCGTGAAGTTAGTGATTCATCCTGATGACCCACCATGCTCCATCTTAGGCCTTCCACGCATCATGAGCCGTGCAGAAGATTTCCAGAAACTGATTGAGGCAGTGCCAAATCAGAGCAATGGCCTTTGCTTATGCACAGGTTCGTTGGGTGTGAGTGCAGAGAATGACCTTCCCGACATGATGCGTCGCTTTGCAAATCGCATCCACTTTGTACACCTGCGTAGCACCCAGCGAGACGCCGAGGGCAACTTCCATGAAGCCAATCACTTGGAAGGCGATGTGCCTATGTATGAGGTGATGAAAGCATTCTTGGAGATTCAGCAACAGCGTGGTGAGAGCATCGTGATGCGTCCAGATCATGGTCATCAGATGTGCGATGACCTGCGTAAGAAAACTAATCCAGGATACTCCTGCATTGGCCGCTTACGTGGCTTAGCAGAGCTCCGTGGTCTTGAATTAGGTATTGCTAATAGTTTAGAGTGTAGGGTTTAGGGTTTAGAGTTTAGAGATATGGCAAGATTTACGAAACTTACAGTATTGAACAAGATGCATGCCACAGGCATGGTGCCAGTATTCTATCATAAAGATGCGGAAGTGGCTAAGCAAGTGGTGAAAGCTTGCTATGAGGGAGGTGTACGTGCCTTCGAGTTTACCAATCGTGGCGACTTTGCCCATGAGGTATTTGCAGAAGTGGTGAAGTTTGCCGCTGCGGAGTGCCCAGATTTGGCATTAGGTGCAGGTTCCATTGTTGATCCTGCCACTGCGGCTCTCTATATACAGTTGGGTGCCTGCTTCATCGTTGGTCCGCTGTTTAATCCAGAGGTAGCAAAGGTCTGCAACCGTCGCTTGGTGCCATACACTCCTGGTTGTGGTAGTGTGAGCGAAGTGGGCTTTGCTCAGGAAGCAGGATGCGACTTGGTAAAAGTATTCCCTGGCGATGTACTGGGTCCTAAGTTTGTCAAAGGACTTATGGCTCCTATGCCTTGGACCAACATTATGGTTACAGGTGGCGTAGAACCTACGGAAGAGAATCTTAAATCATGGTTCCAAGCCGGTGCTTTCTGTGTTGGTATGGGTAGCAAACTCTTCCCTAAAGACCGTGTGGCTGCAGGAGATTGGGCATATGTGACAGAAAAATGCAAAGAGGCGTTGGGATATATTGAGAAACTGAAACATTAACCACTATGAAAAACTTCATGGATGCCGATTTCTTGTTGCAGACGGAGACGGCTAAGATGCTCTATCACGAGCATGCAGAGAAACTGCCAATTATAGATTATCATTGTCATCTGAATCCGCAGATGATAGCAGAGGATTATAAGTTCCGCTCTATCACAGAACTGTGGTTGGGTGGCGACCATTATAAATGGCGTGCCATGCGTGCCAATGGAGTAGTGGAACATTTCATCACTGGAGATGCTTCTGATTGGGAGAAGTTCCAGAAATGGGCAGAAACGGTTCCATATACCCTGCGTAATCCACTGTATCACTGGACTCATTTGGAGCTTCGTACTGCCTTTGGCATCAACAAACTCTTGAATCCAGATACGGCTCGTGAGATATACGACGAGTGCAACGCAAAGTTGCAACTTCCTGAGTTTTCGGCTCGTGGACTCATGCGTCGCTATGGTGTGGAGGTGGTTTGTACTACCGATGATCCCGTTGATTCTTTGGAATACCATAAGGCCATCCGTGAGAGTGGTTTTGAAATCAAGGTGCTGCCAACTTGGCGACCAGATAAGGCCATGGCTGTAGAGAATGTGCCACAGTTTAAGGATTATGTGGCTAAGTTGGCACAAGTAAGCGGCAAGCAGATAGAGACATTCGATGATTTCTTGGCAGCGCTTCAGGATCGTCATGATTTCTTCGCTTCCATGGGATGCAAACTTTCCGATCATGGTATAGAGGAATTCTACGGCGAGCGTGTGAGTGATTCTAAGGAAATAGATGTGATTTTCGAAAAACTGAAATTAGGAAACGATCTGGAGACTGCAGAGATTCGCCAATTCAAGAGTTTCATGCTTTTCTATTTTGCTATGCTCAACGATCAGAAAGGTTGGACACAGCAGTTCCACTACGGACCTATCCGCAATACCAATACCCGTCTGTTCAAGTCTTGGGGGCCAGATGCAGGATGTGATTCCATCGGAGAGGTGAACACAGCTAAGGAGATGGCGCATTTCTTCGACCGTCTGGATCATTATGGGCAACTGGCGAAGACCATCATTTATAATCTGAATCCTGCTGCCAATGCCATGGTGGCCACCATGATAGGCAACTTCCAAGACGGCAGCATGCCTGGCAAGATGCAGTGGGGTAGTGGCTGGTGGTTCCTCGATCAGAAGGGAGGTATCGAGGCACAGCTCAATACGCTTTCAGAGCAAGGACTGCTCAGTCGTTTTGTAGGTATGCTGACTGATTCCCGTTCGTTCCTCAGCTATCCACGCCATGAGTATTTCCGTCGCATCCTCTGCAACCTCATCGGACGTGATGTGGAGAATGGCGAACTGCCTGTGGAGGAGATGCCACGCATCTGCCAGATGGTGGAAGACATCTGCTACTACAACGCTAAGAATTATTTCCAGTTCTAACGGCTATTCTCCAGACAGCGAATACGGGCGGGCATCCTTTTGGGTGCCTCGCTCTGTATTTGGACTATCTGATACGGAGAATGTGATAGAAGCACCATCTTTCAGGTCGGCTTGGCGGAAGTAGTTCTTATCCCATGAAGTGCCATTTAGAGTGATGCCTTGCACAAAGCAGTTGTCACGACTATTCTCTGGCGCAGAGATACGCACTTCCTTGCCATCGGGCATCGTGATGAGGGCGTTGCGGAAGAGTGGGGTACCTATGGCATACTCACCACTGGCAGGGCATACGGGGTAGAATCCAAGGGCTGAGAAGACATACCATGCAGAGGTCTGGCCGTTGTCCTCGTCACCACAGTAGCCATCGGGATCAGCAGTGTAGAAACGCTGCATCACTTCACGGATACGTTGCTGTGTCTTCCAAGGCTGCCCACTCCAATCGTACAGATAGATCATGTGCTGTATGGGTTGGTTGCCATGGGCGTAGTTTCCCATGTTCATGATCTGCATCTCGCGGATTTCGTGAATTACAGAGCCGTAGTAACTCTCGTCGAAAATGGGAGGAATGGTAAAGATTGAGTCGAGCATCTGGTTGAAGGACTCCTCACCGCCCATGAGACTGATAAGGCCTGCAGGATCGTGGAATACTGACCAGGTGTAATGCAGGCTGTTGCCTTCTGTGAAATCACCTCCCCACTTCAGTGGGTTGAAAGGCAGGTGGAAGGTACCATCAGCATTGCGGCCCACCATCAGACGGTAGTCGGCATTGTAGAGATTCTGGTAATTCAGTGCAGCCTTTTTATAAGGTGCCAACTCGGCTTCGCTCTTTCCAAGGGCTTTCCCGAAGGTGTAGATGCACCAGTCGTCATAGGCATACTCCAGCGTACGGGCAGCACTTTCATTGATGCCTACATTGGCAGGAACATAGCCTAAAGAATCGTAGTATGCATAGCCTTTACGACCTGTAGACTCAATGGTGGGATGCTCGCTGTGTGCTCCGTGTGTCACGGCTTGCCAAAGCGTTTCCGCATCATAGCCTTGCACGCCACTCAGATAGGCATCGGCCACAACAGAGGCAGAGTTGTTGCCCACCATGCAGTCGCGATGTCCAGGACTGGCCCATTCGGGTAGGAAACCACTCTCCTTGTAGGCATTCACCAGTCCTTCTTGAATCTTGGCGCTTTGGTCTGGATAGATCAGATTCAGCAATGGCAGCAGGCAGCGGAAGGTATCCCAGAAACCTGTATCGGTGAAGAGATATCCCTCACACACTTGTCCATTGTAAGGGCTGTAGTGCAAGCGTCTGCCGTTGGCATCGATTTCAGAGAGATCGCGTGGAAAAAGCAGTGCACGATAGAGGCAGGAGTAGAAGGTTTGCAAGTCGTCTTTGTCACTATCAGCTCCTATGCGGATGCGTCCTAAGACTTCGTTCCAGCGTTCGCGGCCTTCTTGCTTCAGACCATCAAAGGTTTGTCCGATAACCTCTTGTAAGTTCTGCTCAGCTTGTGCCAAACTGATGAATGAGGAGGCTACTTGCAGATGTACCTGCTGCCCCTTGGAAGTGGGGAAACCAATGAGTGCCTGCGCATGGTTGCTGGTAGCTTCCAGTGCCTCACTGGTCTGCTCTCCTTCGGCAGTGAGCCAATAGTTGAAAGGAGTGTCGCTCGTGATGACGAACCAGTTCTTGAACCCTTGCGGCACACCACCATGGTTTCTTGTAGTGTAGCCCACGATCTTGTTTTCCTCAGGGATAATCTTTACATAAGAGCCTCCGTCATAGGCATCTACTACCAAATAAGACATCTCGCACTCGGGATAGGTGAGACGGAAGGCTGCAGCATGCTCGGTAGGGGTAAGCTCTGCAGTGACATCATGCTCGGCCAGATAGACGCTATAGTAATAAGGTGTAGCGGTTTCGGCCTTGTGGGAGAACCAACTGGCACGTTCGTCTTCGTTGATGATGGGACCAGTAGTGACAGGCATCAGTGAGAACTCACCATAGTCGTTGATCCAAGGACTTGGTTGGTGTGTCTGCTTCAATCCTCGGATGTGTGTGGCGTTGTAGGTGTATTGCCATCCATCTCCATTTTTCCCTGTTTGCGGTGTCCAGAAGTTCATGCCCCAAGGCAAACCTATGGCAGGATAAGTATTGCCAGTAGACATCTCATAGGTGCTGGCAGTGCCTACTAGCGTACTAACATAGTCAACAGGACTGAGAATATATGATATTTCATGTTTCTCCTTCTGCTTGCAGGAAATTAATGCCAGTATAATAAAAAGAGATGCCAGTATGATCTTATTGTTTTTCTTCATATTTGTATATTTATTGATATGGCTCAGAATTTAATGCTAGTGGTTAGTTCTACAGTGAATGGACGTATATACGTTCCCGACATCAGGTAGTGGTTCTGATAACCACTTACATCGGTGGCCAAATCAGCAGCTGCGATGCTGCCACTAGCTCCCTTCTGGTTAAGGATGTTGATGACATTGAGTGAGAAACTCACATGCTTATTATAAGTAAAATCTACACCTCCGAAGGTCTCCCAACGGCCCTTAAAGTAGAGCGTATTGGTACGGTTGATGTATTGCTTACTCTGATAGCGGAAGCTAAGCCAGAAACGCCAATCGCCTTTCTGGTAAGAGGGATCCAACTCAGCAATGACCTTCGACATGGCTATCACGTTCTTGTCGTTGAAGTTGTATAGTTGTCCAGGACCATCTTTGAAGATGGGCTGGAAGGTAAAGTTCTTGTACTTTGGATTCTGTAATGTGAGCAGTCCGTGAAAACTGAATCCCTCGAAAGGAGTGATTACCGCATCGGTAGTCCATCCCAATGTGGCCACATCGTTTACGATAGGTAGGATGATAGTTTCGCTTTGGTCGTTCGGATTGGTGAACTGATCACGGAACTTATATTTCGTCTGATTGATGTAGGTAATCTGCGAGGTAAGTTGCATCCAACTATTGTTCCAGAAAATACCGCCTTTGGCCATATGTACGTTGATAGGATCGATTTGTGGCATGAAAGGACCAGCATAATCTTGCAGGTTAGGGCGTTGCTTCACATACACATACTCACCTACCAGTCCGAAACCTTGCAAGAGGGTATAACGTCCGTTGAAGGTGAAACCAGGATTCAGCCAATCATAAGTGCCGAAGCGGTTGCGTCGCGCTTGTTTAAGACTGAAGGCGTAAGTGCGTTCATTGGCAGGTTCAATAATCTTTCCATCTTCAGTGTAAGCCAAAGCGGCATTGCCTTGTTGGCGCATCCACTCAAGACGAAGGCCAGCAGAGATCCAGAGGTGTTCGGTGATATCCCAGTCGTCGGAAGCAAAGAGGGCAAGGCGGTTCTCATGGCCGTCGTAATACTCACTACCCTCATTGTAGCCAGATGCCTCTTCGCCGTCTTTCAGCAACTTGCGAGGAGAGGCTTTGGCTTCATGTGCATAGACGCCTGTATTGGTATAGATGTTGGCCCGGTTCCACCATTCGTTCAGTCCTAAACGCCAACTGTGGCGCTGGTCATTACTTTTCCCTGTGAGTGTGGCGGTGGTCATCCAACTTCGCTCCATACCCTCGAAATAGAGCATGTAGCGGTTCTGTATATTTCCGCTGTATGGGATGCCATCATCGTATGTATATCCATCGGTAGGATTAGCTTGGAAAATACCTGCGAGTTTCATCATCACCTTGTTGACATCGGAGGTCTTTAACTTGCTGCTGATGTTGAGTTGCGTTTGTTCAGTGAGGTCATAGCGCAGATTAAATGTCATCTGATGGTTGCTGACCAGATTGGCACGGCGCATGGTGCGACGCATGCGTTCTCCAGTCTTCATACTGATGTAATTGATGTAAGAGTAGTCGGCTAGCAATTGGTCATGTCCCAGACTGAAGTCGGACAATTCATCCACACTTCCGTCTTTTCCATTGTAGTAAAACAGACCGTAGTTGTCGGGCATGGCTGCATAACGGGAATACTTGTAGTTAAGTGACATTTCTCCGCGTCCATCGGCAAAGAGTTTACTGATGTTAGCCTTATAGATGTGCATCTCGTCCTGTATGTGAAGCGCGTCAAGGTGATTGCTTCCAGGGTCGAATCCTTGATAGGTGCCTGCAGTGAATCCCCATCCGCGTCCCAGTGGACTGCTGATGTTGGCATCTACCACCTGCTTGCCGTAAATGTTGGTAGTGTAATTCACCAATCCTTGGAACTGATCTCCAGCCTTCAGACTCTGACTACCTAGTACGTAGGTACACTTACCGTATTGCAGCGTACTTTCACTAAGCGAGAGAAGGTTCTGGCTGCTATAGCTAGCTCCTCCACGCCAAGAGTAATATGGATAATCGGGCCAGAATAGATAACTCACCGGTGTGCCATCTTCGAAGATATCCACAGCCTCTCCATCGGGTAGTCCGATAGAAATCTGACGTGGCTGGTTGTCACTCGATGCGTTCAGCATTACATTGCGGTTCTTCTCCTCTTTGGTCGATGGGATGGAGTCACGACTAACTACATCTTGCGCCAAAAGATTATTGCCAAGAAGAAGACAGAATGTAATACAACCTAATTTTATCCTTTTCATACTCTAAACCCTAATCACTTAACTCTAAACCAAACTCTTACGCCACTGGCTTATACTTAGGCACCAATGTCTTCATGATGATCCAACCTACCAAGTATGCTACGGAGCAATAGCAGAAGATGATGAAATAGCCAGCAGGCTTGCCAGTGAAACCGAGGAACGTCATTTGGGTGGCATCGGCATAATCGAAGAGCTTACCAGAACCCATATTTATGAGGAACGAACTCAGACCTCCTGCGGCACTGTTCAATCCTGTGATGGTGGCTACCGCACGATGGGGGAAGAGGTCGCTTCCCACACTGTATAGATTGGCCGACCATGACTGATGTGCTGCTCCTACGATACCGATCAGGATGATAGGCAACCAATAACTGTAGTTGCCTAAAGGCTGAGCAAACAGTCCCAACAATGGGAACAGGGCGAAAACCAACATGGCCCTCATGCGAGCACTATAGGCATTGAGTCCTGTGCGATTGATGATGATGGTTGGCAGTTTGCCACCATAAAGTGCCAGCATTGTGATAGCATAAAGCACGAAGATAAGCATCTGCGCCGTAGGTGTATCACTGGTAAGTCCATAGACATCACTCAAGTAGGCTGGTGTCCAGAAGAGGAAGAACCACCACACACCATCGGTAAAGAACTTACCCAGAATGATCGCCCATGTTTGGCGAAGTTTCAAGCAATCTATCACTCCAAGCTTTGGCTGCTGATCTTCTTCTACAGGTTTCTCCTCCACACCTTGATCTTGACGGATATAAGACAGCTCGGCTGCATTCACACGTGGGTTATGGTCCACTTCTTTATATATAAATACCCAGAATGCCATCCAGATGAAGCCCAATCCACCAATGATGAGGAAGGCCATCTCCCAACCATTGCCCACACCGATACTACGGAAGTAGCTGGCCAATGATGGGATGGTAAGGGGGGCAATCAATGCACCCACCGTACTTCCAGCATTGAAAATGGCAGTAGCGAAGGCACGGTCTTTCTGTGGGAAATACTCCGCTGTTACCTTTACGGCTGCAGGGAAGTTGCCCGCTTCACCACATGCCAGCACGATACGTGCAGCGATGAAGAAATAGACGCTCACCATAGAGATCATGGAAGCTATCTGTCCTGTGGCTCCCACCAATTCTGCGGCATTGTGCACACCAACGATGTGCTCGGTTGCCCATCCGCAAAGTGCATGGAGGCATGCGCCACCAGACCATATACCGATGGCCCATAGATAGCCGCGTTTCGTACCTAGCCAATCGATGATACGCCCAGAAAACAGATTGGCGATGGCATAAACGATGGAGAAAATGGCTGCTACCTTACCATAATCAGAATCACTCCAATGGAACTCTGGTGCAATGAAATCTTTCCATGTCAAAGATAGCACCTGTCTGTCCATATAGTTCACGGTGGTCGCCAAGAAAAGCATGGCGCAGATCACCCAGCGCACATTACTCATTGTTCGATTATTATTCATAGTATTCAATTTTCAATCCTCAATTCTCAATTTATTTCGTAATTTCTCCAGCTAAGTTCGAATCCATAAACCGCCGAACTTCCTCGTTGTTCAATCCATGTCCCAACAAGAACATCAGCTTGGCGATGGCACTCTCTGGTGTACTGTCATATCCACTGATAACACCCGCTTGCAATAACTGAAGTCCCGTTTCATAGCGTTTCATCTCCACTAATCCACTAGGACACTGTGTGATGTTCACGATGATGATACCACGGTTTGTTGCTTCACGCAGCGCTTGAATAAGCCAAGGCTTTTGTGGGGCATTGCCCGATCCATAGGTTTTCAGCACTACTGCCTTTAGTCCCTCGAATTTTAAGGCCGATTCCACGATATTGCGACTGATGCCTGGGAAGAGCGTCAGAACTACGATATTCGTGTCATAAAGGTAGTGTGGCTTCATCGGTTGCGAAAGGTCAGGACGACGTATCAACTGCTCGTTATAGCGGATGTGTATACCTACCTTTGCAAGTGAAGGGAAGTTGTATGAACGGAAAGCATTGAAGTTCTCCGCATTGATCTTTGTTGTACGGTTTCCGCGCATCAGCTCGTTCTCGAAGAAGATACATACCTCTGGAACGATGGCCGTACCATCTGGATGTTTCGCTGTAGCTATCTCGATGCTGGTAATGAGATTCTCCTTTCCATCAGTTCTCAGCATACCGATGGGCAGTTGCGAACCCGTCAGGATCACGGGTTTCGAAAGATTCTCCAGCATGAAACTCAGGGCCGATGCCGTGTAAGCCATCGTATCGGTGCCATGCAATATCACGAAACCATCGTAGTCGTCATAGTTCTGCGTGATGATTTCCACGATTTTAGCATAGTAATTAGGCTCCATGTCCGAGGAGTCGATAGGAGGGTCAAACTGGTAGGAGCCAATGCGATAGTTGAAGCGCTTCAGTTCTGGCACCTGTTTCAGCAGATGCGCAAAATCGAAGCTCTCTAAGGCTCCAGTCTCAGGGTTCTCTATCATTCCGATAGTGCCACCTGTATAGATCAAAAATACTGAGGGACAGTCGTTTGTCATAGTATCTCGGTTTTATTGCCGTAAAGATACAAATAAATACACAACATCGTATAAAGCAACCTCGTTTTTTTTGATTTTCGGATTTTCCGTAATTGATATTAGGAGAAAAACTAACTGTACACTGTACATCTGTACACTTTTAAGGTTTTAATCAGACATGGCAAATTGTTCTATTCTTTAGATTCTTCTCTTAAACTGTAGGTGTTATTCTTTAATAATATCCCGAGGAAATTTTAACTCCCTAGTGAGGGAAAAATATTTTCCTAACTAGAAAGTTTTATTTTGCTAGTTAAAGATAGAAATGGGGATTTATGTTCTATTCTTTAGATTGCCAATTTTCATGGAATTGATGGTTTCCTTTTTTGTTTTCTTCGTCTATCATATTTCAATCATCATTTCCTTTCCTTCGATGTTTTATAAAATAAATAATATTTGTATTTTTGTGCCTTGTAAAACTGATAAAGGCATATGAATCTACCACTATATTTGGCAAGGAAAATATATAATGGCGGGGATGCGAAGAAACAAGTATCGCGTCCTGCTGTTCTGATTTCAACGCTTGGTATGGCGGTGGGATTGATCGTGATGTTGGTATCGGTATCGGTGATTGTGGGCTTCAAGCAGCAGGTGCGTGACAAAATCGTGGGTTTTGGGGCTCATCTCCAACTTACGGAGCCAACATCGGTAGGCAATTATGATACTCAACCCATTCAATTAACAGATGCATTAGCTGCGCAATTGTCTGATTATAAGACGGTGAAGCATTATCAGCGTTACTCTTATAAGCCAGGTATGATAAAGACCGACCTTGCTTTTCAGGGGATGGTTCTCAAAGGGGTGGGGCCTGAGTATGACAGGTCTTTCTTCCAACAATGTATGCTGGAAGGAGAGTTCCCGCAATTCAGTGATTCAATAACAACAAATAGGGTGGTGATCTCTAAATCGTTAGCGGATAAGATGAACTTGAAGTTGGGGGATAAAATAGACACCTATTATGTGCGTGAGAATGTGCGTGCTCGAAGACTGCAAATTGTGGGAATCTATCAGACATATCTCTCTGAGTTTGACAATCTGTTTCTTTTTACTGATATATGCATGGTGAATCGACTGAATCAGTGGGAAAAGGATCAAGTGAGTGGTGTGGAGTTGCAATTGTATGATTATGGACAGTTGGAACAAACGACGTATGACATTGGTTCTCAGGTGTATGACAAGACCGACGAGTATGGACATGAGTATTGTGCGGTAAATGTAGAGCAACTGAATCCGGCAGTTTTTGCATGGCTCGATGTGCTGAATGTGAACATTTGGGTGATTTTGGCACTCATGATAGGTATTGCGGGCTTTACGATGATTTCTGGCTTGCTCATTTTGATTATTGAACGCACATCGCTGATAGGTACGCTGAAGTCTTTTGGAGCAGATAATGCGAAGATTCGGAAGCTTTTCCTCTGGCTTTCGGTCTTTATCATTGGAAAGGGGATGCTTTGGGGAAATCTCGTTGGATTGGCTTTTTATTTCATTCAGAAGTGGTTTGGAGTGATTCCTTTACCCGATCCTGAAACTTACTATATGGACACAGTGCCTGTCTCACTGAGTTTCTGGCATTTCTTATTGCTCAATGTGGGAACCTTGTTGATTTCTGTGCTGATGCTGGTGGGTCCTTCTTATGTAATCGCGAAAATAAAGCCTGCAACTTCCATGCGTTATGAGTAACATTAACGTCTTTTGTAGTCGCTCTTGTCGCTGAAGAGGTATGCGAGTTTCCACTTCAGAGAATGGAGCGGTTGGAGTACGTCAAGCAGTGGGAGAGTAAAGTAGTACCTGTTTTTCTCTCCGATGTTTTTTGCGGATTTGTTGAGGATGAAGGCTAGACTTGTAAACCTGATTATCAGACATAAGGATGCTATGATAATCAATGGGATGTGTAACTGAATGATTCCCCATGCAATGCCTCCAATTACGAAGAGGAAGAATAGAAAACGGGTAAGGGTCTCAAAACCTAGGAGATGTCTGTGAATGCCTTTGAAATGGCGGGAAGTGGATTCGTATCCCAGTCGTTCTTCTCTCCAGAATTTCTTCAATTTTACGGGTTCCATTACTACCAATGCTTCGTTATCAGTGACTACTCTCGTGTTTTTCCTGTTGGCTACTTGATTAATGAAAAGGTCATCATCACCACGAAGCAAATCAAGATGTTTACCAAATCCTTTGTCTACAGTGAAAAGTTCTTTCCGATAGGCCATGTTTCTCCCGATTCCCATGTAAGGGAGGCGTAGAAGAGCAAAGCTAAGGTAACGAAGGCTTCGGAAGTAGTTGTCGAAACAGATGCAACGTTGCTTCCATCCTTTAGCTTTCTGGAAGGCACTGTATCCTAGCACTATCTGTGTAGTAGGGGTAAAGTTTCGTGCAAAGAGAGCAAGCCAATGATTGCTCTGGGGTTTGCAGAATGATTCGGTAAAAATCAGCCATTCGTACTTGCTAGCACGTATTCCTAAAGTGATGGCGAGTTTCTTGCGACTGATCCATTTGGAAGATTCTGGAAGATAGCTATAATAGAGGTGAGGGTATGTCGCTTTGATTCTTTTAAGGTAATCTACGCTTTCGCCAATTTTATGGTCGGTAATGACAATGACTTCGTATTGTGGATAGTCTTGCGTGAGGAGGCTCGGAAGGTGTTGCTCCAACTCTTCAGCTTCTCCATTGTGATAAATGATGATGGAAAGTGGTGGCTGCTCGTCAGAATAACTGTTTTTCCCCTTATGGTTTCTTCCTTGATGCCTGATTATACTTATATATATAATAAGGTGGTAAAGAATTTGGATGAATAATAGGACACCTATGCCTATGAAGAGCGTTTTGGTGACAATTTCTATGACTGATGCTTCCATTTTGGTGTTACTTTTGTGTGCAAAGATAGCGCAAAAATCGATTGCGTGAAAAAACTTCAAAAAAATAGTTGAAAAAGTTTTGTGGATTGGTAAAAAGGTCCTACCTTTGCAGCCGCTTTCCAGGAGAGGAGGCGTGGATATGTTTTATTTGTTGGTGTGAAATTTTCCTGAAAATTCCTTCCTAAAAATTTGGATTGAATGTGGAAAATTCCGTATCTTTGTATCCGCTTTCCGCCTTTCGGAGGGGAGTTCGTCCAATAAAATGCTTACAATGAACAGAAACAGAGTAGTACAAGAAGCCCGTTGCGGCCTGCCTGTATTTAT
>JAFRTL010000019.1 GCA_017427065.1 Bacteroidaceae bacterium | reverse complement strand
TATATAAATATATATAGTAAATTCTATTCATAGGTAGAGGGTTATATAAGTAAGCGTATACTAAATTTTAAAAATAACTGAAATGAAATAAATGAAATTTAGGTCCCTCAAACTGTATATTTATGCAGAAACAAGGGTAGGGAGTCTTACGATCCTTGCGCTGAAATTTGACCTCCCTCGTGAGGGCGTAAAAATTCCCTCGTGAGGGAGACCGAATTCCCTTACGAAAGAGTTTTATGCAATCTTCTTTGCATATCTGAATATTTATGCACTCACGCATAACGATAGGCTATGGCTTTTTTTCGAAGAATAGGATAAAAGAAGCCTTTATGTCAAAACTTCTCTCTAAAACTCCCAAAAATCTTCAACAATGCAAAATGAAAAAGTGCATGATTACTATATGTTCAAATGTAAACAAATGTTAAAGTTTTACTAGGGTCTTGACAAACCCCTCTCCGAAGTTGTAAATTATATAATATAGACGGGGAAGTCAAAGAACCTTGATGAATCCGTCTTAACCAGTGTTTATTCGAAAGGATAGTATTTTTTACAGAAAAATAGTAACTTTGCAGTACAAAATAAGTTGAACTAATATGCAAACGAAAAATTTATTACTTGCAGGACTGGCACTGCTGATGTGCGCCTGCCTGATGGCACAGGAGTTGCCAAGATTAAATAAGACGCGTGACGGACGTACGCAGTTGCTGGTGGATGGAAAACCGTTCATCGCACTGAGTGGCGAGTTACACAACAGTACTACGGGTAGCGTGGAATATATGGCGGATGTGTGGAAACGCATGGCGGCTCTGCACATGAACACGGTGATAGCACCTGTGACATGGGAACTGCTGGAACCTGTGGAGGGGCAGTTCGATTACACCATCATCGACAATATGATCAGTGGAGCACGGAAAGAGAACCTGAAGTTGGTGGTGCTGTGGTTCGGCAGTTGGAAGAACGGTGAAAGCACCTATACACCTGCTTGGGTGAAGAAGGATACCAAGCGCTTCCCACGCACCAAACTGAAGGGCGGCAGTGAGACCATCACGCTTTCTACTCTGGGTACCGAGACCGCTAAGGCGGATGCCAACGCCTTCGCACACCTGATGCGACACATCAAGGAAGTGGACCGCGACCATACGGTGATCATGATGCAGATAGAGAACGAGATTGGCACGGTGAACATGAGAGCGACGTTCCAAGGACTGCCTAACGATGCCATGCGCGACTTCAACGAACTGGCCAACAGGGCATTTAGCAGTCAGGTGCCACAGCAGTTAATCAGTTACCTGAAGGCCAACAAGAAGACACTGCATCCTGCCATTCTGGAGGCTTGGAATGCCAATGGCAACAAGGAGAAGGGCACATGGGAAGAGGTGTTCGGCGTGGGTAAGTTGGTGAATGATACCGATTGGCATACGTCGTACAACTACCTCACGGAGGAGATCTTCAATGCGTGGAACTATGCCACTTTCGTGGAGCAAGTGACCAAGGCAGGTAAGGCGGAACTGGCATTGCCGATGTATGTGAATGCGTGGATGAAAGCCCCTGCACAGACGCAGCCTGGCATCTATCCGAGCGGTGGTCCTGAAGCACACCTGATAGACATCTGGAGGGCTGGCGCACCAAGCATCGACTTCATCGCCCCTGATATCTATGCCGTGCAGATCTTCGACACGATCCTGGAGGATTATACGCTGAGTGGCAATCCGCTGTTTATCCCTGAGACGACAAGCAACATTGATGGTGCTTCGAGAGCGTTCTACACCATTGGCAAGTATGGCGCACTATGCTATGCACCTTTCGGCATCGATGGTGGTGGATTGACGGACTCTCCCAACTATAACCCATGGTTCTATGGAGAGGCTTACCAGATGCTGGAGGCGCTGATGCCTTACCTGACGGAGTATGTGGGTACCGATAAGTGCAGTGGCTTGTATCTGACCACTGGTCGTGATACCGACAGCGTGGAGATGGGCGGCTATCAGATTACGATGCGTCGATTCAGTACGGAGGCCGCAGAGGCGATGTTCGGTGCCGGTACCAACAACGAGACGACGGTGAATATGGACACGTCGGGGGCACTGATCATCCAGGTGGGTGAAGGCGACTTCATCGTGGCTGGCGGATTGGGCGGTGCTTCCATCAGCTTCGGAAAGGGCAGCAAGAGCAAGGCACAGGCAGCTGCGTTCCTCTCGGTGGATGAGTTGCGCTTCGATGCCAACGGGAAACTCTACGCCCATCGCATCAACGGTGACGAGGTGGCTTACGCCGGGGTAGGTGGTTCTATCCCTGTGGGCAAGGTGGGTGCGTTCCGTGTGAAAATGTACGAATACTAAGGCATGATGGAGCGGCTGTGGAATAGGAACTACATCAAGGTGATGGTGGCGAACTTCGCATTGTTCTTCGCCTTCTACCTGCTTACTCCGCTGCTGCCGCTTTACCTCAGCGAACGGTTTGGGGCCACGAAGGATGTGATAGGTATCGTGCTGTCGGGCTATACCATCGCAGCATTGATCATCCGTCCGTTTAGTGGCTTCGTGGTGGACAGTTTTGACCGCAAGCGGGTGCTGATGGTATGTTTCTTTTTTTTCTTTGCCTTCTTCGCAGGCTATCTGGCAGCAAGTACGCTGCTCCTGTTTGCCATCGTGCGCACCCTGCATGGCATGCCCTTTGGAGCATTGACGGTGGCCAACAGTACGGTGGCGATTGATGTGTTGCCTGCCTCGAGGCGCAGTGAGGGCATCGGGTACTACGGACTGAGCAACAACCTCTCCATGGCGCTGGCGCCTACGGTGGGACTGTATATCTACCATGAAACGGGCAACTTCACGCTGCTGTTCTGGTTGGCGCTGGCGGTGGCGGGTATCGGCTTGTGGGTGGATCAGACGGTGGAAGTGCCTACGAAGGAGATCGTGAAGAACAAGGAGAAGCTCTCATTGGACCGTTTCTTCCTCACACGCTCGTGGCTGATGGCAATCAACATTCTGCTGTTTGCGTTCTGTTTTGGTGTGCTGAGCAACTATCTGGCCATCTATGGCAAGGAGGTGATGGGCATTACCAGTGGTACGGGCACTTACTTCATGCTGCTTTCCATCGGTCTGTTTGTGTCGCGTCTGCAAGGGGCGAAGTCGCTCCGTGAGGGTAAACTGACGCACAACGCCGCAGGTGGCATGGTACTGTCGTTCATAGGCTATACGCTCTTCGTGGCATGTCCGAACATGGTGGGGTATTTTGGTTCTGCTATTCTGATAGGCTTGGGCAACGGCCACATGTATCCTGCCTTCCTGAACATGTTTGTGAGTGTGGCGCACCACAATGAGCGTGGCACGGCCAACAGCAGTATCCTCATCGCTTGGGATGCGGGCATGGGACTGGGTATCCTTGTTGGTGGTGTGGTGGCGGAGTTGCTGGGTTATTCGGCAGCGTTCTGGACGGTGAGCGTGGTGAATGGTATGGGTGTGGCGCTGTTCTTCGTAGCTACCCGACGATTCTATGAACTGCGACGGTTACACTAAACAATTGACAATTACGGATTCGCTGTGATTCATAAATCTTCTTAATTCTCGAGGTTCGATTTTCTGTTCTCGATAATTCTTCCTACCTTCGCAGCGCATATAACAAATTAACGGATACAGATATGAAGAAATTTTTACTCGTATTGGCTGGTGCAGCGCTGATATCTTTCGGCGCCAAGGCTACAGTGAACGAAGGTGGTGAAAACCAAGTGAAGGGCATCGATGTGATGCAAGAAGAGATAAAGGAGGGCGTTCAGGCTCCCGATTTTACATTGAAGGATCTGCAGGGCAACGACTTCAAGTTGTCTTCACTTTACGGCAAGGGCAAATATACATTGCTGGACTTTTGGGGCAGTTGGTGTATCTGGTGCATCCGCGGACTCCCTGAGATGAAGAACACCTATGAGAAGTACAAGGACAAGGTGGAGTTCCTGAGCATCGACTGTCGTGAGAGTGAGGACAAATGGCGCGCAGGTGTGGAGAAGCATCAGATTCCTTGGCTGCATGTGTATAATCCTGCTGGCGATGGTGATGTGGCCAAGGCCTATGAGGTACAGGGCTATCCTTGGAAGATCTTGCTGGATGAAAATGGTAAGATCGTGAAAATCGTGATGGGAGAAGATCCTGAATTCTACACTTATATGGACAGCGTGTTTGGAAAGTAATCAGACGTTACATAGAAAAAGAAAGGCGGGCCTTATGGCTCGCCTTTCTTTTTACATACTGGCTTTCATCGCCTTGATAACAGCAGAGGTGAAGCCATCGTGTTCCAAACTGTTGATGCCCTTGATGGTGATGCCTCCAGGGGTGCAGACTTTCTCAATCTCCACGCAGGGGTGCTCCCCATGGGCATTCAGTAAGGTGGTGGCACCGATAAGTGTCTGGACGGTAAGGTCACGGGATTCCTTAGCCGTAAGTCCCAGTTCGATACCTGCCTGTATGCTGGCCTGAATGTACTTCAGCGCATAGGCGATGCCACAAGAGGAAATGGCGGTACCTGCAGCCATCTTACTTTCTGGAATAAACAGGATACGTCCCATACAACCGAACAGTTCGTTGATCAGCGCGTCTTGTTCCGCTGTGGTATGGCATTTGCAGATCAGTGTCATGCTCTGCTGATCGCTGATAGCAGTATTGGGAATCACACGGTACATGGGTTGTGCTTTCAGACCCGTGTAACTCTCAAGTTGTGCAAAGTCCACGCCTGCAGCGATGGACACATAAATCTGGTTTTCGTTCATTTGCAGTTCTTCTACCACGGGCTTTACCAACCATGGTTTCACGGCCACGATCACCATCCCTGCATCAGCAGCAGCCTGACGGTTGTCGGTGGTGATTTCCAGTGTGGGGTACTGGCATTTCAGTTGTTCGAGTTTCTCCACGGATTTGTCGGATACCGTGATTTGGTAGGTGGCGTTCATGCCCTTGTTGAACAGTCCTTCGCAGACTGCCCCACCCATATTTCCTACACCGATAATTGCTATTTTCATTTTACTACATTAAACATTAAAAATTAAACATGAAACATTAAAGCAAGCTTGATTGCTCTCTGTTTGCACTTTATTTACAGGCTGCTCCTGTGAATAAAGCTGCTTTCGGCTTGCATTTCATTTCAATTTATTTCAAAAATATACACATAGAGATTAGCTGATGACACGTTGGAAACGTACCAGAAATTCCTTGGCCTCTTCCATACTCAAGCAAAGTGGAGGAAGCAGACGAATGACGTTGGTGCCACTGACGCCCGTGAATACATGGTGTTCCTTAAGCAACTTCAGTCGCAGTTCCTTGATGGGTTCCTCGAACTCCATGCCGATCATCAAGCCACGTCCACGCACTTCCTTGATGCCTTTCAGTTTTTTCAGTTCTTCCAGTAAGAATGTACCTACCTTGTGGGCATTCTCCACCAAATTTTCCTGCTCCATCACATCCATCACTGCCAATGCTGCTGTACATGCCAGGTGATTGCCTCCGAAGGTGGTACCTAACTGGCCATAGACAGGGGTAAACATCGGACTGATAAGCAATCCTGCCATGGGGAATCCGTTGCCGATACCTTTGGCTACGGTGATAAGGTCGGGCTCGATATCGAGCCATTGATGAGCAAAGAACTTTCCACTTCGGCCGTAACCGCATTGAATCTCATCACAGATAAGGACGGTACCGTATTTCTTACAAGCACGGGACAAGCCCTGTGCAAATTCTTTGGTTACCATCTTGATGCCTCCAACACCCTGAATGCACTCCAGGATTACCGCACACACATCGCCTTTAGCCAGTTCCTCTTCCCAAGCAGGAAGGTCGTTCAAAGGCAAGTAGGTCACATGTCCGCCATCGTTGATCGGAGCGATGATCTTCGGATTGTTGGTCACTTCTACCGCTAAGGACGTACGACCATGGAACGCTTTCTGTGCAGAAAGCACACGAGTACGCCCATTGTGGAACGAGGCCAGTTTCAAGGCATTCTCATTGGCTTCAGCACCACTGTTGATGAGGAAGAGGGTATAGTCCTCGTACCCGGAAATCTTCCCCAAACGCGTGGCAACTTGCTGTTGCAATTTGTTGATCACGGAGTTGGAATAGAATCCCAACGTGTTCAGTTGCTTGGTCATCATCTCCACATAGTGTGGATGGCAGTGCCCGATGGAAATCACGGCATGACCGCCATAAAGGTCTAAGTACTCCGTACCTTCATCGTCCCATACGTGGCACCCTTTGCCCTTGACAATGTTGATATCAAATAATGGATAAACGTCGAATAGTTTCATAATTCTCAATCCTCAATTTTCAATTTAGAATGCACTTGGCTTCAACTTCAGGCCCACGGTTTCTTCAAGTCCGAACATGAGATTCATGTTGTGTACGGCAGTACCACTGGCCCCTTTAAGCAGATTATCTATGCAAGAGACAATCACCAGTTTGTCGTCATACTTCTCCAAATGCAACAGACACTTGTTGGTGTTCACCACCTGCTTGAGGTCGATGTTGCGCTCGATGATATGCGTGAACGAATCGTTCTTGTAATAATCTGTATACAGATGTATCAATTCATCGATGGCCAACTTATTTCTTACTACCAACGTAGTGAAGATGCCACGAGGGAAACTTCCACGATAAGGTATGAAATCAATGTCGGCACTGAAATCGGGTTGGAGCTGACACAGCGATTGGCGTATCTCATGCAGATGCTGATGCTGGAACACCTTATACACACTCAGGTTATTGTCGCGCCAACTGAAATGGCTAGTGGCACTAGGTTTCACACCTGCACCTGTACTGCCTGTGATGGCATTCACGGATATGGTACCTTGGAGCAACTGCTGTTTAGCCAATGGAAGTAAGCCCAACTGTATGCAGGTGGCGAAGCATCCGGGATTGGCCACATGCATGGCACTGCAAGTGGCGCGTCTGTTCAGTTCTGGAAGTCCGTAAACAAAGTCGTTCCCCTCTGCTTTCAGACGATAGTCTTGGGAGAGGTCGATGATTTTCAGTGCTTGAGGAATCTCATGACTTTCGATGAATTTCTTGGTATCCCCATGTGCGGTGCAGAAGAAAAGCACGTCGATTTGATCCAAGGGTAATTGGTCCGTAAAATGAAGGTCGGTCTCTCCATAGAGTCCTTCATGCACATCAGCAATGAGGTTCCCAGCATTACTGGTACTGTTTATGAACACAATCTCCACATCGGGATGGTTGATCAACAATCTGATCAGTTCGCCAGCTGTATAGCCTGCTCCTCCTATGATTCCAACTCTTATCATAGTTCCTCCTTGTGGTTAGCGTAGTAGGCACGCAGGGCAGTGGAAGTCACCTTAATGAAGCCCTTGGCATCTTCAGCTGTCCAACCCTTCTGCATCTCTCCATATTCACCGAACTTATTCTTCACGAGGTCGTCTTCACTTTCCACACCTACGGTAGAGAATGAAAGCGGACGAAGTTCCAGAATAGCTGTTCCATTCACATTGCGCTGAGAACTGGTAAGCATGGCCTCGATGTCGCGCATCACTGGCTCCAGATACTCACTCTCATGCAGGAACATGCCATACCAATTGGCCACCTGGTCTTTCCAATACTGTTGCCACTTACTCAGGGTATATTTCTCTAAGAAGCGGTGGGCACCGATGATAAGCATAGGAGCCGCAGCCTCGAAGCCAACACGTCCCTTGATGCCGATGATGGTATCACCCACGTGCATGTCGCGTCCGATGGCATAGGCAGCACCTATCTCTTCCACTTTCTGGATGGCCTTGATCGGATCGTCGTACTCCACATCGTTCACGGCCTTCAATTCACCCTCCTTGAATGTCAGACGCAGTTGCTCTGACCCTGTCTTGGTGGCATGCTTCAGGTAAGCACTTTCAGGTAGTCCCTGTGCAGAATCCAGAATCTCACCACCACAGATGGAAGTACCCCAGAGTCCTACATTGTAAGAATACTTCAACTTGGCAAAATCGGCTGGGAAGCCATTCTTATTCAAGTAGTCAATCTCTTCCTGACGACTTAAGGCCATGTCGCGTGTCAAGGTGATTATTTCCTTTCCAGGAGCCAATACCAAGAACGTCATGTCGAAGCGCACTTGGTCGTTGCCTGCTCCCGTGGAACCATGTGCAATGGCATCGGCTCCAATCTCATTGGCATAGCGTGCGATGGCCAGAGCCTGGAAAATGCGTTCGGAACTTACGGAAATAGGGTAGGTGCCATTACGCAGGACATTGCCATAGATCATGTACTTCAGACTCTTCTCATAATACTCACGCGTCACGTCGAGGGTGACATATTTTACAGCGCCCAATTTATAGGCATTCTCTTCATTCTTCTTCAGTTGTTCTTCACTGAAACCACCAGTATTGGCACTGGCAGCATATACTTCGTAACCTTTTTCTTTGGCAAGGTACATCACTGTAAACGAGGTATCCAATCCACCACTGAAAGCTACGACTACTTTCTTCTTTCCCATATCTTTTGATTTAATATTATGCTTCGCATCAATTTCGTCACAACTTGGCATAGCTCTAGCAAGCTTGGCTCTGCACTCGCTGCCCCGAAAGTTAATGTTCAATGTTTAATGTTTAATGTTCAATGTTTAAAGTCTGTCTTCTGGATGTTTGGCAGGGTCATAGAGCATCGCTGTGCAGATGCAGAACTTACGCTCCTTCTCCATCAGGATATGATGGTTTACGCAACCCTCACACCCTTTCCAGAAAGCATCATCATCTGTCAACTCTACAAAAGGCACAGGTACGTAACCTAACTCTGTATTCATCTTCATCACAGCACCGCCACTGGTGAGACTGAAGATCTTTGCCCAAGGCCAACGCAATCGGGCCAAACGGAATGTGGCCGCCTTGATACGTTTGGAAACCCCTAAACCACGGTAGTTAGGATGTACGATGAGACCAGAAGTAGCCACAAACTGCTTGTTGCCCCAACTTTCGATATAAGAGAACCCCACGAATTCATCTCCACAAAGCGCGATGACGGCTTTTCCTTCCTTTATCTTTGTTGCCACATACTCATGGGTACGTTCAGCAATACCTGTTCCACGTACCTTTGCCGCATCACTGATAGTCTTGAGTATGGTATCTACATACACCTCATGGCTGGCATCGGCCACCATGACGTCGATTTTTCTTTCTTCCATTTGTTGTTGTTAGTTAAAGTCTATATATTAGGCATCCGGAATCACTCTTTTCAAGAAAGATCGGATACTGGTTCTGGTTTCATCTTCGGCCATTATTAGTAAGATAGTGTCGTCACCGGCAATGGTTCCCAAAATACCTGGGTAGTTCTCATTGTCGATATCATAGGCTATACTGCTGGCATAACCGGGGCGTGTACGTATTACCGCTAAGTTCTTCGAGAACGTCAGGGAGATGAATCCTGAGTGCATCATCATCTTGCCTACTTTCTTTTCACTTGTCTGTCGGTGGTACATGATATCATTAGGCAGTACATAGACATATTTACCCGACGAATTTGTGGCCTTTGCGACTTTGAGTTGCTTCAGGTCGCGTGAGAGGGTGGCTTGCGTAAGGTTGAATCCTTCCTTCCACAGGGCGTTCAGCAACTCTTCTTGAGAGCCTATCTCCTGACTGGAGACTAGCATTTTAATGGTATCTAACCTACTAGTTTTTTTCTTCATAATTGCATATTTATTCCAAAAACGAGGCAAAAATACAACAATTTTTGAAATAATATGCAATTTTTGCCGAAATTTTGCTGAAAAATCAACAAAAGAGGATATGTGTAGTATAAATGCATAAATATGCAAAATACTTTTCTTCATTTTTTCTGTTTCCTATAGTTTTCTATTTTCTTATATTTTTATTATTTTTGGGCACAAATTAGTAAGATGAATATGAAAAAGAGTTTTTTTGCTGTCGATTTGGGGGCAACCAGTGGTCGTACCCTCCTTGCTACTTTCACTGAAAAAGGGATGGAGCAGGAAGTACTGAACCGCTTCCCTAATCATCTGATTCAGGCTAGAGGGCACTATTACTGGGATATTTACGAGCTTTATCGAAACATTTTGGAAGGCTTGAAAATTGCTGCTCAACGTAAAGATACTGAGATTGTATCTATCGGTATCGATACTTGGGGATGCGATTTCGCTATGCTTGCTCGGGATGGCCATTTCCTGCGCCTGCCTTATTCATACCGTGATCCACAGACTGAGAATGCTCCTCGTACCTTCTTTGCCAAGGTTCCTCGTAGCCGAGTGTATAATTTGACGGGCATTCAGGTGATGAACTTTAACACGCTCTTCCAGATAGATGTCCTTCGCAGGAAGTACGACAGTGCTTTGGAGATGGTGGATAAGATTCTCTTTATACCCGATGCTCTGAGTTATCTGCTTACTGGTGAAAAGGTATGTGAATATACGATAGCGAGTACTTCTCAACTGATTAATGCTCGTACTCGTAGGCTCGAAATAGAACTGCTGATGGCTGTGGGGCTTGAGGAACGGAACTTTGGAAAGTTTGTTTATCCGGGACAGACTATCGGAAAACTCACAAAGGAAGTACAGGAACTGACAGGTTTGGGGCCTATCCCTGTAGTGGCCGTTGCAGGACATGATACGGCTTCTGCTGTGGCGGCTGTTCCTGCGACCTTGAAGGATTTCGCTTACTTGAGCAGTGGCACTTGGAGCCTGATGGGTGTGGAGAGTCCACAACCCATCATCAATGCCGATGCTGAAGCTCTCAACTTTACCAATGAGGGAGGTGTGGAGCGTACTATTCGTGTGCTTAAGAACATCTGTGGCATGTGGCTCTTGGAACGTTGTCGTTTGAAGTGGGGAGATGCTCCATACGATGTCATCAATGCTGAGGCTCGCGAAGCAGAACCGTTCCGCAGCATTATCAACCCTGATGATCCGATGTTCGCAAATCCTGCCGATATGGAAGAAGCCATTAAGGAGTATTGTCGTCAGCATGGAGAGAAGATCCCTGAAACCCGCGGACAGGTAGTGCGTTGCATCTATGAGAGTTTGGCATTGCGTTATCGTCAGGTGCTTGATAAGTTGCGTACACTTACCAATACCCGTTTCGAGTGTCTTCACATCATCGGAGGAGGCAGTCGTAACGAAATGCTCAATCAGTGGACCGCCAATGCCATCGGTATTCCTGTAATAGCTGGCCCCGTGGAGGCTACTGCCATAGGAAATGTTATGGTCCAAGCCATTGCTGCAGGAATGGCAAAGGATGTGAAGTCTATGCGTCGGATGATACACGACAGCATTCCACTCAGTACTTACAATCCACAGTTTACTGAGAGTTGGAATGTTGTGCTGGAAAGATTGAAATAAAGCCTACTTAAACACGATCAATCTGCCAGACAAAAAAAGTTTAACTTAAAAATTAATTATCATGAAAGAAGAACAGATTAAGAAAGCGTATGAGATTGCAAAAGAACGTTATGCCGCTATAGGTGTGGATACAGATAAGGCTGTAAGTCTGTTGGAACAGACCCCTATTTCCTTGCACTGTTGGCAGGCCGATGATGTAGTGGGCTTTGAGAGCGGAGCAGCTGCCTCAGGTGGTATCCAGACGACAGGTAACTACCCTGGTAAGGCACGTAATATCGATGAACTGCGTCAGGATGTTCTGAAGGTGAAGTCGCTTCTTGCAGGAACCTATCGCCTGAATCTTCATGAGACCTATGGAGAGTTTGGTGGTATGTTTGTGGATCGTGACCAAGTGGAGATTAAACATTTCCAAGGTTGGATAGAGTGGGCAAAGGCTAACGGACTGAAGCTGGATTTCAATAGTACTAGTTTCTCACATCCTAAGAGTGGAGATCTGACGCTTTCTAATCCAGATAAGGCTATCCGTGAGTTCTGGATTGAGCACACAAAGCGTTGTCGTCGTATTGCCAATGCTATGGGTGAGGCTCAGGGAGATCCTAGCATTATGAATATCTGGGTACATGATGGAAGCAAGGACCTTACTGTGGAACGTAAGCGTTATCGTGAGATCTTTGCCGCTTCATTGGATGAGATTTTGGCAGAGAACCTTCCACACATGAAGGCTTGTCTGGAAGCCAAGTTGTTCGGCATCGGATTGGAAAGCTATACTGTCGGTTCACACGACTTTGTGGCAGGTTACTGTGCTACCCGTAAGTTGATGTACACCTTGGATACTGGTCACTATGAGCAGACGGAGAACGTGAGCGATATGGTGGCTTCACTGCTTCTTTTCGTACCAGAACTGATGCTTCACGTGAGTCGTCCAGTACGTTGGGATTCAGATCATGTAACCATTATGAACGATCAGACGCTCGACCTCTTTAAGGAGTTGATTCGCGCAGATGCACTGAATCGTGCACACATTGGTCTCGACTATTTCGATGCCAGCATTAATCGTATCGGTGCTTATATCGTGGGTGTTCGTGCTACACAGAAGTGCTTGCTTCAGGCATTATTGGAGCCATTGGCTAAATTGCGTGAGTATGAAGACAACGGTCAGAACTTCGAGCGTTTAGCTTTGTTGGAAGAAGCGAAGTCACTTCCATTTGGTGCGGTTTATGACTACTTCAACCTGAAGAACAACGTGCCCGTGGGTGAAACCTTCATTCCTGAAGTACAGCAATACGAGAAGGATGTAACCTCTAAGCGCATCTGAAATGAGCATCATCATTGGACTATTAATCATAGCGATAGGCGCGTTCTGCCAGAGTAGCAGCTACGTGCCTATCAATAAAATTAAGGAGTGGAGTTGGGAAAGTTACTGGATTGTTCAGGGTGTGTTTGCCTGGCTTATCTTCCCATTCCTTGGTGCATTGTTGGCTGTACCTGCAGGGCATAGCCTCATGGAACTTTTTTCTACAGCCCCATCATTCAACGTATGGATGACGGTGTTCTTTGGCGTGCTGTGGGGTGTAGGTGGTCTTACCTTCGGGCTTTCCATGCGCTATCTGGGTGTGGCACTGGGACAGAGCATTGCCCTTGGCACTTGTGCAGGCTTGGGTACCATCATGGGGCCAGTGTTGTTGAATATCTTCTTCCCAGAGCAAAAGCCTCTGGAGAGCCTTACAGCTGCTGTCATCATCGGTGTGGTGGTTACCCTCATAGGTATTGCCATCATCGGCATTGCTGGTAACATGAAGGCCCAGAGCCTTAGTGAGGAGGAGAAGAAGAAGGCAGTGAAGGACTTCAACTTCCCTAAGGGCATCCTCATCGCTTTATTGGCTGGTTTCATGAGTGGTTGCTTCAATGTGGGATTGGAGTTTGGTAAGGGCATCAACTTTGGCGAGCTTACCAATCCGATGTACAGTACCCTGCCTGCTACCTTATTAGTGACTATCGGAGGTTTCTGCACCAATGCCGTGTATTGCTTCTATCAGAATAGCAAGAACAACACTTGGGGCGACTATGGCAAAGGCAGTCTTTGGGGAAACAATATCCTCTTCTGTGCTTTGGCAGGTTTGCTGTGGTATAGTCAGTTCTTCGGACTGAGTTTGGGTAAGGGTTTTCTCACGGAGAGTCCTACACTCACCACTTTCGCTTTCTGCATACTCATGGCACTAAACGTGGTATTCAGCAATGTGTGGGGTATTATCCTCAAGGAGTGGAAGGGCTGCTCCAAGAAGACTATCACAGTGTTGGTGATTGGCATTATCGTGCTCATCATCTCCACCTTCGTACCTGAACTTTTAAAATAATAGAGCATTATGAAATCTGTATTAGATAATCATCCCAGCCTTAAAGCCGAGGTAGAGAAAGTGGCCGAAGTGGCAGGCTATCTTTGGCAAAAAGGATGGGCAGAACGAAACGGTGGAAACATCACCGTGAACATCACTAAATTTGTTGATGATGAAATCAAGGCACTTCCAGCTATTAGTGATGTGAAACAGATAGGCATTACCCTCCCTTATCTCAAGGGAGCATATTTCTATTGCAAGGGCACGGGCAAGCGCATGCGAGATTTGGCACGTTGGCCTATGCAGAATGGTTCCATCATCCGCATATTGGACGATTGTGCCTCTTACGTCATCATCGCCGATGAGCCTGTGCAACCTACTAGTGAGCTTCCTTCACATTTGGCTGTGCACAACCGCATGTTGGAGCAGGGCTCTCCTTATAATGCCACCGTGCATACACATCCAATAGAGTTGGTAGCTATGAGCCATACCAAGAAGTTCTTGCAGAAAGATGTGCTTACCCGCCTCCTTTGGAGCATGATTCCAGAAACCAAGGCCTTCTGTCCGTTGGGATTGGGTGTAGTGCCTTACGAACTTCCTGGATCTGAGGCGTTGGCGACTGCTACCATGCATGAGTTGGAAGACTACGACGTGGTGCTGTGGGAAAAGCATGGCGTCTTTGCCAAGGGACTCGATGTGATGGATGCCTTTGATCAGATAGATGTATTGGTGAAGAGTGCTGATATCTATTTGAAAGCCAAGTGCATGGGCTTCGAACCCGATGGCATGAGTGACGAACAGATGAAGGAGATGAGTGTGGCATTCAACTTGCCTAAATAAATTTATTATTTTTCAATTAACAAAGTATCATTATGAAGAAAACCTTTTTGTTTCTCATGGCATTGGTATGTGCCATGGTGGTGAATGCACAGGCCGATGGCACATTCACCGTGCAGCAGTTCAAGGGCTTCAAGCTCCACATCTACAACCATGACGGTGGTCCTGGCGATCATAGTTTCGTGATTGAGGGGCCTACCTCTCTTATTGCACTTGAGACGCCTCTCACTAAGCCTTATGGCGCTAAGTATGAGGAGTATATGCAGAAGTTGAATAAACCCGTGATAGCAACTATAACTGGTTACGATGTGGGTGGTAGTTTCTCTCAGAATAACTTCATTCCTGAGCCTCTGAAAGAGACCATGAAGGGCATGGGGAATATGGTGCAGAACTATAAGAATCGCTATGGGGACAATATGTACGACATCGACTTCTGGACAACAACTGCCGAAGCTGTACCTAATGGTGCCACTAAGACATGGGATGGTATTACCTTCCGTTTCGATAAGGGTCCCTCAGGTTTTCTCACTTCTGCGACTATCGTAGTTGGCGGTCAGGTAGCTCTGTTGCACTCAGAGCCATCTGCTGGTCATCTTACTGTTCGTGAGGCTCAGAATGCAGCTGCGCTCGATGCTGCTATTACCAACGATGAATTGGTACTAAAGAGTGGCGTGAAGACCTTCATCACCCATCATGGGTCTGGCCTTTGCACTGCTAAGGATGTAAAGAATCACCTCAAATATCTGAAGAAAGTGAAAGCCTTGCGTGCCAAAGCCACCTCTCCAGAGCAGTTGGCTGCAGCCATCCAGAAAGCTTTCCCAAAGCGCTCAGGTGCTGAGAATCTGGCCGAGGTAGCTGCCAACCTGTTTAAATAAAAATATGTATTGTGAAGGATAGAACATTCTTTTTGACTCTTGGTGATTCGTGAATAACCTATTTTATCATATTTTGGCCATTGTGATTGTGGGCATCTGGGGTGTGACATTCATCAACTCTAAGGTGTTACTCTTGCACGGCCTAACCCCTCATGAGATATTTCAGCTGCGCTTTATCATTGCTTATGTCTGTATATGGTTCATCTCTCCTCGTAAGCTTTTTGCTGATGGTTGGAGGGATGAACTGCTCATGATGGTGCTTGGTATAACGGGTGGTTCGCTCTATTTCCTTGCAGAGAACACTGCAGTGGGTATCACATACGTCAATAATGTGTCGTTCATCCTTTGTTCCAATCCTCTTATTACCACTTTCATCAGCATCCTAGTGTTGAGAAATTTGCGCGCTACCCCACAACTGATATGGGGATCTGTGATAGCATTGGTGGGGGTGGCTTTGGTAATATATAACGGAAGTTTCATTCTTCACCTCAATCCGTTGGGTGATTTCCTGGCATTAGCAGCCGCCTTTAGTTGGTCCATATATAGTTTGCTTATCAAGCGTGTCACAGGTCGATATAGTATTATTTTCATCACACGCAAACTATTCTTCTATGGACTCCTTACCATGATTCCTGTGTTCCTGGTTTCTTCATGGAAATTTCCTTTGGAGGGTTTTCGTGATCCAGTGGTGTGGATGAACCTGGCCTTCTTGGGCTTCATTGCCTCTTTTGCCTGTTTTTACCTATGGAATGTGGCTTTACAGAAGATAGGTACTATTGCTGCATCTAATTATATCTACCTCAATCCTATCACCACCATGATCGCCTCTGCCCTTTTCCTTAATGAGCCTGTGACTTCCATAGCCTTCCTAGGCTGTTTCCTTATTTTAGCAGGAGTCTATTGGGCCAATAAAGGAATAGAATATAAGAACATAAAACAGACTGACTTATGAAGAATACGCTCTTATGGATAATGGCGCTCCTCGTGGGTGCAGTGTTGGGACTGCTTGGTGTAGGGTGGCTTGACCAGTTGATGACGTTTATAGCCCAAGTCTATACCCGATTATTCCAATTATTGGCAGTACCAACCATCGTGTTGGCAGTCATCAGTACTTTTGCTACTTTTGGCTCTAAAGGGTCTGGAAAAATCTTTGGGACTACATTAGTTTATACCTTGCTTACGACTTTTGCTGCAGCAGGTGTGGGAGCTGTGCTCTATGTCCTCATTGCTCCGGGTAATCTTACGTTGGAGAGTATCGCATTGCCTTCTGATACACCTGTAGCTCAAGAATTGTCCTATACCGATCATCTTCTTTCAGTCATCCCCAATAATATCGTTCGTCCCTTCCTTGAAGGTAATGTGCTGTCTCTGCTTTTGTTGGCTTTTGCTATTGGTATTGGATTATCCAAATTACCAGAATCTGAGAATAAGGCGGTTCTTGTAAAAGGACTATTGGGACTTCAGGAATTGCTGTTCCTGCTTATTCGTGGACTTATTTGGACATTGCCTTTAGGTATTGTAGCTTTCTCTGCCCAACTATCTGCTCAACTCTCTGCAGGTATAGTAGCAGATTCTATTGGGCGTTATGTGCTGGTGATTCTTGGTGGCAATCTCCTCCAGTTCTTTGTGGTGTTACCTCTATTTCTTCTTGCACGAGGTATCAACCCTTTGCGCACATTGAGCAAGATGATGCCAGCAGTGCTTATGGCATTGTTTACCAAGAGCAGTGCTGCAACTCTTCCCGTCACTATGGAAACGGCAGAAGGGCGTCTAGGACTCCGTCGTCAGGTTGCTCGTTTCGTGTTACCCCTTTGTACCACTATCAATATGAATGGTTGTGCTGCCTTCATCCTTGTCACTTCTCTTTTCGTGATGCAACATGGTGGAATATCCATAACTCTACCCACCATCCTTGTTTGGATACTTATCTCTGTGGTTTCTGCTATTGGCAATGCCGGAGTCCCAATGGGATGCTACTTTCTTACTCTTTCTCTTATGTCGGGCATTGGTGCCCCTATTACCGTCTTGGGCATCATCCTACCTATTTACACCATTATCGACATGGTGGAGACTGCAGAAAATGTCTGGTCAGACTCTTGTGTAGCTGCTATGGTAAATAGGGAAATAAAAGCTGATGATTGTCAATAGCATCCTTTTTCTTGAAGGGTCACATTATTATTGTTTCAATTCTTAAGCAAAGATTTTTTGCAAAGACACATTATCTGATAAAATGCATTGGCTGCCATTCCTCGCGTTCTGGATAGTCAGGCTTACCGTTAGCATGTATTTTTTTCAGAAGCCACGCCATGTTATTGGCTAATGTGCGCATGGTTTGCATGCCTTCAGTGTCGAGTAAAGCCTGACCCTCTTCGCGACCGTAAACTACGTTCCAATATTGTGATGTAACGACGGGCATGTTCATCATCTGGAAAGGCATGTTTAGTGTCTGAAAGACTGCGGTACTTCCTCCACGGCGGCAAATGGCAACAGCGGCAGCTGGTTTGTTCTGCGCTCCCATCGGATTTGAGTAGAATACACGTTGGATGAGTGATAAGACTGTGCCATTGGCTGGCCGTAATAAGTAGGAGAGCCAACAATCAGGGCATCGGCATTTGCCAATTTCTCCACCACTATGTTACAGATGTCATCATTAAACACACAGCTGTTAAGCTGTTTCATTTTACACTGGTTGCATGCAATACAGCCGCGAACTGCTTTTGTGCCAGTCTGTATTATCTCACTTTCTACACCTTGTAACTCCAACGTCTTGGCAATCTCGCAAAGAGCAAGGTATGTATTCCCTTTACGACGTGCACTTCCGTTAATCATTAATACCTTCATAAGACTTTTCTCCTTGTCATAATCTTAACACACTACAAAAATACAAATAAATTTGTCTTTTCATTCACCTTGCACTATCTTTGCAATTATAATAGAAAACAATACTATTATAGAACAGTCTCCAAAGAAAAAGAGGAACTGCGTCTAAAGTATATTTTTACATAATACCAAGACTGAAAACTAAATAACGATGATACAGGAAGTTTTAGGATTTGGGGAGTCCATTCTGGATAATCGCGTCAGCGATTTCTTTAAAACCTTTGCCTCGGCATGGTTGAATGGTTTCGTCATGGTTCCTCTCTTCATAGTGCTTTACTGGATTCTCTCTTGGCCACTCAAAATCATGGCTACCCGTGTCAAGGGTTACAAGCAGGCCATGCGCCTACGCTCCATAAGCGACACAATACTCTTTCTCATGATATGCTTCTTGATTTATGAGATCTTACTGAATGATGTGTTTGACAGTCAACAGGCTGATCCATGGGACTACATGGAAGATGTGCTGCTCTCGTTTTCTATTGCTGTACTATTGTTGGTGCCCCTCTATCAGATTATGCATAAATACATCGGCCGTCAGAGGTTTTATTCTGAAGAGCATGAGAGCTATCTGAAATATTTTATTCTTTTTCTTCGCAGTTTCAAAGACGACGATAAATGGGCGAAGAGTGAAGAGAAACTGATGAGAAGTCTGAAAAAGCTCTTCAATCCATATGCTATAGGTAGACCCAACGAGTTGATCCCTCCACGTGGAGCTAAGCGTATCTATGTGGGTGACGGATGGAAGGGGGTGGTAATTAGCTTACAACGCAGGGCACCTGTGATTCTACAACGCATTAACATGACAGACAATTTCCTTTGGGAATTCGACCAGTGTGTGCAGCATGGGTATCTTGATAAGGTGATTTTTTGGGTGACAGACTTTGATGACTATGACGAGTTTCAAGAAATGGTGGCAAAACGTTATGGACTATGGTTCCCCAGATTATTTGAAGAGAAGAATACCGAATTGCTTTTCTATAGAAATGGAGAGGAAGGGTTCCGTATCTATCCCTTGAGGACAAAAGCCAAATATAAGCGACTGACTGAAGAATACCTTAAAGACCATCCAGAGCTGAAAGAAAAGCATCAAGAATATTTCTATGGACGCGACCTATCTGTTTGGAGCATACTGAAAGCCTCAAAACCAGATCCACAATTACCAGAGGGTATCTGTAAATGGGACTGGATGGCTTTCTTATTTCCACAATTTTATGTGGTGTGTCATTCTACAAAGAAAAAGTGGTGGCTTTATCTCATATCTGTGATTCTCTTATTGATGTTTATTGACCTCAATCTATTAGGTCTGCTTTATCTCTGTCCGATGATATTATTGGGAAGGAATGGCCGTGAACTCTCTTGGCTTTCACATCGATGGGAAAGTAGTGATTGGTTTGAGACATGTTATCGAAAAAATAACAAGATAGTATTGATATTAGGAATCACATTTTGGGTGGCTCAAATATTGACTTTCTTGTTCTGGATTGGAATGTGATATGAAATTTTATCTCCCTAACTAGGGATTTTTTACTCCCTCACTAGGAAAGTCATATTTTATGATGAAAAGTTAAGTCATTTCGCATCCCCCATTTTTGGGCTTTCATTTACTTAGTATTATCTTTGTGTGGAATATAAAAAATTGAAACAACGAAATTATGGCACATGTATGTAAGAACTGCAAAATCAGAGCACAGTATGACAAGGATCCGAAGTCTTTGCTAGGTAGGTTTTGGCGCTGGCATATCAACTATTGCCCAGGATGGAAGGGGTTCTTCACGTCACAGACCCCAGAGGTAAAGGAGCAACTTAGGAAGAAATACCAGTTCACTAAATACCAGGACTAAGTGATGCTTTGGCAGGAACTGACAGAAACTCAGCAGCAGATTGCCGATAAGGTGTTCGATGCGTTACAGAGCCCGATCTCCAGATTCTTCGGGGATTTTGCAGGGGCTTTCTTTGGGGGACTCATACGGGTGCCCTTCTATCTGATATTGTTCTGGCTTATCACTTTGCCCCTGAAATTTGTGGCATCGCACTCTAAAAACTACAAGTGGGCTATGCGTTCCAGAACCATTGGTGACATGATTCTCTATGCGCTCATTGGCTATATGATTTACGATATCTTACTAGAAGGGGTACTTGATAGCAGGCAGGCAGGACTCTATCCTCAGATACGCGACATCTTGCTGTCGCTTTCGATGGTAGTACTGCTGTTGGTACCAGTTTATCAGATGATACACAAGTGGTTGGGTAGGCAATCATTCTATAGTGAAGAGCATGTTCAGTACCTGCAGTATTTCATCCTCTTCTTACGTAGTTTCAAAGATGATGAGAAATACAAGGATAGCGAGAAGAAACTGATGGTGGCCTTGAAGGATCTTTTCCATCCTTATGCGATTGGAAAACCCGATGAGTTGATGCCGCCTCAGGGCGCTAAGCGCATCTATGTAGGAGAGGGGTGGAAGGACCTGGTAATAGAGCTGCAACGTAAGGCGCCTGTCATCTTGCAACGCATCAACATGACGGATAACTTCCTTTGGGAGTTTAATCAATGTGTGCAGAATGGTTATCTAGGAAAGGTGATTTTCTGGGTGGCCGACTATGATGACTACGAGAACTTTCAGCAGATGGTGACAGAACGCTATGGCATGTGGTTTCCACGCCTCTTCAAGGATCCGAAGGTAGAAACATTGTTTTACCAGAAAGATGATGGAACTTTTGAGATTTATCCTCTGAAAGAGAACAAAGACTATAAGGCTTTTGCCAGTCATTATATGAGTTTGCACCCTCAATTGACTGCGCAAAATGCTGAATATCTTTATGGTAGAGAAATCCCTGCTGGTGAGGTGCTAAAACGCACTGTAACTGATTCTCAGCTTCCAAAGGGAATAGAGGGGTGGGATTGGATAGCTAGCCTCTTCCCTCAGTTCTATGCTGTATGCCACACTCTTAAAAACAAATGGTCCCTCTATTTTCTTTCGGTAGTTCTGCTATTGTTGCTCGTAGGGCTCAGTCCTTTTGGTTTGCTTTACTTACTGCCAATGGCTGCATTGGGCAAGAACGGACGCACCCTTTCGTGGCTGTCGCATCGGTGGGAGAGTCGTGCGTGGTTTGAGAAGAATTACCAGCGTGACAATCAGATTACCTTTGCATTGGGCATCACTTTCTGGATTCTTCAATTGCTTTTATTGCTTTCTTGGCTCGTAATGGCATAGTTTTTTTGCCTTTTTTTGCATATCTTTCAGAAAACCACTAATTTTGCACCTTGATTTTTTAATATTTATACAACAAAAGGTAAAAAGATTATGAAAAAGACATTATGGATGATGGTGGCCGTTGTAGCTGCCGCTCTTACTGCCTGTGGAGGCAATAAGACTCAGCAAACTGAAAATGTTGAAACCGTAGCTCCTGCTGAGGAGTTGGCTTTTATCCGTATGAACTGTGACCTCACCGTGAGCCCTGAGAACCACGATCAGGTTGTAGAACTGGGTAAGCAATTGGTTGCTGCTTCTCTGAACGATGAGGGTGTGATAGGTTATGATATCTTGGAGAGTGTATCTCGTCCTGGCACTATGCTGATTTTCGAGACTTGGAAAGACCAGGCTTCTTTAGACAAGCACATGGCTTCTTCTCATTTTACTACCTTGGTACCTCAGATTCAGGCATTAGGTAAACTGGATATCAAGCAGATCAATCAGCCTAAGGAAGTGACTTTGGATCCTGCCAAGCCTTTCCGTCTGAACATCGTTAAGACTACTGCTCAGCGTGATGCCTACATTGACGCCGTGCAATGGGCTATTGAGGAGTCTAACAAGGAAGAAGGTTGTGTGATCTACGACTACTATAAGAGTTTGACAAAGGACGACACACTGCTGTTGCTGGAGGTTTGGAAAGACCAGGCTGCTTCAGACCATCATAAAGAGCTGCCTCACTTTATCGAGACTCAGGCCAAAATCAAGGATATGACGGCTTCTTCTACAGCCGATCGTATGGCAGAGTAATACAAAATAGTAATACATGATTTCCGCAGACTGCCTTAAGGTAGAGTTCAATAGTACTCCGCTTTTCAGCGACGTGAGCTTTGTGATTAATAAGCGTGACCGCATTGCCTTAGTTGGTAAGAACGGCGCTGGCAAGAGCACCATGCTGAAGATACTGGCAGGATTGCAGAACCCTACCTCTGGGACTGTCTCAAAACCTAAAGACTGCACTGTAGGTTATCTGCCACAAGTGATGAAACTGACAGATGAACGAACTGTGCGTGAGGAGAGTGAGCTGGCTTTCGAAGGTATCAGACAGATGCAGGCAGAGGTGGAGCGGATGAACATGGAACTGGCTGAGCGTACCGACTATGAGAGCAAAGCCTATCAAAAACTAATAGACCAGTGCACCCACCTGCAGGAACATCTGCAGATGGTGGCTGGCGCTGGCTATGAGGCAGAACTGGAACGCACACTGATGGGACTGGGATTCCTGCGTAGTGATTTTGATCGCCCTACGAGCGAGTTTTCCGGAGGTTGGCGTATGCGCATAGAGCTGGCTAAGCTCTTGCTTCAGAAACCAGATGTGCTTCTTCTGGATGAGCCTACTAACCATTTGGACATTGAAAGTATCCAGTGGTTGGAATCTTTTTTGGAACAGAGCAGTGGGGCTGTGATGTTGGTTAGCCATGATAGAGCTTTCTTGAACAACGTATGTACCCGCACCATGGAACTCTCCGTGGGAAAACTCTATGACTACAAAGTGGGCTATGATGCCTTTATGAAGTTGCGTGAAGAGCGTCGTGAGCAGCAGCTTCGTGCCTATGAGAATCAGCAGAAGATGATTCAGGATACTACCGACTTCATAGAGCGTTTCCGCTATAAGGCCACTAAAGCTGTGCAGGTGCAGAGCCGTATCAAGCAGTTGGAGAAGGTGGTGCCTATAGAGATAGACGAAGTGGATAACTCACGCCTACGCTTAAAGTTCACTTGCAGTGACCGAAGTGGCAGCTATCCCGTGATTTGTGAAGATGTTGCTAAGGCATATGGAGACCATGTGGTATTTCACGACGTGAACCTTACCATTAATCGTGGAGAAAAGGTGGCCTTTGTAGGAAAGAATGGTGAAGGTAAGACCACGCTGGTAAAGTGCATCATGCAGCAAATTCACGATTATACGGGTAAACTCACGCTGGGGCATAACGTGAAGATAGGCTATTTTGCTCAGAATCAGGCTCAGCTTCTGAATGAAAACCTCACGGTGTTCGACACTATTGACCATGCCGCTGTGGGTGATATTCGCTTGAAGATTCGTGATATTCTTGGAGCTTTCATGTTCGGAGGTGAAGCCTCAGAGAAAAAGGTTAAGGTATTAAGTGGTGGCGAGCGTTCCCGTCTGGCTATGATAAAACTGCTTCTGGAACCTGTGAACTTCCTTATATTAGATGAACCTACGAACCATCTGGACATGCGTTCTAAGGATGTGCTGAAGGATGCTATCAAAGATTTCGATGGCACAGTGATCGTGGTAAGTCATGATCGTGACTTCTTGGACGGACTGGTAACTAAAGTCTATGAGTTCGGTGGGGGGAAGGTAAAGGTACATTTGGGCGGTATCTACGATTTCCTTCAAAGTAAGGCAGCTCAGACAGCACCGTTTGAACGACTGGATGCTTTATTTGCTAAACCTGTGGAAGAATCTGTTGTAATCGACAAGCAAAAGTCAGAAGGAGCCCTCACTTACGAAGAACAAAAGAAATATAACAAGAAAGTGAAGAGGCTGGAAAAGTTGGTATCCGACTGTGAACAGAGTATCACAGAATTGGAGGCTGCCATTTCCATTCTGGAAGCTCAGATGGCAACTCCTGACGGCGCCAGTGACATGAGTCTCTACGAGAAACATGGGAAACTGAAGCATAAGCTTGATGAAATAGTGGAGGATTGGGAACGCGCCTCTGAAGAGCTGGAAAACATAAGACAGTGAAACTTAATATTATAAAGTAAAATGAAAATGAAAACATTTTTGCCACTTGCAGCCCTCTGTATGATGGTAGCAAGTTGTGACAACGGAGGACAGCAGTTGACCTCTGGTTTGCACTTAGAGAACTTTGACACATCGGTGACTCCTGGAACCGATTTTTACCAGTATGCAACTGGTGGTTGGCAGAAGAACAACCCTCTGCCTGCCGCTTATTCTCGCTTTGGTTCTTTCGACAAACTGGCCGAAGATAACAATGTACGTATCCGTGGTATCGTTGAGGAACTGGCAGCTCAGGAGAATCCTGCAGGTTCTGTCGCTCAGAAGATAGGCACTCTCTATAATGTAGTGATGGATAGCGTGAAGCTGAACAACGAAGGCTATGGGCCTATCAAGGCCGACTTGGAAGACATCAACAACTACACTGATCGTAAGTCATTGTATAAGAAGTTGGCACAGCTTTCTCAAATTGGTGTTCGTACCTATTTCGGACTGGGTGTGAGTGCTGATGATAAGGATAGTAAAGTGAATGCTGTACAGATGGGACAGGGTGGTCTGAGTATGGGCCAGCGTGACTATTATCTGGAGGATGACGAGGCTACTGTACGTATCCGTGAGGCCTTCAAGAGCCATGTGGTGAAGTTGCTGATGCTCTGTGGTTTCGACCAGACTAAAGCTGAACAGACTCGTGACATCGTGATGGATGTGGAGACTCGTTTGGCAAAGGCATTCCGCTCTCGCGTAGAGATGCGTGATCCAGAAGCAAATTATAACAAAATCAGCTTGGACGATCTGAAAAAGCAATACCCTACCTTCGAGTGGGACACTTACCTCAGTGAAGTAGGTCTGAATGGCGTGAAGGAGATTATCGTTGGTCAGCCTAACTCTCTGAAGGAAGCTGCCGATATCATTAATACCTTGCCTGCTGCCAAGCAGAAACTTTACTTGCAGTGGAAGCTCATCGATGCAGCTGCAGGTACGCTGAGCGATGCTATCGTGGAAGAGAACTTCGACTTCAACAGTCGTGTGATGCGTGGTACTGCTGAGCAGCAGCCTCGTTGGCGTCGTGCCGTAGGTGTTGTAGGTTCTGCACTGGGTGAGGGCGTAGGCCAGATGTATGTTGAGAAGTATTTCCCAGCAGAGGCTAAGGAGCGTATGAAGACGCTGGTAGCCAATTTGCAGGAGGCTCTTGGTGAGCGCATCCGTGGTTTGGAATGGATGAGTGATGAGACTAAGGCTAAGGCTCTTGATAAGCTCTCTACCTTCTACGTGAAGATCGGCTATCCTGATAAGTGGAGAGATTATAGTGAACTGGAAATCAACAATGATTCTTACTGGGAGAATATGAAGCGCGTAAGCCGTTGGAGTTCTGCCTATCGTATGAGCCAGTTTGGTAAACCAGTGGATAGAGACGAGTGGGGTATGACTCCTCAGACTGTAAATGCATATTATAACCCAACAACCAATGAAATCTGCTTCCCTGCAGGTATCCTTCAGTACCCATTCTTCGACATGGAGGCAGATGATGCCTTTAACTATGGTGCTATCGGTGTGGTGATTGGTCATGAAATGACTCACGGATTTGATGATCAGGGTCGTCAGTACGACAAGGATGGTAACCTGAAAGACTGGTGGACCGAAGCAGATGCCGATGAGTTCAAGAAGCGTGCACAGGTAATGGTGGACTTCTTCTCTGCCATTGAGGTGACTCCTGGCGTGTTCGGTAATGGTAGTTTAACTCAAGGTGAAAATATTGCCGACCATGGTGGCTTGAAGGTGGCTTTCCAAGCATTTAAGAATGCTACAAAGGACAACCCTCTGCCTGATAAGGATGGGTATACCCCAGAGCAGCGTTTCTTCTTGGCATATGCAACAGTATGGGGTCAGAACATCACTGAGGCTGAGATTCGCAACCGCACGAAGAGCGACTCCCATGCACTGGGTAAATGGCGCGTAGATGGTGCTCTGCCACAGATTGATGCTTGGTACGAGGCTTTCAATATTCAGCCTAGCGATCCGATGTATATTGAGAAGGAAAAGCGCGTGAACGTTTGGTAACTTTCAGTTATTAATAGTCATCAATTAACAATAATGAAAGGTCTCCTTTATCGGAGACCTTTTTTTCTTTGTTAAAAATTAATAATCATAAAAATAATAAGGGGAAAAATAACATAAAAGTGAAGAATGTCCTGAAAAATGCGTATTTTTGCAGGAGATTGTATATAAAAATTGCTTTAAACATAAAAACATAGAACTATCATGTCGGAAACAAAGCGGATTAAGACTGCATTGATATCGGTTTATCACAAAGATGGACTGGATGAGATTATAAATAAGTTGCACGAAGAAGGTGTGAGTTTCCTCTCTACTGGTGGTACCCGACAGTTTATTGAGAGTTTGGGGTGTCCTTGTCAGGCTGTGGAAGATTTGACGACTTATCCTAGTATTTTAGGAGGTAGGGTGAAGACGTTGCATCCAAAGGTGTTTGGTGGAATCTTGGCTCGTCGTGATGTTGAACAAGACCAAGAGCAGATGCAGAAATATGAAATTCCTGAGATCGACTTAGTCATTGTAGATCTCTATCCTTTTGAGGAAACGGTGAGAAGTGGGGCTTCTGAATCAGATATCATTGAAAAAATTGATATAGGTGGCATCAGTTTGATTCGTGCTGCTGCAAAGAATTTTAAGGATGTAGCTATCGTAGCCAGTAAACAACAATACCAACCTTTACTTGACATGCTGATGGAACATGGTGCATGTACAACATTAGCTGAACGTCGATGGCTGGCAAAGGAGGCTTTCGGAGTAAGTTCCAACTATGATTCTGCCATCTTCAATTATTTTGATGGAGATGAAATTAGCGCCTTCCGTTGTGCAGTAAGTCAGCGTAAAGTTTTGCGTTATGGTGAGAACCCTCATCAAAAGGGTTATTTCTTTGGAGATTTGGATGCGATGTTCGACCAGATTCATGGAAAGGAAATCAGCTATAATAACCTGCAGGATATTACTGCTGCAGTAGAGTTGATAGACGAATATGAAGATGAGTTGACATTTGCAATTCTGAAACACAACAATGCTTGTGGTCTGGCTTCTCGTCCTACAGTACTTGAAGCTTGGAAAGATGCTCTTGCAGGCGATCCTGTATCTGCTTTTGGAGGGGTGTTGGTTACCAATGCCGTGATAGACAGGGCAGCAGCTGAGGAAATTAACAAGATTTTCTTTGAAGTAATCATAGCCCCCGACTATGATGTGGATGCTCTTGAGATATTAGATCAGAAGAAAAATCGCATTATTTTGGTACGTAAACCACTAGAGATGCCAAAGGTGCAGTTCCGCTCAATGCTGAATGGTGTATTGGTACAGGATCGTGATTTGAAACAGGAATCTCCTGAAGACCTCACTCCTGTTACTGATAAACAGCCAACGGATTCTGAAGTGGAAGATATGCTCTTTGCTAATAAGATTGTGAAACAGAGTAAATCGAATGCTATTGTGTTGGCTAAGAATAAGCAACTTTTGGCAAGTGGGGTGGGACAGACGAGTCGTGTGGATGCATTGAAACAAGCCATTGAGAAAGCTAAAGGTTTTGGCTTTGACCTAAATGGTGCTGTGATGGCTAGTGATGCATTCTTTCCATTCCCTGATTGTGTGGAATTGGCTGCAAAGGAAGGTATCACAGCAGTGATTCAGCCTGGAGGTAGTATTCGTGACAAAGAAAGCGTGGATTGCGCCAATGAACATGGACTCAGTATGGTAACCACTGGATTTAGACACTTTAAACATTAAAAACAATCTGTTATGGGACTTTTTTCTTTTCAACAAGATATAGCGATGGATTTGGGTACAGCCAATACCATCATCATAAGAGACGGAAAAATAGTAGTGAATCAACCTTCGATGGTAGCTTTAGATCGTCGCACAGATAAAATGATGGCTGTGGGTGAGAAGGCTAAAGCCATGCAGGGTAAAGAACATGGGAATATTCGTACCATTCGCCCACTGAAAGATGGTGTTATTGCTGATTTCAATGCCTGTGAGCAAATGATTAGAGGCTTGATTAAGATGGTGGGACATCACAGTATTTTTGCTCCATCACTCCGCATGGTGATAGGTGTACCTAGTGGAAGCACTGAGGTAGAACTGCGTGCTGTGCGTGACTCTGCGGAGCATGCTGGTGGCCGTGACGTTTTCTTAATATATGAACCTATGGCTGCCGCTATAGGTATAGGTCTTGACGTAGAGGCTCCTGAAGGAAATATGGTGGTTGATATAGGTGGTGGTACTACTGAAATTGCTGTTATTTCATTAGGTGGTATCGTGAAGAACAACTCCATAAAAGTAGCAGGAGATGATTTTAATGAAGATATTCAAGAATATATGGGACGTCAACACAATGTGCGTGTCAGTGAACGTATGGCTGAACGTATCAAAATAAATGTTGGTGCCGCTATCGCTGATTTGGGAGAAGATGCTCCAGAAGAATATATAGTACATGGTCCTAATCGTATAACTGCTCTCCCAATGGAGGTTTCTGTTAATTATCAGGAAATAGCACATTGTTTGGATAAAAGCATCGTGAGAATAGAGACGGCTATTCTGAACGCTCTCGAAGATACTCCTCCTGAGCTGTATGCTGATATTGTACACAACGGAATCTATTTGTCGGGTGGTGGTGCATTGTTGCGCGGCTTGGATAAACGCTTGAGCGATAAAATTAACATTCCTTTCCATGTAGCAGAAGAACCTTTGCTTTGCGTGGCTAAGGGAACTGGTGTAGCATTGAAAAATGCTGATCGTTTCTCCTTCTTGATGAGGTAATGCGTAGGTTACTGGCGTTTCTGATAAGGTATCATTACTGGTTCTTTTTCATTATTTTGGAAGTTGCCAGTATGTTGCTCTTGTTCAGATACAACAGGTATCAGCAAAGTGTCCTATTAACCTCTGCTAATGGAGTGGTAGGGACTTTGTATGAAGTCGAGAGAATAACTAGTGAGTATCTGGGTTTGAAACAAATCAATGAGGACTTGCTTCGAAGGAATATGGAACTAGAGCGTAGGACTATCTATGCAGAGAGTAAATATAAGGATTTGATAGCAGACTCCCTTTACCATATTCCTTCAAGTGATGATGTATTTACGACAATAGGTGCAAGGGTCATTAATAACACGCTGCATAAGCTAGATAATTTCATTACTCTAAATAGAGGTCGTTCATCGGGCATTGAGGCAGATATGGGTGTGTTGGATGCTCAGGGAGTGGTCGGAATAGTCTATAAAGTGTCTGATCACTACTCTTTGGTTATTTCTTTGCTTAATAGCCAGATGAATTTAAGCTGCAAGATAAAGGGTACTGACTATTTCGGCTATCTTCACTGGGAAGGAGATGATTCTCAAATTGCCTATCTTAAAGATCTTCCTAGGCATGCAGAGTTTACACTGGGAGATACTATCATTACGAGTGGTTTTTCTACGGTCTTTCCAGAGGGGCTTATGGTGGGAACAGTGGATGACATTACGGACTCTAACGATGGTCTTTCTTTTCTACTTAAGGTAAAGTTGGCTTCTAACTTTGGAGCTTTGAGGAATGTAACAGTGATTGCTGCTTCTAAAAAAGAAGAACGTAATAATTTGGAAAACAATACGGAGGATAAAAGGGAACAATGATATATACCATATTGAAAAGAATGGGATGGTTTGTTGTGTTGGTACTCCTACAGGTACTGATATTCAACCACTTTTATATTTTTGGATATGGAACCCCTCTCATATATATCTATTTCATCTTGAAGATGCCAATCAAAGTACCACGTAATGTGGTGATGTTGATGGGTTTTATTTTAGGTTTGACTATTGATGTCTTCACTAATACTTTAGGCTTGAATGCAACTGCTACTGTACTACTAGCATTTTGTCAACCATATTTCCTGAAAATGTATGCACCTCGTGATGTAGAAGAAGAATTAGTCCCCGAAAGAAGGCAGATTGGCAATTGGTCATTTCTGAAATATGTCACTTGGTGTGTATGTGTACATCATTCTAGTTTACTTTTGTTAGAGTATTTTACTTATGTAGATATTTTGCAAATATTGCTTAGAATCATTGTTTGTATCCTACTGACCGTCAGTTTGATTTGGGCTGTAGATAAATTAGTGGATTGATTGTCATGAAACAGCATGTGGAGTATGAAAAGCGTAAGTATGTGATTATCGCATCTGCAGTGTTGATAGTTGCAGTTTTCATTGCTCGTCTTTCCGTACTTCAACTTATGACAGAAGAATATATAGATAAGGCAGACAGTAATGCGTTTCTTCATAGTCTGCAGTATCCAGCTAGAGGTGCAATATACGATAGGAGTGGGGAACTTGTCGTATTTGATGAGCCTTCATACGACATCACTTTTATTCCTAATGAAATTACCCAACTTGATACATTGGATTTTTGCACTGCATTGAATATTAGTAAGGATCAGTTCCTGAGACGTATGGATGACATCAAGGATAGAAAGAAAAACCTTGGTTATTCTAGGTACACTCAGCAAGTATTCATGACTCAATTATCTCAGGAAGAAACAGGAGTGTTTCAAGAGAAGCTCTTCAAGTTTCCTGGTTTTTCTATTCAACGTAGATCGGTACGAAAATACAATTTCAGTTCTGCTGCTCATCTGTTAGGCAATGTGGCAGAGGTCTCTCCTAAGGAGTTGGAAGACGATGACTACTATGTTCGTGGTGATTTGATTGGCAAACAAGGCATCGAAAAGTCATATGAGAAGTATCTTCGTGGTGTAAAAGGTGTAGAAATTCTCTTACGTGATGCACATGGTAGAATACAAGGGCATTATCTTGATGGAGAGTTGGATACTCCAGCTGTTCCTGGAAAGAATCTGACACTAAGTATCGACATGAAACTGCAGATGCTAGGCGAACGACTTATGCAGGGAAAGATTGGGGCAATTGTGGCTATAGAACCAAAAACAGGAGAAGTCTTATGCATGGTTTCTGCTCCATCGTTTGATCCTAAACTTCTTAATGGACGCATGCGTGGTCAAAACCATTTGGAACTTTCAAAAGATAATAGAAAGCCTTTACTTAATCGTGCCATTATGGGTACTTATCCACCCGGATCTACCTTTAAAACGGCGCAAGCACTGACTTTCTTAGAAGAAGAGGTTATTGATCCAGAAACGACTCTCTATCCTTGTTATCATGGCTTTGTGTTTGGAGGTTTACGTGTAGGATGTCATGGACACGGTTCTCCTTTGTCACTTATTCCAGCTTTGGCAACTTCTTGCAACGGTTACTTCTGTTGGGGACTATATAGAATGCTTGGTAATGATAAATACCAGAATCCCCAAGAAGCATTGACAGCATGGAAGAATCATATGGTAGATCAGGGCTTTGGATATAAACTTGGAACGGATCTTCCAGGTGAGCAAAGAGGTTTTATTCCTAATTCTGATTATTATACAAGTGCCTTAGGAACTAGATGGAACGGCTTGAGTATTATCAGTATAGCCATAGGACAGGGCGAAATTCTTGCCACTCCTCTACAGATTGCAAATTTGGGAGCTACCATTGCCAATAGAGGTTATTTCTACACGCCTCATGTGGTAAGAGAAATAGAGGATACACCTTTGGATAGCATTTATGTGACACCACGGCAGACAAACATAGAACGTAGGCATTATGACGATGTGGTACAAGGTATGAGAATGGCAGTACTTGGAGGTACGTGTCGTTCTCTGAATGGTATTTTACCAGGTGTGGAAGTTTGTGGAAAGACGGGAACAGCCCAAAATCGTGGTAAAGACCATTCCGCGTTTATGGGCTTCGCTCCTATGAATGATCCAGAAATCGCTATAGCTGTATATGTGGAGAATGGTGGTTTTGGTGCTACTTTTGGTGTCCCTATCGGAGGCATCATGATGGATATGTATCTTCATGGAGAATTGTCGCCTAGTAATGAGGCTTTGGCAGAGAGGATATCTAATCAAACCATATATTATGGGGATGAAGTAAGGTAAAAGGAGGGCTTTGCTTGAAAGAAAGAGATAGCATATGGAAAACGATGGATTGGGTGTCTATTGCGATATATCTGATCTTGCTGGTTTTAGGATGGATGAGCGTTTGTGGTGCAAGTTATAATTTCGGAGATACCGATTTTTTAAGTTTCACTTCAAGAGCAGGAAAACAGTTAGTTTGGATATTGTGCTCATTTGGCTTGGCATTCGTTATTATGATGCTCGATGATGACCTTTATGAAATCTTTTCTTATCCAATTTATGCACTATTGCTCATTTTTTTGATAGTTACCATCTTTGTTGCACCAGATACGAAAGGCTCTCGTTCTTGGTTAGTCTTTGGTCCAGTGAGTTTACAACCAGCAGAGTTTGCTAAATTTGCTACGGCGCTTTGTTTAGCACGATTTATGGGGACATACAACTTTGTGTTGAATAATTGGAAGAATGCCTCTTTAGTGGCAGCAATTGTCTTGGTACCTATGATACTCATTGTGCTCCAAAAGGAGACAGGCTCTGCTTTAGTCTATTCGGCTTTCTTACTTGTTTTGTATAGAGAGGGTATGCCAGGGGTAGTTCTTTATAGCTTGGTTTGTGCAGTCTTCTATTTCATCGTGGGTATTAAATTTGGCGATGTTCCTTTAGAAAACGTTACGGCTTCTATAGGAAAGTTTGTGGTACTTCTTGCCATTTTACTTTTTTCCGCAGGATTAGTGTGGAACTATACACGAAAATGGATACATACACGTAATATCATTGTTGTCACTGTGATAGGATTATTTGTAGCTTATTTGGCGTCTAGATTTATTATTCCTTTCGATTTGATTTGGGCAGAAATTGGACTATGTGTATTGACTGTGGGTTATCTGGTTATTGTTTCACTGATGGCAAACAAGTTGACTTATTTCCTTATAGGATTATTCACACTTGGTTCCGTGGCCTTTCTCTATTCTAGCGACTATTTCTTCAATGATGTATTGAAAGATTACCAACGTACGCGTATCAAGGTGACATTAGGTATGGAAGAAGATGCCAGAGGTACAGGATATAATGTCAACCAATCCATGATTGCTATTGGCTCTGGAGGATTGACAGGTAAAGGATTCCTTAATGGCACACAAACGAAACTGAAGTATGTGCCCGAACAAGATACCGATTTCATTTTCTGTACCATCGGAGAAGAGCAAGGTTTTATAGGAGCTGCAGGGGTGTTGCTGTTATTCCTTTTCTTAATCTTGCGTTTGATTCATGTAGCAGAGCGTCAGGTTTCAACTTTTGGACGAGTATATGGCTATTCGGTTGCGAGTATTTTCCTTTTCCACCTCTTTATTAATATAGGTATGGTGACGGGATTGACACCCGTTATTGGCATTCCTTTACCTTTCTTTAGTTATGGAGGCTCCTCGCTTTGGGGATTCACAATCTTGTTGTTTATTTTCATTAGAATAGATGCTAGCAGAAAACGTCATGCTAATCAATGAATACTACTTAGTTTGATTCCCAAGTCTTGTATCCCTTTAAGCACGCTGTCTTTTTGCTCTTGAAAAACTTGTATCGTATAATCTCCAGCTTTTCCCACGTACAGCTTTTTCAATACAATAGGATAGGCATATAATCCTGCTATCCCACTTCCATTTTTGTCAGCATAAGTATCAGTGAGATTTAATTGGCAAGAACCTGTTTGAAGGATTTCCTTCGCTGGTGAAAGGTACCGATATCCTATATTGATGTCTTGATAAGGATAGGAATGCAGCATCCGTATTTCTAAATCCACTTGATAAGTAACCTCTGAATCAAGAAGTTGAGGAGTAAAGGTAAGCGTATCGACATCTTTCCATTGTGAATCCGTTAAAGGCTCATAATGATGATAAGCCACCAAAGGATCACAAGACATAAGGATAGTTAAGCACAAAGCAAGCAATGTGCTAATTAGTATTAGATGTCTACATTTATGCCCTTCACGACAACACTTCATCTCTGACCTTGATTATTTTGTCTCTCAGAAGGTTGCTTCGGCTGTTGCTGTCCTCTTCGGGCCTCCTGTGGCTTCCGATGATGCTGATTGTTTCCTCCTTTTTGTTGAGGTTTACTTTGTTCCCTTTGAGATGCATTCTTGTTTTCCTTCTGAGGCTTATTCTCCATAGGAACAGGCTTCTCACTTTCATTGGAACGATTATTCATTGCGGCACCATTCCCGTTGTTTTGCTGGTTTTTCTTCTTTTTCTTTTTCTTGTCTTTTTTCGCACGATCGAAACGTGTAAGACTGTCTTGTTCCAATAAATCCGTTGAACGTGAGTTGTTTCCTTGTGCGCCATCAGCTGCTAAAGAATCGGGTTTCTGTCCACGTCTGTTCATCCCGATGATCTCAAAAGCACGTTTACCACTGATCGTCACCAAATTGGCTGGTATTTTCTTGTCAGAACTATAGGTGATGGTATTTGCTAGAATGTCTGCTTTGAAGAAATAGAAGATGCCTTCTTGAGTTTCCAATTCTATTTCCCGGGAAGGAAGACGCTTCTGAGCTTCTACGTAACTATCTATCTCATAATTAAGACAGCACTTCAATTTTGCACAGAGACCAGCCAATTTCTGAGGATTCAGTGAAATATCTTGGAAACGCGCAGCATTGGTAGAAACTGAAATGAAACTAGTCATCCATGCAGCACAGCAAAGTTCGCGTCCACAAGGGCCAATACCTCCAATACGACCTGCTTCCTGTCGAGCACCGATTTGCTTCATCTCGATGCGTACACGGAAAACATCTGCTAGAACCTTGATAAGTTGTCTGAAATCCACGCGTTCATCAGCGATATAGTAGAAGATGGCTTTTCCACCATCGCCTTGATACTCCACATCACCAATCTTCATTTGCAAATCCAAACTTGCAGCAATCTGACGGCTTTCTATCATGGTGCTATGCTCCCGCTTCTTGGCTTCGGCATATTTCTCCATATCCACAGGTTTCGCTTTGCGATAGATGCGCTTAATGTCGGCTTCTGAACGCAGATTGGCTTTTTTCATTTGCAGTAATACCAATCTACCCGTCAGTGTCACCTCTCCAATATCATGTCCGGGACTCGCTTCCACGGCGACGATATCTCCCTTTTCCAAAGGAATCTTGTTGGAATTGCGGTAATAGCCTTTGCGGGTATTCTTGAACTGAACCTCCACATATTCAGTCTCATCCGCATTTCCGGGAATATCAGCTAGCCAATCGAAGGTATTCAGTTGTTTGTCACTTCTTCCGCATCCTTTGCAGCAAAGAGACCCACAAGCGTTATTTTGTTCAAAAGTAGTTGTCATACTATATTAATATCTAAATGTCACGTAATCTATTTCTTTATTAGCAGAACAATCATTTTCAATGCCAAGTCGAAAAATACCATCTTGGCATTGACATTTTGCTCTATATGTATCTGAGCCTCACTGAGTTCTTGCATGATACCCATTGCGTTCCCCTCGTTTACAAACGGAGCGAAACGACTGGTGAAGTTCTGTTCCTCCAAGTTCATGTAGCTCATTTGTTTCTGATGGAAATTGGCCATGAAACTCTCACGTATCATGCGCTGACAGTAAGTCAGCAGTTCTTTTTGCTTCTCTCTTCCTAAAGAAGCCACCTCTTCGCTCCATGCTTTCATCTCACGAATACGACGGGCATAAGCCAAGCGCATCAAACTGATGAACAGTTCCAAATAGCGGTCATTGTCTTCGTTGAGATGGATTTGATCCAATGCTTTCACGAAACTTCCATTGGCCAAATGTGCCAAATTTTCACTGTCGCGTGGCTCTATGCCATATTTGTTTTGCAGCGCCTTTGCAATTTCAATTTCAGTTAATCTCGGCAAATTGATGCGCTGTGCACGACTGAGTATCGTTGACAACATTCTTTCTGGCTCTTCGCTGCAAAGCAAGAAGATGGTGCGCTCTGGCGGTTCTTCCAAGAGTTTCAACATCTTGTTGGCACAAGTCTCATTCATCTTTTCAGGGAGCCAAATGATGGTGATCTTGAAATCGCCTTGAACGGGTTTCAGACTCAATGTCTTGGTGATTTCATCACTCTCTTTGCCATAGATGAGTGCCTGACTATTCTCTGCATCAATCGCTTCCAACCATTGACTATAACTGAAGTAAGGGCTGTTGATCAATAATTCTCGCCATTCCGTCAGATAATCAGCGCAGATGGTTTTCTTTTTCTTTTCGCTGCTTACAATAGGGAACATGAAGTGTACATCGGGATGCATCAGTTGGTCCCATTGCTTACAACTCTGACAGTGTCCACAGGCTTCTCCATCCGAGCGATTGGTGCAACAAAGGTAGCGTGCGTATGCCAAGGCTAAGGCCAACTTTCCAACACCTGAAGGACCGCAAAACAATTGTGCATGGGGGATATGTCCCTCATCCACTTCTCTGCGCAGCTTTTCCTTCAACGCCTCTTGTCCTATGACATCCTTAAAACCAAACACGCTCTGTTAATATATTTGTTTAGCTATTGCCTTCACACTATCTGTTGCTCCGATGGTATAAAAATGCAAGCAAGGCACTCCATTCTTTATCAGTTCCTTACACTGATTCACGCACCATTCTATACCCAGGGCCTTGGCCTCCTCATCCGTCTTCAGCTTCAGTGCTTCACTTGCCAACGCTTGCGGAAGATCCACTTTGAACGTCTTTGGAATCACACTCAGCTGACTGAGCTTTTTGAATGGCTTCAATCCCGGGATAATTGGCATGGTGATGCCCGCTTCACGTGCTCGTTTCACAAAGCTGAAGTACTTCTCGTTGTCATAAAACAACTGTGTCACTGCATATTCCGCTCCCGCATCCTGCTTTTGCTTAAGCCAATAAAGATCGGTCTCCATGTTGGGTGCCTCCTCATGTTTCTCAGGATAACAAGCCACGCCATAGTGGAAAGGTGTCTTGGTCTTTATCATCTCACTGCCATCCACGAAGATGCCTTGATTGAAGTCGTTTATCTGTCTTTGAAGATCGATAGCATGGGCATTTCCATCAGCTTCGGGCTCGAAAGTCTTCTGATCTTTAGCCTTATCACCACGAAGCACCAGAAGATCGTAAATGCCTAGGAACTGAAGATCAAGCAACTCATATTCCGTACTTTCGCGTGTGAATCCACTACACAGAATGTGAGGCACTACCGTCAGTTTATACTTATTATGGATAGCTGCAGCAACTGCCACCGTTCCTGGTCTTCTACGCAGTCGCTGACGCTGGAAAAGTCCACCTTCCAGTTCCTTATATACCCATTCACTGCTATGTGTAGTGATGTTCACGAAACTAGGATCGAACTCCAGAAGTTGTTCTATGTCAGCATACAGATGGTCAATGCCCTTGCCTTTCAAAGGAGGCAGTAACTCGATGGAGAAAGCCGTATGCTCACGTTTATTTATTTGTTCTATGACGCTCATTTCATTCTTTTTGTATTGTTTAGTTGTGGGAAACAGTAGCCACTACTTCCCTTAAATTCAGCAAAAATAGGAAAAAAAAGGGAATATCATGCAAAAAAGCCGAAGAAATAGAAAATCCCTCCCCTAATTAGGAGAGGGATAGGATGAGATATGTATTGTTTGATATGTTATAATAGTTATTCAATACGAATCAGTTGCCAAATTTTCTTGGAGAAGTCCATATAAACTCCATTCTCCTTCATATGATAATACCCGTCTTTCAGAAAATTCTGAAGAATCTCTGTGTTTTTCTCATTGAGGTCTCCCTGATGAAGTCTGATTTGGGCACCAAGCATCACTATCTCTGTTCTCACGCCATAGATGTCTCTATTCGCCTCAGATTGGTGGTGTTGCCATTTTGCCAACTCATAAAGCACTTCCAATGCCTTGCCTTCGAAGATTTCAGGGAAGTAGTTGGTCGCTAAAACAATGTCTATGTATGAAGGCGCAAATACACTGAGGTCTGCTTCATAGATAGCATTATGATGTTTGTTTTCACGATATTCTTGAGCAATCTCATCTGGATTAATGGACCTCATTTTCTTAAGCAACTCATAGACAGCATCGGGACGCTTTTTAAGTTCTTGATAACCATTGAACTCATCGATAAAGCGCTGCATTCCTGCCTTCAGATTATCGTAGGCCGTATAGCTAAATCCGAAGGGGAAGCGAAGGCAAGTGGTCACTAATGCCTCTGTAGTAAGGTTCTTCAATATATCCTCTGGAACTTGACAAGCAGCTATTCTGGTATCAGTGTTAGGGATAAGCCAAGTATCTGAATCGATGATGGGTGCAAAAGAGTAGGGTTCATTGATGGTACCCACAGTTTCACTGACTTTCAATGATTCAATAGCTCCGTCATAGTCGTAATCCGGATTGTAGTAAGGTCCTCCATACCCCATGTCATCATCTTCGTAATCATTTATAGGGTCATTAAAAACACCATTTGGCTGTTGCTCTTGTGTTTCTGGATCTTCCTTCACTTCAGGAGTATTATTCCGTTCTATTGCGGGAGCATTTTCTTCACTACATGCAAAGAAAAACGCTAAAGTGAATACCAGTAATAACGTCTTTTTCATAATCTTAGTCATTGGTGATTTTGCAAATGTAATCTTATATTCTTACATCTGCAAGAAAAGTCATCGCATAAATATACATTTTTCGGAGGAAAATGAAAAAGGAGCTTTTCTGAAGGCCTTAACTATGGAATTTTTACTCCCTCACTAGAAAAAAATTATTTCCTAACTAGAAAATAAAAATTACTACGTGTAGAGAATATAAGGACTATACTGATAACAATGCATATTTATGCAAGAAAATCGGAAGAAATCGCATAATCTTGCAAAGTGTACAGATGTACAGTGTACAGTTAGTTTTCTGCTTGATGCACAGTGACCTGTGGGAATGGGAAGCGGATGCCCTCCTTGTTGAAGGCTTCATAGACTTCGCGTCTAAGTTCGAAGTACACATCCCAATAGTCGGCACTTCTTACCCATACCCTCACGATGAGATCTACAGAGCTGCTGCTCAATTCTTTCAGTGCCACAAAAGGTGCTGGATCTTTCAGAATCAAGGGCTCCTTATCGATGATCTCCAGTATCAATGCCTTCACTTTATCAAAGTCGGCCCCATATTCCATAGAGACTGTCCAATCGACGCGACGGTTCACTTGTTGGCTCATATTGGTAATCACACCGCTACTCAGAGGACCATTGGCCACATAAATGGTACGATTATCATAGGTAGTCAGTACGGTATGGAATATCTGAATCTCTTTTACATAACCCTCAACCCCTTGTGTCACAATGAAATCGCCCACTTTGAAAGGACGCAGTAAAAGTAAGATCACACCACCAGCAAAGTTCTGCAGGTTCCCACTAAATGCCATACCAATGGCCACACCTGCCGATGCCAAGAGGGCAGCTACTGAGGTGGTCTCAATGCCTAAGCGACTGATAATCGCGATGATAAGGAGCACGGTGAGAGAGATGCTTACCAGACTCTTCACGAAAGTCTTGACAGTCTCTTCTACCTTTCTGCGCTCCAAGAAAGCACTAACTGCTCTTTTGATGAGGCCAATGAAGAAGCGTCCCACCACATAGATGATGATGGCGCTGAGCAGATTTCCTGCTAGATTTACGCACCATTCTATTAGTTGTGGAATAAGATCGTTCCAATTGACCGATTCTTTAGCTGCATCTGCAGCAGCAGAGGCGGCTGCTTTCGTCATGGCTCCAGCCACATCCCCAGCTTGTTGTATAGCGATAAGTAATGATGTCATAGTTTGTAAATAATCATTTGCGGGTGCAAAGATAGTGTTTTTCAGTCTTCTTGCCAATAGTTGTTTAGCAGATTTAACAAACGATAGCGCAAGGCCCGGAATCCAGCGGGTTTTCCCCACTTCCTTCCGAGCCTTCACAAGAGATATGGTAATTAACTTGTGTTTCTGTTAATCGACGATTTGTAAACCGTGTTTTTCGAGTAGGTCTTGTAGCTCTTTGTCGGAAAGACGCTGTAAGATGACATAGGAATAGAGTAAATGGCCCTCTCCATAACCTATTAAATTACGTGAAGGAAGAATCGTCAGAAGGCGTTCACCTTCAGGGGTCATCTTTAAGATACGGAACACCACCTCTTGGCCGAAACAGCCGCTTGGAGTGGTAATCTCACCTGTTTCTTCTCTATATTTTATGCCGAAAACATCATGAGATAGCTCTCCATCGCAATCACGAAGTAGGGTACCCACTCCCTTGTCGAAGTAGAAGACCGTTTCTTGGAAACCGACCTCTTTAGAGTCTATAACTCCTATATTCCCGTTCTGTTTTATCATGTTCCAAGACACGATACGCCATGCATGGTTATCCACAATCGTGTTAAACTCTTCGTTGAGTATCGGTGTTGCTCCATTTACTGTCAACGTCCCATTGTCAGAAAAGCGGAACGTGAATGCAGGATCGTGAGGCTCCACAATAGTAGGCTCATCATCACTGCTGCAAGCAGTAATGGCCAGCAGAGCGAATAGGGATAGTAATAGCTTCATCGTTTTCATAGCTGTAAGTAGTTATCATTTACACATTAATTAGTTATTTGTTCGCAGCTGCATTCCAATCTAAATCCCAGTAGTTGGTATGGTGCTTTTCACGTATTTCCTTCAGTTCTTTGTCAGTCATTCGGGTATATTTCACGAGATTGAAGCGGAAATCATGGCTGTTGCTGCTAAAATGATTCTGATGATTCATTTCGATGATATAGAATGATTTCATCTCATTTCCAAAGCAGATGATTCGTTTTCCTGCTACCTCCTGTCCGTCGTTTATCTCAAAGAAGGTATTGGTGTTTTCATGATAAACATACTTTTCCTCATAGAACCAAGGAGTATTGTCATGCCAATAACTGGTAGAGAATACTTGGTATTTATCTTTTCCGAAATAGTAATGCTTCTTTTCCTCCAAGCCTTGTATGAACTCATATTCCTTAGGATTTACCTTGCCATTTGGCTCAATCTGATGGGCAGACTCATATTTCCATCCATAGCCCTTGATGTACTTATTGAACACACTCTCGGAGATTTGCTTCAATCCGTTGACCCTGATGGCAAATCCTGGATCCATGTAGTCGTAACTTAAATCAGAAATATTGGCTCCAAAGATATCTTTTCCATTAGAAGGCTCAAAGATAGGCTCTGCTACTAACTGATTCATATCTACTCTATATCTGGCGATTACTTGTGCTTTCTCATTATCAGAGAGTCGCTCATATATCGCTATGGAATAGCCCTTCACGGCCTTTCCGCTTGGATCTGGATACCAATAAGTCTCGGCTATGGTTATCATCTGTTTATAATCTGGAGAAAGCTTCATCACGTTGAATAGGCCGATGAAACCAGTTTTTTCGTTATATTCAACGAAATCACCATAATTAACTTGCTGTGCAATACCGAAACTAGGATTAGATAGAATGGCTAATCTGCGCTGATTGAGCAAAACGAAGTATTCCGTCATATTGCCTTTATTGTTATCTCTGATGCTTCCATCTGCGAGAATGAATCCTTGCGAAAGCATCCTCCACGCATGCCCGTCTATCTGTTCATTGAATACACTGAGAGAAGGAATATTGGCATTTGTCACCACTAAGACCCCATCGTCGAAACTGAATTCCAAATCCAGACTCCCATTCCCACGTGTAGCTATAATCATCTTTGTCTGCTCCTCCACATTAGATGTAGGATCATCATTACTGCTGCATCCAAAAAAGGTCAGCGCAATAAGCAGAGATAATAGAAGAAAGTCAGTTTTCATAAGTATCAACTTTTTGGTTTTTCTAATTAAATGCAGAATCTCAAAAACCTTGCATCAAAAATAGAAGTTTTTTTGCAATTTTTTGTAGAAACTTGCAAAATTCGCCTTAATGCAGTATCTTCGCCCTCGATTTCATAATAGGGGTGCCCTAATATGACGGGCTGAGATCATACCCATTGACCTGATCCAGATAATGCTGGCGTAGGGATAGAGAAGAAAAGTAACCCCTTTTCTGTTTAATCTAAAATGAGATTGCAATGAAGAAAAGTGCAATGTGCGTGGCTTTCGTATTAGCCACTATCAGCGTATGTGCGCAGACACATCAAGATGATAGTCTGTTGGTAAAACAATTGGATGAGGTAGAAGTGATAGCAACTCGTGCCACAAAGACCACTCCTGTGGCTTTCACCACCATCACCAAGCAAGAAATCCAGAAACGTAACTATGGACAAGATATCCCTTACTTGCTCTCCATGACGCCCAGCGTCATCACTACTAGCGATGCAGGAACGGGCATCGGGTATACTTCATTGAGAGTGAGAGGTACGGATGCTTCACGTATCAATATTACTGCCAATGGTATTCCGATGAATGATGCAGAGAGTCATCAGGTCTTTTGGGTGAATATTGGTGATTTTGCCTCTTCTTTGAAAGACATGCAGGTGCAACGTGGTGTAGGAACCAGTACCAATGGTGCTGGAGCCTTCGGTGCCAGTGTGAATATGCAGACAGGAGAACTGAATATGAAGCCTTATGTACGCTTAGATGCATCAGCAGGATCTTATGGAACACATAAGGAAACACTTCACATAGGTACAGGACTATTGCATAATCATTGGGCGTTCGATGCCCGCCTTTCTAACATCAATACCGATGGCTACATAGATCGCGCCAGTGTGGCATTGAACTCGTATTATCTGCAAGGTGGTTGGTATGGCGATGGCACCAGTGTGAAACTGATTGCTTTCGGAGGTAAGGAACAGACTTATCACGCTTGGAACTATGCTTCAAAAGACGAATGGGCACAATATGGCCGTTCTTACAACTCCTGTGGCTATATGTATACAGATGAACAAGGCAAGGATCACTATTATGAGGACCAGACAGACAACTACGTACAAAAGAACTTCCAGTTGCTCTTCAATCATGATTTCAGTGGACAATGGAACCTCAATGCTGCTCTCCACTACACCAAAGGCGATGGTTACTATCAAGAATACAAGCGCAAACGTACTTTGACGGAATATGGCTTGGAACCGTTCTATGTAGGTGATGAACTGATTAAGAAGAGCGACTTGGTGCGCAAGAAAGCGATGGATAACGGCTTCGGAGGTGGTGTGTTAGCCCTCACTTATAAAGGCAGTATTGTGAATGCCACCCTTGGAGGAGGATTCAATCGCTATGATGGTGACCATTTTGGACGTATCCTGTGGTTGAAGAACTATGTTGGAGATCTGGATGTGGACAAGAATTACTATTTCAACAATGCGACCAAAGATGATGGAAATGTCTATTTAAAAGCTGACTTTTCTTTAGCAAAAGGACTGAATGCTTATGCAGATCTGCAATATCGCCACATTACTTATAAAATAAAGGGAGAGAATGATAATTACGATTGGTTTGGGCGTGGAGCGATGCAGGCATTGGATATTGATGAGCAGTTCGATTTCTTTAATCCGAAATTTGGTTTAAACTGGCAGATCAATCCATCCCATCGTCTGTTTGCTTCCTTCAGTTTGGCCAATAAGGAGCCTACGCGCAATAACTATACGGATGGCAAGTTCAACGTTCATCCGAAATCGGAACGTCTGTACGATTGGGAGTTGGGATACAATTATGCAAACAGTTGGCTTAATGTAGGGGCCAACCTTTATTACATGAAGTACAAAGACCAACTGATTCTAACAGGTGAACTCAATGAAATCGGGGAGGCTTTAGCTGCAAATGTGCCTGATAGCTATCGCGCTGGATTGGAACTGACTGCAGGCGTGAAGTTCGGTGGTTTCTCTTGGGATGCCAATGCCACATTGAGCAAGAACCGCATTCTGGACTTTACAGAAACGCTCTATGAAAACGAGGACAATACGGCCGATACTTGGGTAATCAATCATGGGAATACGCATATCGCTTTCTCTCCGTCGTTTATCTTCAACAATCGCTTTGCCTATAGTTATAAAGGCCTTGAGGCTTCATTGCAAAGTCAGTATGTAAGCCGTCAATACATGAGCAATGCGGATGTGAAAGACCACCTGATGGATGCCTACTTTGTAAGCAATCTGGATCTTAGTTATACGTTCAAGATGCGTGGCGTAAAGTCCATGACAATAGGAGCCACTGTTTATAACCTTTTCAATGAGGAGTACGAAAACAATGGCTATGCTGGTTCTGGTTTCTACTATGACAATGGTGAGAAAGTACGCTACAATTATGCTGGCTATGCAGCGCAAGCAGGAACAAACTTCCTGGCACACATCAGCCTCAGTTTTTAATACGATAATGCGATGACTTTCGATTGGCTTGACATTTTTACCACCGTCCTCGGTTTGCTATATATCTGGTTGGAGTATAAGGCCCATATCGGACTTTGGATAGTGGGCATCATCATGCCTGCGCTTGATGTGTATCTGTATTACAATCACGGATTATATGGTGATGCAGGTATGGCAGTTTACTATACCCTTGCTGCTGTCTATGGTTATATTGCGTGGAAACTAGGCAATGTCAAAGAGAAGGCCCCGCTAAAGATTTCTCATACGCCACTGAAGTTGTATTTGCCTATCTTGGTATTCTTCCTTGTAGCTTGGGGGCTAACTTACTATGTGCTTATTACATGGACAAACTCCACTGTTCCTGTGCTCGATGCCTTTACCAATGCGCTTTCTTTTGTGGGACTTTGGGCTTTGTCTCGTAAATACATTGAACAGTGGTTCTTCTGGATAATAGTAGATGCCGTATGTACCATCCTCTATGTTCAGAAAGGTATTCCGTTCAAAGCAGGACTCTATGGACTTTATGTAATTATTGCCATTTTTGGCTATTTTAAGTGGCAACAAATGATGAAGGAGGAAAAGGCATGAAAGCAGTTGTTTTAGCAAATGGGGCTTACCCTTCTCACGAAGTACCTTTACGTATCTTACAAGAGGCGGAGATGGTGGTTTGTTGTGATGGAGCTGCAAATGAGTATATAAGCAGAGGTGGGATGCCCGCAGCTATTGTAGGCGATGGCGATTCCCTCGACCCTCGTCATCGTTTATTACTTCATCGTGTGGAAGAGCAAGATGACAACGACTTGACGAAAGCTGTCCACTATTTCAAGGAACAGGGTATCAAAGAGGTCGACATCTTGGGGGCTACGGGTAAACGTGAAGACCACACCTTAGGTAATATCTCACTGCTCATAGAATATCTAAAAGAAGGAATAGAAGCACGCATGTTTACGGATGAGGGTGTATTTCTCCCATGTCTTGACAATGCCGACATAGAGGGCTTGGAGATAGGTCAGCCCATCTCTATCTTCAATTTCGGAGCCACAGGCTTCCAATCAGATGGATTGCGTTATCCGCTTTATGATTTCAACAATTGGTGGCAGGGCACACTCAACGAGGCTGTTAGCGAAAAAGTCTTTATCCGCGCTAAAGGCTATTTTATGGTTTTCCTGACTTACTGATTAGCTTTCGCTGAGTAGATAACTCTTGAAAGCATGGAAGTCGTTTGCCATCGGTACCGTCTGCTTCTGTCCCTTCATGAAGGCTTGCAGCTTTTCAGGAATAGCAATGTCAGCCCCTAGAATGGCATCTACACGATCCTTGAACTTAGCAGGATGTGCTGTTTCAAGGAAGATGCCCACTTCCCCATCTTGTAGCCCTTCCTGTAAAGCTCTGTAACCACAAGCTCCGTGAGGATCCAATAAGTAGCCATTATCCTTATAACACTGACGAATGGTTTCAGCAATCTGTTCATCCGTATAAGTTGCCCCACTGATGTCTTCCTTGATGGCATCATAGCTACCATAAAGTTCAAACAAGCGTACGAAGTTGCTAGGATCGCTTACATCCATCGCATTGGCATAGGTGGCAATGGTGGGATGTGGATCATAAAAGCCATTCTGTAAATAGCGGAAGAATACGTCATTCCGATTGTTGGCTGCAATGAAACGCTTCACAGGCAGTCCCATGCGCTTTCCGAAAAGTCCGGACGTGATGTTGCCAAAGTTGCCCGAAGGTACGCAGATAACAGCATCTGATTGAGAAGATTTCATCAATTGTGCAATGGCCCAAAAGTAATAAAACGACTGTGGGATGAAACGTGCCACATTGATACTGTTCGCACTGGTCAACTTCATGTGGGCATTAAGCTCTGCATCGATAAAGGCATTTTTCACCAAAGCCTGACAGTCGTCGAAGGTGCCTTCCACTTCAATGGCTGTAATATTCTGCCCTAAAGTTGTGAATTGGGCTTCTTGCAAGCGACTTACCTTGCCTTTGGGATAGAGCACATAGACATGAATGCCTTCAACCCCCAAGAAACCATTCGCTACAGCACTGCCCGTATCGCCACTGGTAGCTACGAGTACATTTACCTTCTCCTTGTTGAAGTGAGCCAACAAACGCGCCATAAAGCGGGCACCCACATCCTTAAAGGCGAGGGTAGGACCATGGAAAAGCTCCAAGGAATAGATCTGCTCTGTTACCTTTACCAACGGAATCTCGAAACTGAGGGTATCAAAGACTATCTGGCGGAGCTTCTCTGCAGGCACATCTTCGCCGAAGAAAGCATCGGCTACTTGATATGCCATCTCTTGCAAGCTCATTTCTGGCATGTGCTCAAAGAATGTTTGTGGAAGACTCTTGATGCGCTCAGGCATATAGAGACCTTTATCTGGAGCCAAACCTCTGACCACTGCTTCTTGCAGTGTCACCTCTGGCGCTTTTCTATTGGTGCTGTAGTATTTCATTGTTTTAATTATGAATTATCAATTATAAATTATGACTCTTTCATGAAGCAGTGAATGAATTCGTTCAGTCTAAGTAGTCCGTAGCATCCACTGACGGCAGAAACCTCATCAAACTGCTTCACTTCATCTGGCTCTATGCCTGGATACCATATTAGGAATGGTACGGGCTCTGCCACGTGAGTGCGAATTTCCACGGGTGTAGGATGATCAGGCAGTACAGCGATGCTTACAGGTTCCTGCCAAGTGCTGACCTCCTTATAGATGGGTTTCACGATGCGACTATCCAGATTTTCTATGGTGCGAAGCTTCAAGTCTAAGTCGCCATCATGGCCAGCTTCATCACTCGCTTCTACGTGGAGGAAGACGAAGTCGTCTTTCTTCAGCGCTTCTAAGGCTGCTTGTGCCTTACCTTCATAGTTGGTATTCGCCATACCTGTAGCCCCTTCTACGATGATGTTTTGCAATCCAGCATACTTGCCGATACCTCTTATCAGGTCCACTGCGGAGATCACATCACCGCTTTTTACCTGTGGGAACATCTCCATGAAAGTCTGCATCTGTGGGCGATAGCCACCGCCCCAAGGCCAGATACTGTTGGCAGGGTCTTTACCTTCTTTCATGCGTTCGATGTTGAAGGGATGCTTTGTCAGCAAATCTTGAGATTGCAGAACCAATGAAGTAATGAGATCAACGGTTTCGTTCTTTCCTTTAGGCAGCAAACCTTTCCACTCTTCACCCGGATGATCGTGCGGAGGGGCGCATTCAAATCCCTTCTTTCCGCCCTTGATTACCAACAGATGTCTATATTGTATGCCCGTAATGAATTTCACGCGCTCATTTCCCAAATGTTCATTGAGGTATTTGATAAGCACATCCCCTTCTTCAGTTTTCAGATGTCCGCCGTGATGGTTCTTGATCTTGCCATCTTCCAACGTGATGATGTTGCAACGCAAGGCGAAGTCATCTGGTTGCATCTCATAGCCGATGGATGCTGCCTCTAGCGGTCCTCTGCCTTCATAGCACTTGGTCATGTCATATCCCAAGATAGAGGCATTGGCCACTTCAGATCCAGGATGAAAGCCTTTGGGCACCGTCTGCAGTCGTCCGTTGCGTCCCATACGTGCCAATAGGTCCATATAGGGAGTCTGTGCGTATTGAAGAAGTGTCTTTCCTCCTAATCTCTCCACAGGATGATCAGCCATCCCATCGCCTAATATAATGATATGTTTCATACGCCTTATACGTTTGCAATAGACATGATATCTGCAAAGACTCCCGCAGCTGTCACTTCCGCACCAGCACCATAACCCTGGATCATCATTGGATACTGCTTATAGCGCTCAGTGGTAAGCAGGATGATGTTGTTGCTACCTTCCAAACCATAGAACGGATGTCCCATGCCAACTTCCTGTAAACCGACCGTTGCCTTTCCGTTCTCGAATTTGGCAACGAAACGCCAGCGCTTTCCGTCTTCCGTCAGTTTCTGACGACGAGATTCAAAATCGGCATCCAATTGTGACACATTCTTCCAGAAGTTGTCCAATGTTCCTTCAAACAGGGCATCTGGGATGAAGAGATGCTTCTCCACATCGCTTTGCTCCAGTCTGTAACCTGCTTCACGTGCCAAGATCACCAACTTCCTAATCACATCCTTCCCACTAAGGTCGATGCGAGGATCAGGCTCAGAATAACCTTGTTCCTTTGCCATATGGATAGCCTTGCTTAGCGGAACATCGGCGCTGATGACGTTGAAGATGAAGTTCAGCGTACCGCTAAGTACGGCCTCTATCTTCAGAATCTTGTCACCGCTATGAATTAAGTCGTTGATGGTGTTAATTATTGGCAAACCTGCACCCACGTTGGTTTCGAAGAGGTATTTCACCCCACGCGTATGCGCAATGTGTTTCAGCAGGCTATAGTTGTCATAGCTTGAAGAAGCAGAGATTTTATTGGCTGCCACTACCGAGATATTATGTTCTAACAGGTCCTTATAGAGATCGGCCACTTGTGCGTTAGCCGTGCAATCCACAAATACCGAGTTGAAGATGTTCATATCCAGCACTTGTTGCAGTAGTGTTTCTGGCGTACTGTCGATGCCCTTCTCGTTCAGTTCGTTCTGATAGTCAGCTAAATCGATGCCAGCGCGGTTTAGAATACACTTCTTACTATTGGCAATACCCACCACATTCAGTTGCAAACCATTTTCTTGCATCAGTTTCTGGCGCTGACTGTGAATTTGCTTGATAAGGCTGCCTCCCACTGTGCCAATGCCACAGATAAAGAGGTTGAGCATCTGGTACTCCGAGAGGAAGAAAGAGTCGTGGATAACGTTGAGCGACTTGCGCAGCAATCGGCGTTCCACTACAAACGAGATGTTGGTTTCTGAAGCACCTTGAGCGCAGGCAATCACGCTGATACCATTTCGTCCCAACGTACCAAAAAGTTTACCAGCGATACCTGGTGTATGTTTCATGTTCTCACCCACAATGGCTACGGTAGCCAATCCCTCTTCAGAGGTAATGGGGAACAATTCTCCCGTTTCTATCTCCTTACTGAATTCTTCATTCAGTACGGCACAAGCCTTCGCAGCGTCTTCATCCTTCACACCAATGGAGGTAGAGTTCTCAGAAGAGGCCTGTGATACCAAGAACACGCTGATGCCATTATCTGCCAAAGCACGGAAGATGCGCTTGTTGATACCAATCACACCCACCATACCTAAGCCTCGCACGTTGATGAGGCTGGTGTCATTGATGCTGGAGATACCCTTGATGGCTTTCTCGAAACCTGATAAGCCTTCACGAATCACGGTTCCTTTCCCTTCGGGATTGAACGTATTCTTGATCAAGATAGGGATGTTCTTATGGCAAACAGGGTAGATAGTAGGCGGATACACCACCTTTGCACCGAAGTTGCAAAGCTCCGTAGCCTCCGTATAAGTCAGTTCACTGATGGTATATGCCGTAGAGATCACACGAGGATCTGCCGTCATAAATCCATCTACATCCGTCCAGATCTCCAGAGAATCCGCATTTAGGGCCGCTGCAATGATGGCAGCCGTATAGTCGCTTCCTCCACGCCCTAAGTTGGTCACTTCCCCAGAATCCCTATCGGTAGAGATAAAACCTGGCACCAAAGAAAGACGAGGTAGGGGAGAGAACGTATCTTGTATCAGTTTGTTGGTCAGTTCTGTATCCAGGAAGTTCTTCCCTTGCTTCTTCTCAGTCTTGATGAACTCACGGGAGTCGAACCATTGCGCTCCACAAAGAACTGCACAGATGGTTGATGAAAGGCGCTCACCATAGCTCACGATAGTATCCGAGGTTTTAGGAGAGAGGTCCTTGATGAGGTAGATGCCTTGGAAGATGTTCTGCAACTCTCCAAGCATGGCTTGTACCTTGATCTGCAGTTGCTCTCTGGCGCTGCTTTGTGGAATCACTTGCTCCACCATCAGCGTATGCTTCAGGCAGATGTCACTCAGAGCCGCTTTATAGGAAGCATCTCCCTGTGCAGCGATTTTCGAGATGCTGAGGAGTTTGTCAGTCACGCCTCCTAAGGCAGAAACCACCACGATAACATCATCGCCAGCCTGCTCTACGATACGCTTAACTTTCTTTATGCTGTCTGGAGTGCCCACGGAGGAGCCTCCGAATTTCATTACCTTCATTTTCTTAAATTGAGAATTGAAAATTGAGAATTGAAAAAAGCATCGTCAACCTTCGTCCATTTACGGGCTTCCGCGCTTTTTTTGCATTTTTGCAAATTTGAATATTTTAATCTTGAAAAGAGGTGTATCACGTAGAAACACAAAACTAACCCTAACCCCGAAGGGTTGTGGTGGTCATGCATGTGACGGTTGTCAAAAGGGTTGTTTCTCTCATTTTTCTACGTTTTATTAGAATATCGGATGCAAATGTAATAATAATATTGTATATACGGAACATTTTGAGCAGATTTTTACAAAGTGCCCTTTGCTTTAATGAGCAATTAATGTATATTTGCGTCAATTAAGTGGATTATTCGATATGAACAAAGCAGCCAGTCTTTTTAAGCCTCTGATGCCGATACTTTCGGCTGTTTATGGCTTTGTTGTCATTTACGTAACGGCTCTGCCTGTTTCTGGCGATAATCCGACTTTCTGGGACGAATTTCTGACTTGGCTTATTACATTAGCTGCGATTGCTCTGACATTGTTCCTCGTGCATCGTGTCGAACCGAAAGTGTTTCCCACTGCTAAGCAATTTCCGCTGAAGTTGCCTAAGATTGCTGTCATTGTGGGGTTGTTACTGATAGCACCTCTGTGGCTTGTTGCCGAGGAGTATATCGTATATGGCGTTACGTCGCTGGTTTCCACCATACAACTGAAACCGCTGACCTACACCACTGCAGAACTGAAGGAAGATCTTTTGTCAAGCGTACATGCCGTGTTGCTTGCGCCTATACTCGAAGAACTGTGTTTCAGGCAAATGGCTATTTCCCCCTTCCGTCGTCGTGGCGCACAGATAGTTGTCTGCGTGGTGATGGCTGTCTTGTTTGGAATGCTCCATGTGCGCAACTTCCCTGGTGCTTTCATCAGTGCCATGTTCTACGGGTTGGTATTCATCTGGTCACGAAACATTTGGTATAGCGTGACACTCCACGCAGGAAGCAACCTTGCGGCTACACTCCTCGCTGTTTACTGCTGGTTGCAATTAGGCGACATGCAGATGACGAGTATACCAGTAATCATCCTGCCCGATTTGAAGGTAATCATCGCCAGTTTGGTTTTAGCCATTGCAGGCATATTCATACTAAAGAAACAACTTATAAAATCCAATATTAATAAAAACGATACACTATGAAGAAGATAATGATTATCGATGGTGGTCCGAGGAAGACTTTCAATACCGCCTCCATGCTGCAGAAGTTCGCAGAAGGTGCTATGTCCGTGAGCGACCAGATCGAAGTTAAGACCGTACGCTTGTATGACTTAGACTATAAAGGTTGTATGTCTTGTATGGCTTGTAAGATTAAGGGAAAGGCTTCCAACGTCTGCAAGTTCAAGGATGCATTGACTCCCATCTTGGAAGAGATCGCCCAAGCTGATGGTTTGGTGTTGGGATCTCCTATCTACTTTGGCGATGTGACAGGTCAAATGCGTACCTTCCTAGAGCGCTTGGCTTTCCCGTGGCTTTCCTACAACGACTACAGCCTGACAGCTCCTAAGCGCATGCCCGTGGTCTTGGTAGAAACCATGAATGGAACGCCCGAAATGAATAATAGTAATGGCTATGGCTCTATGGAACGCTGCATCGAGGCAGCCCTTGGCGAACCAGAACACCTCAATGCTTATAATACTTATCAAGTGAAGAACTACGACCGCTTCGAACTCGCAGGATTCTCTGAGGAAGCCAAACGTATATGGCGTGAAGAACATTGGGAACAGGATTTGCAGAAGGCTTTCGAGGCAGGCAGAGAGATGGCTGAGATGATTCTGGAATGAATATAATTTTGTGTCGATAAATCGGTATTTATGGTTATACTGATAACAGGTGCATCACATACGGGTAAAACGCTACTGGCCCAGCAGATGCTTGAAAAATACAAGTATCCTTACCTGTCTATAGACCATCTGAAAATGGGCATGATTCGAAGCGGAAAGACCAACCTTACCCCAGAAGACGATGATGCCCTCACCGATGAACTATGGCCTATTGTCCGTGAAATGGTGAAGAC
>JAFRTL010000018.1 GCA_017427065.1 Bacteroidaceae bacterium | reverse complement strand
TATGGGGACGCATATCCCCGAAATGGTCCGCAGCTGCGGTACAGTGCGCCGTTCGTTTCAAGGTTTGATGAATGACTTTGACTTGAGTCAGTGTGTCACCCTTATTCAGGTGGCTATTGCGGCGGGGTTCCACCTCTTCCCATCCCGAACAGAGAAGTTAAGCCCGCCTACGCCGATGGTACTGCCCTGACGGGTGGGAGAGTAGGTAGCTGCCGTCTTGCTAGAGCGGGTGGATTCCAACAGGAGTCCACCCGCCTTTTTTTGTTCATAAATGAAGGATTTATATAATTCTATTCCTTAATTTTGCAAATATGTTAGATATTGGGGTAAAAAAGTAAACGATTTGTTTGTTACATGCAATTTATTTGATAACTTTGCAGCGATTTTTAAAATAGAATTATGATAAGATTATCTATATACAGCAACCTACTATTGGGTATTATTATTCGACTGGCGAATGTTAGTTGAAGTGAGTTTGGTGCATAAGTATGTAGATCATGGATAAAATAGAGCCTTTCTCACTTCATAGTGTGAAAGGCTTTTAATTTGAATGTAATATATAAAAGTATATGAGTGAGCGTTTATTTATTTTCGACACCACTTTACGTGATGGAGAACAAGTTCCTGGTTGTCAATTGAATACTGTGGAAAAGATTCAAGTAGCGAAGCAACTGGAGTCTTTGGGTGTAGATGTGATTGAAGCAGGATTTCCTATTTCTAGTCCTGGCGATTTTAATTCTGTCATAGAAATATCGAAGGCTGTAACTTGGCCAACTATCTGCGCATTGACGCGTGCCGTACAGAAGGATATAGATGTAGCTGTTGACTCCTTGAAATATGCTAAGCGTAAACGTATCCATACGGGAATAGGTACTAGTGATCCTCATATTAAGTATAAATTTAACTCCAATCGCGAAGAAATCATCGAACGTGCAGTTGCAGCAGTAAAATATGCTAGAAAATATGTGGATGATGTGGAATTCTATGCAGAAGATGCAGGACGAACTGATAATGAGTATCTTGCACGTGTAGTAGAGGCTGTGGTTAAAGCAGGAGCTACCGTTGTGAATATTCCAGATACAACGGGATATTGCCTACCACAAGAGTATTTCGAAAAAATCAAATATCTCAAAGAACATGTTGATGGTATAGATAATGCGATTATTTCTACACATTGTCATAACGATTTAGGTATGGCCACAGCTAATACCTTAAATGGTGTATTGGCTGGTGCCCGTCAAGTGGAGGTTACTATCAATGGAATAGGTGAACGTGCTGGTAACACATCTCTTGAGGAAATTGCCATGATTCTAAAATGCCATAAGTATTTAAATATAGACACCAATATTAATACTACCAAAATTTACCCAGTAAGTAGGTTAGTCAGCAGTTTGATGAATATGCCTGTTCAGCCAAATAAAGCTGTAGTTGGAAGAAATGCTTTTGCACATTCCAGTGGTATTCATCAAGATGGAGTATTGAAGAATGTGAAGACTTATGAAATCATGGATCCGAAAGATGTGGGTCTGGATGAGAACTCCATTGTACTTACTGCTAGAAGTGGAAGAGCTGCGTTGAAGTACCGACTGAGTGTCCTTGGAGTAAATGTAGATGACGAAGAAAAAGTTGATAAGATCTATCAGGCATTCTTGCGTCTTGCTGACCAAAAGAAAGATATCACAGACGATGATATCTTAATGTTGGCAGGAGCTGATCGTACCGCTTCTCATGCTATTAAGCTCGATTTCTTACAGGTAACAACAGGAATGGGAGTGAGAAGCGTGGCGAGCATCGGACTGGATATTTCAAATCAGAAGTTTGAAGCTGCTGCTACAGGTAATGGTCCTGTGGATGCTGCAATAAAAGCTTTAAAGAAGATTATCATGAAACAGATGACGTTGAAGGAATTTACGATTCAGGCCATCAGCAAGGGAAGTGATGATGTAGGTAAGGTGCACATGCAGGTAGAATACGATGGTAGCCTTTACTATGGATTTGGGGCTAATACCGATATCGTTACTGCTTCTGTTGAAGCCTACATCGATTGTATCAATAAGTTCAGAATCAGAGAATAAGAATATATACGATGAATACATTATTTGACAAAATCTGGGATGCTCACATAGTACAAAAAGTTGAAGATGGTCCCACACAACTCTACATTGACAGACTCTATTGTCATGAAGTTACTTCTCCACAGGCTTTTGCAGGAATGCGAAGCAGAGGATTGAAATGTTTCCGTCCTGAACAAATTTTCTGTATGCCAGATCATAATACACCAACCCATGATCAAGATAAGCCTATTGAAGATCCTGTTTCAAAGAATCAGGTAGATACCTTAGAGAAAAATGCTGCTGATTTTGGTCTGACTCATTTCGGAATGAATACCCCAAAGAACGGAATCATTCATGTGGTAGGACCAGAAAGAGGATTAAGCCTTCCTGGTATGACCATCGTTTGTGGTGACTCACATACCTCTACGCATGGAGCGATGGGAGCCGTTGCCTTTGGTATTGGTACTAGTGAAGTTGAGATGGTTATGGCTTCTCAGTGCATTCTTCAGCAGAAACCTAAGTCTATGCGTATCAGCGTGAATGGGAAGCTTGGTAAAGGAGTGACAGCTAAAGATGTAGCACTCTATCTGATGTCAAAGATTTCTACTTCTGGTGCCACAGGCTATTTCATTGAATATGCTGGTGAAGTTGTGCGTGATATGAGTATGGAAGGCAGACTGACTCTGTGCAACCTTTCCATTGAGATGGGTGCTCGTGGAGGTTTTATTGCCCCAGATGAGAAGACTTTTGAATATGTAAAGGGTCGCGAGTATGCTCCGAAGGGAGAAGACTGGGAGAAACATGTGGCATACTGGAAGACATTGAAGAGTGGGGAAGATGCTGTATTTGATAAAGAATTACAGTTCGATGGTGCTGATATAGAGCCTATGGTGACTTATGGGACCAATCCAGGTATGGGTATGGGCATTACTCAGAGTATTCCTACTACTGAAGGTATGGGTGAAGCAGCCAAAGCATCATTCACTAAGTCACTGAACTATATGGGCTTCCTTCCTGGTGATAAATTACTTGGAAAGAAGATCGACTATGTCTTTTTAGGAGCTTGTACCAACGGACGTATTGAAGATTTCCGTGCATTTGCCTCGTTAGTGAAAGGCAAGAAGAAAGCAGAAAATATCATAGCATGGTTGGTTCCAGGTTCATGGATGGTAGATCAGCAGATTCGTGAAGAAGGTCTTGATAAGGTGCTTGAGGACGCTGGTTTTGAAATCCGCCAGCCAGGATGCTCTGCATGCTTAGCTATGAACGATGATAAGATTCCTGCAGGGAAATATGCCGTGTCTACCAGCAACCGAAACTTTGAAGGTCGCCAAGGACCAGGTTCCAGAACCATCCTTGCAAGTCCGCTTGTAGCAGCTGCTGCAGCTATTACGGGTGAAGTAACAGATCCAAGAACTTTAATGTAATTCAGCACATGAAACAGAAATTCGATATTATAACCAGCACTTGTGTTCCCCTTCCTTTAGAGAATGTGGATACTGACCAAATTATTCCAGCTCGTTTCTTGAAAGCTACTGACAAGAAAGGATTTGGCGACAATCTTTTCCGTGATTGGCGTTATGACAAGCAGGGTAATCCAATCAAGGATTTTGTCCTCAATGATCCAACTTATGGGGGAGTAATACTTGTGGCAGGAAAGAACTTTGGTAGTGGCAGTAGCCGTGAACATGCAGCTTGGGCCATTGCTGGTTATGGATTTAGAGTAGTGGTAAGCAGTTTTTTTGCCGATATCCATAAGAACAACGAACTGAATAATTTTGTTTTGCCAGTGGTCGTTTCTGAGCCATTTCTTCAGGAGTTGTTCGATGCTATCTACGCCAACCCTAAAATGGAAGTTGTGGTTGATCTTCCTAATCAGACAATTACTAATACTGCTACGGGAAAGAGCGAGACTTTCGAGATCAATGCCTATAAGAAGCATTGCTTGATGAATGGTTTGGACGATATAGATTTCTTATTGGAAAACAAGGATAAAATAGAAGCTTGGGAGAATCGACATGGGCATTAATCGTAAGATAGAGTTCATGGATACTACTCTCCGTGATGGTGAGCAGACCAGCGGAGTATCTTTCGTTCCCCATGAGAAGGTGATGATAGCTCGCCTTTTGTTATCCGACCTTCAGTTGGATCGCATAGAGGTTGCGTCAGCCCGTGTCTCTGAAGGAGAACATGAGGCTGTGCGTCTTATCTGCAACTGGGCAGAGCGTCATGATATGCTTCAGAAGATTGAAGTTCTGGGCTTTGTGGATGGTCAGTCCTCTGTAGATTGGATTACCTCTGCAGGTGGTAAGGTGATAAACCTGCTCTGCAAAGGCTCAGAAAAGCATTGCACCTATCAACTGAAAAAATCGGTCGAAGAACATCTGGAGGATATCAGAAAGGTCATTGCCTACGCTCAATCGAAAGGTATGGATGTCAATGTCTATTTGGAAGACTGGAGTAATGGTATACAAGACTCTCCTGATTATGTCTATCATCTGATGGATGGCCTTCAAGGGCAGGGCATCAAGCGTTTTATGCTCCCTGATACATTGGGAGTGCTGAACCCCATGAATACCATGCGCTATATGCGTGATATTGTGAGTTGCTATACTGATGCGCATTTTGATTTTCACGGACATAACGACTATGACCTGGCTGTCAGCAATTCCTTGGCTGCCGTTCAGGCTGGTTGTAAAGGATTGCATGTCACCATTAATGGTCTGGGAGAACGTGCTGGAAATGCGCCACTTGCCAGTGTACAAGCAGGGTTGAAAGACCAGATGGGTATAGAAACCAGCATTGTGGAAAGTCAACTCTATCGTGCCAGTCTCTTGGTATCATCCTATTCAGGCATTGCCATTGCGCCAAATAAACCCATTGTTGGCGAGAATGTCTTTACACAGGTGGCTGGAGTGCATGCCGATGGTGATAATAAGAAGAACCTCTATTGCAACAACCTTCTGCCAGAGCGCTTTGGTAGGCGAAGAGAATATGCTTTGGGAAAGAACAGTGGTAAGGCCAATATCCGCAAGAACTTGGAAGACCTTGGGCTGGACCTTGATGAAGCCACCATGCGAAAAGTGACTGACCGTATCATTGAACTGGGTGATAAGAAAGAGACTGTTTCCCAAGAAGACCTTCCTTATATCGTTGCAGATGTGCTGAAGCACAATGTGATAGGTGAAGAAAAGGTTAAACTGAAGAGCTATTTCGTGAATCTGGCACATGGCTTGAAGCCTATGGCAACACTGAAAATTGAGATCAATGGACATGAGTATGAAGAGAGCAGCAGTGGTGATGGACAGTATGATGCTTTTGTGCGTGCCTTGCGCAATGTGTATAAGAAAACACTGAACCGCAAGTTCCCTATGCTGACGAATTATGTGGTAAGTATTCCTCCTGGTGGCCGTACCGATGCATTGGTGCAGACAGTCATTTCTTGGAGTTTTGCTGGAAGGGAGTTCCGTACACGAGGATTGGATGCTGACCAGACTGAAGCGGCTATCAAAGCTACAGTCAAGATGCTCAATATGATTGAGGATGACTTCTTGAACAAAGAAAATATGTATGATAACGATAATTAATTAAGATAACACTATGGATTTTAAGATTGCAGTCCTGCCAGGTGATGGTATTGGACCTGAGATTTCTAAGGTGGGTGTCGATGTGATGACTGCCGTGTGTGAGAAGTTTGGTCACAAAGTGACTTATGAGTATGCAATTTGTGGAGCCGATGCCATTGATAAGGTGGGCGACCCATTTCCAGAGGAGACTTTCCAGACCTGTCTGCGTGCCGATGCAGTGCTTTTCTCTGCTGTTGGCGACCCAAAGTTTGACAATAATCCTACTGCCAAAGTACGCCCTGAACAAGGCTTGTTGGCCATGCGTAAGAAACTGGGACTTTATGCCAATGTCCGTCCTATGCAGACATTCAAGAGTTTGTTGCATAAGTCACCACTCCGTCCTGAATTGGTAGATGGTGCCGACTTCATCACCATTCGTGAGCTTACCGGTGGTATGTATTTCGGTGAGAAATACCAGGACAATGACAAGGCCTATGACACCAACTACTACACCCGTCCAGAGATAGAGCGTATCATCAAGGTTGGCTATGAGTATGCTCGTCGTCGTAATCATCACCTTACCATCGTAGATAAAGCTAACGTGCTGGCCTCTTCTCGTCTTTGGCGTCAGATAGGGCAGGAGTTGGAGAAAGAATATCCTGATGTTAAGACCGACTATATGTATGTGGACAATGCCTCCATGCGTATGATTCAGGAGCCTAAGTTCTTCGATGTGATTGTGACAGAAAACACTTTTGGCGATATCTTAACAGATGAGAGTTCTTGCATTAGTGGTTCCATGGGCTTGCTCCCATCTGCATCTACTGGTGACAGTACACCTGTTTTTGAACCTGTACATGGTTCTTGGCCACAGGCAAAAGGCTTGAACATTGCCAATCCGTTGGCCCAGGTACTTTCAGATGCCATGCTGTTCGAGTACTTTGGTATGCAGAAAGAAGCCGACCTTATTCGTGATGCTGTAGATGCTTCAATCGACCAGAATGTACGTACTCCAGACATTCAGGTGGAAGGTGGAGCCAAGTATGGCACTAAGGAAGTTGGTGCTTGGTTGGTTGAATACATTCAGAAAGCCTAGTTTAGATTTAGGGTTTAGAGATAATAGAGGGGATGCTTTTAGGAGTATCCCCTTTATTCTTGCAGTGCCCGCCTTATCAGTGAAGTGAATCGTTCTCCATACTTGCGCTTCTTGTATTCACCCACACCATTTACATTGCCAAATGCCTCTATACTGGTAGGGTGGAGTAGTGCTAGTTGCTGAAGGGTCTTGTCAGAGAAAACGATGTAGGGAGGCACCATTTCCTCTGCAGCTATCTCTTTCCGCAAGTTGCGTAGCAGTTCGAAAAGTTCATCATAGTTTATCACTTTTTGGGGTGAAGAGATGGATGCCCTATCTGATAATGGAAGCAAAGTGGAAGCCTCTGCTTTCCGCTTTCGTTTTGGCTTTGGTTCTTCCCGCTGAATTACAACCAATTGGGCCGTATTCTTCCCAAAGAGCACATCACTTCCTGCCTGAGTGATCTTGAAATGATTATGCTCATTGTAAGCTATCTCCAGATAACCCAGTTGCACCATCTGCAGGATGTAGTCATTCCAGTCGCGAGCAGGTATATCCCTCCCAGCACCGAAAGTTTTCAGTTTCGCATAGTCATGTGCTATGATCTCCTGGTTGAAGTTGCCTCGCAGTATATCTATCAAGATCGTATTACCTATCTGTTGCTCAGTGCGATAGACTGCACTCAGTGCCTTCTGTACGATGACTGTACCATCAAAACGATGTGGAGGGTTCTGGCATACATCACAACTATGGCAGTCGTGGTCTATATCCTCTCCAAAGTAAGACAGTAAGATGCGCCTTCTGCAGATGTCTGCCTCTGCATACTGCTGCATGCGCTTCAGTTTCTCCATGTTGATGCTCTCCTGTCCGCTTTCCTTGGCAAACTCTGTCAGCGTAATCACATCACTCAGCGAGTAAAACAGCAATGCCTCACTGGGCATCCCATCACGTCCTGCACGGCCCACTTCCTGATAGTAACTCTCTAGACTTTTGGGCATGTTGTAGTGGATTATCCAGCGCACATTGCTCTTGTCTATCCCCATCCCGAAGGCAATGGTGGCACACACCACCTGCACACGGTCATTGATGAAATCCTCCTGTGCCTTGTCCCGCTGGTTAGCCGTAAGTCCAGCATGATAGATGGTAGCCTTGATATCATGCTGCCGAAGCATCTGGCCTACCTTCTCTGTGTTGCTCCTGCTCAGGCAATACACTATGCCACTCTCCCCGGCATGACGGGCAATGAAGTTCAGTATGGCAGCATTCTTTTCCTTGCTTCTGTAACCCCTGCGCACCCCCAGTTGGATGTTTGGGCGGTCGAAAGAAGAGATAAAGATGCCAGGATTCTCCAGACGCAGTTGTGTCAGTATATCCTCTCTGGTGATCTTGTCGGCAGTGGCAGTCAGTGCAATGACAGGCACCTTCGGGAACTGCTTTTTCAGCACCCCTAGTTGGGTATATTCCGGACGGAAATCATGCCCCCATTGAGAGATGCAGTGAGCCTCATCTACAGCAAAAAGTGAGACCACCGTATCCTTCAGAAACCCCTCCAGCGCAAACATCAGTCGTTCAGGCGAGATATACAGCAGCTTCAGTGAGCCCTGCAGTGCCATGCGTATGATTTGTGAATTCTCCGTTTCTGTATTGTTGCTGTTCAGTGCAGCAGCCATGATGCCGTTGGCCCTCAGAGCCTCCACCTGGTCCTTCATCAGCGAGATCAGTGGTGACACCACTATGGCAGTGCCATTCATCATCAGTGCAGGCAGTTGGTAGCAGATGCTCTTGCCACCACCCGTAGGCATCAGCACCAGTGCATCCTTTCCCTGAAGTATATGCTTGATGATTTCCTCCTGCTGTGGGCGGAAGGAATCAAATCCGAAATATCGCTTTAATAGTTCCTGCATCTCTTCTTTATTTCCACTGCGAAGATAGTGTAAGAACAGATGAAATACAAATTATAGGTTAAATCTTTCCTTTCCATACTTGACAAATCTGCGACAATGATTTGTCATGTCGTCAAAAAAAGACATATCTGTTTTGGCTTTGGGTTTCTTTGAAAGAAGGAAAGGGGATTACATTCAATAGATGAATCATAAAACAGTTCAACATGATTCAAAACTCCCTGCTAATCGATGCAAAACCTTAAGAGTAGTGGGACAAAAGTTAATCAGCACTGGTGATTATATAGTTACCACTGGTGTTTATATAATCAGCACTGCTGATTACATAATCAGAGCCGCTGATTAACTTTTATAGGAGCACTCCATAACTTTTATCTCAGCCTTCCTTCTGTTTATGTATGGCTCTTTATAATGTTCTTGTCTCTATTGGCTTCAGCTTTTCTGTGCTTATTTAAGCGCCAATCTGTGTTTCTCCTTTCACCTTTCACGGAGTGGACTTAACTTGCAGTATTATAGCTTGTTATGAGCGTGAAAGGTGAAGTCGCACCTTTCACTACCTTTCACACATTTTTATTCAGTGTTTGTGGTAATCTCTTGATTATTAGTTAAGTATGCTCGTTGTAGTGTTTTTTTACCTTTCACATTATTCAATAAAGGTAGGCGTGAAGGGTTGTGAAAGGTTGTGAAAGGTCAGTCCTAACCTTTCACGGTAATTATTTATGATATTCATGTTGTAACAAGTCCTTTGTGAAAGGTGAAAGAAAAAGCGAGGTATGGAGTGTTTTCCAATCTATTGGAAGTTGCTCTTATAGTAGAGAGCGTTTTTTGTGGCTTCATTTATTCGTTAGTTTTTTCTTCATACATCTTTTCCCTTCCTTATTATTTGAATATTAAAGACAAACTTTTATCTTTGCAGTGTTCCACATGCTTATATAATTTTTGAGTTAAGCATACATGGATTGATATAAATAAGAAATGCGTTTACTAAACGCTTTGTCTTAGCGATTCAAAACTTAGCATTTTTTGTAATTGTAGCAAGAGACAAGGCATCAGTAGATGTCTATGTGTGTGATATATACATGCCAATTCGGTAGGTATGCTATAGTCATACGGCGTAGGCTTCTGCATTGCCCATTCTATCTACATGGGAATGCGAAGTCATGAATGTGAGATAAGTAAGGAATTAAGTTCTCTCACTTTTTTAGATATGTGTTTTTGTTATTAAATTTAGAAATATGACATACCAAGAAGAAACAGAAGCTATAAAATTAGAGATACGATCTTTAACTAAAGAACTGGATTATAAAAAGGAACTTTTAAAGGAAACGGAAAAAGTTCTTGGCAGCAGTAATTGCTTTCATCCAAATTATTTTATGCAAATTAATAATTTGAAGAATAATATTATTAGTGATGAAGTCAGGTTATCAAAATTGAATAAACGTCTAAAAAAGGGTCCAATAGCACGAAAGATTGAGACATTTAATGAAAATAACCCAGTTGAACATGTTTCTGGAAGATTATATCGAGGTACTACTTTGGGTTTGATAGTTCATGTTTTTATTACAACATGCATCACTTGTTTAGTAATTTTTATAATAGCATTAGTGGTAACAGGAATAGGATCTTTATTTAAATAATATTATGAATAGGATAATAACTCTTATAGGTATTTTGATGTTTTGTGGGGAGGCCTTTGCCCAGAAAGTATACGTTTGGGATCCACAACCAGAAGTTCCTGTACAAAGGTCTTTATTTACATCTTCTGACACTGTTGATATTATAATTTTTGATGGAAGAAGTATCCCAAAGAAATCTAATAATAAATTTACGTCTGAAGAACTGATAGAAGTTATTAACAATAATATAAAAGAAGCTTATGAAGGTGCGGTCTTTAACCATTTGGATAAAAATGAATACTATAAAGAAGTTAAAAACAAGCACGTAACGATCAAAATCGGAATATCGGGTTATCATGCAGGTTTTGGTAGAGATATAGGTGTTGCTATAGGGAATGTTGGGGGTAAGTTTATGACATCTTTCATAGGAGAAGGTAAATGGAATAGTATTACTTCTTTTTATGTAAAAGTATATGACTTTAGAGATAATAATTCTATTGTTGAAGAACAAGAAATCATAAGCTTGGAAGAAAGGCCTAATTTAGGAGGTTATTCAACTGCACGGAAAGCTTTACGATCGACATATAATCAGTCAATGAATAAGTTGTTTTCATTTATTGATTCTGTTTTAATGAAATAACAATTTCCAAGTTATGGAAAATAAATACACAATATCAATTAGTGATTTCTCCGACTATAGAAAAAAAGGAATAATATATGTAAATGAAAGCATTGTAGATAAAGATATGTCCATGACATTATATAGATATATAAATTGGGAATATCTTATAGAAATGTTGGACTCAGGCTCACTCTATGTATCAAATAGGCAGCGTTTTTCTGATTTGAGAGAACAAGGGAGAAAGGAAGACATGAAAAAATTTTTCCCACTTTCTCCTATACTAGATGATGAAGAGAGTAACAAAAGGTTCTCTTCAGAGAGTTATAGAAGATGGTGGGCTTCTTACCATACATGTGTTTCATGTTGGACATCAGATGAATATGATTATGAGAATAGTTCATCATCAAATGAAAACTATTTGATGTGGAAGTCTTATTCAAATGGAATTATGTGTAGAATTGAGACTATTATGGGTGTTTTACTTGATAATATTACAAAGAATAATGCAGACCTTAAGTATGATATTTTATTTTCAAAAGTTAGTTATTTAGAAAAAGAAAGGTTTGCAGATAATAATCCACAACATTACATATTTGAAAAGCCTATCTATTATCGTGATGAGCAAGAGTATAGGCTCGCAGTATTGAGTACAAATGATTGTGTACACCTAAAGATAGATCCATATATAATTATAAAAAATATAACCATCTCACCCTTTGTGAACCCGAAAATGGCTGATAAAATTATTGATTTTCTAAAGAAAGAGTTTCCCAAACTCAATGGGATAACTATTCAAAGATCTCATGTTATGGAATACAAATGACTCAAGTTCCGTTTTCGATAATTGAGATGATTAACAATGCCATGAGAAAGAAAAGGATATTTTATTTTATAATAGTATTATTTGCAGCTATCATTTCGTATAGCTTTGTTACATCATGTGCTAACCAAAAGCAAGGATCTAATGAGCAGGCAAGTGTTCCGGAGTCTTATGAGTCTAATACATTGATGTCTTGGACAGATGAAGCTCTCTTGAAGGACAACCAAGATTTGGTGAGAGTTGCTAATGAGTTATGGAGTTTTGTGTATGGTGGAGAGAATCTACACCATAGCTTTGATGATTTGTTGGCATGGGGAGATAGATGCGATGAGTTGCTGGTAAAGTATTATGAAGCAAACTTTGAGAAAAAAGACATCTCAAATGAGATAAAAAGAGACTCTGTAATTAATAGGGTTTCAACATTCTATGAACCGATGAGCAATGGATCTACTATGGATATGATGATAGCTTCAGATGTGGAACGTGGGATAATGCAGTATAAGGTTGTTAGGAAATACAATGAACTATTATCTGCAGATGAGAATAGCCAGAGAAAAACTCTAATTCGCAACGAGATGGAAAGATGGAAAGAGTTCTCGGATTCTTTATACAGAGTAGGGGCGGACATAATATCTTTAGAGTCCTTTGGTGGAACGATAGGGGGATTATTGGTTAATTCTTTTGCAAGAGGTTTTGATGACGTTCGACTGGAAAAAGATATGCTACAGCAACTTGCTTTATTTAATGGTAGCTCTAACTTTCCTGAGCAGAATCAGAATGCTCAATCATTGATAAAGACATATTCGGATGCTTTAAATGAAGCTTATAGTAAAGATATAGCAGAGGAATATGAGGAGTATGAAACATTACATCAGAAAGCATCGGATTTAATTCCCAAAGTAGAGGATCTTTATAATAAATGGATAGCGTCAAGGGCTGAAATCGCCCAAGCATTGGATTCAGAAAAAGCCAAAATCTACAATGTCATCACTGAAAACATTATAGATGGCTTGTGCTGCCTTATATTGGAGAAAGAATGATATAAGCTTACAATATCATCGCTATTACATTTTACGGATTACTGACATTGAAATGAACGGGTAGGGACATCAGCTGATAATACAGTGTGGCAGCCATGCGTTCATGTCCAGAGGTATTGGGATGTAGACGATCAGTCTCTGCATTGATGAAGTAAGGCACTTGCTCTTCGACCATAGGATTGAGACCTGAAAGGGCACTGAGGTTGATGACTGGAATTCCCCAGACATCGGCAGCCTCTTGAGAAGCTTTAATGTAGGCATTCACATATTCCCCAGCACTGTTTTGATAGCTCTCATCGGGTTGCAGATTGCGGTCTCCAAAGTTGGCCAGTCCTCGATGCAGAGGGGTGAGCAGCACGATCTGCTTGGTGGGGAAGAGACTTTTCAGTAGGCTGATAGCCTGATTGATGCGCCCCTTGTAGGTATCATCACTCATCACCATAGTTCGCTTCACCCGATTCACAGGAGCCTTGGGATGGCCCACTGCCTGCATGACCTCCTCACGTTTCTCTGTCCACCACTCACCGATGGGCACTCCAGCCAGAAAGTCGTTTGTACCTATGAAGACGATGATGGCATCTACCTCATCTCCGTGCTCAGTTTTCAGTTGCTCTGCCTGTCGCCTGATGTGTGTCCACTCATTGCCACTTACGGCATAGACATAGGGCGTGATGCCCAGCCATTCACTGAGGAAACTCCATGATTTCCTTACATCGGTATAGGCATTGGGATCCCAGATGGAATCACCCAAGAATCCTACACGCGCCCCCTTCCATGGGTGCTGCATGGGAGCTTGCGCATAGAGTACCCCTGCCAGACATAGCAGCAGGCTGCAGAAAAAGAATCTTGATTTCATAGTCATTGGTGTTTTTCAACGACAAAGATACTAAAGTTTTCCTGTTTTTTTATTATCTTTGCGCTCGCTTAATTGTAGCTTTACTACCTCGAATAAAATATAAATGGTATGAAAAAGAAATTGATGTGTGCCTTGGCAGTGCTGACAATGTTGGCTGCATGTGGCACAAAACAAGAGAATACAAACGTTTCTGTGGATTATAACTTTTATAACGTGGAACAATTTGCTGACTTACAGATACTCCGTTACAAGGTGACGGATTTTGAGAAACTGACGCTCAGTCAGAAGAAACTGGTGTATTACCTCACTGAGGCTGCCCTCTGGGGACGTGACATCTACTTTGACCAGAATGGAAAGTACAATCTGGCCATCAGTCGCACACTGGAGGCTGTCTATACAGATTGGAAGGGTGACCGTGAGAGTGCCGACTTCAAGGCTATGGAGCTTTACCTGAAGCGGGTATGGTTCTCCAGCGGCATACACCATCACTATGGCAGTGAGAAGTTTGTGCCTGGCTTTGCTGAGAACTTCTTCCGTGAGGCTGTGAAAAGCGTGGATGCAGCAAAACTTCCTTTGAAGCAAGGACAGACAGTGGAGCAGCTGCTGGATGAGATCTGTCCGGTGATGTTCGACCCTTCTATCATGAAGATGCGTACCAACCAGGCTGATGGGGAGGATCTGATTCTGACTTCGGCAGCCAATTTCTATGAGGGAGTGACACAGCAGGAGGCAGAGGATTTCTATAACAAGATGAAAGACCCGAAAGATGAGGCACCTATCTCTTATGGCTTGAACAGCAAACTAGTGAAGCGCGATGGAAAGATCGGTGAAGAGGTGTATAAGGTGGGGGGACTCTACAGCGCTGCCATCGAGAAGATCATCTATTGGCTGGAGAAAGCTGAGGAAGTGGCAGAAACGCCTGAACAGCTGGAAGTGATCAAGAAATTGATCGAATTTTATCAGACTGGCGACTTGAAGACCTTCGATGACTATACCATCGCCTGGGTAAAGGACCTGAATTCACAGGTGGACTTTGTGAATGGCTTTACAGAGACCTATACCGACCCTCTGGGTATGAAGGGCAGTTGGGAAGCATTGGTGAACTTCAAGGACATGCAGGCCACTAAGCGCACAGAGACCATCAGTAGTAATGCGCAATGGTTTGAGGACAACTCGCCTGTGGATGCCCGCTTCAAGAAAGAGAATGTGAAGGGTGTAACGGCTAAAGTGATCACGGCTGCCATCTTGGCAGGTGACCTCTATCCAGCCACCGCTATTGGCATCAATCTGCCTAACAGCAACTGGGTGCGTGCACAGCATGGTTCCAAGAGTGTGACCATTGGCAATGTGACGGATGCTTACAACAAGGCAGCGCATGGCAATGGCTTCAATGAAGAGTTTGTGCTCGGTGAGACTGAGTTGGATTTGATCAATAAGTATGCTGATACAACAGATGAATTGCATACCGACCTTCATGAATGTCTGGGACATGCTTCTGGAAAATTGCTTCCTGGCGTGGATCCTGATGCTTTGAAGGCCTACGGTTCTACCATAGAAGAGGGTAGGGCCGACCTCTTTGGTCTTTACTATGTAGCTAATCAGAAGCTGGTGGATCTTGGACTGACTCCTAATTTGGATGCTTACAAGGCACAGTACTATACCTATATGATGAATGGCCTGATGACGCAATTGGTACGTATTGAACCTGGAAAGAACATTGAGGAGGCACACATGCGCAACCGTTCTTTCATTGCTCACTGGGCATTCGAGCATGGACAAAAGGACAAGGTGGTGGAACTGGTGAAGCGTGATGGTAAAACCTACGTTCAGATCAATGATTATGAGAAGTTGCGCGACCTCTTTGGAGAGTTGCTGGCAGAAGTGCAGCGTATCAAGAGTGAAGGTGACTTTGAGGCTGCCCGTCAGTTGGTAGAGAACTATGGCGTGAAGGTGGATCCTGTGCTGCATCAGGAAGTTCTGGAGCGTTATGCCAAGTTGAACCTGGCTCCATACAAGGGATTCTTGAATCCTAAGTATGACACTGTGAAAGATGCTGATGGTAACATCATTGATGTGGTGGTGAGCTATGGGGAGACTTATCCTGAACAGATGTTGCGCTACAGCCGTGACTATTCTGTATTGAAATAAAGAAGACCCCCGTTCTATGGAAAATATCAGAGAGCAGATACGGGAGATTAAACAGCAACTGCGTTCACTGATGAACGGAGCTGCCAGTGCCAGTATGCGTGAGAAGGGATTGAACTATAAGGTGAACTTCGGCGTTGAATTGCCCAGATTGAAACAACTGGCTGCTGGGTATGAAAAGAATCACCAGTTGGCTGGCGAACTCTGGAAGGAAGATATCCGTGAGTCCAAGATTCTGGCAGCTATGCTCCAACCTGTAGAAAGCTTCTATCCTGAGATTGCCGATATCTGGGTGGATGACATTCGCACCATGGAGATTGCAGAGCTGACGGTGATGAATCTTTTCCAGCATCTGGAGTATGCCCCACAACTCTCTTTCCAATGGATTTCTTCAGAGACAGAGTTTAGACAGGTTTGTGGCTACTTACTGATAGCTCGACTGCTTTCTAAGAAAGGTGACATGGATGAACGTACGGAGAATGAGTTCCTGGATCAGGCAGTGACTGCTTTCCTTTCGGGTTCTTATAATGTGCGTACAGCAGTGCTCAGGGCATTGACAAAATATGCTACCTATGAGGAGGAGCATGCCTTCAGACTCTGCCGAAAGACTGAGGATTTGAAAGACAGTACCACAGAACAGGGACAAGCCCTCTATGCATGGATAAGAAACTTGGTGTCAGAATAATTTACCGAAAGTTGTAAGACGTTTGGCAAAAAACTATTATCTTTGTAAGGTAGTAACTTAACGAAGGAATGATGATTGATAATCAAAGTGTGAGAGAAGAGGTGAAACAGATATTCACGGAGTATCTGAAAAAGCATGGACATCGCAAGACACCAGAACGTTATGCGATTCTTGACACCATTTACTCACTGGATGGACATTTCGATATAGAGACACTCTACACACTGATGGAAGAGAAAGAGAACTTCCGTGTGAGTAGGGCTACGCTTTATAACACCATCATCTTGCTCTTGAATGCTAATCTGGTTATCAAGCATCAATTTGGCACTTCTTCACAGTATGAGAAGTGTTACAACCGTGAAACGCACCATCACCTGATCTGTACGCAGTGTGGCAAGGTGACTGAATTTGTGAACGAGGAATTGCAGCATGTCATTGAACATACCCGAGTAGGGCGTTTCAATATGTCGCACTATTCTTTGTATATGTATGGCATCTGTAGCAGGTGCGAGAGAGCCAACAAACGAAAAATGACTAATAAACTTCAAAATAGCAAGAAATGAGAGCCGATATTCTTTTAGGTTTGCAATGGGGTGATGAAGGCAAGGGTAAGGTTGTCGATGTGCTGACCCCTAATTATGATGTAGTGGCACGTTTTCAGGGTGGTCCTAATGCTGGACATACACTGGAGTTTGAGGGACAGAAGTATGTGCTTCGTTCCATTCCTTCAGGTATCTTCCAGGGTGACAAGGTGAATATTGTGGGAAATGGCGTGGTGCTGGATCCTGCATTGTTCAAGGAGGAGGCTGAGGCTTTGGCTGCCAGCGGACATGACCTGAGAAAACGCTTGGTTATTTCGAAAAAGGCTCATCTGATTTTGCCTACACACCGTCTTCTGGATGCTGCCTATGAGGCTGCCAAGGGTAAGAGTAAGGTGGGTACTACAGGCAAGGGCATCGGTCCAACTTATACCGATAAAATCAGTAGAAATGGATTGCGTGTAGGTGATTTGCTGAAGGACTTCGACCAAAAGTATGCAGCTGCCAAGGCTCGTCATGAACAGATATTGAAAAGCCTGAACTTCGAGTATGATCTGAAGGATGCAGAACAGAAATGGATGGAGGGTGTAGAGTACCTGAAGCAGTTCCAGCTGGTGGACAGTGAGCATCTGGTGAACAAGTTGCTGAAAGAAGGAAAATCCATTCTCTGCGAAGGAGCACAAGGCACGATGCTGGATGTGGACTTTGGCTCATATCCGTTTGTTACTTCTTCTAGCACTATTTGTGCAGGTGCTTGCACGGGCTTAGGTATGGCTCCAAATAAGATTGGGGATGTGTATGGCATCTTCAAGGCATATTGCACCCGTGTAGGAGCAGGTCCTTTCCCTACCGAGCTTTTTGATGAGGTAGGTGACAAGATTCGTGATCTGGGACATGAGTATGGTGCTGTGACTGGTCGCAAGCGCCGTTGTGGATGGATAGACCTTGTGGCACTGAAATATGCCATTATGATCGATGGTGTGACTAAACTTATCATGATGAAGAGTGATGTACTGGACAGCTTCGAAACCATCAAGGCTTGTGTGGCTTATAAGGTGAATGGTGAGGAGATTGACTATTTCCCATTCGACATCAATGAAGGTATTGAGCCAGTATATGTGGAACTTCCGGGTTGGAATACCGACCTTACTAAGATGAAGAGTGAGGATGAGTTCCCTGAGGAATTCAATGCTTACCTGGACTTCTTGGAGAACGAATTGGAAGTGCCTATCAAGATTGTATCTGTTGGTCCAGATCGTGAGCAAACGATTATTCGTTATGTGGATTGATAATTGAAGATTAAGAATTATGGGGAAAAAGACGGTGTTTATTCTTGGGCTGTTGATGTGTGTCATGCAGGTATTGGCACAATATCAGCCTTCACCAGAGAACCTAAAAGCACGGACGGAGTTTCAAGACCGCAAGTTTGGTGTGTTCTTGCACTGGGGTGTCTATTCCATGATGGGACAAGGCGAATGGGTGATGAACAATCGTAACATCAACCATGAGGAGTATGCCAAGATGCCCGGTGGCTTCTATCCCCAGTATTTCAATGCAGAAGAGTGGGTGAAGGCCTTCAAGGAGGCAGGGGTGAAATACATCACATTCACTTCACGTCACCATGATGGTTTCTCTATGTTTGGCTCAAAGGTAGATGGTGGCTACAACGTGGTGGATGCTACACCTTTCAAGCGTGATGTGGTGAAGGAATTGGCAGCTGCCTGCGAGAAATACGGCATCAAACTGCACCTTTATTACTCACACCTTGATTGGCACCGCTTGGATTATCCTATCGGCAGTTCTGGTCGCCAACTGGGTAGGCCAACCAACCAACAGGACTGGAAGAGCTACTATAAGTTCATGAACGACCAAATCACAGAGCTGCTTACCAACTATGGCTCCATAGGTGCCATGTGGTTCGATGGTGTGTGGGATCATGCTGGAGATACCACTCCTTTCAATTGGCAGTTGGAAGAGCAATATGCCTTAATACATCGTCTGCAGCCTTCATGTCTGATAGGTAATAATCATCATAAGGACTTGAATCCGGGAGAGGATATCCAAATCTTTGAGCGTGACCTTCCTGGTCAGAATACTGCGGGCTATTCAGCTGGGATGACTGTAAGCAATACTGTGCCACTGGAATCTTGCCAGACCATGAGCGAAAGCTGGGGCTTCAATATCACGGATACTCGTTACAAGAGTAGGGAAGACCTGATTCAGATGTTGGTACGTGCTGCTGGTATGAATGCCAATCTGTTGCTCAACATCGGTCCTCAGTCTGATGGTCGTCTACCTGCCACTGCACTTTCCCGACTGAAGGAAATGGGCGATTGGCTGGATGTTTATGGCGAGACTATCTATGGCACACGTGGTGGAATGATTGAACCGCATGAATGGGGAGTAACGACACAGAAAGGCGATAAACTCTATGTGCATATCATGAAACTGCAAGACAGTGCCCTCTTTCTGCCACTGACAGGTGTAAAGGTGAAAAAGGCACAAGTGTTCAAGGATGGAACTCCTGTACGCATGACTAAATCAAAAGAAGGAGTGCTGTTGGAATTAGGTTGCGTCCCTGAAGATGTGGACTACGTAGTGGAACTTACACTCTGATTTTTGGCACGAGTTTTGTAAGAGATTATGGTATAGATGATAACTAAACAATTGTTTAATTAATACATACAGACTATGGGAATACAGTGGATTATTTTTATAGGTGTGATGATTGCAAGTTGGCTGGTACAGCAGAATTTGCAACGGAAATTTAAGAAGTACTCTGCAGTGATGAACGAGAGTGGCCTTACTGGTCAGCAGATAGCAGAGAAGATGCTTCGTGACAATGGAATCTATGATGTGAGAGTGACTCATGTAAGCGGTCAGTTGACCGATCATTATAATCCTGTGACTAAGACTGTGAATTTAAGTCAGGGTGTATATGAGAGCAACAGTGTGATGGCTGCAGCAGTGGCAGCCCATGAGTGTGGTCATGCCGTGCAGCATGCTACAGCCTATGGTCCACTGACCATGCGTAGCAAGCTGGTCCCTGCCGTATCCTTTGCCAATAAGTGGGTTTCTTGGGTTATCCTGTTGGGCATCGTTTTGCTGAACAGCTTCCCTCAGATTCTGTTGGCTGGCATTGTCCTCTTTGCAATGACTACCGCATTCAGCTTGATTACTTTACCTGTAGAAATCAATGCCAGTAAGCGTGCTTTGGCATGGCTTAGCTCTTCTGGAATGACCACTTCCCGTAATCATGCCATGGCTGAGGATGCCTTGAAGGCAGCAGCCTATACGTATGTGGTGGCAGCAGTCAGCTCATTGGCCACCTTATTATATTATATATTGATTTATTCAAATCGTCGAAATTAAAACAAATGGTAGGTAAACCCAGCATTCCAAAAGGAACGAGAGACTTTTCGCCCATAGAGATGGCGAAGCGCAACTATATTTTTGATACTATTCGTGAGGTTTATCACCTCTATGGTTTTCACCAGATAGAGACACCTGCCATGGAAATGCTTTCTACGTTGATGGGAAAGTATGGCGAAGAAGGAGACAAGTTGCTTTTCAAAATTCAGAACTCAGGAGATTATTTCAGGGGACTGACAGATGAAGAGCTTCTGAGTCGTGATGCCTCTCATTTGGCCTGTAAATTCTGTGAGAAAGGGTTGCGTTATGACCTTACTGTTCCTTTTGCTCGTTATGTGGTGATGCATCGAGAAGAAATCACTTTCCCATTTAAGCGATATCAGATTCAACCAGTTTGGCGTGCAGATCGCCCTCAACGTGGTCGTTACCGTGAATTCTACCAGTGTGACGCTGATGTAGTAGGTAGTGATTCCCTGCTGAATGAGGTGGAATTGATGCAGATAGTAGATACTGTCTTCTCACGCTTTGGTGTAAGAGTATGCATCAAGATTAACAACCGCAAGATCCTCTCAGGCATCGCTGAGGTTATCGGTGAGGCTGATAAGATTGTGGATATTACGGTGGCTATTGATAAACTGGACAAGATTGGTCTGGAGAATGTGAATGCCGAGCTTCGAGAGAAGGGCATCAGTGAAGAAGCCATCGAAAAATTACAACCTATTATCTTGTTGAGTGGCTCAAACACAGAGAAGTTGGCTACACTGAGACTAGTGCTGAACGGAAGTGAAACAGGGCAGAAAGGTATAGATGAAACGGCGTTTATCTTGAATACCCTTGCCGATATGGGATTGAAGAATGAGTTGGAACTTGACCTTACCCTTGCTCGAGGATTGAACTATTATACAGGTGCCATCTTTGAAGTTAAGGCTTTAGATGTGCAGATTGGCAGCATCACTGGTGGTGGGCGCTATGATAATCTGACAGGTGTGTTTGGTATGCCTGGCATTTCTGGTGTGGGTATTTCCTTTGGTGCCGATCGTATCTTCGATGTACTTAATCAACTGGATCTCTATCCGAAAGAGGCAGTAAATGGTACTAAATTGCTTTTCATAAATTTTGGTGAGAAGGAAGCGGCTTATTGCCTTCCTATCTTGCAAAAAGTACGTACTGCAGGCGTGAGCACAGAGATATTTCCTGATTCAGTGAAGATGAAGAAGCAGATGGCTTATGCCAATGCCCATGAGATTCCATTTGTTGCCTTAGTCGGTGAGAATGAAATGCAAGAAGGTAAAGTAACCTTGAAGAATATGACCACAGGCGAACAAGCCATGGTCAGCGTGGAAGAACTGACAGAACAGCTTCGCTGATTTGTCAGTTTGTCAGTTTTATACTGACAATGCTACGCTTGTAGGCTTTGGCACACTTTTGGTTAGTTTATAAGGCGTGCCTGCAAAGGTTATAATGATAGATAATATGTATAACAAATAAAAAACTAAAAATTATGAACATTAAACCATTAGCTGATCGTGTTCTGGTGCTCCCAGATCCAGCAGAAGAAAAGACAGTAGGCGGTCTGATTATCCCTGATACCGCTAAGGAAAAGCCACTGAGTGGCAAGATTGTTGCCGTTGGTAATGGCACAAAGGATGAGGAAATGGTGTTGAAACCAGGTGACTCTGTATTGTATGGCAAATATGCTGGTACTGAAATTGACGTTCAGGGTGAGAAATACCTGATTATGCGCCAGAGTGATGTCGTAGCAGTTGTGGAGAAATAATTAGGAACATTTAAAAATACTATAGAATTATGGCTAAAGAACTTAAATTCAATATTGAAGCTCGTGATCAGCTCAAGAAGGGTATCGACATTTTGGCCGATGCTGTGAAGGTAACACTTGGCCCTAAGGGGCGTAACGTAATTATCCAGAAATCATTCGGTGCTCCTCAGATCACAAAGGACGGTGTAACTGTTGCTAAAGAGATCGATTTGGAGAATGAGTATCAGAACATGGGTGCTCGTCTGGTGCGTGAAGTAGCTTCCAAGACTGGTGACGATGCTGGTGATGGTACAACTACTGCTACTGTTTTGGCACAAGCTATCGTAGCTGAAGGTCTGAAGAATGTAACTGCTGGTGCTAGCCCTATTGATATCAAGCGCGGTATTGACAAGGCTGTGGCTAAGGTGGTTGAGTCTATTGAGGCTCAAGCTGAGACCGTAGGTGACAATTATGATAAGGTTGAGCAGGTGGCTACCGTTTCTGGCAACAATGACCCTGAGATTGGTAAGCTGATTGCTGATGCTATGCGTAAGGTTTCTAAGGATGGTGTTATCACAATCGAGGAAGCTAAGGGTACCGATACTACCATTGGTTTGGTAGAAGGTATGCAGTTGGATCGTGGTTATCTGTCTCCTTACTTCGTAACTGATGCAGAGAAGATGGAGTGCGTGATGGAGAAGCCTCTGATTCTGATTTATGAGAAGAAGATCTCTAACTTGAAGGATTTCTTACCAATTCTGGAACCAGCTATTCAGACAGGTCGTCCATTGCTTGTTATTGCTGAGGATGTTGATAGCGAGGCTTTGGCAACTTTGGTAGTAAACCGTCTGCGTGCACAGTTGAAGATTTGTGCTATCAAGGCTCCTGGATTCGGTGAGCGTCGTAAAGATATGCTTGAGGATATCGCAATTCTAACAGGTGGTGTGGTGATCAGCGAGGACAAGGGTCTGAAGCTGGAGCAGGCAACTGTTGAGATGTTGGGTTCTGCCGAGAAGGTAACTGTAACGAAGGATAATACCACTATCGTAAATGGTAATGGCGACAAGGAGAACATCCGCATGCGTATTGAGCAGTTGAAGAACCAGATGGAGAACACCACTTCTCAGTATGATACAGAGAAGTTGCAGGAGCGTCTGGCCAAGTTGGCTGGTGGTGTAGCTGTGCTGTATGTAGGTGCCGTTTCTGAGGTTGAGATGAAGGAGAAGAAAGACCGCGTGGATGATGCATTGCGTGCTACCCGTGCTGCTCTGGAAGAAGGTATCGTTCCTGGTGGTGGTGTTGCTTACATCCGTGCTCAGAAGGCATTGGAAGGCATGAAGGGTGAGAATCCTGATGAAACTACCGGTATTGAGATTATCCGTCGTGCTATTGAGGAGCCTCTGCGCCAGATCGTAGCTAATGCTGGTAAGGAAGGTGCCGTTGTAGTTCAGAAGGTACGTGAGGGTGAAGGTGACTATGGTTACAATGCCCGTGCTGATCGCTTCGAGAACCTGCATGCTGCTGGTGTGGTAGATCCAGCTAAGGTTACCCGTGTTGCTCTGGAGAATGCAGCTTCAATCGCTGGTATGTTCCTGACTACTGAGTGTGTTATCGTTAATGTGAAGGAGCCTCTGCCTCCAGCACCAATGGGTGGCGGTATGAATCCTGGTATGATGTAGTACACTTGATTATAGATAAAGAAAAGCCACGGCTTCGTAATGAAGTTGTGGCTTTTTTCGTTGGTTATTCCCCTAAATATTAGTATCTTTACACCCTCACTCTAAAAATGCGAAGATGGAACAGGTTGAGATATTAAGGAATCTGAAGATAGAGCAACTGAATGCCATGCAGCAGACTACACTTGAGGCCTATGCTAAACCGCGTGACTTGGTGTTGCTTTCACCTACAGGTTCTGGAAAGACATTGGCTTACATGCTCCCTTTGGTGCAGACTTTAAAGAAAAAGGAGAGTGGCGTGCAGGCGGTAGTCCTGGTACCCAGTAGAGAACTGGCATTGCAAACGGAGAATGTCTTCAAGCAGATGGGAACATCTTTCAAGGCCATTAGTTGCTATGGTGGTCGTCCTGCTATGGAAGAACATCGGACAATGAATGGAGTAAGACCCGCAGTCATTATTGGTACTCCTGGCCGTTTGCTCGATCATCTTCAGAAACAGAATTTTGATGCTCATACTGTTCAGACCTTGGTTATTGATGAGTTTGACAAGTGTCTGGAGTTTGGATTTCAGGATGAAATGCAGGCTGTTATAGAACATCTCCCACGCATTAGGAAACGCGTGCTGCTTTCTGCTACTGATACAGAACAGATTCCTCTGTTTACTGGCGTGGGAGAAACAAAGAAACCTATACGCTTGGATTATCGAGAGGATGGAAAAACAGAGCGGTTGAATCTACAGATAGTGAAATCTCCAGAGAAAGATAAGCTGCAGACCTTACTGCGTTTGCTTTGTTCATTAGGCAGCCAGCGTACACTGGTATTTGTTAATTATCGGGAGAGTGTGGAACGTGTTACAGGTTTCTTGGAAGCTAATCATTTCCCCTGTGATATGTTTCATGGTGGTATGGAACAGCCTGATCGTGAGCGCTCTATCTACCGTTTGCGAAATGGAAGTTGCCCAGTGCTGATATCTACTGACCTTGCTTCGCGTGGATTGGATATCCCAGGTATTGACAATATCGTTCACTACCATCTTCCCATCAATGAAGAGGCTTTTATTCATAGAAATGGACGTACGGCAAGATGGGATGCCACTGGCGCCGCATATATGATTTTGGGGCCAGAAGAATCTATTCCTGATTATATCCAGGAAGAGGTTAAGGAAATGATACTCCCTTCAGAAATGGGAAAACTTCCTAAACCCGAATGGGCCACACTCTATATCAGTAAAGGTAAGAAAGACAAATTGAATAAAGTGGATATCGTCGGTTTCCTATATAAAGTAGGAGGACTGCAACGCGATGAAGTAGGTGCAGTCGATGTGAAAGACCGTTATGCCTTTGCTGCAGTCAAACGTTCTAAGGTTAATCAACTCCTAAGTTTGGTAAGTGGTGAGAAAATTAAAGGTATGCGGGTATTGATAGAAGAGGCCAAATAAAATGCATAAAATTTGCATATTTCATAAAAAATGGCTACTATTGTAACCGCTGTGAGGTTTTTAACAACAAAAGATTTGTAATACGGAATTTATTCTGTAATTTTGCAGTCGCTTGTTAAGGAAGCCTTGCAAAAAGTAAGAGAAATAAATAAAATAATATAAAATTGATTGTTTAATCAAATAAACTATCGCAATGAAAAAGTATAATTTCAACGCAGGCCCTTCTATCCTTCCACGTGAAGTGATTGAGGCTACAGCAAAGCAAATCTTGGACTTCAATGGTTCTGGTCTTTCTTTGATGGAAATTAGTCATCGTGCTAAGGATTTCCAGCCAGTAGTAGATGAAGCAGTAGCTCTTACCAAAGAGATTCTAGATATTCCTGAAGGATATTCGGTTATTTTCCTTGGAGGTGGTGCCAGCCTTGAATTTTGTATGATACCTTATAACTTCCTTGAGAAGAAGGCCGCTTATCTGAACACGGGTGTTTGGGCAAAGAAAGCATTGAAGGAAGCTAAATTGTTCGGTGAGACTGTAGAAGTAGCTTCATCAGCAGATGCTAATTACACTTATATTCCAAAGGGTTGGACATGTCCTGCTGATGTGGATTACCTGCATATCACTACCAACAATACCATCTATGGTACTGAAATCCGTAAGGATCTCGATGTACCAGTGCCAATGATTGCAGATATGTCATCCGATATCTTCAGCCGTCCAGTGGATGTGAAGAAGTATAAGTGTATTTATGCTGGTGCACAGAAAAATCTGGCCATGGCTGGTGTGACCATCGTTATCGTTAAGGATGATGAGTTAGGTAAGGTTAGCCGTACGATTCCTACTATGCTTGACTATCGTACCCATGTAGAGAAGGGTTCTATGTTCAATACTCCTCCAGTGGTGCCTATTTATTCTGCTTTGGAGACACTGCGTTGGATCAAGAATAGTGGTGGCGTAGAGGAGATGGATCGTCGCGCTAAGGAACGTGCAGAAATGCTTTATGCAGAAATCGACCGTAACAAGATGTTCCGTGGTACAGTGGTTCCAGAAGATCGCTCTCTGATGAACCTCTGTTTCGTGATGGCAGATGAGTACAAGGAGTTAGAGAAGGACTTCATGGACTTTGCCACTGCTCAGGGTATGGTAGGTGTGAAGGGTCACCGTTCTGTAGGTGGCTTCCGTGCTTCTTGCTACAACGCACAGCCTCTTGAGGGTGTGAAGGCATTGGTAGCTTGCATGAAGGAGTTTGAAGCAAAACATTAAAAATATGAAAGTTTTAGTTGCAACAGAAAAGCCTTTTGCGAAGGTTGCCATTGATGGCATTCGCAGTGAAATAGAGGCAGCAGGCCACCAGTTGGTTCTGTTAGAGAAATATACAGAGAAAGCGCAGTTGCTAGATGCCGTGAAAGATGCTGATGCATTGATTATCCGTAGTGATAAAATCGATGCAGAAGTACTTGATGCAGCCAAGCAACTCCAGATAGTGGTACGTGCAGGTGCTGGTTATGACAATGTTGATTTGGCAGCTGCTACCGCTCATAAAGTAGTGGTGGAGAATACCCCTGGTCAGAACGCCAATGCTGTGGCAGAGCTGGTGTTCGGTCTTTTAGTCTTTGCCGTGCGTAATTTCTATAACGGTAAGTCAGGTTCGGAACTGTTAGGTAAGAAACTGGGTATTCTGGCTTTTGGAAATGTGGGTCGTAATGTGGCACGCATTGCCAAGGGTTTTGGTATGGATGTCTATGCCTTCGATGCCTATTGCCCAAAGGAAGTGATTGAAGCAGCAGGTGTGCATGCTGTAGATTCACAGGATGTCCTCTTTGAGACTGCCGACATCGTTTCCTTGCATATCCCTGCTACTGCAGAGACTAAGGAGAGTATCAATTATGCCTTGGTGAATAAGTTGCCTAAGGGTGGTATCCTGGTAAATACTGCTCGCAAAGAAGTCATCAACGAGCCTGAGTTACTGAAACTGATGGCAGAGCGTGCTGATTTGAAATACGTGGCAGACATCAAACCTGATGCCGATGCTGAGTTTGCACAATTTGAAGGTCGCTATTTTGCTACGCCTAAGAAAATGGGTGCTCAGACCACCGAGGCCAATACCAATGCAGGAATTGCCGCTGCCAAGCAGATCAATGCCTTCTTTGCAGATGGTTGCACCAAATTCCAGGTTAATAAGTAGATTATGAGAGTAAAACCATTTAAAGGCATACGTCCTCCTAAGGAATTGGTGGAACAGGTGGAAAGCCGTCCTTATGATGTGCTTGAGAGTGAGGAAGCACGTGCTGAAGCTGGGGATAATGAGAAATCACTGTATCATATCATTAAACCAGAGATAGACTTTCCTGTTGGTACTTCTGAGTACGATCCTCGCGTCTATGAGCAGGCAGCCAAGAACTTCCAGAAATTCCAAGATAAAGGTTGGCTGGTACAGGACGAGAAGGAACAGTACTACATCTATGCACAGACCATGAATGAAAAGACCCAGTATGGTTTGGTGGTTGGTGCATGGGTAGAAGACTATATGGCTGGTCGAATCAAGAAGCATGAACTTACCCGTCGCGATAAGGAAGAAGACCGTATGAAGCATGTGCGCGTGAACAATGCCAACATCGAACCAGTCTTCTTCGCCTATCCCGACAATGCGGTGCTCGATGCCCTTCTGAAGCGCTATGCCTCTACCACACCTGAGTATGACTTTATAGCTCCCATCGATGGTTTTCGCCATCAGTTTTGGGTAGTCAGTGATGAGGCCGACATCCAGCTCATTACAGAAGAGTTTGCCAAGATGCCAACCATGTATATAGCCGACGGGCATCACCGTTCTGCTGCAGCTGCTTTGGTAGGTGCAGAGAAAGCCAAACTGAATCCGCATCACACAGGAACAGAGGAGTACAATTACTTTATGGCCGTTTGTTTCCAAGCCTCACAGCTCACTGTGCTTGATTACAACCGTGTGGTAAAGGATCTCAATGGCATGACTCCAGAACAGTTCTTGGGTGCTTTAAAGAAGAACTTTGAAGTAAAGAATATCACGGTCCCAGAGGATAATGTTCAATGTTCAATGTTCAATGTTCAATGCTATAAGCCTAAGCATCTACACAACTTCTCCCTTTATCTGGAAGGGCAGTGGTACAGTCTCACTGCCAAGCCTGGCACCTATGATGATACTGACCCTATCGGCGTGCTTGATGTGGACATCTCCAGTCGTCTGATACTCGACGAGCTACTTGGCATCAAGGACCTCCGTAGCAGTCAACGCATTGATTTCGTGGGTGGATTGCGCGGTCTGAAGGAACTGAAACGCCGTGTGGACAGCGGAGAAATGAAGATGGCGCTGGCCCTCTATCCCGTCTCCATGCAGCAGATTATGGACATTGCCGACAGCGGAAAGATCATGCCTCCGAAGGCTACTTGGTTTGAACCAAAGCTTCGTTCAGGACTGGTCATCCACAAGCTGGTATAAAATAAAAAGAGGGCATCCCGAAGGGTGCCCTTTTCTTTTCTTCTTTCACCATGCTCATGCATAATAGTCGGGTTGGCGAAAGTGCCCATTTTATTTTTCTAACTAGGAAAATATTTTTTGCTAGTTAGAAAAGTCATTTTACGTAGTTAGGAACCAAAAATAAATATTACGAAATTAATCTCAGTATCTCGGTATCTCAGTTTATTTTCGGAACATGTATTGATGGTGTTTTAGTTATAATTGATAATAGACTTTCTTATATTATATACGTTAATTCCAGAGCGCATGCAGTATAAATGATAGGCAAATAATAACCGAGATACCGAGATGCCGAGATAAAATGGGGGGCAAATTCACAAGCTGTTCCTCTTTTTTTGCGTTTATAAAAATAAGCATTATCTTTACGAATAAATTAAAGGATGATGGCAGACGATAGTTTCAAGACCATAGCAGCCCGTTGTGAAGGGCTTTACACGGAGAAGCGCAGCAAGTTTATTGCGATGGCTATCCCTGTGCGCACGTTGGAGGACATCAAAGAGGAGCTGGCTGCCATCAATAAGAAGTACTACGATGCCCGTCATGCGTGCTATGCCTATATGTTGGGACCTGAGCGTAAGGACTTCCGTGCCAATGATAATGGGGAGCCTTCGGGCACTGCTGGACGTCCAATTTTAGGACAAATCAATTCCTTAGAACTTACTGATATCTTAGTGGTTGTCGTTCGTTATTTTGGAGGCATCAAATTGGGTACTAGCGGACTTTATGCTGCCTATAAAGAAGCAGCTGCAGAGGCGCTGCGTGCTGCCACCATCATCGAAAAAACAGTGGACGATGACATTTCCTTCCACTTCGAGTATCCTTTCATGAATGAGGTGATGCGCATCGTGAAAGAGGAGGAGCCAGAGTTAATAAGTCAGGGATTCGATAATAACTGCTTCATGACCCTCCGAATCCGACGTTCACAAATGGCACGTCTGCGTTCTCGTTTAGAGAAAGTTGAAACGCTTGGTTTTCTTTCCGATGATCCCACGCTATAAGCAAGGCTACCACTTGAGAATAGTTCTTGCGACCACCTTCCACCCGATGGCTGCGTAGGTAGAGATCGTAGAAGCGGTCTTGAATGTTGCCTAAGATTGGACTGTACCGATCCATCCAGTACGACTGGCGATAGCGCACCAATTGGCGTATCTCTGGTCGTACTTGTGACAATAGGTGGGCATAGCTGCTTTCGCCCATAAGCTTTCGCACATTGAACATCAAGTGGCTGAAAACGGAGAGCATGCCACTGAAATGAATTTCAGGAACCTTGGAATGGGTACATGCCAGATAAGCGTAAAAGTTGGCTTCTCCCTCACTGGTGATGCCGTAGAGATGTGAAAGTTCATGTGCATAAATGGCGGGATAGTCCACAGGCAGCACCTCTTTATTTATGGTAAATTCTCCGAAGAAAGGGCCCATACTTCCCGTAACGCCAACCATAGAAGCCAACGGACTGATAAGCATGGTTTTTATCTGTGGGTTATTTACAAAAGGGCGGTTTATGCCAATCTCATTATATATTGTCTCATAGCTTTTTGTGATTTCTTGTTTAACCTGTTCTTTAGATATATCTTCCACTTCTACATAGGCTTGGTTTAACTGATGAATATAGTTGCTAACATATGCTCCGAGGGTGTTTGAGGAATACTCTATATACGTTGTTTTTGTACGTAAATAGAAATTGTCTTGCCAATAGTTAAGCCCCCATGCTGTGTAAAACCAAGCATACAACCAAAGAATAGATTCTACAATGTTGAAGCATACTTTCAATTTCTTTTGTTTAAGGAAGAAGATGCCAACGATAGGATAAGAAAGCAACAGACCAACGAGAATTAGATACCACACATCGCTAACACTGTAATTGATGTTCCCTGTAATGGACGACAGAAAGCCTCCTATGGTAGGGTATAGTTCACGTGCATACCATTCTCCAGCTCCGTCGATAAGTTGGAAAAGCCATACCGTCAACAACCATACTGCCAGTATGTAATGCCTAGGGCTAAACTCTATTATGGTATATTTGTGTTTTTTCTTTGCCATATTCTATGCGAAGATACCGAAGAATTGAATTTTTCCCAAATAAAATACTAACTTTGCGCCATAAAAGTGCGGAGCAACTTACGCATAATATATGCCAACAAGTTGCTTTTGCGCTTCTGATAGGATGATAATAGACAGAAGCAAAATATGGAAACAAAGAAAACTACAGAAACCACTCCTACAAGCAAGATGAACATTTTGGACTTGCTTAAGAACATTCTTCCGTTTGTCATGCCTTACAAATGGCTTATCGCTGCCACGGTGACGCTCACTTTTATTGGCTCCCTCATGGCTCAGGTAAATGCGGTGGTTTTGGATAAGACGGTAGATGCCATCAATGCCTTGATACAGACACCCAATTTCGCTTGGGACAAGGCAACACAGATACTTATCACCATCAGTATTATTCTGTTGGGTAAGGAAGTGCTCTCGATGATTATCACTTTCTTTCAGCGCTATTTTGGTGAGAAGATGCGTATCTTGGTAAGCCGTGATCTTGCCGTGAAGGTCATCGACCGTATGCTGTCTTTCCGTATGGCTTTTTTCTCTTCAGAGGGGAATGAAACGGGTAAGCTTCAATCGCGAATAGATCGAGGTATCATGAGTCTAAGTAGTACGGTGAATAATTTCTTTATCGAAATTTTGCCTCTTTTCACCAGTGCTATATTGGCCCTGGCATTGATGTTCATGGCCAATGTCTATGTTGGGTTAGTAGCACTCTGTATTGTACCCATTTATTTCTATGTAACGTATATTCAAGCCAAACGGATGAAAGGTGGCCGTCGTAATATTTTTGGAAGTCATCAAGCTGTAAGCCAGGGTATTCTGAATATTATTGAAAGTATAACTGTAATAAAATCATTCAACCGTGAAGTCATAGAATCTCAGCGACAGGAAGCTATCCAACAACAGATGACCGACCAGCAACTCAATATCCGTAAGCAGAGTTATATGTTTAATGGACTAAAGAGTTTCTTGGAACAGATTGGAACAGTGCTTATCATTATTTTGACGGCCTACTTAGTGTTGATAGATTATCCAGGAATGACCATCGGTAAGATTATGTACCATGTGATGCTATTCAGTAATGTAAGTGCTCCTATCCGTCAACTTCATCGTATCTACGACGATATGAATGATGCACTGATCTATGCCGAGGGATTCTTTGGTATTCTGCATGCTGACCATGAGGTGGAAGATAGTGGTAAGCATCATCCGCAGTTGGTAAAGGGGGATTTTGTGCTACAAGGTGTGGATTTTACTTACAGTAATGGCACACAGGCGCTCTTTGGAGTGGATATGCATATCGAACCTGGTAAGATCACAGCATTGGTTGGACTAAGCGGTGCTGGAAAAAGTACTGTGGTCAATCTGCTTGACAAGTTTTATCATCCCGATACAGGGAGTATAAAGTTGGATGGGGTGGATCTGAGTGACTGGGATACACAGTGGCTCCGTGAACATATCGGCTTGGTATTACAGAAGAACCACATTTTCAGCGGTAGCATCGAGGAGAATATCAAATATGGTAATCCACAAGCAACGCATGAAGAAGTTATGGAGGCTGCTAAACAGGCATATATTTACGACCAGATTATGCAACTGCCCGAGGGTTTTGAAACCAGTGCTTTGCAGCTTAGTGGTGGTCAGCAGCAACGTGTGGCCATAGCGCGTATGTTCCTAAAGAATCCGCCCATTATTTTCCTTGATGAACCTACAGCAAGTCTTGATGCCATCGCTACTGAGCAAATCAAGGCGAGTATAGATGCCATTAAGGCAGGGCGTACGGTAATTATCATTTCGCATAACATCGGTCAGATAATCGATGCCGATACCATCTATGTGTTGCAACAAGGTAGGGTTGTGCAGAGTGGTAAGCCCGACGAGGTTTACCGTCAGGGTGGTGCTTATAAGGAGATTCTTGATGCCAGTGCCCGTAGTATGAATGTGGATAAGATCGCCAGTGTGATGGAAGATGCATAATTTTCATCCTAGCAACTATACCAATGTGGCGTTTTTTCATTATATTTGTACCCAAATATCCACTATATGGCATTATTTATGATAATGGGATATATCAAGTATTGATGTGAGTTTATTTATGAAAGAGTATGAAGTTGGATTTAAAGAATAAGACGAGTATAGCCATCATCGCTGTTGCGGCTATCTTGTTGGAAGCCACTTCGTTGATACAATATTGGTATTCACGTGAAGGCATCCGTGAGGAAGTTGTGCATCGCGCGCAGACTGAGCTGAAGGTGAAAAGCCTAACCATTAAGAATGCCACGCTGGAGGTAGAAACAGCTGCAAGAAATATGATATGGGTTGTGGAAGAGAATCTTCAATATCCTGATTCCATGTATTCTGTCATTCGTCGCTTGCTGATCAATAATCCTAATATTTTAGGATGTGGCATAACTTTCAAACCCAATTATTATCAGTCGAAAGGTTATTGGTATGAGCCTTATGGAGCTAGACGTGAAAATGGAGTTATTGAAACTACCCAATTAGGAGGGGAAAATCACGACTACACTAAGAGCGAGTTCTATATGGTGCCGATGCAGACTGGTCAGCCACAATGGTCTGAGCCTTATCTTGATAGTGATGGAGCTCGTGCGATGCTTACTACTTATTCTCTTCCTATACACAGTAGTAACGGGGAGATTGTGGGAATCATGGGACTTGATGTTTCATTGGATTGGATGAATGAGTACCTCAATTCGCAGCGTATATATCCCTCTTCATACAATATCGTAGTGTCTCGAAAGGGGCAACTGATGGTGGCTCCTGTCGAAAGTCTGTCAATGCGATACACTGTTCAGGAAATTGCGTCTGTTCTTGAAGATACTACCTACGAAGTAATCAACAATGCGATGATGGCAGGAGAGAGCGGGCAATCGTCTGTCATCGACAATGACGGAGAGAAAAACTATGTATTCTATGGTCCGATTGAAGGAAATACAGGTTGGTCAATGGCTGTTGTAGCGTTGGATAAGGAAATCTATTCCAACCTTCGTAAAATAGCCTTCGTCCTGTTTATCCTGATGTTGATAGGTTTGCTCCTTATCGGGATTATTCTGGATCGTTCTGCAAAGAATTTCCGACGTCTCCAGAAAGTGAATGCTGAGAAAGAGCGCATTGGTAGTGAACTACGTATTGCAAGCGGTATTCAGCGTGGCATGCTTCCAAGAGTATTTCCACCATATCCAGAACGAAATGACATTGATGTGTTTGCTTTCCTGGATTCAGCTAAGGAGGTAGGTGGTGACCTCTTCGATTTCTATATCCGTGAAGAGAAATTGTTCTTCTGTATTGGTGATGTAAGTGGGAAGGGAGTGCCAGCTTCACTCGTGATGGCAGTCACTCGTTCTTTGTTCCGTACCATTTCCGTACATCAGGAGAATGTCGGATTAATAGTGAAAGACATGAACAATGCGATGTCCGAAATGAACGAAGACAACATGTTCGTTACCCTCTTCATTGGCAAGCTTGACCTTGCTACAGGTTTGCTTCAATATTGCAATGCGGGGCATTGTGCTCCTTTGCTGATAGGTCAAGGCGTAGAAAAGATGGAGACGAATCCTAACATACCTTTGGCGCTAATGAATGGTTGGGATTATGTAGAACAGGAGATCCAACTGAAACCTAAGACAACGGTCTTCCTTTATACAGACGGCTTAATTGAGGCAGAGGATGTTTCCAAGCGGCTGTTTGGTGAAGAACGTATGATAGAAGAAGTTCAGAAAGCCTTGGATAAGGGAAATAACAGTGCAGAACAACTTATCAAGAGCATGGATGCTGCTGTGAAGCACTTTGTAGGTGGAGCGCAGCAGAGTGATGACCTCACTATGCTGGCAGTTAAGTATCTGAAGTAGGATTTGGCTTAGAAAGTAGCCGATGCTGCAATATAAATCATCTAGTATAGAAAGATAAAACTAGCTATTAGGCGAGACAATCTTTAAACATCAGTGGTGACTATGTAGTTACCACTGATGATTATATAATCACCAGTGCTGATTACACAGACACCAGTGTTGATTGACTTTTACATTGGTAGTCAGCAGGCTTAATCGTGTGGTTCTTTTATTTTTGGTTTGTTCTTCACTCGATTTACACTATCTTTACTCACTAAAACATGTGAAGAAAGGCTGCGACTCGGAAAATTGCAAGTAAACTTGCATTTTCATTCCTCTTGCACTATCTTTGCACCCAAATTATAAAACTAGCAAGAAATTATGGAATTAGCAACGAAGTACAACCCCGCCGATGTGGAGGGAAAATGGTATCAGTATTGGACTGACCACAAGCTTTTCAGTTCGAAACCCGATGGACGTGAACCTTACACCATCGTTATCCCACCGCCAAATGTCACGGGTGTGCTTCACATGGGCCACATGCTCAACAATACCATACAAGATATCTTGGTGCGTCGCGCTCGTATGGAAGGCAAGAATGCTTGCTGGGTGCCTGGTACCGATCATGCCAGTATCGCTACAGAGGCTAAGGTGGTGAAGAAACTTGCTGCCGAGGGCATCAAGAAGCGCGACCTTACGCGAGAGCAGTTTTTGGAGCATGCGTGGGATTGGACACACGAGCATGGTGGTATTATCTTGAAACAGCTTCGCAAACTGGGTGCTTCTTGCGATTGGGACCGCACGGCATTCACGATGGATGAGAAGCGCAGCCAGAGTGTCATCAAGGTATTCGTGGATCTCTACAATAAGGGCTTGATTTATCGTGGTCTTCGCATGGTGAATTGGGATCCTAAGGCACTCACTGCACTGAGTACTGAGGAAGTGGTATATAAGGAGGAGCAGAGCCATCTGTTCTACTTGAAATATTATGTGGCTCCTGAGTATCAGGATACTATTGATGAGAGCGGTGAAGGCAACGTGATCCATAAGGATGCCCGTGGTTACTATGCTGTGGTAGCTACCACCCGTCCTGAGACTATCATGGGTGATACGGCGATGTGCGTGAATCCTAAGGACCCTAAGACACAGTGGTTGAAGGGCAAGAAGGTTATCGTGCCATTGGTAAATCGCGTGATTCCTGTCATAGAAGACCGCTATGTGGATATTGAGTTTGGTACTGGTTGTTTGAAGGTGACCCCTGCTCACGATACCAATGACTACATGCTGGGTAAGACGCACAATCTTGAAACTATAGACATCTTTAATGCTGATGGTACCATATCTGAGCAGAGTCCGCTCTATGTGGGCATGGATCGCTTCGATTGTCGTAAGCAGATTTCCAAGGACTTGCAGGATGCAGGCTTGATGGAGAAGGTGGAAGACTATACCAACAAGGTGGGCTATAGTGAACGCAATCCTGATACTGCCATCGAACCACGTCTTTCTCTGCAGTGGTTCCTCAAAATGAAGCATTTTGCAGACATTGCCCTGCCTCCAGTGGTGAATGGTGAGATGCACTTCTATCCACAGAAGTACGTCAATACGTATAAGAACTGGTTGGAGAACATTCAGGACTGGTGTATTAGTCGTCAGTTGTGGTGGGGACATCGCATCCCTGCTTACTACTACGATGCAGAAGACCATTTCGTGGTGGCTGAGACAGCAGAGGAGGCATTGGTATTGGCACGTAAGGCAAGTGGCAATGCGAATCTGCAACTGAACGATCTCCGTCAGGATGAGGATGCGCTGGATACATGGTTCTCTTCATGGCTTTGGCCTATCTCTCTCTTCGATGGTATCAACAACCCTGGCAACGAGGAGATTAAATATTACTATCCAACCAGCGACCTGGTGACTGCTCCAGATATCATCTTCTTCTGGGTGGCACGTATGATCATGTCTGGTGAGGAATATATGGGTAAGTACCCATTCAAGAATGTCTATTTCACTGGTATCGTGCGTGATAAGCTTGGTCGCAAGATGTCTAAGAGCCTTGGTAATAGCCCTGATCCATTGGAGTTGATCGACAATTATGGTGCCGATGGTGTGCGCATGGGTATGATGCTCTCTGCACCAGCAGGTAACGATATCCTCTTCGACGATGCTCTCTGCGAGCAGGGACGTAACTTCTGTAACAAGATTTGGAATGCCTTCCGTCTGCTGAAGGGTTGGGAAGTGAGTGAAGATGTTGAAGTACCAGAAGCCTCGAAGTTGGCGATGGAGTGGTTCGAAAGCAAGCAGAATGCTGTGGCTTTGGAGATGGCCGACCTCTTCTCTAAATATCGTATCAGTGAGGCCTTGATGGCAGTATATAAGTTGTTCTGGGATGAGTTCTCAGCATGGTACTTGGAGATGATTAAGCCTGCTTACCTGAAACCAATCAGCAAGGTGGTGATGGATAAGACCATCGAGTTCTTCGACAATCTGTTGCATCTGCTGCATCCGTTCATGCCATTCATCACGGAGGAACTCTGGCAGCACATCGTTGATCGTAAGGATGGTGAAAGCCTCATGGTAAGTCCGATGGCTAAGGTGGGGGCTGTGAACGAGGCTTTGCTCGACCGTTTTGAAGAAATGAAGGAAGTCATCAGCAACGTGCGTGCCGTGCGTGTGCAGAAGAACATCGCTCAGAAGGAGACGCTAGAACTGCAGGTGGTAGGTGAGAATCCAGTGGCCGACTTTAACGCAATCTTGTATAAAATGTGTAACCTGAGCAACATCGTTGTTGTGGATGCCAAGGCTGAAGGCGCAGCTACCTTTATGGTACGTACAGCTGAGTATGCCGTACCTATGAAGAACCTCATCGATGTTGAGGCAGAAATTGCCCGCATGGAGAAAGAACTCAAGGCGAAGGAAGGTTTCTTGAAGGGAGTGCTTGCTAAGCTCAGCAACGAGCGCTTCGTGGCGAATGCTCCTGAGGCTGTTGTAGCCTTGGAACGCAAGAAGCAAGCCGATGCCGAGAGTATCATCAAGTCTCTTCGTGAGAGTATTGAGGCTCTGAAGAAATAATAAGGTTATACGAAAACCTTTAATGAGATAAAGTACAGGTGGCAATTCTTTGCATACCTGTACTTTTTTATTATAATTCCCTATTTTTATTTGTAGATTTGTATTGAATGCTATATATTTGTTGCGTCTAATACATACCATAATGAAAAATTCATTATTTATCATTGCTGCATTGATGATCATGACATCATGTAACGCTCCTCAGAGCAAAGTTACAGAAGAACAGCCAAGTGCTAATCAACCAGCTGCACAAGTGTCCACTCCTGCCGATTTTCAGCCATTACAGATACCGCTGAAGAAAGACAAGTTCATTCAAATAAACATTGTGGTGGGCGATATCTACAAGGCAGCAAAGGCATGGGCAGCTCTCTTGGATATCCCTGTGCCCGAGGTGACAACCAATCGCCTTAGAAGCAGCAAAGAGTTTCCTTATACCTACCGAGGTGAAGACAGTGAGTGCGACCTGTTGGTTTGCAACATTGACATGGGAGGATGGGTATTAGAACTCCACCAGGCTGATGCAAAAGCTAGTTCCTTCCGTGAATTCTATGACAAGCATGGAAATGGTGTACACCATCTGGGGTTCGAGGTAGGAGAAGACCGTGATGAGGTCATACGTGAATTATCTGATATGGGATTTGATACCCAACGCACCTTTGGAGCATATACTGGAAGTAGTTGGACCATTGTTGATAGTGAGGATATTCTTGGCGTGAATTTGAATATCAAACCTAAGCGTTGATATATAGTCAACATCCATTTCTGTTTTAAAAGTTTTTTTGTATATTCGCATCATTAAAGCGATTGTATATGAAAAAGCTCCATATTGGTCTTTTACCACGTATTCTTATTGCCATCGTGTTGGGCATCCTTATTGGTCAGGTGCTCCCATTGTGGTTAGTGCGTGTATTTGAGACTTTCAATGGTATTTTTAGCCAGTTTCTGGGATTCTGCATTCCTCTTATTATTGTGGGACTGGTCACAATTGCCATTGCCGACATAGGGCGAGGGGCAGGACGTATGCTGCTCGTTACTGTGTTGATGGCATATGGCTGTACGCTTGTAGCAGGATTGGTGTCATTTGCCACTGGTCAGACATTCTTTCCTTCACTTATCACTCAGGGGGTTCCCTTGGAAGAAATTTCCGAAGCGAAGGGCATTGAACCGTATTTCACGGTGAATATTCCGCCACTGATGGACGTAATGACGGCGCTTGTCATGGCTTTTGTCTTAGGACTTGGTGCTGCCACTTTGGAAACTACCTATCTTAAAGATGTAGCACGTGATTTTCAGCAGATCATCATTAAAACTATCAGCAGCGTCATACTGCCATTGCTGCCGCTCTATATCTTCGGTATATTCCTTAATATGACAAAGTCTGGACAAGTGTTTGGTATACTTATGGTGTTTATCAGCATCATTGGTATTATCTTTGCACTGCATATCTTGTGGCTTATTGGACTTTATTGTGTGGCAGGCAGTGTAGTGAAACGCCATCCGCTAAAGTTGCTTTGGACGATGCTGCCCGCTTATTTTACGGCATTAGGTACCCAGTCGAGTGCAGCGACCATCCCTGTTACCTTAGAGCAGACACGTCGCAATGGCGTGAGCGAAGAGGTGTCTGGTTTCGTAATTCCTCTTTGTGCCACCATCCACCTTTCTGGTAGTATGCTCAAAATTGTTGCATGTGCCTTGGCTTTGATGCTGATGCAAGGTATGCCCTACACTTTCTGGCAATTCTTTGGGTTCATTTGTATGCTTGGCATCACCATGGTAGCGGCACCAGGTGTGCCTGGAGGAGCTATCATGGCAACATTGGGCATCCTTCAATCCATGCTGGGATTCGATGAAGCTGCACAGGCATTGATGATAGGTCTTTACATAGCTATGGATAGTTTCGGTACGGCTTGCAACGTGACTGGAGATGGTGCCATAGCATTGGTAATAGACAAACTTACTAAATTGAAAAGTTGAACATTGATGATTATATGGCTACAAAAAAAACAACAACTAAGAAGACTACCAAAAATGGAGTGACAGTGACCACTACAACCACTACTACGGGCACCACCCGTAAACGTAAGAAGACGGGCACAGAGATTTTACCAGGTGTCACTGTGTCCTTCAGTTGGAAGAAATTGCTAGGTATCACTAAACTGAAACGTTGGTTCACCAAGCAGACAGGTATCCCTACTACCGAGGCTGGCATACAGCGTAAGATAGGGAAGTGGATTACCGACCTACTGACGGGAAAGAATAAAAATGGCGCCAAGAAGAAAGATAGTCTGGCTGATTCTTCCGTCCAAAATGAATTGTAGTAGGTTTAGCACATTAACTAATAAGTAGATATATGAGAGCACTCATGATAACCCTAATGATGCTGTGGCAGATGCTGCCTAATGGTCGTCAGGAACCAACATATTCTTCACCCGATCCTTCTATTTGGATGAAGGCTGGTTATACCATGGGAGGCACCGTTTGGGGACTGATAGTAATGGTGTTGATCTATTTACTTCTCTCGTTGCCTTTTCGCCTCATCATTTACTTCAGCAATAATTACAAATTGGCCATACGCAGCCGTAAGATAGCCCAATGGATTCTGATGCTGGCTACTATTTGGGGTGCTTTTTATTTGGTGAACTTTTTCTCCTATATGATTAATTCTGAGAGTTTCCTGAGTGGAGAACTCGACCTTTATCGCCAGCGTTTCTTGCCTCTGAGTTTTATGCTCATGTTTATCCTGCCACTTTATTACCTCTTATCGATGGGATTGGGTAAACAGGATTTCTTCCGAAGCAATCATATACCATACTTGCATTATTTCATTCTCTATCTGCGTAGTTTTAAGGAAGACAGCCGACATAGATCATCCGAGCGCAAGCTGATGCATACCCTTCTGAAAATCTACCAACCTTATGCCATCGGACAACCCAACGAGTTCATGCCTCCTCGCGGCGCCAAACGCATTTATGCGGGGGAAGACTGGCAAGAGGCTGTGCTTAAGATGCAGCGCGAAGCACCTCTTATTTTACAGCGTATCAATATCAGCGAGGGTTACTTATGGGAGTTTGAACAGTGCGTGGAGCATGGCTATTTGTCGAAGGTGATTTTTTGGGTCACCGATTTCAAGCAGTACCAATCTTTTCGTAAGTATGTCAAGGAGGAGTATGACATTGATTTTCCAGAACTTCATCAACAGGAATCCGAGGAACAAGTGTTCTACTTGCGTGAAGACGGATCCTTCCGCATCCATTTACTGAATAATAAGCAGGCCTATGATCAACTGATAGACTTGCATCGTGAGGACCATCCTCATCACCTCAGCGAAAATCTTTCTTACTTCTGGAAACGCGACAGTAACCTGATACGTGAGGCTCTTGATCCTCGTTACGATCCACAGCTCATGCCTGGCATCAACCGTATGTCGTGGGTGGGATTACTATTCCCAAAGTACTATCTCATTTGTCATCGTATCCGCTGGCGCATACCACTTTATCTTCTCTTTGCTGGCATTCAGGGCCTAGAAATCGTTTTTCCAACCTCTTTGTATCAGCTTGTACTGCTACGCTTTGCCACCAATATCCTGTTGGCTTATGTGTTCTGCCGTAATGGCCGTCGTTTGGTGTGGCTCTCAGAGCGGTGGGAGAGCAAGGAGTATTATGAGAAAATCTATCGCCGTAACACTTGGTTGGCTGTCATCTTTGGCATCCTCTTCAATGTGTTGTGGCTATGGGGAGGTGCAAATGGCATTTTCGTTCGGATGAGGTGAGTTTAATTATGAATTGCTAATTTTCAATTTGAACAATGTATACCCCTTGGACACTCTTCGTTGATGTTGGTTTCATAGCCTGTTTACTGCTCCTTGGTAAACTGATACGCGTGAAGTTGCGTTTCGCACAACGATACTTTATACCCCCAAGCCTCATTGCCGGTTTCTTGGGCTTGGCTTTTGGTCCAGGAGGCTTGGGCTGGATACCTATGAGCGACCAGTTGGGTACCTATGCAGGCATTCTAATTGCATTGATCTTTGCCTGTCTGCCATTTTCATCATCCCATAAGGGGGAGAAACAGGGAGAGAATATCGGGCGCATGTGGGCCTATTCGCAGACGGGTATGCTGTGGCAATGGGCATTTGGTGGCTTATTGGGTTACTTCATTCTTAGTCGTTTTTGGCCCCTCGAAGGTTACTTCGGACTATGTATGCCTGCAGGTTACTGTGGTGGTCACGGCACAGCTGCTGCTATAGGACAGTCGTTCCTCAAGATGGGGGGTGATGATATGCTCACGCTAGCTATGACGGCTGCTACTGTGGGTATCCTAGCATCGGTGTTTATAGGCCTGGCATTGGTAAAGTGGGGCACAAGACATGGACATACCAGCTTCATTACTGACTTTGCAGAATTGCCCGATGAGTTACGTACAGGTCTTATTCCTATGAATAAGCGTGAAAGCATGGGTGAAGCTACCAGTTCTTCCATTTCTATCGACAGCTTGGCATTTCACGTCTGTATCATCTGCATGGTGGCACTTGGAGGCTACGGCATCAGTCAGTTTGTTTCATACTGGTTGCCACAGTTGGAGATGCCTGTGTTCAGTTGTGCATTTGTGGTGGGTATCCTCCTGAAATTGTGCTTCGACCGTGCCAAAGTCACCTTTTACGTTTCACCCAAGGCCATGGGACATCTTAGCGGTACCTTCACCGATTTTCTGGTAGCCTTTGGCATCAGCAGTATCAAACTCAGTGTGGTGATGCAATACTTAGTTCCGCTACTTATCCTGTTGATCTGCGGTTTGTTTGTCACCTTACTCTACGTCCTTTTTATTGGCAGAAAGCTGATGAAAGATTATTGGTTTGAGAAAGCTCTTTTTACTTGGGGATGGTTCACAGGTACCATGGCCATGGGTATAGCCCTGTTACGTATAGCAGATCCCGATATGCGTAGTCGCTGTTTAGAGAACTATGCGTTGGCATATCTGTTCATCGCACCTGTGGAAATTTGTTTGGTTACTTTTGCACCAGTGGCTTTTGCTAATGGCTATGGCCTAATATTCCTTGGTTTGGCTGCTTTTGCTGGATGTTGTATTATGGGCTATGCATGGAGAAGATATATGAAACATGATAATAAATGCTAAAACTATGAAAATGAGGAATTGGTTTCTGGCAATGGCAGCAGTGGCCATTGGCGGATGTACTTCAGAAACTGCAATGGAAACGTATGTTAGAACAGAGGCTCTGGCCGATGCTGCATGGAATACCTCTCAATGGATTTCTGTAGTCGATGCTCCTGTAGTTACAGGTCGTATTAACGATAGCGACAATGGGCGTTCTGCAGATGGAGCGAGTTGGTTCGTTAGTGATGTGAAGAATGACCAACGTGTGGTGAAAGCTACATGGATGACTACAGGTCTAGGCGTCTATCAGCTGTATGTCAATGGACAACTTATAGGGGATGAAGTTTTAAAGCCTGGCTTCACACATTATGAGAAGACCAAGCGCTCTTTTACTTATGAGATTACAGGTGCCTACAAGACGAAGAAAGGGGCAGAGAATCAATTAGCCGTGCAAGTCACTCCTGGATGGTGGGCAGATCGCATCGTAACCCCTGGTGGTCATGACGGCATGGTGGGCAAAAAAGTGGCGTTTCGCGGTGTACTGGAATTGACTTATGCCGATGGCAGTAAGCAACTCATAGGTACCGACCTCGATCACTGGAAAGCTGGCATTGCTGGTCCAGTGAAACATGCTGCCATCTTTGACGGTGAAGAATATGATGCTCGTGAGCCACAGGGATTCCTCACGCCTGAGAAACTTTCTACTCCTGAGATCAATCATGAGTTTAATGGTGAGATTCTCCCCTCCGAGGGCGCTGAGATCTACCTACGCTCCGATTTGGCATTGGCTCCTGTAGATGCTTATGTATATAAAGATGTGGAGAATATTAGTGACGAAGCATATGGTAAGGTAGTGAAAGCACGCAGCTACAACGGGGCAGAAGAGATGGTGATTCGTCCAGGAGAGACTTTGGTGGTGGACTTTGGGCAGAATGCTGCTGCCGTGCCTTCATTCATTTTTAAGGCACCTGCAGGCACTGTGCTTACTTGTTTGCCTGGTGAATTGCTTAACGATGGCAATGGCGCTAAGGATCGTGGTATGGATGGTCCCGAGGGCAGCGTTCACCGCGACAATCTGCGTATCCCTAAGATAGGTATGATACTGAAGTACACTTTTGCTGGTACCGAGGGCTTTGAAACTTATGTTCCGCAGTGTACCTTCTTCGGCTACCGCTATGCTTCCATTACAGCTACCGATGAGGTGCATATCCGTTCGCTCGTGTCAGTGCCTGTTACCTCTATCGCTAAGAATCTCGAGATAGGAACCTTGGCAACTGGGAACGACCTTATCAATAAGTTGATCTCTAACACCCAGTGGGGACAGCGCAGCAATTACCTCTCTGTGCCCACTGACTGTCCACAGCGTAATGAGCGACTGGGATGGACAGCTGATACGCAGGTATTCACAGAGACTGGTTCCTTCTTTGCCAATACGGATCAGTTCTTCCACAAATGGATGCGCGACATGCGTGATACTCAGAGTCCTCGTGGTGGTTTCCCTGGTGTGGCACCTCTGGCACAATATGGTGGCGATATGCTGCGTTTGGGATGGGCCGATGCAGGCATCATTGTACCATGGACCATTTGGAAGCAGTTTGGCGACAACCAGATGGTGGAAGAGAACTGGGAGGCTATGGAGAAATACATGAACCTTATCAATGACACGAAGTATGACCATAATGCATTGGTTTCCGAGAACGGTAACTATCAGTGGGCAGATTGGTTGAGTTACGAGCCGTTGGAGAGTTGTGGCGGTGGAGCCTTCATGGATACCCCAAAGGGTCGTCAGCCCAAGCCTGAGGCCATTGTATATTGGAACTACCTGAGTGCTTCTTACTGGGCTATTGATGCTGCCATGATGGCGGATATGGCACAAGCCACTGGACGTGATGCCAACCGCTATCGCCAGATGGTGGAGGGGGCTAAGGCTTACCTGCGTCAGCAGTTCTTCCGTCCCGATGGTACTTTTAAGATTGCTATTTTGAATACCATGCAGACTCCTGCTCTTTTTGCACTGAAAAACCAACTCTTCGAGGGCGCTGCGAAGACGCGCATGATAGAGCGCCTTCGTCAGAACTTTGCTGAGCATGACAATTGCCTGCAAACGGGTTTTCTGGGTACTAGTATCCTGATGCAGACCTTGACAGACAATGGCATGCAGGACATTGCCTATGAGCTGCTCTTCCAGCGTCGTAATCCTAGCTGGCTCTATTCTGTAGATCAAGGAGCCACCACCATTTGGGAGCGTTGGAACAGCTACATGGTTGATAAGGGCATGGGTCCACAAGGTATGAATAGTTTCAACCACTATGCCTATGGATGTGTTTGCGCTTGGTTGTGGACTACCGCTGCTGGAATCGCTTCCGACCCAGCTGAACCAGGTTTTAAGCATATTATCATGAAGCCTGTGCCCGACAAGCGATTAGGACACCTCACTGCTGAGTACCAATCAGCTGCAGGCTTAATACGCAGTGCATGGCGTTACGAAGGTGACGCGTGGACGTGGGAGTTTTCCATTCCCGAGGGTGCCACCGCTAATGTAACCCTCCCAGGTGAGACAGAATCTAAGGAGTACACCGCTGGCACCTATACAGTGACGAAGTGAAAATCTAACTAAAATATAAATACTCATGAACAAGCAAATCCACCTTAGAGAAGAGGCTACCCGCTGCTTACTATGTCTTGATGCTCCTTGCAGTCAAGTCTGCCCGAATGGTGATCCTGCTCGGGCTATACGTGCCATAAGGTTTGACAATCAGCAGCATGCAAGCAGGTGGGTGGCTCAGTGCACAGACTCTGAGTTACTAGCAGCTGAGGAAGCCTGTATACACTACGACCGTCCCATACGCATTAGGGAACTGGTACATGCGTTGGCTGATGCTCCTGTGTCAGAGTTAAGTTTGCCAAGTCTGGCCATCGATTTTTGTGGCATCCATTGTGAAAACCCATTCTTCTTGGCCTCTTCGGCTGTGAGCACTAGCTATGAGATGGTGGCACGCGCCTTCGAAGCAGGGTGGGGAGGAGTCTATTATAAGACCATATGCACGCAAGACATTAAAGAGGTGTCACCTCGATTTGATGCCATGCAATCCGATGGAATGGGTGATTTCTACGGATTCCGTAATATGGAGCAACTCAGTGAGAATCCTATGCGCATCGACTTTGACATCTTGAAGCGACTGAAGAAGAATTATCCCACTAAGGTGGTGATCGCCTCTATCATGGGGCAGACAGAAAAGCAGTGGATAGCCTTGGCACGCATGGCAGAACGCGCAGGGGTGGATGCCATTGAACTCAATTTCTCCTGTCCACAGATGCGACTGGCGGGCATGGGCTCCGATGTGGGACAAAATCCTGAATTGGTTACCTTTTTCACGGCGTACGTGAAACGTAATGTCTCCATCCCCGTTATCCCTAAGATGACTCCAAACATTACCCATATTTCAGAGCCAGCTATGGGTGCTTACTTTGCTGGTGCCGATGCCATCTCCGCCATCAACACTATCAAAAGTGTGACTATGAACAGTCGTGCTACCGTGTCTGATAAGAAGGCCGTCTCTGGCTATTCTGGTCGTGCCGTGAAGCCTATCGCACAGCGTTTCATTCTGGAGATGGCGCAGAACCCAGTGCTCAAGAGTGTGCAACTGAGTGGCATAGGAGGCATTGAGACATGGCGTGATGCTTTGGAATTCATTCAGTTAGGCTGTCGTAACGTACAGGTTTGTACTGCTGTGATGCAATATGGCTACCGCATTATCGACGATTTGCAGTTGGGCATGCAGACCTACATGCAGCAGCGTGGGTTGGAGAAGCTTGAGCAGTTGGTGGGTGAGGAGATTCCTAACTTCGTGGCACCAAGCAACCTCGACCGTCAAACTATGGTCTATCCGCGCATAGATCGTGAACGCTGCATCGGCTGTGGGCGCTGCTATACCTCTTGTCAGGATGGTGGCCATCAGGCCATCACCTTCGATGCAGCCATCCGCCGTCCCCAGATAGTGGGAACCCGTTGCGTAGGTTGTCATCTCTGTCGTTTGGTTTGTCCAACAGGAGCTATTGGTGCAGCCAAGCGTATTGAAAAGAAGAAGGTGTAGGGTTTTTGCCTAAGTTTTTGTAACTTTGCAGCCTCAAACTAATTAAGATGGAAATAAAGATGAAAATGGAAACACCTGTACTTTTGCTGACAGGTTATCTGGGCAGTGGAAAGACCACGTTGCTCAATAGAATTCTGACTAATGAACGCGGCATCAAGTTTGCCGTCATAGTGAACGATATAGGTGAGGTAAACATCGACGCCACTCTTATAGAGAAAGATGGGGTAGTGGGGCAGAAAGACGACAGCCTTGTGGCTTTGCAAAACGGTTGTATCTGCTGCACACTGAAAATGGATCTTGTGGAGCAGTTGCATGACATACTGCGTATGCAGCGCTTCGACTACATCGTGATTGAGGCAAGCGGCATTTGCGAACCTGCTCCCATCGCACAAACTATCTGCTCTATTCCCGATCTTATGCCACAATATGCTGCTGATGGCCTTCCACGACTCGACTGCATTGTCACCGTGGTGGATGCGTTGCGCATGAAGGATGAGTTTGCTGGTGGATTAGATCTTCTCAAACAGAATATCGAAGAAGAGGACATCGAGAATCTGGTAATTCAGCAGATAGAGTTCTGCAACATTGTGCTGCTCAACAAGGCACGTGAGGTAAGTCCTGAGGAGCTGGAACGCTTGACACAAATTGTCCGTGCTTTGCAGCCAAAGGCAGAGATTATCCCTTGTAACTACGGTGACGTGGAGTTTGACAAGATACTTAACACCCACATGTTCGATTTCGACAAGGTGGCTACTTCTGCCACTTGGATCAGCGAGGTAGAATCTGAGTATAAGGAGGAAGAGCATCATCACCACGATGACGATGATGACGACGATGACCACTACGAACATGAGCATGAACACCATCATCATCACGATGACGACGATGATGATGAGCATGAACACGACCATGAAGATCATGGACATCACCACCACCATCATCACCATCACGAGGAGGGTGAAGCAGAGGAATATGGCATTGGTACTTATGTGTATTTCCGTCGCGAGGCTTTCGACTTAGCACGCTTTGATGAATTTGTAGCCCGCAAGTGGCCAAAGAGCGTGATTCGTGCCAAGGGTTTGTGCTACTTCAGCGATGAGCGTGAGACATGCTATGTCTTCGAGCAGGCAGGTAAGCAAGTATCCTTGCGCAATGCTGGTCAGTGGTATGCCACTATGCCTGAAGAGGAACTCTATCGCCTTATGGAGCGAGAACCAGCGCTTCGCCGCGATTGGGACGAGCGTTATGGTGACCGCATGCAGAAGTTGGTATTTATCGGCCAACATCTCGACAAGGAAGCCATTGCTCGTGAATTGGATAAGTGTCTGGTGAAATAATATGCTCACGCCTATGGGCTAAAAATAAAAGCTCCTCCCTTAAGAAGGGGAGGAGCTTTCTTATATAGTCGAACGTATCTGTTTCGCTTAGCACTCTGGCTTGTAATACTCCATATCTTCCGCACGGAAGTTCTTGATGAAGTCGTAGTGGCCATTAGCTTCGCCCTCAATCAGACGCACATACACATTCACGCTCTTAGTGAACAGCTCTGGTGCACGAGTGGCATCGTCGAGCAGCAGAAGGCTCATTACCAGTCCACCAGTCATCTCATAGAGACGACGTGCCAGAATATCCTGTACATCTTGGTTGCCCTGATCCTTCACCAGGTTGATGGCCTCCTCGTAGCGATCTGCCAGAGCAGCCAGACGATCCTGCAATGCCTTGAACTCAGGAGCTACCTCAGCACCCAGCATCTCGCGGATGATAGAGAGGTATGTACCATTCGTGATGTAACGGATAGCAGCCACTACCTGCAACTGTGTGGTACCCTCGTAGATAGAGAGGATACGGGCATCGCGATAAAGACGCTGGCACTTATACTCCATGATGAAACCAGAACCTCCGTGAATCTGAATGCAGTCGTAAGTGTTCTGATTAGCATATTCAGAAGTCATACCCTTGCAGAGAGGAGTGAAGGCATCGGCCAAGCGGCTGTACTTCTTCTGCTCTGCACGCTCTTCTGGAGTGAGCTTACGCTCGCGACTGATGTCGTTCAGTGCCTTATAGATATCCACATAGCGTGAAGTCATGTAAAGGATGCTACGACCAGCATCGAGTTTAGCCTTCATACGTGCCAGCATGTCATACACAGCAGGGAACTCAATGATGGCCTTGTCGAACTGACGACGCTCCTGAGCATACTTCAGTGCCTCGTTGTAAGCTGCCTGACTTACACCTGTGCTCTGTGCACCAATACCCAGACGGGCACCGTTCATCAAAGCCATGACGTACTTGATAAGGCCCAATTTACGATCACCGCAAAGCTCTGCCTTAGCGTTCTTGTAAACCAACTCACACGTAGGAGAGCCGTGGATACCGAGCTTATGCTCGATGTGGCGCACGGTCACACCACCTTGACGCTTGTCGTAGATGAACATAGAAAGACCACGACCGTCGCGAGTACCTTCCTCTGAACGAGCCAATACGAGGTGAATGTCAGAGTCACCATTGGTGATGAAGCGCTTCACGCCGTTCAGACGCCAGCAATCTTCCTTCTCATCGTAAGTGGCTTTAAGCATCACGCGCTGAAGGTCAGAACCAGCATCTGGCTCAGTAAGGTCCATAGACATGGTCTCGCCCTGGCATACGCGAGGGATGTAGCGCTGACGCTGCTCCTCAGTACCAAACTCATACAGCGTCTCGATGCAATCCTGCAGTGACCAGATGTTCTGGAAACCAGCATCGGCGGCAGAGATGATTTCAGAAGCCATAGAATAAGGAACGGTAGGGAAGTTCAAGCCACCGTAGCGGCGAGGCATAGGCACACCGTTGAGACCTGCCTTGATAGTAGCAGCCAGGTTCTCCTTGGTTTTCTCAGCATATACCATGCGTCCGTCCACGAGGTGTGGACCTTCGATGTCTACGCTCTCACTGTTAGGTTCAATGATATTGGCAGCGATGTCGCCAGCAATGTCCAGCACGCGGTCATAGTTCTCAATGGCGTCGTTGTAGTCAACAGGCGCATCTTCATATTGCTCTTTGTCGGCATAGCCGCGCTCCTTCAGTTCCACGATGCGCTCCATGAGCGGGTGGGTGAGGTGGAACTTGAGCTCAGGATAGTCACTATAATAATTGGCCATAGTTACTTCGAATTTTGTTTGTAATACTTAATCAGCTTTGGAACCACTTCTTCCACGGTGCCACAGATCACGTAATCGGCAATCTTGTTGATAGGCGCCTCTGGATCGCTGTTCACAGAGATGATGATGTCTGAATCCTGCATACCTGCAATGTGCTGAATCTGTCCGCTGATACCGCAGGCGATATATACCTTTGGATGCACTGTAACACCTGTCTGACCGATTTGGCGGTCATGGTCGCAGAAACCTGCATCTACAGCGGCACGACTGGCACCTACTTCACCATGAAGTACCTTGGCCAACTCGAAGAGCATGTCGAAACCTTCCTTGCTGCCCATGCCATAACCACCAGCTACCACGATCTTGGCACCCTTGAGGTTGTGCTTAGCTGCCTCTACACGGTGCTCCAATACATGTACCACGAAAGCTTCAGGGCTTACATATTGGCTAACCTCTGGATAAACCACCTCTTTACGGCAGTTGCCTTCATATAGGGCTTTCTGCATCACACCACTACGCACGGTAGCCATCTGAGGACGATGGTCGGGATTCACGATGGTAGCCACGATGTTACCACCAAATGCAGGACGGATCTGATACAGCAGATTCTTATACTCTGTACCTGTCTTCACGTCCGTATGGTCACCAATCTCCAACTGGGTACAGTCGGCAGTCAAACCGCTGGTCAGTGAAGAAGATACACGAGGACCGAGGTCGCGACCTATCACGGTAGCACCCATGAGCGCGATCTGAGGTTTCTCCTGCTTGAAGAGATTTACCAGAATGTCTGTATGAGGCGCTGAGGTGTATGGGAACAACTCAGGGGCATCGAAGACAAAGAGCTTATCGACGCCGTATGGCAGAATCTGCTCTTCTACTTTCCCCTTGATATCGGTACCAGCCACAACGGCATGGAGTTCTACGTTCAGTTGGTTGGCGAGTTTGCGGCCTTTGGTCAGCAACTCCTGAGATACTTCGGCCACGGTGGTGCCTTCTATCTCGCAATATACAAATACGTTGTTCATAATTCCTTAGCCGATGATCTTCTTGTCCAACAATTCTTTAACTAAACCTTCCACATCCTCGTCCTTAGCAGTGAGCGTCTGGCTCTCCTTAGCTTGGAAGACGATGTTCTGCACGGTTTTCACCTTGGTAGGCGAACCGCTAAGACCGCATTGCTCCACATCAGCATCGATGTCGGCCACTGTCCATTCCGTCAGATTGAGGTATGGGCGCTCTGCATAAAGGTCGGCGTAAGGCAACTCTACACCCTGCTTAGCAAGGTCGGCCTTCTCCAAACCACCCATAGCACGCTTATATTTCATCACCAGCTTGGCATTGCAAGGACGGCAAGGCGCTGCGCTTCCGTTCACGGTGATCACCAGTGGGAGAGGAGCTTCCACCACTTCCACTCCACCATCAATGTGACGACGAATGGTGATGCGACGATTCTTCTCATCCAGTGAGAGAATTTCCTCAGCATAGGTCACCTGGGTAAGACCCAACTTCTGAGCCACCTGTGGACCTACCTGAGCAGTATCACCATCGATGGCTTGGCGACCGCCAAGAATCACATCACAGTTTCCCATTTTCTTGATAGCGGTAGCGATGGCATAAGAGGTAGCCAATGTATCGGCACCTGCGAATGCACGATCGGTCAGCAATACGCCGTCATCAGCACCACGATATAGTCCTTGACGAATGATTTCCGCTGCACGTCCAGGACCCATGGTGAGCATCGTCACCGTTGAGCCAGGGAAGGCATCTTTCAAGCGGAGGGCCTGCTCCAGAGCGTTGAGGTCCTCAGGGTTGAAAATGGCGGGAAGCGCTGCACGGTTGATGGTTCCGTCAGCTTTCATGGCATCTTTCCCCACATTGCGGGTGTCGGGTACTTGCTTTGCCAGAACAACAATTTTCAAACTCATTTATTTATAAGATTAAAGTTAAATTCAACTTTGATTGCCTTTTTCGACAAATTTGGCTGCAAAGTTACGAATATTCAAGCGAAAAGCCAAAAATATTGAATGATTTTCGCGCATGCACGCGCACCCGCGTAAAAAAGAAAGGCCGCCGCTAATGCGACAGCCCTTCTATAATGTTCAATGTTTAATGTTCAATGTTCAATGTCATTTCACTCCCAGCTTGTCCAAAATGCTCTTAGGCACAGCCTTCTTGTTCACCACGATGTTCATGGTCTTGTAGCGAGCGAAAGCCTTAGAAACGTACCAGATACCATCGTACTTACCAGTCTTACCCCATGAGTTCTTCACCATGTAGTAGTCGGTACCATTCTGATCCTTAGCGATGCCGTAGATCTGCATGCCATGGTCGTCTGTAGTTTCCCAGTTGTCATAAGCCTTCTGGCGCTCTGCCTGAGTCACCCACTTCTGTGGAGTCGGTTTGTCAGTTACATTGCGCTGAGCAGCAGGCAGATTCAGCCAGTGAGCCATGTCGCTACCAGCTTCCTCGGCTACCTTCTCAATGTCTGGCAATACGCCGATACCCTGACGGTTGAAACCTTCCTCACTCACGTCAGAACCCCAAGCGATGGTGTAGCCCTGATTGATGGCATAGTCGAATACCTCCATCAGCTCGTCGATAGGCAGGTTGTAGCTCTGTGCCCAACGCCAGTTGTCCTGAATCTCCAGTACGAATGGCTCGTAGAATGGGTGGTGTGTATAAGAAGTCAGAGAGATATAGTCGCTGGCCTTCAAACCAGTGCTCTCAAAGAATGACTTCGGAGTGTAAGTCTTGCCCTGATAGGTGAAAGTCTCAGGAGCCTTGCCCAGATATACCTCGTGAGCAGCCTTCACGGCCTTGAGCCACATCCAGTTGCCATCAGGATCAGTTTGCAGATTACGACTGCGACCCTTGGCGATGGCAGCTACCATAGCGTCAGTTACAGCAGAGAGCTCAGAGTGACGGCTCAGTGTGTCACCATACATCACACCTGGACGCATCTCAGCTTCAGGGATGAGGCCGAAGTGCTCCATACCATAAAGAACGTCATAGAATGAACCACCCTGTGAGAAAGACACATCACCATGAGTACGTACAGCAGCCTGAGCGCGATCATAATACGTGTTCTCTACGATGTACATCTCAGAAAAATCGTAAGTGCCCTTACCAGCCTTGATGAGTTCTGACTCCAGGAAAGCCAAGGTAGAATAGCACCAGCAGGTACCAGCGCTGGCTTGGTTCTTAATGCTGGTGATAGGGTTTTGCTTCACAACGGTAAACTTGAACCCGTCTTCAGCAGGGGCTTGTGCCAATGTGCTGAGGCTCAGAAGGCCAGCAGCAGCAAACAATAATGCTTTCTTCATTTCCTATAAATTTTGATAGTTTTTACTCAAAGTGTTGCAAAGATAGGCATTAAATTGTAATATTTGTTATCTTTGCATTAAAAAGTGAAATATTGTATCAGATTGTTTATTAATGAATCAGATAAACTTGCAAATAGATTCAGAAACGGCACTGGTGCTTGAGGGTGGGGGCATGCGTGGCGTGTTTACCGTGGGGGTGCTCGACAACTTCTTGGATCGTGGTCTTCATTTCCCTTATACCATTGGCGTGAGTGCAGGTGCCAGCAACGGACTTTCCTTTATGTCGCGCCAGCGTGGGCGTGCCAAGAAAGCCAATATCGACCTCCTGGAACAATATCAATACATCGGACTTAAATACTTGGTGAAGCAGCGCAATATCATGGATTTCAACCTCATGTTTGGTGATTTCCCTGAGCATATCATTCCTTACGACTATGCCACGTATGCTGCTACCCCCGATCGCTTTGAGATGGTGACTACCAACTGTGTCACGGGGCTTCCAGAATATTGGGAAGAGAAGCACAGTGAGGCGCGTATTATCGACATCGCGAAGGCCTCCTGTAGCTTGCCTTTCGTGTGCCCCATTGCCTATGTCGATGGAAAGCCCATGCTCGATGGTGGCATCACGGATAGCATTCCTGTGGAGCGCGCCTTCAGTCAGGGCTATAAGAAGGCCGTGGTGATTCTCACGCGCAATCGTGGCTATCGCAAGAAGCAGCATAAGTTCAAGATACCACCCTTTATCTATAAGGATTATCCACGCATCCGTGAGGCCTTGGTCATGCGTAGCATCGTCTATAATCAGCAGCTCGACCTCGTGGAGCGTTTGGAAGACGAAGGGCGCATCACCGTGATACGCCCTCAAAAACCTATCGAGGTGGATCGCATAGAGCGAGACACTCGTAAGTTGTCAGCCTTGTATGAGGAAGGGTATGAGATAGCGTCCCAGCTATCCATCTCCCCATCCTAATCTTCCTTTTCAGGTGCACTCTTCATAAACAGACGCTTGAAGTCAGCAGGGTAGGGTGTTTCGAACTGCATGGGCTCTCGTGTCACGGGATGATAGAAACACAACTTGAAGGCATGCAGCGCCAATCGTCCCAGCGGATTCTGGTCATCCACTCCATAGCGCCCGTCGCCTATCACAGGATGCCCCAAATCAGCCATGTGTACGCGGATTTGGTTCTTGCGTCCCGTTTCCAACTTCAGCTCCATGAGTGAGTAACCATTGCCACGCTTGATGGTGCGATAGTGCGTCAACGCATACTGTCCACCGTCATCTACAGGAGAGGAATGCACATAGAGCTTCTTGTCCGTCAACCACGATTCCACCTTGCCAGCATCCTTCTCCATCTCACCAGCCACCACAGCCACATAGCGACGGTCGAACACTATCTCGTGCCAGTTGTCACGCAGGGTACGCTGCGTCTTCTCATCCTTGGCGAACATCATGATGCCCGAGGTATCCCTGTCCAGTCGATGCACCACGTACGCCTGAGCCTTGCGGTCGCTCTTCTGCAGGTATTCCGTGAGGAACGACCACGCTGTGCGCTCCTTCTCCCTATCCGTCTTCACAGAAAGAAGCCCTTCCTTCTTCTCCACCACGAGGATATAGGCATCCTCATAGAGCAGCTTCAGGAACTTGTTGTGGAACTCCTTGCCCGCTTTGGCACGACTGATCTGTACCTTCATGCCAGGCTTCAGCGGATAGTTGAACTGTGTGGTGATGACGTTATCCACCAGCACCAGACGCTTGCTCAGCAGCGATTTCAACTTCGTACGACTGGCTTCAGGCATCAACTTTGCCAGATAAGCCATCAGCTCCATCTCCTCACGCACCACATAGTCCGTATATCTTGTCTTGGCTCGCGCCATTGGTGTTTTCTTTTCCATATGTTTTCAATTCACAATTAAAGCTTCGCTTTGATTTTGCTCACACTCGGCAGAGCTGATACAAGCATCACTCTGCTCTCGCTAAATCGCAAAATTCACAATGTTTAATGTTTAATGTTTAATGTTTA
>JAFRTL010000017.1 GCA_017427065.1 Bacteroidaceae bacterium | reverse complement strand
GATAATCTCTTTGGAATCATGGGGAGCAAATGATGAAACGATGAGAACTTATCAAGAAAAGAAGCAGTTGAATTACCCCTATGTTCGCGCTACAGATCAAGTAATAGAGGCTTATAAGACGGGAAAGGCCGCTCCATGGTTTTTCCTCATCGATAAAACCAGATTTGTAAGGAAGGTGTTTTACGGATTTGGGTTAGATTATACAGATTTGGAAATCAAGAAAGCAATAGACGAATTGTTGTAATTGATAGAAAACTCCCACTACAAGGTTTTATTCCTGTAGCGGGAGTACTTTTCTTACAGGCTGGAGCGCAATAAAGCTAACCCCAGCCTAATTTATTCTCTATTTCTTGAACGCCAACTGATACCCCTGTAGTATCGCAGACACAGGCACCTCTTCAGGCTTGATGCCATTCTCCACACCACCTTGCATGGTAGGGATGGCATAGCTCTGTCCTTGCAGACCCATGCCTTGTCCCATGATAGCCCCAAACTTGCGATAGGCGATATAAGCGACCCCACCGCCATGCATACCTTTCAGATTGCTTCCAAAAACAAAAATCTCGTTGGGTTCCTGTTCCGTAATATACTCCGGAGTAGTTCTCTTTTACATATCTTGTTCTTTTATAATGATCGACTTTGACATTCTTTTTTCTAAGATAAGAATAATACATCATTTAAGATTATATCTTGATTTAGGTAAATAGTTTTTTCTTGTTTTATTCTTTTTAGTCTTCACACTTCACATGCATTTCGGAAACTTCTGAATAGCAACTAGTTAAGACAGATTTTACGCTAATGAGACTTCACAAGACTTCACACAGACTTCACACTTTTCTTGATGGAATAGTCTGATAATCATAAATTATTATAATTCAGAAATAGATATTTGACTGATTAGTAGATTTCACCTTTTCACGTGTGAAGTCTGTGTGAAGTCTCGTGAAGTCTCTGTTTTGGATTTGCTTTAGAAATATCATACAGAACATGTGCTTTTATAATCAGCGTGAAGTGTGAAGTCTATTTTTAAAAATGAATTTTCACAAAAACACCTCACACCTCACCTTTGACATTTAAAATGCTGATTATCAATGCGATGTAGCGGTGAGGTATTTCGAGCACTCCTCACCACACCTCACCTTCATGAAGGTCTTTCCATAGTTGTAAGGGTGAGGAGTGGTGAGGTGCCATTTCAACACCTCACCCTTGGGAGTACATATAAATCATTCGCTAATTCGAAAAAGGTGAGGTGTGAGGTGTTTTTTGCATTTTTCGCTTGAAGAATAGGTATCTTTCAATAATTAGTATTAATACCTTCATGCTCAGTCACACTGATGACTGAGTTAAGTCTTAACCTTGACTGAGCTAAATCCCAACGATGACTGAGCTAAGTCATAACGTTGACTGAGCAGGGAGATAACGTATCAATAGGTCATACATCAAGTATGATCCAGAAAATGCAAGCAATTTTCGCGGAAATGTCCAGCGTTATCACCAAAATACTTCAATATTGCTTATGGTAATGCTTGATATTTTCGCGACAACTCTTTGTGTTTCTGAAAAGTCCATTTACTTTTGGTAAAATATAAGGTAGCCTCGCTGCCATTTGAACCTCCATAGGTGTATCATCCTGCATCAGCATGCTGTGAGAAAAGAATTCCCACTGCAAGATTGAAAAATCGTGCAACGGGATTTTTATGCTATTTGTCATCTTGGATAAAACCAATGCGACGGCGGAGCTTCTCTTCCTTGGGCTTGGCTTGCAGCTCTGCAAGGGCGATGGTGATGGCATCCAGCTGCATACGGGTTTCCTCGTTGATATCGTTTTGATCTACCAGAATCTCTTCAATATAGCTGCTTAATTTCTCCACCTTGTCTTCCAGTTTGAAGATGAGTTCGTTGTCACTTGCTATGGCTTTTCGCATGATGACAAATGCTCGCATGATGTTAATGTTTACTTGTATGGCCAATGCAGATCGAAGGACACTGCTCAACATAGCAACACCGAGTTCTGTGAATGCATATGGTGCCCGTCTAAGTCCCATTTTGGTGGAATTGGATATCACAAATTGTGATGTCCAATCTTTATGTTGCTTATTTTCAGTATTTTCTGATGAATATAGCTGAGATCTTAATATTTCCAATTCACCATTTGTCAGTTGAAACATAAAGTCTGGTGGGAAGCGCTCAATATTACGTTTGACTGCTTGGTTAAGCACACGTGTTTCAACTGCATACATTTCTGCTAAATCAAAGTCCAGCATGACGCGCTGACCTCGAATCTCATAGATTTTGTTTTGGATTAATTCTATATCATTCATTGCCGTTTTTATTATTGGTTTGCAATTCGGCGACAAAAATAGTTCAAATAATAATTAATACAAACTATTCCATATTATTTTTACAATTTTGGTTTGACCAGCTGTATGTAAAAGAGAAATCCTCTGCATACGGGTTTCCACATTGATGTCATCACAAATTGTGATGAGATATTATCGGCTACTTTATCGGCTACTTTATCGGCTACTTTATCGGCTACTTTATCGGCTACTTTATCGGCTACTTTATCGGCTACTTTATCGGCTACTTTATCGGCTACTTTACGAAACTCCTGATGTAAAACCAAAAAGCCCAATGCGCTCGAGAAGCGGCATTGGGCTTTGTAATTCAAGGCAAGAAGGGGATCAGGCTTCTTTTTCTGCGATGACCCATTTGCTGTCTTTACTGCCCTTGCGAGACAAGATGCCCATCTGCTTCAGACGGGTGATGTCGTTCATCACGGTACGGTCGGTAACAGCGGTCTTGGCAGCGACTTTTTCAGCCACTGCTTTGGCTGCGATAAAGGGGTTCTCGGAAATAATTTCCAGAATAACTTTCTGACGCTCTGTAAGTTCTTTTACAGGTTTTTCTTTTTTACATGCTGGTTTCATAATCTAAGTCTTTTTGGTTACTTTGCAAAGATAGTGATTAAATTGAGAATTGAAAATTGAAAATTGAAAATTAAAGCTTCGCTTTGATTTTGCTCACGCTCGGCAGAGCTGATGCAAGCATCGCTCTGCTCTCGCTTAATCGCAAAATTCACAATTCTCGTGCAAACCGAATGCAGAGCCAAGCTTGCTTGAGCTATGCTGAGGTGCAGCCGAGAATCAACGAAGTTAATTAATAAAAAAAAGCGGCGAAGGGGAAACCTTGCCGCTCTATGGGATGTGAATGCTTAACGCTGGGGTTGCTGCTGGGGCTGCTGAGGGGCGCCTTGTCTGGCGGGGGCACCTCCCTGACCTCCTGCTCCGCCTGGGGTGACGGGGTTGAACATACGGATTTGGCGATTGCCAAGATTGTATTTCTCACGCAGGGCAGAGGCTTCTGTCATAGCTGGAGAGCTGTGGTAGCGGTTCAGTGCGGCTTGGTCTTCCCAAGTGTCGATGAGGAGCACGCCTTCTGGATCGTTGGCTGGGAAGAAGTACTCATAGCCGATGCAACCTTCGATGGCACGGATACGGTCGGCAATGCCGCTCTTCTCCATCTCTTCTACATACTTACGGGCAGCACCGTTCTCGCCTGTATAGCGGATGTTGATCACGAGCTGAGCGTTGGCATCGATGGATGTCAACAGGCACAGCACAAAAGCAAACAAGAAGAATAATTTCGTTTTCATAAACTGATAGTTTTTTATTCGATGCAAAGATAGAACGAATAATAGTACCACCTGTATCAATAATCAAAGGAATGTGTAACGATTTTACGGATGCACTGCGATTCTCCCTCTGCCCAGTGCTCTAATGTCCACAACGCATCAATATCCCTGTATAGATGCAACGCATTTCAGCACTATCCTCATTGTCTGTTAGCATGCTTGTCTCTATGCCACGATTGTCAAACAATTAGGATTAACCGTTTTTGAGTGATTGCATCATGTTTATTCTTTTAAGGGGGTTTGGGATTTACAGTTTGTTGTATTCATCATCTGCTACAGGCTCCAGCCATTCGTTGCTGGCACCAGGCTGCACGTCTTTCTCATAGCCTATGTGCTGGAACCAAGAATCCTTAGCAGCTCCATGCCAGTGTTTCACGCCCTCTGGAATGGCGATGATGGTGCCAGGAGTCATAGGCACAGCCTCCTTGCCCCACTCTTGGTACCACCCGTGACCAGCCACGCAGATCAGCACCTGTGAGGCGCCATGATGGATATGCCAATTATTTCTACATCCTGGTTCGAAAGTCACGTTGTAGGCGCCACTATCTCCCAGCATGGTAAGGTAACTCTGACCTTTGAAGTACTGCCCGAATGGATTAGGCTCACCCTTAGGCCAAACGGAGAAATCTACCGTCTGAACGGTCTGAGCTTTCTCGCCATATAATTGTGCCACAGCCTTCAATGCTCTGTTGGCAGTAGCTTCATCACCCAGTTCACTCAGCGTCATCACATAGCCGTGCATCTCGTCCTGACTCATACCTTTCTTCTGAGCACCAGCCAAGTGTGCATTCAGCTGGGCTTCCAGTCCATCAATGCTGGCAAGGGCACTGATGGTTACCAACTCACGCTCCTTGTGTGTCAGCAAGTCGTTGGCAAAGATATCGCCAAAGAGGTGAGCCTTCAAGTAATAGTCTATGGTAGGAGAGAATGTGTTGGTATAAGGACCGAACAACGAACTCTGCACCTCTGTTCCCTCACGCAGGGCATCATACCCCTCAGGTAGTGCAGAAGGCAGACGACCTTCCTCGCAGGCCAGTCCTTTCGCTTGACGATCGGCAATCACCCTCTGCAAGGCACTCAGTCCATTCAAAGCCTTGGGAAATCCCATATAGGCATACAGATGGCAGTTGATTTCCTTCAGTTCATTCTGGGAGAATCCTACTTCAAAGGCCTTGTTGTAACTCGTTTCCAAGTTCTTGATGTCACCTCGTGCCACTTGCGAGGAGATGGCTGTGAGACATTGCTGACGGGGTGTCAGCACATTCTGTGCGCCAGCACCCATACTCAAGGCGATGGCGGCTGAAAAGGCTGTTGCTTTCATCTTGTTTACTATTTTCATATCTGTTGTTTTACAAAAAGTGGTGATTAATAAGTGCAAAGATACCGCAAATAAATAATAAAAGCACTACCCATAAAACGGATAAAGTTACCTTAATTACCTTTAACTGATTCCCCAGCGATTTTACCCCTGCCCAATGCCTGCACGATGGCTGCAAACTCCTCAGCAGTGGCGCAGGGTTGCAGGCTGCGGGAGCGCATCTTCTGACGAGCATTGTAGACGGTCTGCGTGGAAAGGTGGAGCAGCTCGGCTATCTTTACGCTGCTGCTGATGCCCAGCCAAACGAGGGCGTAGATGCGCAACTCGGTGCTCAGGCCCTGCTTCGGGGTAGCGAGGGGCTCCTCGTCGTTGAGCAGCGTCTGGAAATCGGCCACGAAGTCGGGATAGATGGATAGGAAGGTGGCATCGAAGGTCTTGTTGAGTTCCTTCACCTCGTCGCGCGTCTTGCTGTTGTCGGCCCGCGTTTGACGCAGCACGTCTTCTACCTGCCCTGCCTTGATCTTGCGGTTGATGTCCTGACGGAAGCTGTCGAGCTTGTTGATGTAATCGGAGCAGGTGGAGAACAACGAGCCGATGTACTGCTCCTTGATGTAGTTGGCAGCACCAAGCTCACGGTTGACCTCGCTGACTTGCTGATGACTCTCCTGCAGCTGATGCTGGGTCTCCTCGAGGCGCGTGATGCTCTGGCTGAGCTGTGCATTGGCCTCGCTGAGGGCCGTCTGCTGGCGACGCTGGCGACGCAGGGAACGCACTAAGAAGAAGAGGGCTGCAAGCAGCACCAGCAGCAGGGCTACGAGGGCGTAGAGGTACTGACGTGTGAGGCGCTGCTGACGCTCCGTGAGGCGCTGGGTGGCCGTGTAGATCTGCTCCATGTACTGGCCCATCTGAGAGGAACGCACATTGTCGGGATAATCTTGCTGCACCTGCATGATATAGTCCATGTAGCGGTAGGCACGCTCTACGTCGTCTTGCTCTATGAGGTATGAGATGAGCGATAGCAGGGCGCTGTGGTCGCGATTGATGAAGCAGATATTATCGGCTGAAGAGCGACAGAGGTACTCCATGCGGTGGTCTTCATCGCCTGCCTCGCCATAATTGGCAGCTGCCATAAAGGCGGCACGCCCACTGATCGGACTCTTCTCCTGATGGAGGCGCTGGTAGATCTGGGTGATAAACTCCAGCAGCTTCTGGCTGCGGTCTGCGCCATGATGGGTGAAGAACATGCTCCAGTACTGGGTCATATCATCACCAAAAGGAGCGTATTTCTGCAGACTGTCTGTGAGTTGCAGGGAGGGCTGGGAAGAGGTGCCTGAGAGGCGCGACTGCTGTGTCTGCTGGAAGATGAGCATGGAGTAGTAGCGGCCCTTCTGACTGTCGGTCAACTGCTGGGGATTTATGGCACTGAGGTCTTCTTCGCTCTTGGTGAGCAGTCCTATCTGGGTGCTGAGGTTGCCTCTGGAGAGCAGCACCTCGTTCTTCCAGTCGGAGCGATGGTACTTCTCTGCAAGGGCTTCTTTCTGGTCGAGGTAATAGAGGGCAGAGTCGCTGTTGAGATAGTAGAACTTCTGCGAGAGGAGGTCGTACAGCACATAGCGCTGCTCATCACTGCCCGTAGTACGGAGCTGGCTGCGCAGCACGCTGATCTGGTCTTCGAGTTGCGCCACGTATTCATGCTGATGCTCCAGCGCAGAATCTACCATCTGCAAGTAGGGCTGGTACTTGGCAGGCACGTCGGCCACTGAACGCAGGGCCATGAAGAGGATAAGTGTATAGGTTAAAAAAAGTCTCATATTCCTGACTTGTGTTTTTCACATCCATACGCAAAGTTACGCACTTTTGTGAAATAGTCAAGAATATGAGACGAATAATTTATGTTTACGCTGTCAATAGTTCACCACCTTCACTGGGCCCAGCAAGCCTGCTGGCTGCAGAGCTTCTGTGCCATCGAAGCCACGGGCGTCTGTCCAGCCCACACGGGTGGCACCAGGCTGCTCGTCACCAATCAGACGGTTCACCCAGACATTGGCCATACGTACCAGAAGGACGTTCTGCCCTGCCCTCACGGCCTTGGTGATGTCTACCTGATAAGGTTCTTTCCAAGCTGCGCCACAGTACTCACCGTTGACATAGACTTCTGCTAGATCGGCCACACGACCTAAATCAAGCATCACTTTGCCTTCGGGTGAAGCCTCGAAGGTCTTGGTATAGTCGGCTATGCCTGAGAAGTACTTGATGCCTTCATCTTCAGAGTCGGTATAGCTGCCCAAAGCAGGGAACTCGGCTGTAGCTGGAGCACCACGCTTCTCTTGGAAAGCTACGCTCCAAGGACCTTCAAGCGCTGTCTCGCTCTTCTGCAGGGCAGCAGGAACGGTGTAGGCATCGGCTGCTTTACCTCCAAAGACCACGAACACAGCATCGTCTGGCACCAGATTCAGCGTCACCTCTGTGCGCCCGTCTTTCTGGGCGTAGGTCACTTCTTCCTGTACCCCACTGTCTGGGTGCCAAAGCATAGGCTTCAGGCCACTGACACGGAAGGAAAGGGTGACGGTCTGGTAGTCGCGTGCGGGCTTGTTTACCCAGTAGATCTCCGTACCTGTCAGGGTGCGGTGAAGGAACTTATAGCCTGCAGGGATATTGACGTCTGTAGCCACTCCTGCGGCATTGAGAAACTCGGAGAGTTCTTTGGTCTCTACCACATTCTTACGACCGCTGTCCCAAATATCTGCCACCAGAGATTGGAACTCTGCAGCATCATCTGTGAGGGAGGCAGGGCGTGAAGGACGGGCACCACCCAACCAAGCGCCTGCATTCACCAGGGAGGCGATCTTACGCAGCACTGGGAGGGACATCACATCGACGTTGCGATCCATCCAGAGCACCTTGTACTGGGTGCCTCCTGTAGAGACGAGCTGGCCCTTGGTATAGGAAATGTGGTTCAGCAGTCCGTCGGGATTGAGGTAGTCCCACTGATAGCCTGCAGGGATAGAGGGGGCACGATTGAAGACGGAAGTCACGTTACCATCCTCGCCATAGTAGTAGAGGATATCTGCCACATTCTTACCTGCCTGCAGCATGAAACTGCTGCGTGACATATAGTCGGCCCAGATGCCTGCCAATGGTGCCCAACTGTCGTGGCGATTGAACCATTGCCCTATGCCTCCGAGTGACATACCTGGCACGTGAACATCATCAGGCTGATGGGCACTTTCATGGATCACGAAACGATTGATACCGTTGGAGAGCTCACGATCGGCCACATACTTCAGGTTTCCTGGATGGTAGGAATAGGACTTGCCTCCTCCACCTGGAGCCGTCATAGACTCTGCAGCAGCGATGTTCTGTCCGTAGATGTGTGCCACAGAGGCAGATTCCTTATCGTCAGCATCATAGACACTCATATCTGGCTGTCCATCGGGACCCACTGGCACCCAAGGCGCAGTGACCCACATGGCACTCATAGGCACCTCTGCAGTAGCCTTGAGGTCCATACCATCGCCCACATAGGCACGTCCGCCTTCGTGGCTCTCTGTATAGCGTCCCTTCATGCCATATTCTTCCTTGGCTATCTTGGAAAGCAGGGTGTAGTTATCAGCTATCAGCTCTCCGATGGTGGCGCGCCAGTCGAAGAGGAAGGCATCACTCTGCGTGGGTGAGCCTATCACCTCGCCAGCAAGCACAGGGAGCCACGTCTTGAGGTCATATCCTCTGCGCGTCTGGAACTCCTGGAACATGGCTGGTGTCCACGTCTCGCACTCAGCCTCGTAGCTGTCGGTGAGCACATACTGCACACCCTGCTGACCCATCAGTCCGCCAGAGGCTTTCTTATACATATCCAGATAGGTGTGGAAGTAGCGTGTCCAAGCCTCAGGGTCGAGCTTATCGACTTCCAGACCTGTGGCCTCCAAAGGAGCAGGATGGTTCTGCTTACCTGTGAGTGACCATCCGAAGCGGAGGATCTTCCACTGGCCTTCAGGGGCATTCCAAGTAAGCTTGCCATTCTGGTAGTAGGAAGTCACATCTACCACATCGTCAGCTGAAGGGAAGGTCTCACCTTCTACCACTGGCGTAGGCACTGCGGTGAGGTTGGAAGCCGATGAGAAAGCGGCCTTATCCTCGAAGCGATGCACCATCGTATAAGGATAGAGCGCCAGCTCTGCGATCATGGTGCCAGCAGGAGGGGCAGATGGGCCGCCTCCCATACCGAAGAAACCTCCGCCACCCCCACGTGGATTGGCCACACGCACGCGGAAATACTTAGCGGTAGTAGCTGGAACGCTCAGGGTGACTTGTGAGACATTGCCACCTCGCACATCGCAAACTTTAGTGAAAGTCTTACCATCATTGCTGGATTCGAGCTGGGTTCCATTACCTGCGCCTACCATCTTGATGGACTTGATGGTGACTGGCTCTGGGTATTCAAACTGAATCCAGGCAAAGCCTGCCCTATCATCACGAGGGAGCAACACGGCATCGGCAATGCTGCCATTGGTGAGCTGCTCCAACGTGAAGCGGCCTCCGCTTGAGGTGACCTTAGCACCCAACTCTGCGGCACTCTGACGACCTGCTGGCTGCTTCACAGCAATCACGGCGATATCTTCGTAATACTCATAACCTGTACCTGCTTCACCACGACCAGCGGGAGCACCGTCAAGGAAGGCACCTGTGGTGTGTGGGGGCTCTGGCAGCGTCATATCTACGGCCCCAGAGGCGTAGGCCTGGCTCCAGACCAACTTCTTCATAGCGTCTTTCTCGCTCACCCAAGGACCGCCTGTAGAGCTCCATCCTGGGGCAGAGGCCACGGTGAACTCCAAACCTAAAGAATCGGCCACCTTCACAGCATAGGCGAAAGCATCTTGCCAACCTTCGTCCATATAAATGAGGCGCTTCTCAACAACGGTGGGTGTACCCAGTGCAGCATCGAAATTGTGCACACCACCCTGACGGGTGTCTTTCATCCACTGAAGGTCCTTGAGGATGCCGTCCTTCGTGATGTTACCATTCATCCAGTGCCACCATACGCGATTGCGGGCACTCAGAGGAGGATTCTCCCACCCTTTCTGGAGATCGTCCAGAGAGTCTTGGGGAGCGCTGCAGGAGCATGCTAAAAGCAACGCAGCTGCTACGGATAAGATTTTTCTTGCTAACATAAAACTATATAATTTTAATTATTCGTCAGGCTTTATAATAACCTTTGCAAAAGTATCTCATTATTTATAATAGTGAAATAGTAAGTAAGGTAAGGGTATCAGAAATAGTAAGCGTACTAAATCCTAATATCCTGATTATGAATGGATAAAAAATCTGCGATAGTAAGTCCGTGTCTGGCGTAGCGATAGCCACAGCGCTGGGATTGACCATCTGAATGTTAAAAAATGGGAATGTGCTTTGGTAATCTACCGTCTATCACTATCTTTGCAGCGGTACCTGTGGTATAGGGCCCAAGAAATGTGAAGTGACTATGATGAAGAAAACGATAGGAATGCTCCTGCTGCTCTGCCTGCCGCTCTCCATGCAAGCGCAGCTGTTCAATGAGGATGGTTATCAGATCACCCGTATGACCAACCTCTCCAACGAGGTGAGCAAGGTGGATAGTGAGGGCTTCTCTATGTGCGGACTGTGCTTTGCACACTTTGACAAGGGCGACATCAACTTCTTGAATATCACCATAGGTACCACCACGCCCTACGACTTTGATGAGGGGCACAGCTCGCTGATGCTGGTGTTTCTGGAGGACCAAGTGAAGCGACTGCCCATTAAGCCCGAAAACATCTTGGAACTGACCTCGTTTACCCATCCTGAGCAGGCGAACGGCATCTGGGTGGTGAACTGCTCCATCAGGCTCAGTCTGGCACAACTGGAGTACCTGAGCCATCATCCGTTAGCACAATTATACGTTAACTTCAAGCATGGCCAAGCGGGCATGGGCCTGTGCTACCAACTACAAAACTCTGAGGGCGAGAGCATACAGAAACAAGCGGCACATCTATTCCAAGCGCTACAATGACGCAGATGTTTCATTGGCCTTTCACTTGCGATGATCCACGTAGGTATAGTCGGCATAGAGCTGGCGAGGAAACGTGAAGAGGTCGTCGCTGATGCCTCCGTGACGGAAATCGGAAATCTTGATGGTGGTGGAGAAGATGAACACTTTCACACGCACAGCTTCTGGATAGCCTGTCTGCTTATTGATGTAACACTGGGCTTCTTTCACGCCTTTCACCCCTTTCTTGGCCTTCAGGGTGATGATGAGGTGACCATCGGCCTCATGGGCTGCGTAGGTGTAGTTGTCGGGCTGGAAGGTGAACTTGGTGGCGTACTTGTCGCGTTCCTCGTCGTGAGCATCGTAGATCACCACTTCCTGCTTCTTGCGCTCCAGACGGGTGTAGGTGTTGCCATCATTCCAGGCAATGTATTTCTCATCGATGAACTTGCTCTTCTGGTCCTTGTACCAGATGGTGCCCTCAGTCTTATAGATGCCTATAATATTGACAGTATAGTGCAGGGTGCAACCCTCGGAGCCAAAGACCATCTCGTATTTCTCATCGAACAGCCTGCGGGCTTGCTGGGGGGTGTAGGTCTGCGCATAGGCGGTAAGGGCTGTGAGCAGGCAGAGGAGCAAGGATATAACGACTTTTCTCATTCTGTATCTTTAAGCGTTTTCTCATTTGGCGCTGCAAAAATAGAGAAAGTGGCATTGGGACGCAAGTTTTTTAAAGATATTTGAACTTTTTTCCTTAACTTCGCATGTTCTTAATGTAATTTCGATGAAAATGAAAAAGGTAGTTTTACTTTTTATGGTGCTGATGGCACTGGCTGCCTGCCACAGCAAACAGGCAACGAGCCCTGCCTCTGAGGGCAATGGTGGGAGTGACGAACAGACGAGCTACACGACGGCAATAGACCGCTATCTGGTGGGTCTCGGAAAGCAGTATGCAGCGGGTGAACACTGTGTGCCTGTGCGCAGCATCGTGGCTGTGGACGAGCAGAATAAGGCGGACATCAAGGTGTGGGGCGACTTCTGGGTGTTCAACTACAACCTGGTGGGCGATACGCTGAAGTGTGTGTCTGGAGGCAGTCATCCTGGGTTGATGCACATCAGCCAGACAGCCAACGGCTACGAGGTGACGGGCTTCGACCAGGTGGAGGACGGTGCTGGCAATCTGACCAGTGCCCAACGGATCTTTGGAGCGAACTACGAGGCTTTTCATGCCCTCAACAGCAATGCGGAGGGACGAGAGGCGCTGAGGGCCAAGTCGCTGGCCGACTATGTGAAGACGCATCAACTGAAGGCTACCTTGTATCAGGACTTCGGGTGGCCTGCGCAGAAGCTGCCTTAATCATTCATTTTATCGCCCATAGATTTCTGGAGGGATGGACGAAACGAAGAAAGGGTTCATACAGCTGCACCTGAGTGTGATGCTGGCTGGTTTTACGGGCTTGTTCGGACGACTGATCACGCTGAACGAGGTGGACATCGTGTGGTATCGCATGCTGTTCACCAGCCTTATCCTGCTGGTGTTCACGGGGCTGCCTAAGGTGGGCTGGAAAAAATTCCTGCAGCTCTGTGGGTGTGGCGCACTCTTGGGGTTTCACTGGATCTTGTTCTATGGGAGCATCAAGGCGTCGAATGTGTCGATAGGCGTGATCTGCTTCTCGCTCATAGGCTTCTTCACGGCAATCTTCGAACCTCTGATATTCAAGAAGCGCTTCTCGTGGCTGGAACTGCTTTTCTCGCTGATCACGGTGGCGGGTGTACTCTGCATCTTCTCGCTGGATGCACGCTATCGTTATGGTATCGCCATCGGGGTGGTGTCTTCAGCGGTATGTGCGCTGTATGCCATCTGCAACAAGAAGGCCAGCGTGGGGGTGAGCAGTCGCACGGTACTGATGTATCAGATGTCGGGTGGCCTCATCGCCGTTTCTGCCATCATCCCTATCTACCTGTTTTTCTTCCCCAGTCAGCAACCTGTGATGGTGGTTCCAGAGGGAAACAACCTGTGGTTCATGCTCTGTCACGCGCTGTTCTGCACGGTGGGCATGTATCTGCTGCAGATCCAGGCGCTGAAGCGTCTCTCGGCCTTCACCGTGAATCTGACATACAACCTGGAACCGTGCTACACGATAGTCCTGGCGTTCCTGATCTTTGGTGAAGGTCGGGAGATCAACTTCTCTTTCTACATCGGCATAGCGCTGATTCTGCTCAGTGTGCTCCTGCAGACATTGCGGGCCCTCAGAGCTCCAAAGGCACCACGACCTTAAGGCCGAAATTGCGTCCCATATTGAACACGCCCCGTCGGAAGGTACGCTCATTGATGGGGGCATACTTCAGGCGACTGAGGTGGCTCTGATAGGCTGCATCTGTAAGGTTGTTTCCCGTGAGGAACACGGAGAACAGCTTCTGCCCACGATGCATCACATCGACCCCTGCAGCGGCATTCAGCAGGGTGTAGGCAGGCGTAGCGGTCTCTGTGCCTCCTACCCCATAGAAATGGTTCTGGCGCAGGTTGTATTCTATCCCCACAGACACGTAGAGGTTGTTCAGCGTCTTTCCGTCGCGAATGATCTCATAGCGCAAGTCGGACGTCCAGCGTGGAGCTGGTGTCATAGGCAGGTACTTGGCATCGGCTTCCTGATGCAGGCGCTGGGCATTCACGTAGGAAAAGGTGTTCTGGAAATGCAGCTGCTCGATGGGGTGAATGTCCACCAACACTTCCCCACCCCACAGACGGGCATCGCTACCCTTGTTCTGATAGGCGGCCTCATCGTCGATGATGACCTCTCGCCCCTGGGCATCCGTCAGTTTCTCGAGGAAGATGTAGTTGTCTATGTGATTGGCGAAGAGGGAGAGCTGGGCAGAGAATATCTTGGAAGAATAATCCAAGCCCAAGTCGGCCTGCCAACTGTATTCAGGCTTCAGTTGGTGGTTGCCTATCTCGTAGCGGAAGGTACCCTCGTGCACACCGTTGGCTCCCAGCTCGCTGATATTGGGCGCACGGAAACCACGAGAGAGGTTGGCACGCAGGTTCAGTCCGTCAGCAAAGTTGTAGATAGCACCCAAGCTACCAGTGAGTCCGCTGAAATTCCGCGTGAAATCCTCGAAGCGCTGCTCACCTTCTTCCATCAGGGCATAGCTGTGCAGGCGACGATGATCGTAGCGCAAGCCTCCACTCAGCGTGAGGCGGCCTATGCTGCGTGTGGCAGAGGCGAAGCCACCTAGATCCAGCAGGCGATAGTCGGGTATGAGGTATTCCTCGCCCCTATTCTCGGAGTGCTGCCACATGCCTGAGACGCCAGTGGCCAACTTCCACCCATCCCACTCGGGCGACAGGTAGTGCACATCGTAGTTCACCGTATGCAGGCGCAGGTAGAGGCCTGCCTCATCGGGGGTCTCTATCTCTTCAAACTCCTGGCGACGATTCTGCTGATAGCCCACCACAGCCTTGAGGGTGCCATCGCCCAGCACGAAGGAGTTCTCTGATACGGCCTTGTAGTGATAGACCTGCTGATAAGGCATAGGATGGCTGTAGGAGTGGAAATCGTGCTTGGTGGCTGGTGCCTCATCTGCTTCGCCATCGACGAAGACGGGCTTGATGAAAGCGCCTGTCTCGTCACGCTCTCCCTCAATAATGCCTGGAGTGATGTGGTAGGCCGACAGCTTCAGGTGGGAGAAGCCCCACTTCCTGTTCAAGCCCAGCATGCCTGAAAGGGCACGTTCGCGGAACTGCGACCCATAGACGTAGCCATCGTACTTATTCTTATAAGCATGCGCCATCTTCTCGCTCCAACGCACATCCCACACCACATTGTTTTTATTACCTGCAAAATTGAGCGTGTAATCGAACAGGCCGTTGTTGGTTTGGTATTCTGTACCAAGATTGGCGTGCATGTGTCCCAGAGGCAGCAGGGCTTCATCGTGCAGTATCAGCACACCTGCCAACGCATCGGAGCCATACATCAGGCTTGCGGGGCCCTTAAGAATCTCCACAGAGCCAACGGACTGTCCATCGACCTCGATCCCGTGCTCATCGCCCCACTGCTGACCTTCCTGGCGCACCCCATCGTTCACCACCACGATGCGATTGTATCCCAATCCGCGGATCACGGGCTTGGAGATACCGCTTCCTGTGGTGATCTGCGACACACCTGGTTCTCGCGCAATAGCATCTATGATGTTGGTAGAGGAGGTTTCTTGCAGGAAACGGGTGCTGACTACAGAAACAGGCGTAGGCGACTTCTCTGCCAACTCGCTTCCTGTGAGACCTGTCACCACTACCTCGCCCAGCATCGCATTGTTCTCATGCAGCACGAAGTCGAGGGTGTTTACGCTGCGCAGATCCACCTCTTGGATGATGGTCTGATGCCCCACGTAGCTCACCTGTATGGTGGTCTTGATGGCAGGCAGATTCTCTATGGTGTAGAGGCCTTCCTGGTTGGTCACTGTCCCCACTCTGAGCGCAGGGAAATAAATGCTCGCTCCTACCACGCTGTTACCATCGACAGCGTCGGTAATGGTTCCACGCAGTGAAGCTTTGTCCACTGGCGGATTGGCTGTCACTCCCACGCACAGGCATAGGAATGACAACAACAAGTATAATTGTTTCATACTAAGTCGTTATTATGTTTTGAATAAGAAATATCAGGGCATAGTTAGGCCTATGTCCTCTTTAGAAAATATTCAAAACACAAAGGGAGGAGCGCGGACAGATTTATATCCACAGGCATCGGAAGTGACGCAGTGGACGGAAGTAATAGATAAATAGGTGGTCAGGCGCTGTAAAGGCAACACAGCCAGCACTGTAGCCGCCAAGAAGGTGATAGCAAGGAACTGACAGAGCACGCAGGTATCCACATGCAAAGTGCTGCCTGTGAGGTGCCCACCATGTGGAGTATGTGTGGCACAATCCACACACTCTATACTGTGGTCGGCTACTCCACTATGTATGTGGAGTGACGAGAGCACCAGCATAGGCACGAAGACGGCCAGCAACAGCCACGAAGCGATATGTCTTTTCCTACTTTGTCTCATTTCGAGGGGCGAAGATAATACAACTATTTCTTCTTGCCAAAGTTTTTAGTTATTTTTGAGAATCAGCAGGTAGATTCGTGGAAACAAAAAAGTCCCTCATCACTGAGGGACTTACGAAGAACTTTTCAAATAGATTGACTCAATGAGCCTATTAGTTGGCTCCTGCTGCACCAAGACGCTGTCCCATGCCTCCAGCAAACTGGCTGGCACGGTTCTTTTCACGCTCTTTCTCGCGAACTTTATCGCCCTTCTGGTATGCTTTGAACTGGTCTTTGGTCATCATTTCCTTCAGACCATTATCGAATTCTTTCTTGGCGTCGTTGTACTCCTTGATCTGGGTACGGATACGCTCCAGCATCTCGCTGTTGCCACCTCCGCCAGCACCACCACGCATGCCGCCGCCACCCATCATGGCGCCGCCACCGCCTCCGCCACCGAAGTCACCACCACCTCCTCCAGCTCCGCCAGAAGGGATAGCACCTGCGCGACCACCAGCAGCCGTACCTCCACCACCTGTAGAAGGCAAGCTAGGTTTACCCTTGCTCAGTACATCAAAGTATTTGGTATAAAGGTCTTTCACCTTTCCCTGTGTTGCAGCATCCAAGCCACCAGCATCTTCAGAAACCTCGTTCACACGCGTCTGAATCATCTCTGCTTTCTGCTCTTCTGAGATTTGAGGAGCCTGTGGGCGCTGTCCTGCTCCACCTGGTCTTTGACCTGCCCCTTGGGGCATCTGTGCCATTCCTGCCACAGTCATGCACAGGAATGCAGCCATTGCGAAAAGTTTTTTCTTCATAATAGTAAGTGTTTTAATAGTTTTTTCTTGTTATTAGACTGAGGATTTTGAAAAAGGTTTAATCTCTTTTTCAAAAAAAGTGCAGATTCAACCCGAACCTGCACTCTCTTAAAACAAAATTTCTTCAAAACAAGCTTCTTAATTCGCAGAAGCTGTCTGGCGTAGCATTTCTGCAACAGCAGCCTCCAGCTGCTTATCTTCGCCACGAAGCATTTCTTCAGGCGTGTTATATACAGTGATATCAGCCTCCAACTGCAGGTTCTCCTGATAACGACCCTGCATATCCATACAGCCTACCTCAGGGATACCAAACATCAGGGTCTGATCTATCACATACTCCCACCAAACAGCTGTCATCGTACCAGCCACTGGCGCACCAACCAACTTACCAATGCCCAGCGTCTTATATACCCAAGGGAAGCCGTGGCCATTACTGTAGTCGTCCTCACACATCAAGACGCATGAAGGCTTCACCCACTTATTGTATGGATCGTAGCCAATGTATTGTCCGCGAGGCATGAAACGCTGATACTGTTCGCCTGCCAGCAAGGTGCAAAGGTCATCGTGCAACCAACCACCACCATTGTGGCGCTCGTCCACCACAGCAGCCTGTTTCTGACGATTCTCGTCGCTCAGGAGGTCTTTATACACGGTGCGGAAGCTTGGGCTATCCATCGCCTTCACATGTACGTAGGCAATCTTACCACCAGAGAGCTCTTCGACCTTCTTCTTATTGCGATCTACCCAGCGATCGTATAGCAGGTCTGTGCGCTGAGCTGTCGTGATGGCCTTCACCACCACCTCGAAGCGCTTGCCATCAGGATTGAGCACACTCACGCGTACCTGCTTGCCTGTTTTGCCCTCAAGAAGTGGATAGTAGTCCATATCCTTCGTGATGGCAACTCCATCAATCTTCTCAATGATGCTGCCAGCTTTCACGTCTGTCTTCTTCACAGCAAACGGACCTTTAGCTATCACCTCTGCCACCTTGAGACCATCGCCCATATAGGTATCATCGATGAAGACACCCAGATTGGCTGTAGCCTGACGACCAGAAGGGGCATAGTAGCGCATACCTGTATGTGAGGCATTCAGCTCACCCAGAAGTTCGCTCATCATCTCAGCATAGTCGTAGTTATTATTTATATAAGGTAAGAAGCGACTGTAGTTCTGCTTCAGAGCTTCCCAATCCACTCCATGAAGGTCAGGCAGGTAGAACTTGTCCTTCACCTGCTGCCACACATGACTGAAGATATAATCGCGCTCATCAGCAGCCTTATAATTGAAGGTAGCCTCAAAGCCAATGTTCTTGGTGCTCTTCTTGTCGACATCTATCTGCTTGATAGTGCCACCAGAGAGGGCATACACGTGCTTGAAATCCTTGTCTGTGATCAGTTCGCCACCACCTACGCCTTTCAGGACAATAGAGGTTGTACCTTCCTTCAGATCGTGCATCCAGAGGTCTGGTGAACCTTCGAAACGGGCTGTGTAATAAAGCTTGTCACCCTTTGTGGAAAGCAGTGCATCACCTAAGTTGGATGAGTTTACTGTCAGGCGCACGATGCGATCACGACAATTCTCCAAGTCGAACACCAAAGGTTCTGCATCCTTCTTCTTCTCCTCTGTGGTAGATTTGCCCTTCTTGTTTTCAGCAGCTTTCTTCTCTGCTTCTTCCTTAGCCTTCTGCTGGTCTTTCTCTGCCTCTTCGAAGAGTGCAGTCTCTTCCTTAGTCATGCGGAATTTCTCATAGGCATCCAGGTCGAAGAACATGATGTAGATATCATCCTCTGCACCCCAGCTTCCGTGACTGCGATAGCCTGCACGATCACTGCCAAAGATGATGGCCTTACCACCAAGCACCCACTTGGCATTCACATCGTTATAACCACTCTGTGTCACATTGTGAATCTCACTGCCATCAGCCTTAATCAGCGCCACATCCTTGTTGTTCCAACCACCATAGCCAATGTAGTTAGAGAGCAACCACTTGCTGTCAGGACTCCATTGGAACCACTGATCGCCATCGCTGTAGCTGTACTCGTACTTGCCATCCATCACTGTGCGCACCTGCTTAGTGGCCAAGTTGAGGATGCGCAATGTGGTACGATTCTCAAGGAAAGCAATCTCCTTACCATCAGGGCTGTACTTAGGAAGGAAGGACGTCACCTTCGTGTTGGTCAGTTTTTCTTCCTTAATATCTGTAGCGTAGGTGAAGAGTTTGTCTTCCTTTTTCGATATGCTGCTCTGATAGATCTGCCAGAAACCATCACGCTCTGCAGCATACACCAGGCTGCGACCATCTGGGCTGAAGTCGATGCTACGCTCCTGCTCTGGAGTATCTGTTATCTGTTTCGTGGTATTATACTCCACGCTGGTCACGTACACATCCCCATGCAGGATAAAAGCCACTTCCTTACCTTCTGGACTCACAGCTATCTCTGTGGCTCCACTGCGCTGCACCTGCTTCACCACCTCACGATCATTGCTGTCTGTTGTAATGCTCACTCTTACTTTCTGTGGAGCAGCGCCCTCACGCATCGTATAAATCTCGCCATTATAGCCAAAGCAAAGCACCCCATTCTGACTGACACTGAGGAAGCGCACAGGATGGTCTTTCAACGTGGTGAGCTGCTGAGTACCGGAACCATCGATGTTCTTCTTATAGACATTCATCGTACCATTGGCCTCACTAAGATAATAGAAGCTCTTGCCATCTGCTGCCCATACAGGGTTGCGATTCTCAGCCTTCGTATCAGTCAACTTGGTAAAATGGTCATCTGTACTTTTCAGCCACACATCACGCACCACGCTGGAGGTCTGATGCTTACGCCATGTATCCTCCATACCCTTACGATCGTGGTAGAGGATGCGTCCATCTGGATATACACTCAGATTATCCATCGTCACAGAGGTGAAGAGACGCATTCGTCCACCCTGTGTGCTCACCTGATAGACTTGTGGCATGCGCTGAGAGAAATAGGCGCTCTGTGCTGTAGGCAGGATGTTGCACTGCAGCAGCACGGTCTCATTGTTGAGGAAGCCCAGTGGCACTTCACTGCCACTATGGGTAGTCAGGCGACGAGGCACCCCACCCTCCTTTGAGATAAGGTAGATGTCCAAGCTACCCTCACGTCCAGAAGCAAAAGCGATTTGCTTTCCATCGGGACTCCAAATGGGTTGGGAATCAAATGCGGAGTTCGTAGTAAGCTGTGTAGCTTTACCACCTGTCACAGGGACAGTAAACAAGTCGCCCTGATAGGCGAAAGCGATGGTGCTGCCATCTGGAGAGATAGCGTTATAGCGCATCCAAAGCGGGTTTTCCTGTGCACTGATAGTTGCTACAAAAGTCAGTGCCAGAATGGAAAGGATTGTTTTTTTCATATCTTGTAGTTTTGTTTTCTATTGGATGAATTATTTGAAAAGCAATGGTGCAAAGGTATCAAGGTAGTGGCGCCAGTTTTTCCACTCATGACCTCCACCTGTCACATAGAACGTATGGGGCATGCCATGCTGAGTGAGCAGACGATCGAACTCCTGTGCTTCTGAGAACCAAGGATCTGCATCGCCACAACCCAACCAGAACAACTTGTAGCCAGCCTTCTTGATGCCTTCCAGATAATTAGATAAGGTGTTCTCATCGAAAGCATAGGCACTGTTCTTCTGGTTATGTGGATGGGCTCCTGTGCTCTGCGGACAGATGTAGGAGAAATACCCAGGGAACAGATAATTGGTGCGAATGGTATGTCCGCCACCCATAGACAAACCAGAGATAGCACGCCCATCTTTCTTGGCGATGGTGCGATAGTGGCTGTCGATATAAGGGATGATATCCTTAATCAAACTGGTGACATACATATCTGACTGCATATCGTTATTGAGGATGGAAGAAGGCTCACCAGGAATGTCGTTGATCGTTGCACAACGCTGATTGGCATTACCATTGGGCATCACCACAATCATAGGAACGGCCTTTCCCTGAGCGATGAGGTTGTCCATAATCTGGGTTGCTCTACCCATAGACGACCACGCCTCTTCATCACCACCACCACCATGCAGCAGATAAAGCACAGGATAACGAGTCTTCGTGTTTTTCTCATAGCCAGCAGGTGTATAGACCATCATCTTACGCTGAGCACCAATGGTAGGAGAGTCATACCATACAGCTGACACATTGCCCCTCACAGGCGCTTCTTTGAAATCTGCAGAATAGGCACCATCGATGATAAAGATATTGCGATAGGTGGCGCCATCGCGATTCAAAGAAGGATTGGCAGGATCACAAACTGAGGTGCCATCCACATTAAAGGTGTAGTAATACAGATCGGGCTGAAGGGTTGGTATCCTGACACTCCAAACTAGATTGTTGTCACGCTGCATAGCGATAGGCCCTTCTCCCCTTCCCTGCCAAGAACCTGTCAGTGAGACGGTGGTAGCATAATCTGCCCTCATACGGAAGGTAATGCTGTCTGCTGTGATTTCAGGAGAAACGATGCGTGCTCTGCGCGTGTTAGCTATCTCCTGTGCACTGACTGCCACAGCGAAGATCAGTGCCATAAGTGATAAAACGCTTTTCTTCATGCTCTTCAGTTTTTGTTTTGAATACGAAGGTACAAAGAATGCCCGAACCTGCCAAATATTCTTCGTGAAACATTCGGATATGAGACTATCACGCCGTTAAAGGACGTTAAACACATAGGGATTAAAGGCTTAAATTGTCTTAAAACCACGCTCTGTTTAAGGTCACAACAAATCGTTTTTTTACTATCTTTGGCTTAGATAACAAACAAAAGGACAATCATTTAAAACCAAAGAATTATGTCAAAAACAGTAGATTTACAAATTGAGAAAAGTAAGTTTCTGATTCAGGGACTGCGTAACAACTTAGAGGTAGTAAAGGGTTTTGGATTCACAGCTAAACAACTGGACGAAATGGAGAGTCAGCTGGATGTGCTTGCCAAGGCCAGCGAAGAAACAGAAGCTGCCTATGCCGTGCTGGATGAGAAGCGCAAAAAGATGAACGAGATTCTAGATAGCGTCAAGGATGTTTTCACTGAAAGGAAAAAAGTCATCAAGGCCAACTACCCACAGGAGAAGTGGATCAACTTTGGGGTTCAGGACAAACGCTAAGATACAATAATCCTCATGCCTTCATTGACATGGGGATTATTGTTTTTAGAACGTCCACTTCATGGCTATCGTGGGATTCACATAGAAGGTCTGATGCTTCAACGTTGGATTATACAACCAGTTGGCATAGATAAAGTTGTTTGAAATCTCTACCTCTGTACCAAGGCTCAGGTTCACTCCATCCATTCCTTTGAGTGTATTCAGGTTCACCCAGAACTGGGGTTCTGTCAGGAAGCTGATTTTACCCATAGGTGTCTTGTTATACCATATTTCAGAGAAACCATTGAATGTGAAACGACGATGGCCAAAGTCTATCTTCCACACCTGATTGGCATGAAATCCAGCAAAGCCCTCATGAGTATGATCCTTGAAATGTTGGCGATAACCCAGATTCACCAAGTAAGTCTTTGCATAGTCGTTGCTATGCCACATCCATCCCAAGCCTCCCACTAATGAATGCTGGAAGCGATTGCCATAAAAGTTGCTCTTGATGCTCTGCATACCCCCATTATATTCCCAGTGTGTCACCAATGAGGAATTGGCAGATAAACGAGCCAAGGTAAAGTCACGCGTAAACTTCATAAACACCCCTGATACGCCATCGGACAGGTAATCCATATCCACGAAGAAGTAAGTGGTGCCCCACTTATCAGGATGCAAGACTTCTACTGTGGTAGTGACTTTAGGACGCTCACTCTCCTGATCAGAGTTAAGTGCACGACCAAAATCACGATGCAACTGCACATTGACTTGAGCTTGTCCTACTGCTGTTATAAGCAGCAAAACAAAAAGGGAAAAACTCTTTTTCATAGTTTTGGTATAAGGAATGTAATGCTATTTCGCAGGACTGGCAACTACAACCGTCCCTTCAGTGATACCACTTTCATTGAAACTATCCACACGGAAGTAATAGTCTACATCTGCTGAGAAGAGACCAAGCGTGACAGAAGGTTCCAATACCTCGCAAGCGGAGAAGAGCGTCTCAGGATCTGTGCCCCAATGCAGGAAGTACCCTTGTGCTCCTGCAATAGGTTCCCAAGAGGCAGTAGCTGTACGACCATCAGTAGTTCGTGCTATGTTGAACGACTTCACTGCTTCTGGCTTGGTACCATCATCTACACCAAAAACACGCAGGTCGTAAATGGAGAACTGCCCAGGCAGCTCACTCTTATTAGTGATGCGCACATAGCGGGCATTCACTGCTTGATCAAGCACTATCAACGCATGAGGATTGGTCACGTCATTGGCAGTCTTATCAACCAGCGTCACCCATGTATCGCCATCTTCAGAACCTTCTACCTTATATTTATAAGGTACAGCAGGATTGCCTTCCTTACGATTAGGGAACTTCTCATCAGCAAAGTTGGTCTGCACAGCTTCTACAGGATAAACTTTACCTAAGTCTATCTGCAACCATTCGTCCACGTTGCCAGTCTGTGCGCTCCACCACGTCTTGATAATGTGGTCAGCTGCAAGAGAGGCAGGCTTGCCCTCTTTCTCAGAAGAAGCTGTAGCCTTCTTACCTATCGTAAGGTCCATCCAACCCGTCGTGATTGGTTGCTTTAAGAAGTCCACCTTTCCCTGTGGCAGTTGGTAAGGACGGTCGAAGAGATCAGTCAGCGCATGCATCTCACCCTGCTCTGTAAAAATCACAGGGAAGAAACCAATGCGACGCTCGAAGTTGTGACGCTGGGAAATCACCATGCTAGCCACATGCCAATAGTTGCCAAACTTGTCTTGGAAGGTATCACCATGTCCTGCACCTGTCATCCAACCACCAGGCTTCACAGAGATAGGCAGGTAAGGTGCCTTAGTGAACGGACCAAGTGGGGAATCGCCTACATAGAGGCCATCGCCATAGCTATCAAACTCAGTGCCTGGTGAGGCATATTGCAGGTAGTATTTTCCATTGTACTTCAGCAAACTAGGTCCTTCATTATAGCCTGGAGCTTCCTTATCGTTCTTATCACTGGGTCGCTCCCAACCTATCACAGCCTGCTGGTGAGTAATGAGTGTCACAGGCTGACCAATGGCCTTGAAGTTGTTGTTTGGATCGAGCTCTATACCCATGATATCGTCCACGTTACTGCATCCCCAATAGAAATACACGCGTCCATCATCGTCTGCCAGCAAGTCAGGATCATGACCTGTGCGATTGGGTTGGTCGGGATAAGGCGTCAACTGATCAGTTACCAACTGCCAGGAGTCACCATCCTCTGGATTGGTGGTTTTCCAGAGTGAGTTAAGGTCGGAAGTCATCCAATAGAGTTCACCCTCATAGACCATACATGTAGGCGCGTATAGATCCATAGGCAGCACGCTGGTGCGGATATGGCGCCAATGCTGCATATCATCGGAACTCCAGTAACCATTCGACTTTGAAACAAACAGGTAATATCTATCGTTATAAAGCGTAGCCACAGGGTCAGCTGCCTCGCGATAGTTTTCCGTATTTGCGAAACGCTGCATGTAAGCAACGATGCCACCAGGCTGTGTCTGAATAGCAGCCACAAAATCACGATACTCTTCAGGTACGGAATTCATGAAATCGGGAGAGTTGAAATCTACTCCCTCCATCAACCCTGCATATTGGTTGATGTCAAACGTAAACTCATAGTCCAGATCGATGGGGTTGTTCACCACCCTACTGCGATCTATCTCTTGTTGATCTGTGCAAGCGCTGAGTAGTACTATAGCAGCCAAAATTGTCAAAACCCTTTTCATAGTAAAGCATTTAATTTGAAGACAAATGTAGACATTCTTTTCCATAAAAGCAAATCACCCTTGCTGCACTGCCCAAATAATTGCTACGTTAAAGAAAATTTGTTGATGTGCACAGGAACAAATTTTTCTGTGCGCTAGCGCAAAAACGGGTGCGACTTGCATAAATGCAAAGTATGTACTATCTTTGCAACTACAACGAAAATAACTAACATTTTTATAACAATGAAGAAAAGCATTTTATTCCTAGTTACCCTCTGCATAGCTACGGCAGCTTCTGCACAGTTCCGCAGAACCCCTACTCCTAATGACACGCTGCAATCAGTACGCGTAAATGGTGACAAAGTAACATTCAGCATCTATGCTCCTAATGCTGAGACGGTGACCATGAGTGGTGACATCAATGCTCGTGGCGTACAGTTCGTTAAGGCTGAGAACGGTGTTTGGAGTGCCACTTTGCCCAACGTGGTTCCAGGCAACTACCGTTATAGTTTTGTGGTAGATGGCGTGAACACTTTCGACCCTAAGGGTGGTGAAATTCAAGGTGAGACTCGCGCTGTAGCCAAAGTACAACCTACTGGCAATGAGTTCTTTGCCATGAAGAATGTGCCTCATGGTGCTATCGCTCAGCGCTACTATTTCTCTAAGACCTTGAACCAGATGCGTCGCATGCATGTATGGACACCAGCTGGCTATGAGAAGAGTGCAGACAAGCTGCCTGTGCTCTATCTTGTACATGGTGGTGGTGATACTGATAACTCTTGGCCAGGTGTAGGTGCTGCAGGATTCATCCTCGACAATCTGCTGGCAGAAGGTAAGATCGTTCCTATGGTAGTGGTAATGCCTAACGGTAGTATCGATACACCTAGTGGCAACGTACATGATGAGGTGCCTATCTTTGCAGATGACATGATCACCAGCATCATGCCTTATGTGGAAGAGAATTATCGCGTGCTGACTGATCCAGATCATACAGCTATGGCTGGTCTGTCTATGGGAGGCATGGAGACTATGGAGACAGTGACCTATCATCCTGAAAGATTCAAGTATATGATTGTGCTGAGCAGTAGCTATGCACCAGGCAACACGGAGAAGTATGAGATGGAGCGTGCTCACCTGAAACAGCTTACGCAGCAGTTGAACAATTACAAGATAGTGCTCTTCACTCAGGGTGGTCCTGAGGACATTGCCTACAATAACTGCAAGGAGACATTGAAACTCTACGACGAGGCTGGCATCAAGTACGAGTTTACTGAGGCTCCTGGTGGTCATAGCTGGCATACTTGGCGTAACAATCTGCATGACTTTGCACCAAGACTGTTCAAGTAATACATCTTTATGAAAAGAAGAGATTTTCTGACAAGAATTGGCATACTTGGTGCTGCAGGGTTAATGGGCAATCAAACATTGCAAGCAGCTTATGGAAAAAGCAGAGGTAGCCAAGCGCTTTGGTCTGCAGGTCTATGGTTTGGGCCCTGAGTTGGGGCGTGACCTACCTGCTGGTTTCAAGCGGCTGAAGGAGTTGGGATACTCTACATTGGAGTTGGCTGGCTACAATAATGGATCAGTAGCCCTCTTCCATGATGCCATCGACTTAGTGGACTACCAGAAAATGGCAGCAGATGCTGGTTTGGAAGTGCTTAGTTCTCATGTGCGTCCTCCTATACGCGAATATACGACTGAGACTTTTCCACAACTCCGCGAGTTCTGGAAACAGACTGCAGAAGGACATGCTCGAGCAGGAGTGAAGTACCTGATTCAGGCAGCTATCCCAACTGTTCGTAGTGTGGAAGAAGCACAGCGTGTAGCCCAATTCTACACAGAAGCTGCACAGATAGCCCGAGAGGAAGGTGTACTTTGGGCATTCCACAACGAGGTCAATGTTTGCAGTCGCGTGTTGCCAGGTGGTGAAGAAAGTCTCTTCTTACTAAGCAGTCGCTATCCACAGGGAGCACGTATGATCTACGACATCCTCTTGGAAGAAACAGACCCAGCATTAGTTCAAGTAGAACTTGATGGCATGGCCCTCATCCTTGGAGGGTGCGATCCTGTGACCTATTTAAAGAAGTATCCTCAACGCATCAACTTAATGCATGTAAAGGATTATGAGAATTTAGGTGAAAGTGGCATGATCAACCAAGAGAATATTTTCCGCCAGTTCTATGCCAATGGTCAGACTGACTATTTCGTGGAAGACGAGAATGCCATGAGTGGGAAACAGTTTGAGCGCATTGCTGCTGCTGCAGACTATTTGCTGAAAGTAACCTTTGTCAAATAGGATGCTTACTATGTTGGTAAAGTTTTTCAACTTTTTTGTTTAGAATTGGAAAAAAAGATTTACCTTTGTATGTTTGAATACATGGAATATCCAATTATTTAATTAATTTACTATGAATAGAAGAAATTTCTTAAAGGGTGCTTCATTGCTTTCATTGGGTGCTCTGGCAGCCTGCCAAACTAAGGAGGCTGTTCCTGCTGAGCCAGTCATCAACACCAATAAGGGACTGGGTCTGCAGACTTACACTCTGGGTCCGGAACTCTATGCTGGTAACCTAAGCGACAACTTGGCTCGTATCCGCAAGATGGGTATCAAGAACCTGGAACTGGCTGGTTACAATGCAAGTTCTCACACCATTGGTCAGTTAAGTCTGGAAGATTTCAAGAAAGCTGCAGAAGACAATGACCTGAAGATTGTGAGCTCTCACGTGACTCCAGATGTCTTGATGGCTGGTCTGTTCTCTCGTCCAGGTGCTCCAGCTCCAAAGCCAAAGGCATTCAAGGACATGGTAGACGAAATCAAGGAATTTTGGAAGCCAGTAGCAGAAGACCATGCTAAGTTGGGTTGCGAATACTTGGTTCAGCCAATGATGCCTCCAATGCGTGTTACTAACATTGGTTTTGCAAAGGATTTTGCTAACTTGCTCAACGTATCTGGTGAGACAGTGAAGGCTACCAGCGGCATCCAGTTTGGTTATCACAACCACAATATGGAGATGGCCAAGGTAACTGAGACAAGTACTGCTGCTGTATTGGGCGACCTCTTCTCTGGTATGGCATTAGGTCAGGATGCTAAGATCATCGAGGATGTTTATATGGACAATACAGATCCAGCTAATGTAATCTTCGAGCTTGATGTTTATTGGACTGTGATGGGTCAGCAGGATCCTGTGGCTTGGTTGACCAGACGTGCAGATCGTATCAAGATGTTGCACATTAAGGACTTCATGGTACTGGGTGCATCTGGTGCTATGAACTTCAAGAACATCTTCGAGAAGTTCTATGCTAATGGTAACAAGTACTTCTTCATCGAGATTGAAGATACGAACAGTGGTAAGCAGTTCGAGCGTTTGGAGCAGAGTGCTCTGTTCTTGAACACTTCAGACTTCGTGATCTAATCTTCAGACACCATAATTAAAAAGGGGAGCATTGAAAGATGTTCCCTTTTTTTTGGTCTCACACAGTATGTGTCATCTTCAGCTTTGACCTTTCTATATTATTCCCTGCTTAATAAGTTCTCAGCATTAGAAAGAGAAAGGCCAACGCTGAAAATCAAATTCACATTGGACAAAGTACCACTCAAATCCCAATCATCCCGATATTCATCAGAAGGCTTGTGATACCATACAGGCATAGGATACTTGTTAGGACGTCCCAAATCCACAGGATGCAAACCGTTCTCCACCACCACTGCAGGCACACCTTTCTTCACGAAATTATAATGGTCGGAACGGAAGAACCAACCATCAGAATTGTCGTCATCAAAGAAAATATACCTTCCCTGGGCAGCTGCAGCAGCCTCATAATAACGATCAAGATCGCTTTCTCCTCCACCCAAGATAACTATATCCCTAGTAAGTTCAGCTGGTCCGATACTCTCAAAATTCAGACAGGCTGTTGTTTTGTTCATAGGTACTACTGGATGATTGCAATAATACTCAGAGCCGAACAGACCACTTTCCTCAGATGAGGGAAAGAGGAAAAGTACACTGCGACGAGGTGCTTGTGGCTGTTCTTTGAACTTTTTAGCAGCCAATAATGCTCCTGCCATACCAGATGCATTGTCTGCAGCACCATTGTATATGGAGTCACCATGCTCGTCAGGCAAACCAATCCCCAGATGATCCCAATGGGCATTTAGAACCACCACCTCATCCTTCTGATCTGTTCCACGAAGGATAGCACCCACATTACGCGTCTGCTGAATATCGTAAGAAACAGCCATCTTGATATCACCCTTAACCTTGAGAGAGAAAGACTTAAAACCAGGTTTCTTGGCAGCAGCAAGGGCAGCATTCATATCCATACCTGCTGCAGTAAAGAGCTTACGTGCGCCATCTTCATGGAGCCAACCCTTCATGGCTAGCTCATCAGCATTTTGGGTATCTGGGTCATAGAGTGCCAGATTATCTTCCATATGACCATTCACACATACGTGCCAGCCATAACTTGCAGCTTCAGTGTTGTGTAACACCAGACAACCTGCTGCCCCTTGGCGAAGAGCCTCTTCAAACTTATAGAGCCACCTGCCATAATAGGTCATATTGCGTCCACGGAAAAGCGTATTATCATAATAACCAGGGTCGTTCACCATTGCAATAACAATCTTACCCTTCACATCGATATCTGCATAATCATCCCAACCATACTCAGGAGCATGAATGCCAAAACCACAGAAAACATACTCAGCCTTAGGGAGTACCACCTTATCTGTGGCGCGAGCGGTCCACACTACCAAATCATCAGGATATCGTAGTTCCGCCTTCTTTTTACCTTTAACGGAGAGTTTGCTACCTAGGGGTTTTGCTGTCACAGCTATCATCTCAAACGGTTGGAACCAGCTGCCATCGAAGGCTGGTTCCAACCCCAATTCTTCCAATTGTTCAGCCAGATAACTAACAGTTTTATCTTCGTATGCAGTCATTGGCTTACGCCCACCAAACTTATCAGAGGCAATGGTCTTAATCCATTTTCTCAAAAGTTGTTCATCATTCTCTCGAGTTGGGTTTTCTGGTGCGGAAAGTTCTTCCATCGCTGCAGCCAAGTCCTTCCGATATTCTTCACAGGCTTGAAGCCTGGCAAAAGTAGCTGAAGTCATAAGTCGGGAAGCATCTACATCACTCTGCCAATGATAGTTGGCTATGACACGACTCTGTCCCCACTCATAGCCGCAAGCCATGAGCGTATCCTGACGTTCAGGATTAAGTTGTGCCAAAACTAGTGCCATTCCCCAACCACGTGTAGTGTGCCCTGAAGGATAAGAGCCTGTATTTCTTTCCTCTTCCTCATACTCTGGAATCAGTGTGCCTTCGTTGAAATACACAAAAGGACGTTTACGCAAATAGGCATTCTTGGGTTTTGTTGCAGCTAGACGAAATGTCCGGATGCTTCGCTCCAGCAAATACATCGTAAGAGGTGTGGTTTCCCTGGAAAGCTTCTTGCCAAAAGCTCCACTGAAACAGAGGGCCATACTATCCACATTGGTAGTTCCTTCGCGGATAGCTCTCTGTGCACGCTCACCCTGCCTCTGACCTAGTGCCCATGCATGGATGGCTTTATCTGCCTCAAAGGTTGGTGATCCTTCTTCTGGAGGAGGTGGAAGGAATGAGAGTATATCAGGAAGGTCTTCAACCTGCAGATATGGCTGTGGCTGTTGTGATACAGCTGTTGTGATACCAAAATTCACAACAGCCATTGCCACCAATAAAGATCTAAACAAAAGCTTTATCATATTGTATTCTTTCTCATTACAAAAGACTTTATCCTATCAACATCAACGCTTCACTGCATACATGCCTACTGTAGTTCCAGTAAAACTACTAGAACCGTTGGCGCTGTAATGTGTAGCCAGATAGTCGGCATCAGCACCAGCTAGCAACATATTCCATGTGCGTCCACCATCAGTAGAATAAGAGAAATCGAACGTCTTTCCCTTGTTGGTACCCTCTATACATAATGTAAAATCCTTCTCCCCTTTAAGTGGAGCAGAAGCAAGCACGTCATATGCATCTTTCTCGCCTATCTTCTGAACTTCGATACTTTCTGCACCTACAGCGAGATAGTATTGCAAGCTCTCATTCTTCAGAAGTACCATACCTGCCCATTCCCCTGCCTCTGGCTGGAAATACATACGAGTAGTGGCTCGGAACTGATGGTGTTGCAAGCGACGACCAACATAGGCAGCAGAGCCTTGACTGTTGCAGAGTGTCACGGTATCACAATTCAATACCAAAGTGCCAGGCAGTTCAGTAAGTGAATATTTGTCTGTGGCTGCATCACGGGCAGTTACCCAGTAGTCAGCCAACTTCGTTAAAGTAAAGTCATCACTAATGGAGAAATTGCCAAAGGTCACCTGCTCGCTACGTTTGGCACCAGGCACCTTCAGAATCAAAGGCACCTGATCATCGCCCTGCGTCATATATGGCCAACCATCATCACTCCAACGTACAGGCATCATGAATGTCTCACGACCCAAGTTCTCCATCTCCCCATCGATACGACGCGTTCCAAGGAATACAGACCACCAACCTCCCTGAGGGTCTTGAACAATATCAGCATGACCAGTGCAATAAACCCCGTCCTGACGATCGCCAAGTGTGCGCTGTGTGAGGATAGGATTCTTCTCCCATGCCACAAACTTCCCATGCAGATCGTTACTACGGAAAATAACCTCAGAATGTCCTAATTCGGTTCCACCTTCAGCACACATCAAATAGTACATGCCATTCCATTTATAAAGATGTGGGCCCTCCAAAGCGATGGGCTGATCTTCAGGGAATGCCCCACCCTCTGCCAACACGGTAGCACTCTCCACGATAACCTTATCGTTTTGTACATCATACTCATGCATGATCATTTGATTGCAACCAGGATATTTGGCATTACGCCCCATGCCACAATGTACTACATACGCCTTACCATCCTCGTCAAAGAACAAAGAAGGATCAATGCCATTCATATCCTCCAACCAAATAGGGTCGCTCCAATCACCACTAAGTGGATCCTTGCTCTTCACGATGAAGTTGCCCTGCTGACCACGCATCATACGACCCATGTTGGTCGTAATCATATAATAGGTGTCATTATACTTATTGTAAAAGATAGAAGCAGCAAAAATGCCACCTGTACTTACAGAACTACGTTCCAATGGCAGTTGCTCTGGACGTGTAAGGATATGTCCCACCTGCTGCCAATTGACCATATCCGTGCTATGGAAGAGTGGAACGCCAGGATAGTAGCCAAAGGTAGAAGTCACCATGAAATAGTTGCCTTTGCCATCAGCACAGATACTTGGGTCGGAATACCAACCAGGGAGAATGGGATTGTAAAACTCATCATCAGCCTGTAGTGGATGTTGGTTATAGTAATCGTCATTTCCTTGATAGACAAAGTCCTCAAACACTGCCTTATGCTGCAGTACAGGCACCTGGGTGCACCCCAGCATCAGCAGAGCTGGCAATGTGAAAAGAAGATGATTTAGTTTCATAGAAAACATATTTAAGTTATTATTGATGACAAAGATACGTCGTTTTTTAAGAAAGTCTGTGTCCTTTTGCTTTTTATTTTATTCTTTTTATGCAAGATATGAAGAAAATTGCACTATCTTTGCATGCGAAAACTTAACATTCAAAAGAAAATGCCACAGATTTCTATACGAGGAAACGAGATGCCAGCTTCGCCAATACGCAAACTGGCCCCACTATCGGATGCTGCCAAGCAGAGAGGAATACATGTGTACCACCTCAATATAGGACAACCAGACCTGCCTACGCCACAATGTGCGATAGATGCGATTAGAAATATTGATCGCAAGATTCTGGAGTATAGTCCCAGCGCAGGTTTTCGTAGTTTACGCGAAAAGATGGTGGGTTACTATGCCAAATACAATATCAATGTAACGGCAGACGACATCATCATTACCTCTGGTGGTTCAGAAGCTGTGCTTTTCGCCTTCCTATCTTGCCTGAATCCAGGCGATGAAATCATTGTGCCAGAGCCAGCATATGCCAACTATATGGCATTTGCCATCTCTGCTGGCGCCAAGATACGCACCATTGCCACAACTATTGAAGAAGGTTTCTCTCTGCCAAAGGTAGAAAAGTTTGAAAACCTGATCAATGAGCGTACACGTGCCATATTGATTTGTAATCCAAATAACCCTACAGGTTATCTTTATACACGTCGTGAGATGAATCAGATTCGCGATTTGGTGAAGAAGTACGACCTTTTCCTCTTCTCGGACGAGGTGTATCGTGAGTTTATCTATACTGGTTCACCATACATTTCTGCCTGCCATCTGGAAGGCATAGAGCAGAATGTAGTACTGATTGACTCTGTATCTAAGAGGTATTCAGAATGTGGAATACGCATTGGTGCGTTGATTACCAAAAATGAGGAAGTACGCAAGGCTGTAATGAAATTCTGCCAAGCACGTTTGAGTCCTCCACTTGTTGGCCAAATAGCTGCTGAAGCTTCCGTAGATGTAGCAGAAGAATACCTGCGTGACACCTATGATGAGTATGTTGAACGTCGTAAATGCTTGATAGACGGATTGAACCGTATTCCTGGTGTTTACTCTCCTATCCCTATGGGTGCTTTCTATACTGTAGCAAAACTTCCAGTAGACGATAGTGATAAGTTCTGTGAGTGGTGCTTAACAGACTTCAACTACGAAGGACAGACTGTATTCATGGCTCCTGCTTCTGGTTTCTATACAACACCTGGTGCAGGCAAAAACGAAGTACGTATAGCGTATGCTCTGAAGAAAGAAGATTTGCAGAAGGCGTTGGTAGTGCTTGAGAAGGCGCTGGAAGCATATAATAAAATTGAACATTGATAATTGTGATTTATCTCACTAAATAATAAAGGCTGCAAATTGCAGCCTTTATTGTATTCTCAATCCTCAATCTAATAAGCATTCTTATCACCTACGAAGACATTCTTAATAGTGAGCCACATAATCTTAATATCAAGCCAAATGCTCCAATGTTCAATATACCAAATGTCCTTCTTTACACGACCTTCCATCTGCCATAATTCTTTAGTTTCTCCACGGAAACCTGTTACTTGAGCCCAACCTGTAATGCCAGGCTTGGCAAAATGACGCACCATGTATTTTGGAATTAAGGCAGAATACTCATCGGTTTGTTTCACCATATGCGGACGTGGTCCTACTACACTCATTTCGCCTTTGAAGACATTCCAGAACTGTGGCAATTCATCAATGTTGTAATGACGCATGAAATTTCCAAACTTAGTCTTGCGTGGATCATCCTTTGTTGCCTGCAAGGAATCTGCCTGAGCGTTGACTTTCATACTGCGGAACTTAATACACTCAAACTCCTTGCCATCGAGCCCTGTACGCATCTGACGGAAGAAAATAGGACCAGGCATGGTAAGTTTCATGATAATAGCTACTATGGCTGTAACCCAAGGCATGATTAACAATAACACCAAGGAAGAGACGAAAAGGTCTAACAAACGTTTCTTTAAACGATTGCTCCAAAAAGTGAGTGGCATAAAACGTAAAGCCATGATAGGCATATCACCCATCTGCACGGTCTCCATTTGTCGTTTGGTAGTATTAAGCACCACTGGAACGGCGTAAAATTGCTTAACTCTATTGTCACAATAGTCTATGGCTTTTTTAACAAAATGAGATTCTTCTGGGGGGAGGCAGCAATAAATCTCATCTATATCATTGGCATCCAACCATTCAAGAGATTCTTCCAAACGGCCTAAATATGGTACCATTTCCGGAAAAGTATCAGAAGGTTTGTTCGCAAAATACCCCTTAACGAAATAACTTTGTGCCGGATCAGTACCCATCTCTAAATAAAGGCGTTCCAAAGCCGATGAATTACCTAAGAATATCGAAGTAGAATAAAGCGTTTGCTTACGGAGTTTTCGTAAAATAGAATGAATGAAAATCTGTCCGATAACTAAAATACCATAATAAATGCCAAAGTAAAGCACACCCTGCCACCAGTAACTAATGTTCGATATATTCAAGAACAATAACAAAAGTACAGAAAAGAGTGTGAAGAACAACCAAATACCTGTAGCTCTTCGCAAAATGGTCATATTGTTAATATGTTTCCTGTAGGTATTAGGAGGTGCCAAAGAAACACTGAGGATATAGGCTAGGTTAACGGCTAAGAAAAAGCCTTTGTGCTCTCTGTTCAGATTGAACATCATCACAATGGTAAGCCATGTATATATATTAAGTATCAGAATATCAATAATCTCAACCAAAACGGTAAAGTATCTTGTATTCTTTATCACTCTATTGTTCGACAAATTTGACATAGTAGATTTGTTTTTAAATCAACAAGGCTATTAACATAGTTTTTCGCAGATGCTTCCCATTGTATTCATGTTGGCCATCCTACTTGTCGATGCAAATATAATCAAAAAAAGCATATATATTCATTAATATGTAAAAAATATTTCAAGACTACCATTTGACAAATGCATATTTATTGCTATTTTTACAAGCAAATAGTTTATTAATATTATTATACCATGAAAGATTTACAGATGTACATTAATGGACGGTTCTGCGAAAGCCGTTCAGGAAAGTGGATCGAAGTATTGAATCCTTCCACCGAGGAAGTTGTAAGCCGTCAGCCAGATGGCACGTTGGAAGACGTACAAGAAGCGATTAATGCTGCAGAGGCAGCTCAACCAGCATGGGCAGCCATTCCTGCTGCAGAGCGTGCTGTGTATCTGCACAAGATGGCCGATGGTATTCGTGCCAACTTCGACAAATTCCAGGAAATTCTGGTGCGTGAACAAGGAAAGACACAAGCATTAGCTGGTGTAGAGGTGGGTGTCACAGCTACCTATTTCGACTACATGGCTGAGTTTGCTCGTCGCATTGAGGGCGAGATTATCCAAAGCGACAACCGTGGAGAAACCATGATGCTTTTCAAAGAGCCTATCGGTGTAGCTGCTGGCATTTTGCCCTGGAACTTCCCCTTCTTCCTCATTGCACGCAAGGCAGGTGCAGCCCTCATCGCAGGTTGTACCATTGTTTTGAAACCTTCACAACTCACTCCTGAGAACTGCACAGAGTTCTGCAAGATCGTTCATGAAACAGGACTTCCTGCAGGTGTTTTCAATGTAGTAACCGGTAAAGGCTCATTGGTAGGCAATGCCATGGCAAGCAGTCCTAAGGTTGGCATCGTGAGTCTCACGGGTAGTGTAGGTGCTGGACAGAAGATCATGGAAGCAGCGGCACCAAACATTACCAAGGTATCACTCGAATTGGGTGGTAAGGCTCCTGCCATCGTCTTCCCTGATGCTGATTTGGAATTGGCAGCACAAGCTATCTTCGAGAGTCGTATTGGCAACAATGGACAAATCTGTAACAATGCTGAGCGCCTTTACGTTCATAAGGACGTGAAGGAAAAACTCACTGCACTGCTGTTGGAGAAGTTCCAGAACGTGAAGGTAGGCAATCCTGCAGTGATGAAAGATGCAGAGATGGGACCATTGGTAGAGCAGCGAGCACTCGAAAGTGTTACAGCAAAGGTAGAGAATGCCATCAAACAAGGTGCAAAGGTGCTATGCGGTGGACATCGTATTGGCGACAAGGGCTATTTCTATGCTCCTACCCTTTTGGACAATGTGACACAGGACTTCGACATCGTGCATGAAGAGACATTCGGCCCTGTACTTCCAATCATAGAATTTGAAGACATTGACACAGTGATCAGGTGGGCGAACGATGTAGAATATGGCTTGGCATCTTCCGTATTCACAAAGGACATCGATATTGCTACACGTATCTGTCGTGAATTGAAGTTCGGCGAAACCTACATTAACCGTTGGCACTTCGAGGCCATTCAAGGTTTCCATGCAGGTGTGAAGAAATCTGGTATCGGTGGTGCTGATGGTAAGCATGGTGTAGAAGAATACCTCACTACCCATGTGGTTTATCTGCAGACACACTATTGATTGGTTTAGGGTTTAGGGCTTAGAGTTTAGAGAAAATAAGAGCGGGCTTCATCTAATGAAACCCGCTCTTTTGTTTGCTTTAGAGAAATCTATATTGTAGCCAATAACTCTAAACCCTTAACCCTAAACACTAAACTATTTCCTTGTCTGCAAAGAGAATTCTATGGTTTCTGTCACAGCTCCATTTGCCTCTGTTGCGTAAGCTTGGAAGATTGCTTCACCATTCTTCACGTTCTTAGCTATCAAAGGTACAGAGTAAGTGACCTTACCACCTGCAGGAATGCTTTCAATGGTGGTAGCTCCCCCTAGCAAAATGCCCTTGGCTTTTTCTGCCAGTTCTAACACAGGGGTGACATTTCTCACTGTCGTACTTCCACCATTCACCACATCAAACATCACCTTGCACTCCTCGTTACGATTGATGACCTGATCATTGTTCTCATCCACAAAGTGGAAGTTTTCCAAGCGTACGGATGAAGTATTCAGAGACACAGATGAGATGCTTGGCGTATTAGTGCCCGATGGCTGTGCATAGCTATTGCCCAATGCCCTATTGATTTGCTGTTCTGTCGTCTTCTTTTGGATGGCATTACCCACAGCAGCACCTGCCATCGTACCTACCAAACCACCGATGGTAGAACCATAACGCCCCGTACTATTGCCAAGAATAGAACCCAGCGTTCCTCCTACCATTGCACCAGTAGAGGCGCCACTAAGGCCAAATACACTGCTGCACGATGACAGAGTCACAGCAACAGCCATCAAAGCTATAAGAATCTTCTTCATTTTTCTATGTATAAAAGTCCATGCAAATATAATACAAGATTTTGAACAGACAAAAAGAAAATATTATTACCTTTACATTCTAAAGAAACATACAGATGAATGCAGACGTACTCGATAAGCTGAAAATACTCACTGAATCGGCCAAGTATGACGTGTCTTGCTCCAGCAGCGGGACAGTGAGGAAAGGTCGTGCCGGACAGGTGGGTAATACCATTGGAGGCGTGGGCATTTGTCATAGCTTCGCAGAGGATGGGCGCTGTATCTCTTTGCTCAAAGTGATGCTGACCAATATGTGTATCTATGACTGCGCCTATTGCATCAATCGACGAAGCAATGACATCCGACGTGCCACATTATCAGTGACCGAGTTGGTGGAGCTGACGATGGAATTCTATCGCCGTAACTACATCGAAGGATTATTCCTAAGTTCGGGTGTAGTTCGGAATCCTGACTATACGATGGAACGCTTGGTAAGGGTTGCCAAGGATCTCCGTGAAGTACATCGCTTCAATGGCTACATCCACTTGAAAAGCATCCCTGGAGCCAGTCAGGAATTAGTAAATGAGGCAGGACGCTATGCTGATCGTCTCAGTGTGAACTTGGAGATTCCTACAGAGCAAAACCTCAAACTTCTGGCACCAGAGAAAGACCACCAAAGCGTCTATCAACCTATGAAGTATATCCAGCAAGGGATGTTGGAAAACAAGGAAGACCGCAAGAAGATGCGTCATGTGCCTCGCTTTGTACCTGCAGGACAGAGCACTCAGATGATTGTTGGTGCCACTTCTGAAAGCGATAAAGACATTCTGAACGTAAGCTCTGCACTCTATGGCCAGCGCTCACTGAGCATGCGACGTGTGTACTATTCTGGCTATATCTCCGTGAATACCTACGACAAGCGATTACCCATACTAAAGCAACCACCTTTGGTGCGTGAGAACCGACTGTATCAAGCCGATTGGCTGCTCCGTTTTTACCAATTCAAGGTCGATGAGATCGTAGATGCCCAGCACCCCAACCTTGACCTCGACATTGACCCCAAGTTGAGTTGGGCGCTTCGTCATCCTGAATTCTTCCCCGTGCATATCAATACGGCTAGCTATGAGGAGATTCTGCGAGTACCTGGTATAGGTGTGAAAAGTGCGATGATGATCGTTACCTCACGTCGTTTTACACGCATTGGCTTTGATGATCTAAAGCGTATAGGCGTGGTGATGAAGAAGGCGCAGTATTTCATCACGTGCAACGAGCTACCAAAGCAAACGGTTCAAGAACTCACCCCACAAGGGGTTAGGCGCTTGCTCACTCCTCATACAGGTAAGGTTGACCTTCTACAGATGGAGCTGCCTTTCATTGATCCCGTTTAGTCATGAGAGTGTTTCTATACGACCAGTCATTTGAAGGGCTGTTAACGTGTGTCTTCGAGGCGTATGCACAGCATTGCTTTCCCGACCAACTGATAGCTGAGGGGGAAGTGCTACCAATGTTTGTGGACGAGCAGATGACTATTGTCACTGACAGACAGAAGGCAGAGAGGGTATGGAAAGGGTTGGAGAAACACCTCTCTCCCTCCGCAATGACCTTACTCACCAACGTATGGCTATCTGAGCTATCAGAAGTGGCCAACATGCTTTTTCGCTACATCCGAAAGACCTTCGATGCAGGAAAGAGTATCGAAACCAACTTTGCCGATCCAGATGTGTTAGCTCTCTCGCAGATTTTCAAGAAAGTGCGCTATGAACGCCTGCATCTCATGCAGTTCATCCGCTTTCAGAAAACGATAGATGGTACCTACTTCGCTGCCATCGAACCACAGTTCAATACCCTCCCCTTGGCCATTCCCCACTTCCAAGATCGCTTCAATGACCAACCTTGGATGATTTATGACACAAAGCGACGCTATGGTTACTATTACGATTTGAAGACCGTGGAATTAGTGACATTTGAAGACCAGCAGATGGAACATCTCGTCACAGGAAAACTCCAAGAGAGTATGATGGACAAGGATGAGAAACTCTTCCAAGACCTTTGGCGTACCTACTTCAAGGCCATTGCCATCAAAGAGCGATGGAATCCCCGCAAGCATCGCAAAGACCTCCCCTTCCGCTATTGGAAATACCTCACAGAGAAGCAATAAAAAATCTTCCCTCAGCAAAGCCAAGGGAAGATTTCTCTATTATTCATCCAAGGATTATCTAACCGTTACCTCAGCATTACCAATGCTAAAGTTGAAGTGTCCGCTCTGGAGTTCATACTGTGCGGTAGTGATGCCATTGTGCTGCACCTTACCCACATAGAGCACGCCATTAGCAGTGCCGAACTGGCTCACATTGCTTCCCACTGGCAAGTAGAGTGTAGCAGTGGTATTGGCAGGAACAGTAGCCTCATAGGCAGTCATATTACCCTTACCATCAGACTTCCAAGCACTGACGATGTCACCATAGTTACTGCGGTAAGAACCCGTCAGTGAGGTATAAGAAGCACCAGCCGTTGGCTGCAGGATGAAGTGCTTGTAACCACCCTCTGCTGTGATACCCAACTGATACTCATACATCCACTGCCCCACTGCACCCAGAGCAAAGTGGTTGAAGGAGTTCATAGAGTTCTGGTTGTTCTCACCAAAGGCTGCCTCATAGCCATTCCAACGCTCCCAAACAGAGGTAGCACCCTTCGTCACAGGATAGAGCCAAGAGGTATAGTCAGTACAAGTGAACATACGGAAAGCTTCATCTACCCTACCTGCACGGCTCAATGCTGGCAGAATGTTTGGTGTGCCAGAGAAGCCCGTAGTGATGGTATAGGCAGGATACTTGTTCTGTCCCTCACCACTCAGAGATGGATTCTTGGCCAGCTCTGCCAGATACTGCTCTGCCTTCGCCTTATTGTTCTCATCGAAGCAGTTGAAGTTCAGCGGTGTAGCATAAGATGCCTGAGAGTGCACCAATGCGCCCTGCTGATTGCGTGTCTTACCCGTAGCAGGATCCACATAGCAACGATTCCACTCCGCTTTGGCAGCATCATGACGGGCATGAAGCTCAGCAGCAAGGTCGGTACGCCCAATGGCCTCTGCCATCTTAGCCGTACAATCCATCATATAGATGTAGATGGCATTGTTCACCAAGTCAGAAGGGGTGCGATTGTCCATTGCCAGCCAGTCAGCAAGGCCAGTAGCCTTAGCAGAAAGGTGTGGATACTCTTCGCTTTGGTCGTAGTAATCCATACCACGCAGCCATGCCATCATCGCTTCCATATTCTCGCTGATCACCTGTGTGTTGCCATACTGAGAATAAAGTTGCCAAGGCACCATGCACACAGCAGCTGCCCATGTGGTACCATCAGCGAAGCTCTGATCGTCAGCACGATTGTAGGTAGGCACTGTGCTACCCACACCACCAGGCACGTTGGTATCGTTACCCACGCCCTGATCGGCACGCAGGTTCACCATCCACTGACGGAAGAAGTTCTGTGCGTCACTGTTGTAGGTAGCCGTGCGGGTATAAGCCTGAGCATCACCCGTCCATCCCATACGCTCATTACGCTGCGGACAGTCGGTTGGAATCGTGAAGAAATTGCCCAACTGGCTGCGCTGAATGTTCTTGATCAGCTGATTCACCAGATTGGCTGTCTTATTACCATCACTGGTTGTGGCCAGGTACGTACCTGTAGGAAGCTCATCGCTCGACATCACCAAACCTTTCACGTTAGCCAGTGGCAATGCACCTACATGACTTGGAAGGGTGATCTGGATGTACTGATAACCACGGTAGGTAGTCGTTGGCTGTATGGTCACTGCCTCCCCACCCTTAGCAATATAGAAGTCGGCTGCAAGAGCTGCACGGAAAGTCTCATAAAGCGGACGGCCAGCGATGTTCTTCCCACTGCGTCCATAGGTCTTCACATAGTAGCGCTCATCCCCATTGAAGCCCGGATACAGCTGCTCTGCATAGCGGATAATCACCACATCGCCTTGCTTCAGGTATCCTGCAGGAATGCTGATCTGTGGCACACCCACCATGTTCACACCCATATTATAGATGAAGGTATGATTATCGGCGCTGTGGGTAGGCATCACCTGCTGAGCAGTGAGTGTTTCACGCACACGCACAGGCGCATCATAACGAGCCATAAGGTCGAAGTTCACCCAGTCGCGCTGCTTGATCACCTCTGCAGCTTGCCAACCGTTCTCATTGAAACCTGTCTGCTTCCAACCAGCCACCTTAGCTTCCTGATTGGCATCATAGCGCTCGCCTTGGAAGAAGCTGCCATAGCGGATAGGACCGTCATTGAAGCTCTTCCAGCTCTTAGGATCGCTCACGATGGTTTGCTTGCTGCCATCGTCGTAGGTGATGACGAGCTTCATCAGCAGCGCCTCATGATCACCAAAGAAGTTGAAGTTGCTGCTCGTGAAAGTCATAGGGCCAGTGTACCATCCAGGGCTCAGCTGTGCACCTATGGCATTCTGTCCGCTCTTCAGCATAGAGGTCACGTCATAGGCATGGTAACCCATCACCTCGCGGAACTGGCTGTCGCCAGGCGTAAACCAATCCTCACCCATGCGCTCCCCATTGATCCAGAGCTCATAGTTGCCCATAGCCGTCGCATACAGTTTGGCCTTCTTGATGGCCTTGCCTTCCGTGGTGGCAAACTCCGTACGCAGCATCGTCAGTGCCCCATGTGAAGGATCAGCATAACCCATGGTGAACTTGTTCGTAGTGTTCCTCACCGTGATGGCATTGCCACTCACCTGTGCCCCTGACACTGCGTTGAACACAGCATAGTGCTGCTGGTCGAACACCACCTTATCCTCTGCCTGTCCGCAAAGCTGAATCTGATAGTCGGAATACACCACCTCCGAATTTGGAGCAGCAGCAAAACCGATATGCCCCACATGCGGAGCCGTATTGTTGTTGTGAGAGTTACCCCAAGGACCTATCTGCAGGCGGGTAGCCGATACCGTTCTGCCAGCCACACTACCCACGGCAAAGCCACCTCCGCCAAAGCCACGGCGACGAGGATCTGGAGGTGTGGTCACCAAGTCTTTGCCATCGATGATGAACTGGAAGTTGCTGGCATCCACCAAGATCTCCACCTGATGCACATCACCTGCATTCTGACGGGTGAAAATCTGTGGCAGGGTGCTCTGTGGGAACGTCTCCTGATTGATGGTGAGGAATGGCTTATCAGCCTTGTCGCCCTTGGCAAATCCCACGCGATAGACACGAATCTCTGCCCCCTTGTTTTGGCTCAATCCATTCATGTCGAAATCCACACGCACGTAGTTCTCACCCGCCATATTGTCGATGTTCTGGAAGGCATCATTCAGACGGAAGTCGTTGGCACCAAGGATCAGTGAAGCCACCCCACCTTGCTTGATTTGGAACTTGGTGAGCAGGGAGAAATAGTTGTTTGATGCAGCATCCAGGAGTTTCTTCGTAGAACCTATCCACTGCGCCCCACTCCATGCGGCTTGCTTGGCACTCATAAGTCCCGTTTCGAAAGCAGCCGTCTGCTTGTGGCTGGCACCAGCGCTGTCCCACACTTCCACATCCCACTCATAAGCGGTTTCTGGCTGCAATGCCACACCGCCATAGGCGATGTTTGCGCTTTCTGCCCCATTCACCTTACCACTGTTCCACATCACTCGTCCGTCAGCAGCACGGCGCACAGTGATCTGGAAAGCCGTCTGGCACTCACCCACCTTGTCACTCTCCATACGCCATGAGAACAGCGGATGTAGGTCTTCTATAGCCAAAGGCTTCACTTGATCCTGCACACGAAGATCCGTGATGCCCGTGGCACTCCAAAGACTTGTTGGCAACAGCATCAAGGCTGCCAACATCGTCCATTTACAAAGATTCGTTTTCATAAATTAATAATGTAAGTATTAGTGGTGTAAAAATAAATCATTATTTGCATTCTACCAAAAGATGCCTTTGATTTTTAAAATATAGCAGGCAATTCTTGTTAGTATAAAAACTTTATTCTATCTTTGACACATAATATACTAACTCTAAAATAGAATTATTATGAAAAAGATTTTAACTATTCTGATGCTTCTCTGCCTCAGCATGGGAGCCATGGCTCAGAAAGGCCAGACAGCCGTGGGAGCCAATCTGCTTTATGGTAATGACACCAACCTTGGTATAGCTGCTAAGCTGCGTTACAACATCACCGACAAGTTCCGTGTAGAGCCTGCTTTCGAGTATTTCTTCAAGCACGACCATGTATCTACTTGGGATCTGGGTGCCAGTGCACAGTACCTCATTCCTGTAGCTTCACAGGTACAGGTTTATCCTTTGGCTGGTTTAGCATACTTCAAATCAAAGGTTTCTGGTCACGGCTATGAAGCGTCAAGCGATGGCAAGGTAGGATTCAACCTAGGTGCAGGTATCGAATTCCCACTAAGCAGCGTTATTCTCAGCGTCGAAGCTAAATTCCAGATTGTCGATGGCTGGGATCAGTTGGTCGTTGGTGCCGGATTCGCCATACCGTTCTAAAAACACCTTTAAAACTATATTCATATGAAAAAGATTTTAACTATTCTGATGCTCCTCTGCCTCAGCATGGGAGCTATGGCCCAGAAGGGCGATGCGTCTATTGGTGCAAACCTACTCTATGGAACCGACACCAACCTTGGTATAGCTGCTAAGATGCGCTACAATGTGACCGACCAGTTCCGTGTAGAACCTGCGTTCGAGTACTTCTTCAAGCATGACTATGTTTCCATGTGGGATCTGGGTGCCAACTTGCACTATGTATTCCCAGTATCAGACGTGATTAATGTATATCCACTGGCAGGTGTGTCTTATTTCAAGTCAAAAGTACACGGCCAAGGCTTTGATGTAGAATCCGACGGAAAGATAGGCTTCAATCTAGGTGGTGGTGTGGATATCCCATTGGGAGGCGTCATACTCAACTTGGAAGGAAAGTTCCAACTTGTTGACGGAAGCAACCAATTCGTCATTGGTGCAGGATTCGCCATACCGTTCTAGACTATTCTATAGAATCAAAAAACTGAAGAGGGTGTGATTAATAACGCACCCTTTTCTGTTTTTATATCTCACAAGCATCTGCTTCAGTTCGATGTTTCAGGATGCCTTTTCACAGAAACATCAGAACACCATGTCCATTATTGGGGGTGTAAACTGTAAATGCTGTAAATATGAGCGGTTGTATTTGCAGCTACGCACAGGAAAATTTGCGCCTACGCGCTCGCTCAAATTTTCCTACGCACAGCGACAAAAACTCCCTCACGAGCGAATTTGGCCTCCCTCACGGGGGAATTTTTACGCCCTCACGAGGGAAGTCATTTTTTGCGCTCACGATGAGCATAAATGCCCACAACGGTGAACATTTATTTTTCTAGTTAGAAAAATATTTTTTCCTAGTTAGAAAAAAAAAATCAACCGCTCATATTTACAGCCTTTACAGTTTACACCCTAAAAAATGCATGCCCTCACAAGGTATCACTTAGCTATCACCAAAGTCAACAAAAACGGTTCACGCAGTCAACGAAACCAGTCTGTGCCAACCGCGGGGGTGGCCCCAGATTCTATCTATATTTATATTTTATTATATATATTAATATATATAATAAATTTTTTAAAGGAATACGCTTTCTTCTGTAAGTGTAGGGGTGTTGAAAATATAGGGGTGTAAACTGTAAAGGGTGTAAATATGAGCGGTTGTGTTAGCGCCAATGCACAGGATTGGCGTTTACACGCAGAAAATCCAACCGCTCATATTTACAGTATTTACACTTTACACCCTAAAAAACATATGCTCTCACAACAGAACAAATTTTTAATTTAGAAAGAAATGCATTATTTTTGTATCTGTAAAAAGCTAATAACGATGTACAGTACCAAACGAAACATACAGCAACTGGCTGTGCTGCTGCGGGAGCACGACATCAGTCAGATAGTGCTCTGCACGGGCAGCAGGAACATCCCTCTGACGCAGACTTTAGCGCGCGTAGCCGACTATAAATGCTATCCGATGACGGATGAGCGCAGTGCGGGCTTCTATGCCTTAGGATTGGCGCTGCATGGCGGGCATCCTGTGGCTGTGGTATGCGATGGGGGCAGTGCCTTGCTGAACCTGCATCCTGCCGTGGCAGAGGCGTATTACCAACAAGTGCCGCTGGTGGTAATCAGCGCTGATCGTCCTGCACAGTGGATAGGACAGATGGACGGACAGACACTGCCTCAAGGGGAGGTTTTCAAGACACTGGTGAAGAAGAGTGTCACCCTGCCCGATGTGCATACGGAGGAGGAGGCTTGGCACAGCAATCGGCTCATCAACGAGGCACTGATGGAGCTGACGCATCACGGCAAAGGGCCTGTACACATCAATGTGCCTATCGCTGAGCCTCTGTTCGACATGAGTGCTACGGAGCTGCCTCAGGAGCGTGTGATGCATCGCTACGAGGGATTGAACATGTACAACAATGACTATCAGCCTCTGATAGAGCGACTGAATCGTTATCGCAACCGCATGGTGATAGCGGGACAGATGAGCCTAATCTACCTTTTCGACAAGAAATATGTGAAGCAACTGGGCAAGCAGTTCGTTTGGATCACGGAAAGCATAGGCAACAAGACGGTGCCTGGAACGCCTATCCACCACATCGACCAGGTGCTGTATCCGATGGATAAATCCACTATGGCCAACATGCGCCCAGAGCTACTTATCACCTATGGCGGACACATCATCTCACGCCGATTGAAGTACTTCCTGCGCAACAATCCGCCATTGGAGCATTGGCACGTGAGTAAGGACGGGGAGGTGTGCGACCTCTATCAGGGGGCGCTGACCACCATGATAGAGATGGATCCCTTCGAGTTCTTGGAGAAGATAGCTCCGCTCATAGAGGATGTGCCTTCTACCTATCCTCGCCAGTGGGAACAGATAGCGTCGGGCATTCGGACGCCACAGTTGCCTTTCTCTGAAATGACGGCTGTGGGCGAGCTGCTGAGTCACTTGCCTACGCCTTCTGCCCTGCACCTGGCCAACAGCTCCACGACTCACTATGCACAGCTCTACGATGTGGCTGATGAGGTGGAGGTGCTCTGCAATCGGGGCATGAGTGGCACGGAAGGTTCGCTTTCTACGGCTTTGGGATATGCCACAATGGATGAGAAGCTGAACTTCGTGGTGATAGGCGACCTGAGTTTCTTCCAAGACATGAATGCCCTGTGGAACCGTAACTATGGCTCCAACATACGCATCTTGCTGCTGAACAATGGGGGAAGTGAACAGGTGCATACCCTCCCGAAAGTGGAGCTGGATGAAGCCTCGGAGCGTTTCCTCACGGCAAAGCACGATGCTTCTGCCAAGGCTTGGGCAGAGGATCGGGGATTCAAGTATCTGGCTGCTACGAACAGCGAGGAGCTGGAGGCAGGCATCAAGGAACTGACGCAGCCTTCTATCACCCGCCAACCTATCTTGCTGGAGGTATTTACGGATAGAGCAGAAGATGCTAAGTTGTTGAAGGAGTACTATCATTCCCTGAAGAAATGATTATCCGCAATCGCTACATACCTTTCAAGGGGTTCAATGCCATCAACCTCTTTGGCGTTATCTTTACGCGCAAAGGGATACAGGTGAATGCGGTGATGATGAACCATGAGCGCATCCACACACGCCAGATGCTGGAAATGCTCGTCGTAGGGTTCTACCTCTGGTATGTCGTGGAGTGGCTCATCCGATACCCCCGAAAAGGCAATGCTTATCGTCGCATCTCCTTCGAACGGGAGGCGTATGCCCATGAGCATGACTTGCAGTACCTCCAGCACCGCAAGCCTTTCGCTTGGTGGCGTTATTTATAAGCCCCTACCTCACTGATACAGAGCGGTCCACGAGAATCTGTGAAAGTGATTCGTAAAGCCTCTGCACTTACCTCTGGGAAGCGTAGGATGCGCTTATAACCAATGGTGGTAGTTTCTTCTCCTACCTCCAAAGATTGCCACGCACCACCTTTCTGCACCTCTACAGTGAAACTTTTCACACGCTGTCCCAGTGGGATATATTCTTGCAGCAGCACCTTACTTAGGGCTGTTGGCTCTTTGAAGGTAAATGTCAGAGAACCCGCAGAAACGCCATCAGAGGTGGCCCAATAAGAGTCAAAATCACCATCCGTCACCTGGCTGGCATTGAAGTCCCTACCACGTACTTCCGAAGCCTCCACTTTCGTTCCTTCTAAAAGATTCTGACTCAGTTCCTGCTGAATGCGCTGGTGGAAATGCACAGCATTCAGGGAGTCGGTCTTGGAGATCAAGCCTTCCTTATTCACGGGGAAGTTGAGCAGCAAAGTGCCATTACGTCCCACACTCTTGTAATACAACTCTGTCAAATCATCTGCTGTCTTCACCTTGTCATCCTCACTTTCATGGTAGAACCACCCCGGACGGATAGACACGTCACACTCTGCAGCGATCCATGCATCGCCATCAGGATGCCCCACGTTCAGTTCATCCATGTTGGGATACCCCGGATACACCTCTGCAGCACGCAGGAACGACCAGTTGGTAGTGCCAGCAATGCCACGCTCATTGCCTACCCATCGACAGCCAGGACCTGCATCAGAGAAGCAGATGGCATGGGGTTGCAGCGCCTCCACCATCGCCCAGGCTTTAGGGAAATTATAATAGTTGCGACGATCGATGTTCCTTCGCTCACGTGCGCCACCATAGTAACCATCACCTCCATTGGCACCATCAAACCATATCTCGAAGAGATCGCCATAGCGCGTGAGAAGATCCTGCAGTTGCGCATGGTAATACTCTACATACGAGGGTTCGCCATAGTCAGCACGGTTCCTATCCCAAGGCGAGAGATACACACCGAACTTCAAGCCATACTTCTTACAAGCCGCAGCCAATTCTCCTACGACATCGCCCTTTCCATCCTTATAGGACGAATGACTGATGTTATAGTCGGTCAGATCCGTAGGCCAAAGGCAGAAACCGTCGTGGTGCTTAGCCGTGAGGATCACGCCTTTCATTCCTGCCTCTACAAAGGTCCTGGCCCATTGCTCTGCATCCAGATGCGTAGGATTGAAGGTCTTAGGATCTGTATCGCCATACCCCCACTCCATATCATTGAAGGTATTGAGGCCAAAGTGGATGAAGGCATACGTCTCCATCTGTTGCCACTTCACCTGCTTTTCTGCAGGGATGGGATACACTGGCTCTGGTGCTGGCACCTGAGCGGTACATGCGGCCAATGCTGTGGCCACGAGAAGAAGGCTAAGCTTTTTCATAAAACTCTATGGGTAAATTATCGGGGTCGAAACAAAATACGAACTTCTTTCCAGAGAGTGGGTCGATGCGTACCTGCTCACAGGGCACTCCTTTCTTCACCACTTCCTCCCTGGCAGCTTCCACATCATCCACCTCGAAAGCCAGATGACGCAATCCTGCAGCCTCAGGATTCGTCACACGTTTTGGAGGATCAGGGAAAGAGAACAACTCGACGACAAACTCGCCATTCAAGGCCAAGTCGGTCTTATACGACTGTCTTTCGGCTCTGTAATGCTCCGAAAGCACTTTCAATCCCAGCACGTCTGTATAGAAAGCCAAACTCCGCTTATAGTCAGAGCAGAGCACAGCCACATGATGCACACGATTCAGTTTCATAATTCTTCAGTTTATATCTGCCACGAAGGTAAGAAAAGAAATAAAGTCAGAAAAGAAAAAGGCCATAAAAAAGGGAAACTGCCCTCTGCTTTGAGCTGTTTCCCTCTATTTCTTCACACAATTTTTAGGTTTACACCTTGAAAAAGTCATTTGCCTTTTGTTGCTGGTACAAAAGTACGGCAACTTGAAATGGCTACCAAAAAAGTTACGTTAACTTTACGTTAATATTCACATCACATAGGGAGCAAGGTGGCCACGACGTACTCTGAACGCGTGCCTATGCGAAATTTGCCACCCCAGATGCCAATGCCAGATGAGACATAGTACTGAGTATCACCACGCTGCCAAGGTCCAAAAGCACACTCATACACATGCTCAGTGATCCAAGAGATGGGCCATACCTGTCCGTGATGCGTATGTCCACTCAGTTGGAAGTCGATGTGCTGAGCCTCTGTCTTCTCCAGTTCATACGGCTGGTGATCCAACACGATAGAGTACTTGCTGCGATCGATACCAGATGTCAGCTCTGCTAAGGACTTGCGGCGAGGATTGCTGCGATCATCACGGCCGATGATGCAGAGATCACCCCACTCCAACACTTCATCACGTAGCAGACGAATGCCAGCCTTGTCGTAGAACGCCTTGGCATCGGGTTCACCAGAGAAGTATTCATGGTTTCCCAGACAAGCCACCACGGGCGCATTGAGCCTACGGAACTCTTCATACGAAGCTTCCTCGAGCAGCGGCTTGGTGCTGGAGTCGATGATGTCTCCAGCGATGAGAATGAGGTCGGCCTGCTCTGCATTAAGCATATCCACCCACTTGCTAAAATCTGCACGACGATTGCCATATCCCAAATGCAAATCGCTCATCATAAGAATCTTAAGCGGTTTAGCCAAAGTCTTCTCCGTCTTCAGCTCCAAGGGTTGGCGAACCTTGTGGTGGTAGTGCCAATTGCCATAAATGAAGACCGCAAGCATGATGCCAACCACGGTAAGGGTGCCTGGCCAACTATGCTTCATGAATCCTGCTGGCACCAGATGCACCAAGCGCAAGACATCAAGCGCCATGAAAAGCATGACCAGATAGAGCAGTATGATGAGGGAGGAAGTACCTATATCATAGAGCAAAGATTGTGTGTTCAGTGAAAGCGTATGGCTGTCACGCATACCTACGAACATGGAAGCGAAAGCACCCAGCATAAGCAGGATGACCAGCAGACGAACCCACCATGGTGCAGGAAGGAGTTGCCATACATGCCAGAAGGTGTATAAGAACCCTAAGAAGGGCAGCAACATGAACACGAGTAATCCAAAATATCTCATTCCTCAATTATTAACGTTTTAGGGCGCAAAGATAGCAATTTTCCGTCAATCTTCGGCCATAAGACATTACTAAGACCTTAGAAAACGCCTCTGAAGACGAAATGGACGACTTAGAACAATGGCAGTTGTGAGAGCGTTTCACGCACCTTGTTCACTAACTTTGGCGTAGGTTCCACCACGGTCATGCCCACCAAGTCGAAGGCAGCAGCGATATCGTTTACCACACGTACCACTTCAGCAGCCTTGATACCATTATGGGCACGGTTGTGCGAAGAGAAAAGTTCAGAAGGATCCAGCACACTGAGATCCAGATGCACATATACCTTTTTCTTGCCCTTCTCCTTCAGCCAGTCGAGCACTATCCCACTGTCTTCACGTACCTGCAACGGAGAGATACCCTTCATGCCCAGATCATCCTGCCACTCCTTCAAGCTCTGGTTCCATGCACGATATCCCACGATGAGGATGCGTGAGGCAGGCACCATGGTTGGCCACAGGCGTTTGAAATCCTCTGAGCGCTTACCCAACCATGCCATCAGCGCCATGGTGTAAGGCACGCTCACGTCAGGATTGGCATCTATCCACACCAGCGAGGTGTCTTTCTGGTAGTATCCGTTCAGATAACCCAGCGGAATCACGGTGGCACTGGCATCTCCTGCCAGCGTGACAATGCGCTCTGGCGCCTTCTCCAGTATGATGTCACTCACCACCTTCGTCTGCTTCAGAATATCGTCATACTCATTGTGCATCCCATCAGCACTGGTGATCTCTGTGCTCAATGGAATGGTCACCGTCTCTTGCTCCTTCTGTTCCTGCGGAACCATCATGTTCTGTACGCCAGCACCGATCTTGTAAGCCTCTTCGATGCCTCCTTTCATATCCTTGGGTATCCAATTTTCCAAAATACCACCATGCCACTGTGGATGAATCAGTCGCAGCACTTTCGTTTTCAATTCTTTGTTCTCTATCATAGGTTCACGTATTATCAAGGCACAAAAATAGCATAATTTAGAGAAAACCACTATCTTTGTAGCAAAAATCTACTGACTATGTACAAGATTAACGCCAACGAGAAAGGTTCACGTACCATAAAGGTAAGTGATGACCACTTGAGAATTTTGGAGAAATACGACCTGCTTGACCATATGGCTGATAGCAACGGCGTGGTGGATGAGAATACGCTTTCTAAGCTGCGCTTCACGGTGACCTCACTGATGGAGGGCATGATGAACGACATGCAGACACTGCTGAGCCTTCAGAAGAACGTGATTCAGCATAACGACATGAAAGCGCTGGGCCTGAAGAACCTGATGCACCTCTATGAGGAGTGGAAAGCAGGCGAACCTATAGCTTCTGAAGATTGAAGAACAACCTGCCACAACTGACCGACTGGCTGCCTACGACCAAGAAGGAGGTAGAGCTGCGCGGATGGGCTGAGCTGGATGTGATCCTGTTCAGCGGTGATGCCTATGTGGATCACCCATCCTTTGGTGCTGCAGTCATCGGCAGAATCTTGGAGGCAGAAGGACTTCGCGTGGCTATCGTCCCACAACCCAACTGGCGGGATGACTTGCGCGACTTCAAGAAACTGGGACGTCCTCGACTCTTCTTTGGCATCAGCCCTGGATGCATGGACAGCATGGTGAACAAGTACACTGCCAACAAGCGTCTGCGTCATGAGGATGCCTATACACCTGATGGACGTACGGACATGCGTCCCGACTATCCCACCATCACCTATACCAAGATATTGAAGAAGCTATGGCCAGATGTTCCTGTGTTCTTAGGAGGCATTGAAGCCAGCCTCAGACGTCTCACGCACTATGACTACTGGGAAGATCGTCTGCGTCCAAGCATCTTGGTAGATAGTGGTGCTGATCTCCTGATGTACGGCATGGGTGAGAAGGTGGTACTGGAATTGGTGCATCGTATGGAGCAAGGTCTCCCTCTGGAAGACACCCCACAGATTGCCTATCTGGCACATGAGGTAGAGCCCAAGCCCGATGACATCGTCCTCTATAGCCACGAGGAATGCCTGAAGGACAAGAAGAAGGAAGCGGCCAATTTCCGACATATCGAGGAAGAGAGCAACAAACAGCAGGCACAGCGATTGCTCCAACAAGTTGGGCGTCGCACAGTGGTAGTGAATCCACCCTACCCTCCTCTCACAGAAGCAGAGTTGGATCACAGTTTCGACCTCCCTTACACTCGACTGCCCCATCCCAAATATAAGGACAAACGCATCCCTGCCTTCGATATGATTAAGTTCAGCATCAACATGCACCGAGGTTGCTTCGGTGGTTGTGCGTTCTGTACTATTTCGGCTCATCAAGGCAAGTTTATCGTGAGTCGTAGCAAGGAAAGCATCATGCGAGAGGTAAAGAAGGTGGTGCAGATGCCCGATTTCAAAGGTTACATCAGCGACTTGGGCGGTCCTAGTGCCAACATGTATCGCATGAAAGGCATGAACCCAGAGCTCTGCAAGAAGTGCAAGCGACCCAGTTGTGCCCACCCAAAGGTATGCCCCAACCTCAACACCGACCATCGCCCATTGTTGGACATTTATCGGGCAGTAGATGCCTTGCCACAGGTGAAGAAGAGTTTCATTGGCAGTGGTGTGAGATACGACCTCATGCTGCATGAGAGCAAGGATCCAGAAGTCAATCGAGCCAACCGTGAATACATCCGAGAGCTGATAGCACACCATGTGAGTGGGCGTCTGAAAGTGGCTCCAGAGCATACCAGCGATCGAGTGCTGATGCTCATGCGTAAACCTTCATTCAAACTCTTCGAGGAGTTCAAGCGCATTTTCGACAGAGTGAATCGTGAGGAGCATCTCGGACAGCAGATCATCCCCTACTTCATCAGCAGTCATCCTGGTTGCTACGAAGAGGATATGGCAGAGTTGGCAGTCATCACCAAGCGACTCGACTTCCATCTGGAGCAGGTGCAGGACTTTACTCCCACCCCTATGACAGTAGCCACAGAAACGTGGTACACTGGCTACCATCCCTACACATTAGAACAAGTGTTCAGTGCCCGTACCCAACGTGAAAAGCTTGCACAGCGCATGTTTTTCTTCTGGTACAAGGCGGAGGAGCGGCGTAATATCATCAATGAATTACGGCGCATTGGGCGTTCAGATCTTATTTCTAAGCTTTACAAATAAGATCTCTATTCTATTCTATTCTTTTCTTTTTTCATTCCTTTTGCTCGTAGCAAAGGTGCTCATTCATTTCTTTTGCTCGTGCAAAAGAAATGAACCAAAGAAAACACGCCGACTGCACTTCCGCAGCTAAGATTGTTTCGTTTTTACCTAAGCGCTGCAAGACGACCCCCTTCGGGGCTCTAATTGGTGCAGCGCTTTTAACGGTAAAAACTCACAATCTTTTCACGCTGCTCCAGTGAGGTCGGAAAAGGCTGCGCACAACACGGCTCCCTCTCTTAGTCTCCCCCCCAAGGGGGAGATAAAGAGGGGGGTAGCAACGAGCAAAGCGATGTTGCGTCAAAAATCCCGTCCTCACATCTGGAGCGTTAATAAAATCGGGAAAGTTTTTGGAAAAGAGGGGTGCACCAATAAGAGCCCCGAAGGGGGTCGTCTTGCGCCCCTCCCAAAAACGTGAGCGATTTTTAGCGGAAGATGTGCAGACGGCGGCGCTTCTTTTGGTTCTTTTCTTCGAGCTGCAGCGAAGAAAAGAATAAATAATGCTACGAGCAAAAGAAATGAATAAAAAATTTTGTGAATTAAAATAATCTCACTATTTTGCACCCAAATTAATGACCAAATAACTTTATTATTAATTTAATATCATGGGAAGTTTACTTGAAAACATCTTGAAATCGGCCACACAGAGTGGTGGTATCGATTTGGGAAGCATCATCGGTGGTGCAGTATCTGGAGCCACGGGTGGAGGTGCAAAAACTGGTGGCATTGACCTCGGTGGAATCGTTGGCGACATTGTTGGTGGTGCCTCTAAGAAACAGCAACAGCAACAATCCAGAGGTGGTATCGACCTCGGTAGCGTGCTCGGTTCAGTACTTGGTGGCGGCGGCAGAAGTGGTGGCGGCAGCGTACTTGGTTCTGTACTTGGCTCAGTTCTGGGTGGTGGTGCATCTAGTGGCGCAGCTGCTGGCGGTATTGATTTGGGAGCTATTCTTGGACAAATTACCCAAGCTGGAGCATCTCGCTCTAACGGTGTGTCTGTAGGTGGCATCGACCTCGGTAGCATTCTTGGAGCTATCGCTGGTGGAGGCAAAGGTTTAGACTTAGGCGACATTGCCAAGAGCGTGATCAGCGTCATTGGCATGGCTGGTAATTCTTATGCAGGAAGATAAAATTTAAGGAGGATAAATTTATGAATACCAATGCAATATCAAAAATAATTAAACTGATTGTTAAGTTAGGTTTGTTCTTCGCACACTGCGATGGAACCTACAGTGCCAAGGAGCAAAGCTTCATCAGCAACTTCATTCAGAAGCTGGCTAGCCAAGGAAATGTCGAAGACCTTAAGGCTGTGTTGGGCGACAGCATCAACCGTGCCTACACCCTCGATGAAATAGTAGCCGACACCAACGATTTGTTGGACGACTTCCAGGGCAATGACCGTGCAGCCATCAAGGCTACCCTCTTGGGCTTTGCACAGCAAGTCATCAATTCCGACAGCAATCAGGATCGTGCTGAGTTAGCATATCTCGATGCTTGGTGGAAGAAGCTGATCTAAAAGCGAGACATAAAATGCAAAAAGGCGAGTAAGTGATTACCCGCCTTTTTTACCTTATTCTCTTACAAAACGATATATGAAAAAAACTAGTTTGTTACTTCTATTTACTGCTCTACTGACTGGTTGTACCACTACAGTAAATCAGTCAGACGAGAACCCTGTGCTTAGCATTGAAGGCGGACAGATACAAGGCGTAAAGTCAGAAGCCGAAGGCGTCCTAGTATATAAAGGCGTACCCTATGCAGCCCCTCCTGTGGGCGATTTGCGTTGGAAGCGTCCACAGCCAGTCGTAGCATGGCAAGGCGTGAAGGTGGCTGATACCTTCAGTGATGCTGCCATGCAGCGCATACGCAATCCGCAAGACGGTCAGTACGGCACCGAGTTCCATTTCCGTAGCGACGACCCCAATTTCTCTGAAGACTGCCTCTACCTCAACGTATGGGCACCACAATATGCCCCTGGACATCCTGAGAAGAAGTTGCCTGTAGCCATGTGGGTACACGGTGGGGCTTACTTCGGTGGTTGGGGCTTCGAGATGGAGATGGATGGCGATGCTTGGGCACAGCGTGATGTCATTCTGGTCACCATCAACTACCGCTTAGGCATCTTCGGTTTCCTGAACCATTCCGAACTGTCGGCAGAAGATCCCGATCACGTATCTGGCAACTATGGCTTGCTCGATCAGATAGCAGCCTTGCAATGGATTAAGAACAACATCGCCCAATTTGGTGGCGACCCTGACAATATCACTGTCTTCGGACAGAGTGCTGGTGGTGCCAGTATTCGCAACCTCTGTGTCTCTCCTATGAGTAAGGGATTGATAGCCAAAGCCATCGTACAAAGCGGTGGAGGTTTGGGCGACTTCATTCCTTCAGGAGGTGGCCAAACACAAGCAGATCTTGATAAGGGTGGTGACGAGATGCTCAAGACTATGGGCTTCAACACCCTTGCAGAGATGCGTGCAGCCAATGCCCAAACCATCTATGATGCCCACAGCAGCATCCCAAGGACAGCAGGCATAGCCATGTCTCCACACATCGACGGTGTGGTGATGGACAAGAGTTTCGAACAGGCCACCTACGATGGTACCTTGGCTGATGTGCCTTACATGCTTGGCTATACGTCAGATGATATGGCAGACTTGAGTCAACCTATTCTGAACTTTGCTTCAGTACGCGACTCCCTGTCCACCAAGCCCACCTATTGCTATCTGTTCGATCGTAAGTTACCTTCTGATGGACGTGAAAGCCTCCAAGGAGCCTTCCACAGCAGCGAACTGTGGTTTGTATTCCATACCTTAGGACGCAGCTGGCGCCCATTCACCGAAGCCGATTACCGGTTGTCTGATGAGATGGTAGATGCTTGGACCAACTTTGCCAAATACGGCAATCCTAATGGTCAGACAGGCAATGCCTGGGCTCCTGCCACAAAGACAAACCCAGTGATTCACGAGTTCAAGATTAAGGAATAAGGCTACTAAGAAGACTTCTTCGCGAAGCCAAAATTACCATTAAAAATAGCCCCCTCTCATAATGAAAGGGGGCTATTTGTATTTATGAGGCGACTATCAATAAGCGAAGATTGGATAGTTCTTCATCAGGTCGTTGACGTGAGCACGAACAGTGCTGATGACCTTCTCGTCTTCTGGAGCATTGAGGACCTTTTCGATCATCTCAGCAATCTCGAGCATGAGGTCTTCCTTGGCACCACGAGTAGTGATGGCAGGAGTTCCCAAGCGGATACCTGAGGTCTGGAAAGCAGAACGGGTGTCGTATGGCACCATGTTCTTGTTGGCAGTGATATCTGCAGCTACCAGTGCCTTCTCTGCTACCTTACCAGTGAGTTCTGGATACTTGGTGCGAAGGTCAACCAGCATAGAGTGGTTGTCGGTACCATCGGATACGATCTTGAAGCCACGATCCATAAGTGCCTGTGCCAGTACAGCCGCATTCTTCTTCACCTGCTTCTGATAGTCCTTGAACTCTGGCTGCAGAGCCTCACCGAAGGCCACTGCCTTAGCAGCAATGACATGCTCCAACGGACCACCCTGCTGTCCTGGGAATACAGCTGAATTGATCAGGTCGCCCATCTTCTTGATCTCGCCTTTCTTGGTAGCGAGGCCCCAAGGATTCTCGAAGTTCTTACCCAATAGGATGATACCGCCACGAGGACCACGGAGGGTCTTGTGGGTGGTAGAAGTCACGATGTGAGCATACTTCACTGGGTTGTCCAGCAAACCAGCAGCGATAAGACCTGCAGGATGTGCCATATCGATCATCAGCAAAGCGCCTACCTCATCGGCAATCTTACGCATGCGTGCGTAATCCCACTCACGAGAGTAAGCAGAACCACCACCGATGATGAGCTTTGGACGCTCACGCAGGGCAATCTCCTCCATCTGGTCGTAATCTACGCGACCCGTCTCAGGATTCAGATTGTAGGCTAGTGGGGTGTATAAGATACCAGAAGTATTCACGTGAGAGCCGTGAGAAAGGTGTCCACCCTGATCCAGATTCAGTCCCATGAACTTATCACCAGGCTTGAGGACAGCCAACAGCACAGCAGCATTAGCCTGGGCACCAGAGTGTGGCTGCACGTTGGCATACTCGGCACCAAACAGTTCCTTGATACGTTCGATAGCGATATTCTCACTCATGTCCACTACCTCGCAACCACCGTAATAGCGATGGCCAGGATAGCCCTCGGCATACTTGTTGGTGAGGCAAGAGCCCATGGCCTGCATCACCTGGTCGCTTACGAAGTTTTCAGATGCAATCAGCTCAATGCCTTTCAGTTGGCGCTGATGTTCTTTCTCGATAATCTCAAAGATTAAATCGTCTCTTTTCATACTTTTGGATAATTTGTTTAATTTGCGGTGCAAAGATAGTGCAATCCTTTGTATTATGCAATAATGAAAGGTGGCAAAATCTATGCTTTCAAATCTACCTTACTGGCAAGGTGGTCATAGATGATGTCAGCCATCTCCTCAATGCTCAGTTCGTCGGCATTGAAGGTAAAGTCGTAGTTGCGTACATCGTAGCCACTGGTACCCGTGTACTTCTTGATGTAATCGTAGCGTTTCTTGTCGGTATCTTCCATCATCTTGCGGGCTTCTTCCTCACCCACCTTGAAATACTCCATAGCGTGCTTCAAACGACGTTCCTCACTGCCATGTACAAAGACGCGTATACTATGAGGATGATTCTTAAAGATATGGAAAGCGCACCTACCGATGACAATGCACGACTCTTCTTCAGCCAACTTCTTCAGTAGTTCCGTCTGTTCCAAATACATCTGACGGGAGGTCACTGCCTTGTCGACAGTGGTACGCTGGCTTCCCATAGCAGCGAAAGGACTATAGAACATGGTGAACTCTTCCCACCAACTAGGTTTGCGGTAGTCTATCTTATCGAATTCTTCCTGCGTCATCTCGAATTTTTTGGCAATGGCTTGAGCCACTTCCTTATCGATGATCTTCACTCCCAGGCGCTTGGCTAGTAAGTCGCCTACTTCATGTCCACCAGAACCAAACTGGCGATTGATGGTGATAACGAATTTATCCATAATTATTTAGTTTTATATCGTAGCAAAGATACAAATTTATACGATTTTCGGCATAAAAAAGGCAGTTTAAATCAAAAAAATCGGCAAAAATGGAACAATTATAATAATTATTACTACTTTTGCGGAGGTAATTAGGTATTTAGGTAGAAAGATGGTTAGAATTACTCCAACTAACGCGGACATCCCAATTCTATTGGCAGACTTATGGGCTCCCCTCAATGAGGAGCAGCGTGAGTTATTGTCGTCTAACATCACTCTCCAGAGCTACAAGAAGAATGAGCACATTTATGTGGAAGGTGAAACTCCCACGCACATGATGTGTCTGCTTGCTGGAAAGGTAAAGATTTATAAGGAAGGCGTTGGTGGAAGAAATCAAATTATCCGTCTGTATAAACCTGTGGAGTATTTCGGTTATCACGCCTATTTCTCCCATGAAGACTATATCTGTACGGCAACTACCGTAGAGTCGTCTGTGATTTGCCAGATTCCACTTGTCATCCTCGATTCACTGGTAAAGCAGAACAATCAGTTGGCATACTTCATCATCGAGCGTCTTTCGCACGGATTGGATGTGGCCGATCAACGTACGGTAAACCTCACTCAGAAGCATATCCGCGGACGCTTGGCAGAGTCCTTGCTGCTTCTGAGAGATAGCTATGGTGTTGAGGAGGATGGCTTTACACTGAGCATCTACCTCTCGCGTGAAGATCTGGCCAACCTCTCAAATATGACGACCTCGAATGCTATTCGCACACTCTCCCAATTCGCTTCCGAGCATCTGATTGCGATTGATGGTAGAAAGATTAAGTTGATTGATGAAGAGAAGTTGAAAAAAATAAGCAGAATTGGTTAATCCGATTCTGCTTATTTCTTTTTCGTTTCTTTTATCAATCGTGTTTCTTTTTCTTAATGCTTTCTTATTCTTTTCTTCGCTACAGCTCGAAGAAAAGAATCAAAAGAAGCGCCGCCAACTGCACATCTTCCGCTAAAAATCGCTCACGTTTTCCTAAAGCGCGAAAACTCGCAAGCTACGCTTGCTCAAACAGCCCGCGCTTTTTAACGGAAAACTTTCCCGATTTTCTTTACGCTCCAGATGTGAGGTCGGAGTCTTTGACACAACATCGCTAACTTTATTTATCTCCAAGATTTGTTTAATTTGAAATTGTAATCTAATTTTGAAAAACAATTTTTGTAGTTTTTTAAATCTAAATAGAATATGAATTACTATTTCCCGTTCGGAGAAACTGTTCATTCCTTAGTTCAACAAGACAGAAGCCCCAAGAAGGTCTTTGTGTTGGGAGTTTATGCAAGTGCCGTACATGCCAGATGGAGAAAGGGTAATAAGATAGTATGCCAAGCGCTTGCTGTTTCAAGTGAGCCTCGGATTTTCTGGGATGGTAATCCAGATGAAGCTGCGAACATTATTCGCAGAATCCATATCCCTGAACAAATAGGTACATTGGAACCGACAGGGATTCACTTGAATGGTCCATCAGCGAGAGTATTGGATAATCAAATACTTGCCCCATTAGGATTAACACGTAAGGATGCCTGGCTTTGTGACTTGTTGCCAGAGACAAGATTGAATCCAAACCAATTCAAGATCATAAAGAATGAATACGAACCTAAAGCAAAGCTATATGGGTTAAATGAAGTCACCATTCCTATAAGACCAACTATTTTCTGTGACCAGGCTCGTAGTGAGGAAATTGTTTCAGAATTGGAAGAATCTCAAGCAGAGACTTTAATTCTTCTTGGTGACGTTCCTATTCTCCAGTTTCTGAACCGAATAGCTAAAGTTAATTATAAGAGCATTCAGGAATATGTCGATTTGTATGGATATGGTAATTCTTCTCAAACTAGCATAAATGGTAAGACGTACAATATACTTCCTTTAGTTCATCCTAGACAAATTGGTGCTTTGGGTGCACACAGCGGAAAATGGTATAAATACCATCAAGAATGGGAAAATAATCAAAGATAAATAACTTGTTTTTCTAGCAACGAGCAAAGCGATGTTGCAAATAGGATTCCGACCTCACTGGAGCAGCGTAAAGAAAATCAGGGGTTTTTACCGTTAAAAGCGCCGCACCGCAAAATCTCCGAAGGAGATGTCTTGCGGCGCTTAGGTAAAAGCCCCTGATTTTTAGCTGCGGAAGTGCAGTCGGCGTGTTTTCTTTGGTTCGTTTCTTTTGCACGAGCAAAAGAAATGAATGCCCCCCGCTGACAAGGCGAAAAAGAAAAAAAACAAGAAGTAGAGCGCTTCTACTTCATAAGAAAGCGCTCTGCTTCTATAGCAGCCTTACAACCACTAGCGGCAGCAGTGATAGCTTGACGATAGTGAGGATCTGCCACATCACCTGCGGCAAATACGCCAGGGATATTGGTACGTGGCGTAGCACCTTCGGTCACAATATAACCAGCCTTATCTACCTCTAAGTAATCTTTGAAGATGTCGGAACTTGGCTTATGACCAATGGCTAGGAAGAAGCCATCGATAGGAAGGTCGTAATGACTCTCATCGGACTCTCCTAAACGTTTAACGAGATGAACGCCTTCTACACCGTTATCACCATAGAGACCTTCGGCATTGTGCTCGAAAAGCACCTCGATCTTCTCATTCAGCATCACACGCTCTTGCATGATCTTCGAAGCACGCAGGAATGGTTTTCGCACGATGAGATAGACCTTCTTTGCCAAACTTGCCAAATAGGTAGCTTCTTCGCAAGCAGTATCACCACCACCTACTACAGCCACCACTTTCTTACGATAGAAAAAGCCATCGCAAGTGGCGCATGCACTCACACCCATGCCTGCATATTTCTTCTCATCTTCCAATCCCAGATAACGAGCTGCCGCTCCTGTAGCGATAATCAAAGCATCGGCCTCTATGAGTTTCTCATCATCGATGGTGATCTTAAACGGACGGGCACTGAGGTCTGCCTTCGTAGCCACACCGTTGCGAATATCTGCACCAAAGTTGACTGCCTGCTGACGCATGTCCTCCATCAGTTGGTTGGCATCTATTCCCTGTGGATGTCCAGGGAAATTCTCCACGATGGTAGTTGTGGTGAGCTGTCCACCTGGTTGCAATCCTGAATAAAGCACAGGACTAAGGTTGGCTCGTCCGGCATAAATAGCTGCGGTATATCCAGCAGGGCCAGAACCGATAATAAGCAATCTTACTTTTTCTGTCTCCATGGTATTTTACGAATTATTAATTGTCAATTATCTTAAGTCCACTACCTCCACATTGGGATACTTCTCTGCGGGATAGGTAAACATCTCGTCAGCATAGTGCTGCTTATCATCGTAGGAGTTGATGAATATCACAGCCACATCACTGCCTCCCCTACCCGCCATACTCAGACGTACGGGTGCTAAGGTACGTTCATTGATGGTAAGCACGATGCACTGCATATCCAAGCGCGATACGGAAGTGGTCATAATGATTGAGCGCTCGCCTTCATTGGCACCACCACCATATTTCACATTATACCCTTCTTTATAGAGTGACAGCCATGCGTAGGGATTGATGCTCTGTAATTCCTCGGCTGTAGGCTCTGAAATATTCACTTCTTCGGTAGGTTCCACCAGCGTCCATTGGGTTTTACCATCGAACCAAGTGGTGACATCTTCGGTTTCCAATTTGAACTTGGAACCTTTCAGATAGATGGTTCCCAAAGTCTCTACATCCTCCACCTGAATGGTGAAAGTGGCCTTTATTCCTTGTGAGGAACGAATGGCCTCAGCTGTACGCTCCAGCATGACAGAAGCGTCTTCCTGCGCCCACAGTGATAGAGGGAGCAACAGGCATATTGTCCAAAATAATCGTTTCATAACACTTCTATTTTAATTGAGCCAATACATTTTCCAAAGACATCTCATCGGAGATAAGGACATCACGCGGCTTAGAACCTTGTGCAGCTCCCACGATGCCAGCCTTTTCCAACTGATCCATCAGACGCCCAGCACGGTTGTAACCAATGGCAAACTTACGCTGGATCAGTGACGTAGAGCCTTGCTGATGTACCACAATGAGACGAGCTGCATCCTCAAAAAGAGGATCCAAACGCTCCATATCCACATCTGCAGGACCATCTGTATCTGGCTGATCGGGTTCTGGCAGATAGAACGGAGAGGTATAGCCCTGCTGCTTAGCGATAAAGTTGCAGATATCGCTGACCTCTGGAGTATCAATAAACGCACACTGCACACGCACCGGATCAGAGCCTTGCAGGAAGAGCATGTCACCACGACCGATCAACTGATTGGCTCCTGGACGATCCAAGATGGTGCGAGAGTCGATCATGGAAGCCACACGGAAAGCAATACGTGCAGGGAAGTTGGCTTTGATAGTACCCGTGATAATGTTGGTCGTAGGTCGCTGTGTAGCGATGATCATGTGAATACCTGCCGCACGAGCCAACTGTGCGATACGGGCAATAGGAAGCTCCACCTCTCGTCCTGCCGTCATAATAAGGTCGCCAAACTCATCGATCACCACCACGATGTAAGGCATGTAGCGATGTCCCTTCTCAGGATTCAAGCGACGGTTGATAAACTTCTCATTATACTCCTTGATGTTACGCACACCAGCCAGTTTCATTAAGTCATAACGCGTATCCATCTCTTTGCACACGGAGTTTAAGGTCTGTACCACCTTCGTCACATCCGTCACAATAGGCTCTGTACTATCAGGCAGCTCTGCGAGGAAATGGTTCTCTATGGCTGAATAGATACTGAATTCCAATTTCTTAGGATCCACGAGCACAAACTTCAACTCTGCAGGATGTTTCTTATAGAGCAATGACGTGATCATGGCATTCAGACCCACCGACTTACCTTGTCCGGTAGCACCAGCAACCAGCACGTGTGGCATCTTGGCAAGATCAACCATGAAGACCTCATTGCTGATGGTCTTACCAAGGGCACAAGGAAGTTCCATTTTCGATTCCTGGAACTTCTTACTGCCAATGACACTCTGTCCTGAGACGATATTTTTCTTCTCGTTAGGCACCTCAATACCGATGGTACCCTTTCCAGGAATAGGCGCTATGATACGCACACCGAGTGCAGAAAGGCTTAAGGCAATATCATCTTCAAGGTTGCGTATCTTATTGATACGCACTCCTTGTGCAGGCGTGATCTCATAGAGTGTTACAGTAGGACCCACCGTGGCCTTAATGCTGCTGATTTCCACACCAAAGCTGTGCAACGTATTCACGATCCTGTCCTTATTGGCATTCTGCTCATCCATGTCGATGGAAGGTCCTTCATCATCGTATTGTTTCAGCAAGTCCACTGTTGGGAACTTATAGTACTGTAAATCCAGACGAGGATCGTAGGGCTCTTGCTTCGAAGGATCTGCCTCTTCCGTATCAGGTGCCTTTTCCACTATGAAGTCGAGATCTTTGGAGTCATCCGCTTTCGTATCATCCTTCACGTTCTCCTGCACTGTCATATACATGTCATCTGCCACTTTCTCTACTTTGGCAGTTGGCGTTTTCTCCAATGGAAGGTCGAATACATTCTCTTTCTCTTCTTCAGCTTCTATTTCTTCTTCTGAGACCTCTTCTTTCAGTTCTTCTTTCTTCTGACGCTTCAGGAAACTAAGTGTAAACAACTTCCGCAGATAGATGACTGTCTTGGAACTGAAATAGATCAGGAAGCAAAGGGCAGTGAGCAACAACAAGAGGAACACACCCGTGGCCCCAACTTGTGATTCCAACCATCGGGAAACATTATAGCCATGTAAACCTCCTAAATAGAAGAAGGAATCCTGATAGATGTGTTGGAACACGAAACTCAAGAAGACGGATCCCCAGTACATGAACAACATGCAGAAGATGAACCATTTCCACAAGCGGAACTTACGCACACGCATCAGCTTCAGTCCTGCCACCATAAGGAAAATCACGATGAAATAAGCAGGCACACCGAAGAGATTGTTGATGAAATAGTGTGATACACGTGCTCCTACCGAACCTCCATCATTCTGTATACCATTGTCCACTGAGGCCAGTTCTTCCGCAGTAGCATTCTCTACTAAACTCTGATCAGCAGCCCCATTGAAAAAATAGGATGTGAATGTCACAAGCAGGTAGAACGCCAATACCACGAACACCAATCCAATGAAAAAATGCAACCCATCACTCTTGAAGAACTCCTTTGTTCCCCTAAAAAATGAAGTGCTGGGTTCTTGCACTGGTTTCTTACTATTATCTTTTGTAGTCTTAGCCATTATTTTCTTTAGTTTGAATTAAAGTGATGCAAAGATAGTGAAACTTTGTGTTTTTTTTCCTATCTTCGCAGAAATTAATGTTAAACAATCATGAACTTGGAAATCATCTTCCAGTTTTTAAAGAAACTGGCAGCCAACAATAACCGTGAATGGTTCAAAGCACATCATGACGATTATGAAAAAGCCATCGAGGAATTCGAGCAACTTATGACCATCTTGATCGCTCGTGTATCCTTTTTTGAACCAGGCGTAAGCAACTTTGAGCCCAAGGACTGCATGTACCGCATTTATCGTGATTTGCGTTTTACAAAGGATAAAACTCCCTATAAGACACACATAGGCGGTTTTATCAACCCTAAAGGAAAGAAATCGCTGCATTGCGGTTATTACGTGCATCTGGAGCCAGGTGCTTGTATGTTGGCTGGAGGTGGATGGTGTCCAGAGCCTGCCATGCTGAAGGGTATCCGTCAATCCATTTTTGATAATACTGATGAGTTCCTGAGCATTGTCAACGCGCCTTCTTTCAGCAAGCATTTTCAAACCATCGGTATGGAACGTCTGAAGACGGCTCCAAAGGATTTCCCGAAAGACTATCCTTACATGGAGTATCTGAAGCCAAAAGATTATGTGGTATGGAAGAACGTACCCGACTCTTTCTTCAGTACTCCTGGATTTATTGATCAAATCATGGAAGTGTTTGAAGGGATGAAGCCATATAACGACTTCTTGAATTATACGATTGACGAGTTCGATTAACATTAAACATTGAACATTAAACATTGAATAATACATAATTCATAATTATTATGACACTGAAACTGATTAAGAATGACAAGTGGCTGGAGCCTTTTGCTGATGCCATCAACGGACGACATCAACATGTCATTGAGAAGGAAAAGGAGCTGACGCGTAATGGGAAAATCAGCCTTAGCGACTTTGCTACAGGACACCTCTACTTTGGCCTTCACCAAACGGAGAAGGGATGGGTGCTGCGCGAATGGGCACCTAATGCCACGGAAATTTACATAATCGGTACGTTCAACGACTGGAAAGAGGAACCGAAGTACCGCATGAAGCCGCTGAAGAACGGCAACTGGGAACTGAAGCTTCCTGCCAAGGCGCTGCATCATGGCGATCTCTATAAACTTCGCATCCACTGGGAAGGTGGCGAAGGGGAACGTATCCCTGCATGGTGTACACGCGTGGTGCAGGATGACAATACCAAGATTTTCAGCGCTCAGGTTTGGGCGCCAGAACAGCCTTATAAGTTCAAGAAACGTACCTTCAAGCCTTGCACCGATCCGCTGCTGATCTATGAGTGCCACATCGGTATGGCTCAGGATGAGGAGAAAGTGGGCTCTTACCGTGAGTTCCAAGAGAAGATCCTGCCACGCATCGTAAAAGATGGGTACAACTGCATCCAGATCATGGCCATCCAGGAGCATCCTTACTATGGAAGCTTCGGCTATCATGTGAGTAGTTTCTTTGCACCGTCTTCCCGCTTCGGTACGCCTGATGAGCTGAAGGAACTCATAGACACTGCCCATCAGATGGGATTGACAGTGATCATGGACATCGTGCACTCACATGCCGTGAAGAACGAGGTAGAGGGTTTGGGCAACTTTGCCGGTGATCCGAATCAGTTCTTCTATCCTGGCGACCGCCATGAGCATCCCGCATGGGATTCACTGTGCTTCGACTATGGCAAGAACGACGTGATGCACTTCCTGCTTTCCAACTGTAAGTATTGGTTGGAGGAGTTCCACTTCGATGGTTTCCGCTTCGACGGTGTGACATCTATGCTCTACTACAGCCATGGTCTGGGAGAGGCATTCATGGGCTATCAGGATTACTTCAATGGTCATCAGGACGACAATGCCATCTGCTACCTTACGTTGGCCAATAAACTGATACACCAAGTAAATCCACGTGCCATCACTATCGCCGAGGAGGTTTCCGGTATGCCAGGATTGGCCGCTAAGTTCGAGGATGGTGGCTATGGATTCGACTACCGCATGGCGATGAATGTGCCCGACTACTGGATTAAGACCATCAAGGAAAAGAAGGACGAGGACTGGAAGCCTAGCTCTATGTTCTGGGAAGTGACCAACCGTCGTGAGGATGAGAAGACCATCTCCTACGCCGAGAGTCACGATCAGGCATTGGTGGGCGATAAGACCATCATCTTCCGTCTCATAGATGCTGATATGTACTGGCATTTCCAGAAGGGTGACGAGAACTTCACTGTGGAGCGTGGTATCGCGTTGCATAAGATGATTCGTCTGCTGACTGCCAGCACCATCAACGGTGGCTACCTGAACTTCATGGGTAATGAATTCGGGCATCCTGAATGGATCGACTTCCCACGTGAAGGTAATGGATGGAGCTATAAGTACGCCCGCCGTCAGTGGGATTTGGTGGATAACCACAACCTTTGCTACCACTATCTGGGCGACTTTGATGCTGCCATGCTGCGTGTGATCAAGAGCGTGAAGAAAATCCAGCAGTCAAAGGTGGTGGAGATTTGGCACAATGATGGCGATCAGGTATTGGCATACATGCGTAGAGACCTGCTGTTCATCTTCAACTTCAGTCCTACCCGCTCCTTCACCGATTATGGATTTTTGGTTCCTGAAGGCAGCTATGAAGTGGTGCTGAATACCGATGACAAGGCCTTCGGTGGCCATGGCCTCACCGATGATACCGTGGAGCACTTCTCACAGAGTGATCCACTCTATGCACGCGACCATAAGGGTTGGATGCAGATCTACATCCCTGCCCGCTCTGCCGTGGTGCTGAAGAAGAAAGATAATTAACAATTTTCAATTAACTAACATTTTAAACACTATGAAGAAATTTTTATTAGCCGCCATCGTTATGATGGTATCAGTAAGCACATTTGCTCAGCGTGAACCAGGTACAGTAACTATTCAACCACGCATTGGTTTCAGTGCTGCAGATTTCAACAATACTGAGGACACAAAAGCACGCGTAGGCATGGTAGCCGGTGCTGAAGTAGAGTACTATGTAAGCAACATGCTTGGCATTGCAGGAGGTCTGTTGTATTCACAGCAAGGCGCTGAGCTCGATTTGAACAATGCTGCTGACGTGAAGTTCAAAATCGACTACATCAATGTGCCTATCATTGCCAATATCTACATTTGGAAGGGTCTGGCACTGAAGGCTGGTATCCAGCCAGGATTCAAGGTTAATTCTAAGATTTCTGGTTCAAAGGGTGATTACCATGCAGAGGTAAACATGGATGATGTGAACAGCTTCGACATCTCTATCCCAGCTGGTATCTCATACGACTTTGGCCGCCTCGTTCTCGATGCTCGTTACAACTTTGGTCTGCTCAAGATCTTCGACGATGATTATCTCGACAGCAAGAACTTGACTTTCCAATTAGCCATTGGCTATAAGTTCAATCTCTGATTAACCACTTGCTGATAAAATAAAAGGTATCCCCGCGGGGATATCTTTTATTGTTATGTCTCCTTGGGACTTACACCAGTGAGAAAATCTTATCCATCAGGTGCCACTTGTCGGTAGATGGGGCATTGGGATCACAGCCTTGCATCTGTGCCACGTAGGCCTCCCATTCTGCTTGTCGAGGAAGTTTGGAGAGACGCTCATTGTCCTTCTCAAAATCGAAATCATCCACTGTATCCATGATCATGAACAATCGCGTGCCGTAGCGATAAATCTGCATGTCGAGAATGCCCACGGAGAGAATCCCCTCACGGATCTCCGGCCAGATGTTGGCATGAGCCTCCTCATAGCGTGCTATCATCTCCGGATCGTCACGCAACTCCAGTGTTCTGCAATATCTTTTCATTCTTACCAACGATTAAAGCATAAATCCATACGACTATAAAGCAAACAAACGGCACGATGAACGAGAGTTCCATGTGACCGCCATCGATGATGAGTGCCTGTAGCGGCGGAAGCAGCGAACCACCCAGAATCGCCATGATAAGTCCGGCAGAGCCGATCTCCGTATCATCTCCCACATGGCCAAGGGCAAGTCCGTAGATGGTAGGGAACATGAGCGACATAAACGCACTGACACCCACCAAACTATAAAGTCCAATACGCCCGCCTACCAGCATGACTACCAGTAACAACAGGGCTCCGATAGCCGCAAAGACAGTCAGCAACCTGACAGGACGGATGTATTTCATCAGCCATGTGCAGACAAACCTCGAGGCACAGAACAGCACCATAGCGATGATATTCAGTCGCTGAGACGCAATCTCAGCCGCTTGCTCGCCCATCCCATCGGCCATGAATACCTGTGTGCCATACTGGATGATGAACGTCCAGCACGTGATCTGTGCACCTATATAAAAGAATTGCGCCACCACGCCATAGCGATAAGTTGCATTGCGCCAAAGTCGGCCTAAAGTAGCACGAAGCCTCAAATCGTGCATCTCTCCCTTCACGGCCTTTGGCATCTTGGTAAAAAACATCAGCACCAAGAGTACCAGTATCACAAGGCCTATGCCCACGTAGGGCTTCACCACTACCGCTAAATCCGCAGCCTTGAGGGCTTCAAACTCTGCATCAGGCAACAAAGCACGCTCGGCAGTGCCCAACGGATTCATGCGCGACTGTACGAAAGTCATGGCCACCCACATGCCCGCCAACGAGCCGATAGGATTGAACGATTGCGCCAGATTAAGTCGTCGGGTAGCCGTGGCTTTATCTCCCAAACTCAAGATAAACGGATTGGCACTGGTCTCTAAAAACGACAATCCGCACGTAAGGATGAAATAGGCCATCAGAAACGGATAATAGTTCCCCGTTCCAGCCGCAGGGATAAACATCAGTGCGCCAATGGCATAGAGCGCCAATCCGATAAGAAGGCCCGACTTGTAGCTGTACTTTCTGATGAACATAGCAGCCGGAAACGCCATGGCGAAATAGCCGCCATAGAAGGCCACTTGTACCAAGGCCCCATCGGTGACACTCATGCGGAAGATACGAGAAAACGACTTCACCATAGGATTAGTCACATCGTTGGCAAAGCCCCACAACGCGAAGCAGCAAGTGACCAAGATAAACGGCCACAGATAGGCATACGATCTTTTCTTATCCATCATTTCCTTCGGATTTTGAGTTCGATGGCACCAGCAGGGAATGAAGCCCTGTCGCGACATACCAATGCCAAATAGCCACCACCTCCAGCTCCTGGCATCTTCCATGCCAGCACGCCATCCATGACGCTGTAACGGTCGATATAGGCCTGTACACTGCCTTGAATCATGGCAGGGAACATGGCTACCTGCGCCTCAAATGACGCCTTGTAGGCCGCTGCAAAGCGCTCCAGATCCATCGCCATGATAGCCTCCCAGCAAGCATCTGCCGCAGCAGCCAGAGCCTTTACTTTCGCCTCTGTGATGTCTTTTCCTTCCAGTACCGAGCAACCGTCTCTGCGAGGCTCCATAGGTATCATGCAGAGGTGATCTTCCAGCCAGTCGAGGATACGGTCATCGTGGCAACTCTCTATCTTCTCCGGCCAGAAACGCTTGTCGTACCAATGGCGTACCAACCCCGGCATGCAGATGCCGATGCTGTCTTGTGCCCCACTGATGATGCCGTCGCTACGCTCTGGATCATTCTCGAAACAGAAAACCAACTTGGCCAACATCTCCGGATCCATGTCGGGGAGTTTCATCGGCCAAATGCGCCGTATCATGTTGCGTGTGGAAGTGGAGAGTCCGCAACGCTCACGCACCTCAAAGGTAGGCTCCAGTGAGATGGTAAGCGCCCATCCAGGTGCATACTGATTCACATACGGTTGGTCTATCCACGTACCCGCTAAATCCAGACGTGTAGGGATGCCGCAAAGCGTGTTCTTGATATCCGTCGAAGAACGTGCCTCCAGTCCCTCCTGCGGGGTTCTTTTCAGCACCACGTACTCTATCCCACGCTCCTTGCAGAACGCCTCTTTCGCAGGCGTAGAGCCATCCTCGTTCACCACGAAGATATCGGGTTTCAGCATATCCACCGTAGGGATGAAGTCCATTATACCGCTGCCCTTGTTGATGAACGCATCCTGCACGTAGCGGATGCTCTTCACCATGAAGAGGCGCTCGTTCTCACTATATAAGGTCTTATGCTTCTTAAGGTCGAGTATGGTCTTATCGCTGCCGATGCCCACATACAGACTTCCGTAAGCCGAAGCCTGACGGAAGAACTCCACATGTCCGCTATGCAACAAATCGTAGCAACCAGATACAAAGACTGTTTTCATATCATTTCCTGAGTTAGCAGTATTCTTTACATCGTGCGAAGATACGCATTTCCTGAAATAACCCAAACTATTTTCATGCTTTTTTGGTGAGCCACAGTCCGGCGAACGTGAAAGCGCCGTTGAGCATCAGGAGCTCGTAGCCGAACTTATAGCCCGTCAGTTGGAAGGTCAATGTGTCTATCAGGTAGCAGAGGATGGGTGATGCCACGGCGATATATGGCACCGCCTTGTCGTGTGGCATGTGCTTCGTGAAGAGTCCGAAGGCAAAGAGGCCCAACAGCGGACCGTAAGTATAGCTGCAGAGCGTGTAGATGGTATCGATGATGCTGCTGGAACCAAGTTCTCTGAACAGCAGGATGAACAAGATGAAGAGCACGCAGAGCACCAGATGTGCACGCTTGCGAAGTTGTTCATCTCCCTCACGCTCACGGATGTCCACACAATAGCTGGTAGTGAGCGCCGTGAGTGCAGAATCTGCACTGCTGAAGCAGGCCGCCACGATGCCGATGGTGAACAGGATGACTACCGGTGTACCGAGCCTTCCGCTGGCCGCAAACATCGGTAGTATCTCATCGCCCACTGCGGGAAGCTGCAAACCTTGTTGCTCTCCAAGCATCAGCAGTAATACGCCAAGGCTCAGGAACAACAGATTGGCTGGCACAAAGAAGAAACCATAGGTACACATGTCCTTCTGTGCCTCGCGGAGTGTCTTGCATGTGAGGTTCTTCTGCATCATGTCTTGATCAAGGCCCGTCATCACGATCACCACAAAGATACCGCTGAGGAACTGCTTCCAGAAGTTCTGTCGAGACACCCAGTCGTCGAACACAAAGATCCTGCTATGTGGACTGTCGGCTATGGCTGCCACCGTCTCAGAGAAATTCAATCCCAAAGCACCTGCTACATTGACGATGATGAGGATAAGGACGGTGAACAGGCACGTGGTCTGAAACGTATCCGTCCACACTAGCGTCTTCACTCCTCCCCTGCGTGAATAGAGCCAGATAAGCGCCACCAAACCAAATACCGTGACTGGGAATGGGACGCCAATGCTATCGAAGACAAAGCGCTGGAGGATGATGCACACCACATAGAAACGCGTAGCTCCACCGATAAGTTTGGAGAGCAGGAAGAAACTGGCACCCGTCTTATAGGAACGATTACCCAGTCGCTTGCCAAGATACGTATAGATAGAGGTAAGGTTCAACCGATAATATACCGGAAGCAACACGAAAGCCACTGCGAAATAACCCAAGATAAAACCTAAGCACATCTGCAGGTAGGTCATATCCATGCTCCTTGGCATGCCTGGCACAGAAACAAAGGAGACGCCAGAGATACTGGCGCCCACCATGCCAAAGGCCACCATATACCATGGTGATCGCCTATTGGCACGATAGAAGGTGTCGTTGTTGGCTTTACGTGCCGTGAATCGGCTGAAAACCATCAACACCAGAAAGTATATCAGTACGGTGGCTACAATAAGCATCTTGATCAATAGCTAATACTTCCCGATCCTGTCTTGCTCTTCTTCACCTCTTTGGCCTTCAAGCCACGGGCATCGATATCACCGGCGCCTACCACATTGTAGCTGGCCTTCTCGGTGGTACCAGCCAACTGGATGTCTCCAGAGCCCGTCACGCTGGCTGCTACGCTCTCACTGTTGATGCCTTTCACCTCCAAATCACCAGAACCAGTCACATTGGTATGCAGGACAAAACAGCCAACCTGATTGATGCCGATATCTCCCGATCCTGTGACAGAAAGTGTCACGTCACCAGTGCTACGAACACTCCTTCCGCTTACATCACCAGAGCCAGAGAGCGAGATAGTCAGGTCACCCGACTTAATCTCTCCAAATTCCAGATCGCCAGAACCTGACAGAGCGAACTTACTGATCTCTGCCGCATAAACCTCCACCTTGAAAGGTTTCTTGTTCAAACGGAAACTCGTATTGGGTTTGTAGTGCAGCTTTACTGTCTTGCCCGACTGCTCCACTACCACCAGTTCTACGATATTATCAGGTCCAGAGATAACCACACGTGGGTTGGTGTTCCCTTCTTCCTGAATATAGATAGCATCGATAGAACCCGTCTTACTCAATGCGTTGAATTCGGAAAGGGGCACTGTCTTAGTCACTATATTATTACTGGCTTCTATCGTCGTAGTACCAGTAAACCAACCAGTAAACCTATCCCACAGACTCTGTGCATTCACGCTGGCCACAAGCATCAGCAACATGCCAGCTAAAAACAATTTCTTCTTATTCATAGTTACATTATTATTATAACTTTTACACTCATTAGACGCACCGCAGAGTGTTAAGGTTGCACAAAGATGCTAAAAAATTTGTTTCCACAAGCTAAATATTGTAAGTTTGCATCAAATTATTGAACATTTTAAATACTACAACAATGAAAAAATTCTTTGTAACTATGTTGTTGGTGCTTCTAACAGCACCTACATTCGCCCAATTCGGCAGCGGTGGTTTCCGACTGAGCGAGGAAAACGTGTACTACGGTATCCGCTTTGGTGTGACGAGTGCTAGCTTCTCTGGCGATATAGACTCTGGTTCTAAAGTTGGTATGACACTGGCAGGTGTTCTGGGTTTCCGCGTTTCTGACAGTGCTCCTCTGTACTTAGAGAGTGGCTTGTATTATACAGAGCGTGGTGGAAAAATAAAGGGAGTAAAGACTGTCAGTGAAGCTGGTATGGGTCATGCTGATTGGAAAGCCAGCTATAACGTACTGGAAGTGCCATTGCTGATTAAGTATGGTATTGAAACTCAGAGTGACTTTATCTTGCTGCCTTTCATCGGTCCATATTTCGGCTATGCCATTAAGACAGATGATTTCAATCGTGCTAATATGGGCTTCAAAGCTGGTTGCGGTTTTGAGTACCATCAGCTCTATCTGGAAGCTGGACGCCAGTTTGGTGTTACCGATATTTTAGATGGAGATGCTTCTGCACGCAGCAATGCTTGGTTCCTGAACATAGGTATCAACTTCTGATTTTAAATCTGATAACACATTATTATGCCACATCGGGGCACTGACAGCCTTGGTGTGGCATTTTAAAACCCATTAATAATATGTATTACGTTCAAAAAGATATCGAGATATCTGCTTGCCACCACTTGAATCTCGACTATGAGAGCAAGTGTACTCAGCCACATGGACACAACTGGGTGATTACGGTGTATTGCAAGGCTAAGGAACTGAATCAGAATGGCATGGTGATAGACTTCAGCGAACTGAAAGAGAAGATTCACGGCTATCTGGATCATAGCAACCTCAATGAAATTCTGCCTTTCAATCCCACTGCAGAGAACATTGCCCGTTGGGTGGTGGAACAGTTCCCTTGCTGCTACAAAGCCAAGGTGCAGGAGTCTGTGTGCAACATAGCTACTTACGAGAAAGATGAAGATTAACGAGATCTTCTATAGTCTGCAAGGCGAAGGGCATTTCACCGGTCGCCCAGCCATCTTCATCCGCTTCGCCGGATGCAACCTCCGTTGCCCGTTTTGCGACACGGATTTTACGTCTTATACCGAGATGTCGGTGGCAGAGATCTTGGAAGCCATCGCCTCCTACCCTGCTCACTTCGTGGTGCTTACGGGTGGCGAACCCTCCCTTCAACTCACATCGGAGTTTATCGCTGCACTGAAGGAAGCTGGCTATTTCCTCTCCATCGAAACCAATGGCACCCACCCCTTACCAGCTGGCATCGACTGGATAACCCTCTCTCCCAAATCGGCCTTTGTAAAGCATGCCGATGTGGTATTAGAGCATTGCAACGAACTGAAATTAGTATTCAGTGGTAAAGTGAATCCAGAAGAATTCCTGGCATTGAAAGCCGACGAGTATTACCTCCAACCGTGCGATACCGGAAACGACATGGCCAATGAGGTGATCCTGCAAACCACCATCGACTATTGCAAGAAACACCCCGTTTGGAGTCTCTCCCTGCAGATGCATAAAGTAGTAGGAATCAGGTAGTTTTCTTCTCTACCGACCAACCGAATTTTCCGATTTTCTCCCCCAGTTCGTAGTAACCGCCATGCACATAGACCAGCGGATTGGTCTCTGCCAACATGAACTTTCCAGTCTCTGCATCGAGCCATTTCTTATCGGCACGTACGTTCACCACCTCAGAGATGAACATGTGATGAGAACCCAGTGAGACAATCTCCTTCACCCGACATTCGATGTTCAATGGAGATTCCTCGATGATAGGCGCACTCACCACCGTGGCCTTCCCAGGTGTGAGATGCATCTCCTCAAACTTATTATAGTCGCGTCCAGAACGCACACCACACCAGTCGGTCTCACGTGCTAAGTCCTTATTCGTCAGATTGATGACAAACTCCATGTTGCGCTTCAGGATCTCGTAGCTATAACGCTCTGGCCTCACAGAGATATAGCACATCGGCGGATTGGTACAGATGGTGCCCGTCCACCCTATCGTAATGATGTTCCACTCCTCAGGCGTACATCCACAGCTTACCATCACCGCCGGCAATGGATAAATCAATGTCCCAGGTTTCCAGTCTTCTTTCATTTATTTACTTCTCTATCACCATATCAAACTGATCACAGGCACCCGTACGATGTGCCAAGTGCTTGGTAGAAGGTGAAATGCCAAATAATGGAGAGTAAGTCTTCACCTTCACGGTCTTTCCATCAGGCAGGAATTCCAGAATACGAAGCCATCCATCACCGCCATTTCCTTCCCATCCACCACCAAGAATCTGTACATTGAACATCATCTGATGCACGCTCTTGCCAGCAGAGTTCTTGTCATTACGATAAGCCACAGAGTCCTCAAAGTCGCCAGGCTCACCCGTATGGCCACACACCACTAATCGGATGTTTTTGCACGGATAAATCAGCTTCTCCCAAATCTCCTGACCGTAATTGCGCGGTTGAATTTTGTACCCTTCATTGGCCGTACGCTCGGCTGTGCGATGACGAAGGAAAGAGTGCGTCATGAAAATGACCGTATGGTTCTGATATTTCTCACTGTCGGCCAAGCCTTTAGCCCACTGCAACACCTCGTCGCGTGGCGCCCATTCACTGGTGATCACCAACAATTTACCCCAGTGGGCATCCTCAAACTCATAAGCCGAGTTCTCAAGTGACACTTTGCCCTCACGGTTAGGAAAAGCTGCCACGCAGCACTCCAGCCACTTGGAATTACGCTCTATAGGGAAATATTCGGGGAAGTGCGTAAACCCTTCATCACCACGCACATACCCATATTCATGATTGCCTGTGGAGATGATGTAAGGCACCTTATTATCCAGTCGAGCCATGCAATGAGAAGCCCACTCCCACATCTGCCGACTGGTTTGATTCAGCATCCTACGGTCGCGCACAATGTTGTCATTCTGCTCCACGAGGTCGCCTGTTACCAGCACCGCCTTGATATTCAGATTCTCGATATTGTCGGCACACCACACCGTTGTGAGCTCGTAGAGCGGTTGATTGATGTCATACTTTGTATAACCCTGCGGGTCACCTAGCACAATCATGGAAAATGAGTTAGGGTCGCTCAAATGCTGCTGATCGGCCCGGTCTTGTGCCTTGCCACACAGAGCCACCAACAGCAGGGCTACTAATAATCTGCCTCTCATGGCTATTAAAGGTTTAAGTTAAATAATATGTATTTCTTTACGATTTTGCTCATGCTCACAATAGTGGCACTTCACAATGCAATTCTCCTTATCCACCACATGAAAGAAGGTAGGCATCGGCTCATTGTTGGTCACACACTTCGGATTAGAACACTTTACGATGCCCTTCAGTGTATCTGGAAGCACCACATCATGCTTCTCCACCACCTCATAATCACGTATGATGTTGATTACCACATTCGGTGCTACCACAGCAATCTTATTGATGTCAGCCTCAGAGAAAAACTTGTCGGCTATCTTGATGATGCCTTTCTTTCCCAAGCGTTGGCTCTCCAGATTGAAGCCTATAGTGATGTTATTTTCCATCTGCTCCAAACCTAGGAGAGAAACGACAGTGAACAATTTGTCCGATGGGATATGATCTATCACCGTACCGTTCTTCAGTGCGGCTACTTGCAGTTCTTTCTTATTTTCGCGTGCCATAATGTTCAATTTTACAATTCACAATTGACAATTCACAATTTTCAATTCTCAATCCTCAATTTTCTTTGAGTCAGCTTTCACATCCTCCAGCGTGATGCCCAACACGTCGCAAAGTATGGCCTCACGGGCATAGAGGCCGTTCTGAGCCTGCTGGAAGTAGTAAGCCTGTGGACAATCGTCCACACCCTGACTGATCTCATTGACACGTGGCAGTGGGTGCAGAATCTTCATATTCGGGCGACTGTTCACCAGCATCTCCGGTGTGAGGATATACACGTTCTTCACGCGCTCATATTCCATCAAATCAGTGAAGCGCTCCTGCTGTACACGTGTCATATAGAGGATGTCAGCATCAGCGATGATTTCAGCCGTAAACTCTTTATGCTCCTCGTACTTAATGCCCTGTTCGCGACAGTAAATCTTATATTCCTCAGGCATTTTCAGCTCATCGGGAGCTATAAAGTGGAAGGTCGGATTGAAGTGGCGCATGGCTTGGATAAGGCTGTGCACCGTGCGTCCGTACTTCAAGTCGCCTACCAAGAAGATGTTCAGATTCTCCAGCGTGCCTTGCGTCTTGTAGATGCTGTAGAGGTCGAGCATCGTCTGTGACGGATGCTGATGAGCACCATCACCGGCATTCACGATAGGCACCTGAGTCACCTCTGTGGCATACGTAGCAGCGCCCTCCAGATAGTGACGCATCACAATGATGTCGGCATAGTTGCTCACCATCTTGATGGTATCTTTCAGTGTCTCTCCCTTGCTGGAGCTCGTTGCCTTCGGGTCGCTGAAACCTATCACACGGGCCCCCAGACGGTTGGCTGCAGTTTCAAAGCTAAGGCGTGTACGGGTTGAAGGTTCAAAGAATAAGGTAGCCACCACGCGACCATACAGCAGATGGCGATTGGGGTGTTTTTCAAACTCACGTGCCATCTCCAACATATAGAGAATCTTCTCCTTACTGAAGTTGGCAATAGTGACAAAACTTCTCTTTTCCATATGTTATTTTTTGATTGTTCTTTTCGAGAGTGTAAAGATAAGGAAAAAGATGCAATGTGCAAAAAAGAGTGGCTACATTTTCTTGTAGGTACAAAAATATGTATCATTGTCGGGTAAGGACGAATCCTAAGAACTTCGGATGATGTTATGACACTCGTGCTGGAGGCGCGGAAGTCTATTTATCTAGAAAAGAGACAACAGATTCAGGAAAAAAGGCAACAAGCTTAGAGGAAAGAGTAAACTAAAGTAGTGGGATACAACAAACAATGGCTCAATAGGAGTCAACATTATACAGGAAAGAGGCCTTTTTTTATCTTGGTATCTCGGTATCTCGGTTTATTTCTGGCAGGTATGAGTGGTGCTTAAATTAAGTTATAATTTATAATTATACTATTTATATTATATATTT
>JAFRTL010000016.1 GCA_017427065.1 Bacteroidaceae bacterium | reverse complement strand
TGCCGACGGTAGTAAGAACGAAGATTATTGCATGTACTGCTACAAGGATGGCCAGTTCCTGCAGGACTGCACGATGGAAGAGATGATTGAACATTGTGCACAGTTTGTTGGCGCTGTCAACGAGGGGTTGGAGAAACCCATCACCAAAGAGGAGTACATTGGCATGATGAAATCGTACTTTCCCCAGCTGAAGCGTTGGCGCCAAACGTTGAATGTTAGTAACGATGAAGTCGTGAATGTCAACCCTGCTTTGGCAGGCGTTAAAGAACTCATTGCCCAGATGGCCGACAAACAGCCCATCGCTTACATCTCATCAGTAGACCAAGAAGGTTTTCCTTGGACCAAGGCCATGTTGAAGCCACGCAAGCGTGAGGGTATCAAAACCTTCTACTTTACGACCAACACGTTCTCAATACGTGTGGCTCAATACAAGGCTAACCCTAAGGCCAGCATCTATTTCTGTGATGCCAAAGGATTTAAAGGCATGATGCTCAGAGGTACAATGGAGGTGCTGACTGATGCCAAGAGCAAAGAGATGATCTGGCACAATGGCGACGAGCAGTACTATCCCGGTGGTGTGACCGATCCCAACTACTGCGTCTTGAAGTTCACCGCCACCGACGGTCGCTTCTATAGTGATTTCTATCCACGTAGTTTTGTGATTGAGTAAATGATGAACAACAAAGCACTTGTCGTTATCGACATTCAGAACGACATTACCAAGCACTACAGGGACATTATTGGCAATATCAATGCTGCCATCGAATGGGCTACAGTTGAGGGGATGTACGTGGTTTATATCAAGCATCATAATGTCACTGCCGCCACGCGAACGTTCAAACCTGGTAGAAAGGGAGCGGAACTTGTAACGGAGATGAAGGTCGTTTCCAGCAATATCTTCGTAAAGACGAAAAGCAACGCCCTTACAAGCGAACCCTTTTCCGCATTCATCTCTGCGAATGGCATCAATGAGTTCTACGTAGCTGGGGCCGATGCCATTGCCTGCGTGAAGTCCACGTGTTTCAACATGCGGAAATCTGGCTTCACGGTACACGTCCTCTCCGACTGCGTCACCAGTTTCGACTTGAAGAAGCTGCCCGAGATGCTCGCATATTACGAAAGTAAAGGCTGTGAGGTTAAGACACTTGCTGAATACCAATGAAACATCTGCCGAATATCCTCTCATCGCTCCGAATTGTGGGAGCTTTTGCTCTGCTGCTGAGCAATGTGTCAAGCAGTCCGTTTTGGGTGCTTTACATCGTTTGTGGCATCAGCGACATAGCTGACGGATGGCTGGCTCGGAAGTTGAAGTGCGTTACCAGGACTGGAGCATTGTTGGATAGTTTGGCAGACATCTGCTTTGTAGCGTGTTGTGCCTGGAAACTCCTACCGATACTCGAACTGCCACATTGGCTATGGCTATGGGCAGGAATAATTGTCGCGATTAAAGTTGTAAATCAGCTTTCGGCACTCGTGATTTACGGGTGTTGCTACTTCCCTCACACGCTCGCGAACAAATGGGCGGGTTTCCTGCTATTCATTACAGTACCCATGACATTGTGGTCTATCGCTCCCATCTCAATAGCTGTAATCGTAGCCACATTTGCTGCTATACAAGAGGGACATTTCATAAGACGGAACGCTCCCCGCCAAACGAGAAGTGGCTTCCAGCGGAAGGGCAATGAAACTATATTATATGATATGAGAAAGATAGTAACATTGGTTTATGCATTTGTTGCCACAGCGTGTTTGGCGCAAGAGCCAACGGACGGAGCAGCGAGAGCCATCCGAGCTCGCTCGGAGATGGCCGAGTCTTGTCGGACGAAGGCGAAGCCAATAAGCGACAGTACCAGCTATGGTGCCTGCATCTTGCGAAATGGCTCTATTGTTGGCATTAACGAAAACGAGCGTTTTGCGATGCATAGTGTGATGAAGTTCCCGCAAGCATTATACGTCGCCAATTACCTGAGTAGGAAAGGATTGGATCTTGATGATACTATCGTTGTCGATAAGGCAGACCTGATGCAAGATACATGGTCGCCAATGCTAAAACGATTTGAAGGTGTCAAGGCCTTTTCGTTTGCGGAACTGCTGGAATTGTCTCTCGGACAGAGCGACAACAATGCCAGCGAACTCCTTTTCAAGTATTGCGGTATGCCCCAAGCAGTAGAGAAATACATGAGAAAGCTTGGATTCCACGATACACATGTCCGCATGACAGAGGAACAGATGCACAAGAATCCAGCAAAGACCATCGCAAATAGTTCCACCCCCACCGAAATGGTTCGTTTGTTCGAATGGTTTTATCATCATAAAGACGACAACCAATATCTGACGTTCATCTGGAAAGCGATGGCAGACTGCTCAACAGGACTGAAACGAATCCCTGCTGCGATACCCACAGATGCTCGTATCGTACATAAGACAGGTACAGGATTCCCATCTACTGAAGGATTGCAAGACATGAACGATGCAGGTATTATTCTCATGCCTGATGGAAACCACGCCATTATCGCCGTCTTCACCACGCACTCACCATCTGAGGCAGTGATATCAAATATTGCCAGACAACTGTTAGAACAATGATTTCACCTGGCAATAATGTATCTCGTCCCTCGTTCCCGCCATTATTGCATGGAGCTACTGGCTGGGAGTAAAAGAAAGAGCAACGATGTGTTAAATCCATGTTAAAGTATTCATTTCTCTTGACTCGTCCCTAAGGTCATACCTTAACTTTGCAGTTGCTTAGCATAAACATCGCGCGATATGAGTAAAAAAACAAGGTTAAAAATCGGAGAGTTCTCACAGTTGATGCAGGTGACGGTAAAGACCCTGCGTCACTACGAACAGAAAGGACTGCTCACGCCTGACGAGGTAGACGAGTGGACTGGCTACCGCTACTACAGTATCGACCAGATGCAACAGTTGAAGGACATCCGCGACCTGCAACGTCTCGGCTTCTCGCTGGACGAAATTAAGGATCTGTTTGACGATGGTTCGCATACGCCAACCATCCCCCAGATGACCGAGAAAATCAGGGAAACGGAGGCACAGCTGAAGGCACTGATAGCCCGTCGCAACCAACTGCTCGACTGGAGGAACGCTCGCAAAGAAATGAAGACAATGGAAAAATTCAGCATTCAATCTCTGCCAGAAATCATTGTGGCAAGCCATCGTGAAGTAATTCCTAACTACGCCGCTATCGGCCCTATGTGTGTCGAGAAGATTGGTCCTGAAATGCAACGTTTAGGATGCAAGTGTCCGCCACCAGGTTACTGCTTCACCATCGAGCACAACAAGGAGTACACCCCTACTGACATCGACATTGAGTATTGCGAACAGGTGGAGGAGATGGGCGAAGACAGCACCATCATCCAGTTCAAGCGCCTGCCCGCCGTGCCAAAGGCACTCTGCATGAAGCACATTGGCCCCTACGAACGCTTCTACGAGTCATTCACCGAGGCCTTCCGCTACATTGAGGAGCACGGCCTGAAGCCCGTCGGCCAGCATCGCACGTGCTACATCGATGGTGTCTGGAACCAGGATGATCCTGAGAAATGGCTGTCGGTGATTCAGATACCAATAGAGTAATAATCCGTCCTGGTCGTCCCATATATTTGGGGGCGGTCAGGACAAAATGAGTTACACAATGAAAGATGTGACGAACAATTCCCAGCAGATTGCCGCATGTGGTTTATATTGCGGTGCATGCAAAAAGTTTCTCAATGAACAATGTGCAGGATGTCAACCCTCAGAGGAAGATAACCCTGGCTTAGGCCAACCCCTTTCCAAGGGGTTTCAAAGGTGTAAAATCCGCAAATGTTGCCAAGAGAAAGGCTTTCACACTTGCGCCGAGTGCGACAAGGATGTGAAAGAATGTAAGATCCACAACAACTTTGTCGGTAAGATTTTTGCTTTCTTGTTCAATAGTGATAGGACTGCATGTATCCATTATATACACGAGCATGGTGAAGAAGCCTTTGCTGAGAAGATGGCAAAGGAAAAACAAATGACGATGAAAAGGAAATGAAAATAGAATTAGCAACAATACAAGAATATGAATCCGTCATAGCTTTTTATGACGATGTGACAGCACGTACGCCAGAGATGGCGGTTTATGCCCGATGGAGTAAAGGTAAGCACCCGACAGAAGAAGGCATCAGAGCCTATATTGATGAAGGGAGCATGTATCTATATAAAGAGGAAAAGGTTATCGTTGGGGCTGTAGCTGTCACTATGTACCAAGGCGAAGACTATCATGCTATTAAGTGGTTTCAGCAAGTGGCTGACGATAAAGCTGCAGTGATACATATCTTGGCAGTCAGTCCTGATTATCAAGGGAAAGGAATAGGTTCTGAGATGGTCCGTGAGGCTATCAACTTGGCTAAAGAGAAAGGCATGTGGGCCATCCGCCTGGATGCACTAGCTTCCAACACCCCAGCACACAGAATGTACAAACGCTTAGGTTTCGAGTACAGAGGCAAACAGCACCTATATGCTGAGAATACAGGCTGGACTGACTTTTACTTTTTTGAACTAAAATAAAGATATGAAACAAGAGATTGACCCTAAAGAGACGAATCGCAAAGAGGCGTTTGAGCACTGGATGAAGTCACCCATGCCGATGGTGACGCTTACCAAGACCTTCGATGTGACGCGTCTGTATAAGTTGAGCAAACGAAAGGGCTTTAAGTTCAACATGCTCCTATGCTGGTGCATCGCCAAGACAGCATCCAAGATGGAAGAATTCTACCTGCTGCCAGAGAACGGGAAACTGTATAAATACGATCGCCTCGCCATCAATATGATTGTGAACAACGTGAAAGGCGGACTGAGTTTCTGTGACATTGTCAGTGATGACAATCTAGAACAGTTTAACGCCAATTACCTGTACCTGACAAAGACCGTCAAACAAACCTGTCAGGACCTCTTAGACAGTGAAGCCGTTATAGTTGGCACATCGACATTGGTGGGAACAGAGCTTGACTGCATCGTCAATCAATACTCTGGTATCTACAATAACCCCTTCCTAGCATGGGGAAGATACAGACGTCACTGGTTCAAAACCACCCTGCCTATCTCTTTCCAATTCCATCATGTACAGATGGATGGTCAGCAGGCCACACACTTTTTGGTAGAGTTACAAAAGACTATAAATGATTTGAAATGATAAGATTAGAACAACCCAAGGATTATCGTGAGGTAGAGAACCTTACGCGTGAGGCATTCTGGAACGTCTATCGTCCAGGATGCACAGAGCATTATGTGCTCCATCAGTATCGAACGAATCCAGACTTCATTCCAGAACTGGATTTAGTGATGGAGGAAGATGACCAGATTATGGGACATGTGATGTTCTCGAAAGCCGAGATTATACTCGATGATGGCAGCCCTTTCCCTTCATGGACTTTTGGCCCTATCAGCATTCATCCTGCTTATAAACACAAAGGCTACGGCTTGAAATTGTTGCAATATGCCTTGGAGAAAGCTAAGGAAATGGGTATAGGCCTGTTACAGATGGAGGGGAATATCGAATTCTACAAACATGCAGGCTTCGATTTGGCCAGCAAACGGAAGATACACTATCATGCAGAGCCGAGAGAGTCGGAAGTGCCTTATTTCCTTGCCCAAGAGCTGATCCCTGGCTATTGGGGAGATCGTGAGGGTACCTATGGCCCACCAAAGGGTTATTTCGTGGCAGAGGAGCACCCAGAGGCTTTCGAAGCCTATGAAGCGACCTTCCCAAAGAAAGAAAAACTCCGCCTTCCTGGACAATTAGGATACGAAGATTAAATAAGATGTCACCTTTTGCCTTTCGTACTTGTTATATATGTGAACTGGTTCGAGAAATTGAAGTTTAACATTAAAAACAAGTAAGAATATGTATGTATTAGTAGATATTTTAGTACCGATTGCATTAGGAGGTGTACTTCCTGTCATGTTATTTTGGTTATTTATCCGTCAGAGAATGAACGAAACCAACAAACGTACACAAATTATTTTGGCAGCCATTGAGAAAAATCCAGAAATGAATATTGAAGAGTTTATTAAGAAAACAGAGCCCAAGCAAAAGCTTCTGAAGGAGAAGCTGCTCACCAAATTGTTGTGGGGCTGCATTATCTCTTTTTGTGGTGCGTTAATAATAGGTTCGGGAGTCTACATTATTGTAAACGATTTAGGAGGTACAAGCGATGCTCCTGGGTTTATCATTCTCGGCTCTATTATTCTGGCTATTGGCATTTCTTTCCTCATTAATTTTGCTGTAGGCAAGAAATTGCTATCAAGAGAGATAGAGGCTGAAGAAAAAGCATTAACCACAAAGGAATAATTTTGTGACTCGAGAATCTTTCATAACTCTTGTGGAGCGTGAGCAGGATGCACTTCGAGGCTTCTTGCTTGCGCTCTGCTGTGGCAACAAGGATGATGCGGATGACTTGGCACAAGATGCGCTGGTGAAAGCCTACCTCTCTTCTGCGGGTTATCAGGATCAGGGAAAGTTCCGCTCTTGGCTTTTCAAGATCGCTTATAACACCTTTCTCAACCATAAGGCCAGTTGTCGCACGTTGGAAAGTATCGATGAAGCACGGAGAATCATTAGCAATAAATCGGCAGACTCCCGTTTTGAGCACCAAGATCTCTACTTGGCATTGCGCACCCTTCCTCCTAAAGAGCGCTCCGCCATTACGCTCTTCTATCTCAATGGATATTGCATCAAGGAGATAGCCAAGATAACTGAGACCTCTGAGGATGCTGTCAAGAAACAACTCTCACGCGGACGTGATAAACTGAAAGAGAAATTGAAAATATGAATAAAGACAAAGCCCTTGAGGATCTTTTCCTCGCTCAGAAACCATGTTTTGATGATCGTGAGGCATTCATGGCATCACTCACCAAGCGCCTAGATACGGTGGAATACATTAAGCAGCACCAAGAAGCCATCCTTCGTCGCTATAAGACCTTCATGGTGGTAGCTTTTCTGGTGGGTATCATCAGTGGTGCAGCGACTCTGATGTACATTCTTTCCACCCCTGCAGATGTACCCATCTTCACGTTCCATGTGAAGAGTGGTTTCTTCTTGTGGCTGGCAGAAAATTCCCGCCTCATTACCACCACAACCCTCTCTCTGCTCATGACCTTTGGGCTACTCAGTATCTACAACAATGTGGTGGACATACTGGATATGCGAAAAACCGCTATACTTACATAAAGACAGCACTATTCATCACAAATCCCTGCAGATTATCCCAAAAACTTGCAGGGATTGTTGTCTTTTCTTATCTTTGTCGTATAAACAACTGAAGCGATGAGAAAGCATTGGATGGACAATCTGCGATGGGTAACGGTGCTGTTGGTACTGTTCTATCATGTGTTTTATTTCTATAACAACAAGGGCGTGTTTGGAGGTGTGGGAGGTTTTGGCGACTATCCCGAAGTGCCACAATATCAGGACGTTGTAATGTACGTGCTCTATCCTTGGTTTATGCCCTTGATGTTCCTCTTGGCAGGCGTGAGTGCCAAGTATGCCTTGGAGAAATATTCTGCCAAAGAGTGGTTCAAGAGCCGCACTCGTAAGTTATTAGTGCCATCTACCATTGGCCTTTTCGTATTCCATTGGATGGTAGGTTATTTTAATACCATTGTAGCAGAAAGGTTAGGTGTTTTAGATGGTCTTCCTTTAGTGGTAAAATATCTTGTTATGTCCATCAGTGGCATAGGCCCTTTGTGGTTCATACAACTGCTATGGCTGCTATGCATCGTATTGCTGTTGATTCGTGTGCTCGATGCCAAAGACAAACTATGGGCATGGTGTGGCAAAGCCAACTACCTCGCTATTATCGTGATAGGAGGTTTGCTTTTCTGGGCAGGAGAGCACACCATGATACAAGAGCCCCGTCCTGAGAGCCTCGATGGATTGCTGAACCTTTACAAGCCTCTGTTTTATCTCGTGCCTTTCCTAATGGGATACTTTGTGTTCTCCCATGACGAGATACAAGAGAAAGTGACGAAGATTTGGAAGCCACTGATAGCAGTTGCTGTCATCTCTGGCGTGGTGCTTACAGTCACTACCTTTGGAGAGAACAACACCTCTCCTGAGTATTTAGGAAGTCCGCTCAATTGCCTTTATGGTTGGCTCATGTGCTTAGCCATGATGGGATGGTTCAAGGCCTGCTTCGATTATACAGGTGCCTTTGCTGGCTATATGACGCGCAGCAGTTTTGGTCTCTATATAGTGCACTATCTCGTAATTGCAGGCTTAGGGTATACGATGAAGGTCTATACACAACTGCCTCCATGGGCAATGTATGTGATTCTGACAATAGCTGTCTTTACACTCTCCCCGTTGATCTACGAAATCATTCGTCGCATCCCTGTTATCCGCTGGTGTGTACTAGGAGAGAAAAGTATTTAGAAGAAAAGGGGTGTACCGTTTGGCACACCCCTTTTCTTATTTCATGGTTCGCTTACTTAGTAACCAATCTTACTGGTCCCATCAATCCTGCAGGGAGGAGTTGTGAGCCCGGATAGTAGAAGGTAAACGACGTATACGTATATTTCTGCTGGGCATCTGGCTGCGCGTCACCAATGAGACGATTCACCCATTGATTCACCACTGCTATTTCCAGCATGTTCTCACCCGCCTTCAGCAAAGAAGTGATGTCTGCCCGATAAGGTGCTTTCCACAGCACGCCAGCACTCTGTCCGTTGACCTTCACTTCAGCCAGGCAGCCCACCTTTCCAAGGTCGATAAGGATGCTGCCACTCTGCAGATCAGCCTCATTTACCGTCACCTTATTCGTATAGACAGCTGTACCAGAATAGTACTTGATGCCAGGATCCTCACTCTCGGTATAAGACGCAAGCTTGTCGAATGTCACCTGTGAAGGACCACCCCAAGCCGTATCGAATGCCACCGTCCAAGGGGTGCTGATTTCAGCCAACTGTCTTTCCTGAACGGCTGGCACAGTGAACTGGCGCTCTCCTGCTCCACTGAAGACTACGAACACCGCATCTTGCTGCACCATTGGCAGTTGCACGGTGGTGAAGTCACCATTTACGGTGTAAGATACCTCTTCCATCTGTCCCGTCTCTGGATGCCAGAGCGTAGGCTTCAGTCCACTCACACGGAAGGTTGCCTCCAGAGTGCGAGCCTCGTCCTTGCGATTGTTCACCCAGTAGATCTCCGCCTTGTCCGTAGAGCGATGCACATAGCGCAAATCCGTCATATCAGCAGCCGAGAAATCGGGCTGAATACCTGCCTGCTGTAGAGCCTCTGCGATGCTCACGCCACTCATCACGTTTGTCAAGCCAGCGTTCCACACCTCATCTACCAGGCGCTGGAACTCCTCCTTGTCGCCCTGCATGGTAGGCTCCATCACAGGCTTCTCGCCACAAATCAGCGCTCCCGCCTTAGCCAATTCTGCCAACTTGCGCAGCACTGGAAGCGACATACGGTTGCAGTTCTTATCCAGCACCAGCATCTTGTAGCTCATACCACTTGGCAAGGTCAGCTGTTTGCCATTATACGTCAGCAGCGTGCTCAGAATCTCCGCATTCACATAGTCGTAGTTGTAGCTCTTAGGCACAGCTGGATGCTCGTTGCCAAAGAGACCCGTCACCACATTGTCCTCTCCGTAATAGTAAGCCACATCCGCCACGAACTGTCCTTGCTGCAGCATGTAGCTGCTGCGAGCCAGATAGTCAGTCCACGCCTTGGCTTGCTCGGCCCATGTGTCGTGACGATTGAACCACTGTCCGAAGATCATCAGTCCCAGACCAGGCTTCTTGTCGTCCACAGGCTGATGGGCACTCTCATGGATCACGAAACGGTTCACACCATTCGCCATCTCCAGATCGGCCACCAACTTCAGATTGCCTGGATAGTAAGCATAGGCATTCCCTTCTATACCATTGGCAGTGAGCGATTCTGCAGCCACGAACTTACGTCCATAGACATGTGCCGCGGAAGCCGATTCGCGGATGTCCGATTCTGCCATCTCATAGGTAGAATTGCCTGAAGTCGTACTAGAAGCCAACTGCCACATAGCTGCCATAGGGATGTCTGCCTTGCCCTTCACAGCCATACCGTCAGGCATGTAGAGGCGTCCGTTCTCATGTGCCTCGAAGTAGGTGTCCATGCCACGCTCCTTGGCTATCTGGGCGATGTTGCCATACATATTCTCAGCGATCAGTTCCCCGATGGTGTGGCGCCAGTCGAAGAGGAACTGCTCCGTCTTCGCCGTGTTCTCCACGATCTGTCCCGTCAGGGCAGGCATCCACTTCAGCAGACTGTAGCCACGACGTTTCTCGAACTCCTGTGGCATCTGTGGCGCCCAGGTCTCCCATCCTGCCTCATAGCTGTCTATCAGCAGGTAGTGAAGACCCTTTGCACCCATCAGTCCGCCCGTGGCATCCTTATAGGTATCCAGATAGTAGTTGATGTAATCCGTCACAGCGTCCTTGTCGAGCTTCGTCACTTCCAAGCCCGTAGCTTCAGGAGAAGCAGGATGGTTGGTCTTTCCCGTGAGCGAATAGCCAAAGCGATAGATGCGCCAGTCGCCTGCAGGGGCATTCCACGTCAACTGCCCGTCCTTCACCTGAGCCGTCAGGTCGATCACCTCTTGCACGCCCTCAGCGTCAGGTGTCACAAAGTCCATCATGTCAAACGGTGAAGAGAAAGCGGCCTTCTCCTCCGCATGGTTCACCTTGCTCACCGTGTAGAGCACCAGCTCACTCACAGGTGTAGGCGTGACGCTGTTATCCAGCGCGTAGCCCATCGATGCGGCTATAGCGGCATACGGATTGGCAGAGATATTGTTGTCGAACGTCACGCGGAAATACTTCGCCTTCGTTTCAGGAATATCGATGGTCTGGCGCACCGTCCCACCATGAGGGATGTCGCATACAGGCCTGAACTCCTTGCCGTCGTCACTGGCCAGAAGGTGCTTCGTCACAGCCGCCTTGTTGGTCTGCCACTCGCCACGCACGTTGCCATCCACCACGCTCAGCGCCTTGATGGTCTGAGGCTCTGGGAACTCAAACTGAATCCACGCATAGCCCTGCTTCAGATCAGCAGGAAGAGGCACGGCATTCGCCAAGTCGCCATCCGTCAGCTGCTCCAGTGTGAAGCGTCCGCCGCTGCTGGTCACCTTCGCATTCAGCTCCGCCAGACTCTTGTCAGCCTCCGTTTTCTTCACGGCTATCACATAGAGGTCCTTATACCAGTCGGACGTCTCCACGGCCTCCACGATGGAAGATGTCACGGAAGTTTCCCCCGTATAGTTCTGGAAGCTGCCCGTGGTCTCAAAAGGCTTTGGCAAGGCCACCACCAACTCCTGTCCGCCCTTCACATCCATCTCGCGCCACGTCAGCTTCTTCATGGCATTCTCGGGCTTCACCCATGGGCCACCCGTGTTGCTCCATCCAGGGGCACTGGCCACAGCGGCCTCCATGCCCAGCGAGTCAGCCAGCGTGATGGCATACTTGAAGGCCTCCTTCCACTCAGGCGTCATGTAGATCAGTCGCTCATCCACCACCTGCGGGGTAGCCAGTCCTGCATCAAACGCATGGAAGCCTCCGATGCCCGCACGATTCATCCACATGATGTCCTTGTAGATGCCATCCTTGGTGATGTTACCATTCATCCAGTGCCACCACACACGCGGACGCGCCTCCTGTGGAGGGTTCTGGAAATTATCCAGCAACTGCTGGTCGAACTGCGGTCCTGTACATGCTGAGAGCGCCAACACGGCACCCAGCATCAATTTACCAATCTTTTTCATCTGTTTATCTGTTTATTATCTTGATTTTCGTCTTGTAAATCGTTGTAAAGTTAGTGATAATCGTACAATCAGACAAGTCATAGGCTCAAAATCAAAGAGATAGGACAACTTTAATTAATAAATAGCCAATAGGCTCTCAAGGATTTGCAAAACAAAAAAAAAGTGATACTTTTGCAACCTCGAAACCATTTCATACGTCTAATATTAAAATTTAAACTAATAGTAAGCATTATGAATGTAATCAAGAAACTGGCGTTGGTAGCCCTGGCATCCCTGCCTCTGCTCACCCTCAACGCCCAACAAAAGACCTCAGGCATCAATCGTGCCGACATGGATGAGAGTGTCAAACCAGGCGATGATTTCTTCCAGTACGCTGGTGGCGGCTGGATGAAGGCCAACCCCCTCTCCCCTCAGTACTCCAGCTATGGCGTGTTCAACGACCTGGCAGAGAAGAACCGCCTGCAGCTGCAGGAGCTTTTCGACAATCTGCAGAAAGAGCAGCATGCCTTTGGCACCGTGGGACAGAAGGTGAAGGACCTCTACAACATGGCGATGGACAGCATCCGTCTGAACCGTGAAGGCGCACAGCCCATCCAGGCCGACTTGGCAGAAGTGCAGACCATCAAGAAAGAGAACCTCACCGAGGTCTTGGCCAAGATGCACCTCGCTCTGGCCAACCCCTTCTTTGGCATTGGCGTAGATGCCGACCTCGCCAACAGCTCCATGAACGTGGTCTATATGAGCGCAGGCACCGGCGGACTGCCCGATCGTGACTACTACCTCAAGACCGATCCAGACAGCAAGAAGCTGCAGGAGGCCTATCGCAACACCCTGCAGAAGCTCTTCGTGCTCGCAGGTTTCAAGGAGAAAGATGCCAAGCGTGCCGTGAAGACCGTCTATGACATGGAATATAAGTTCGCTGAAGCCAGCATGACTCGTGCCGAGCAGCGCGACTACACCAAGCTCTACAACATCCGCACCGTGGAGCAGCTGCAGCAAGACTACCCAGCCATCAACTGGCGCCAGTACTTCGACCTCATGGGCCTGAAAGACCTCAAGCAGGTCATCCTCACAGAGCCTAAGGTCATGGCCGTGGCCAATGAATTCATGACCACCATGAAAGACCAGGCCCTCAAAGACTACATCTCCAACGAGATCATCAATGGCTCTGTAGGCTATCTGAGCGATGAGATCGCAGAGACCAGCTTCGACTTCTTCGGACGCATGCTCACGGGCCAGCAAGAGCGCCAGCCACGTTGGAAGCGCGCCCAAAGCTATCCTAACGGCCTCCTGGGCGAAGCCGTGGGCCAGCTCTACGTAGAGAAATACTTCCCAGAAGACAGCAAGCAGAAGATGATGAAGCTCATCACCAACCTGCGCAAAGCCCTCGCACAGCACATCGCTACACTCGACTGGATGAGTCCTGAGACCAAGATCAATGCCCTGGTGAAGCTCAACGCCTTCACCGTGAAGATAGGTTATCCCGACAAGTGGCGCGACTACAGCGGCCTCGTCATCGACCCACAGAAGTCGCTCTACGAGAACATCAAGGCTGCCAGCATCTACGAGACCCGCAGAAACCTCGACAAGTGCGACAAGCCCGTCGATCGTGAGGAATGGGGCATGACGCCACAGACCGTGAACGCCTACTACAATCCGCTGAACAATGAGATCTGCTTCCCAGCTGCCATCCTGCAGGCACCGTTCTTCGACCCTAACGCCTCCGATGCAGTGAACTATGGCGCCATCGGTGTGGTGATAGGCCATGAGATGACCCACGGATTCGACGACCAGGGCAGCACCTTCGATGCTGATGGCAACATGGCCAACTGGTGGAAGGAAGAAGACTCCGAGAAGTTCCATGCCAGCGCAGAGAAGCTTGCAGCACAGTTCGACCAGATCATCGCTGTGGGCGAAGAGCATGCCAACGGCCACCTCACCCTTGGTGAGAACATCGCCGATCAGGGCGGCCTCCGCATTGCCTACGATGCCTTCAAGAAGACCGATGAAGGTCAGAGCAACGAGGTGATCGACGGCTTCACACCCGACCAGCGTTTCTACCTGAGCTATGGCCGCATCTGGGCAGAGAACATCACCGATGAAGCAGCCTACCAGCAGACCAAGACCGATCCCCATTCACTGGGCCGTTGGCGTGTGAATGCCACCCTACGCAACATCGACACCTTCTTCAATGCCTTTGGCGTGAAAGCAGGCGACAAGATGTGGCTCGACCCAACCGATCGTGCCATCATCTGGTAGTAGACATACTTTCTTTACCAAAAGTATAGTCACTTTTCAGTAATGCCGGGTATTTCTGTGGAATTATCCAGCATTACTATATACAATATTGAAGCATTTTTCTTGTAACAGTGGACGTTACCGCGATAATTGCCTGCGTTTCTAAAGAAACCTAATTCCAAAGATGCAGCGTCTTTCACTTTGAAGATGCTGTATCTTTTGTTCCTAAGTTGCTACATCTTTTGGAGGGTTAGATGCTCATATTTCTCCATCACAAGCAGCGAAATGATGCGTTCACGCTCCTCATCCCAGAACTGAGCCACGAACTCATGCGCATGATTGATGATCTCCTGAGCTTCTTCAGAATGACTGCTGTAATACTGCATCCTCTCCTCCAGATCACTCAAGTCATCCTTTATTTCTATGTAATGATAGTTGGGCACCAGCCTACCTTCCATAAACCATGTCTCACAGGTGGGACGAGGCATCACGGCGATGGAATTCGAAGACATCACCCACTTCAAGTTTGTGGCTACGTCATTGCCTTCCAGACACATGATATACTTGTAATCCAGATGCTCCGCAATGCTCTTTCTGGGCGTGATCCATTCAGGATGGTCCGTCTCATGTTCCACAATTCCACAGTCGCACACACGGCTACCAAAATACATCTTCAGGAATTGCGTGCGCTGCCTGCTCAATCTAATCTTGCCACGAAAAATGGCCATGTCACGCTTTTCTGTAAAACACTTGTCATCTTTCACAAAACGGAAATGACGATGCTGATCAAGCTTCAGCAATACGCTGTTGGATAAATCGGCCTTCAGGACCCTGCTTTTTACCAGTGCAGGAAAGGGAGGATTGAAATACACGTCGCCAGGCACATACCCGATCTTGGTTTTCTGATTAAACCCACGGGCCACCTCCATCAGGTCAAAGTAATAAGCCGAGTGAAAAGTGGATCGATGATAATTCTTCAATTGGTCCAAAAAGACATAGTAGTGCCCATGATGCTCGTGAATGGTTCCACTTGGCAGCTCTACCTCTCCCTTCATCTGGTTATAATAGTTCACCCTGTCCACGATGCTCTCCCAATCAGGACGATGGCGTGCACCTTCTAGAAGTATAGTATTTCTCCGTCTCAACAAGGAAACAGGACAAAGCAGATTGACATATTCTTTCAGATAATAACTAAGCTTACTCATCTACGTTAGTTTTCTGCAAAAGTAACCTTTATTAATTATCTAATAGAAATTATGGTGTTACAATCCTACGACATTTTCATCTTTCTTTTTATACCTATGTCTCGATTTTACACCTCACACTTCACAAAGGGCACTTAACAAGCTGAATGTTCGAACTTTACAAGCGTGAAGTGTGCTCGATAACACTTCACAACACTTCACACGATTCTTTTAAGAATCAAAGAGAAACAGAAAACCGTGAAGAGTGGTGAAGAGTGAAACGCAACACTTCACAGCAATTTTCTAATGAATAGTATACATTTATTGGCTGTTTGTGAAGTGTGAGGTGTAAAACGAGTTAAAGAAGAGATTTTTTTTTCTAGTTAGGAAAATATTTTTCTCTAACTAGAAAAAAAGAATTCTCTCACTATGGACATTTATGTCCACACTTATGGACATTTTTAGTACATACTATGAAAACACTCAAAGGGTGTCTTGAGGAAGATGGCAGATAGATTCCGAGAGCTTTTACTCCTGTTTTTCTTTCTTTTCCAGCATGTTCAGTTTGATATGAAGATTTATTGCTGCACAACATAGGGCGGTCAAGGCGATCCACAGAACAACCAGATCTTTAAGAATAGACTTGTTTTTAATAGCTGTTTCCATAATAGTTGTATTTAGTTTTTCACAAAGATAGGTGTTATTTATCATACCTGCAAGTAAATCATAAACTGCTTCACCATGGAAAGGGGATTCACGCACACTTCCGAAGGAGGAAAGCAGGCTCATACAAATGGACAATATTCTTTATATAATATGCGAACTTACCCACTTTATAGTGATTTATAGCAAAGGTAAGTCGAATATTCACTGAGGGAGTAAATCGCTCATTACGATATGGTTACGACACAATATTGTAACATCTGAAGGAAGGTTTGGCTGTTTGCGTATTTTTTAAAGTCAAAAAAAGGACTATCTTTGCACCCTCAATTTGTGGAATGTATGAAGCGAACGTTTCTTTCCATAGTACTCTTGATGCTGACGCTGATGACATGGGCGCAGCAGCATGTGCCTGATACGCTGGGGCTTGGCGTAGAAGCTGAGACATGGTTCACACGTTCTGAACAGACGGATAAGTCGTGGCGACTAGGACTGATCTACAATCACAAGGCGTTTGACATCTATGGCTCATTGACGTTCGATGATCCGTTGCATGTGGAAGAGGGCAGCGTGGAGCATACCGTGCAAGGAGATACGCTTTGGCAGCATCGGTACACGACGCATAGGACATGGGGTGCCGATGGCTATACGGGCAAGATAGGCATGAACTATCACCTGCGTCCCAACCATCAGGTGGGGGTGGTATACAGCCTTATTCATACACCTACTTCCGACGATCATGGGACACGGAGGGGGAGTGTGCGCATGAACGATGTGCCTAAGCTTAATCTGGCGGAGGACCTTACTTGGAACAATGGTAACGTGATGGCGCATCAGCTGAATGCTTACTATCGGGGCCAACTAGAGAAAACCAGCATCGCTCTGGATGCGGAGTATTACTCGCATAAGCAGAACGTAAACATGGTGATCGACGAGGATGAGGGGAATGGAATGACAATGGGCAGCAACGATGCCAGGCTTAAGCGTACGCATGTGTTGGCGCTGTCGTTGGATTTAGACCATGCGTTGGATCATGGTTCTCTGAACTGGGGTGTCTCCTATCTGCATACACGACGGTTCGACCATTACCAACCCATCATCGGACAATCGACGGACCAGAACAGGTTTATCCGTCATCGCTTTATCCCTTATCTGAATCATACGCTGAAAACGGAGACGTGGCAACTGACTACTGGCTTGCAATTCGATGCTGAGAAGCACGATGCGTTCTGGTTGCCTTCATTGTCGTTGACGAGAACGTTGGGCGAAGCTGAGGTGGCACTGGCTTATCAGACGTCCGTGCATCGACCTGCTTATAACTGGCTGACTACCCATGCGGTCTATCAGGGCAGGTACGACCGTGATATGGGGCATGCTGAACTGAAAACTGCCTATCTGCATCACCTGAGTCTGAAAGGGATCTGGAGGTTTGTGGAAGGTAGCATCGGCTATGAAGACATGCGCCATGCAGTGGTGCAAACGGCTGATCAATCCACGGATATGCCCTACCTCACTTATTGGACGTATGATAATCTGAACACCTTGAAGAGTGTCTTTACCATCTTGACTGTAGCACCTGAGATAGGGCTGTGGACCCCTGCGCTGACTATGGAACTGCGAAGGCAATGGCTCACGCTGCATACGGACTATGGCATAAAGAACATGCATTCGCCTCTGCTGAGGGCCTCGCTCACCAATGGGTTTAATCTGGGTAAGGGATGGCTGGCAGAAGCCAACTTCCACTTCCGCAGCAAGGGGGATGAGCGTAATGTCTCTTACGTGAAATGCTCCTGGGCGACTGACCTCAGTCTGAGCAAGTCGCTCTTAAACAACAGGCTCTTTGTAAAAGTGGAGGGTACCGATCTGCTGCATGGCTTGAGGGAGGCCACACGCCTGTATGACAAGCATACCATGCTGCTGCAGGACTTGACGTACAACAGTCGTAAGTTGATAGTGACACTTCGCTACAGCTTCAACATGACGCACCGTCCATTCTTAGGACGTGAAGCTGGTAGTGCAGAAAAGAGTCGCTTCTAATCTTCTTCGACAATCTCCACATCCGTCACATCTTCCTCATCGACCCCCATTTTCTCCAGCACACTCTTACCTGTTTGAGCGCCTTCGTTGTGATAGACTGGACGCTTGCGCATGAAGAAGAACCAGTTGGAGAACTCGAAGATGGCATAGAGGATGAAGAAGACTCCCAAGACCTTAAACACTGTGGCACGTACACTGCCTGGATTGGTGAGAGAGAAGATACCTGCCAACAGGATGATGACAGGAACGATGTAATTCCAGATAGGAACGGGTGTCCACCTACGAGCTGCGATTAACGAAGCAATCTGCTGCACACCAGCCATGGTGAGGACGAAGCCTAGGACAATGGTCAGGATATTGCCAAAAAAGCCTGGCATGATGACCAGCATCAGACCAAAGAGGAAGCCTCCAAGTGCATCGATAGGAAATGGAGGGCGGGGCTCGGTCTTACTCATGAAATGATTGACCATGGAGAAAACGGAGGGCAGCATGAAGATGACGCCCACTGCAATGACCAGGTAATCGGCAGCATCTTGTGGGAAGAGCACCAGTACCAGTCCGATGATGAGCGCAATCAATATACGATAGAAAGATGGATTGATTTTTGCCATAATAGTCAGATTTATGCATTTACGATGATAAATTTCGTAAATTTCTCCCTATTCAGGAAACATTTGAAAGAAAATTTCGTCTTTTTATAAAAATTTTTCATTTTCGCTTGCATATATCAACTGAACAGTTTACATTTGCACCCAATAAGCAAAAAAAATTATGAGACATTCTGTTTATACATATTGGTGGTGGCGCCCGTTACAACTCACATGAAGTCGTAAGGAGCAGAGGCCGTATGTATATATATAATATAAAAGAGAAGCCCTGTCGCACCTGCGACGGGGCTTCTCTTTTTTGTGCAAATTACAAATATCAAATAGTTATGAGTTATTTAGTAGACAACGAAGGTTATTACGGAGAATTCGGAGGGGCTTACGTGCCTGAGATTCTCCACAAATGTGTGGAAGACCTACAGCAAGAGTATCTTAACGTATTGGAGAGCGAGGCTTTCCAGAAGGAGTATCACCAGTTGCTGCGCGACTATGTGGGACGCCCTTCCCCACTCTACTTAGCCCGTCGGCTTTCTGAAAAGTATGGTTGCAAACTGTATCTGAAACGAGAAGACCTGAACCATACGGGCGCACACAAAATCAACAACACCGTGGGACAGATTCTGCTGGCTCGCCACATGGGAAAGACGCGCATCATTGCAGAGACGGGTGCTGGCCAGCATGGCGTGGCCACTGCCACGGTGTGTGCGCTGATGGACATGGAGTGTGTGGTGTATATGGGGGCGACTGACGTGAAACGACAGCGGGTGAATGTGGAAAAGATGAAGATGCTGGGTGCCAGCGTGGTGCCTGTGACTAGTGGAAACATGACGCTGAAAGATGCAACCAATGAGGCCATTCGTGACTGGTGCTGTCATCCTGAGAACACGTTCTATATCATCGGCTCAACGGTGGGGCCTCATCCATATCCCGACATGGTGGCGCGCCTGCAATCAGTAATCAGCAAGGAGATCAAAGCGCAACTACTGGAGAAAGAGGGACGCGACTATCCCGACTATCTGATGGCTTGTGTGGGTGGTGGCAGCAATGCAGGGGGTACCATCTATCATTACATTGATGATCCAAAAGTGAAAATCGTATTGGCAGAGGCTGGTGGCTTGGGTGTGGATAGTGGTAAGACGGCAGCTACCATCGCCTTGGGGAAGACGGGCATCATTCATGGCGCCAAAACGTACGTGATACAGGATGAGGACGGACAAATAGAGGAGCCCTACTCCATCTCTGCGGGTTTGGATTATCCAGGCATTGGTCCTATGCATGCGAACCTGGCTGCACAGAAGCGGGCAACGGTCTTATCCATCAACGACGATGAAGCCCTTGCTGCAGGATTCGAGCTGACGAAGATGGAAGGTATCATCCCCGCCATCGAAAGTGCCCATGCACTAGGTGCCCTCCCCAAAATGCACTTCAAGCCCACGGACGTGGTGGTACTCACAGTGTCGGGAAGAGGAGATAAGGACTTAGGAACGTACTTATCATCATTGAACATTGAACATTGAGAATTGAGAATTCACAATTGACAATTCATAATTAGGCTGCGCAGCCCTATCCGACCTCACTTTTGGAGTGTGAAGAAAATCGGGAAAGTTTTTGGAAAAGAGGGCCGCACAAATAAGAGCGCGAAGCGGTCGTCTTGCGGCACTCCCAAAAACGTGAGCGATTTTTAGCGGAAAAAGTGCAGTCGGCAGCCTTTCTTGGTTCGTTCTTTCCCCTGCGGGAAAGAATGAACAAACAGAAAACTAAAAAACAAATTAATAAAATATGAAAGAATACAATTACACAACAGCATCTTGTACAGTACTAGGCGACCTATACACGCCTGTAAGTACCTATTTAAAACTGCGTGACCAATTCACGCAAAGTGCCCTGATGGAGAGCTCCGATTATCACAGTGGCGAGAACAACCGCTCGTTTATCGGACTGTGTCCTCTGGCAAGTGTGAGCATCGACCACGGGAATGCCGTGTATCGGCTTCCTGATGGATCGAGGGAGATAAAACCTATCACGGAGGAGTATCGCGTGGAGCATGCGCTGACCGACTTTCTGAGTCGTTTCCATGTGGAAGGCGAAGGGAGCAACTACTGCGGACTCTATGGCTATACGTCGTTCAATGCAGTGCGATACTTTGAACAAATCCCTGTGAAAGATAGCACAGAGAGTCGCAACGATGCGCCTGACATGCACTACATTCTTTATAAGTACATCATCGTGTTCCACGACTTCAAAAACGAACTGATGCTTATCGAAATGCTGGAAGACGGGGAGCAGAATCATCTGAAGGAAATCAAGAACTCCATCAAGAACAATACTTATCGCGTGTACGACTTTAAGGCGGTGGGGCCAACGACTTCCACACTTACGGATGAGGAGCACAAAGCGAATATCCGTCGTGGGATTGCCCACTGTCTGCGTGGCGATGTATTTCAGGTGGTACTTTCCCGTCGCTTCGAACAGCATTTCGAGGGGGATGACTTCCGTCTGTATCGTGCTCTGAGAAGCATCAACCCTTCCCCTTATCTCTTCTATTTCGATTTTGGAGGCTTCCGTATTTTTGGTTCTTCACCAGAGACGCACTGTCGCATCGAAGGGCGCAAGGCATTCATCGATCCTATCGCAGGAACGACTCGACGCACAGGGGATCCTGTGCAGGATGCGCTGAATGCGGAGACTCTGAGCAAGGATCCTAAGGAGAATGCAGAGCATGTAATGTTGGTGGACTTAGCTCGTAATGACCTTTCGCGCAACTGCCATCATGTGAAGGTAGAGTTCTATAAGCAGTTGCAATACTACAGTCATGTGATTCACTTGGTGAGTCGTGTAAGTGGCGAGCTAGATGAGGATGCCAATCCTATCAAGGCGTTTATCGACACCTTCCCTGCTGGGACATTGAGTGGTGCGCCAAAGGTACGTGCCATGCAGATCATCAGTGAGCTAGAGCCTCATAACCGTGGTGCGTATGGTGGTTGCATCGGCTTTATCGGATTGAATGGCAGTCTGAATCAAGCCATTACCATCCGTACCTTCGTCAGCCGTAACGGCGTGCTTTGGTTCCAAGCGGGTGGAGGCATCGTGGCGAAGAGCAACGAAGAGAATGAACTGCAGGAAGTGAACAATAAGCTCGGTGCGCTGCGTAGAGCTATCGATAGAGCGGAACTGGAGTGAAATATAATTGAAAATTGATAATTGAGCATGAAGATAGTTATAATAGATAATTACGATTCGTTCACTTACAATCTGGCACACTTGGTGAAAGAACTGGGGGCTGAGGTGGACGTGCTGAGAAACGACAGATTCCATCTCAGTGACTTAAGGCGATACGACAAGCTCATCCTCTCTCCAGGACCAGGTATCCCTGAAGAGGCAGGACTGTTGCTTGACGTGATAAAAACCTATGCAGGACAGAAACCTATGTTGGGCGTATGTTTAGGAGAGCAAGCTATCGGACAGGTCTTTGGGGCTACGCTGACCAATCTCAGTGAGGTGTTTCATGGAGTACAGACACCCGTCAGCCTTCTGGATGAAGGGGAATACCTCTTCGATGGACTAGGAAAGGAGATCAACGTGGGGCGCTATCATTCTTGGGTAGTGGATAAGAAAGGATTCCCCGATTCGCTGGTGATTACGGCAGAAAGTCGGGAAGGACAGATAATGGCGCTGCGTCATCGTCATTACGACATTCACGGCATCCAATTCCATCCAGAAAGCGTGCTCACTCCTGATGGAGAAAGGATTGTTTCTAATTGGCTTAATGCTAATTGATTATTCTTTTCTTCGCTGCAGCGCGAAGAAAAGGAACAAAAGAAGCGCCGCCGGCTGCATTTTTTACGCTAAAAATCGCTCACGTTTTCTTAAAGCGCGAAAACTCGCAAGCTAAGCTTGCTCAAACAGCCCGCGCTTTTTAACAGAAAACTTTCCCGATTTTCTAAACTCTTCAAGAATGAGGCCGGAAAGCATCCCTTAATGGAGAGTGGATAATGAGTAATGGATAATAATGAGCGAAGCGATGTTGCGTCAAAGACCCGACCTCACTGGAGCAGCGTGAAGAGATTGCGAGTTTTTACCGTTAAAAGCGCTGCACCAAAAAGAGCGCGAAGCGGTCGTCTTGCAGCGCTTAGGTAAAAGCGAAGCAATCTTAGCTGCGGAAGTGCAGTCGGCGAGTTTTCTTTTTGGTTCTTTTTCTTTTGCTCGACCAAAAGAAAAAAGAACAGTAACTTAGGAAAACAAAAATTAATATTATTATGAAACAGATATTATCAAAGCTCCTTCATAACGAGGAACTAACTCAAGAAGAAACAAAGAAAGTGATGCTTGACATCACAGAAGAGAAATATCCTGCAGCACAAGTCTCCGCCATGCTCGCCATGATACAGATGAGAGGTGCAACTGTAGATGAAGTGTTGGGATTCCGCGAAGCACTGTTGGAACTACGCATTCCTGTGGACCTCAGTGACTATAAGCCTATCGACATCGTGGGTACTGGTGGTGATGGTAAGAACACATTCAACATCTCTACCTGTGCTTGCTTTGTGGTAGCTGGGGCTGGGTATAAAGTAGCCAAGCACGGCAACTATGGAGCGACATCCGTCAGTGGTGCCAGCAACGTAATGGAGCAGCACGGAGTGAAATTCACCAACAATGGTGACATCTTGCGTCGCAGTATGGATGAGTGCGGCATGGTGTATCAACATGCACAGTTCTTCCATCCAGCCATGAAGTATGTGGGACCTACCCGTAAGTCACTCCAAGTGCCAACAATCTTCAATCTGCTGGGGCCGCTGATCAACCCTTGTAAACCCGCTTACCAGTTGCTTGGGGTGGCGAATCTAGAGCAGATGCGTCTCTATGCCAATATCCAGCATCGCATTGGAATAGGATTTGGCATCGTGAACAGTTTGGATGGCTATGACGAGATCTCACTGACTGCAGAGTTCAAGGTCTTCACCAACCAAGGCGAATACCTCTACCTGCCTGAAGACATCGGCTTCATGAATGCCCGTCCTGAGGAACTCTACGGAGGAAACACCAAAGAGGAAGCTGCCCGTATCTTCGACGACGTGCTGATGAATCAAGCCACAGACAGTCAGAAGAACGTGGTACTGATCAATGCAGCCCTTGCCATCCATGTAATAGAGCCTGAGAAGGACATAGAGGAATGCATCAACATTGCACGCGAATCATTGGAAAGTGGCAAGGCATACCAGGTTCTAAAGAAATTCATTGCAATAAACAATTAAGTTATGAAAGATATACTGACAGAGATCGTTGCCCACAAACGAAAGGAAGTCGCAATGTACAAGTTGGCAGTCCCTACCGAGGGATTGAAGGAGCTGGTGGACACGCTTTCTCCTTCTCCACGTAGCATGAAAGCCTCCTTGGCAGCCTCCTCCACAGGCATCATCTCTGAGTTCAAACGCAAGTCACCCTCCAAGGGATGGATCAATCAGGAGGCCCGTCCTTCTGAGGTAATTCCAGCCTATTGGGGAGGTGGCGCATCGGCACTCTCTATCCTGACAGACGAGCACTTCTTCGGAGGATCGTTGAAAGACATCAAGGCAGTACGACCACTGATACAACTACCCATTCTCCGCAAAGATTTCATCATCGATGAGCATCAGCTCTTCGAGGCTCGTCTGGCAGGCGCCGATGCTGTGCTCCTGATTGCAGCTTGCCTCACGATAGACAAGTGTGACGAATTGGCAACCATCGCCCATGCCATCGGCCTCGAGGTACTGTTGGAAGTACACAGTGAGGAAGAGCTGCCTTATGTCAGTTGTAAACCCGATATATTGGGTGTGAACAACCGCCATTTAGGGTCGTTTGTGACGGATGTACAGAACTCTTTCCACCTGGCAGAAGCACTGAAACAGACGGTAAAAGATGTGGCTGACGCTCCGCTTCTGATTTCAGAAAGTGGCATTTCGAAACCAGAGATCGTGCTTCAGCTTCGTGAGGTGGGCTATCAGGGTTTTCTTATGGGTGAAGCCTTCATGAAAGAACGACTTCCAGGTATGGCATTGAAACGTTTCATTAGTGCTTTGCAAACATGAAGAGGTTAGTGAAAGTGTGTGGCATGACACAAGGCGATAATATCCGTGAAGTGGAAGCATTGGGTATCGATCTCATGGGGTTTATCTTCTATGAGAAGTCGCCACGCTGTGTTCGCCAGAAGCCTGATTATCTGCCTGTTCATGCCCAACGGGTAGGTGTCTTTGTCAATGCTTCCTACGAGGAGATGGTGGAAAAAGCAGCGTCTTTTGGTCTTACGCATATACAGTTGCATGGAAATGAATCACCTGCGCTTTGTCGGAAATTGAAGGAGGTAGGCTTCAAAGTCATCAAGGCATTCCTTATCGCAGAAGACTGCGACCTTGAATCCACGGAGAGCTATCAAGGTGTGTGCGACTATTTCCTCTTCGACACCAAGACTCCTGCTTTTGGAGGCAGTGGCCAGTCGTTCGATTGGGACATCCTGTCGCACTATACAGGAGCCACCCCCTTCCTGCTTAGTGGTGGCATAGGGCTAGAGAGCGTAGAAGCGCTAAAACGTTTCTCCCATCCCGCCCTTGCTGGTTATGATCTCAACAGTAAGTTTGAAGTGGCTCCTGGTATTAAGGAGATTGAAAAAGTATTATCATTCTTTTCTTCGCTGCAGCTTGAAGAAAAGAACCAAAAGAAGCGCCGCCGTCTGCATTTTTTACGCTAAAAATCGCTCACGTTTTCTTAAAGCGCGAAAACTCGCAAGCTCCGCTTGCTCAAACAGCCCGCGCTTTTTAACAGAAAACTTTCCCGATTTTCTATACGCTCCAAAAATGAGGACGGAAAGCAACGAGCAAAGCGATGTTGCGTCAAAGATCCCGACCTCACTGGAGCAGCGTTAAAAGATTGTGAGATTATCGCGTAAAAAGCACCGCACCGCAAAGTGAGCGAAGCGACCGTCTTGCGGCGCTTAGCAAGAATCGAAACAATCTTAGCTGCGGAAGTGCAGTCGGCAGCCTTTCTTGGTTCGTTCTTTCCCCTGCGGGAAAGAATGAACAGAACAAAAAGAAAAAAGATTATAAATTAGAATATTATGAACAGAATTAAGGAATTATTCCAAAACCATCCTCAGAAATTACTATCAGTATATTTCTGTGCCGGATGCCCAACACTTGATGGCACGGCACAAGTCATAAAGGACTTGGAACAAGGTGGCGTCAGCCTCATCGAGATAGGCATTCCCTTCAGTGACCCTATGGCAGATGGGCCAGTGATCCAAGACGCAGCGACACGTGCATTGAAGAACGGCATGACCCTCCGTGTGCTCTTCCAGCAGTTGCGTGACATTCGAAAAGAGGTGCAGATACCTCTTATCCTCATGGGATACCTCAACCCAATCTATCAGTTTGGCTTTGAGAATTTTTGCAAGGAATGCCAGAATTGCGGCATTGATGGTGTTATCATTCCTGACCTTCCTTTCCGTGATTTCGGACAAAGCTACAAGGCGATCGCTGCGAAGTACGACATCCGTGTCATCATGCTCATCACTCCAGAAACCAGTGCGGAGCGGGTGTTGGAAATCGACCGTCACACCGATGGTTTTATCTACATGGTTTCTTCTGCCTCTACGACGGGGGCTCAAAGTGATTTCAACGCTCAGAAGCAGGCCTATTTCAAGAAGGTAAACGATCTGCACCTACGCAATCCTCGCATGGTGGGCTTTGGCATCAGTAACAAGCAGACCTTCGATGCGGCCTGTGCCAATGCCTCTGGAGGCATCATCGGCAGTCGCTTCGTCACCTTGCTGAATGAATACGAAGGGAATGCAACCAAAGCCATCCAACAGCTAAAGCAAGATATCGGAATAGTTTAAGAGAATAATAAAGGGCGTGCCACATTTCTGACACGCCCCATTTTTATTACTAGAAAAACTTATCTGCTCAGATAGAACTTCTCCAGTGTGCGATAAGCGTTCTCCATAGCAGCATCTGCCTTTTCGCCACTCTCCACGTCGATGTACATCACAGGAGCTACTGGCTGACCATTAATGGCAGTCCACTGTGGAAGACCCTCACCGTTAGGATTACCATACTTGCAGAAGTTGGCATAGTAGTTCAGGAACAATTCAGAGATGGCATAGTCTTCTGGTTGCCAATCGTAGAACTCATTGCTTGCCAGGTTACCCATAGCATACTCGATATCAGCGGAGTGTACAGCACCAGCAGGGAACTTAGGACGCTCAGCAAGTGCCTTCTTTTCCTCGTCAGTCATCTCGCGTACGCCACCAGCCAATGCACCAACCATGTTGCCCATCTTGGCAGATACCTGTGGACGTGGATGCATGTACTTATAACGATATACAGGCTGGTTTGAGGTCTTAGCATGATAGTCGGCCCACTTCCATGTTGGGAAACCAGTGAAGAGGTCGCCTGCCAAATTCAGACTCTTCATACTGAACAGATCTGCATCAGTCTGCAATCCGTAAGCCTCGAAGATTTCATCAGTCATATCACCAAAGGTAGCAGTCATGGCCTTCTTATAGTTGGCCAAAGTCTGCTCCTGACCACGCAGTGCTGAAGCAGGAGAACCCTCTTGTGAGTTCCAACCTACAAGCAGAGGCACCTGAGCCTGCTCACCCTTCTTGAATACATCGTCAGCACTCTCCTTCATGAAATAGCCATCGAGTACCACGTTGGCCATACCCTGTGGAGGAATCAGTTTCTGCAGAGAATCTGCAGAAAGAGCACGAGCCTCAGCAAGTGACTTGAGACCTCTACTCTCAAGCAGTTTCACGCCAGCCTCATCAGCATCGGCCTGTGCCACAGCGCCATAAGGCAGCACCTCAGCACCACTGGAACCCATCACACCAGCCAAGTTGCCCTTTGACAATGGAGAGCACATCAGCAGAGAAGTAGAGAAAGAACCAGCGCTCTCGCCCACGATGTTGATGCGGTTAGGATCGCCACCAAAAGCAGCAATGTTGTCCTTGACCCACTGGATAGCAGCTACCTGATCCAGGAAACCATAGTTACCACTACCCTTATAAGAAGACTCGGCTGTTAGCTCTGGGTGTGCGAAGAAGCCAAACACGCCCTCTCGATAATTGGCAGTCACGCCAATCACACCCAGCTTTGCAATAGCCGTACCGTCATAGCGAGGTTCGCTACCGCTACCAGCCATTAAGCCACCACCATTAAAATAAATCAAGATAGGCAGACCCTCATCCTCGAAGTTGGCAGGAGTCCAGATATTCAAATACAGACAGTCCTCGCTACGGCTAGCGCCACGGAAATTCATGTCACCAAATACGTTAGGCTGCATAGGATCATTGCCAAAAGCCTTAGCCTCACGAACACCTTCCCAAGCCTTCACTGGCTGTGGAGCCTTCCAACGCAAATCACCCACAGGAGCTTCAGCAAACTGCACACCAAGGAACTTCTTAATGCCGTCCTCAGCGATACCTTCTACCACACCTGCCTGGGTTTTCACCTGCAGGGTTACCTCTTTCTTCTGCTGTGAGCATGCCTGCAGAGCCATGGCAACCACTGCTGCCATCAAAAGTTTTACTGTTTTCTTCATAAGTCAACTATTTAATTGATAATTTGTCTCAATCTCTTAAAAACGGGCGCAAAGATACGTATTATTTTGAAAAAAGGATAGCATTACTTTAAATAAATACGATCGCCCACCTCTGGTACATAGTCGCCACTGACCGCATTGAGCTTATAGAGGCTCTTGAGACGTACCCCATAAATCTGGGCAATGGAGTGCATGGAGTCTCCATCGCGCACCACATGGTATATCTGACTGCCTTCCCACTTCTTGTTCTTCTGATTCAAGTAGATGATGTCGCCATCCATCAGAGTATAGCTTTTCTCCAGTTCGTTGTATTTTACGAGTTTGCTCTTGCTGATGCGAAATTCTCCACTGAGCAGGTCAAAAGTATCGCCATCGCGAGCTATCACGTAAGCAATGCCATTGGCAATATAGACATCGTGAGGATTGGCCAGCCAAGGTTTCTTCTTGAGTTCCTTCTGCCACTTGCGTTCCTCACGCTTACTCATGGTCTTGGTCTTGGAGTCGTACTTATAAAGCTCATAATCCTCTATAATGGAGATAAGTTTGGTGGCATACGACTTATCCGTAGCATAGCCTGCTTTCTTCAAGCCTTGTGCCCAACCACGATAATCGGTCTGCTTGAGAGTGAAGAGAGAGGCATAACGGCGGTTCTGAGTAAGAAACTTAGAATGATCTTCGTAAGAATCTTTCACGTGACTATAGGCACGAAAACACTCGTTAGGCAAGTCGTCATTGGCTCGTACAGAACGCCCTGTCCAGTTGTTTCCACACTTAATGCCAAAGTGATTATTGCTCCGTTTAGCCAGCGAACTTTGTCCCGCACCACTTTCCAAAAGTCCTTGAGAAAGCGTAATACTGGCAGGAATCTTATAACGTTTCATCTGGTCCACAGCTAAGTCTGCATACTCTTTTATGTAATTGTTGTATGCCGTATTTCGACGTTGTGCCTGCAATGGAGAACATACAGTCAGCAGGACTGCCAACATGTTTAAAAGGTATTTATTGATGCGCATTCTTTTCATTTTTTCAACTTTCAGTTGCAAATATAGCAAAAAATCAATCTCTTTTGTATCTTTGCTTTTAGAAACTAAAAAATATGCTATGAAAACTCTTAAACCTGATATCTCTTTCCATCTTTACGACTATGAAGAGTTGAGTGAGGAAGATAGGCAACTGATTGACGCGGCCAAGAAAGCGACCTATCAGAGCTATGCTCCCTATTCCCATTTCATGGTTGGCGCAGCGGCAAAACTGGCCAATGGAGAAATCGTCTGTGGTTCTAATCAGGAGAATGCAGCCTATCCCAGTGGTACGTGTGCAGAGCGTACCACCTTGTTTTACGCCAATTCCACTTATCCAGATGTAGTGGTGGAAACCATTGCCATTGCTGCACGCCACAACAACGATGAGTTTACCCCTCATCCCACAGCACCTTGCGGAGCTTGCAGACAGGTGATGCTGGAAACACAATGGCGCAACAAAAAACCCCTCCGCACCTTGTTGTATGGTGAAGAGGGGGTATTAGAAGTGACTTGTGTAGAGGATTTGCTGCCCCTCTGCTTCAATGCTTCGTGCATGTAATCACTTCACGATATACACTGCAAAGCTATAAGGCTGCAAATCGGCACGGAGAGACTGTCCGCTGACGCGTATGGTCTGTTCTTGTGGGACAATCAGGGTAGGATTTTCAATGGTGTTCTCCACATCCATCTCTGGAGAAGTAAGCAGGACGCGTGAGCCTGTTGTCAAAGACGTTCCCTTCTTCATACCTTTGAATTGAAGATGGATTTGCTGATAACGGTCGGATGTATTAGCCACCTTCACGATGTATTCACCCTTATCCACATCATAGACAGCACTCGCAAATAAGCCATTTTGTCCTTCAGCGCCAGTAACATTCTTCCCATCCATCGTCAGTTTCAAGGTATGTGTGCCCTTATGGGTACCATAGAGTTGCTGCACATAGTAACTCACAGTACGTACGGTACTCAGGTTATCAAACCAGATGAGGTCTGGTCGCCACTGCCACCCTTCTAGATGGGCGAAAAGTGGAGCATAAGTAGCCATGTGTACCACATCGGCATTGCGCTCCAAACCAGTCATGAAAGCAGCTTCCAGCAAAGAGGTATAATAATGGTTCCACTTTTTCCCTGTTCCATGACATGCATACTCCCCAGCAAAGACCTTGGGTCCCTTGCGGTCGTAATTGTCATAACGAGCCCCTTGTGCCAAGAACCAAGACTCAGGACGATAGAAATGTTCATCCACCAGATCGGCACCAAGTCGACGCATCTCTGGCCACAGGTAATCAAACTGTTCCCCTTCTGAGTTAGGGCCAGCACTGCCCACAATCTTAATCTCAGGATGCTGTTGGCGGATGGCTTTCACAAAAGGCTCCAAATGCTGAGGATAAATCTCATCCCACTGCTCATTGCCGATAGCCAGGAACTTCATGCCAAACGGTGCAGGATGTCCCATTTCTGCACGGACCTTACCCCATTGTGTATCAACAGATCCATTGGCAAATTCTATCAGATCAAGGGCATCCTGAATGTAAGGATCCAATTCTGAAACAGGCACATGGGCACTTAGGTCATTGTTTTGGAACTGGCATGCTAAACCCACGCTGATTACAGGAAGCGGCTCTGCCCCAATCTCTTCAGCCAGCTGGAAATACTCATAGAAACCCAAGCCATAGCTTTGGTAATAATCTGGAAAGAATTTGTAATCAAAGGTATATTGCCAACGGTTCTCATTCAAGGGACGGTTCTCGACAGGCCCCACTGAATTCTTCCAATTGTAACGCGTATCCAAATCAGTTCCTTCTACGATACATCCTCCAGGGAAACGGAAGATTCCAGGATGTAAATCGTACAGCGCTTGTGCCAAGTCCTTACGCATGCCATTCTCATGACCTTTCCACGTATCTTTAGGGAAGAGGGAAATGTGCTCCAAATCCACAGTAGCGTTTCCTCGCAAGAAAATGCGTAGATGTGCCTTTGGCAAAGTGACATTAGGAGTCAGTTCCACTTCATATTTGGTCCAATTTGCCTTATCTACCTTGATGGTAGCAATACTGATAGCCTGACGCTCACCCATGGAGTGAGGATCAATCAGTTCCACCCTAAGATTGGCCTCTTTATCTCCTTGTGGCAATCGAGCCCAAACGGAAAAACGGTAGCTCTCTCCGGCCTTTACACCAATGCCAAAAAAGCCCTCGTTCTCCAATCCGGTATACTTCTGGTCGTGTCCAGCATAGGAAAGGCGCACATAGTGAGGATTCCGCTCAAAGGGCCCATCATCGCGCACAGCAACCTTACCAAAAGCCTTCCATCCCTGCAAAGCTTGAGGGAACTCGAAAGAACGGTTCTTTACCAATTCTCCATACAGACCGCCATCGGCAGCATAATTGATGTCTTCAAAAAAGATACCGTACATGGTGGACTGTATGGGAGCACCCAACTTATCTGCTTGAATGACCATATTGTTAACTTGACCTTGCAAAACGGTGCAAAAGAATAGCAAAATAGCGCTAGCGATCTTTCTCATAAGCTCAGTTTTTAAATCTTTTTATCATTTTATGCCACTAAGATAGTGGTTTTTTATTAAAAAATATCTAACTTTGGGCGGAATTTTGGCTTGAAGTGTTTTTTCGTGAGAATGCACGGATACCTTAATTATATAATTTATGAAACTAAGTAAGCTTTTTCTAATGTCTGCTACCATAGCACTCACTGCGTGTAATGCCAGTGTGAACGAGCCTCAAACGGATGAGCCAGTCATTGGCCGTTCTGACATCCGAATTGAAGGGAAACGTATGACTCCAGAGGCTTTATGGGCAATGGGACGTATCGGGGATATTTCCGTTTCTCCTGATCAGCAGCATATTGCTTACTCTGTTACCTACTACAGCGTGCCACAGAACAAGAGCAACAGTGAGCTTTTCGTCATGAAAGCTGATGGCACGGAAAACAACCAAATCACCCACAGCAGTTTCCGCGAAGGACAACCTGTTTGGAAGGATGGCAAGATTGCCTATCTGTCCAGTGAAAGCGGAAGCAGTCAAATCTGGGAAATGAATCCTGATGGAACAGGTAAGAAACAACTGACCAACTACGAAGGAGATATTGAAGGTTTCGGTTTCTCTCCCGATGGCTCTAAAGTGCTGTTCATCGCACAAGTCAAGACTGTCCCCAGCACACAAGACAAATATCCTGATTTACAGAAAACCAGTGGTATCATTGTGACTGACCTGATGTACAAGCATTGGGACGAGTGGACTACAACAGCTCCTCATCCTTTCGTAGCAGATTTAGATGCAAATGGCTTGTCGAATATTACGGATATCCTGGAAGGTGAGCCTTATGAAAGTCCTATGAAGCCATTCGGAGGCATGGAACAACTGGCATGGAGTCCAGATGGCAAACAAATAGCCTATACCTGCCGCAAGAAGACGGGTTTGGAATATGCCATCTCTACCAACTCTGATATCTATCTTTACGACATTGCCACCAAGCAGACGCGAAACATCACGGAAGATAATCTGGGTTATGATACGAATCCACAGTATTCACCTGATGGACAATACATCGCCTGGCTGAGCATGGAACACGATGGTTACGAATCTGACCTCAATCGTCTCTTCATCATGAACCTTCAGACAGGTGAAAAGCGATTCGTAAGCAAAGCATTGGAAACCAACGTAGATGAATTTATCTGGGATGCTGACTCCAAGAGTGTGTTTGGCGTTGGGGTTTGGCATGGAGAAACTCATATCTATCGTTTCGATTTAGGAAACAATGATGCTGTCAGTCAGATCACGGAAGGTCAGTACGACTATGGCAGTATACATCTGTGCGGAGATAAGCTGATTGCTAAGCGTCATAGCATGAGCATGGCTGATGAAATCTACCTGGTGGACAAGACGCCAAGCGGAACCATCAAACAGCTGACAGCAGAGAATAAACAGATATACGACCAACTTGAGATGGGACGAGTGGAAGGACGTTGGATGAAGACCACAGATGGCAAGGATATGCTGACGTGGGTTATCTATCCTCCACAATTTGATCCCAACAAGAAATACCCTACCCTACTCTTCTGCGAAGGAGGTCCACAGAGTCCTGTAAGCCAGTTCTGGAGCTATCGTTGGAACTTCCAGATAATGGCAGCCAACGATTATATCATCGTGGCTCCTAATCGTCGTGGTTTACCTGGCTTTGGCGTGGAATGGAATGAAGCTATCAGTGGTGATTATGGTGGTCAGTGTATGAAGGATTACCTCACTGCGATAGATGAAATGGCTAAAGAGCCTTACGTGGATAAGGATCATCTGGGTTGTGTGGGTGCCAGCTTTGGCGGATTCTCCGTCTATTGGTTGGCAGGCAATCATAACAAACGCTTCAAGGCGTTTATTGCCCATGATGGTATCTTCAATCTGGATATGCAATATCTGGAAACCGAAGAAAAATGGTTTACCAACTGGGATTTGGGAGGTGCTTACTGGGAGAAGCAAAATGCCATCGCACAACGCACCTATGCCAATTCGCCCCATCTGTTCGTGGATAAGTGGGATGCCCCTATCCTCTGCATTCATGGGGAACGCGATTACCGCATTCTGGCCAATCAAGCAATGGCTGCCTTCGATGCTGCAAAGATGCGTGGCATACCGGCAGAATTGCTGATATTCCCAGATGAGAACCACTGGGTGCTGAAACCGCAGAATGGTATTCTCTGGCAGCGTACCTTCTTTGAGTGGCTGGATAAGTGGCTGAAATGAATTGTATAACCCTAGGTTATAGATATATTAAACAACTAATTATTAACAAATAGTTTTATTAACAATCTTTTTATTAAACAACAAAAAATTATGACTATGAACACAGAAAGCAAGGGTATGAGCCGTCGCAATTTCCTGCGTCTCTCAGCCCTCGGTCTGTCAAGCTTGACTATCATGCCAAGCTGGGCACAGAACGGTGTGAAGATCGCTCCTAGTGATCGCGTTGTATTAGGTTTCATCGGTCTTGGTCAGCAGGCACTGAATGACTTCGGTGGTTTCGCTGGTTGCGCTGGTGTACAGGTTGCAGCTTGCTGCGATGTTGACACTAACAAGACTGAGCGTTTCATGCGTCGTGTACATGCATGGCAGAAGTCTAAGGGTATGAACGAGCGTTGCGACAAGTACGAGCAGTATGAAGAGCTCTTGAACCGCAAAGACATCGATGCAGTTGAGGTAGCTTCTCCAGACCACTGGCACACTCTGCATGCAATCCACGCTTGCCAGGCAGGTAAGGATGTTTATTGCCAGAAGCCTCTGACTTATACCATCACTGAGGCTTATGCTATGCAGGATGCAGTACGTCACAATGGTCGCGTATTCCAGACTGGTAGCCAGCAGCGTTCAAGCGGCGAGTTCCAGAAGGCTATTGAGCTGATTCAGGCAGGTGCCATCGGCCATGTAGAGAAGATCTATTCAAAGGTTGGTGATCCTCCACGTCCAATCGAGAAGATGTACGAGGAATTCGGTGGCGTTCAGCCTATCCCTGCTAACCTGAACTTCAACCTCTGGTTAGGCCCATTGAGCGATCCTAAGATCGAGTACAACGACCAGCTTTGTCCTCCTATCACTCTGGAGCAGACTGTAACTAAGAACGGTAAGACTACCGTTGTAGTTGCTGAGAAGCGTGAGGCATTCTGGGGTGCTTGGCGTTGGTATCGTGAGACTGGTAACGGTTACACCGCTGACTGGGGTGCTCACATGCATGACATTGCTAACTGCGCTATGGGCTTCGACGGTCTGCAGCCAGTTGAGTACTATCCACGTGGTTACCAGAAGGAAGGTGAGGCTTATTCAGCTCGCTATCCAAACGGTACCATCCTGATGGAACACCCATACCTGACTAAGGACATCGACGGTGAGGACAATCCTAACGCTCAGGGTCTGAAGTTCATCGGTACCAAGGGTTGGATCAACGTTGCTCGTGGTTATCTGGAGTGCTCAGACAACTCACTGATTCCTGAGAATCTGCGCGGTAACAAGCCTCGTATGATGACTCCAGAGGAGCGTCAGCGTCTGTTCGAGGAGTACAGCCGTCGTGCTGCTCAGGCAGAGCGTGGTGGTCAGCAGCAGCGTGCTCAGAACTTCGAGACAAGCTCTCCTCACATGCAGAACTTCATCGATTGCGTTCGCAGCCGTCAGCAGACTATCGCTCCTATCGAGGCTGGTGTATCAAGTGCAGTATTCTGCTGCCTCTGCAACATCGCTTACGAGTTGGGTCGTCCAGTGAAATGGAATCCTGCTACTCGTACATTCGTTGGCAACGACAAGGAAGCCGCTGCTCACCGTCTGTACTACTACGAGTATCGCAAGCCTTATGTATTGCCTTATCTGGACAAGCGTTGCTAATCCAAATAATAAATACATACAAAAGGAGGATGCGCCAATCGGCGCATCCTTTTTTTTATTTTTATATGGTCGTTTTAAGGAAAAGCATTATCTTTGCCTTTACTAATTATTCTAGTGTATATTTTGTATGGATAATGTGCATTCAATAGTACCCCAGGAAGAATACCAAAAACGTATTCTGACACTCGACAATGACATTCAGCAGATTCCTCAGCTGGCTTCTTTCGTCGATGCTGTAGCCGAAGAGGCTGGCATAGACTTTTCAGAAGCCATGCCTCTGAATCTTGCTCTAGAGGAAGCGGTTGTCAATGTTATGCAATATGCCTATCCTGCAGGAACCTATGGAACAGTCACTATTGAAGCGTTATTTAATAAAGAACAACTGAGATTTATCATCTCAGATGCAGGTACCCCTTTTGATCCTACCGCCAAAGAAGATGTGGACATCAGTCTGGAGGTTGTTGATAGAGAAATAGGTGGTTTAGGCATTCACTTGATTCGTCAAATCATGGATGATATAAGCTATGAATACAAGGATGGGAAGAACGTCCTCACCTTACACAAGAATATAAAGCGAGAGGGATAACATGGAAGAACTTACTATCTTAGGTCTGACACCTCAAGTTTGGATTGTACTGGCTGTCCTTCTGGGGATGTTTTATCTTTTGGTACGCACGCGTGTACCCAATGAGGTGACCTATCTTGGTGCAGTTACCATTCTCTTGCTGACGAATGTTGTTTCTGAAACAGATGTTCTTGCTTCCTTTGGATCTGAAGCCATCTTAGTGAACGGAGCGTTCTACATCGTTCTGGCAGGCTTACTGCATACGGGTGTACTCTACTGGATCAGCAAACATCTGCTAGGCACTCCAACTTCTTTCAGACAAGCGACAGTCAAGCTGATGGTTCCTGTGGCTACCCTCAGTGCCATGATGGGCTGCGAGAACGCAGTGGCCCTGTTCACAGACATGGTGAAGATGTGGGCTAGAAAACTTGAGATCTCTCCTTCTAAGTTGCTTATCCCACTGAGCTACGCTGCCACTTTCGGAGGTATGTGTACATTGTTGGGACAGGCATCCAACTTGATTATCGCAGGTCTGTATGTAGAAGCAACGGGTACTCCGCTTAATCTTTTTGCGCCGCTGATTCCTGGTCTGGCTTGTACCCTGGCTGGTATCGCCCTCATGTCGATACTGCGTCACTTCATGCCCGACCGAGAGTCTCCTGAAGTTTCCTTCGAAGATACGAGCGACTATACCGTGGAATTACTGGTTCCTACAGACAATGAGGCTGTGATGCAGACTGTCTGTGAAGCAGGATTGAAGGAAGTACATGGTGGTTCGCTGATTGAAATTGTGCGTTTCGACAAGGAAGTCATCTCCCCTGTTTCCGACGATGAATACATCTTTGGAGGTGATCGTTTGATCTATTCAGGACAAATCAACGAAATCTTGGAACTGAAGAAAAGTCACGGATTGGTCGCAGCTGATCATCATGTATACAACATCAATGAAATAGACAACAACCGCAAGCTCCGCACGGCATACGTCAACTTCGGAAGCGACCTGATCGGCACATGTATGAGCCACAGCAGTTTCGAGAGACGTAACGACATGGTACTGGTGGCTGTAGCACGTCAAGGAAAGCGTGTGGATGAGCAACCACGTGAGGTGATCTTGCAAGCTGGTGATACATTATTGTTGGAATGTCCACATAAGAACGATCGGGATATAGAGACCAACTTTAAGCGCAGTCTGACGTTCTTCGACTCCCAGTTTGTCCCAGAGATAGGAAAACGTACAATCGTTTCTTCAGCTATTCTGATCCTGATGTTTATCATGTCATCGTTCAAGTTCATTCCGTTGCTGACGTGTACTATGTTGGCTGCTGGTGCCTCCATCTTACTCCGATGCTGCAGAATGCGCAACATTACAAAATATATCGACTGGAATTTCTTGCTAATACTGGGATCATTGGTGGTATTCAGTACTGCCATCACCAAGACAGGTATTGTGGCCGTGATTGCAGATGCTGTGCTTGACATTTGTGGCAACAATCCATATATCATCATTGGTGTGATGTGTCTCATTGCCTCTTTAGCCAGTGAATTGTTCAGCAATGTAGCCGCAGGTGCTGTATTCTTCCCCATTGTCTATCAACAGGCATTGACACTGGGATGCAATCCCATGCCTTTCGTCATTGCTATCATGACGGCAGTAAGCATCAGTTATTGCACACCGATGGGATCGTCCACCATAATGATGATCTATGGTCCTGGTGGCTTCAAGTTTACGGACTTCTGGCGACTGGGTATATGGATGCACCTCATTCTGCTCTTGGTAGATCTGGCTGCGATATTCCTGTTTTTCCCTATGTATTAATAATTAAAACTCAATAAGATGGAAACAAAGATTAAAGAAGAGAATGGCTGCATGGTTGCAGTATTTAAGGGACGTCTTGATACGGCGGCTGCCGCACAGACTACGAAGGATGTAGAACCTTTGATGACGGCAGAGTGCGATGAAATCATTCTGGATTGCACCGACCTAGAATACATCAGCAGTTCTGGCTTGCGCATTTTTATCAGCCTATTGAAGAGTGCTAAAGCTAGAGGAGGCAATGTCATCGTCAGCAACATCAACGAGGACATCAGTAAGGTTTTCCAAATGACAGGATTTAATAAACTCTTTACCATCAAGTAAAATAAAGGGGATATCGAATGGATATCCCTTTTTTCCTTTTTAGATCAACTGCTGCCTAATGGCTTCTCGTACGATGGAAGCCGTGTTGCTCACGCCCAATTTCTGTCGGATGTTCTTCATGTAACTATGTACCGTCTCAAAGCTAAGATACAGCTTAACAGCTATCTCCTTGGTGGAAAAGCCTTCCACAATAAGGCGTAGTATTTCTTTCTCACGGTTGGTCAGCGTCTCGGCTTTGTTCTTTTTGCGCAGTGTCATCATAGCTTCTTCGCAGACATACACTTCCCCCTCTCCCACTTTCTTCAATCCCTGAACCAACTCCTGGGCATTGCAGGCTTTCAGGAAATAGCCACGGGCACCATTGTTCAAAGCCAAGCGGACAATGGATGCTTCTGAATAATAGGTAAGAACGGCAATTTTCATCGTCGGGCAGAGCTCCTGTAACTTTGGAATAAAATCAATACCGTTTCCATCGGGCATGGCCATATCCACCAACAAGATATCTGGTTTTAATTCCTCACAGGCTTTACGTGTCTCTTCCAAGGTATAGGCAATACTCACAACCTCACCTATCCGACTACCTTCTACCTCTATGGTTTCAACCAATCTTGAAATGGCTTCTGCCACCATCTTATGGTCATCTGCGATGATTATCCGATACATCTTTTTCTGAATTATAATGTTTAACGTAAAGGTACCTCTATGATGAAGTCTGAACCTCGGCCACTATTCGATTTCAGTTCCAACTTACCGCCTAGTGCCTTGACACGCGAGGCGATGCTGTCCATCCCAAAACCAGAGTCATGTGGATTGATACCACTACCGTTATCTTTCACTTCCAAAATTGTATGATCCGCATTCTGGTGAAGACGCACATCGATGCGGGTAGCATGGGCATTCTTGGCAGCATTGTTTACCAACTCATGAGCGATGTAATAGATGGCTTCTTCTGAATGCTTATCCAATCGCCTGTCTTCTCCTTGAAACATGAAATGAGCCAACGGCATAGTATCACAGAAACTCTCAATGGCAGTACGCAAGCCAAAACGACGAAGTGATTCTGGCATCAGATGGTGCACGATGCCCCGCATCTCATGCACAGCTTCATCCGTCAGGTTCAAAGCATTCTCACGGGCTTGTATATTATCAGGCTGTTGCGTGAAAAGCTGCATGTTCAACTTAATTCCTGTAAGCAATGCCCCCATACGATCGTGCAGGTCGCGTGCAATGCGTACCCGTTCTGAAGTCTCTCCATCTATCTTAGCTATAGCTTCTGCATGACGACGTTTTTCCCTCAACCAAAAGACTAAGAAGATGAGCAGTCCTACAAGTAGCAACAAGGCTATCACACTGATCCACGTCAACCAATGCATCCACGTACGCTCACGTTGCAGTTCCTCTATCTGAGATTGTTTCTGTTCTGTTTCATAGATTACCTGCATCTGTGAGAGAGCACTTTGATACTGTGTGTTAGCATATTCCTTGGTCAGATCGTGCACCTTATTTATATATAAGTCAGCCTCATCCTTACGCCCCAATTGAATGCAGATGTGTGCCAGATTCTCATAGTCATTTATATCGTCATACGTATCGTTAGGGTCAGCTTCCACGCTCTCACGTGCCAAATCGTAGGCACGCTGCCACTGTCCTTTCTCCATCGCTACCAGATACATGGCACTCAGCGCATTGCTCTTGAAACTGGCCATCATATCCTCATCGCTGCGCATCAAGCGGTATGATTCCTCTGCGTATGCCTCTGCTTTAGCGATGTCCTTGTGGCCTTCCATCAGATGTATCTGTGCCAAAGTCGAAAGTAGCTCCAAATAGTCGCCTGGTTCCTCCTTCTGGTTTGGCTGATAGTAGGCATAACTCTCCATGCCTGTCTGAAGGGCTTTATCATAGTCGCCCTTCTCCAAATATATCTTTGTCAAACCACGCTGAGGAAGAGCCACCATCAGCGAATCTCCACTCTTCCGTCCACACTCTATGGCAAGCAGGTAGTTGCGCTCTGCTTCATCCCTGTTGCCCATGGTGTAGTAGAGTTCACCCACATTGTGGTAGAGGATGGTCTGACTTTCTAGCCAACCATATTTCTCAAAGATGGGGAGCGCCTTTTGGTAGTATTCTATGGCAAGTAGGTTCTGGTCTTGAATATTATAAAGATTGCCTATGGAACCATAGATCACGCTGTAATTGTCGTCCACATCTTTTTCGATATAGCGCTTACTGGCAGCCATGCTGTCTGTAACTGCCAAAGCATGATTATAGAAGTCCAAACTCATCTCATAGTCGCCACGTCCGTATGCCAGCATACCTATCATGCGCAAGGCATCTGCACGGGCATTCAGTGCGTTGAGTTCATAACTCAGTGCCAGAGCCTTACGCGCATAGTCCTCTGCCACCTTCCCCTCTATGTTCACATAGCCCCACATCAGATCCTGATAGGCACGCAGCAATTGCTCTCCCTTAGGTGGATTAGGACTGGCAAGCACCACCTCCAGAGAATCCACTTTACGGTTCCTATGATCACTGTACTGCGCCATCACTCCTTGGCTGCCAATGCTTATCAGCAGCCAAAGTGCTATCAGATTCAAGGCTATCCTATGTTTCATGCAGCCAAATTACCAATTATTTGCCATACAGCCAATAAATCTGCGCTGTTTCTCATGAATCATACACCAAAATCCCCCAATTGGGGGGTATTATATCTGATAAATAGTCTTTACATTTGCATGGAGATATATGGCTCTATGAAAACGCAGAAATGTCTTTTCCTTTCACCTTTCACACGGAGGCCATAACGTTCTAACAAACAGTATGTTACATGTGTGAAAGAAAGGAGTCGATCCTTCACCATCTTTCACGCATCTCCTTTCATGGTGAAGGGTGGTGAAAGGTCGTGAAAGACGGAGACTTATCTTTCACACGAGTTAGATTATGACAATCAATCACTAACAGACGCTTTGTGAAAGGTGAAGGAGAAATGGCGTATCATGTGGTTCTGAAAACCACAAGGGGGATTTGTCAGAATGCTCTCACGCTGAACATTTATGTCCATGCCTGTGGACATAAATGTCCATAGTTGTGGACATAAAAATACAACGTTAGGAAAAACTTGTTCCTGTGTGTACGAACAATTTTTTCTGTGTGTACGAACAAAAAAGAGTGAGTGAGGAAAATATTATTAATGCATTAAATTGTAACGATTATGAAGAAGCTGATAATGATGCTGGCAGTGCTGGCAGTAGCACTGAGCTATTCTACAGATGCTAATGCACAGTTGCTGAAAAAACTGGGTGAGCGCGTTAAGAACACCGTTGAGAATAAGGTGCTGAATAAAGCTGAAGATACCGTCAGCGATGAAATGGATGATGCCCTTGGCAACAAGAAATCTAATAAGAATAACAACGCTAATGATGCAGAAGAGGCAGAGGCAGTAGCAAGTGATGAGCCTGTGGACTTTGCTGAAATCCAAGCCAAGAGCGACTTCAAGCGTGGCGGCACAGTATTCTTCAATGACGAACTGAAAGGTGAGCAATTAGGCGAGTTCCCTTCCAAATGGGACCTCCTCAGTGGCTCCGAAGTGGAAGTAGTGAATATCAAGGGCGTAAATGCCATCAAGATGGAGGGAGGAAGGATCCAGCCTCTGATGGAAGAAAAGTTTTATCTGCCAGAAGAGTTTACCATCGAATTCGACGTACTGTCACAACCCGCCCAGGAAGGCTCCAGTTGGGATGCCACCCTCGACATTGTCTTGAAAGCTGAAGACGGCTATAACGCCTTCGATATCCGTACCAGCGTGGAGACGCATACGCTCAACAATCCAAGTGGAGGCTATTATGGTATTGGTTGGGGTTGGGGAGCATATAATCCCAATGATGATAAAATTGATGGAGAACCCGGAACAGCTGCTATTGCCAAGGTTTTCAAGAAAAACGACTGGAACCACATTGCCATCTCATTCAACAAGCGTGCTTTCAAGATGTACCTCAATTACGAGCGCATCGTGAATATCCCGAATATGAAACAACCTCGCTCTTGGTATATGGAAGGTAGTTCAGACAGCAATAAAGGTGTCTATGTCACTAACGTAGTGATGGCCAAGGGTGCAGTGGAACTCTATGAGCGCAATGCTACAGACTATTCTTCAGCTGTAGAGAAAGCCATTGCAGAAACAGGTAAGTTCGTCACCAACAATATCCTCTTCGAAACTGGCAAGGCAACCTTGAAACCAGAGTCAATGGAGGAAATCCAGAAGGTGGCAGACTATATGAAGAAAGACTCTTCTGCTCGCTTCGAAGTACAAGGCCATACAGACAATCAGGGTTCTGATACCATCAATGATCCTCTTTCACAGCAGCGTGCAGAGGCAGTGGTGAAGGCCCTCGAAGGCATGGGCGTAGATCCATTCAACCTCCGTGCTGTAGGTAAAGGCTCTCATGAACCTGTAGCCGATAATGGCACTGACGAAGGTCGCGCCAAGAATCGTCGTGTAGAATTTATCAAGCGGTGAGATCAAAGATGAAAGCTTGCTTTTAATCTTTGACGAGGCGCGACGATAAATGGGCGAAGCCAATTCATTAAGAAGTGAATCAGCGAAGCTAATTTATCAAGCAATAGATTCAGTGTGTTTTATATCTTTACAGTAGTAAAGTAGCTATGAAGAAAGGGTATGCGATTGCATACCCTTTCTCTTATGATAAATAGCAAAAATTTGACTAAGGACCAATAATACAGCAAAAATATGCTAACTTTGCCAAAAATATAGATGAACCCATGGACAGCATCACGAGTTTACAGAATCCGAAGGTAAAAGCAGTGGTAGCCTTGCAGCAGAAATCGTCTGAAAGACGGAAGCTGGGACTGTTTGTAGTGGAAGGACTGCGCGAAGTGGAGCATTGCCTGGAAGCAGGCTATCAGCTCGACAGCGTCTTCGTATGCCCTACCCTCTTGGGCACTAAATCATTCCACACTGAGGCACCTTGCTATGAGGTGACTCCCGAAGTGTATGAGAAGATGGCCTATCGTGGAGGTACAGAAGGCATTATTGCTGTAGTGAAAGCACGTTCCCATGCCTTGGAGACACTCAAGCTTGGTAAAACTCCCCTTATCATCGTCTTGGAAAGTGTGGAGAAACCTGGCAACTTAGGGGCTATCCTTCGCAGTGCAGATGCGGCTCATGCAGATGCGGTCATCGTGTGCGATCCTCTCACAGACCTCTATAATCCGAATCTGATACGCAGTAGCATCGGAGCTATCTTTACCGTGCCTTGTGTGACTTGTACCTCTGAGGACTGCATCCGTTTCCTGAAAGGAAGAGGCATAAAGATCCTCACGGCTCAATTGCAAGATTCACACCTCTATTATGATACAGACATGCGTAGTGGCACAGCTATTGTGATGGGCACAGAAAGCACTGGACTCACGAATCAATGGCGTAAGGCTGCAGATGCCCATATCCGCATCCCGATGCTTGGCAGATTGGATTCTCTGAATGTCTCCGTCAGTGCAGCCATCCTGCTGTTCGAGGCTGTAAGGCAAAGGCAGACCTCACCCTAACCCTCTCCTATCTTAGGAGAGGGATCTTGGTTGTTATAATTCCAACCCCATGATGTAATCATTCATGTAGTAACCATGTCCGATGGGGAAATCACCTTGGCGTAGTTTTCGCATCCCCAGATGCTCATAGAAACTCAAGGCATTGTTGTTCCGATTCACATTCAGTTCCATCAGACAAGGGCCTGGATGCACTTCCTTAATATAACGGATGGCATGGTTGAAAAGAAATTTTCCTGCGCCAGTGCCTTGCTCCGAAGGCAGCACATAGATTTTCTGCAAGTGGAACGTGTCCACGCCTTCCTCGTTCTTTCCTTGTGGCTGTACAGACACATAACCTATAGGGCGATCCTCCTGAAAAGCAATCTGATAGACATGTCCCTCCTCCGTCATCTGCTTGTGCAGATTTTCTAAGGAGTACATCCAATCCATCATATAGTCATTTTGTTCTGGTGACAGAATTTCCTTATAGGTTTCAGGAAAGATTTGTTCCGCCAACTCATGAATCAGTTGACAGTCTTCAAGCGTGGCTTTGCGTATGGTTAGCATAGTTGTATGTATTTCTAAAAAAGGCTGCGCCAAGTAAAACGATAGCGCAGCCTTAATTCTTAATTCTCAATTCTCAATTTCACCTCGCTACTTTCTCCAACCGCTTCATCATCACAAACATAAAGAGAGCGGAGAGGAGACAGAGGGCAATGAACACACTCCAAACGGCCCAGAGTGGCAGCGGACCCCACAACAGGCCACCTACCATTACCAACTGGTTACCAATAGCAGTCGCTACAAACCAGCCACCCATCATCATACCTTTATATTTAGGAGGAGCCACCTTTGTTACAAAGGAAATACCCATAGGGCTGAGCAGCAACTCTGCAAAGGTCAGAATCAAGTAAGTACCAATCAGCAAGTTAGGAGTCACATCAGCCACGTGCTTAGCTACCATGATACCATCTGCACCAATCTCCGTCTGAGGCTTAGGCAGACCAACACAGAAGGCAGCCATCACACAGTAGGCCAAGGCAGCCACAAGCATACCATAGGCAATCTTGCGAGGAGCAGTAGGTTCCTTACCCTTACGTCCCAGATAGCCAAAAAGAGCCATGCTCACAGGCGTCAAAGCCACTACATAGAACGGATTGAACTGCTGGAAAATAGGAGCACTTACATCAACACTACCGCTGAGGTTCACATATTTCCAGCACAGCACAGCTACTGCAAACGCAATCACTACCCCAGAGATAAGCTTCTTCTGAGCCGTCTTAGCTTCATAGAGTGAGAAACCTGCATAAACTATCAGGATAATCATCACCAGATTAATCACATCAAAAGCCATGCTCTCCAGTCCACTGGAAGACTGAGCCGTGAACTCATTAGCGAAATAAGTCAGGGAAAGACCATTCTGATGGAATGCCATCCAGAAGAAAACAACCACAGCATAAACTAGACACAAAGCCACAATGCGATCTTTAGTCTCCTTAGGAGTCAGTTCAGGTTCATTGGATACTTGGGCAGCCACAGCTCTTTTTCCACCCTCTGTATGACGGAAGGTAGAACGGAAGATATAGTAAATGGCAATAGATACGATCAATGAAACGCAGGCCACAGCAAATGAGAAATGATAAGCATCATTGCCACTGTAACCAAGAGAGTTCTCTGCCCAGTCCTTAATCTTGATGGCAGCAGTAGGAGCAAACAATGCACCGATATTGATAGCCATATAGAACAGAGAGAAACCAGCATCTCGCTTGGCAGCATAGGCAGGATCATCATACAAGTTACCCACCATTACCTGCAGGTTACCCTTAAAGAGTCCTGTACCAAAACCAATGGCAAGCAAAGCGGCAATCATAGCAACCATAGCTACCATATCGGTCTTTCCAGTAGCAGGATTCACACCACCCAATGGGATGGAAAGCAACAAATAGCCCAAGAACATGACAATGATACCTGTGGTTACCATCTTTCCAAAGCCGAACTTATCTGCCAGCATACCACCTATGAGTGGAAAGAAGTAAACGAACATCAGGAACGAACTGTAAATGGTTCCAGCTACACCTGCACTTAATCCGAAATTAGCTCTCAAAAACAGAGCGAACACAGCTATCATCGTATAGTAGCCGAATCGCTCTCCTGTATTGGCCAAGGCTAAAGCCCATAGACCTTTCGGTTGTCCTTCAAACATAGATTTAAGTTATTTAAGTTATTAATATTTCAATATTATCCGCAAAGATAAAAGTTTTTATCCATTTAGCAATCATCAGAGACCTAATTCTTCTCGTAGATATTGTGGAGTAAAACCTTTATCACTCATGGCAACCTCCTCAGGGGTACCTGTAGAAAGTACCAATCCTCCGCCACGACCACCTTCGGGTCCCATATCGATAATATGATCTGCCATTTTGATGACATCCAGATTATGCTCTATCACAATCACTGTGTTACCCTTGTCCACCAATCGATTAAGTACGTTCATTAGTACGCGTATATCCTCAAAATGGAGGCCTGTGGTTGGCTCATCTAGGATGTAGAGCGTCTTACCTGTATCACGCTTCGAGAGCTCTGTAGCCAACTTTACGCGCTGACTCTCACCACCACTCAGTGTTGTGGAAGGTTGCCCCAACTTCACATAACCAAGTCCAACGTCCTGAATCACCTTAATCTTATTCAGGATGGCTGGTACATGCTCGAAGAATTCCACAGCCTGATTGATGGTCATGTCCAGTACATCGGCAATGCTCTTGCTCTTGAAGCGCACTTCCAATGTCTCACGGTTGTAACGCTTGCCATGACACTCCTCACAAGGCACATACACATCGGGCAGGAAGTTCATCTCTATGGTCTTGTAGCCATTTCCCTGACAAACCTCACATCGTCCACCCTTCACGTTGAAGGAGAAGCGTCCAGGCTTATAGCCTCGTATCTTCGCTTCTGGCAGTCCTACGAACAGGTTGCGGATATCAGAGAACACACCTGTATAGGTAGCAGGATTGGAACGGGGTGTACGTCCCAGTGGCGACTGGTCCACATTCACAACCTTATCTATATATTCCAATCCTTCTATCGCTTCATAAGGTAACGGAGCTTTCAGGGAGTGATACAGTTTCTGGGAGATAATGGGCTGAAGCGTATCGTTGATCAGCGTGGATTTGCCACTACCCGACACTCCTGTCACACAGATGAGTTTACCCAAAGGAAACTCCACTGTGACCTGTTTCAGGTTGTTACCAGAAGCACCTATCAACTTGATAGTTTTTCCCTTTCCTTCCCTGCGTTTCTCAGGAACCTCAATCTTCTTTTCCCCATTCAGGTATTGCGAGGTCAGCGTATGCGTATGCAGCATCTTCCTAGGATTACCTTCGAACATCACCTCACCACCTAGTCTGCCAGCCTTTGGTCCCATATCAATGATATAGTCGGCTGCCAACATCATCTCCTTGTCGTGCTCCACCACAATCACCGTGTTACCCAAGTCGCGCAGTTCCTTCAAGGAATGGATCAGTCTCTGATTATCTCTCTGGTGCAAGCCTATGCTTGGCTCATCGAGGATATAGAGTACATTCACCAGTTGCGAACCTATCTGTGTAGCCAGACGGATGCGCTGACTCTCACCACCCGACAAGGTAGCCGACCCACGATTGAGGGAGAGATAATCTAGTCCTACATCCAGCAAGAATTTCAGTCGGGTACGTATTTCCTTCAGAATCTCTGTGGCAATCTGTTGCTGCTTGTTACTAAGGTGAGGCTCCACCTGCTGCATCCATTCATACAGCTCCGCCACATCCATGCAGGAAAGCTCATGGATATTCTTGTCGTGGATGCGGTAAGAGAGGGCCTCTTTTTTCAACTTGGCACCATGACATTCAGGGCATTCCACCATCGTGGCAAACTGCTCCGCCCATTTCTGCTCCGTAGCAGAGTCATCGTTCTCCTGCAAGGTCTGGATATACTTTACCAGTCCTTCGTAAGTTACAAAGTAGTCGGAAGAAGCGCCAATCAAGTCCTTATTTATTTTCACGCGCTCATCACTTCCATAAAGAATCTCGTGAATCACCTCATGGGGAAGGTCTTTCACAGGGGTATCCAGTGTAGCATCATATTTCTCCAGCAAAGCATTGATTTGCCAGAACATCAACGTGTTCCTGTATTTTCCCAACGGAGCAATGGCACCTTGACGCACGGAAAGGGTTTCATCAGGAATGACCAGATGCTCATCAATCTGGTTCACCACACCCAGTCCACGACAGCACGGACAGGCCCCCTGTGGAGAATTGAAAGAGAAATTATGGGGAGCAGGATCACGGTAAGAAAGTCCGCTTACTGGATCCATCAAGGTCTTACTGAAATGACGGATCTCATTTGTCTCAGCATTCAGAATCATCAGCAGTCCCTCCCCTTGCTTCATGGCAGCAGCTACACTGTTCTTCAGGCGAGGCAAATCTTTCTCCCCAACGATTAGACGATCGATGACCAATTCAATGTCATGATTCTTGTAACGATCCAACTTCATGCCAGGCATGGCCTCCGTGAGTTCCCCATCCACACGTACATGCAGATATCCTTTCTTTCGCACATTCTCAAACAGTTCGCGATAATGGCCCTTACGATGTTGCACCAGTGGAGCCAGCACATAGATACGTTTTCCCTCATAACCTTTGAGAATAAGCTGAATAATTTGCTCCTCCGTATATTTCACCATTTTCTCTCCCGTGAGGTAAGAATAAGCTTCTCCTGCCCTGGCAAACAGCAGTCGCAGGTAGTCGTTCACCTCAGTAGTGGTACCTACGGTAGAGCGTGGATTCTTATTGGTGGTTTTCTGATCGATGGATATCACCGGACTGAGGCCTGTGATTTTGTCCACATCGGGTCGTTCCAGGTTTCCCAGAAAATTACGGGCATAAGCAGAGAAGGTCTCTATGTAACGACGCTGGCCCTCTGCAAAGATAGTATCGAAAGCCAACGATGACTTTCCACTGCCACTAAGTCCAGTGATCACCGTCAAGCTTCCACGAGGAATCTGCACATCTATGTTTTTCAGATTGTGTACGCGTGCACCATACACCTGAATATATCCTGTTTCGTCTTGCATCTTCACATTTCGATTGGAAACTGCAAATTTACGGATTTTATTCTTTGTACACAACCCTTATGCAAAAAACATAGGCACATAATTGAAAGTTTGGAAATAATGACGTAATTTTGCATCAACTTAAGATTATCAGAAAAAAATGAAGACTTTGAAAAAGATATTAGGTTCGCTGCTGCTTACTTTGATGGTGAGCTTGGGCGTACAGGCACAGGAAAACCAGTCGTACATCATGCACACCATCGAGAAAGGTCAGACGCTGACTTCCATCTCCAGCATGTATGGCGTATCCATCGATGACATAGTGAAGCTGAATCCAGGCAGTGATACCACTATTATAGAGGGTAAGCAGTTGCGCATCCCACGTCGTCCATCCAACCAGCAGGGCGGTTCGTTCCACACCATCATCAGTGGGGAGACACTCTATCGTCTGTCAGTGAACTACAAGGTCACTGTACGTGCCATCATGGATGCCAACCCTGGTCTGAGTGCCACCAACTTCAAGGCTGGTCAAGTGATTCGTATTCCTGAATCCAACGAGAAGACGGCCCTTCAACCAGAGCAGCAACCTCAGGAGCAGGAAATCCCACAGGCAGTGAGACCTGCAGTCAGGGAAATGCACAAAGTAAAGAGTGGAGAAACCATCTATAGCATTGCCCGTCAGTATGGCATCACAGAAGAAGAACTATTGTCGGCCAACTCCGACCTGAAAGATGCCCGCAAGTTGAAGAAGAACTCTTTCCTGGCTATCCCTTACCATAAGGAAGAGGTGAAGCAAGAAGTGAAGGAGCCAACCGACAAAGAACTTTTCCAAGCTAATACGGAGGTAGCCAAGAAACTGCACTCCATCAAAGCTGCGCTTATCCTCCCCTTCCTGAAAGACGGGAATGCCACCACAGAGACCAAGCGCATGTTGGAATACTATCAGGGCTTCCTGTTGGCTATGGATAGCCTCAAGGGTACAGGAGCCAACATTGACCTGCATACCTACAACTCAGGCAGTACGGCAGATGAAATGAAGACCTTGCTGACAAAGTCAGAAATGAAGGACATGAACATCATCTTTGGCCCGATGCATACTGAGCAGATAGAACCATTGGCCAATTTCGCTCAAGAGAACAACATCCGTTTGGTGATTCCGTTCACTTCACGCGACAATACGGTGTACAACAACCCACAGGTCTATCAGGTGAATACCCCACAGTCATACTTCTATTCAGAGGTGTACGACCACTTTGCCCGTCAGTTCCCCAATGCCCATGTCATTTTTATTGAGAGCAGAGAAAATGACAAGGCTGATTTCATCAAGGGATTCCGTGAAGATCTGCAACGTAGGAATGTTCCTAGCACTACTCTGAGCGAATCAGAAGGCTACGAAGCCATGAAAGGTTCTCTGAGAAAGGATAAGGACAATATCTTTGTTCCTACCAGTGGAAGCAATACCGCCCTTATCAGGTCTATTCCCCAACTCACGATGGTGGTACGCGACTCCATCCTCAATGTCACCCAAGGCATCGACAATATTCACCTCTTCGGTTATCCTGAATGGCAGACCTACACCAACGACTTCCTGGAATCGTTCTTCGAGCTCGACACCTATTTCTATAGTTCCTTCTATACCAACAACCTGATGGAAGAACCCAAGCAGTTCATTTCGAAGTTCCGTCGTTGGTATGGAAAGGAGATGGAAGACCGTTATCCTAAATATGGTATGTTGGGCTTCGACACTGGCTTCTTCTTCCTCAAGGGCATGTGGCTTTATGGCACGGCCTTTGATCAGAACCAGAGTCAGTTGTTGGCACGACCCATACAGACAGGCTTCAAGTACGAACGTGTGAACAACTGGGGCGGTTTCATCAACAAGAAAGTGTTCTTCGTACACTTCACCCGTAACAACGAACTTATCAAGCTCGACTTTGATTGATTTATGACGTCAGCTACCCGATATCTCCTCACTCTGTTCCTATGCTTGGCAACAACGTTGATGGTCCAGGCACAGGTAGGCGACCAGCGTCATAACCTCGCTATTGGCGTGAACGGTGGTGTGCAGATGAGCAGTGTGACATTCTCCCCCAAGGTGAAGCAGAAGAACCTTATGGGACCTGCCTATGGTATTACCGTACGTTATATCTCCGAACGCTGGTTTGGTATGCTTTGTGGTATTCAGGCAGAAGCCAACCTTGTGCAACGCGGTTGGGATGAGTTCTACGAGGACTATCCAGAGTTACAATACACACGAAAACTGCGCTACGTAGAGCTTCCTATCATGGCACATATTGGATTTGGCAAGGAGAATGGTTTCTTGAAGTTCTTCATCCATGCAGGGCCACAGTTCAGCTACTACCTTAGCGACAGTAGCAGTATTGATGGCGATTGGGAAAATTACCGTTACCACCAAGAGCAGCATGTACTGGAGGTAGAACACAAATTTGATTATGGCATTATCGGCGGTGCAGGCTTCGAGTTCCACACGGGTATTGGCAACTTCCTTGTGGAAGGGCGTTACTACTACGGCTTGGGCGATGTCTTTGGCAACACCAAACGCGACTATTTCTCCCGCTCAGCCAATAGCGGCATTGGCATCAAAGCCACTTATCTCTTTGATTTGAAGAAGTAATTACTTCGCCCCTTTCTTCCGATACCATTCTTGCATGATGTAAAAGGCTTTCTTCTTCTCACCCCAACTGGAGATCAGGCCCTTGCGATTGAAGAAGTCCTGGATACCATTAAGTTGACGACGAGGGGAACGGAAGTCCATCAGAATCCAAGGGGAAGTGCCTGCAAGTCCATCGATTTTCTCGAACATCACGATGTTGTTTTTATAGACATTCTCCTGAAACTCCTCCGTGAAGCGCTGGTTGACATCGCCATGATAGCCAGCCAAGGCACCACCGCCGAACTCGCTGATGATCACCGGTTTGTTGTATGGAATTTCCCAGGTCATCTTCAAGGCATCATTCACATCACGGTACCAACCGATGTACTCGTTGAAGCTCACCACATCCACAAACTCGTTCATATTGTCGTTCAAACGGTTATGGTAGTTCTGTGCCGAGGTGACTTCCATCGCCATACTGATGAGTCGTACGTTATCCAGCGTACGGGCATGCTTGGACAGACTGCTTAGGAACTTATCGCGTGCATCGCTGTGAGGAGTCTCGTTGGCAATGCTCCAGATGATGATGGCACAACGATTCTTGTCGCGTGTGATCATGTCCGTGAGCTGGCGCTGGGCATTGTCGTACGTAGCTTGGTTCTCCCATGAGATGGTCCAATACACAGGAATCTCACTCCATACCATGATGCCCATACGTTCTGCCTCACGCACCATACGCTCATTGTGCGGATAGTGTGCCAGACGTACATAGTTGCATCCCAGCTCTTTCGCCCAAGTTAGCAAGGTATGGGCATCTTCTGTGGTCCAGGCTCGTCCCTGACGGAATGGTGCTTCCTCATGGATGCTCACACCGCGCAGGAATATGGGTTTCCCATTGAGCAGGATTTCCTTTCCACGCGTCTCGATGGTACGGAAACCAACCTCATCACTGAATCGTTCAGTTCCCATATCCACGGTCACCTGATAGAGTTTAGGATTCTCTGGCGTCCACAACTGGGGCTTTGCCTTCACAGAGAAAGATCCACGACCTTCGGCATCAGTGTGCACTGTCTGACTGATTTTCAGTTCAGGAATCTCCACAGTGACCCTTCCTCCTAAAATTGGACGGTTCAGTTTTACCCACCCTTCAATGGTTGTGGCATCACCCTTGGCCAGTTGCACATAATAATCTTCAATATAGGTTTCGGGCACTTGTACCAACATCACATCACGCGTGATACCACCGTAGTTCCACCAATCGAAGTTGAGTGTAGGTACATTGTCCTGATCGCGCTTATTGTTCACACGCACCACCACAAAGTTGTCGCCTTCCTTCAACACATCCGTCACATCAAAATTGAAAGGCGTGAATCCACCGATATGCTCGCCCACTTTCTGACCGTTCACCCACACCATCGACAGGTAGTTTACCGCACCGAAATACAGGATGGCACGTTTCCCCTCCTCCTGATGGTAGGTAAAGTCACGCTTGAACCACACTGAGCCCTCGTAGAAGAAGAGTTGTTCGTCCTTTGTGTTCCAATCAGATGGGATATCCATAATAGGAGAGGTATCGAAATTATACTCCACCAGTTCCTGCGGATTACTGGGCTTTCGGTTATCACCAAATCCACCTCGATCCATTGGTCGCAAACGATAGTCGTAGTAACCATTGTCAAACGGATCAACGATATAGTTCCACTTGCCGTTCAGTGAAACACTCTGACGTGCAAAGACATTCTGCAACAGAGGTACTTCACGCACTTCCGCACGTAGACAAATAACTGCTAACAGCGAAATAAGTAATAAGATCGTACGTTTCATGATATTTTGTTTAGTATTTATATCTATTGAAGATTGAGAATTGAGAATTGAGAATTGAGGATTAAACATTTGGTTGCGCATGGTATAATCATTTGGAAAGTAATTCTCAATTTTCAATCCTCAATTCTCAATTTTTAACTTCTAGTTTCAGTCCTTGTCCCCTGACAGTAGTCAATTCTACCCGTTTATCAGCAGAAAGGCGCATCCGAAGTTTCCTTACAAACACATCCAAGCTACGGGAGACATAGTAGTCGGTATTTCCCCAGATGCGGTACATGATGGCATCACGACTCACCATCTCTCCCAGATTCTCTGCCAACAGGCGCAGGAGTTTTCCTTCTGTTTCCGTGAGATGTTCTTCCTTCCCATCCGTAGAAGTCAATGCGCAAGTGCGGGAATCAAAGATAAAGCTTCCTATGTGCAACTGTCCCGTCTCATTATTTGCCCGCTCTCCTCTTTGGAGTTTCAGAAGAGCCTTGATACTGGCATCCAGTTCCTCGGGGACGAACGGTTTCTTCAAGTAGTTGTTTACACCCAGACGATAACCATGGCTCACATCCTCGGGCGAAGTCAGTGCCGAAGTAAAAAAGATCAATGTGTCTCCGTCGGTCTCACGGATTTTCTCCACCATCTCGAAACCATTCATTACAGGCATGTCAATATCTGCAATAATGACATCGGGATGATAGTCCTTCCAGGCCTTCAGCCCCTCAGCCCCATTGGTAGCAGTCACTATATCATAACCTCCTATCAACTCCTGTAAGCTACTGCTGATGATATAGCTCAGGTTGGCATCATCCTCTACCAAAAGCAATTTAATGTTGTTCATACCTCTTCTGTCTTAGCCTCCTTGGGAAACCAAAGAGAGAATTTACTGTATTCCCCTTTCACACTGTCCACATCCACCTTACCACCATGGGCTTCGAGTATCCGACTGACAAGGTTCAGTCCCAGTCCGAAGCCTGAGGCTCCTCCTATCTTGCTGCGCTGAGTGGCTTCTCCGCGTTCAAACTTCTCGAAGATCACTTTTAAATCTTCAGGAGAGATACCCAGTCCATCGTCTTTCACACTGACAATCACATGCCCGAAGGTCTCATGCGAAGCGATCTCTATCCGAACCTTCTCCCCAGAATACTTGATGGCATTATCGATGAGATTACTAAGAGCTTCACTCAGATATTGGGGATCAGCCATGACGGAAGGCATTTTCAACTCCGTATCGAATGACACATCCTTCCCTGCTTTCACCGTAAAACGTTGAATCAGATCGTCCACCAACGGCCGCAGTTCCACCTTATCTATATGTAATTCCAACCGGTGATTCTCCAAACGGGAAAGTGTCAGAATCTTATTGGTCAGTGCCAAAAGCTGCGAAGCCTCATCCTCGGCAATTCCCATATACTTATCCTTCAGGGCTTCCTTTCCCTCCAATTTCCCACTCCGTAGGCTCCGCAGACTCATAATGATGCTGCTTAACGGAGTCTTCATATCATGTACCATTGCATAGGTGAAATCCTGGCGCAAGGTAGCAATCTTGTCCTGCTTGCGGATAAAATGTATCTGTTGGAGAATACTCCAAATGATAAGCGTCAGCAATACCAACGATGCTAAGATGAGCGCAATCATCCGTCCAAAGATAATGGTATATGGATTGTCCACCAACATACGGATACCATGCGTACGCTCATAGTTCACTGCCACCGCTTGCGAAGCTACAAATCCACCAAAATGCAACGTAAAACGAGGATTGCTCGTGGCCATCACCCTTCCTGTGGCCGCTTCCACCAAGTCGATGGTGATGTCGTTGGTGATATCACGCTCAAGCAGCATCTCCTTGGCAATAGAATCCACCTGCACTAAGGAAACTGGAATTCCTTCTTCATTTAAGGCCTCGTTGAATCTCGTCAGTTCATCAGCCCTTCCATCGAACTCCAATGCTGTGGAGGTAGAATCAGCATAAAAGATATCCAAACGCAAATCGCGCTCTTTCAGCAACGATTCCTCCACCAGGTCGGTCAGTTCTTTCTCCAAGTCGTCTTTCAGCAACTGGTAAGTATTGTACAGCCACAAGCATTGCAGAGCGACAATAAATGCCACTCCCAACAAAGCAATCAGTACACTACTTCTCAGTTTCATAAGCTAACATTATAACAGCAAGACTTCCAGTTCACTAAGTTGCATGATACACGTAATACCAGGAACTACAGCCGTTTCGTCAGGACAACATTTGATGACATGACATCCCAACGAAAGAGCAGGATTGACATCATTCCTTTGTGAATCTCCCACCACGATGACTTCTTCCGGTTGGAAACCTTCTTGCTCGATGGCCAACTTCCAAAGCGCAGGATCAGGTTTTCTCATACCAGCTATCGTTGAGTCGGTGATGGAATGGAAAAGGTCTGCCACACCCATGCTCTGCAAGACCGACTTCAGATTTCCATAATAGTTGGATACCACAAAGAGGGTATATTTATCTTTCAGCTTCTCTAAAACTGGCTTTGCTTGTCTGACATAATCAGTTGAGAACTCCGTCACCAATCGGGCAGCCTCAGCAGGCAAAGTGGTGCGGTTGTACTCCGTATCTTCCACCACTCCACGACGGATAAGGTCGTCGAACTGGAAGCGGGTTTTATAGTTCTGCACATCGCGCAGGGTATCCGTTGCTTTCACCGGATTCAGACGCTCCATCTCACGCTCGGCAAAGACATAGGAGTCCCAAAAAGTCTCTCGAGTAAGTGGAATACCCAACTTTTCATTATAAATCTTAATATAGACCTGCGCCCAATGTAAGAACGGAGAATCCAGCGTACCCCCGAAATCGAAGGCCAACGCCTTCACCTTAATATCACTCACCATATCTTTCACGTTTTTGTTTCCTATCTTCATCAGTGCCAAGCCGATGATAATCCATACCATCTCACGTATACGGGTAATCAAAGCCGCATAAACACCGTAGGCTCCTGCCACGGAAATACCGTTCACTGCCAAGGCAAACCCGCCTTCACGACCACCAAGTTGCATCGGCATGAAGAACAGCAGATTGGCCATCAGAGAAGAGAATGCCAGAATCAGAATACAGTCCACGAAACTCACATTGGTAGTCAACACATTAAGAATGAGCCAGACTTCTCCGCAACTCACCACACGTGCCAGGTATTCCAAGAACAGCGATCCATAGAACGAACGCTTGTCCTGCTTATGAACCAAGGCAATCTGCTTGTCGATGTTCTCCAACTTCGCCCGGTTCTTCTCCGCAAAAGCAAGGGCATATTTCTTCAGGAAGGGAATCTTACTGGCCAGATTCATACACGCCACTGCCATACCATGTCGGTAACCTTTGATAAAGAGCGTTCCTAACGTCAGACAGAAGAGTGTAATAAATCCCATCAAGATGCCCATACTCCAATTAACAGGATAGAAGAACACGTAGATCAGTACCGAACTCATCCAGAAGCAGAAGTGACTGAAAATGTGCATCATCACATAGAGAATCACCGAGGAGGTCGCTCGCTCTACACCCACATAGGGTGTCAGTTCCATGATACGGTAAGGCTCCCCACCCATCAGTCCGACGGGCGTGACATAGTTGAGTGCAAATCCAGAAACGGAATACTTATAGAGTCGCCAGAATGGGATAGTTACGCGTCCAGAACTATGTAAGATAACGTACCAAGAACAGGTATTAATGACATACACCACCAACCATAATAAGATAATTAGTGGCAGATAATACCCTGCACGCTTCAGATTACTCCAAAGCTCCTCGTAACTCATATTCATAGTTAGCAGCATGATGACCACTGCCACCACGCCAAACGCCAAAAATATGTTACGATACTTACTCTTCATTAATTGTGAATTGTCAATTGTCAATTGTCAATTTCTCCCAGCATTCGCTCGCAATGCTTTTCATGCTTATAAATCATATAGACCAAGAGTGCATTCAGTACGGTGAGTTCAAACACGAAATACAACCAAGGCATCCGTATGAACAGCGAGATAAACAGCGCAATCACACGGGTGTTGAACGACAAGATGTTCGTGTATTTCATCAACGGCAGACTCCCTACACGAAACTTATCACGCAGTTCCTGTGGGGCTTCTGCACCACCATAAACTTCCAAATACTTGTCGAAGAAACGTTGGAACTTTGGTGAGAGCTGCTCTTGTTTTCTGCAATAATCCTTATAGAACCATTGGAAGAGTTTACGGATGAAATCGTGCTTCCAAGAAAGCTGACGATAGAGTTCCTCCTGTTGATCCGAGCGGTCATGCTCACTTCCCTGCTTTCCTTTCAAAAAGAACAGATGGATATTGCGGTAATAATCGGCCATGGCTGCCTGCTTACTGTGACAGAATCCTGCCGCTGCAGCCAAGAGGACAATCCAGAAGCCCCATGTGGGATAAAGCCTGCACACGATGGCAAAGTAGATGGCGATGAACCAACAATCGCCCGACATGCCATCGAGGATACGACCCAATTCCGATTTCTGTCCGGTGAGACGAGCCAACTGTCCGTCGGCACTGTCGTACTGATTGGCCCAAACCAACAGCAACATACCAATGACATTCACCCAAAGGTTGTCGAAATAAAACAGGATGCCAGCTGCCACTCCTAAAAAGATGGAAGCGATGGTAATGGCATTGGGAGTCACACCCAACTTATTGAAAAACAACGCCCAACGATAGCCCAACGGCCGATAGAAGACCAAGTCGATCCACTCTTCGGTATCCGCTGATTTTAGCGAGGCCTGTATGTTAATGTCCTTCTGTTCCATATCTTTATACAGCTTTCTTCAAGATTAGTTCACTGATGGCATCTGCTGCTTCCTCTCGACAAGGTGCAAAACTTGGCCAATCATTAAAATCAATGATGCGCATACTGCCGTCTGCTGCCACGATGGCATCGCCTCCATACACATCGACCTTCAGCACAGAGGCCGCCTGGTTGCAGATCTTTTGCAGTGTCTCCACATTAAAAGAGATGCCCGTAGGCTCCCCGTTGATCTTCTCCAAACCGAATTTGGAATGCTTCATCTCAAACGGATAGAACCAATAGAAAAAGTCCGTGCCATTCACACCATAGAACTTGATAAGGTCGCCCTCCAAGTGCTCGTTTACCACTACCCGACTGATTTCTCTTAAAGCATATTCCGACAATAAGCTTCGAAATTCTTCCTCATTGCGCACATAACTCACGTCCTCTTTATGGATGGCATGGAAGTCGGCCCTTTTTACCCAACAAGGCATTGGTAAGTTATGAAAATTTTTTTCGCTAACTAGCAAAAAAAGACTACGTGGATGAGGAACCCCTGCATCGAGCAACAAGCGTGTCATTTTTTCACGTGTACAATTCTCTATCCCAAACCCTGAGTTCACGGCCATACATCCGTCTTCTTCGTAACGCTGCAGACGCTTCACCGCTTCCTTGCTGCGAATCATGTTGAAGATATAATGCTCTGTCAACTCCCGAGTGAGAAATTCCTGCTCAGTATAAAAATGTACCTCATGTCCGGCATGCTTCAAACGCTCTGCCACCGCATTGAAAATGGCAGCATCATTCCCGATATGATTCGGAGAATAAAGTGTATGTCGCTGCACGGCAGCAAATGTCCGTTTATCGTTCATCTCTTTGTATCCTTCATAAATGCTTCCGCCTTACGGATATCCTCCGCATGGTCGATGTCTATCACCTTACTGAAATTGAAAGCCCGCACAGCCAATCCGGCATCCACCAGATACTGCTGGAATCCTCGCATCCTACTCACACCCTTCTCCATCGCTTCTGGAAGGAGTGCCAAAGCCCGCTCGTTCATGCAATAAATGCCTCCAGAGACGTACTTACAGCCCTCATAGGCCTGATTCGCATATCCCGTGATGCGCATGCTGGGCTCCTCTACCTTCACGTAAAGGGGCTTCTCGTCATCGATATAGCTGGTTACACCCATCAGCGCATCGTCCGTTGTATTCGTAGCAAAGGCCCGAATATAGTCGGCAAACTCCTGCTCACGAAAGATAGGATCCACAGTTGTCAAACAGAACTTACTGCCTTCCAGATAGGGTTTCAATTCGTAGAAACTATGGAAAGAACTGGGCGTAGATTTGATGACAATATTCAGAGGAACCGGCAATTCCTGAGCTTTAAGGAACTCGTGTACTTCCGTCATCTCCTCATTGGTAATCAGCGAAATGCTTTCCGCCCCATTGTCGAGGAAGATACGTAGAAGTCTGCCCAACAAAGGCTCTCCCCCTACCTTTACCAAAGGTTTGGGGGCTTCCACACCTTCAGATACCAGACGAGAACCCAATCCGGCGGCTATAAGACCAAATTTCATAGTATATCCAAATTAAAACGCACAAATTTACGCTTTTTCTGTGAATAATTACTATCTTCGTACGATTAATTAATTCTCCCCACTCTCAGAAGTGGCATAAGTTAACTTTAACCTTAAACAATAGTATGATATACGATTTCGATGAAGTCCTGGACAGACGAGGTACAGATTCTGTGAAATGGGATGGACTGAAAGAGTTTTTCGGTCGCGAGGACTTACTTTCCATGTGGGTAGCCGATATGGATTTCCGCACACCTCCCTGTGTGATAAATGCCATCAAGGAACGGCTGGATCGTGGCGTGATGGGATACACCATTCCAAGCGATAAATGGTACTACGCCTTCATCTGCTGGCAGCAGAAGCATCATAATTGGGAGGTGAATGCCTGGGAGATGATGCACATGCCCGGCATCGTACGTGGATTGGCTTTCGCCTTGCAATGTTTCACAGAAGTTGGTGACCGTGTGCTGGTGATGCCTCCTGTCTATCATCCGTTCTTTCTGGTGACCGAGAAGAATCGCCGCAAAGTGGTCTATTCTCCGTTGATTATCGACGAGCAGGATGAGATTCATGTGGACTTCGAGCAATTGGAGCGTGATATAAAAGATTGTAAGGTGCTTATCCTCTGCAATCCTCACAATCCTGGTGGTCGTGTATGGACACGTGAGGAACTCTTACACATCGCCGACATCTGTGAGCGAAACAAGGTACTGGTATTGTCGGACGAAATCCATGGCGACCTCACTCTTCCACCGTATAAGCACATTCCATTTGCTTCAGTCAATTTTTGGACCCGTGAGCACACCATCACCTTCATGGCACCTAGCAAAACATTCAATATGCCAGGTATTTCAACCTCCATCTGCATCATTCAGAACCCTGCGATGTGGGAACAGTTCCATACCTACATGGAAGCCAGCGAACTGGAAATGGGCAATGTCTTCTCCTATACCACTTGTGCTGCTGCTTATAGTGAAGGAGAAGAATGGCTACTCCAGCTCAAGGCTTACATTCAAGAGAACATCGACTTCACAGAAACATTCTTGAAAGAACATCTCCCCATGGTGACCATGGTTCGTCCGCAAGCCTCCTACCTCATCTTCCTTGACTTCCGAAAACTAGGATGGAGTCAGGAGATGCTGACACGTGTCGTCTTGGAAGAGGCCCATCTGGCGCTTAATGATGGTACTATGTTTGGGAAGGAAGGTGCAGGTTTCCTGCGTCTGAATGTCGGTTGTCCTAAGTCCGTTTTAAACAAAGCCTTACAGCAATTAGCAGAGGCTATTTACAAAAAAATGAATATTTAATCAAAAAAATTTTGTTTTTAATTTTAGATATACTATTTTTGAAACAAAATATATAAATAACCTTATTTTTTTATAGCCATGGCATACAAAATTATTGACATCGAAGGCATCGGTCCAGTGTACTCAGAGAAGCTGATCGCTGCAGGTATCACCACACCTGGTGAGTTATTGGAAAGATGCGCTGCTCCTGCTGGTCGCAAGGCTTTGGCAGAGGAAACTGGCATCAGTTATGATCTTATCCTGACATGGACAAACCATGCAGATTTGTTCCGTATCAAGGGCATTGGTCCTCAGTTCTCAGAGTTGCTGGAAGCAGCTGGTGTTGACACCGTAAAAGAACTTTCACACCGTGTTCCAGAAAACTTGCAGAAGAAGTTGGAAGAGACCAATGAGGAGAAACACCTCACTCGTCGTGTTCCTGTATTGAAGGAAGTGAGGAAGATGATCGACCAGGCTAAGGCTCTGCCTCCTGTAATGACTTATTAAGTTTAGAGTTTAGGGTTTAGAGTTTAGAGTCTGAAACTAACCGAAAAAAGAATCCCGGGCCATACGGCTCGGGACTTTTTATTTTTAATTCTTTAGGAGCGAAGCTCTAAGCTCTAAACCCTAAACCAAATTACAGCTGACTGTCGCTCAGTTCGAACGTATTGGCTTGAGTCATATCACCTGTCGTGAGACCCTTAGTCAACCAACGTCTGCGCTGCTCTGAGGTACCATGGTTAAAGCTTTCAGGCACGGTGTAACCCTGTGCTTTCTTTTGCAGATAGTCGTCACCGATCACCAATGAGCAGTTGATAGCCTCTTCTAAATCACCCTGCTCCAGAGAATTGAACAAGCGATTCTCATAATACCCCCAAACACCAGCATAATAGTCGGCCTGCAACTCGATGCGTACGCTGACTCTGTTGCTCTGTGCCTCAGACATTCGGGCCATCTGGTTGTGGGCGCTGTCGAGTGTACCCAACAGATACTGCACATGGTGACCCACCTCATGGGCAATCACATAGGCATAGGCGAAATCACCATCAGCACCCAACTGGCGCTTCATGGAGCTGAAGAAAGAAAGGTCGATATACAGACACTGGTCAGCAGAACAATAGAACGGACCCACAGAGGCAGTGGCCTGACCACATCCCGACTTTACCGCATTGGTGAAGAGCACCATCGTAGGTGCCTGATAGGTCTTTCCATACTGCTTGAACACTCGGGTCCACACATCCTCGGTACTTGCCAGAATCTGGCGGGAGAACTTCGCCAGTTCTTCCTCCTCAGCTGTCATCTCACGTTGCGTACCATCACCTGTCGTAATCATAGAGCCTAAATCGGCATTCGACAATACACTGAGTGGATTACCACCCATAAACCAAGTAATCAGTGCCACGATCACCAAGCCACCGATACCCAAACCAGCCTTCGCACCACCGCTCAGACTTCTGCGGTCATCCACGTTGGAGCTTTCTCTTCTTCCATCAAGTCTCATGTTATCTAACGTTTATTAAGTTACTATTTTCAAATACTTGCAGCAAAAATAATGCAAACCTAAACAATTCGCAAATAATCCTCCTCAAAAATCAACGGGGGTACTTCCCATTTCTATTTCCAGCTCCCCTCCATGCATGATATCTGCATAGGTAATATAAGGCAAATCATAAGGTTCCCCGTTCAGACGAATCGACTGAATATAGATGTTCGTAGCACTATTGTTGAGGGTTTTTACTGTGAAAGTACCCTCAGGCAGTTCTATCTTCACTTCATCAAACAGTGGAGAACCGAAGTAGTAACGACCGCCTGCTGGCTCCATCTGATAGAAGCCCATGGATGAGAGGATGTACCATGCCGACATCTGTCCCACATCCTCGTTGCCTGACAACCCATCTGGTTGGTCAGAATACATCTCCTTCAGAATCTGACGAACTTTCTCCGCAGTCTTCCAAGGTTGTCCCACCTTATTATACATATACACCACATGATGACTCGGTTCGTTACCATGGGCATACTGTCCGATAAGTCCGCTGATGTCAGGCGAAGCTTCTTCGCCCATATCCCCTTCTACGATGAAGAGGGAATCCAGTTTCTGGATAAATGGTTCCTTACCACCCAACAAATCTACCAGTCCTTCCACATCATGAGGCACCAACCACGTGTATTGCCAAGCGGTTCCCTCGGTATAGTCATCGTTCTCATGAGAGGAGCCGAAGGGGTCGAAAGGTTCATGGAACGATCCATCCTTTCCCTTGCCACGCATAAAGCGGGTCACGGGATCAAAGATATTTTGATACTGTTTGCTGCGCTTCAAGAAATACTCATAATCTGCAGTCTTTCCTAATTTTTGAGCCACCTGAGCCAATGCCCAATCGGCTAAGTCGTATTCCAATTCATAGGCCACCGATTCCTTCATCGTTTCCCAAGGGATATATCCAAACTGCATACGGGCAGCATTGCCACGTTCCTCCAACATGGCCGTCTGCTTCATGGCTTCATACGCCTCTTCAGGATCTATCCCAGGAAGTCCCTTCAAGACCGCATCCGCCACCACAGGAATGCCAGGATAACCTACCATACAGTTGGTCTCACACCCCATCAGGTGCCACACAGGCAACTTCCCCTGTTCCTTAAAAATACGTAGCATCGTATTCACCATATCAGGCACCCGTTCCGGTTGTAGAATAGTAAGCAATGGATGGGCAGCACGGTAAGTATCCCAAAGACTGAACGTCGTATATGTGAGAGAGGATCCTGAATGCACCTCATTGTCGGCTCCATAGTAACTCCCATCCACATCACAGAACTCACTTGGAGCAATCATCGTATGGTAGAGGGCCGTATAGAACGTTGTACGGGCATGCTCGTCAGCAGTTGTAATCTGTACCTTACTCAACTCTGCATTCCAGGCATTGTCAGCCTCCTTGCAAACCGCTTCAAAATCCCACCCTTGCAGTTCTGCCTCCATATTCTTCTTGGCTGCCTCCATGCTGGTGGGCGATAAAGCCACCTTCATCAATATAGGTTCTGAAGCATCTACCTCCGCACGAGCATACAGCGCACGTGCCTTCATTTCTCTTCCCCTAAGTTCCAGTCCGTCAGCAATCAGACGCAAGGACTTAATGGGCTTTTCAAACTCCGCATAGAAATAGATTTTCTGGTTGTCCGCCCAACCTTTGGAGTAACGATATCCTTCCAACGTTGAGTCGTTAATTTGGCGGATATACCCTTCCGTAGCACTGTCCCAGCACCCACCGTTCTCCAAGTCGATTACGATGGCTGCATCTTCTGTTCTATCGAACGTATAGCGATGCAATCCTACACGCTTTGTGGCAGTTAGCTCCGCTTGCACCCCGTAGCGCTCCAGATACCCTTTGTAGTATCCTGGTCGCACCACTTCCCTGCTACGATCGCTGTAACTCCAAAGTCCACTGGTAGCATCTTCTTCCGTACCACGCGCATAGGTCACTTGTCCTGTCACTGGCATTACCGTCACATCAAACAGGTCACCAATACCCGTTCCACTCAAATGGGTATGCGAATAACCGATCACCGTGCGGTCACTCTCGTGATAACCGCTACACCAGTCCCACTCCTGCGGGATGCTAGTTGGTCCCAGCTGCACAAATCCAAAGGGAACGTTCGCACCTACAAACACATGACCGTGTCCCCCAGTTCCGATCATCGGGTCCACATAGTCGGTATATCTCTCCGAAACAGGATCTGTTCCGCAGGCCATCAGACCTACGGAAAGGAGCGCAAATAAAGCCCGTTTAAATGTTTTCATAACATATATTTTATTACAAAAGTAGAAATAAATTCCCAATCCACCAATAAAGAGACAATATTTGGTCGTCTCACATTATTTATTTACCTTTGCTTAAAATAAATGTCAAACAATGAAAAGCATCAGACTAATTTCAGCAATCGTTGCCCTGCTCGTGGCCACCATGGTGCAGGCACAGACAGAGAAAATGAGTATCAATGACAGCTGGCGTTTCCACTTAGGCGATGTCGCTGCTGCCGTTACAGTGGGTTTCCAAGATACCGATTGGGACCACATCAACCTCCCTCACACCTGGAATATCGACGCGTACACTGTGCGCAACTATCACCAAGGCATCGGATGGTACCGCAAGGTGCTGCAGGTTCCTCAGCGTTGGCAGGGCAAGCGCATCTACCTCTACTTCGAAAGCGCTGGCAAGGCAGCTACCCCTTACATCAACGGTCGTGAACTCTCCGAGCATCAGGGCGGCTATACGGCATTCTGCTATGACATCACCGACTACCTCAATGCCTCAGGCGATAACATACTGGCAGTGAAGGTGGACAACAACCGTCCGGAAATCATTCCTAACTCAGCCGACTTTACCTTCTTCGGTGGTATCAACCGTGACGTGTGGCTCATGGCGTCAGATCCAATACACTTTGACCTGACCAACATGGCTTCCGACGGTGTCTTCGTCAGCACCCCCCAGGTTTCCGAGGCCCAAGCTACCGTAAGTATCCGTGGTACGCTGAAGAACGAGACAGCTGCCAAGCAGAACCTTGAGTTGGAGTATGCCCTCTACAATCCAGCAGGCGCATTGGTACAAAGTCTTACGCAGCGCATCCAGGTGAAGGCTGGTGAGGACTTCCAGTTCCAGGCACTGACCAAGCCTGTGCTCAACCCACAGCTCTGGACCCCCGAGACACCCAACCTCTACACAATGAAGACCACCGTTAAAGACCGCAAGTCGGGCCGTGTGCTCGACGAGCGCACCATCAATACGGCTTTCCGTTGGTTCAGCTTCGATGCTGACAAAGGCTTCTTCCTCAACGGCAAGGCTTACAAACTGCGTGGCATGTGCCGCCATCAAGACCAATATCCTGTTGGCTCAGCGCTTAGCGATGAGATGCACCGTCGCGACATGCTGCTAATGAAGGCGATGGGAACCAACTTCATCCGCATCAGCCACTACCCACAAGACGAGGCTATCCTGGAGATGTGCGACAAATTAGGTATCTTGGTATGGGAAGAAGTGCCTACGGTGAACTCCGTGCCCGATCTGCCTCATCACAATGAATATGCAGAGAACAACCTGCGCGAGATGATTCGCCAGCACTACAACCACCCCAGCGTCATCCTGTGGGGCTATATGAACGAAATCCTGCTGCTCGACGGCTATTCCCGTGGGTCCGAAGCAGAGAAGAAGGCTAACCACGACCGCATCATCGCTTTGGCCAAGAGCATGGAAGAGATTGTCGATACTGAGGATCCTACCCGCCTGAGCACCATGGCCTTCAATGGTACCGATGCTTATAATCAGATAGGTATCAGCGAGATTACCGACGTGGTGGGCTGGAACATCTACAACGGTTGGTACGGCGAGTCCTTTGATGACTTCGATACGTGGATGTCCGATCAGCACCGTGACCATCCTACCCACCCAATGATTGTCAGTGAGTATGGAGCTGGTTCCGACAAGCGTCTGCACTCCCTCGCTCCTATCCGTTTCGACTTCAGCAGTGAATACCAACAGCTCTATATCGAGCACTATGTACCTGCCATTGAGAAGGCACCTTATATCATGGGTGGTACTTACTGGAACTTTATCGACTTCTCTTCAGCTTCACGTGCAGAATCTACCCCACGCATCAACAACAAGGGTATCACCTACAACAACCGTACGCCGAAGGATGTCTATTACTATTTCCAGGCTTATTGGCGCAACGATATCCCTGTGCTCCACATCGCCAGTCGCGACTGGAACATCCGTGCAGGCATCCAGCAGGGCAATCAGGCGATGACACAACCCGTGAAGATCTATACCAACCTGCCTTCCGTGGAACTGTTCATGGACGGCAAGTCACTGGGCACCCAGCGTGCAGAAGACCATATTGCTATCTTCCAGGTACCGTTCCAAACAGGTGAACCACTGCTCATCGCTCGTGGCACCTGGCAAGGTCGTCAGGTAGAAGACGCCCTGCGTATCCAGTTCACCGCTGTTCCTGCGAAGATCACCGCACAGAATGTCGATGGTCTAGAATTGGGTGTCAATGTAGGTAGCAACTGCTTCTTCACCAGCGACGTGAGTGGATTCACTTGGGTACCCGACCAACCTTATACCGAGAGTAGTTGGGGCTACTTAGGTGGCACGGAGAAGACCTCCACGGGTGAGATCAATGCAACACACGATGGACCGCTCTATCAGTCACAGCGCTCAGGTATCGAGGGTTATCGCTTTGACGTTCCAAAGGGCACCTATGAGGTAGAACTCCACTTCGCTGAGTTCGGTGGTGGTGGACGTGCTTCCGCTTACCTGTTGGGAGCAGATAGTGGCGCAGGCAATACCCCTACCACCTTCAGCGTGACCATCAACGGCCAAACGTTCGACACCCTCTCCCCTTCTGCGCAGAGTGGTGCCAGCACAGCCATGGTTCGCAAGTACATCGTGAAGAATGAAACCGACCACGTCGAAGTTTGCTTTGACACCCTCCATGGCGAAGCTTACCTCAGTGGTATTAAAATTTATAAACATTGATAATAATTGAAAATTGAGAATTGAGAATTGAGGATTAACCATCCGGATGATAATTGTGAATTGTGAATTGTCAATTGTGAATTTTCAATCCTCAATTCTCAATCCTCAATTAATAAAAAACTAAAAGAATGAAAGTATTAAGCGTTTTCGCTCTGTCAGCTACGATGTTGCTGGCAAGCATTTCTGCCAAGGCAGAAACCCAGACTTTAACTATCGACGGCAGTAAAGGCAAGTTGGCTGCCATCATTCAGAAACCAGCGATTGCTGCTACTCAGAAAGTACCTATGGTGATTATGATGCATGGCTTTGGAGGCAACAAGGGAGGCAACGCTCAGCGTCCATCCATGTTCGATAAGATTGCCGATAAGCTCGAAGCCCAAGGCATCGCTACCATCCGTTTCGACTTCTTCGGACATGGTGAAAGCGAGGGTGAGTTCTGGCAGCATACCGTGCCTATTGAGATTGAAGATGCCCTGAAGGTGTATGAGTATGTACGCGACTTGCGTTATGTGAGCACTGTCAGTGTGTTAGGGCACTCCCAAGGTGGCGTGGTAGCCAGTATGGTCGCTGGTAAACTTGGTGCAGAGGTCAAGTGTGCAGTACTGATGGCTCCTGCAGCCGTGCTGCGCGATGATGCCATCCGTGGTAGTACAATGGGGGCGCAATATGATCCTCTGAATCTGGAAGGTGAGTATATCGAGATGTTCGGTGGTCGTGCCAAATTAGGTGCCGAGTACATCCGCACCGCATTCTCCCTACCAATCTATGAGACCGCTGCCAACTTCAAGGGTGCTCTCTGCGTAATCCATGGCACTGGAGACCGTACCGTTCCATACACCTACGGTATCCGCTACTCCGACCAGTCCCCCAATGCCGAGCTCTACATCCTCCCCGGTGAGGACCATGGCTTCAATAAGGATCTGGAACGTGCCACGGATATTGCGGTAGAGTTTATCACTAGGCAAGTGAAATGAGGATTATTGAACATTGAACATTGAGCATTGAGCATTACCATGCGGCATGATTCTTTATTGAAGTATTCATAGCACCAGCTATAATGTTCAATGCTCAATGTTCAATGTTCAATCATTTCCAGCTCTCTCATCCGTTGTAACGCTGGATAAAGAATGGGATTATTTCGGTAGGGATAATACTCATTCAGGTAACCTCTAAGTTCATTCAGAGTCAGATCTGCAGAGAGGTCACGAAGGAAGTAGGCAGAGATGACATTCCCCATGTTGGAATCTACTATCCCCTTCTCCACGGCAGTGATATTCTCTAATTGGAGCTGAATGCTCCGTTCTATCTTCTGCCTTTCTGCAATCTGCGTAGTGTCTGCCATCAGTGCCTCACGACGGTGATAATCACTGATGACATTGACCTGCAGGCGCATCAATTGTCGGTAATAATCACAGAATTTCTCGTTCAGTTCAGAACCTTTGACCACATTGGTCCCAAGGTCAACCACCATAGGTGTTTCATCTATAATCAAGGAAGCATCGAACTCATGTCGATTGTCCGTAAGATTGACGAATGTATGCTCTGGGAGTGTCCCTTCAAAATGAAAAGATCCTTTACTCACAAAACAAGAATCTAGTTGCTGCTGAGTCGCTATGTCGGATAGAATGACATAAACCACCTCCGCAGGAGCCGTCCCACTGATACTATAGTTTACCTGTGCCCTTGCCGTAACAGCAAACAACAAGGCAAACAAAAGGCCATATAATAATTTCTTAATGTTCAATGCTCAATGTTCAATTTTCAATGTTTACCTATTCCACAATAATCTCTTTAACTCTATTTTCATCAAACCTCTTGTCCTTCTTGACAATCAAGTAAGAATTATTATCGATATTCACCACTGCATATTCGTTGACCATCATTCTTGAGGCAGCGAATTGGGATTTATTACTAACAAAAACTCTTTTATAGATGGGCAAGTCCTCTATATCCACTTTATCCAACACTATAGAAACTCTACGTACCCTTCTCCCATTGTACTTCTTTATATAAAAAGGTAAATCAGGGTACGAACTGAAATCTTTGTACTGATCAGGGTTTACTTTTATCTCCTTATATAAACGCTCTGGAAAAAAAGTAACTGACTTAGCTCCAAAATACCGAGCTATAAGTATATTGTATGGACTGTATTTATTAAAAGCACTATACTCCTCATCATACTCTGGTGAAGTATAACTTACTATGAACCTACGGAAAAAAGAAGGAACCTCTGGTTCGTTTGTCAGCACCAGTTCTTTCCCATCGTCTATTTGAGTAACCACTTTTTTATACTCTTGATAATTCTCATGCATAAAAAGAAGAGAAAAGAAGCAAGTTAGTAGTACACAGACATTCACTATGTGAAGCAATCCTTGAGGAATCTTTATAATCGCCAAAAGTCGCACCAACAATAGCAAAGCAAAAAACTCTATCCCGAATCTCGCTCTATCAGAATTTTCTTTGGTAAAGACAATGAATAAAAGAGTAATTATCAGGCATATAATTAAGTATTTATTCTTTTTGAATATCCTAACAGTTTCTGCCTTTTTAATTGAGTATAGTACGATAGATAGCAGCAATAAAAAAGGTAATATCCTAAGATTAACCAGATACAGGATAGCCTGAGAATAGGCAGAAAGAGTAGTTGATAAAGAAAACGCAGTCTTCTGATTATCCAAGAAACGTTGATATGCCGCAGGTGATAGAGCCAAGAAACATACTCCGATGAAGAAACCTATCAACATGAATGCTTGTGATCGGCTAATTTTGCCTTTATTGTCCCAAATATAGACTAAATACCCGACAACCATACCAAGTACTAGCGATTCATTCGTCCAGCCAGACAAAAGGCCGAATATTAACAACAAAGGATAATAATAAGAGTTCGTTATCTCTTTGAAGAACAGTCGATGAAACATGAATAGAAGTGTTATACACCATAAATAGTTACAAGCACCGCTCATCCATAAAAATTCATCTCCAAATCCTTTAATTACTACGAAGAAAAAGAAAGCAAAGATGCTTAAGAAGACATATCGTGACTTTTTGTTCTCAGAAAAGGTAGAAGACAATAAGTGGAGAAACAATACCAAAATAACCGCATTAAATACATTGAAAACAGATTTCCCTAATATACCGTCAAATAGCTGAACAAAAAAATGTGGGACGGTACGTCCTGTATAATTCAGGTAATGAAGATACTCGCTATACAGTACATCTCCTAACGTCTTTATTCGAGTATCTGTCCTAAAAATGAAAGCAAAATGCCAATCATCCGAAAACAGCGGAGTGAACACATTCATCACATAAAACGCCACCCCGATAAGTAGCAGATAACCGAAATACAAATACTTATTATCTTTCATCTCCTTTTCCATCATTTCATCTTCTTGAAAACCAAACGAATCAATAGAAAATTAACTGGTGCCGCAATCATAAGCACTGGAATAGGCGCCCATTCTGCCTTCACACCCAACCATAAAAAGAGATTAAGGAGCCCAATGGATAACAGATAATTCGTCAGATGCGCCGAGCAAAAACCCATCCCACGCTTTAATGTAGCATTAGACTTAAACGTAAAATAGGATGTCAAAAAGAAATTGCAGACGAAGCTCAATGCATACCCTATCGTGTAGGCCACATTCACATTAATCCAATGCAGCAATACCCAATAGATAGCATAGTGAATCACAAAAGCTATCAAACCAACTATCCCGAAACGCAATGCCTCTAATATAATACCCCTATTAATGTTCAATGTTCAATTCTCAATGTTCAATTCTCGTGCAAACCGAACGCAAATAAAGCTTGCTTTAATTTGCTGAGGTGCAGCCGAGAATCACGGCGCAAGCCGTAATGTTAATTAAATATCACCGTCTTATTCTTATACGTCAGAATCTTGCGCTCAATATGCTTTTGCACGGCACGCGAGAGTACAATCTTTTCGAGGTCCTTACCCTTATTGACCAATGTCTCAATGGTATCCTTATGCGTGATGCGCACCACATCCTGCTCGATGATCGGACCAGCATCCAGTTCCATGGTGATGTAGTGTGCTGTGGCACCGATGATCTTCACGCCACGCTCGAAGGCAGCATGGTAAGGCTTCGCACCGATAAAGGCAGGGAGGAACGAGTGATGGATGTTGATGATCTTATGGCGGTAATGCTCTATCATCTCTTCAGAGATCACCTGCATATAACGCGCCAACACGATAAACGTCACCCCATGCTCCTGCAGCAGTTGGAACTCCTTCGCCTCCTGTTCCGCCTTGTTCTCCTTGGTGATAGGCAGACAATAATATGGAATACCGAACATTTCCGCCACAGGACGCATATCCTCATGGTTGCTGATAATCAGTGGCAGCTCCACATCCCACTCCCCAGCACTGAAACGTGCCAACAGGTCGTACAGACAGTGTGACATCTTAGAAACAAAAATCGCCATCCTAGGCTTCTGATCCGAGAAATACAGGCGGAAATGCATGTCATACTTCTGGCCATAGAGCGTCCCAAAGAAATCCTCTATCTTCTCACGTGGGATGGTAAACTTCTCCAGTTCCCACTCAATGCGCATAAAGAAGATATTCTCCACGCGATCCACGTACTGGTCCAGATAAATGATATTCCCCTGATTCACCGTGATAAAATTCGTCACATCCGAGATAATGCCCGGTCTGTCGGGGCAGTGAAGCAACAAAATGGCAGTATTTTTCATTCTAAACTTTCAAAATAATTAAAAAACGCTGCAAAAATAGCACAAATAATTGAGAATTGAAAATTGAGAATTGAGAATTTGCCATCCGGATGGTAATTGTGAATTGTCAATTGTGAATTCTCAATCCTCAATCCTCAATTCTCAATTTCTTAGAAGTCTATCGCCATTTTGCTACTCTCTTCCTCACTCAGCTCCGTCACCTTCGTCTCCATCACACGATACACACGCTTGCACATATTCAGTACCGTAGGACGGTGCGTGGTCACGATGCACGTCTTGTTGGGATGCTGCTGGATGATATTACGCAGCACCATACGCTCAGTCGTGACATCCAGGGCAGAAGTAGCTTCATCCAGCAGAAGGATAGGCGCATCACGAAGTACGGCACGGGCAATGGCGATGCGTTGTGCCTGTCCCTCGGAGAATCCACGTCCACGCTCCCCTATCTTCGTATTGATACCCTCTGGCGTCTTTTGAACGAAATCCCAGGCACACGCCACCTTCAGCGCTTCCACAATCTCCTCATCGGTAGCATCCTCCTTCGCCATGCGCATATTCTCTGCGATGGTGCCTGAAAGGATGGAGTTACCCTGTGGCACGTAAGAGAACAAGTGACGTGTATCTGCATTCATCGGCACAGATACCCCAAAGCGCGTCTCTATCTCTGCCTCGCCTGTTTCAGGATGTATCAAACCTAAAATCAGGCGTAGCATGGTCGTCTTACCCTCACCCGAAGGACCAACCAGTGCTACGATCTCCCCAGGATTTGCCTCGAAATCAGAGTTGGTGATCACGCGTTTATCCTCCACATAAGCAAAGTTCACATCGTTCAACTTCACACTGAAACCCTGTTCGATGTACTGATCCAATTCCGAGCTCTTCGGGATATGGACCTCCTTCGGCAGCTGCACGATCTCACGGATACGGTGGGCAGACACCGAACTATTTAGGAAGTTGGGCACCAGACCGATCAGATTGCTGAACGCTCCCGACAACGCCCCACGCTGCTGCAAGAACAGCATCATGGTACCATAGGTGATCTGGTGCGTCCACAACAGCCACAAACAATAACCGAAGGCTGTAGCCGATACCAACGTACCCACCGATGACATATATAGTCCCGTCTTGATGGTAAACATGTTGTATTTCAACTGGATATCCTTAAACGCCCGTTGCCACCACTTCAGCTTGCGACTGTACTGATCGGCGATGCCAAACGACTTGATGGTATCCAGATTGTAGAACGTCTCCACTTGGAAGGTCATTACCTGCGAACTCATCTCACGCACCTTCTTCGCATATTCACGCTGTTTCTTGATGATGAATTTCGCAGCAATCAAGGTAAATGGCGCGCTGGCAAAAGCGAGGAGCGCCATCACCGTATTGTAATGCATGATCAGGAGGAACGTCGCGATGAACTGGTAAATCGAAATCACGATAGAAGGCAGCCACCCGATGGCATTACCACTCACCGACCCCGCATCCCCCGTGAATCGATTCAATACATCACCATGCGTATATTTATTCAGTTCCCCCCAGTCAGAGTCAATGATCTTGTCGAACAAGTCAGACTGGATATCATTGTTCAGGTAAATACTGATTTTCAGGTTGATACGTCCCATAATCGGACTGATGACCAGTCCCAAAACCAGATTGACGATACCCAAGGTAATCAGTATCCACAACTTATCCGTCTGATACCCCGTAATGATATCAATCAGGTACTTATTGATCACACTACCCACCAGTCCCAGCGTAGTACTCAATATACCTAGGAAAAGCGAATAAGCAATAATCCACTTATACCTCAGGCTATACCCAAAGATCCACTTCCAGTCATCAATGATTTCCATGAAAGTGCCATCTTTCCACCTACGGTACAAAGTCTCCAGCGACTCAAACGCCGTTTTATTTATTTTCGGTTCTTGATCTTCGTTCACGTTTTTTTATTTTTATAATTGAGGATTGAGAATTGAGAATTGAAAATTATCCATCCGGATGGGAACGGCGAAGCCGTAATGTTCGTGCAAGTCGAACGCAGAGCCAAGTTTGCTTGTGCTATGCTGAGACGCCGCTGAACTTCACGGAACGTAATCCTCAATCCTCAATTCTCAATTCTCAATTTTCAATAATCCATACATTTTCCTAACAAGCGGCCTAATTGGCACCATATTTATCCACACCTTCTCGAAGAACTTCCACCAGAAGTTCTCCGGACCGATCCACTTCCCCTTGCGCTGTGCCTTCTTTACCAACGCAAAGATCTGGTCGCGCTTAATGGGACCTTCTATCTCCGTCTGGGCATCACCCACGATGTAATACCCTTCAGGCTTTACCTTATAGATACGGTGCATCACGAACTGCCCATTCTGACGCTGGTAGAACACCATATCCCCCTTCCGCAATTCTCGGTTCGGTTGCCCAAAGAGAATCGTGTCCCGATGATGCACCAAGAAAGGCGTCATGCTACTACCCGAGATGAGCAGTGACACATCCTTTCCCTCCTCCACCAATGAGCGGAGCATCGACACATACTGTACCGTATTTACTTCCCTTATCATCAGTTGTTTCCATCAAATTTTGACATCGTAGCCTCTCCCTCATGCGAAATGTCGCTACGCATCAATACACTTTTTATCGTCAGTAGAATCACCTGTACATCCACCCAGAACGACACATGATCCACATACCACACATCCAATTCAAACTTCTTCTGCCAGCTCAACGCATTTCGTCCATGTGCCTGTGCCCAACCAGAAATTCCCGGTCGGACGTCATGCCTACGGGCTTGCTCCTTACTATATAGCGGCAGGTATTCCACCAACAGTGGACGTGGGCCAATCAATGACATATCCCCTTTAATCACATTGAAAAGCTGCGGTAACTCATCAATGGACGTCGAGCGGATAAAACGCCCTACCTTCGTCAGACGCTGCTCATCAGGAAGCAACTCTCCATTCACATCCCGTTCATCCGTCATGGTCTTGAACTTGATGATATGGAAAATCTTCCCATGCAGTCCTGGACGCGCTTGGAGGAAGAACACCCCAGCCCCCTTATTGGCCACCTTCAGCAAAGCCATCGCCAGCAACAAGAAAGGCGATGCGATCACGAAAGCGATGCCTCCCAACAGCAGGTCCAATGCCCGCTTCACATACCTGTTATATATTCCGTCTTTATTCATACATATACTTATAAGCCACGTAGCCCACCATCTCATGCAGCAACGCCCGCCAACCGATAATCACGCTGAGTCTAGGCAGAATGCTAAACCGCGCCTTGTCTATCTCCGTCGGTAAATCCGTCATATACACATCGGGATGTAACCCCACTTGCTCGAAAGCCAACACACTCCGAGGCACATGGATGCTCGACGTGATGATAACTGAAGGTTTATTCCGCAACTCCTCCCCGATCAGTTCGAGTGTCAATGTAGCATTCTCATGTGTATTATTGGCCTTCGGCTCTATGATAATATCCTCTGAAGGTATGCCCATATTCATCAGGTAGACTTTCATGCCCTGCGGATTACCCGAAATGGCATCTCCTTCACGCTGTATCACCGACCCATCGGAAGCTATGACCAACTTACGCACAATACCCTTCGCATGTAGCTGTACCCCCTCCAAGAGTCGGTCAGCTATCTCACTAAATTCTGGTCGCTCATGCTTCCAGTCCCAATTGCTATAACCACCCAAAACGATGCCATATTCATAGGTCTTTCCTATAGGCAACGGTTGGTCATATTTTCCATACCATTTTTCAGAGACATAGTCCAGCAACGAAGCATTAGTGAACAGCAACAGCAGTACCACACTGACGATATAGCACCCCCTTTTCCAAAACTTAGGCTTCAGCAATAAACCTAGCACCAGAAAAGCCAGGATGTAGGTCAGCGGATTTGTCACCAATGTCGAAATCAGTCCCATCATCGCTTCACAATATTGCAAGGCGTTCCAACAGCCACCACATTGTCGGGAACATCACGCAGCACCACGCTACCAGCCCCTATCACACACCACTTCCCGATGCGCACGCCAGGAATCACAACAGCCCCAGCACCTATCCAGGTACCTTCTCCAATCTGCACATCACCGCACAGCGTAGCATGAGGTGACACATGCACATAGTCGCCCAACACACACTCATGGTCAATGGAAGCCCCCGTATTCACGATGCAGTGCTTCCCCACCTTCGTCTCCACCTGGATGATAGCCCCTTGCATCACCACCGTACCCTCGCCCAACGTGGCAGAAGGCGAAACGATGGCCCTAGGATGCACAGCTGTGCCGAATGACACCTCTGAAGCGATGCGTTCCGCCACTTTACGACGCACATTATTATACCCGATGCTCACGATGACCTCCTTCACATCGATCATCTGATGACGTACCGGCATACCCATGAAGTCGTTCAGTACAGGGTTATCGTCGATAATACCCTCCACCACGATTCCCTGTGCCTCCAGGATTTCCTTTATTACCTTGGCATGTCCGCCAGCTCCGTATAAAAACATTTTTTCTTTTTTATTGAACATTGAACATTGAGCATTGAACATTATGACTTTTCTTTACAGGTCTTGATGATTTTTGTCAAAATACCAACGATTTTGCTACAATCATCGTAAATAGAAATAAACTGTTGCTCATCCAAATAACCTGTTTCATGTAATAGTTCAAGCCAATATTCTGTTTCGTTACTTTCTTTTAATGCTATGTTAAGTTTATGAACAAAGTCCATTGTGCTTTGAGCATTGATACTTTCACGAGCATTTGCCCCTATACTTGTCCCACTCCTTAGAAGTTGCTTTGACAAAACCATTTCTTTTTTCTCATTTGTCAAGTACTTATTCAAATTAATAATTCGTATAGCAAACTTCTTACTTTCAATCAATATCGCGTTATTTGTGTTCATAATACAAACTTTAAATAATCAATGTTCAATGCTCAATGTTCAATGTTCAATAATACCTCATAAGTCTTCGCAATCTCCTTCCAAAGCCTCTGTTGCTCATACCGCTCCTCAATCATCCGTCGGGTATTGCCTGCCAAGTGTTCTCGCTCTTCGGGATGCTCCATGAGGCGCAGCATGGCTACCTGCAAAGCCTCCTTGTCCTTCGGAGGGATAATCACACCATTCTCATCAGGTACAATGATTTCGTTACACCCGTTGATATCCGTAACAATACACGGCAAGTCGAATGCCCCTGCCTGCATCACCACGTTCGGGAATCCCTCGCGATAGCTGGGGAAGACGAACACATCTGCAGCAGCCAAGAAAGGTCGCACATCGTTCTGCCACCCCATGAAGCGGATACCTGCATGGTGCAGAATCTCTTCCTTCGTCTCAGGCAGCACTGGATCCAACTGCTCCTCAAATGGTCCTACCAATACCAATCGTGCTTCCGGATGTTTGGAATATACCTCCTTAAACGCACTGACCAACTCGTTGATGCCTTTATCACCCACCATGCGTCCCACGAAGCAAAAGGTAAAACTCCCTTCCTCACGGATGGCTGCTGCCTTCTCCAGTACCTCCTCCGAGCGACTATAATACACCATATCTATCCCGTTGATATTGCCATTGCCTATGATGTGCAACGGCTTACTAGTGATGTGATAACGTTCCAAATCACGTTTCACACCCAATCCTTCCGGATTCACGTAAGTGGCACAGGCACAGGTCAGTTTATCCGTCAGTATCAGCAACTTCTGCTTCCAACCCGTAGTCGAAGGGAATACCAGCCCGGTGAACAAATGCATCCGCACAGGCACCCGACAAATCCAACCCGCCAGCATCGAAAGCAGTCCCGCCTTGGGTGTCAGTGAATGCACCATGTCCGGTTTCTCCTTGCGGAAGAGTCGGATCATCCGTATCAGCGCCACCAAGTCCTTCCACAAAGAGATACGGCGCTCCATGGGCAATTCCACGGTCCGCACCCCTTCCCTTTCTGCCACCTTTTGCAGCTCCGGCCCTGGTGATGACACCGCCACCACCTCATAGTGCTCCGCCAGCATCTTCAGTTGCCCCTTCAGCAGTATGTCCAGTGACAACGGAATGGTCGATATGCGTAAAACCTTTTTCATTAAAACGCGTATCCAATTGAGACGCCATAGGATGCAAAGTGCTCCTTACCCATACGTCCGTAAAGTGTCAATCTCACGTGGCTTTTGTGTTCTACACCTATGCGAGCCATATAGTGCATACCTTTTGTTTTTTCTTCTGCATCTTTATAAGATTCTATAAAACCGCCATAGCCCACACCAGCCCCGATGAATGGAGTAAAAGACGATGCCAATCCGATGTTGTAATCAGCCACCGCCAAACCAGCAATAGATTTGTGGTGCACCTTTGAACTGCCATAGCTATTAAGCACATCGCCGTAGTAAGCCTGTAAGCCAACATCCAATCCGCCTCCCACATTGTAGCGACCTTCCAGTGCAAATGCAGGTCCTACCTCTTTATCACCCAATTGTTCTTTCATCGGGTAAGTCACCCCTGCCGACACCTCAACTGAGATCTTTTTCTGCGCCTGAGTTGTAATGCACCCAATCAGCATCACAACAACTAATAATAACTTCTTCATAATACTTTGTTTATATTAATTACTAATAATACTCTATATTTTTTTATTGAACATTGAACATTGAACATTGAGCATTGAACATTACGACTTCGCCGTTCCCATCCGGATGGATTCATACTGCATAGTTAATGTTCAATTCTCAATGTTCAATGAATCCTCGTACCATTGGAAAAGCCTTCGCACGCCCTCTTCAATCTCCACCTTGTGGTGCCAACCTAAGCGATGGAGCTTACTTACATCGATCAGCTTGCGAGGAGTACCATCTGGTTTCGAGGCATCAAACTCGATGGAGCCAGTGAAACCAACGGTCTTGGCCACCAGCTCAGCTAGCTCACGAATGGTCAGCTCCTTGCCTGTACCTACGTTGATATGGCAGTTGCGAATCTCACCCAAACTGGGGATAGCACCACCGCGCCCAGCATTCGTATTACGGTCGGTGAAACCATTGGCACTGGTGCCATAATGCACACTGGAATATTTCTCTATGCCAATAATATCCTTAAAGTCCACATGCAATAGGATATATACGCTCGCATCTGCCATCTCCTCGCTCCACAAGAACTCACGCAATGGCTTGCCTGTGCCCCAAAGCACGACGCGGTTGTCATAAATACCATACTTCGCCAAAGCATCTTTAACGTTGACGTTAACGTTAACGTTGACAATAGGGCGCTTATTCAGGTCGGCAGCGATCTTCTCCCAATTGCCTTCATGCAAGAGCTTGGCGAGGTAGATCTTGCGGATCATGGCGGGCATCACGTGGCTGTTTTCCAAGTGGAAGTTGTCATTGGGACCATAGAGGTTGGTGGGCATCACGGCGATGTAATTAGTGCCATACTGCAAATTATAGCTCTCGCACATCTTCAGTCCGGCGATCTTCGCAATGGCATACTCCTCATTGGTATATTCTAATGGAGAAGTTAGCAAGGCATCCTCCTTCATCGGCTGCGGTGCATCCTTGGGATAGATGCATGTGCTGCCTAAGAAGAGCAACTTCTCCACCCCATGGGCATACGCTTCACTGATCACGTTGCACTGTATTTTCATATTCTCCATCAGAAAGTCCGCGCGATAGAGCGAGTTGGCCATGATGCCGCCCACATGAGCGGCAGCGAGTACCACGGTATCGGGGCGCTCCTCATCGAAGAAACGTCGCACTGCCAGTTGGTCCGTGAGGTCCAACTCCTTGTGGGTTCTTCCCACCAGGTTGGTGTAGCCTTTCGCCATCAGGTTGTTCCAAATGGCGGAGCCCACCAATCCATGATGACCTGCAACAAAAATCTTACTTTTCTTATCTAACATTCTCTAAACTCTTAACTCTAAACTCTTAACCCTAAACTCTAAGCTCTAAACTCTAAACTATTTCACCACGCCCTTTTCAAGGTACTCAGCGAGGTTAACGCGGACTCGTGCGGCCGCCTCATCCGACGCTACTTTCGCCATATCTGCCTCTACCATGAGCTGCACGAGCTGCTCGAAAGAGGTCTTTGACGGATTCCAACCCAACTTAGCTTTAGCCTTTGTAGGATCACCCCAGAGGTTTACTACATCCGTTGGGCGGTAGAAGTCAGGACTAACCTCAACAAGGGCTTTGCCCTCTAAGTTTAAAGTTGAGAGTTTAGAGTTTAGAGTAGCTTTGCAGATACCGACTTCGTTTAAGCCTTGGCCTACGAACTCTAACTCGATGCCTACGTGGCGGAAGGCCAGTTGGCAGAACTCACGGACGGTGTGCTGCACGCCTGTGGCGATGACGAAATCATCGGGTTTCTCCTGCTGGAGGATAAGCCACATGCACTCCACATAATCCTTGGCATAGCCCCAGTCACGTAGGCTGTCCAGATTACCTAGGTACAACTTATCCTGCTTTCCTTGGGCGATACGTGCAGCTGCCAACGTGATTTTACGCGTCACGAAGGTCTCTCCGCGTCGCTCGCTCTCATGGTTGAAGAGGATACCCGAGCAACAAAACATCCCATATGCATCACGGTACTCCTTCACGATCCAGAAGCCATAGAGCTTCGCCACGGCATACGGACTGTACGGATGGAACGGCGTGTTCTCATTCTGCGGCACCTCCTCCACCTTGCCATACAGCTCCGAAGTCGATGCCTGATAGATGCGGCAAGTCTCTGCCAGTCCGCACATACGCACCGCCTCCAAGATACGCAGCACACCCGTGGCATCCACGTTGGCCGTATATTCAGGCGCATCGAAGCTCACCTGCACATGACTCTGCGCCGCCAGGTTGTATATCTCATCTGGGCGCACCTTGCTCACTATCTGCATGATACTCATCGAGTCGCCCATATCCCCATAGTGCAAGTGGAAGTGCGGATGCCCCTCCAAATGCGCAATACGTTCACGATAGTCCACTGACGAGCGACGGATAATGCCATGCACCTCATATCCCTTCTCCAAAAGGAACTCACTCAGGTACGATCCATCCTGTCCCGTCACTCCCGTTATCAATGCTGTTTTCATATATAAATAATGTTCAATGTTCAATGTTCAATGCTCAATGTTCAATAACCCTTAACTCTAAACCCTAAACCCTAAACTCTAATCTTTCAAGCAACCGATAGGAATCACTTTCACCCCATCACTTCGAGTATAAGCCATCTCACCACCTGTAAGAACAATAAGTAGATCTGGAAGCCTTAACTTTCCTTGTTCACGTTTCTCATTAGCTTCCTGAACCAATTCCTTAAGTTTCAGCAGATGCGCTGCGGCTTCCTCCACTTCCCTACTACCCACCTTACATTCAATTAAGGCGTATCGTCCATCCTCCAAATGAAGCACCGCATCTGCCTCCAATCCCATTCGGTCATGATAATAGGATATGTGCCCACCTAAAGCTTGTGAATACACTTTCAAATCACGAATACACAAGCACTCAAAAATAAAACCAAATGTATTCAAATCCAATTCCAAGCTCTCAGGCGATGCCCCCATGGCTGCCACCGCAATAGACGGATCAACAAAGCAACGCTTTTTACCAGTTCGTATAACAGACTTCGAACGAATGGATGGATTCCATGCATCTATGTCATCTATCACAAACAGCCTTTCCAAAGCATTAACATAATCATCAAAAGTTGACATAGCAGTAGTCTCCATCTCAGCAGAGATATCTGCCAGCATATTTGTCTTCTTAGCCAACGTACAAAGGTTTCGGGCATACGAGCGCATAATCAATCGAGTAAGAGATGGATTACGCTGCCTATTGTCTATTCGAGAGATATCCTCCTCACAGATGATATTCACATAATCTTTGGCAATAAGCATTTTGGCCTCGTCACTCTTAATATCAAGAGAAGCCGGCCATCCTCCACGGCATGCCACGAATATAAGTTGTTCCACAGATAGATTGGAAGTTATGCCATCAATATCCAGATCTTTGTCATCAAAAAGTTGACGTAAGGATATAAGACCATTGGATTCCAATGATTCATAGAGACTCATCGGAGACATTGCCATCGATGAAATTCTGCCTGTTCCACTGTGTTTGATTTCTCCGTCTTTATCGTCTATCACAGTGGATCCCGTAAGTATGAACATGCCCTTACGACGATTTTCATCCACGGCATGTCGCACTGCATCCCATAGCAACGGAGCCACCTGCCATTCGTCTATCAATCGGGGATAATCACCCTTAAGTAACAGTGAAGGTTTAGTTCTTACTGTGGCAAGATACCCATCACGCTTATCTGGATCTTGCATTTTCACAGTACTTTTAGCCTGCATTTCTGCGGTAGTAGTCTTCCCACACCACTTCGGACCTTTTATCTGGACAGCCCCAAAAGCCTCCAGCCTCAAGGATAAGATATCATCGGCTATTCGTTTCAGATATTTCATCTTTCATAATTTTGATGCAAAGTTATATCATTTCTTTAAACTTTCCAAGCCTATCGGGTGTTTTTGAAATATTTCATCGGGCGTTTTTGAAATATTTCATCGGGCGTTTTTGAAAAAACCCTAAACTCTTAACTCTAAAGTTCGTGCAAACTGAATAATCGTGCAAGTTTTGCTTAAAAGAAAGCTTGCTTTATTTTGACGAAACGCAGCCGATTATCACAAATTGTAATGCAGAGCCAAGCTTGCTTGAGCTATGCTGAGGTGAAGCCGAATTTCACGGCGAAGCCGTAAACTCTAAACCAGAATAATAAAGGCGTAAAACTAACTGTATACTGTATACCTGTATACCTCAAAATGAATAAATATGCAATACATGACAACTTTTATAATAATACCCGATAAAAACACCTCACGAGGAAATATTATTTTTCTAGTGAGGAAGTTTTTTTTACCTCACTAGAGAGTTTAAAATAAGGGTAATTCAAAATTTGCATACATATACAAATATTTGATATAAAGGCTGCATAAATATACAATCTTGCAACTAATGTCAAAACTTCTCCCTTCAAGTCCAAGAAATTTTCATTTTTAACATTTAAGAAAACGAATATAATTCAAGTTCTAATAAGAGTACCTTGAAATAAAAAGCGTCAAGGGTCTTGACAAACGGTTTCTTGCATTATAACTTTTATATATATTAAACATTGAGCATTGAACATTGAGAATTTTGCTGCGCAATGTTACCCATCCGGATGGAAAAACGGCGAAGCCGTAATGCTCAATGCTCAATGTTCAATGTTCAATAAAAAAAAATTTATTATTAACCTTAAACCCTAAAAAGCTATGTACAATTTTACTGAAGTGGCCCCGGCATTGCCCTCAAAACTGCCCTCGAGTGTGGAACTGCTCACAAGTAGAGTTCCTGCAAAGTTGAAACCTGCACTGGCGCATGCCATTTTTCCTGCGCTTGGTGCCCATCTCCGTGGCGTGAAGTTCCATTATATAGATAATGTGGAACACGAACCTGCCTTCATGTGCTGCTTATTGGCTAAGATGAGCAGCGGAAAGTCGGCTGTCAATGCGCCTATAAGCTATATCCTTGCGGACATTCTGGAACGTGATTCCGAGAATCGTCAACGTGAGGAGGAGTACAAAGAACTATTGAAGCGCTTTCCAAGAGGAGAGAATCGACCGGAACGACCTGATGACCTGATTATTCAGGTACTGAGTTCTGACCTTACGAATGCCGCCTTTGTGCAGCGCTTGAAGGACGCTAATGGGCATTTTCTCTATTCACAGATGGATGAGATAGAGCTGCTTAACCAACTGAAGGCTGGAAAGAACGGGCAACAAGTCAGTCAGATCCTTCGCTTGGCCTTCGATTGCGGGAACTATGGTCAGGAACGCATTGGATTGGATGCCGTGACTGCCAACGTGCGCGTGCGTTGGAACTGGAACGCCAGCAGTACCATTGGTGGAGGACAGCATTTCTTCCGAAATGATCTGATGAATGGTACTGTCTCACGCATCAACTTCTGTACCATCGAGCATCACATAGGAGATGACATGCCGATAATCGGCGATTATGGACCTACTTTTGCAGAAGCCCTAAAACCCTACATTGACCGTCTGAATGAAGCCAGTGGCCTAATCCGATGTCCGGAAGCCGAGGAATTGGCGATGACACTGAAGGAAGAGAATGCCGAGTTTGCGCAACTTAGCGACAATGAAGCGTTCGAAACCCTCTCCTTCCGTGCCAATCTCATCGCCTATCACAAGGCCATGCTGCTCTATATCATGGAAGGAAAGCAATGGAGTGAGGAGATTGCCGCGTTTATGCGTTGGAGTGAGGAGTACGACATGTGGTGCAAGATGCGTTTCTTTGGAGCACAGTTGACGATGCTTATGCATCAACAGACTACCTTAAGAAAGTATGGCCCTAAGAATATGCTCGACCTCTTGCCCGATACTTTCACGCGCGAACAACTGAAAGAAGTACGCCGTAGTCAAGGCTTGGATGAGAACCCGAAGAACATGCTCAATTCGTGGATGATAAGAAATCTGATTGAAAGATCCTCTGATGCAGGTACTTACAAGAAAACCAATCTCTATCTAAGCAGGCACAATGCTGCATAAAAGGTATACAGGTATACAGTATACAGTTAGTTTTCTCCCTAATGCAACAGCAGCCATAAACAAAAAGGTGCTACTCGTGAGAGCAGCACCTTCCAATTAAATTCTCATGAAAGCCTTAATGTTCAATGCTCAATTTTGCGATTAAGCGAGAGCATAGCGATGCTAGCATCAGCTATGCTGAGTGTGAGCAAAATTAACATAGTTAATGTTCAATGCTCAATGTTCAATGCTCAATGTTCAATAACTCCAAACTCTAAGCCCTAAACTATTCACTCTGAACTAAACACAACACGCATCACATTGCCAACCTCAGTCCAATATGACTTGCAACGGTAGATGCTTTAGCATCGGCACGGCAGGAAACACGGCAGTTACGCTCTCTATAGTTCCAGCTACCACCACGATACACACGACTTGAAGGAATTTCAGTCCCCTTTGGATCTACCTGTGCCTCTGGTTGATAGGCACCATAGCCGTCACTGCACCACTCCATCACATTACCACTCATATCATAGAGCCCCAGTTCATTGGGAGCCTTCTTCCCCACATCCTGCGTAGGATAAGCCTCCGTCTGTCGATACCAACCCACTTCGCTCATATCATTACTACCAGCATACTTAAACCCTTTACTCAAGGCACCGCCACGAGCAGCGTATTCCCATTCGGCCTCTGTAGGCAGACGGAACTCCTTTCCAGTCAGTTCATTGAGCTTCTGGATGAACACCTGACAATCCTCCCAACTTACCTGCTCCACAGGATGCTTCTTCCCTTTCACTTTAGAAGGATTTGCTCCCATCACTGCTTCCCACTCTTCCTGCGTCACCTCATACTTACCAATGGAAAAGCCAGACAACGTCACCTCATGCGCAGGGCGCTCATTCAGATAGATATCCTCTCCCTGCTCTTCGGTAGCCCCCATCAGAAAAGTACCCCCTTCTACAGCCACCATGTTGTTCACTAAATTCTCCAAAATACTCTCACGATTCTGCTGTGCGAAAACCATACCTCCACATAGCAGTAAAGCCAATAATATAAAATCCCGTTTCATATTCATAGTCTATTATACTTTATAGTTAAAATCCAATTCAATCTAAACCAAAGATTAAGTAGGCCTCTTCTACCTCACATTAATCAATAATAATTAAATAAAGAAAAGTCTCAGCACTTTACTTCTGACAAAGAAACGAGGTAAAGACATATAGTAAAAACACAGACGGACATTATAGGGTAACTTCTTATAACTAGCAAACTCTCTCATTGCCTGTTTATATATAACTGAATACGATTTATAATCAGGTATACCATATTTAGATACCAGACTTTGTATCTTAATTAAAAGGTTCTTATAGTTTTCTTTACTGAAATTCAATGACTTTTTTAGAAAAACACCATAAATAGACAGCATTGTCAAATTTAGAAGAGTTTTGTCTTTCATGGATGTCATAAGTGAATTTTCCCTTGTTACGTAAATATAAGTATAATCCAGACAAAATGCCATAGACTCCCATTTATCCGCATACATATATTTCCAGTACTCATCTTCGACAACACCACCTTCTTTAAACCACATATCATATTGCAAAACCATCTGACGTCTTATTAACTTATTAGTAACTGTTCCATATATCCCCTTTCTATCAGGCAATAATAGGTGGTCAAGAATCCATTGTTTATCATTAACATATTCGGGGAACAATTTATCTCTGAGATCAAGCCACTTATGTTTAGGACTTGTACAATGATAATTGCCAGCTACAATATCAACTCCTGGAAATTTCTCAACCAAATGAGCAAGAGACTGGATGGAATTATCGGGCAACCAGTCATCACTATCTAGAAAGAAGAGGTACTCGCCCGTAGCAGCTTTCATGCCAGTATTTCGTGCTACAGCTACTCCTTTATTGGTATTGTGCTCAACAATCTTCACCTCAATGCCATCAATAAGCCCTTTATCTGCAATAAAACGCTTAGCAAGTAGCATACTGTTATCAGGAGTGCAATCATTCACCAGAACGACCTCAATATCCTTATACGTTTGGTAATAAACCGATTTTAAACATTTTTCTATATAGGGTTCTACCCCATAGATAGGAATTATAATACTGATTTTCATTAAGCCTTTTAGTTGTATTTTTCTTAGACATCATTATGAGAATGGCATTTTTCACTATTTCTATAAACTTATCTTGAGAATAATGCCTTTTAGCTTTTTCAAAACCATTATTAGCTATTTCCTTCGACTTTGACACAGAAGAAAGCAACTCAATAGTTTTGTTAACAAATTCTTTATCATCAATAGCCAACATATAATCTTCCCCATCCTTACAAACATCGCTAAAGCCACGAGCACCTATAGGAGAAGAAATTACAGGACGATTCATGAGCATAGCCTCCACAAACTTAACGCAGGTTCCAGAACCATAGTAAATCGGTATAATTACGACAGAGGTCTCCAAATACTCAAGAGCTAAATCAGCAACCTTCCCGACAGCCTCCACACCATCTATTCCATTCAAAAAATCCAAGAAATCCTGTTTCCCATCTCCCACTATACGTAGCTCAGCATGAGGAATTGCGGCCTTGACAGAAGGGAATACCGATTTCACAAAGTGTGTAATACCTTGTTTATTTGGATAAAAGTTCAAGAAACCAACAAATAGAATCCGAGGACGCGAAGATTCTGTCTTGTCTGTGGTAGGAATCTCCAAAACTGTTGTATTATGTAAATAAATGGTTTTTGAAGAAGGCAACTCTAATGGATTAGAGCAGAACAAGCATTGAACATTATTACTAAGTTTTTCTAGCATTCGCCCAATCCTTTTTGACTCATAAAGCTTTTTCCATCTTTTCAGCATGGATTGTTCTTGAATCGCCTCAAACTTCAAAACGTTTGCCTGATTGTCATCAAGGTCAATTACCAACTTGTCTCTATATTTTAGTAATCCACATATTATAGATGTTTCTGCATACCTACACGCTATGATATCGTATCCATTCTTATCAACAAATTCATTTATAATAGCAGCTTTTTGTTCATTAACTTGATAATAGGAATACGGATTTGATGGCCAAAGTGTCACACTTAATAATGAGCGGAATACCTCCTTAAAATCTTTTGTATCTGTTAATCGCTTAGAATAAATGACATCACAATTCTGGATGTTTGAAATAATGTCATTCTGAGAAAAACAAATAACATCCACATGACCTATTTCAGAAAGAGCCCTAATAAACAAATTGTTTCTTAAAGCACCTCCCGAATCAATCTCAAAGAGTTTATTATCCGAATTAACAACAAATAATATACTCATATATAGCTATTATGAACGATGCAACCACCTATACACCACAGACTTTAAAGAATTGCATCTTTTCAAGAAAAAGTTGGAACCAATAGCGTGAAGCTTACTATAAAATACAGTCTTATCTATTTGCTCTTGTCTATAAATAGCCTGTCTGCCATATGGCGAGAGACGTGAAGCATGCTCTTCAGAAAGGATATGCTCAAAAAAAGTCCTAATTCGTTCTTTATAGTCCTTATAATTGCCTTCAGGATTGAACTTGTCTTCATGCAATATCTCTAAATACGCTTCATCGTTCTGGTCAAGAAAGACGATATAATCCACACATTCCTTAATAGACTTGAAATCCTGTAGATTAACAAATGACCGTGGATTAAAGTCTTTACCCACCAATGGATTCCCCCAATAGATAGGCAGAGTATCCGCTGCCATCGCATGCATTATCTTTTCGGTTGTATAACCAGGAACTGATGAATTCTCAAAGGCAATATTAAACTTATATTGAGAAATAAAAGTCTGCTTGTCTTCCAAATAACCACCACCCATATTATTTAGGTATTTCCCTGCAGAATCCACCCTCTTATATTTAGACAATTCCTCAAAGAATTCTTTTCGTAAAGGGCTGGCATAGTTGTTATTTGACACCACCATGCTACAAAACTTCCGATTTAATTTATTCTCATCACTATTCCAAAAAGGTTGTGATATTAAACCTTCGAATTCTGGGTAAAGACAATATAATGGAAGTCTTAGATATCTATCTCCAAAGATCAGATAATCAAAACCAATAGCATAATCGTAGAAATTAAAATCGGGTACAATATTTTCACCCGTGTAAAACAACTTAATCCCTTCACAGTTCAGGTATTCTATAGGGGTCTTAGTACTTCCAATAACTAAGTCATAACTCTTGTCACTTATCTCTACGTCAAACAATTCAGGAAGGACGCAGGAGAGAAGACCATGTACCTCATCATAAGGAGGAAGAACCTTAATTATAAGCTTTCTTTTCATTGGAACTTATGTGATACTATCAATTCTTTTTAGTTGATATCGTAGTTCTTTGAATCTTTGTATAAAAGACTTGTCACGCCACGAACCGACACAGGTGTGAACCGCATAATTATTCTCATGAAGTTCACTCAATGCTCCTGCAAAAAAGGAGGAATCATAGATTGTCATTCTATCACTTAAATGCTGAGTAGAATCTATATATTTAAAACCAAAATCACGGGCACAAAAAGCAAAAATATCTGGGGCAATGAAAGTCGTAAACAAAGAGCCATCCTCTTGAATGAAAGGCCGTTCTCTATAAAAATCCATGCATCTATTCAAAAAAGGATGATGCTTTTCACTACCCATAATTGCCGCCTGCATACAGAAACCAGGTATATGCTCAGCTTTGGCTGTTCCATCTTCATCAACTAAATGATTATTGGACTTAAAATCATTCTTATGAAATTCAATACCTGAAAAGAAGGAATCTTCAAGGAATGGAGAAAAAGACTTGGTTACAAATACATCACTATCCAAGTAAATACCACCTTTATTATATAAAATAAAGAGACGAAGAAAATCAGTGACAAACGCCCATTTTTTCATTTTCAATGCCTGCCTGACAAATAGAGGCATAGAAGAGAAGTCGAAGTCTTTCATAGTCCAACGTATAATCTCGAAATCAGGCATCGTCTTCTTCCAACTTGAAACACACTTTCTGGCTACAAGATTCAGAGGTTTTCCACTGAGCCACACATAGTTAATCCTTCGGGGTATCATAATCTTTCCTTCTTCTGATTACTATATAATAAAACTTCAAGATCGAATAATAGTTTCGTTTACCTATAATACGACCAAGATATCTACGAATCATATCTTTCCAGCCTAAAGGTTCGTAGAACAGGGATAGATTTTTTGCGATATAAAGAGGACCGTGTTTCCTACATTCAGCATTAAAAGGAACATGTTCACATAATACAGAACGTTTATTCTTCACAACCTTATATGAAAGGTCTTTAATCGCTTCTATTCGGTATATTGCAAGCCCCCAGAAAGCAGAGTCACACGGCACATATTCCTCTTTTCTGAGCAGTTTTTCAAGAGCATCTCCATTATCACCCAATTCATTTCCTATAAAAACAGTAGTTGGACTATTGTAAGGAACGTATGCATAGAGATCATAATAAAGCATAGGAACCCTATGTTTAAATAATGGCAAATAATAACGACCATTAGCAAAAAGAGCAGAAAAGTCAGAAGGAGCATTATTGATAACTTTCATAAAATCAATTTTGCATAGCTCAACATCCATATCAATCACGATAACATAATCATAATACTCTTTCTGCTCACGTAGGATATCCATATACTCATTGCGACAAAGAGCAATTCGCTGAACACGATGCATGGAAGACCATTCCGGGTGATTCTGACTTTTAAAAATAATCCCTTCTGATTCATGTGCCCATCTTTTTAATATGTCTTTTGTCCCATCTATACTGTCATTTTCAATAACAATAACTATACTATGCAGGAATTGGTTTCGATAATTATCTATATATGATATATTCCTATGTAGATTGTGCTCACAATCTCGTGCAAGAAGACAAAACGCAACAGAATAATCATTACTGTTCATCATAATAACAATAAAACCCTATGAACTATCTCTTTGGTAGAAGCCAAATCAAAAAATACATCAGATAATCCAGCCAGTACAAACGATACTTAAGAAGTAAATAGTGGGGATGTTTCTTTACACTTGAAGATATGTTGCTATTATTAAAAATATGTTTCTTTACGATGGAAGCATTTCTTAATTGCTTCATCGCAAAGACAATTATAGATACAATAGGTTCACGCATATTGTTTTTAAGGTTTTCAAATCAAATTTGTGGTAATTTATCACAAAAGTAGTAATAAAAAAAACAATTTACAACAGAAACTATATAATATCTACATTTTACTTAGATAATATTCTCGTCTAACCTCCTTTCTTTATTAATAATACCATAATCCAGAGCTTTGCTAAATGGCATAAAACATTATGAATGTTCAGATGCCTCTATAGTCTTCCTCAACTTCTCCTCCATAGTGCCAGAAACCTGCCATCCGAGGCTCTCCAACTTAGTAGTGTCAAATACCGCATGCTTAATGGGGGTGAACTCCTTCTTCTCACTTTCTGAAGCGACCTGCATCACTACTTTGCGGCCAGCGATACGGGCAATCATTTCTGCCAGTTCGCGAATAGTCACCACAGAGTTCTTATCTGCGATATTATATGCCTGACCACTTTCACCTTTTAAAAGGATATAAAGGAGAGCAGACACACAATCCTCCACATAGCACCAGGAACGGTATTGGGTGCCTGCACTTTTAAGTACGATATCCTCACCATTCAACACATTGCGGATAAACTGCGCATATACACGATTATCTGATTCCGTGAAATGAGGGCCATACGTATGGCATGGACGAGCCACTACTACATCTGCTCCATACTCCCCTGCATAGCACATCGCCAAGGTCTCTGCAGCCCGCTTGGAGGATGGGTAACAAGAACGTGTATTCAGTATATCCACATAGCCATAACTACTTTCATCCAGCAGTTCTGCCTCATTCTGTCCATACACCTCCCCAGAAGAAACATACAGGAACCGCTTCATGCCATGGCTTAACCCATACTCCATTAGATTTGCCACCCCGAAGAGATTAGACTTCATTACCTCTACAGGATTGTTCACAAAGAAGTTGGGACTACCATTACTGGCCGCATGAATGATGTAATGAAATGGAACAGCACTCTCCAAAGGCCTCGTTACATCTCCCTGAATAAAATGAAATGCAGTATTACCCTGATACTTAAGGAACCGTTCTGCTGCTCTTGTTGCATTACGCCCCAGTGCATACACCTGATAATCCCTATGCGGATTATCCATCAGCATATCCACCAGGCACGAGCCAATAAGACCTGTGGCCCCAGTCACCAGGATATTAAAACCCGAAAGTTTCTCCCAAGGTAGTTTTGCTATTTCAGCCATGATTCCTTTGCCGTATGCATCAATGCCTTCACCATCTCGATATCTTCCACAGTCGTGATCTTGATATTCTTCTCAGAACCAGGAACGATGTGCATCACCCTTTCTGTACCTAGTTCTGCAATCAACGTACACGAAGCTACCGAATTCGTAATACCTTTTACCTTTGCCTCCTCATGTGCTCCAATGATATTCCCCAATCTGAAAGTCTGTGGAGTCTGCGTACGAATCAGTGTATCACGTGGTATGCTCGTAGTAGTGGTAAAACCATCCTCACTCTTCAGGATAGCCTCACGGCACTGAATACCAGTGATCGCATAGCCGTATGCCTTACAGATAGCAATGTTAGAAGAGATGATATCCTGCGATAACAAAGGGCGCACAGCATCGTGGATCAAAACCAAATCTTCATCCAGACATCCCTGCTCCTTCAACCCATAAATGCCATTATGGATAGACTCAAATCCAGTACTTCCTCCAGGGAAGATCCATTTCAGTTTCGTGATATTAAACTGATTGGCATACGACTGCAGCACCGTATCCCAGCCTTTCAGACACACCACAGCTATCCCATCAATATCAGGATGCTGTTCGAATGCTTTCATTGTATGAATAATGACAGGTGCTCCATCAATATGCATAAACTGCTTGGGGATATCCTGCCCCATACGATTACCAGAACCTCCGGCAATAATTAATGCAATATTATTCATAATAAATCATTAATTTATTAAACTATTATTTCATACATTTTTTAATTTTTGCAATCCACTCTGCCATACCAATATACCCTCTTGACAATAAAGGAAAATAGTTTAGTAATATCAAACTTATCTTTTCCCAAAAGGGTATAAATGGATTACTTAAAAATTCATTAATTGTGGCTTTACAATAATGCTTTTGATTTTTCAATGCAACTTGATAGAAAGATGTTTTTCGGGTCCAATAGCTCCTACCATACATTTTGTACCACAAATACAACAAGCAATAACCTCTATATTTGACTTGACTCATAGGTATTTCTGACAAACAAACATAAATGGTTTTGATTAAGTCTACATAACGTAAATTAATACCTTGATGTTGAAAAGAAGTTGAACGTTGAGTATAGAAATACAAAGGTAAAGGAGAATATATAGCTGTATTCATTCGTAAATAAATACGATTATTGAATTCCATACCTTGTGCCACGTCTTTTGAAGGAAGACTTTTGAATAGGCATTTGTTTATAAGTTCTTTTTTATATAATTTATTCCAAACTACAGAATAATTATAATGCATACCAGGCTTACCCAGAAATAAATCCCTTATACATGAATCAGAGGAAAGTTCAATAACAGCTTTATTATCTATTGCAAAACCTTCCTTAGATTTCAATTCTATGATACTTAGATCATAAATATTCTCCCAATAGCACATGGAGAAGTCATAGTTTCCACTTTTGATAAGATTATAAAGAATCTCTATCATCTGAGGATGCAGGGCATCATCCCCATCAATCATAAGGATATAATCCCCAGTGGTAGCACGCAAACCTGCATTTCTGGCACTTGACAATCCTTCATTCACCTGATGGATAACCTTGACTCTTTCGTCCCTTTTAGCATATTCCTCACATATACTTCCAGAACTATCTGTAGAGCCATCATCAACCAAAATGACTTCCAAATCTAGATAAGTTTGATTCAACACACTATCCAAACATCTTGGTAAATAATCTTCTACATTATATACCGCTACTAAAACACTTACCATCTCTAATGTACCCTAAACTCTAAACCCTAAACTTATAATCCGCATACCACTCCACAAAGGAGCGCAATCCATCCCTTAATGACGTAGAAGGTTTGAATCCCACATATTTCTCTAGTTTAGATGTATCCGCATATGTCACAGGTACATCACCTGGTTGCATAGGGAGGAGTTCCCTATGTGCCGCAAAGTCATAGTCGGCAGGAAGTAATTTCGCTCTCACTAATTCTTCTTGAAGTATATTCACAAAATCCAGTAGGCTTTCAGGATGATTATTCCCTATATTATACACCATAGATCCATCAGGGATTCTCTTTATCAACCGATATATTCCCTCAACAATATCATCCACATAGGTGAAGTCACGCATACAATTGCCATAATTAAATATCTTAATGGACTCACCCCTAAGCAGTTTCTCCGTAAACGAATAATACGCCATATCCGGCCTACCCCAAGATCCATACACCGTGAAGAAACGCAATCCTGTGGTAGGAATACCAAAAAGATGATTGTATACATTAGCCATCAGTTCATTCGTCTTTTTAGTAGCAGCATATAGACTTACAGGATTATCCACCCTATCCTCTTCCGAGAAAGGAACCTTCGTATTCCCACCATACACACTGCTCGAAGAAGAATAGACAAGATGCTTGACGGGATAATGCCGACAACATTCCAGCACATTCAGAAACCCTACTATATTATTATCTATATAAGTATAGGGGTTCTCTATCGAGTATCGAACACCCGCTTGCCCAGCCAAGTTAATAACAATGTCAAACTCTTCTTGAGAAAACAACTCATTCAATGTCTCACGCTCTAGGATATCAATCTTTCCAAATCTATAAAGAGGAAACTTGCAGCTCTGCACTATCTCCCTCATACTCTCAGAATAATCGATTCCCATTTCTGAGAGTCTTCCAAGTTTCAAGTTCACATCATAGTAATGGTTTAGGTTATCGATACCAACAACATCATTACCTTTTTTCAGCAGTCGCTTCACAAGGTGATATCCGATGAAACCAGCTGCTCCTGTAATTAAAAACGTCATCCCAAAAAGAAGCCTTATAGTATTTTTACTTAAAGTTGCTATTCCTCTCTTTTCTTTAAAAACACCCTCATCAAATACATCAAATAATTCTATCCATTGATTACTATTAAAACTTACCAAGCTAAAATGTCATTTGTAATACACTAATCATGGATGGCTTTTATTACATTCTCAGTGCATTCATTGAATAATCGTATGCGAGACTCGATTGTCCCCCCACCAATATGTGGTGTCACAATGACATTCTTCATGGAAGGGTCCCACAGTTCTTTGACGTTTGCTGCATCAACATCCATACCGACACTAAATGTTGGAATACGTTTAGCTCTCTCTATCAAAGCTTTATTGTCTGTAATCTCTAAGCGTGAAGTGGTCACAAATGTTGCAGTATCTTTCATAAGAGCAATTCTTTCTTCATTGACAAGATTTCTGGTTTGTTCACTCATCGGAATATTCACAGAAACCACATCGGCACTTTTTAATAAAGAATCAACATTTACAAATTCTACACCATCTTCAGCTAAATCTTGGTGCTTCTCTGGATGTAAGGTCCAACATAACCTTTTCATCCCAAAACACTTTGCCATACGAAGAACAGTAGAAGCGATACCACCTGCACCTATTACACCCATAGTTGAACCATAAAGATCAACTGGTTTCAATTCCATCACCTTTTTACTTAATCCTTTGGCTGCCGTTTCCCTCCCTTCAATTAGTTGTTTTCTGAGAGTTAATATCAACCCAAAAGTATGCTCTGTCACTGTACTCCTATTGGCGTGAGTTGCATTAGCGATTCTAATAAGACCTTTCTTATCCTCAGGAATATGAATATGGTCAACCCCACTTGAGGCTGTGCCGATAATCTTCGGAGTAGTAACATCTGCAAACATCTCCTCAGGCATCTTTTGTGCCGTACTGATAAAAACTATGTCATAGGTATCCAATAGCTTTTTCAGTTCATCTCCTTGAGGTCTTTCTTTCCCTTTTGGCTGAATAATTAGCTCAATTCCTGCCTTCTCTAATAGAGAGATAGATGATTGAGGGAAATCATCAAAAATAGTATATGCTCTCATCTGTTTATTGAGTTATTTAAAAATGCGTTTAAGTATTCTGCAGCGAATGCCCTATCACATGCCGCCTTTTTATTTTCGGGCATGTTTTTCAACAAGCTTATCAAATCATCTGTCGTTACTCTCTCGTCTTTAGTAAAAATCTTAATATAACTAGGAGTACATCCATAAATAGATGACAAGTAATAATCAAGTGAATAACCCCAAGGGTATTCCCTTATAATTTTAGAGAAATAACTATTGATTTCTTCATATATATCATTTGTACTATATTCATACCCTTTAGTAATCAATAATGGTATTATCAATTCTGTGCAGAGATTACCAGCACCTTTACCCATGCCCATAATGCTTGAGTCAAGTATCAATTCGTGTTTAGCAGAAGAGTTAATCCAAGCAATAGAGTTTGAGAAAGCCATCTGACGATTATTGTGTGCATGAAAACCTATCTTCATGGAACTACTCACATATTGATCTGCGATTTCCAATCTATGAAGTAAAGTCATATTATCCATCTGCCCAAAACTATCAACGATATAAAAAGCCTTGGCTTTAGGTAAATACTTATTGCATAACAAGATCAATTCACGGAATTCTTCGTCAGTATATCTCATAGTAACCATGGGTTGTACATAGAGATCATACCCCTTCTCAATAATCGTGGAAGCTGCTTCAATAGCTTGATTCATATTTTCTTTATGAAAAGCATATCGGATTCCATCAATCCCCAATTCATCTGCCTGTTTAAGATTAGACAAATCGAATGTTCCATAATCTATCATTGCCAAATATGCAACGCCAGGTCTTTTTCCGGATGAAAGCAGAGTACGCTTAATACTTTGTTCATTATCGAAACAAGTGCGCCCCTCTGGCGAGCCTTTACGCTCATCAATATATCCACACTCGATGTATTTTATGCCAGACTCTTCCAGACTTCTTTTAATAATGTGCATGCGCTCTGTTCCAAAATCAAAGTTGATAGCAATACCACCATCACGAAGGGTACAATCCAATAACTGGATATTAGGTATAGGAGCAGAAGCTCTTAGAATACGCTCGGCCACATCAAGGTCATTATCTGTTGTAATTTTAAAGTTGCCTGTATTTCCCCTAACCTTGCGGATTCTATAAGCTAATTTCAGCATTAACTGCGTAGTACCTGTAACTCTACTCTTTTCATCCTCACTAAATTCATTAATAGAGTTATACAACAGTTTTACATTAAAACCAGACGGAGTCTGACCATTGTACAGATTTCCACGTTCAAGAGCACCGTCTATGAAATCATCGTTTTGCGATGATATATGAATGGTATCATTCACCGGAACTACGGTTAAAGCCAAACCATTTTCTTTCGTAGCTTTAATGCAATCATCTATCATTTGCTGGAGAACGAATGGTCGCACAGAATCATGACAAATTAGAATATCATCATCATTTAACCCTGTACGTGACACTATGTCTTCCATAATATTAATAAAAGAATCTAACCTTTCCTTCCCTCCTGGTACCAAACGGATTTTATGCAGTTGCTCATTTGATAAAGAATTATTGAACAATTTTTCTGCATAGCTTAACCAGTCTTTATGCACTGCCACATAAATAAAATCCAAGTGAGAGTTCTCAAGAAAAGCCTCTAATGTATGAAGTATAATAGGCTTTCCTCCTATTTTAATAAACTGTTTCGGTATCGAAAAACGTTCTATCCGTTTCCCTACTCCACCTGCTAAAATTGCACCGTAAATCATATTATTAAACTTTTGTTATATTCTTGTTTACCAATCTATTAGATATGTTGACAACCATAATAGAACAAATATAAGAAATCACTGGTAATAAAAGGTACATCCACATACCTACAGACATTTCTAGTTTATAGAACCTTATAATATGCCATATCATAATGTGACATAAATAGATTTCTAATGACATTTTACCTAAAGAAGAAAAGACAGAATTAACGAACTCTGGTAACCTTTTGAATGTTGATGACAAAACCCACAATAAGGGGATAACAATGAATGCATATAATAGCCAGCTATAGAAACCTTTCAGAGAACTCGGAACAAAAAGAATTAACACAATTCCTAAAAGAACTGAGAGACCTACAAAACACTTTCTTGAATGGAAATCAAAGTGAGGATAATAATAACCCATTATGATTCCTATAAAAAAGATGGGCAATCTAGTCCATGCGATACTACTAAACTGATAAGCGGGGGACAAATAATATGCTCCAAAAATAAGAGAATATAGAACTCCGAGGCATAAAAATGAGAACATAAACCCATTCTGAACAATCTTATATAACAAAGGGGTTATAATATAAAAAACTATTATAGCATGAACAAACCATGCATTTTGACATCCATCCAGCCAAAAAGACAAACCTGAAAGGTCGAAAAAGAAATGAGCTAATCTCATAGAAGAGAACTCCTCAATACTTTTCCAGAAGAAAAAAGGTATTGCGATGATAAGATATGATAAAACAACTCTATTAAAGCGTTTAGTATAAAACCTTTTTAAACTACTATTTTTAAATAGTGACAAGCATAAACAGAAACCTGATAAAAAAAGGAAAACATCAACAGCTGCATTCCCTCTTTGGATAAATGGTGTTACAATTAGAATAGAAACGGGTATCCCTATTACTCGTTCAATATGAAAAAAGACAATCCATAGAATCAGAAAACCGTAAATACTATTCCTATATTTAAGAACAAGATCCATCGTGAGATTGGCCTTATAATATACTCGTTTTCTTTTTATTACCTATTAAAATAGGGCAAATCTTATCTATGATATATGTTGTAATACCACTGATTATTAGGACTATAATTGCCGAAATAAAAGCAGTGATAAGATTGCCATAGCCTTTGGTAGCCAGAATCGTTCCAAGAGAAACTATGATAGGTTTATGTATTAAAAAAACACCATACGTGTTGGCGCCAATGAATGCTACTGCAGGATGAAGACTCGAGGTAGAAGTAAGTTTGCTTAAAGCAACTATCATAAATAGGCCTGCAACAGCACCTATTATATACAGTAACGGATTACCAAACTTTGCCGAAGCCATATCTACATTGTTACCAGTAATAAAATGCCAATTATACCAACTTGCCAAACACAAAATAGCAAATGACAATATAAGAACTATTGGAATTATGAACTTCTGTTTGGCACACAAATCAGAATAAGCATCTATGATCTGTCTAACAAGATACCCTATCAAAATCATTGCCGTTGCCAAAGGGACAAGATTGGTACACCACGGATAGCCACGACTGATACGAGGTAAGGCAAAAGTGACGAAAGCATAAACGGCGATGACTATAAGAATCATTATATTACGTACAACAATCTTTCTACTTATCTTATTATAAATGAAGGAAATTGTAAGTTCAGTCAGAAGTACTGCCAGAAACATGCACGGGATAAACCATATTGAAGTAAGTGATCCTGCAGATCTTAAACTAGATTGGCTAAAATAAAATATTCGTAATAAAATAGACGACTGAAAAGAACTATCAAAAAACGAAGTAGCTATCGAATAGCCTATAGCCCAGATGATGGCAGGAACCATCAATCTGGTAAATCTGTGCTTTACAAAATCTACTGTTAGAAAACCATTCGCCACATGCCTATCTATATTATAGGTCATCCCATAAAGTGCAAAAAAAAGGGGCATATGGAATGAGTAAATCCATTGCTTAGGATATCCTGTCAAAATCGTACTATGTCCAAGAATTACTAGAAAGATAGCATAGACCTTCATAAGGTCAATATATGCAATACGTTTCATTACTTAAAAAGACCTATTACATGAATTATTATTCGATCAAAAGGTTCTAATAAAAAGATCTGATTAATTATAACCTTAAACTATAGATGAATGCGAGCTCTAACTCTATTAGAGAAAAAAGGCAAACATGCGATAATTCTCTTTGCCTTACCTAATAATGTCAAAGAATCCATACAAGGAATAATTTCATATGAACACTTTACCTGTCTTTCCATAGGAGATTCTCCTATTTCATAGCCAGATTGTTGTATAAAAATATGGTTCAAACCATTATTTTCAAGAAATCCTAAATAGTTGTTGAAATTAGCATCTTGATATTTGTTAAATGAATCGAAGTCTAACAAATCCAAATAATCACTGAACCTTAAATCTTCTTTAATACAATCTGGTGATAACGTTGTAAAATGATGAAATGCCGACAATTCTCTTGTACGACCATCAAATGGCAAAAAGATATGTGGAGCTCCAGCCAAAATAGCAGCAACAGCACCATGAAATCTATTGCCGACAAATAAATCGGCATCCTCACAAAACTTTATCCATGATGGTACATTAATAAAACATTTCACTCTATCATCCTTATGCATTCTGTCGAAATCGGCATCTGAAAAAATACGATCAATATGCACTCTCGAAGAGTATAATTTGCCAAAATAAAGATATTTAAACTCTTCTATTTTTTGTTGAATTAGATAGTGGTCAGGAACCTCTCTAAAACATCTAAAATAAATCTATCTATTCTCGGTATGAATTCATTAAAATGATTCTTTGCCCAAGTATTAGTATTGAATATCAGTTTACCTCTTTTTATTTTATCAAATGAAGAGAAACCTCTAATGTGAGGTTTATTACCATATGTATATAAAGAAGGACATCCTATAGGCACATAATCGCGATCTTCTTTAAAGCCCAATTTAGAAAGATATGTTGCTGTTATTTCACCACGCAATCCAAGTTTAGAAGAATGTTCCAAAACTGCACTTACAAATTGTTTTACTATGGAATCAAGTTCTGGTGTTATACAAAATTGAGGTTCATAGGTTGTCCTGAAACCAATACCAAGTACAATAACCGGTATCTTTAATTTTTGTATAAGCGAAGTATATGATTTAAGCTGAGTTATATAAGATGTTCTAAAAGCATCAGCCATCGGCATTACGAAAACATCAAAGTTATTATTAATATAATCGACTTCCTCATCAGAATAATGTGATTTATCATACATTTGCTTTATAGAACTATTCTCTGTCCAAAGAACATTCATTGCACCATATGCAAAAAGCAGATTACCCAAATTGTCCCCTACTAAATTCTTATTCAAGAAATCTAAAGGTTTATAATCTTTAAGTGGATCAAAACCTGCACGTACAAGAATTCTTTTATAACTATTCTGAGAAATACATGGTGATGTATAATCGGCCATTTGCTTTACTAATAATATGAAATACTACACTTCTATTCTGAATCTAATTTTATATATGCCACTATTGTTAGTTACACAATAGAGCTCGTCATTATAAAAGAAGATTCCCTCTGGTTCTCCTTTAAAATCCAGTTCACTAAGATTATATCTTACTTCTTCAGTTTTAGTTTCCAAATTAAAAATTCTTAACCAGACAGTATCTCCCCATGCTGGAACTCCAAAAATCAGTAATAAAAACAAACATGTATAATTTAAACGATGCGTGATCTAGTATCATTCACTATTTATGGCAAATACTATTCTTCAAAAGTTAGCCTACTTTTTATCAAACAATGGTCACTTAAATCACAATCTCCTATAACATCTAAAACAAGAACATTAAAACCTTTAACTATTATATTGTCAATAGGATGCTTAGGATTAGATGCTGGCGAAGTATAGACAACTTCATGCCCCTCCCCATTCGCTAAAGTAAAGCCTGCATCCACAAATAGCTGAAACTCTCTTACATCTGAAACATTATAATCTGCGCAAATGATGACATATGGATAATCTCTGAATGCTTTTACTAAGGCCAAAATCTGATCAGTCCTACAACCCTTCCCCTCTATACCTTGATTCCAATCCAGATGTGTCTCTACAAATAAAACCTTATGACCGTTTATTTTAATCTCGGATACCACATAATAGCGCTGCTGCACACAATGCTCAAAGAAAACGACTTTATTATTATTCAACTTTGCTCTTGAAAAAATAGCGTTGCAATTATAGGAGAACTTTGAGCCAATGCAATTATACGGGTATACACCAAAAATGAAAGAGGATGTTTTCTCACCGCCAACAGAAAAAGTAGGGTTATATTCACAGACACCAAATATATCTGCATCTATTGAGTCAATCAAAGCTCGATAAATAGATGCCATCGTTTCAGAATACTCCGCACTAACCGTGGTATTGCTCGACTTCCCTAAAGAGAAATGTCCAATGTTCCAATGAGCCACTGTAAGGGTATCTACATAGTAATCTGGGGAGCTCTCTGATTCTGACATCTCTTCTATAAACTCATCCATGCTATTGCTACACGCTGTAAAAGCCAATGAGCAAACGAGTAAAATAACAGCTACGTTTTTCATGAGAACTTTATCTGCCATCTGTGGTATTGAGAAGTGATTAATAAAGTACAAATGAAACAAATTACTATATATAATATTTGGAATGAACCTATGAAGTCTTTCCCTCCTGGTGCCTCATAAATTGCCATCATTGACAATCTCTGATAGATATACAATGGAAACAGGTTCTGCCCCATCCATCTCAGCCATTTGTTGTCTGACTCAACCTTCATCATAACAAAGACAATTATCATCGCAAAAGCTATAGATTCCATATTATAGATTAATCCCTTCATTGAGATCGGAATGTATCTAAATACCAAAAATAAAATAATAAAAGCAGCTACACTCTTGTAATAATGATTCTGGGCAAAAGAATCTATCTCCTTTCTAATCACAGAATAAAGCATCCCAAAGGGGAAGCAAAGCATAGTGTTATACCAATAAGGAGCCTTGAGATATGACAAAACAACAATAGTAATTATCGACAATATAAAAATTGGTGATAATGCATATATATATACGCTTTTTGAGCGAAAGAATAAACTGTACAAGAATAAGACCATAAATGATAACAGATAACAAACTAATATGCAGAAAATATACCAATTGCTATTCCCTACAGAGTCCCAAGCCAAAATAGATAATAAGATCTGTCTTAAACTCATTATCTTTCCTAATAGTAGATTGAGCAGGATAAAAAACAACACTGCGACATCAAAGTTAAGAAGAGTTGTGAGAATACGTTTCTTAGGCATGGTAGAGACATATTCTCCACCTTTCTTCTTGAATGACTCCATAATGCCATAACCAGAAAAGAAAAGGAACATCACAACCATTAATTGTCCTATTGAAGAGGTAAATCTAAAATAAGCCATATCCCCCCAAAAAGTTGGGTTATATCCACTTCCAATAATATACTGATTAATATGGCTAAAAAAGACTAATAAAAGGAAAAAACCTTTTACAGCATTACATCGATCAACGGCTAAATAATCTATATTATACTCTTTATGAAATCTGAGTCCTATAAGACAAAAAAAGAATAAAACTATATATAATAGAACTAACATCTCATTTACTCACCTAGTATTGCTTTAATAATATTGTCAGATGCAGAATTACCATCGGGGGGGAGAAGATAATCATTGTAGAACTTCTCGCGTACCTCTTTCATATCATCCTTTCCTTCTATCACATTATTAATAAAAGCTTCTATATCCTCTTCGCAGCGCCCTTTATAATGTAAATCAAAGGCCATTCTACCAAACTCATTCAAATCTTTGTAATGATCATCGCCATTAAGAAGATATAACACCGGCTTACGAGTATAGTGATACTCCACTGTAAAAGTGCCACAATCATGAATCATTGCATCTGAATACATGAAAAGACCGACATATTCACCACTCTCTAACTGTGTATTATTACCATCTCTCCATCTAGCATAATAGTAATCAGTTTTTTCCTTACCCCATATCTCATATAATTTTGTTAACAAAACTGGGTGTGGCTTAAAAGCAATCTGAATGCTATCCTGATATTTTTCTGCAATACATAACATATAATCACAATATGTAAGAAATGTAGAATAACAGAAAGCTGGCCCAACAGATATAGTATAATGAGGAGCCCAAATTATTCTGAATTTTCGCTTATTTTGTCCCTTCCATGGGTCTTTAAAATGCGATATAGGTTGAACGAAAATATCAGTCATGGGCAAGCCTGTAATAATACAGTTTTGAGCTTTATTTGTCATAAATGAAGCAACATCCTTCATCGCAAGTTCATTTTCATAATAAACTTGCCAACAAAAGTTTTTAAATGGCTGATTAATATTCCATGTATTATTTAACCAATGAAAGCCATATGCTACATAACAAAAAAGAGAACCAAGATTACGTTTGTACTCTTTGTTGCTATCTATAATCCCTTTATACGATTCTTGATAAAAAATGATATCTGCTTTTATAACGTCAGAGATCATTTGTTTTCTATCCAATTGTAAATAATAATAGTTTTTCTCTTTCAAATAATTAATTAGTACATATAAACCACTATTCCCAGTGCTAACATATGGACATACAAGTAAAATAGGCTCAAATCTATTATGATTCCTCATCGCAATATAGAGAGATTCCGTTTTCCATTTCCCTAAATCGGACAAAACAAAAACTACCTTAATCACTTTCTTCCTACGAATTATAAAAGCTCTAAAAGGCAGATAGAGAAGCCAATATAATAATAGAATAAATCTAAAAATGACGGTAGTTATATTAAACCTAAATGAAAACATATTAATTAAATGAACTAAATCACAATTATCTTTCATAAATAAGATCTATACTTAATATTCCAGAGTTGTTGGTTGCGCAAAACAATCTTCCATTATAAACAAACGCACCTTCCGGCTCTGCCTTAAGTCCTTTTTCCGTGATGTTGATTTTAGCGAAGTCTACCTTCTTCTCCAAATCTATTATTCGCAAATAATTTGTATCCCCCCACTGGGGTACACCATCAAAAATATATAGCATTCTTTCAAAAATAGTAGCACCTTGGTGATGAGTAAATTTATCTACCTCAAAAGAGTCCACAATGTCATCATCATTTAGTATGACCTCACCATCTTCCAATGAAGGGATATGGAATATCGTTATACGCCCCCCTCCACCATGTGCAGCAGATGAAACATACATATATTCAGAATCCATCATAACATCTGTCCAATATAAATGATTATGAGGACTAGACTTAGGAAAGACTATCTCTTGAACTTGTTCAAGAGAAAAGGAGAAAGCATTTCTTGTTATTCTATAGACTTGAACGTGGTTATATGTTCCACTGCCACTACCACTTACATACAATAAGGGAAATTCATCGTTCTCTTTAAAGAATATACGACTAAATGACACATTATTGCAATGATTTGATGATTTTGAGGTCAATTCTACACTCCCAATAAAAACCTTTTTCCTAAGATTATATATATTAACGGCAGCATTTGCATTAAAAAACTGAAATAAATAATCGCCATAGCAATCTGCCCCCTGGACATATCCTGCAGAAGACTGATTCATGTATTTGGAGATTTTAATGCCTATCCTACCATCAATCACATATTCGTCTTCCGATTCTGTGTTAACAAGCTCTTCTATAAAATACTCATCTTTTTCACAAGAAATCAAGCTAGTAGTGATTATAAATAAAAAAAACAAAGAAAGAAATCTATTCATGAACACTTTCTGTTAATGGATTGTCCTAACTATAAAATACATAAAATAATCAAGCAAATATAACCTATGCTTTAAAAACACATAATGCAAATGTTTTTTTATGCTTAAAGGAATGCTCTCGTTGTCAAAAATGTGTTTTTTTACAATAGATGAATTTCTTAATTGCTTCATTGCATGAATAAAGCATCTAGGATTGTCTTCTAGCGGTTTTCTGTAGATTGTTGGTTTTATGAAACACCACATTCTTCGAGAAAGGACTGTATCCCAAGACCAGCCTTCAATCGCATCTAAACGTTCCCAAAGCTTTATGTAATCTGGCCATAATTCAGTTACAGATTTTGCTGTTACTTGATTTGAATGATATCTATAATAATAAAGTGGAGTGTCTATAGATACTAAAGTTTCTGTATAATTCATTAGATAATCAACAACAGACAACTCATCTTCACCATATCTTAAACCTACACCCTTAACTAGAGATTTTAAAAGATTCTCTTTCTTAATTAGCTTTCCACAAAGATATAAAGGCATACCTGATTTGTATATACTCTCATCCATTATAAGATTCTTATAAAAAAGCTCTTTTATTTCTCTTTTATTAAAGACACCGAAAATGTTTCGTTTCTCTATGTGATACCCTCCATTGGAATATCTAAAGATCTGGGCACATACCATATCTGCTTCATGCTGGAGAGCTTTAGATACTAACTGATTTAAAATCTCTGGTTCCACAAAATCATCAGAATCCACAAACATCACATATTCACCATTAGTATTACTAACCCCTGTAATACGTGCCTCTTGAACTCCTTTATTCTGTTTATGTTGAATTAATGTCAATTCTGGATACTTTTCCTTATACTGAGAACAAATCTTAATACTCCCATCAGTGCTACAATCCTCCACTATTATTATCTCCTTTGAGGGATAATTAATAGCTAATAATGAGTCAAGACATTGCGGTAAGTAGTCTTTCACATTATACACAGGAACAACAATAGAGACAAGAGGTTTATCTTTCATATATATAGCTTTTTGCACTATTCTTTCTTCTTCGGTCTAGGTCGTTGCCATCCTTTTGCGCGATGAATAATCTCGTCCCACAATACTCTGAAGGACATTGGAGATTTCTCGACAAGGAATTCCTTATGTTCTTTGAGTATTTGTTCCCTAGTAAGCGTATGCTTTAGGTCTATGAAATATCCAGGATGATTAACGCGTTTCTCTACTGGAGGTAGTTTCATGTAATCTCCATATAGGGCTGTTAAAAACTCATGATATCCATTAGGAACAGGGATTGTAGTGTCTTCAAAAGGTACTTCCACCGTTTTCTCAAACCAAGCCTTCTCAAAAACTTCATTTGTCAAAGCCGTGCTATAACACCTCAAAGTGTTGCCCTTGATAGCACGAATAACATCCAGCCTACTTTCTATCTCCTTAATATATTTCTGTTTGAAAGGAGCATATCTTATTTTTTTAACAAGACTCATAGCACCATCCATCACATTAAGATGAAGAAAGTCTTGTGCAATCTCACTCCACGATGCATAAGCCACAGCTTTACGGTATTTCCACATCGTATAATGGAATCGTTCAAGTGCCTTATTGGCATTTTCATCGGCAATATCACCCTCATCTATTGGAAAAACATCAATCCAAGGCCCAATAATGAATGGGAACTGTTTATACTCCCAAATAGTGCCTTCTGTAGTATAAAACTTCGCAAAAGGATATGGACTATTACCATCTAAATAGACGGAAATCCTATACTTACCATCTTCTGGGAGAGTATTGCGAAGTTCCACAAATCTATCATAGTCTTTGCGCAGCATGAAAACATCTATGTCATCATCCCAAGGGATGAAGCCATGATGACGGATAGCGCCTATCATGGTGCCGTAAGCAGCAAAGAATGTAAGATCATTTTCTTCACAAAACTCCGCAAACTCTTTATATACCTTCAACAATAGCTGTTGGTGTTCGGAAAGTTGATTCATAATTCTTATCCTCTTAAGATATTAGAATAAAATGCAAATGCATAGAATATAAGTATGGCATAACCCAGCATCTTCTCATGATTAAGCCAAAAACGCTTTTTCATAAATGGATATATCAATACGATAGGCATAATAAACCATGAAATCTGAGCAAAGCGATTTGAAAATGCTGCACGAATTACCAATACCCAGAAAGCGTTGGTAATAAGGAATGAATTATATATCCAATGGTAATACTCATCTTGGAATTTGCGTTTAAAAATAAAGTACCAGCCAACACCAACAGCCATTGAACTATACGCCAAGAAGTCCCAACGGAAACCAGTACGTAGTATTGTTAACTCTGTACGCGCAAATTCCTCAGCATCAATGGTAAGATATGTTGTAAATCTTTCATCTTCACCTCCGATTCCCAATCCAGCTAGATAAGACTGGATTGTATTACCTATAAGATATGACAAAAAAATACAAGCTACCCATGCAGCCAAATAATAATAGCTATTTTTAATGAACCAAGCTAATAATCCTGCGCCTATCATTAAAAACACAGAACTATGGAATCCTGTGGCTAAAGCACATAAAACAATCATAATGGGAATATTGTCTACATAGGTCATAGCAAGAATAATCAATGAGGCTCCAATTCCATTTCTAATACCATTTACGCCATAAGTCCAAAATGTAAACATTCCTATGATTATTAAAAAAGGAACATAGGAATAGTTTCCAAACATTCGGTGCATAGCTATCCAAAGTGGCAACACATATAGCGTTGAACAAAAAAGGAAAAACAAATGAATGCCACTAACCCTAGCAAACCAATGCATTAAATTCTGAAATAACCATTCACCATCCCATACCCATCTCATAGGGATTCCTTTAAATCTCTCAAAACCATTAGCATAGTTAATTGTATCTCCAAACACGCCACTAACAGGTCTTAATCCCATATAAATAATAATGAGTATAGCTAATACAAATCCCCAGCCTGCATTAAACTCTGCTACATTCTGTTTCAAAATATTACCTGATGCACATTGCCAAAATGCAATAAAGATAAGACACAACACTAAAATGTGGAAATAATCTGTGTATTGAGATAAAGGAATAAAATCAAGTGCCATATAATCAACTAATAATCCTATTAATCAACTTCAATAATGCAAATACCATATTAGCATATCCTTTCTGGGCACAAAAATAGAAAAACTTCCAATGAATCGGAAAGAAATTTAAAGATAATGAACAAATTGCTTTTTTATAATGATTCGAGTCCAAAATCTTTTTAATCATTGTTTGCTGCTTGGAAAACGAATAAGATGAAAAAGTAATATTTAATCCTAAGCCCACCATACCTAATGAGATTCTATTATTATATGCCCTTCTGCAATCTTCAAAAACATTGTTTTGTATCAGAACATTCTTCATCTCTTTATACAATTCTTTCCACTGTTCTGAAAGGGATTCTCTATACTTTGAAGTAAATGATGAGTTCAATTTCCGATAATGATACAAAAGTACTGGTATATAAACAGTTTTATTAGTTCTTAGAGAGTATTCTACATTAAATAATATATCCTCACAGGTGCCAATCTTTTTAGTATCAACAAACCTAATAGGAATATCGCGTTCTACCAATTCTCGTTTATATAGTTTACCCCAAACCGTTCCGTATGAATCAAGTTTTTGAGGAGTACGTAATTCCTCATCTATAGGTCCGACAATCCTTCTACAGAGAGATTTCCCATTTTCCCACACTTTAGTTTGATCATATAGATAATTGGGGAGTGATTTACCTTTAAATTCTCGGATATATGACCATAAGACTAAATCACATCGATGTTCCTCGATGGAATAGAGGGCTTTCTCACATGTTTGAACATTAATCCAGTCATCACTATCCACAAACATGATATACTCACCCATAGCAACTTCCAATGCCTCATTACGCGTTGCAGAAATCCCCTTATTTTCTCTACTAATGACTTTTATTCGTTTGTCCTTCTCAGAATAGCTTTGTAAGATATCTAAAGACTTATCCGTAGAACCATCATTTACACAAATAATCTCCAAGTCTTGATACGTTTGATTTATCAGCGAATCAAGACACTTAGGAAGATAAGCTGCTACATTAAAGACAGGAACAATAATGCTTATCATGCTATGCTTCGAGTTTTAAATCGTATTACACCATACCACACCATCCCAAAAGGAATAGCGCAGAGTGTCATTATCTTTCGAGGTGATTCACTTAAGAAGTGACTATTCTTGGCCAATAGACTATCTGCCACATAATGAACAGCCTCAACAAACCTCCTCTTAAAAGTTGGTGCCAACTGCATAGAGGTCTTCCGGATAAATGCAAAGCCTTTCGGATTACGAATGTACTGCCTATACATGTTCATACTGGAACCATCCAGACGATACTCCACATTTACGAGAACCTCATTCAGCGTAAGCAACTCGTAATCTTGATCTATCAGTTGGTATTTATAGCCCAAAGAGACATATTTTTCACCTTCAAAGATCGGATATTCAGGGTACTTTTTAATTACCTCAGTTCGATAAACCATCTTCTTATCCCCTTTTCCACCACGTGCATAGAAATCGCCTAAGGTGGTTCTTGTCATTCCTTTGGGGAAAGAAGTACCTATTAATTTCCCTTCAAAATCAGCATCCAGACCGATAATACCAGCCACTTTGTCAGAACCATTCGCTTTCCAAAAAGATAGGATTTTCTCTACTGCATCATCGGGCATATAGTCATCTGAATCTATGCATGTATTCAGCTCTGTATCTATCAAATGATAAGCTGTATTGTGCGCCCCATGCATGCCTTGATTCTCTTGATAAACATAACGGATTTCAAAGCCATTCTCTTGATTTATCCAGCGCTGAACTAACTCACGGGTGTTATCTGTAGAGCCATCATCCACAATCAACCAAACAAAATCCTTGCATGTCTGCCTTTTTAGCGCTTCATATCCTAAATGAAGGGTATAAGCGCGATTGTAAGCTGGGGTGAATATAGTCAGTGTTGCCATTATTCAGCCAAAGATAAATAGTAATTCTGAAGCCATTCAGCATTCTTTTTAATATCATAGCCTGACTGAGCTACCTTCTGATAATAATCTTTTCTATCAGCCATTCCTTTAAAAACCTCAAGCAAACGCTTTGCCCAATCATCTGCACTTTTTTCTAAAGGAAAATAGGTAATTAAATCTGTCACTGAGATTTCTTTAGGAATGCTATCAGAAACCAAACATGAGAGACCTGAACATTGAGCTTCAAGCATAGAAAGTGACATACCTTCCATAAAAGATGGGAATAGGAAAACATCCATTGCTGAAAGGATCTGGGGAACATCAGAACGTGTTCCTGCAAAGATCACTTTCTTTGTCAACCCTTTTTCTTTTACCTTAGCCCTGACAACTCCTTCCAAATATCCCGTACCACCAATCAGTAGCAACCTTGACTGAGGACGCAAAGCCTGAACTCTGTCAAACACATCTATCAGAAATGCATGGTTCTTCTGTTTCTCAAAACGCCCTACATGCCCGATAAGCAACGTATCCTCTGTAATACCAAACTCCTTACGGATTAGGTCCCTACTCTCTTCATCATATTTGAACAACTGCGTATCTATCGCATTGCGTTGAAGCACTGCTTGCTTAGCCAGCTCTCTTCCAAATAGCCACACCGCAGCTTCCTGACCACAAGTAAACTCATGCGTCAGATATTTTCGCATACGATGTTTAAACCATGTACGGAATGGCCATTTCAAATCAAATAGTGCATGAGCATTGTGTGCATGCGTTATAATATGAGGGACACCTCTTCGAAACGCCTCTTTATAAATAAAATAACCTAATTCCGAACAATGTCCATGAATAATCTGATACTCTGGATGCTCATTAAAGAACTTGGAAACGAGCTTTTTATATTGACTGAAAGTAAATGGATGAAAAGGTATCAATCGATAGATTCTTCCTCCTAACTGCTCTATCTCATCTTCATACGCTCCCCTTTCCGAACGATGCACCAAGAAATCAAATTGGACCTTTGAGCGGTCGATATTACGATAGTAACTCATTACCATCGACTCTGCACCGCCACGGTTCATATTTGTAAAAAGCATTAAGACTCGAACTGGTTCTTTCATCATTTCAAAGAAAACATATTACGAATAATCCTCATTAATCTAACTCGCCACTGCCTTGATCGAGGGAGCCAAGACATTGTGTACCAATGAATGGTATATGTATTAGAGGTAATATTCACTCTTCCTGTAACAGCATCCATTGGACAGAAATACTCATCCGGGTATAGTATGATACCATCTATTGTCCGCAAACTACCATCTTTCTTCAAGCCATTTTGAATCAACAAATCTGTCACCATTGGAATCATTGAATAAGAATTCCTCTCACCATTCTCTCTATAGAAATTAAGATTTTCAAAACCATTCAAGATATCTTTGTAAAGCGACATCCCTTTAGGGGCAGCCAAACCAAGCCCAGGAGCGATACTTGAAACGCCTAAACTATTTGGTTTCTCCCATCCCATAAATGCTCCTTTCTCAATTAGCGCATCCATCGGTCTGATCATTTCCACATCTGTATCAAAGTAAACACCACCATAGTTATAGAGAATCCAGAAACGAGCATAGTCACTGACGAAGGCATACTTCTTTGCTTCGAAAGCATCATGAGTATAAGGAATAATATCAACATCGAAGTTGTCTTCATTCCATTCCTTTATCTCATAATCAGGAAGATATTTCTTCCATGAAGCAATGCATTTCTTAGCCGATTTTGGCAATGGATTCCTACCAAACCAACAATAATGGATAATCTTAGGGATCATGATACTAGTTTAGAGTTTAGGGTATAGGGGGGGAGAGATAATAATCAAGTTTCTCCACTTCACTCTCGTTGCCATAATGATTAGTCTTCAAGTAGTTTATAATTTCTTGCTGCTTCTGTTTGTTCTGCAGGAAAGTTACTATGGTATCTGCCATTTCTTCATTGGATTGAGGAACGATGATACCATCTACCCCATCTTGCACCTGACTCTCTGCTGTTGTATAGTTGGAAATAATTACCGGTTTGCAGAGAATTTGCGCTTCTCGTACAGTCACAGCTTTGCCTTCATAGCGTGAGGGCTGGACGTACACATCACAAACAGCCATATAGGGGTATGGATTCTCTCTCTTGCCTAGGATAATGCAATAATCTTGCATTCCTGCTTCCTCAATTCTCTTTCTAATCAAGGCCTCATCACCGCCAAAACCGACTAAATACCAACGGACTCTAAATCGAGCATTGAGCATTGAACATTGAACATTAATTCTTTTACAAATGTCAGGGACGTTGTCGAAGTTCTTGGCTTCGGTGAAACGACCAACGGACAACAAGTTTAGAGTTAAGAGTTTAGGGTTTAGAGCCTTGGAACCTCGCATTTCTGCTTTCGCTTGCTCAATACCTATTTCAGATTGTTCACGAATGAAAGATTCTGACAAAATGTTTTCAAAGACATCAACCTTATTAGATAAGGAAGGGAAAGTCTTCAGGAAAGTATCTTTGACTCCTTCGGATACAGCAAAGATTTTATCGTAGGATGACCATACAGGAAGTTCTTTTGCTACATCTACATCAATGGTAGAATAGTCTGTATGAATCCAGGCAAGCTTTTTCTTGGCTATGACTTTATCACGTACAATATTATGGGGAGTAAGGAAACTGATGGCTAAGTCATACTCTCCATATTTCTTTAAAGATGGTAGAACTGGAGTGACGCAATCTGCCACATACTGGAATATGGCAGAACCTTCCTTTGGATGACGTTTTTTCACATAGTTCCTATATTGGAATTTTGCCCATAATCGCGCGGCCACTATCCTTATATGTCCTTCTTTCAATGCCTCCACCATTGATTTCTCTATCGCAGCGTAACTGCCTATCTCTGGTAATAGGTTCACCTGCTTCGGAATCAAACTCATAAACCCTCCTCGATGCTGATAGACAAAGAGATCTAACGCATACTTGGTATAGTCCAAAGCATTGAGCAAACCTATCAGAGAGCGTTCTGCTCCACCGATTTCCAAATAATGTATGGCGATAAACAGGCGTTTCTTCATTATTATTCAATCAAGCGATAGAATTTCAGAATCTCTTCCGTATTACCTTTCTTCTCTTGCTGCTGATAGGCAACAATGGATTGATACAATTCTTTGTCCGTCAATAATCGCTCGATGGCATCTGCTACAGCTATAGAATCTTGTTTTACCACTAATCCATTCTTTTCAGGTACCATTTGATTATACACTGCATCGAATTCGGTAGTTACCACTGGCTTATTCAAAATTCTAGCTTCTGCTATAGACAATCCATAACCTTCGTGACGGGAAGTCTGCACATAGATAGTACATGCCTTGATATATGGATATGGATTTGGGGTGGTACCCAATAATACAAAGGTATCTTGCAGATTATTAGCCTGTATGTACTCTTCCATTTCCTCTCGATAAGTTCCTCTACCTATAGCATACCATTTGAACTTCAGACCTCTATCTCGAAGAATCTTACATGCCTCCAAAGAAATATCATACCCTTTCTGAGGCTTGTTCAGACGAGCAATGGTTAATAAGCAAGGGACAGATGCATCTAGTTCTCTTTCTGGTTTCTCTTCTGCCATACGCTGCATGAAAGCTGGATCTTGCATATCCCAAATAACAGACATCTTATGGGCATACTCAGGATAAACTTCCTTAAACACCTCAAATGCAGAATCTGAAACTGTCACTATATGATCTATCTTCTGATAGAACTGTCGCTGAAACTCCTTATTGATCCCTTGCAAACGATAGCTCACATTCACCCAAGATAAACGTACATCAGCTTGTGCTTTATCTACCACATAGAATGTAGGGAGGCCCTGCGCATAGCCAATGGCCACATCATACTTCTTTTCAGTCTGAGGGATACAAGCAGAGACATACTTCCAATAAAGACGAGCTTTATCCATGTGGTAAGTTTTCGTTCGACGAATAGCCCAAGAATAGTTCCATCGAGCGATAATCTTTTTGAAGTCGAGTGTCATCAACTGCGCCAGCACTCCTTTATTCAAGAACTGGGTATAGTCCAAGGGAGGGAGTAAGTTCACCTCCTTGGGGAGATAACGCTCAAACTCACCTCCATAACTGAACAGCTGCAGATCTACCTCATACTTGTCATAGTCAAGCAAAGACAAGAAAGTGACAAGACTCTTCTCGGCACCCGCTGCCACTAATGACTCGATGACAAACAACAACTTCTTCTTCATCTTTACTTAATCTTATCCAGTTTCTCACGAAGAACCGTTGATGAAGTACCTGTGGTATAAGGGAAATACACGATGCTTACGCCAACTTCCTTGAAGCGTTTCTCCAAAGCAGAAAACAAGGGTGAACCTTTCCAATCATCTCCGACGAACATCACATCAAAATGATATTTCTCCCAAGCGCCAAATTTGTCACGATCTACCTGAGGTACTACCTCATCTACATATTTGATTGCCTCTACAATCGCTTTACGCTCCTCGTATGGCACTATCGGTGCTTTATGCTTATAAGACAAGCATAGTTCATCGGTGCTCACGCCAACAATCAGGTAGTCACATTTCTCCCTAGCACGTCTTAATATATTTAGGTGACCGATATGAAACATATCAAAAACACCTGTTGTATAGCCTACAATTTTCTTTTCCATCCATTTTTACAAATAAGAAATAATCTGATTAAATACATTCTCAGAAGCATGCCCAGTTTCATAAGAGCCTATTGTTTCTAAGAAATCTTGTATATCTTGCTTATACTTCACTTCATCAAAATTCGCTATTTGATGCAATAACTGCTCATTGGAAAGACTGATAGGGAAAGGCAACTGCTCCACATCGAAATAGAGCTGTCTATCTTTCTTGGTATATTCTTCCAAGTCTGGCACGTAGAGCAAACAAGGACGCTTAGTCAATGCGAAATCAAAAATCAAACTGGAATAGTCTGATATCACCATATCAGCTACCTTCAGCAACTCTTGTATATCATCATAAGCCGTGGCATCTATTACACACGTTTCCTTACATAGTTCTTTAGAGAAATCACGCAGATGGGGATGCAGGCGTAGAAGTACCTTCCACTGGCCACCACTTGTTTCCTCCAAGGTCTGAACTAGTTTCCTGAAATCAATGTCATAGTAGCGGAGAGAATTGTCTTTTCGGAAAGTTGGTGCATAGAGCACCAACTGACAATCTTCCGAGACATTCAGTTTTCGTTTAATACTTTCCCTACCCTCTTCATGAAACAACAGATCCTCGCGCGGAGTTCCAGTCGGGACAATCGGTCCATCATACCAAAAAGACCGCTTAAAAATCTCCGTACTATACTGACATCCAGAAAGTAATATATCTGTTCGCTTGGAATCTACCTTTGCCATCTCTACATAGTGAGGTGGTAATGTCTGCTCAGCATCCTTTTCTATCATTTTCAAGCGTAAGGAACTATGCCATGTCTGCACATACAGTTGCCCAGCTCGTTTTTGATAAAACAAAGGCATGCGATAATTAGTGACAAATACCTGACTGGTGCATAACTCATAAAAAAAGTGCCAAGATAAATAGCGCACTTTCCGGATGCCCTGTATATGATACTTATCTGGATGCACAAAGCCCCATACCACCTGCCAATCTTTGTGATAATTTACGATATACTCACTCAGGTATTTGGGATTACAGCCATACTGACTTCCGTAATAGCTAAGGAAGAATATTTTCTTTTTCTGAATAGGCAGAAGAGAAAACAATGTCTGTAAAAACCTATATATCCACTCACTCATGACAATTCAATTCTTTTCAAACTCTTACCAAAAAAATGTTCTTGCACCCTCTTTGAAAACAAATAAGCTTTTGTCAAGAACTTAGATTGACGACTCAGTCTATATAACGTATCATTACCCAACGCTTCATCAAACAACACTTTATACTGAGAATTAATGCGATTCCAGAACTGAGTAAAAGCATCCCTCACATGCACATCATGATGTGCCTTTGCAATCTCCTGAAATTGGAATGATAACTTCCAGAATGATGCTGCCATTAAATCTATCAATCCAGGATACTCTTGCCGTATAAACGCCAATCTCTCCTCATTGCCTTTCAATAAATCCAGATTCTTCAGAGAAAAGCCACCAGATATACCACTACTGCGCTGACGATAATAATATAGAGGTGTTGGTATTACCCCATATTGGTTTACTTCATGTATGATGAGATGTTGCCAGAAAGAATCCTCGAAATAAGCCCCTTTCTTAAACAGATGTTTCTTTACAATCTCTGTTTTATAAAGCTTTCCCCATGCAAAGTTCTTCACATACTGCTGTTTCAGCAATTCCTTCATAGCCTCCACCTTTGCCAGTACAAAAGGCTCTGTCTTCTCATCTATCCAACGATTATCGTATAGCAAGTAAGTATCGTAAGCATAATAGAAACCGCCTTGCACGACTTCACAATTATGCTCTTCAGCAAAGTCGTAAAGTTTCTTTATAGCATTTAGAGCCAACCAATCATCACTATCTAAGAAATAGCAATACTCTCCAGTAGCTACCGCTAATCCAGCGTTACGGGCATCAGACAAACCCCCATTTTCTTTATTTACAATTATAATCTCTGGATATTTCAGCTTATATTCCTCACAAATATCCAAGCTTCCATCTGTAGAGCCATCATTGACCAATATGACTTCCATCAGGGAAGCATCATATTGACCAAATAAACTATCCAGACATTGCCTGAGATAGGATTGCACATTGTAAATAGGAAGGATGATGGAGATCATTGCAGTAAGTTCAACAATTTTGAAATATCATTTCTTAATAGAGGTTTCTCCATGTTCTTTAATTGCCCTTTTTCTAGAGCAATGATAACGCCCTCAGAGATTTCTTCAGCAGACATGCCTGTTACAACACCATTCGGTCTATGCTGCAGCTGCTCCTTAGCACCTGTAAAGTTAGTTGCAACTATAGGTTTAGAGAAACATAACGCTTCTGCCAATGTAATACAAAAACCTTCATGACGGGAAGGTTGCATATAGAGATCACAATCTTTCATAAAACCATAAGGATTTGTCTGCGTACCTAGAAATACCACATTATCACTTATGCCAAGGTTCTCTGCCAATGTCTCACAATAACTCCTATCCTTACCATCACCTACATAATACCATTTCACATCGACACCCTTATTCAAAAGGATTTTCAAAGCTTCTATAGCCACCCGTTGCCCTTTCTCTTCAGAAATACGCCCGACAGTCAGAATGCGTTTGCCTTTATAATTATCAATAAAGCTATCTCCGCTATCTGCTAAACGAATGACCTGATCTGGAGACAAGATATTATAAAACACTTCTGTTTTGCTCTTAAACTGAGGGAATATACTATCAAATATCTCTTTAGCCGTTTCAGAAACAATAAATATCTTTTGAAAGTTTATATAAAGTTGGGAAGTCATTCCCTTGTCTATGCCAAATTTTGAAACATCAAAATGTATCCATCCACACTTTATAGGAGCATTGACTTTTTCACAGACATAGTAGTCTATCGTGCTAAAGGGACTAGCAAATGCGACTGCAAGGTCAAATTTCTCCGCCATCATTGGTTCGTTACGCAACAGGTATTTATAGAACCAATATCTATTCCCTGAAAGCTTAAACTGGATATAGAGGAATAGATGTACCAATGCATCTATAATATTCCCCTTCAGTATGAACTCTTTAATATATTGAAGAGGAGGATCATTAATCAGTCGCCAATATTTCTGATAAACAGCTATTTCATGAATCTTTACCTCTTTAGGTAAATAATCTAGAAAACCACCTTTCTTATTAATCAGTCCCAAATGAACTTCATATTTATCTAGTGGAATAGCAGAAAGCAAGCCCAGAAAGGCTTTTTCCACTCCACCCACGTTCATGGAATTGGCTAAAAAGAATATTTTCTTCATAGACTCTTTACTTTAAAGAAAGACTCTCTTTCACAGATATTTTTTCTTTTCCTAGCAATTTGTACAATTTGTTCCTAAACAGTGGGAAAGAAAGGAAAGAAATAACAATTGCAGCAACTAGTACAGCATATTTATATGCCATGCTATGAGCATACTCGTGGAAGACCACATCGCATGTAATAATTACCCAGTAATGCACAGCAAGGAAGATTAAAGCGTTTCTTGCTATATTTCGGAATATACCTCCGATTATGGAATTCTTTGGTATCCTTGATAAAAGGATAAATAAAACAATCATCATCGATATACCAGACAAGGACGATATAATAAAACCGTAAAGACTACCACCTAATGTATTGGTGTATATATGGTATGCCCCGTTGATATTAATACCATAAAGATAGAGTAAGGATAGGCAAACCAGCCCACATGCCAATAGCCATGAAGGCAATTGAACTAATTTGTTTTTAATAAGATCTTTTGTAATGTAACCAATGGAAACGAAAAAAGATGCTGTGCATGCTACATGTAAATTCCACGGAAGGAATAAATCTCTTCTACTAAACACCCATCCTAATCCCAGCATAATACATGCATAGAGGAAGAGAATGATTTTGGTATATTTACCTCCCCCTAGACAACTAGAGAGTTTATGTACAAGATAGAGTAGTAAACTAGCCCAGAACAATACAATGACAAACCATAATGGAGTAGTTATGGGCGTAGAGGTTCCAGCTACAAAGATGTTCACAGCCTCAAGGTATAGATATTGCAAGCTATTACTTATGGTCTCCGGAACACCCAAATAAGTCAATATAGGATAATCAGTATAGAGGTGATATGGAATCAAAGAGACATTGTATAGACGAATATCTATAAATGAAAATAATACTGACAAGCAAAAATAGGGGATAAGTAGAGAACGACTTTTGGATTTTAAATATGAACCGAAGTCCTGATATTTTTTATCGCTAAAGAGATAGCCGGAAAGAAAGAAGAAACCAGGCATCCAAAAAGGTTCACTCATTACATGGATTTCAGCAAAAGGCCCACCTTTAAAGTGCACATGCCCTATACATACTAATAAAAGTATAAAACCTTTCAAGTTATCTACCCACTTTATTCTTTCCATATCCCTATTCTGCCATTATTCGGTCATAATCATAAACCGTGTTTACAATTCTTCTCCCTGGCTTGTAATTATTATTCAGAAGATCTGCAGCAGCCTTATAATACGATGTTTGTATTCCACCTATATGAAATAGCATATGACACAACTTATCAATCATAAAAGGTTTATTGACCGACATAGATAGCGATTCAACGATCTCAGGATGACGCTCTTTATAAAAATCCGAACACCATACCATAAAGGGTACTTCAAACTGATAACGAAGTTTATTCGGTGTGAGTGTTCCAAACTCCCGACCAAACTGGTCACGGTAATCATAAACCTCATCCCCATGGTCGGAGAAATAGATTAGAACTGTATTGCTGTTTCTGTAGATATCAATAATTTGCTTGATAACCCAGTCGTTATAATACGTTGCATTGTCATAGTCTGCAATTCTATATTTCTTCTCTTGTGTCAGGTATTTTTCATTTCTTTGAATACTATCTGCACTGAACTTAGTAAACTCAGCCGTATGTGGGAAACGAGTAGAAGCATCGATATGCTGACCTTGCAAATGGAACAATATCAAGTTATGTGCCCCTGTGGGTTTAGATGTGTCTGACTTGAAAGATTCCACTAATTCTCCATCCAAATCAAATCCTTTGTCATTTCTATCCGTGAATCCTAATTCAAGTAGTCTGTCATCATATAGGAAATTCTTAACACCAAAGAAACCAGAGGTGTTGACATCAAGTGTCAATTGATTGTCCCATAGTAACACATTATAGCCAGCCCTCTTAAAGATGGCAGGGAAAAAAGGTGAGTTGTACCATGCTTCCCCATTCCCGACATCATTACAACACAACATGTTTTTTAAGACAACAGTGGTATTATTAGCGGGAGTTACAACATCATTAAAAACTATTAAGTTACCTTTTTCCTGTTCACTATTCATGAATGGTGTCGTATTCAGATAATAACCATATAATTGGGCATGCTGCTTAATATATGATTCACCTATCACCAAGACGATATTCAAACTATCATCAATACTTGGAGAAATAGAAGGTTGTTCCATAGATGCGGTAATATCTACAACGGTATTTGTACGACTTCTTTCCACCTTCAACTCGCACACAGAGAACCAAGTACAAGAAAAAGGATCATTCGGTTTATCCATTCTTCCTGTATATTGACCTTTAAAAGTTTGGGCATATATCTTTGTTGAATACACGCCATAGACTAATAGTCCTAAAGCCAAAACTAGCACAGGTACTTTAATAAAACTACTAATACAGAACTTCCTATAAAGTATCGAATAAATCTTTTCTGCAATTACTATTAAAACAATGTAAAGAAGGAACTGTAAATATACATTTACACTAGTGATTGAAAATAGAAATGCATTTAGGAATTCACTTGACTCTCGCTGATTTGTTTCTGCAACAAGATTCAATATCGTACTAGAAATCTTCGTATCAAAGTTAGCAACTAAGAACTGCTGTATCAGACACATGATCAAGGTAATACCATAAATAAGGATTTTTACCCATCTCTTGTTGAAAAGTTCCATTATAGCAGCCAAAAAATAAGCCAGCAAAAACCATATAGCAATATTACCTATCAGTCTTGAGACCAGAATTCCTTCTTCAAAGGTTACCATTCGACCATGAACCCATTGAAGCATTGGGATAAATCCCATCAGCAGCATGAACGCAACAAAAAAAGGAAACTGCCTAGCAATAGGCTGGTATATTAGAGCTAATAAACGCTTCATTTTATTTCTTTGCAAACAAATATATGGGATATAGGACAATCCTTGCCAAATACCTTAGCACTCTATTTGAGTTAATTATCTTCTTAATCATGATAGCTAAATCAACATCACGGAATTGGATAATCTCGTCATAATCAGCCTTGACACCTGCTGGTAAAACCCTATTAACTATACCTGGGAATTCGCTATTACCAGTATCAATACTACTTAACCCTGAGTTTTCAAACCTAACCACATATTCATTCCATTTAGCGAATGAGAACCCATTGTACAATAAATACATGAATAGTTCTAAATCGGATGCTATCCTATTATTTTCATTATAATAGTAATTAGCAAAACACCTCTTACTGAAAAAAGTAGCTTGATGATTAAGCGCATGAGAATAGAAATAAGACAACCTTACTAGCTTAGGAGCATGAAAACGATTTACCACATTATCCTCTCGATCCACAATAATGGCATTTCCATAGATAACATCCTCAGTATTAATTCTCTCAAAGAATCTTTTAATGATATCTTTATCTGCTAAACTATCTCCAGAATTCAGGAACTGAAAATAATCCCCTTTTGCCACCTTGATGCCTTTATTCATAGCCTCATAGATGCCATGATCAGGTTCACTTACCCAGTAGCTAATACTTTCATTATTTCTTTCCAACAATTCTTTGCTTCCATCTGTAGATCCACCATCTATTACTATCCACTCAAAATCCTTACATGTTTGGATTTTTATACTGTCTAAAGTCTTTTTAAGACCAGGAAGATTATTGTAGTTTACTGTAATAATAGAAATCATATCCATTTAAGTTTATCAACCAATTTGATTATTTGTGCATAAAAGGTATTAAACTCTGAACATAATCATTTTCAACAATATCATCAGAGTCAATAAATAAAATCCATATCCCATTTAGCATTAGCTATTCCGCAATTCCTTGCAGAAGACACCCCTCCATTTTTTCCCTGATTATCCGAACTCGTTCATCTTTTGCCGATATCTTCTCACATATACTAACACTAGCATCATTAGATCCATCGTCGATAATAAGTAGTTCAAAATTTTGATAGGATTGACTTAATACAGAGTTGATAGTTTCTTCTATATACAATTCTGCATTATACATCGGTATTATTATAGAAAATGATGGATGCATTTAGTTTATAACTGTAGAACGTTGATAGAAAGTGATTATAATCTTATTATTCATAAAGAACATCAAACTATTTTCCAAACAACTTTCTTAAGAATAGATTAGATCGCAGTAAATAGTCAAATCGGATTAGTCTATATTTCAGTCTATTGTTTCTATAAGCTTCTACATAGCGTAGATTCCTGTAATTGTCAATCTCGGCAGATAAATTTAATAAAGGCTGATTATCTTTTATGATAGCTTCAATCTCGTCTATTTCAGCTTGATTCTTGAGCCCGTCAGTAATTAGGGATATATAAAATTTCTCAAAAAGACTCATCTTTATAACTTTGAAAAGATAAGGTTTGAGATTATCAGGTACTTCAGTCTCAGTAAAATGTTTGACAATAGATTTTGTTACCGTAAAGCGAGAACTGAAATTCCGTTGCATGACCCTTGGGTCCATTGATTGTCCACCTCTGCCAAGCAGATAAACATAGACAGGCAATGCTACGAGACGGATTGTTTTCAGAAATGGGATAGGCCAGGTCAAATATTCATTGTCAGAATAGAAAACCTTTTCATCCCAGACTAGTCCTGATTTCCTAATGATATCAGTCTTGTACACTACACTGGAAACATGAGTCATATAAAGAACAGATTTGTTGTTCCATAGTTCCTTGGTTATCTCTATATCTTTATTCAGAACCAGATTACCCTCAAATTTCTTCAGTTCCTGTTTAGCAGTTCCTTCATAACTGTGAAATCTTTCACAAACTAGCACATCTGCATCAGAATCTTTTAACTGATTGACAAACATCTCAAATGATGGCTTGTCATACCAATCGTCAGCATCTAAAGTCCTGAAGTATTTGCCTTTCGCTAAAGACAAGCCCACATTCATGCATGAACCATAGTTGCCATTTTCTTTATCTACAACCTGGATATAGTTCGGATATTTATGCTCATACTCATGCGCAATCTCTGATGTCCTGTCTTTAGAACCGTCATTTGCAACAATGACCTGGACTCTATCCATTACACTTTCTACGATAATAGAATCCAAACAACGATGGAGATATTTCTCCATATTATAAGCTGGGATGACGATAGTTAGAAGCTTTTCCATAATAGTAAAACTAGCTTTTCTTCCCAAAGATTCTTCGTATAGTCTTATTAGTTGCTAACTTATAACGAGTCTGCTCTATCCAACATTTACTCTTAATAACAAAGAACTTCCATTTATTATTACAAAAAGCATCTATAAAATCCATCCCATCATATCTCACACTACCTGAAATCGATTTATATAAGAACGGATCATTCTTAATCTTTACACACATTTCTTTAATTGCATGTTTGTCATAGAGATTTGAATAGATCATCTGATAGAAAAAAGGACCTATCATACGAGTTATAAACATAACCTGTATCTCATATACAGGAGATTTAACATCTCTAACTTTGAGGAACTCGTCAACCATTGAGTTCGCTACCACCTGATACGAACGGAAATTCCTTAATTTTACTGCAGGATCTACAGACTGGCCCTCCCTACCCAATAAATAGACATAAACCGGCAGAGGAATAAATCTCATCGTTTTGACCAATTTTAATGGCCAAAAATCAAATTCATTATCTGTATAAAACACTCCCTCATCCCATTTAAGTCCTGATTCTCTTATCAATTCTGTTTTATATGTGAGTCCCCAAATCATTGACAAACGAGAGAACAAAGCAAAATTCCAGTACTCTTTATTTATAGGCAAATCAACTCCAGTAATAATACCGTCTTTAGGAAATGCTATGTGTTTTTTACGCCAAGAATCTTCATAGTATTCAAAACGCTCACCAATAAGCATGTCTGCATCAGTCTTCTCCAGCTCTTGAACAAACTTAGTAAAGCTCTCTGTTTCAAACCAATCGTCTGCATCTAGAGAACGGAAATACTTTCCTTTTGCTTGAGATAAGACGACATTCATACAAGAACCATAGTTACCATTTTCCTTATCTATTACTGTAATATACTGTGGGTATTTATTCTCATATTCATGAGCTATCTCAGATGTCCTGTCTTTAGAGCCGTCATTTACGACCAAAACCTGAACCTTATCCATTACATTTCCTATGATAATGGAATCTAAGCAACGGTGGAGATATCTCTCCATATTATAAGCCGGGATAACTATAGTTAGAAGCTTTTCCATAATACTCAACTATTTAAAATATGGTAAATCTGATTCTTCTGAAGGAAATCCGTCTTTGATAACTGGCCATCCATCCACCCAATCGATCTTGTCAAGAAAGACATACCTTCCATGAGGGTCATCTACCATGTATCCATGATAGATAATCCAATCTTGTCCATTATCATCAGTTATAATCTCTGCATTATGACCAGGCCCCACGAATGTGCTATTCCCTTTAAGAATAACATTACTAGATATATTGCCTCCTGATGGTGACTTATAAGGTCCTAATATATTATCGGATCGACCACAAACCAGTCTGTATGTACTATTCAAGCCATTACAACATGAACCTGCAGATGAAAACATATAATAATAGCCATCTTTCTTATGAATATAGGTACCTTCTATACCATTAGATGATTTAATAGGTTGGGGAGAGGCAACATCTTTTATAGAATACCCATCTTCCGACAGTTCCATAACATATAATCCCCTTAAGCTACCAAAAAACAAATACTTAATCCCATCATCTTCCATATAGAATGGATCAATACTATTCTGAACCCCAATTTCCTTACTTGTAAAAAGTTTCCCTAGATCAGTAAAAGGACCTTCCGGAGAGTCCGAGACAGCTATCCCTATGCCACAGGCCCATTCGCCTCCCCATGTGGATTGTGAATAATATAGCACATATTTTCCATTAATATAATTGATGTCAGGAGCCCATAATCCTCCATTATCAAGAATAGTTGGCCTAGTTTTCTCGGAGAATGCAGTACCAACATATCGCCATGAAACTAAATCCTGAGACTGATAAATAGGAGTATTTCGGATGTCCTCAGTTGCATACAAATAGAAAAAACCATCTTTAGCTTTAATGATAGACGGATCAGGCAGACTAGTCCTTATGATAGGGTTCCTGTATCTATTCGTAGTATAATCAACATATTCCGGAATAACAGGTTCCTCTACTCCCATTAAAGCATTATGGCTACTACAGGAGATTAGGAAAAGCAATCCTTGGAATAAGATGAAGAATCTTAAAAGACAGCTAATAATATTGTTATTATTATATGAAAAATTCATATAGTTTTCTAATGTAATAATTCCGATTTACAAAAAATGCTTTAGGATTATCCCATCCAATATATGAACGACTAGAAATGTCCATCTCACTAATCTTTTGCGCAATATAATTGTAATCCTTACTATTCCTAAATTTAAACGCCTTTCCCAAATACCAACACAAATAACTAGCTTTCATATTTCTAACTGCAGCAAGGAACATTGTTTCCTTATTGGCAAAAAAGTTTTCTAAGACATCTATGGAGGATATATCTTGAAGCATCATTGTTCTATTATAACCAGTTTTCTTCTGACTCATATAAGAGCCCTCATTCATGCAATTATAATGATATATCACATCATCAATCTTAGCAATCTTATCTGCATAATAGACAAGCTGAGGCATCACTTGCCAATCTTCTCCAACATTCACACCTTCTATGAATGCAATATTATGATTTCTATATAAGGAGAGTCTAATTAATCTCCGCCATAAAACATGATTCAAGGTAGGCTTAATACAATCAATTATCATCTCATCTTTATCTTTATAATCTGGTTCTATTATCAATTCCTTTCCTTCTTTAGTTTCACGAAAAGCATTTCCAGATACGATATCAGCATTTGTCTCTTGTTGCTTACTTACTAGGAGTTCCACTGCTTTTTCTTCTAAGTAATCATCAGAGTCCACAAACATCATGAAATCACCTGTGCAATTCTCAAGTGCTGTATTTCTTGCCGCAGCAATACCACGATTACATTTGTGAGATATTATTTTTACTGATAGCTTTTTAATTGGATAATCATTTATAACTTCAAATAATATTTCTAAACTCCTATCCCCTGTGCAATCATTTACAAAGACATACTCTATATTTGGATATGTTTGTTCTAATACACTCCTTGCACATCTCTCGATGTACTTCTCAACGCCATAAAAAGGAACACAAATAGATATCTTCATTAAGGATATATACGAAAAAGAAAACGAATATTATAAACACTAAAAGTTATAATGCTGTTCCAAGGAAATCCAAACTAAGTTTCTGAAGCATAGAAAGCCTTAGATTAATTTTAATAAAATCAAAAGAATGCATGCCTTTATATTCTCCTGCATTGACAACAAGACAATCCTTTAGGTCAAAGGTTTCAAACAGAGATTGATATCTAGCAAATCCTCTATCCATGTTGGCGTATAGAATAAAAGGTTTATTAAAAATAATAGCAAATACGCATGCATGGAAGGAGTCTGTAATGATATACTTAGCATCGTAGAAACCTCTAAGCCATTGTGAAACTGGGATTTGAGGCGTTATCTCCTGTGTTTCAAAATCATTATTAACATAAAAAGGAGTCAATGAGTAATCATTCACAACTTTCTCTTCTAATAGTTTCTTATCATCTGTATTATCGAGGAAATATACTAACAGATCGCCCGGACTCTTTGGCGTTTTATCCTTTTTTATGATTCTAATATAATCTTCTTTGCTGAGTAACAATGTTGGGTCAAGCACATGGATAGCTTCCACATTAAATTTTTCTTTGCAGATTTGTACAGCGGACTTTTCGCGTACGCTAACAGAATCGAACTGCTGCAAAAAAGGACGATATTTAGATGTCTCTTCTTCTGTATATTCCCATTCATCTGTTCCAAAAGAAGCGGCATAAGCAATTCGCTTTACTTTCATTCCCTGGGTAAAATCAAGGAACATGTTATCTAAACGACCTCGATTGTATTTTGGTCTCCAAGTTTGATCACTACCCACAATGTAAGCAACAAAAGCTAATGATTTCAATTGGTTCTTATGGGAATAGCGGAAACATTTGATATACCTTCTTATAAACTTATCAGAGTTCTTACCTTTTGTGCGTGCTGGTCCATTAAGATCTTTTTCAACAAAAACGGTAATCTTTTTACCAAGTAACCTTAATATCAGTCTTTTAGCTAACACTATGATTGATACATGCTGATACGGATCTGGATCTAAAGTAACAGGTTTATGACCCAAACGCTTCAGGACTTGCTGCAAAGCATAATTTTGCAGAAGACCACCTATATTATATCGCAAAGGTTGAGTCAAAATACCTATTTTCATCTCGCTAACTTTAGTTTTCGTAGAATCCGATAGAATATTCCTGGTTTATATTGAATACTTCGATCTATCAAGCGATGAAGATTGAATGACTTATCAAGACTCCAAAAAAAGTATGGACGCATTGGATGCATCTTTGACGAAGAATATATGCTAGGGTTATGCTTTCTGGCTTCATCATAGGTCATTTTTATGCAATCTGCTGATAATGATGAACTGACAGAACTGCCTTTTTCCGAATTGATCATTATCAGACCTACACCTAAATCGTCATCTACTTCTGGTCTCAGTTTATATATTCCCCAGAAATCACCTAATGTGATATCACTACCACTTTTCCCTTCCCTGAATCTGCAGGCATAACAAGAAGGACGAAGAATGATATTCTTAAGAAATGCTTTCATAAAAGCATTCTCAGAGAAAATAGCTGACTGTGAAACTGTATTTCGCTCTCCTTCGACCGAGGTCTCGGAGAGACTGACCGTGAAACTGTATTTTTTCCAACCTGTATTCTTATCCCTAAAATTCACACTCTTAATCAGAGTGTCAGTTTTAGATATAAGCATCCGTGAAACTGAATTTTTGTCGCTCTTACGAGCGACTTCTTTAAGATATTTCCTCCACACCTTGGGAGAAGGCACACCATGACATACAAAATCTACGCAAACCAGATTATCATAATCTTTCTGTAAATAGGACTTCAAAGCTGCAATCTGGCATGGAGTGCCTGAAAAAAGGACTTTTCGGCCTTTAACCAAGAAAGATTTTGCTTTTTGATAGTTATCTTCTATCCTACTCTGGAGATATTTGGAACCGCGAAATGCAGCCAATCCCTCAACTGTTTCTGTAAAATCATGAACAACTTCCCAATGCTCATCAAACCTTGCACCAAACACTACTCCTCCTTCGGATATTATCTTTTCTGCCATAAGGGTAAAAACACCTCCAGAAGAACTTGCGAGACGGACTTCTAAATCTTTGTTTTTTGCTGCATATACAGATTTGGGAAGAACGGACTCATGCGGCTTTAGCATGGGGCAGACTCGCTCACAGCTTCCGCACTCTAAACATATAGATTTATTGACTTTGGGATATCTAAAGCCTTGCTTATCTTCATTAAAAGATATGCATTGTTTAGGGCATACTTGAACACAAGATGCACATCCGCAACAATCAACAAGTCTATCAATCTTAATCATCTATACTCCATTTATGGTCGCACAGCACAATCTTTCCTGCAAGGTGAGATGCTATGCTTCTACCATTATTGAAAAAGTCATCATCTTCTACTGATAACTGAATGGTATTATCCAGATAATCGGCACATTCTTTCTGAACACTAGCCCACAATCCTATACGATAGCTACCTACTGTCAAAGGCAATTTGTCGATATCGCAATAGATATGATGCACTCCTTTGCTCAATGGGAAATTGTCCATTGTGACATCTGAAGGAAATGTCATTAACGGATCGCCCATATTTCCACGAATACCTATAGAAACATAACAATCCTTTAGGTTTTCTCTAGCCTCAACTGTGATCTTAATCTTAACGCGCTTACCGCAATGAGGCTGGAAGTTATGTCCATTTCCATCTATATACTCTATATTGGTGAAGCGAAGCTTGCCTGATGTTTTGCCAGTTCTCGGCATGTCAATTAAAGGTAGATTTGCCGTAGAATCCATACAAGATATCATGTATTGGTCAATCGTATCTTCTACAGAGCCTTTGAAGAACAATCCTCCATCTTTAAGTAGAACGCCTCTTGTACACAAGCGTCGCACACTACCCATATTATGACTCACAAACAGCACTGTACGGCCACCACCCTGCGATACATCCTGCATCTTACCAATGGCTTTCTTCTGGAACTCGGCATCTCCTACAGCCAGGACTTCATCGACCACAAGGATCTCTGGCTCCATAAAGGCAGCGACAGCGAAGCCCAGACGGACGGTCATACCGCTACTATAGCGCTTGACGGGGGTATCGAGATAGCGCTCCACACCTGCGAAATCGACTATCTCATCGAGCTTACGGGTGATCTCGGCACGGGTCATGCCCATGATGGAGCCGTTCATGTAGATGTTTTCACGACCGGTCATTTCAGGATGGAAGCCAGTGCCTACCTCGAGCAAGGAGCCGATGCGACCACGGGCACGGATAACGCCCGTAGAGGGGGAGGTGATGCGGGAGAGGAGCTTCAAGAGGGTGGATTTGCCTGCTCCGTTCTTACCGATAATGCCTACAACATCGCCTTGCTCGACATCGAAGGTGATGTCTCGCAGGGCCCAGACGAAATCGGAGGATCCTTTCTTGCTACGGTCGTTGGTCTCACCTATCTTGAGATAGGGGTCTTCTTTTCCTAATATCTTGGTGGCCCACCAGCGGTTGAGGTCGTGGCTCAGGGTACCTGTGCCTACTACGCCAAGCTGGTAGAGCTTGCCGACGTGATCGAATTGAATTGCTATATTACTCATTTCTAAAATTGAACATTGAACATTGAGCATTGAACATTATACTGTATCCATGAAGTTACGTTCTACGCGGTTGAAGATGATGACGGCGAAGAAGAGGGTGACGAGCATGAAGATGGTGCTGTAGAGGAGGCCGCCCCAGTCGAGGGACCCACAGCCCATGCAGCTGTATTTGAATGCTTCGAATATCGGGGTTAGGGGGTTGAGGGCGATGAGGTCTTTATATTTTCCTGGTGCTGCACTCAGAGGGTAAATCACTGGGGTGGCGTACATGAAGAGCTGAACGCCAAAGCCTACCAATTGACGAAGGTCACGGTATTTGGTGGTCATAGACGAGATAATCATTCCCCATGACATGGAATGGAAAGCTATAAGAAATACCAGGAATGGGAACAGGACGATGGTCCAGTTGACGTGCAGATCGGCTCCTGTATGGAGGTAATAGATATACACAATGATGAAGAGGACCAACTGGATGAGCATCTTAATCAAATTGGAGGTAATGCCTGCCAAGGGGACTACCAATCGGGGGAAATAGACCTTACCAAAGATGCCGGAATTAGAAATGAAGACATTAGAGGTAAGGGAGAACGTGGTACTGAAGTAGTTCCACAACATGATGCCTGAGAGGTAGAACAAGGGTTGGGGTGCCCCATCGGTAGAGATGCCTGCCAAGCCACCGAACACGAACATATACATGATGGTGGTGAAGATGGGTTGGATGACAAACCACAGGGGCCCCAGAATGGTTTGCTTATACATGGTGATGATATCGCGCTTGACGTACATGTAGATCAGGTCGCGGTATTTCCATATGTTTTTTATGTCGAGGTCGAGCCAACGCTTACGCGGGCGGATTTCGATGGTCCAATCGGTCATTTTAGTTTAGAGTTTAGAGTTTAGTGTTTAGAGTAATTCTTGTTTAGAGTTTAGTGTTTAGAGTTTAGAGCTTAGAGTAACAAGTTGTAACTTGTGATCACTGATGTTGTTGCTTACTACTTCGTAGTTTTGCAACTTTATATCTTTACTACACAGAATGTGGTCTATTTTTAGGAATGGGGTATAGGTGCCTTGCCATCGGGCTACGCCCTCGGCAGCGTCTTGCAATCCTTTGGCGATGGTACGATAGGCGTAGGAGGAACGGGTGTCATTGAAGTCTCCACAAACGATATTGGGGTGTGGGGACTCCTGGACGCAGCGGGCTAGTTCTTGGGCCTGGTGGTTTCTTTTCTTTGCGTTTTTTATTATGTTATTATCTTCTCCTATGCCGGTGGTTTGCAGGTGGACGTTGAAGAGGCGGAGGGTTTGGGTGCCTAACTGAACATCGACCTGCATGAATTTGTTGTAGGTGTCGGCGAAGTAGTGATCCTCTGGGTTGGAGAGGGGGTAGCGACTGAAGACTACCAGGTTCAGGACTTCGTCTTCACGGGTGTTCTTAACGTAGTAGGGATAGTCACTGAACGCTGCGCGGATGCTGTCCCAACGCATGACATTGGTGTGGGGACGTTCCTGCAAGCAGATGATATCGGGATTCTGCTGCTTTATCAGTGCTGCTGCAGGTGCCAGGTTGCTGTAATCTTGATAGCCACCTCCGAAGAGGTTGACGTTCCAGGATACCAGCGTCAAGGTGTTTTCGGACGCTCCTACCCTACTGAAAGGGTCTGGGATATAGTGCTTTAGCCAACCCAGACTGCTAATAAGGAAGAGGAGGAAGGCAACTCTCCAAACCTTTTGTTTTCTAACCGCAAAAAGGCAGATGATATCTGCCCCTATAAGCGGAAGTGCCGCCAAACTTATATAATAGAAATGGCCTGCGATGTCTGCAGGGAGGTACGGGAGAATGATCAGGATTCCCGTCAAAACCAAAAGCAGAAGCAGCAAGATATTTCTAAACGTACGCATTGTTTTCCAACAACTGCTCCACAGCATCGAGTTGCTTGGTGGTAAGCTTCATGTGCTCCAAGAAGTACTTGTACCGATGGAGGTGGTGAAGGTCACTGCCCACAAAGTCGTACATGCCGCGCTGCAAGAGGTCTTCTGCCACCAACTTGGGCCTAGAGCCGTAGTATCCACTGAGGGACAGGAGGTTGAGCTGGAACTCGTAGCCGTTGCTCTTCAGCTCCTGATAGTCCTCCAACTCCATGTACATGTAGCGCTCGGGATGGGGAATCAAGGGATGAAAACCTGCATTCCAAACGCTGATAAGTATCTCTGCCAACCCTGCAGGGGGATTCATATAGGAGGTCTCGACCAACAGGTGCTCCTTGCCTAAACGCAGGGGGTCGGTGGTGAGACGCTCATTGAGCCCTTGATCCATCATGTACTCGGATGCCAAGTGCAACTGGATGTTGCCTTGGTAAGCGGAAAGGAGTTCGTCGTAACGCTGCTGAAGCTTGGCAGCGGTATTGTGCAGGTCGTACATGACATGCGGGGTGAGCCATACGGTGGTGTAGCCCACCTCAGCCATGAAATCGAGCAACTGCAGACTGGTTTCCACATCGGGGGAGCCATCATCCACTCCCGGAAGAATGTGGGAGTGGATGTCGGTCTTTCCCTGTAGAATACCTGACTTCAGCAGGTTATGTCGGCGCTTGAAGAAAAACATTAAACAATAAACATTAAACATTAAACATTACGGCTGCGCCGTGAATATCGGCTGCGCCGTTGTTTATGCCTTCTTATGTTTTTTCTTTTTGGAGCTGAATAAGCGCTTGTACCAAGGTTTATCCTTATTCTCGTAGCCATAGCCGTAGCCATAGCCGTAACCATAGCCATAACCATAACCGTAGCCACCATAGCTGTGTGCACGAACCACAGAGCCATTGAGGATGAGGGACATGTTCTTCAACTTGCCTGTGGTATAGATCTTCTCGATATCGGGCAGTGCACGACGGTCGAGCTTTCCTACACGAACCACGAAGATGGTGAGGTCGGCAATACGGTTGGTGATGGCTGCATCTGCTACAGCATTGTAAGGCACGTTGTCCACGAAGATGTAGTCGTACTGCGGACGCAGCTGCTCAATCAGCTCATCTAGACGCTCACTGAGCAACAACTCTGCTGGGTTAGGTGCCACGTAGCCAGATGGGATGAAGTCGAAGTTCTCGCCCAGTTCGTTGGGTTTCAGGACTTCTTCCAATGTGGCCTGGCCAGACAGGTAGGTGGTCATACCCTTGGACTTCTCGTGCTGGGAGTTGGTTGACAGGGTACCCTTGCGGATATCGAGGTCGATAAGCAGCACTTTCTTATCGCTCTGGGCGAAGCAAGCTGCCAAGTTGCTGGAGATGTAGGTCTTACCAGCACCTGCATTAAAGGAGCTGAAGGTGATGACCTTCATGTCCTTAGAGCGTACACGCATGAAGTCCATGTTGGTACGGATGATGCGGAAGGCTTCGGATGCCACATCGCGACTCTGTGGGGTAACGATGATACTGTTCTTGAAACTCTTGGTGTGCTTAGCGCCCGACTTAGGTATCTCACCGAGGAATGGTACGCTGACGTAGTCTTCGATGTCCTTACGGTCTTTCACACGGGTATCGAAGAACAGGAAGAAGAGCAGAATGACTGCGGGTAATGCCACTCCTTCTGCCACACCTGTCATAATCATCTGTTTCTCATTAGGAGATACAGGTACCTCGCTGGCATAGGCTGGTTCCAATACTTTGGCATTGGACTCTGTGGTGGCCTGCAACAAGGCGTTCTCCTCACGACGATTCAACAGGTAGAGGTAAAGCTCTTCCTTGATGCGCTGCTGACGCTGGATGTTCTGCATCTCGCGCTGCTGCGAAGGGATGATGGAAATACGTCCCATGGCCTGACCGGCACGGTTCTGTGCATCACGCAGACGGACCTCGGTGCTGAGGTTCATGTTGTCCACCGAACGGATGATGGTCTGACGCATGGAGTTCAGGGTATTGTTCAGATCCTGTACCACAGGGTTCTTATCACTACTAGCTTCCATCAGCTTGTCACGCTTCATCTTTGCAGCGTTGTACTGCTGGATCTGTGCCTCGATAGTGGCATCGCGGACAGTCTGTGCAGGAATCAGCTCGTTAGCATTGGAAGGGTCGTTGAGGTAGTCCTTGATGTACTGACCCATAGCAGCCTCCTGCTGGAGGTCTTTGGACAGCGTGGTGTATTGTTGCTTCTGACTTTGGGACACACCTGCCTCGGTGCTAAGGTCAATCATGTTGTTGGAGATTTTGTACTCCTCGATTTGTGACTCAACGCCACCCAACTCCTGCTCGATGATCTGCAGACGCTCGTTGATGAAGTTGTTGGTGTTGATGCTGGACTGGTTCTTGTCCAGGATGTTCTGCTCGTTGTAGATGGTCACCAGCATGTTGAGCACATCTTCCGCACGTACGGGAGAGGTATCCACCAAGTTCATGTTCAGGATAGAAGAAGCATCTGCCGCATCTGCCTGATAGATATTCAGGTGAGAAGTCATCTCTGCCGCTGCCGCGGTGAGGTTCTGCTTACGCACGGTGACATCCTTGCCATACCAGGAACGGGAATAGTAGAGCGTAGGGGTAACTACCAACTTACCGATCTCGGTGGTGATGGAATCGCCCATGCGGACTTCCTGATTGCGGTCAAGTGAAGAGAAGTTGGTGAGACGCACACGGTTCTCGTCCAACGGAGTTGCGATGAAACTGATCTCTTGCCTTTCATCTGCTTCTGGAAATACCACCTTCACGGGGGACTGGGAGTAAAGCTCATCTTCACGGAGATAGTCCATAATGGTGTAGCTGACATCGGCCCCCAGACGCTTAAGCGCATCCTGCATGAGCTTACTGGAACGCAACTGCAGGATCTCATTGGACACATTGGCCTTGTTGTTATAGCCAATCAGACGGTCGAGACGTGCCTCCTGTGCTGCAGCCTTGGTATCCTTGAACATCACGGACGCATATGCGGAATAGGTCTTCTGCATGGTGGAATAGCGGTACCATGCAATGCCTGCAAAGACAGCAATGGACAATATAAACCAATACCAATTGGACAACAGGTACTTCAGGATATCAATGGGGTTGATATCCATGCCTGTTGCCGACAACGACTTGTCGGGCGACATGTCGTTTTGTTGACTCATTTTTACCATGATTCCTTAGATCTTTTTATACAACAAAATCATTGAAGCCAAAGTAATGATACCAGAGAAGAGACTGGTCCAGAACTGGTAGCGGTTGCGGGACTCCTCACGTGCCCTTCGACCTGTTGGCTCTACGTAGATAATATCGTTCTGCTGGAGATAGAAAGAGGGGGACATGAAGATGTCCTTAGAACGGATATCGTTCCACATGATGCGACGCTTGTTACCATACTCACGGATCACTGCGATGCGGTCGAGACGTGCATTGGTGGTGAGGTCGCCTGCCATTGCCAAAGCTTCGAGCAGGGTGACACGGTTGCCCTTCATCTCATAGGTACCTACACCATTGACTTCACCTAATACAGAGAACTTGAAGTTGAGGAATTCCACCATCACAATAGGGTCCTTCAACAGCTCCTCTTCTACGAGTTTGGTCTTAATCAATTCGGTCAGCTGGTTACGGGTCAAGCCTTCTACCTTCAATTTACCAAGAATAGGGAAGTCGATCTCACCATTCACATCAACGATGTAACCGGCATCCTTATCATTGGCGCCACTGGTGGAGATATTGCCTTGAGAGTCAACGGTGTAGCCAGCGCCTGAAGGTACGTTGAACGCCAAAGCCAACTCGGGATTCTTGCTGCTTACCTTGATACTGATCTTGTCGTCACGCTGGATCACAGCCTCGTACTTCTGAATCACGGGATACTCATGGAGGTCATCCATGTCTGACAGGTAAATCAAGTCCTGACGGGTGACGCAGGAGGTCATTACCAACACTGCCAACAGGCAGGTGAATTTAATTACTTTCTTCATATTCATTGAGTTTTTATTATTTTTCTCTTATTTCCCTCCTCCCGGCTTTGCCGTACTCCCCCCTGAGGGGGGAGAGTTTTTTCTTAATATAGCCAAAGGTGTATTCTAACGGGAGGCCAAAGGCATCGCCGGGGGCGTATATTAGGAAACGTAAAGCATTGCCGTAGATGCGTTTTGCTGTGAAAACGGAGTCACCTCCAGGGGCCCGTTTCGCCATGCGCTCGTCCATCTGACCGAAGTTGCCACTCTTCCAAACTTCTTGAAGAAGGATGTCGGGGTTATAAGCTGTTACATCATACTTAAACGGGAGGTCTTCTATTGCCGTGCCCAGATATTCTACACAAAACGCATAGACCAGACACGCCCACTTATAGATGCCCCAGTCTATCAACAACTTTGTTAAAGCTTCACCGTCGGTATTCTGCTTTTCTGCCTTCAGCAGCATTGCCACATCACAGAGCTGTCGGATGCCGATGCCCGAATTGAGGACGTGTTTCAACGCATGAGTGAGCAGCTGTATATGGTTCTGCAAGGGTTTCAGGGTACGGATAGGTGTCTTTTCCACCAATACGTTCTGGAAGGCACTTTGATCTGCCACCTGTTGTGCCAACGCCTCCTTTACCTGCTTCTTCACAAAGGGATTGAAGGAGTTGATCAACTCTCCGTGGTTTTCTATCACCACATCGTTCAACATGAAAATGGATTCTCCCTCCTCGCCTCGCTGGATGGTAGCCCCCCATTTCTCCATCAGCCGATTGATTTTCTCAGAGATTTCTTCTCCTCCAAAATAGAGGTCGATGTCGCCTACTACTCGATGATTGGGACAGGGATACATGGCTGCCAAGCCTAAACCTTTGAGTATCACAGGGGAAAGCCCAACTTCCATCTGATAGCGGATGGAGAGATAGCTGATGACCTTCAGGTGCTTTAGGAACTCTCCTTCTATCTTCTGCACCGCATACTTCCACTGGGTGAGCAGGTCGGTTGGAGGAAGAAGGTCGGTTGGTAGTTGCACCACTCCATCGTACACCACGCCCTGGACGGTCTGCTTGTGGGATTCAAAGAAGAGCTGTTTCCACTCCGATTCCGTCAACGGAAAATCTGCCGTGGAAGGTGCCTGCCCTGACAATCCAGCACGCAGGAGTTCCAAGAGGATGCGTTGCATACGGTCCATAGTCCTCACCAATTCTTATCTGTGGGGCGGATGATGCCTACGCGTAGTAACTGGTTCAAGAACTCCACAATATCCTTGACTGCCGTCTGCTGGTCGGTCTCATAGTGGTCTAAAACCTTACTGAGGAGCTCTTCGAAACTCTGTACCTCTTCCAGACGGTCCCAAATGAACGCTGCAACCTCGGACAAAGTGATGAGTCCATGGAACCCTTCAGCAGTCTTACCAGTAGGTACCAGGATAATCTCATCGGCTACGACTCTTTTCTCAAACTCAGCTATTTTCTTCATGTTTAACTTCTTGCTTTAAGATTTCTACTTTTTTGTGTGCCATGCGACAAAGATAGTCAACATTTCCGCACATCTTCTTCTCATGGGCTGCTCCTGCATAGCACACCTCACAGACAAGTTTCAATTTACACCCGGCACACTCCTCATGCTTAGGAAGTTCTGTACTAGCTGTTACCAACTGCTTCCATGCTTCAGGAACAGGGACTTGGTGCAGGTCAAAACGGGGTGCTTCCAACATGACGCAAGGAGAAAGCTGCTGCTGCCAGTTGATCCAGCAGGAACTGGAGGCTGCGCGACAATCTAAACCGATGGGACGGGGTTCGTATTGTTCTATGATGTGGTGTATCTCCTTGGCGTATAATTCGAATTCATCCTCACGCTTGTATTTCATGAATTCCACCGACTCGAACGCTGCGGTTTCCGGGTCTAAACGTTCATCGACGATGTGACGTTTACCAGCACAATTGCTGCGCATACAAGGGAACATATAGCTGTTGGTCACCGCAGGGATATCAAGGTCCTTTGCGATCTGTAACAGTTGCTGGTGTGTGCCTTCATTGGATTTCACTAGACTGATGTTCATCTTGGTGTCGATGTTGTATTGACGCAACAACTTCAACCCACGCATGCAACGGTCGAACCCGTCGGCATGGTGGGTAAGTCGCTGATAATAGTCACGATCGGGTCCATACAGGGTGACGTTGACCCTGCGGGGAGTATATTCATGGAAGAACTGCGCCATGGGTTCATCGATCATCGTACCGTTGGTATTGATAGTGAGGATGAAGCCCATCTTCTTCAGTTCTGCATAGAGCTCCTTAAAACCAGGATAGAGCATGGGTTCTCCACCGGTGAGGAGGATGAACAGGGTGCCCAACTTCTTGAATTCACGGGCGATATCAAGCCATTCCTCTACAGTATGGAGGCCACCCAACTTATCCACGACGGACTTCTCGGTGCGGATGAAGCACATGTCGCAACCGAGGTTGCAGATGGGTGTCAACTCAAAGTTGACTGTGAGGGGTATTTTAGCCTGGTTGGCCTTCGCCACCAAACGCTCTTCTAATTCTAGACTCATTTATTCAAAATCAAATCCCAGACTTTTACCCAACAACAGGGGAGCGTCGGGATTCATATTGCAGTGGTATTCCTTGATGGGAACCTGCTGACAAAACGCCAACATCCAATCCATGGCCCTTCGGGTGGCCTCTACGTTCCAATGGTTGACCATAAGTTGCATGTTGAGCAACTGGAAACGCTGCATGAGACTGAGCTCTCGGACCTGATTCTGGGGTGACTGCCCCATAAACACTATGGCATGGATGGGATGGTGCTCCATGTGACAGATCTGACTGGAGCCACAAACAGGCCATGCATTGGCCTCATAGGACCCATCAGAATTGCGGGTAATCAGGCAACGGTCTCCATTAACCACATGGGTATCAGGGATGTACTTACACCACAAATCGGCATGGGTGGACTTCCCTATACCGCTAGGACCACTGAATAAGATAGCCTTTCCTTTAAACGACAAAAAAGCACAGTGCAATATATAGCAGCTGCGCCTTGCAAAATGTCTTTCTAATGAAAGGCATGATATAAATATGGTATCTATCTTTAACAACGCTGTATTGACTTTGGCATAAAAGACTTCGATGTGCTGACTGTCTTTTTCCTCATAGACGCCATAGAGCGCGTGATAATTAGGATCAATCAGTAAACGGAGTTCTAAATCGGCCTTGCCAAATACAGCGATGGACTCTTTCTGAAATAAAGGTCTCCAACTTTCATCAGGTTTCGGTAGTTCATCTTGTAAATGAAATGTATAGATCAACTCCGGTTCTCCTGTGGAGGTGGTTTCAAATTGACGGGTGTTTTCTGGAATCATGTCGGGTATAATCCCTCGGAGTTCCATCAGAACACCTGCAATCTGTATTCTCATATAATGCGCTTAACTTACTTAAAATCTTTGATGATGGAAACAATGCGTTGTACGTCCTCCTCTGTGACCATAGGTCCAGATGGCAAACATAAGCCTTGTGCAAACATGCGTTCTGATACGCCATTAACATAAGCTGGTGCGTCAGCGAAGACAGGTTGCAGATGCATGGGTTTCCATAAGGGTCGTGATTCAATCTCGTGTTCGGCTAATAGGGCAGCCAATTCCTGATACGTATGTCCATACAGTTCAGGATCTACCAGAATGGTAGAAAGCCAATAATTAGGCTGGATTTCTTTTCCTACGACAGGTGTATGAACGGTGATGCCCGGGACGTCCTTCAGCTGTTCTATATATATATAATGTATATGCTGATGGTGGGCGATATGCTCTTCCAGGATAAGCATCTGCCCACGGCCGATACCCGCACTGATATTACTCAGACGGTAATTGTAGCCAATATGCTCGTGCTGATAGTAAGGGAAGGGCTCACGTGCCTGTGTCGCAAAGAACTTCACCCGATCGGCCTCTGCCTTGGAATGACAAATCAAGGCTCCTCCCCCACTAGTGGTAATCATCTTGTTGCCATTGAAGGAAAGGATGCCGTATTTACCAAAGGTGCCGCAATACTTCCCGTCGTACATGGAGCCCATCGCCTCAGCGGAATCTTCGACCACGGGGATGTCGTAGGAAGCAGCGATCTGCATGATCTCATCGATTCGTGCAGGATTGCCATAAAGATAGACGGGAATAATCGCCTTAGGCTTTCTTCCCGTCTTCTGTATTCTATCTTCTATGGCTGTCTTCAGCAAGGAAGGATCCATGTCCCAGGAACCTTCTTCACTGTCGACAAAAACAGGGGTCGCGCCAAGGTAGCGGATCGGATTGGCCGAAGCAGAGAACGTAAAACTCTGACAAATCACCTCATCACCGGGACCAATGCCCAGCATGACCAATGCCAAATGAATGGCAGCCGTGCCTGCGCTGAGTGCTACTACATAAATATCACCCTGTGCAGCATGAGGGGAAAGCCAGTCTTCTAAGTCTCTCTCAAAGCCATCGACGTTAGGGCCCAATGGCACTACCCAATTTGTATCAAAGGCTTCATGGATGAAGCGTTGTTCCGCTCCACCCATGTGTGCCAATGATAGCCAAACTTTACTCATTAATATTAATTACGAGGTACAATCTGGAATACTACTACACGGTTCCACTCATTCTTCAGCAGGTAAGGCTGGATGGTATCACCCTTGTAGTCCATGCTCAGACGAGAAGGATCAACGCCAAACTCGTTAACCAACATATCGTAAACGGCCTGTGCACGGCGCTGTGACAACTTCAAGTTGTACTCTGGATATGCAGTCTGAACGTCGGCGTAACCAGTAACTACCAAGTTGATATCGTCACGAGACTTCAGGTAGTTGGCCACAGCCTCTACGTTTCTTCTCTGGATGTCGGTGATATCAGACTTGTCGATGATGAATGAGATGGTCATGTCGAGGAAGCGCTCCTGAACAGCCACGGTGCTCTTTGCAGGCTTGATGCCATCCAACTCGGCACGAGCAGCATTGATACGATTGTTCAAAGCTTCCCACTCGTCGTAGTCGTTCAAAGTTCTATACTTGAAGCGATGGTCGCCGAAGTGATCCTTGAAGTGATAGGTGAAGCCCAACAGTGCATTCACATAACCATCGTACTTGTCATCGTAAACGATGCCATTGTACTTATCGTTGGTAGCATTCATGGTGAGTTCCAGACCGAGATCCCAAGCCTTGGCAATCTGCCAGTTGAACAGGAAACCAGCACGCACAGCCAGATAGGTACCATTCTTAGTATGTACCTTAAAAGGAGCTGGAGCTGAAGCCCAACGATTCAGTGTACCCTTATCCAAATCGAAGATATGGTTTGCACCAATACCGAACAGACCGATTACATCGAACTTGCGGCTTTCCTTATACTGACTGAAGATGTTGTTCAGGTTCAACATAGCGTCCAAATATCCAAAGACATTCTTGAAGCCATACACACCGTCACCGTATAATTGAGGATAAGCCTTCATAGCCTCTTCATTGGCCAAACCATGCTGAGACATGAGACCACCCTGGATGCGGGCACCAACCTGAGGGCTGAACCACTTACCAATAGAGAGCGCACCGCTCCAACCAATAGCGTCCTTCCAATCTCTTGGACGAACATTCTCTGACATAGACATGTTGGCACCACCCTGAAGTGAGATGAACCAATTGTCACCACCTTTATAATGACGCAAACCTGTAACCGTGTCAGGATTTATCTGCTCATACGAAGTATAAGTCTGGGCAGACAAAGGCAAAATGCAAAGTATGCAAACGAATATTGAAAGTATCTTTTTCATTGTCTTATCTACTTTTAAAGTTATTATTCGTTGATATACATAATCACGCAGTTACGCGTCTTATCCAAAGCCTCTACCACAGCAGGATCTTTCTCCATATAGATACGACCAGCAGCAATGCCATAGTCGTTCATCAAAGAAGTACGGATGCTGTTAGCACGCTGCATAAAGAGGTTAGCATCGTTAGACTGATGACCCAGAACAGTGATGTAAAGGTCAGCATCGCTAACGCGCTTCAGAGCCTCAGCGGTGGTGTAAACATTCACTTGCTGCAGTTCATCGATCTCAGCAGAACCATCAACGAATGAGATCAAGGTGTTCACCTGCTGGCTGTTCACCACTGTAACTTCAGGATGAGCCTCGGCCCAAGCCTTGTCGTCGATAGCCTTCTGGCGCAGACGGTTGATTTCCTCGTTCATCAGAGAGAAACGCTCGGAGTCGCGCATAGCATAAGAGAAGTCATGACTGCCATCATGATTCTTGAAACGATAAACGAAACCTGCCAAAGCGGTCACGTGTGGATCAACAGTGTTGGTTCCAAAAGTACCATCGTAAGCATTGTTCAACCAGCTGTTGGTAGCCTCGAGAGAGAAGTCCCAAACTTCGCTGATGCGGAACAGAGCCTGCAAACCTACGCGACCAGCGAGATACCAGTCACGAATATTGATGCTCTTGTGACTTGTACTTGCAGGAAGATCTTCGTAGTTGAAAGTACGTTCACCACCGATACCCAAAATAGCGTTCAGGTTGAACTTACGTGCTTCCTTGAAACCACCCAGCAAATTGGTAAGGTTGAACAAAGCATCACCATAAGCTGCTCCTGCCATCCAAGTAGGATGTGTGTGGAGTGCGGTAGTACCGCGATTGCCTGCCAAAGTAACCTGAGCACGCATAGCAAAATAAGGGCTCAGCCACTTGCCCAATGAGATACCGCCTGCAGGACGGAGGGAACGGAGCACATTAGCATGCTTGTAATAGCTGCCGTAGTTGTACACTCCACCTAGATGGAAACCAATGAACCAATTGTCCTTGAACAAGGACTTTTTCATCACTTTGCTGTTGTCGTCGGTAGGATCTTCCCAGTAAACGAACCTCGAGCTATAGTTCGAAGTTGTATTCACATCCTGAGCATAACCCATTCGCATGGACAACATCAAAAGCATTAAGAAGAAAACAATTTTTCTCATGCGATTTTTGTTTAAAAATTAATACTACAGTTATTTATTATTTCTCTCGTTATCTAATTCAGCAAACTCAGAATTCATGCTCTTGAAGTCGGAAAGGATTTCCTTCATCTTGAGCACGGTTTCTGACTTGCATTCATTTTTCGCTAAACTCAGCAATTCCTCGTATATTCCAAGCACCTTCTGGTAATCATGTCGCAGTGTTTCTGCGCAGAAGATCTTTGCATTATCCGTAGGAATGGTATTTTCTTTCTTATATAATAGTTCTTCGTACAACTTTTCACCTGGACGAAGTCCTGTATAAACGATCTCAATGTCTTCACCTGGACGCAGGCCACTCAATTCGATCATACGGGTAGCTAAGTCGGCAATCTTAACAGGATCGCCCATATCAAAGATGTAAATGTCGTTGCCTTCACCGATATGCGCTGCTTCCAAAACCAAGCGACAAGCTTCTGGAATGGTCATGAAGTAGCGGATGATCTCTGGATCTGTCACGGTCACCGGACCACCATCCAGGATCTGTTTACGGAAGAGAGGTATCACACTGCCATTGCTTCCCAAGACATTCCCAAAACGGGTGGTCACAAACGTGGTCTTTCCACTAACTTTTCCTTCCTTGATCGCTTCTCCTAAACTCTGTACATAGATTTCTGCCAATCGCTTCGTGGCTCCCATCACGCTGCTGGGACGTACAGCCTTATCGGTAGAAACCATCACGAACTTATCGACTCCATACTTAACCGCCAAATCTGCCACTGTACGTGTACCTCCCACATTGTCCAAAACGGCCTCACAAGGATACTCCTCCATAAGAGGGACATGTTTATAAGCAGCCGCGTGGAACAGGATGTCGGGACGATAGTCGGAAAAGATGTGCTCCATGCGGAGCGCGTTCCTCACATCGGCTATGATGGATACGAAGTTTCTATCTGGATAATTCTTTCTTAATTCTAAATCTATATCGTAGGTAGCAGACTCCGAAAAATCGACCAGCACCAACTGCTTCAAGTCACATCTGCAAAGCTGTCGACAGATCTCGCTGCCAATACTGCCTGCAGCGCCTGTCACCAGTACTACCTTATCCTTAAAATCACTCTGTATCTTACTGAAATCAATGTCTATCTCGTTTCTACCAAGAAGATCTTCGATCTGCACGTTACGCAACTGCATCTTGGGAGCATCGGAAGAAACGACAGCCATAGGTGCGATGCGCAAGCTGACATTGTTCTTCAAGCCATATCCTACTAAAGGATTGTCCTTATGCAAATCTGAATTGTTGACAAATAAAAGACTCTTTACATGATGCTTATCAACGATTTCGCCAAAATCTTCAGGGTTGTTAACATAATAAATGCGGTGCCCCACCAAACGGTAACTTTTCTTATTGATATCATCCGTTATGAAACCGACGACATGATAAGTCTTATTCTTACGAAGGAATCCTGCTAAGCTAATCGCTGCATCTGAAGTTCCATAAATCAATACATTCTGTCGGTTGGAATTATTCGCATTCGTGACATAATAGTAAAAACTTACCAAAAAGACCCTCAAAGCTATCAAGAAGAAGATAGAGAGGATGAAATCAGCAATAACAATACTCCAGACAAAACGTCCTACATATTCGTAAACGAAGAAAGATAACGCCCACAATGTCAGTGATTTCAAAGCCATCGCAAATATGATGCGATGCATATCAGTGATAGTGGCGTGACGGATGATTCCGTCATATGTCTTAAATACCCAAGTCCAAAAGAATGAGATAATAGTTGAAGCTAATAGCATCATCCAAATGAAGCCTGGAACTACATCAATCTCTACGAGATAGTTGGAGAATAGATAGCTTAACAGTGTCGCGATGACAGAAAAAAAGCAATCCACAGCCCAAACTATATAACGGCTAAAATGATTAATGCGCTTATATATTACTCGAAATAAAGACATTCAATTTTCAACTAAGTACATTCCTTTCCCTCTTCAACGTTTCATAAAACATTGAACCACAAAAACTTAGAAATTTCCCGTTAAAGACCTTTGAAATAATTGCCATTCTTTAAACACTTCAAACATTTATCCTTCGCATGCCCTATTAATATATATAATAAAGGTACAGAAGATGTCTTTTAACGTTGTAATTATATTACCTTATTAGGAGAGTTGTTTTATATTCCTTATATGAAACACAATTACGTCACAAAATTAATAACTTTTACCATACCGATAGCTATTTTGCAGTCATAAATGCATCTATTTAATATTTATTAACAATTACTCTTTACTGCCGCCTCGGTTTTTATCTTAAATAATTCGTATTTTCGCAGACAAATATAAGAATATGATGCAATTGGATTTCAGCATATTGGACCAAATCAATGACGTTCTCTGGACGTATGTGCTCATTTTGTTGCTTGTTGGGTGTGCGCTCTACTTTACGGTGAAAAGCCGTTTCGTGCAGTTTCGCATGATCGGAGAGATGTTCCGACTGGTGGGCGAAGCAGTACCTAAGAGTGATGGTAATCGAGGGAAGCATATCTCCTCATTCCAAGCATTCATGGTTTCACTGGCTGCCCGTATCGGTACAGGGAATATGGCGGGTGTAGCTACGGCCATTACCGTGGGTGGTCCGGGAGCGGTGTTCTGGATGTGGCTCATCGCCTTACTGGGTTCTGCGACAGGTTTTATCGAGAGCACTTTAGCTCAACTTTATAAGCGAAAGGGGAAAGAGGCTTTCATCGGTGGTCCCGCCTACTATATGCAGTATGGCCTCAATCGGCGGTGGATGGGAGTGCTCTTTGCCATCCTGATCAGCATTACCTTTGGTTTTGCCTATAACTCGGTACAGAGCAATACCATCTGTGCGGCTTGGGACAAGGCCTTTGGTATCGACACCCTGTGGATGGGAGTCATACTGACAGTCTTCACACTAATTATTATCTTCGGTGGCATACACCGCATCGCAAAGGTCAGTTCGACCATTGTACCAGTGATGGCCATCGCTTATTTCCTGATCGCCACAGGGATTATCCTCTTCAATCTGCCTCGTATTCCTGAGGTGTTGGTCAGTATCGTGAAGAGTGCTTTCGGATGGGAGCAAGCCTTAGGTGGTGGACTTGGAGCTGCTGTGGTACAGGGTATCAAACGCGGGCTGTTCAGCAATGAAGCAGGTGAAGGTTCTACCCCTAATGCTGCCGCTACCGCCCATGTCACCCACCCTGTGAAACAAGGTTTAATTCAAGCACTAGGCGTGTTTACTGATACCTTGTTGGTTTGCTCGTGCACAGCCTTTATCATCCTTGCCAGTGGGGTACCTCTCGATAGTGGAGAAACGGGTATCCAACTCACTCAGTCGGCCATTACTAGTCAGATTGGTCCGATAGGTAATGCCGTGGTGGCGCTCACTATCCTACTCTTTGCTTTCTCCAGCATTATAGGGAACTATTACTATGGGGAATCGAACATCCGTTTCATCACTCCCAAACGATGGGTACTCTATGGATACCGACTGCTGGTAGGTGGTATGGTGCTTTTAGGTTCGCTGATGACACTGGACCTGGCTTGGAGCTTTGCCGATGTGACCATGGCCTGTCTGACATTGTGCAACCTGATAGCCATCGTACAGCTCTCCCGTCAAGCCCTATTCCTCCTGGACGACTACCGGAAACAGAAAAGGCAGGGCATCAAAGACCCTACCTTCTCTAAATCTTCTATGCCGGACATCGCCGACCGACTGGAATGTTGGTAATTATTTCACATCCAGATGCATCACAAATGGATCGGCCTTGGTAGCAGCATGCCAAGGTTCGTTGCCTTGTGCGCCATTCGGATTGCCGTACTTCGCAAAGTTGGTCCAATAGTCCACGATCTCATCGCTCAACGCATAGTCGGCTGCAGTAAATGGACGACGACTGTTCTTCAAGGTCTTGAACACAAACCAGAGCTCTGAAGAATGGTAAGCGGTGTTAGGTTCACCAGGTAAGCGACGGTCGAAGCGATAGGCATAGAGCGGTTTGTTGCTCTGTGTCTCACGCAACTCAGCCAAGGCTTGAATGCCCTCTCCCATCGTTGGCATCATATCATCGAGGGTAGAACCGAACATATATGGCACATCAGCGATTTCACCTGCCATCGCAGCGTCTGTGAAAGACTTCGGAAGCAACTTTCCATCGATGTGAGGAGTCATCATCAAGAATCCTCCACCCGACTCTTGCAGGTATTTCTGTTGAGCCTCAGCCAGTTGTGTTGGAGTGGCCGCACGCATCTGTTCCAAGGTAGTGAAACCACCAGCATCCATCATTGCCTTGCCTTGAGCCTCAGCCACCTCTGCAGGAGGACCAGGAATCAATTCACCCAGTCCGCCAATGCTCTGGACAACAGCCTTTGCCACCAAATCTTTGGACAAAGGAGAAGCCACCAAGTTCTTGATGCTGGCTGCACCAGCGCTCTGACCGAATATCATGATATTGTTAGGATCGCCACCAAACTGTGCGATATTATTCTTCACCCACTTCAAGGCAGCCACTTGGTCGTAAGTGCCATAATTGCCTGAGGTGCCATCGCTCTCAGCCGAAAGCAACGGATGAGACAGGAAACCCATCATGCCGAGACGGTAGTTGATAGTCACCAAAATCACGCCACGCTGTGCCCAAGCATCACCGTCCATGGTGATCTCATGGCCCCAACCAGCAGAATAAGCACCGCCATGCACCCACATAGCTACAGGCAGTTTAGCATTCGTATCTCCCAACGTACCAGCAGGAGCCCAAACATTCAGGTAAAGGCAATCTTCACTGAACTCAGGATCGCCACCAAAGTAGAATTCCTCAGTGTAGAACTCCCCTGCCCTATGTGCAGCCTGCAGGGAGGCAGCGCTGAACGTATCCATCACCTTCACGCCTTCCCAAGCGACTACAGGCTGTGGTTTCTTCCAACGGAGATCACCTACAGGAGGAGCGGCATAAGGAATGCCTTTATACACCATGACCTGTGTAGAGTCGGTCAGTACACCCTGAATCTGTCCACCTTCCACGGTAAGTACAGGGTTCACGTCTTTCTGCTGCTGAGTGCCACATGCTGTGAGCAGGGCAGCAAAAGTCGTCATCAATAATACTCTTATTTTCATAATTAGTGTTAGTTTGATATTTTCTGCAAAGGTAAGACTTTTTAGTTCATCCCTGTCCGATTCGCTGAAAGAAAATGGCGATTCGCTGAAAATATTATATGGAGCAAAGGTGAAAACCTATCTTTGCACTGAGAAATTTAAAGAGATATGAAAGCAATGACAAAAAAGATGAAATGGATGGTATGCCTCATAGTGGCATTCATCGTAGTAGCTTGCGTAGAGGACTCTCCCATCAGTGATTATAATGAAGGACAGATACCTACTATGCAAGGCGGTATGCCAGGACAAGGTGGCATGCACGGACAAGGTGGATTCGGGGGACAGACTAGCGGCACTGATGACTTAGAGGAATTTGATGTAACGATTGACACTTCCGCGTTATCTGAACATGAAACAATCCCTGTTGAGGATGAAGACTATGTGGAAAACTCCGATTTTACCACGAAAATCAGTGTATCATACGATAACACGACAGCCGTAGTAAGCGGCAGTGTAGAAGGAGTGGAAGTGACTGTAGATGGTGCTGATGTCACCGTAAACAGTTCTGTGAAAGGGATAGAGTATGTGCTGACAGGCACTTCTTCCGATGGTTGTTTCAAGGTGTATAGCGACAAGAAATTTAAATTGACCCTTAATGGTTTGACACTGACCAACAACGATGGAGCTGCCATCAACATACAGAGTAAGAAACGTATCTTCGTGGAACTGGCTGACGGAACCACCAACAACCTCACTGATGGTAGTAAATATAATAAGGTAGATGACGAAGACATGAAGGGAACTCTCTTCAGTGAAGGACAACTCATCTTCAGCGGAAAAGGTATCCTGAACGTGACTGGTAAAGGGAAGCATGGCATTGCCAGTGACGACTACGTGCGTTTCCGACCAGGTAATGTCATCAACATTACTGCCTCGGCTGGTAATGGTGTAAAAGCCAACGATGCCATCATCATTGAAGGTGGTGTACTGAATGTAGAAGTCTCTGACACAGCATCCAAAGGTCTGTCAAGCGACGGCTATGTGGAGGTGAACGGAGGTCGTACTACCGTCATTACCACAGGAGACGGAGAATATGAGGAGGATGAGAACGACACAAGTGCCTGTGCTGGTATCAAGAGTGACAGCATCTTCACCATGAACGGAGGAGAATTGTGGCTCAAAAGCACTGGAAGCGGAGGTAAGGGTATAAGCAGCGACCAAGACATCGTCATCAATGATGGCACCCTGCGCATCATCACTACCGGAAAACGGTTTACCTATAGCAGTTCGCTGCATTCCTCAGCGAAAGGTATCAAGAGCGATACCGACGTTACCATCAACGGAGGTGATATCCGTGTAAAAACCACTGGCGGTGAAGGTTCTGAAGGCATAGAAGCCAAGGGAGTGATGACGATAAATGGAGGTATCGTGGAAGTATCGGCCTATGACGATGCCTTGAATTCAGCCAGTCACATGTATCTGAACGGTGGTAATATTTATGCCTATTCTAGCAATAATGACGGTATAGACAGTAACGGTAACTTATATGTGAAAGGTGGTATTATCTTGGCTATAGGTTCCAGCCAGCCGGAAAGCGGCATAGATGCCAATGAGGAAGAAGGTTACAGCGTAGAAATCAGTGGAGGTACTCTCCTGTCCATGGGAGGAGGCACCAGTTATCCAAATGCTCAATCTTCGCAAGCATCTGTATCGTTCAACGCCGGTATAGAGAATGGGAATTACCTCTCTATAAATACCGAAGGAAAGAGCCTTATGGCCTATGAAGTGACGCGTACCTATGGTGGTGGTGCAACCTTCCTTATCAGCTCACCCGATATTAAAAATGGTACCAGTTACACCATAAACAGCGGAGGGTCATTTACTGGTGGTAGTTACTGGCACGGACTCATCATTGGTGCGACAGTGAGCAAAGAAGGCAGTACGCTAGGCAATGTAAATGCCACGGCCACGGCTGGAGGAAATAACAGAAGATAATTTTCAATTCTCACTCAAGAATGATATCTTTGCAGTATGAAATATGAGAGTCGTTTAAAACTGCAGGAAAATATTATTTATGGGGTGGTGTGGGCACTGGTCTTCACCATCCCTATTTTGGCACTCTATCTATCAGGAAACAAAGAGGAAAGCGTCACCTCTTTCAATTGGAACCAAGTGTTCTCCATATGGAAGGAGATAGTGCCCTTTTTCATCCTCTTTCTATTGCATAACTTTTTTATTGCTCCTATCCTGATACACAAGCAACAGAAAGGCATCTATTTCACCATCGCCTTCTGCCTATTGGTGCTCTTCGCTGCCGGACAAGCAGTTTTCAATACTCCTAAGCATCCCGATCGCATGATTCCCCCTCCCGAGATGGAGAAGAATGAGCACCCTCCCCTGCCTCCTGATAGCTATGGAGGCCCTCAACTTCCTGACGTACGACCCAATGATGGAGGTCCTGGTGCCAGAAGATTCGAAGGCGACAATCCTCCAGGGAGACAAAATCTCACACGGATACTGATGGACAATCCTGCCATCACGAACACCTTCATTGCTTTCTTGTTGCTAAGCATGAACCTGGGCATCAAGGAATATTTCCGCTCTGTAAAGAACCAGCGCGAAACTGAAGAACTACGACAACATCATCTGGAACAGGAACTCGAATATCTGCGCTACCAGATCAACCCACACTTCTTCATGAATACGCTGAATAACATCCATGCCTTGGTGGACATAGACCCAGAGCAAGCCAAGAACACCATTTTGGAACTCTCAAGACTAATGCGCTATCTACTCTATGATGGTTCGCGCCCAACCATATCACTAGCTAAGGAAACGGAATTCTTGAAACACTACATTGCCTTGATGCGCCTACGTTATTCAGACCAAGTGCGCATCGAAGTGGATATTCCAGAAGATGTCCCTGATGTACAAGTGCCTCCGCTACTCTTTATCTCCTTTGTGGAAAATGCATTCAAGCACGGTATCAGCTACCAGTCGGAGTCGTTCATCATGGTATCGCTTAACGTACGTGAGGGTTTCATCTCTTTCAGTTGTATTAACAGTAAGCATGAACGCAATCAAGACCCTCATAGTGGCATCGGATTGGAAAACACTCAAAAACGTCTGAAGCTACTCTATCATGATGAATATACATTCAACATCAACGAGAATGCCAAAACATACGAAGTTTTACTTAAAATACCATTGTCCTATGATCAAGTGTCTGGCGATTGATGACGAACCTTTAGCGCTAAGTCAGCTGAAAAGTTATATCAGCAAGGTGGCTTTTCTAGAATTGGTAGAAGCCTGTCAAAATCCTATTGCTGCCATGAAGGTACTTTCTGAACAACAAATAGATGCGATCTTCATTGACATCAATATGCCAGACCTTAATGGCCTAAGCTTTGTGCGCACACTGGTCCATCCCCCATTGGTAGTTTTCACTACCGCCTATTCTGAATATGCTATTGAAAGTTACAAGGTGGACGCTATTGATTACTTGCTAAAGCCTTTCGGATTTGCCGATTTTCAACGTGCGGCCAATAAGGTGTTGCGCCAATATGAACTGATGCATGGTGCTGGCGCTACAGCCACAAACAATGCACCTGTGAATACCTCCGACGATGATATTATTTTCGTAAAGACAGAATACAAGGTGGTGAGCATCTCTATCAGTAAGATACGCTACGTAGAAGCTATGAGTGAATACCTGCGTCTATATATGGAGGATGAACCTAAACCCATCGTTGCCTTACTGAGCATGAAGAAACTGGAGGAGCGACTGCCGCAAAACTTTATGCGTGTGCACCGCTCCTATATCGTCAACTTGCAAAAGATTCATGAGGTGACCCGTGGACGTATTTTGATGGACGAGAAGACTCATATCCCAGTGGGAGATAGTTATAAGGACACTTTTAACGATTATCTAGAAAAACGCTCACTTTTAAAGTAACTATTATAAATAATCACTATCTTTACGTGCTGCGCCCCTGAAGATAGGCTGCGGCTCGGAAAATCACAAGTAAACTTGCATTTTCGCTCGCCTTGCACTATCTTTGTCGTTACTAATAGACACTAACTTTACATAATTTTATGAAATCCAAGATTTTAATGGCTTTGGCAGGGGTTATCCTGCTGGGCTTGTCCGCTTGTAACGGACAGAAATGGACAGAAGAGTCTAAAGGCTCTTACAACCTCGTAACCCAAAAGGGTGGACAGACCCTAGGTTATTCTCCTGAATCTGGCGTGAAGCTTCTCACCGATGGTGGATTTGCTTTCAAAGACCTGAACCGCAATGGTAAATTAGATCCTTATGAGGACTGGCGCCTCGATCCTAAGACCCGTGCCACCGACCTGGCTCAGCAACTCTCTATCGAGGAGATTGCCGGATTGATGCTCTACAGCGCACACCAATCAATCCCAGCTGCCTCTATGGGTGGCCGTGGTGGTGGTGTAACCTACAATGGTAAACCATATGCTGAGAGTGGTGCAAAACCATCAGATCTCTCAGATGCTCAGAAGAAATTCCTGCAGGAAGACAACCTACGTGCTGTGCTCGTTACACGCGTGGAAAGTCCTGAGGTGGCTGCTGTTTGGAACAACAACGTACAAGCATTTGTGGAAGGTCTGAATCATGGTATTCCTGCCAACAACAGTTCTGACCCTCGTCATGAAACCTCCTCAGATGCAGAGTATAACTACGGTGCTGGTGGTCAGATTTCTCTTTGGCCTTCTTCACTGGGTATGGCTGCTACTTTCGATCCCGCTCTGATGAAGAACTTTGGTCAGATAGCTTCTCAAGAGTATCGTGCCCTTGGTATCGCCACAGCCCTTTCTCCACAAGTTGACCTAGCAACCGACCCACGTTGGAGCCGCTTCAGCGGTACCTTCGGCGAAGGCACTAAGTTGGCTACCGATCTTGCCCGTGCTTACTGCGACGGTTTCCAGACTTCTCCTGCAGAACTGGCTATCGATGGCGCTTGGGGCTATCAGAGTGTAAATGCCATGGTAAAGCACTGGTATGGTTACGGAGCTCAGGAAGCTGGCCGTGACTCTCACTATAATTATGGTAAGTATGCCGTATATCCAGGCAATAACCGCGAAGAGCACAAGCTCTCATTCACCGAGGGAGCTTTCAAGTTGCAAGACGGTACACAGATGGCTTCTGCCGTGATGCCTATCTACAGTATCCTGTTCAATCAGGATCCTAGTGGTGAGAACCGTGGTGGTAGCTATAGCAAGTGGATGATTGAGGACCAGCTGCGTACGGAGAACAACTTCGACGGTGTAGTTTGTACAGACTGGGCCATCACAGGTGACAACAAGACAGTTGCTGGTTTCGATGGCAAGCCTTGGGGTGTGGAGACCATGAGCGTGGCTGCCCGCCACTATGAAATCCTAAAGGCTGGTGTGGATCAGTTCGGTGGTAACAATGATAAGGGTCCGGTACTTGAAGCATACCAGATGTGGGTAAATGACTATGGCAAGGAGAGTGCTGATGCACGCTTCCAGAAGTCTGCTTACCGCTTGCTGCTCAACGTATTCCGTACCGGTCTGTTCGAGAATCCATACCTCGACCCACAGGAATCTGCTTCTATCCTAGGTAGAAGTGACTTCATGGAGGCTGGTTACAATGCCCAGTTGAAGTCAGTAGTGATGCTGAAGAACCATAACAACTCACTGCCTCAGAACGACAGCAAGAAGAAAGTTTACATTCCTAAGCGTCATGAGACCCGCTCACAGGGCTTCTTCGGTGCTACAGGTGAAGATCGTTGGGTAGATCCTGTAAATGTAGAGCTGGTAAAGAAGTATTTCGACGTGACGGAAAATCCTGCAGAGGCCGACTTCGCCATTGCCTTCATCCAAGCTCCAAACAGCGGTGTGGGTTATAGTACCGAAGATGCAAAACGCAGTAACGGATATGTGCCTATCAGTTTACAGTACAATGATTATACCGCTACTTATGCACGTGCTACCTCTATCGCCGGTGGTGACCCACTGGAGAACTTCACCAACCGTACTTACAAAGGCAAGAGCGTGAAGACCAGCAACAAGGACGACCTGAAGATGGTGACAGACACCAAGGCTAAGATGGGTAAAAAGCCTGTGATCGTAGTGCTGAATACTGGCAAGCCAGTGATTCCTGCTGAGTTTGAGGGTAAGGCTGATGCCATCTTGGTTAGCTTTGGTGTTCAGAACCAAGCTATCTTTGACATCATCAGTGGTAAGGCAGAGCCTTCAGGCTTGCTGCCAATGCAGATGCCTGCCAATATGAAGACCGTGGAAGAGCAGAACGAAGATGTGCCTCGTGACATGGTTTGCTACAAGGATGCTGACGGCAATACCTACGACTACGCCTTCGGTATGAACTGGAGTGGTGTCATCAATGATGCCCGCGTTGCTGCTTACAAATAAGCAAGTAGAACAGAATTACAAAAAAGCCCCGCTCGATGAGCAGGGCTTTTTTTATTACCTTTTATTTTCTAAATGGTGGTTTCACCACTTGAGCTTTCAGTTTGCGTCCACGCACGTCAATCAGGATGTCGGTACCAGGCTTAGAATAAGCAGTCTTAACATAGCCCAAACCAATACCTATCTTACGCGTAGGTGACATCGTGCCGCTAGTAACTACACCTATCTCCTCTCCTTCAGCATTAAGCAACGGATAGTGTTCACGAGGAATACCACGATCTATCATCTCAAAGCCAACCAGCTTACGCTGAACACCCTCTTTCTTCTGCTGTTCCAGTGCAGCACGATTGATGAAGTCCTTTCCCTCGACAAATTTGGTAATCCAACCCAAGCCTGCTTCCAATGGAGAGGTGGTGTCACTAAGGTCATTGCCATAAAGACAGAAGCCCATCTCCAAACGCAAAGTATCACGAGCTCCCAGTCCGATAGGACGAATGCCAAACTCCTCACCAGCCTTGAAGACTGCCTCCCAAATCTTGTCGGCCTCCTCAGGATAGAAATAAAGTTCAAATCCTCCTGCACCTGTATAACCCGTATTGGAGATAATCACATCTTTCACGCCTGCAAAAGGACCATGTGTGAAATGATAGTAAGGTATAGCTGAAAGGTCAATGTCTGTCAACTTCTGTAGGGTAGCCAAAGCCTTAGGCCCCTGTACGGCCAGTTGAGCGGTATTATCGCTGGAATTCTGCAATTCTGCCCCAGCCTCATTATGGCTCACGCACCAATTCCAGTCTTTCTCTATATTAGCGGCATTCACCACCAGCAGGTACTTCTCTGGCTCGTAGTAATATACAATCAAATCATCTACAATACCTCCCGTTTCATTGGGGAAGCAAGTGTATTGTGCCTGACCTAATGTCAGAGCTGCCACATTGTTGGAAGTCACATGCTGAAGGAAAGCCAAGGCATTAGGACCTTTTACCCAAAATTCGCCCATATGTGATACGTCGAACACGCCAACGCCTTCGCATACAGCCATATGCTCTTGAATGATACCACCAGGATACTCAATAGGCATGTTATAACCAGCAAACTCGTGCATTTTGGCACCGAGTGCAATGTGTCGTTCAGTAAATGGAGTAGTTTTCATAATTATTTAGTTTAGAGTTAAGAGTTTAGTGCTTAGGGTTTAGAGTTGCGGTAAGTTCAGCGATCTTTACCACCACCATCATAGCCTTCTCCAAATTAGGAATAGGGAGGAACTCGAAGCGGCCGTGGAAGTTAAGTCCGCCAGCGAAGATGTTAGGACAAGGAAGCCCTTTGAAGGAGAGTTGAGCACCATCTGTACCACCACGAATAGCCTTCACCTTTGGTTCCACGCCAGCGGCCTTCATGCCTGCCTTAGCTAAATCAATGACATGCATCACAGGTTCTATCTTCTCACGCATATTATAGTATTGGTCGCGCAACTCCAAGGTAGCAACCTCTTCACCACACTGCTGATTGGTAAACTCCACCAACTGCTGTATCTGCTGCTTCCGCGCCTCAAACTTCTCACGATCATGATCACGAATGATGTAGTTCAGTGTACTCTGTTCCACATCTCCACTCATACCTACCAAATGGAAAAAGCCTTCATAGCTCTCGGTATGAGCAGGTGTCTCGTGAGGAGGAAGCAAGACCATGAACTGTGCAGCTACCAGCATGGAGTTGATCATCTTGTTCTTTGCATAACCAGGATGCACGTTGCGCCCCTTAAAGGTGATTTTAGCAGCGGCAGCGTTGAAGTTCTCAAACTCCAACTCACCCAGTTCGCCACCATCCATGGTGTAACCCCACTCACAGCCGAACTTCTCCACATCGAACTTATGGGCACCTAAGCCTATCTCCTCATCAGGATTAAAGCCCATGCGGATCTTTCCGTGCATGATTTCAGGATGCTCTTTAAGGTAACACATTGCGGAGACAATCTCTGCAATGCCTGCCTTGTCGTCAGCGCCCAATAGGGTGTGTCCATCCGTCACAATGATATCCTCCCCTACATGATCCAACAATTCAGGGAAACGCGTTGGAGAGAGGATGATTCCTTCTGTAGCATCGAGCATAATGTCCCCTCCATCATACTTCTCCACAATGCGTGGACACACATCCTTACCACTCATATCGGGACTGGTATCCATGTGTGCAATAAAGCCAATGGTAGGTACAGGTTTATCTGTATTGGCAGGAAGTGTGGCATAGAGATACCCATTCTCATCCAGTTCAATCTCCTCAAAACCAAGAGTTTCCAATTCCTCCTTCAAGTACTTGGCAAAAACCATCTGTCCAGGAGTACTAGGCGTTTCGCCACTCTCTTCACTCGACTGTGTGTCGAAGCTGGTGTATTTCAAAAAGCGTTCAAGCAGATTCATAGTATCAAATTTTATGGTTAAAGGGTTTATCATTCATTATCATTGAACGGCAGGGTCAGTCCCTTGCGCTGGGAGTTCTTTTCCTTATAGAAGCAACTTGAGCCATCGAAGCAATGCGTACAAATCTTGCATTTAGGCAGTCCGATGCTCTCTACCAATGTTTCCAACGGATTGAACTTCAAGGAGTTGAGTCCGAAGCGGGCACGAATCACCTCTACCATCTTGTTGTATTCTGGTGAACCTGTCGTAGCGTACGCCTCCACATTCTTGTGAGAATCGCCTTCCAACTCCTCTATGACACGACGGGTTATCAGTTCCATCTCACTCTTGGAGATAGAGAAGTTGATAAACGGACAAGCATAAATCAATGGTGGACAGGAGATACGCACATGTGCTTCCTTTACCCCATAATCATAGAGCATCTTCACGTTATCTCGCAACTGTGTGCCACGCACGATGGAATCATCGCAGAACAAGAGTCGTTTGCCATCAAGCATCGCATGGTTGGGAATCAGTTTCATCTTAGCCACTAAGCGCCTCATCTCCTGACGTTGAGGAGTGAAACTACGAGGCCAAGTTGGTGTATATTTAGAAATAGCACGGTGATAAGGTTTGCCCATACCCTCAGAGACACCTAGAGCCATACCTACACCTGAACTTGGGATACCACATACACAATCTATCTCACTATCGTCAGTCTTTCCCATAGCCAGTCCGCTCTTAAAGCGTACTTCTTCCACATTCACACCCTCATAATTCGAGGTAGGGAAGCCATAGTACACCCAAAGGAACGAACAAATCTGCATCTCATCATTGGGTTTACGGAGCTGCTTTATCCCATCGGCCGTAATGTGCAGTATTTCTCCAGGACCCACATAACGATCGATTTCATAATCAAGGTTAGGGAAACTGCTGCTCTCACTAGTGGCAGCGTAAGCACCCTCTTTTTTCCCGATGACAATAGGTGTACGTCCCAATGCATCACGGGCAGCTATGATGCCGTTTTCAGTCAAGATCAGCATGGAGCAGGAGCCCTTGATATGGCGATAAACATTCTCTATGCCATCCACGAAGTCAGAACCTTGTACAATGAGCATGGCGATGAGTTCCGTCTGATTGGTCTGACCAGAGTTCTGTTCGCCAAAATGGTGTTTGGCTTCCAGCATCATGTCTTCCAGCTCTTTCATATTATTCACCTTCGCCACCGTCACAATGGAGAAACGCCCTAAGTGTGAGTTGAAGATGATAGGTTGAGGATCGGTGTCGCTGATGACACCAATACCACTATTGCCTTTAAACTTGGGTAATTCGTCCTCAAATCTGGAACGGAAATACTCGTTCTCAAGGTTGTGGATAGAGCGAGCAAATCGGCCTTCCTCCTGATTATACGTCACCATACCACCACTCTTGGTACCTAGATGACTGTTGTAATCGGTACCATAGAATAAGTCAGTTGCGCATTCTGCGCGGGATACTGTTCCAAAAAAACCTCCCATTGCCAATTCAATTGATAATTGAAAATTGAAAATTGAAAATTAGATCCCAACGTTCAATGTTCAATACATATTATTTATTGTATTTATAATTTGTAAGTCCTGTTTCCAAGAACTCTACATACTTATCTACATTTTCATCGTAGGCATACGACTTGTTCAGAGGTTTGCCTGCATTATCTATCAGCACATAGAATGGTTGTGCATTAGCACCAAACTTCACGCGCTGTAAGTAGCTCCACTTGTCACCTAGCGTACGTAGCTTACGCTCCTGACCGTTTTCCTGTACCACAATAGGTTCAGGAAGTTTAGTCTTATTGTCCACATAGAGGGTGATGAGCACATAATCGTTGTTCATCAAGTCAGCCACTTGCGTATCTGTCCACACAGCCAACTCCATCTTACGACAATTCACGCAGCCATACCCTGTGAAATCCAGCATCACAGGCTTTCCTACTCTGCGAGCATATTCCATGCCAAGGTCATAATCATCGAACTGAGCCCGGACCTCATTCTTATAGAGGTTGAAATCCTGTGTGTACATAGGTGGAGCAAAGGCACTTACCGCTTTCAGGGGAGCCCCCCAAAGCCCAGGCACCATATATACCGCAAAGGCCAGCGAACAAAGTGCCAAGAAGAAGCGAGGTACACTTACACGTGTATCGTCATCATCGTGTGGGAACTTGATTTTGCCTAGCAGATATATGCCCAACAAGCCAAATATCACTATCCAAAGCGCCAGGAATGTCTCACGATCCAGTATGTGCCAACCATAAGCCAAATCGGCTACAGAAAGGAACTTCAGGGCAAAAGCCAACTCAATGAAACCCAGCGTCACTTTTATCACATTCATCCAGCCACCACTCTTTGGCATCTGTTTCAACCATGTGGGGAACAAGGCAAATAGAGTAAATGGTAATGCCAAAGCTATGGCAAAACCTAACATACCGATGGTAGGAGCTAAGATGCTTCCCATCGTTGATACCTCGACCAACAAGAATCCGATGATAGGACCTGTGCAGGAGAATGATACCAATGCCAGCGTAAATGCCATTAAGAAGATGCTGACCAATCCTGTGGTCTTCTCCGCCTTACTGTCCACTGCGGTTGTCCAACTTGAAGGCAAGGTAATCTCGAATGCTCCAAAGAAAGAAACTGCAAACACCACCAGCAGTAGGAAGAAGAAGATATTGAAAATGGCATTGGTAGAAAGGGCATTCAGCGCACTGGCTCCAAAAAGAAGGGTCACTGCCAAACCCAATGCCACATAAATCACAATAATTGCCAGTCCGTATGTAATGGCATCACGTATACCCTTTCGCTTATCCTTACTGCGCTTCAAGAAGAAACTCACCGTCATTGGGATAATTGGCCACACACAAGGGGTGAAAAGTGCCAGTAAGCCACCTAAGAATCCTGCAAAGAAAATGTAAAGCCAGGAGCGGTTGGTAGTACCCATAGGTTCACCCATGGCCTGAAGCTCATTGACTACAGGTGCCCAAAGTGCTGAGCCTATGCCACCTATGCCTGTAGTCAAGTCGTTGACAACCTCTTCCACTATTGGTTGGGGTGTTTCAGCAGGTGATTCCACAGCCACAGGAGTCTGCTCTGCTGTAGAGGTAGCCGCCATAGTCACTGCAGGAACTTGAGCCGTACCACTGAAACTAAAGTTCACATCCGTAGGAGGCAAGCAGTTCTGATCGTTGCAAGCACCATAAGTCAGATACCCTTCCACACGCCACGGTCCACCCGTCAGCTTAAGGCGCTGCACAAACTGTGCCTCGTTCTCAAACCAACGCACCTGCATTTCGAAAAGCTTGTCATAATCGGATATTTCGTTTCCTTGCGGGAGAAGTTTGCCATCCAGTTCAGCACCCGTGATGTGTTCCACTTCTAAAACGGCTTCTATCGGACCACCATCACCTAAATCAGTAGAATATACGTGCCAACCCTTGTCTATCTTACCTGTAAAAATTATTTCAGCTTCAGTTTCAGAAATCTTCTTTAGTTGCTGAGAGAATGTTACGGGTTCTTGTATCTGTGGAAACGCAGTAATAGCTATCACCATCCCTATCACCGCTAATACCCATTTTCTCATAATCTTTGATTGTGATTTGTAAATAACAGTATTTTTTTCGCAGTGCAAAGATAGAAAATAAATAACAATATACAAAGAAAATATTGCTCGTACGCACAGGAAAAATATTTTTTGTGCGTAGGCGCAAAAACTCTTACACGTAGTAACTCTTCGTGCTTTTCTAAAGCACATATTTGGCAGTGTGCCAACTATTCATTACTTTTGTATCAATTAATCAAAAAAACTTGGATATGCTTATCATCGGAATAGCTGGCGGAACGGGTTCTGGAAAGACCACCGTCGTGAACAAAATCATGGAAAGTTTACCTCAGGGTGAAGTAGTGCTTTTGCCTCTTGATTCTTACTACAAGGACAGTAGCAACGTGCCTGCCGACCGTAGGCAACTCATCAACTTCGACCATCCCAACGCTTTCGACTGGGACTTATTGCATGAGCATGTGATGGCACTGCGCGATGGAAAAAGCATAGAGGAGCCTACCTACGATTATATCACCAGTACGCGACAGTCGGAAACAATCCATATTGCTCCGCGTGAGGTGGTAATCATCGAGGGTATCTTGGCACTCTATGACACTACGTTGCGTGACATGATGGATCTCAAGATTTTCGTGGATGCTGATCCAGATGAACGACTGATTCGAGTAATTCAGCGCGATATGTTGGAACGTGGACGTACAGCTCAGATGGTTATGGAGCGCTACATGCGTGTGTTGAAACCCATGCACGAGCAATTCATTGAACCTTGCAAGAGCTATGCCGACCTGATTGTACCTCAAGGTGGCAGCAACTTGGTAGCCATCGACATTCTGACCATGTTCATCCACCGTCATATTCCTCAATAAATGTTGCGACAATTACTCACTGTTCTACTACTTATGGGGTGTCTGTGCTGCTACATGGGATGCAAGCAGCAACAGAAAGCCACCCCCATCGATGTGGTGCAACAAATCAAAGAGCACGACACACTGACCATCCTCACGCTCTACAGTTCCACTTCTTACTTTCTGTATCGCGGACAGGAGATGGGTTATCAGTATGAACTCGGGAACCAATTTGCTAACAGTTTAGGAGTAAAGGTTAAGGTGAAGACCGCTCAAAGTGTCGAAGAGTTAGTAAGCCGACTAAATGCAGGAGATGCCGATATCATCGCCTATAATCTTCCTATTACTAATACCTTAAAGGATAGTGTGCTTTACTGTGGTGAAGAGAATGTGACGCATCAAGTCATCGTGCAACGAGCAGGGTCAAGACGACGCCCTGCCTTGAATGATGTGACGCAACTCCTAGGGAAAGAAGTATATGTACGTCCTGGTAAGCATTACGAACGACTAAAGAACCTTAACAATGAACTGGGAGGGGGCATTATCATCCATCTGGTGACGGAGGATAGCATCTCCGAAGAAGATCTTATCAGACAGGTTCACGAAGGCAAGATTGCCTATACTGTAAGCGATGATGACATCGCCCGACTTAATCAGACATACTATCCCGAACTCAATGTGGGACTGGCCATCAGTTACGACCAAAGGGCATCTTGGGCCGTACGGAGAGACAGCAAAATATTAGCTGAATTGGCCGACCACTGGCATGAGGAGAACGTCACTTCTGCTGCTCATAGTGCCAGCATGAAACGCTACTTCGAACAGGGCAAGGTGGTGACACACTCCCCTATCCTTTCGCTGGAAGACGGGAAGATCTCCATCTATGACGATCTCTTCCGCAAATATGCCAAGGAGATTGACTGGGACTGGCGTCTTTTGGCATCGTTGGCATATACGGAGAGCAATTTCGACACGACTGCCGTTTCATGGGCTGGTGCCTTAGGACTGATGCAGTTGATGCCTCGCACTGCTCGCTTGATGGGAATACCTGAAGGTATGGAACAGAACGCTGAGGAGAGCATCAAAGCTGCAGTAAAGTACATTGGAATCATGAACAAAGACTATGCAGAGATTCCAATAGAAGAGCGTACTAAGTTTGTCCTAGCGGCCTACAATGCAGGTGAAGGACATATAAACGATGCCCGTGCCTTAGCTGAAAAGTATGGGGCTGACAAGAATCTCTGGACGGATAATGTAGAGAAATACCTGTTGCTTAAAAGCAATGAGCAGTATTTCAAGGACCCTGTAGTGAAATTTGGTTATTTCCGCGGAAGCACAACCTTTGCTTTTGTCCGTGAGATTATGGAACGGGCAGAGAAATATCGGGAGTTCATAAAGTAATCAGAAAAGCTTGAGTTTATTCTCACGGGCTTCTTCAATGGAAACCTGAGTAGATTGAGAGTCGGCATGCTGGCTCCTCAGTTCCTGGTATTGCTTCTCCAACTGCTTGGACAAAGCCTCACGCTGAGCGGGATTCAGGAGTTTGGAGGTTGCTAACGCATTCTGTGAAGCATCTTTCATGTGCAGCACAGGGGCATGATAAACAGGAGCGATCTTCAGGGCTGTATGCATAAGTGACGTGGTAGCCCCACCTATCAGCAACGGGATGTCAAGCCCGGCCTTTTCAAGCGCCGAAGCCACATGTACCATTTCCTCCAATGAAGGTGTAATCAAACCACTAAGTCCGATGACATCTACCTTCTCCTCTATAGCACGCTGTACGATGGTCTCTGCGGAAACCATCACTCCAAGGTCGATGATTTCATAACCATTGCAAGCCATCACGACAGACACAATGTTCTTTCCGATATCATGTACATCACCCTTCACAGTAGCCATAAGTACCCGACCAGCCTTCGGGGCCCCTTGCTTCTTTTCTGCCTCAATGCTAGGCTGAAGGATAGCTACCGCCTGCTTCATGGTACGAGCGGTCTTCACCACTTGAGGAAGAAACATCTTACCAGCCCCAAACAATTCACCCACCCGATTCATGCCAGCCATAAGTGGTCCCTCAATGATGTCCACGGCATGTGGATACTTTTGAAGTGCTTCTTGAAGGTCGGCTTCCAGATGGTCACCAACTCCCTTAATCAAAGCTTGCTGTAAACGCTCCTCTACTGAAAGTGACTCTTGGGCAGAGACCTGTAATGGTGTAATTGTCTGCTGTTGTTTGGTCGATTCAGCCACTTCAATTAATCGTTCAGCAGCATCAGTCCTGCGATTCAAGACCACATCCTCGATGCGCTCCAGCAAGTCGGCAGGGATGTCAGTATAGAGCACCGATGACGAAGGATTCACAATGCCCATATCCATGCCTTGCTGAATGGCATGATAAAGGAATACGGCATGCATGGCTTCACGGAGATAATTGTTTCCACGGAACGAGAAAGAGAGGTTGCTTACACCCCCACTGACATGCGCTCCTGGTAAATGCTTCCGAATCCAACCCGTCGCACGGATATAATCCACAGCATAGTTATTATGTTCCTCCATACCTGTGGCAATGGCCAAGATATTCGGGTCGAAAACGATATCCTGTGGAGGAAAACCAGCCTCATCTACCAATAGGCGATAAGCCCGTTCGCAAACCGCAATCTTACGCTCATAGGTATCCGCCTGTCCCTGTTCATCGAAAGCCATGACTACCACTGCAGCTCCATAACGACGAATGATACGGGCATGTTCCAGAAATACCATTTCCCCTTCTTTCAAAGAGATGGAATTAACGATGGCCTTACCTTGCAAACATTCCAAAGCAGCAACTATCACTTCCCACTTTGAGGAATCAATCATGATAGGCACCCGTGCAATCTCAGGCTCAGCCATCAGAAGATTCAGAAAGTTCACCATCTCAACTCGGGTATCAAGGAGTCCATCGTCCATATTAATATCGAGTACCTGTGCTCCATCTTCCACCTGCTTACGGGCAATAGAAAGTGCTTCTTCGTATTTCTTCTCATTAATGAGTCTGAGGAACTTACGTGAACCTGCTACGTTACATCGCTCACCCACGTTCACAAAGTTGTTTTCAGGTTTCACTTCCAACAGTTCTAAACCAGAAAGCCATAGATTACCACTCGCTTTTGCAGGTATATGAGGCTTGGCTTGGGTTACCAAAGGAAGGAATGCTGCGATATAATCATCAGTGGTACCACAGCAACCGCCAAGAATATTCACCAGTCCTTCTTCTAAGAATACACTGACCTCTGAAGCCATGTGTGCAGGAGTTTCATCGTATTGGCCTAAGCTATTGGGTAATCCAGCGTTAGGATAGGCGGAAATAAAATAAGGAGCCCGCTTTGCCAACTGCTCCAAATAAGGCCTCATCTCATGGGCACCAAAGGAGCAATTCAAGCCAACGGAGAACGGATGAGCATGTTCTATGGAAGCCAAAAAAGCATCCAGCGTTTGTCCAGAAAGCGTTCGTCCACCATCAGATACGGTCACTGAAAGCATGAGCGGAACCTCTCTCTGCGCTTTTCGCATGGCCTCTTCTGCTGCATAAACGGCAGCCTTAGCATTCAGCGTATCAAAGATGGTTTCTATCAGCAGGGCATCTACCCCACCCTTAAGCAAGGCCGTCATTTGCTCGACATAAGCCTCTGCCAACTCATGAAATGTCAGGCTACGAAAAGCAGGGTTGTTGATATCGGGACTCATGGAGCATGTCTTGTTAGTAGGTCCCACTGAGCCCGCCACAAATCGTGGTTTCGAAGGATTTAGAGCAGTGTATTCATCAGCCAGCGCTCTTGCCAGACTGGCAGCAGCGAGGTTCATGTCATGTACCAACATCTCTGTATGATAATCAGCCTGACTGATGGCATTGGCATTGAAGGAGTTGGTTTCAATGATATCAGCTCCAGCTTCCAAGTATTTGCGATGAATATCCCTTATCAGAGCTGGACGAGTCAGACATAACACATCATTGTTGCCTTTGAGTTGGCCTTCGACATGTCCCAGGAAATCCCCACGGAAATCCTCTTCTGTCAAGTTGTATTGTTGTATCATGGTGCCCATAGCGCCATCCAACAGTAAGACGCGTTCTTGCACCAATTGCTCCAATCTGTACATAACGAGTGGTTATTTCATAAACATTCTTGCCATCTGCCGCTTATCATCCTTCTCTTTCAACGCTTCGCGCTTATCGTATTCTTTCTTACCCCTTGCTAAAGCAATGACCAATTTAGCCAACCCCTTTTCATTGATAAACAGTCGTACAGGGACAATAGTATTACCCGGACTCATGGAAGCACGCTTCAGTTTGATGAGTTCTTTCTTGGTAAGCAGCAACTTACGGTCACGCTTGGTATCATGATTGTTGAATGTACCAAAAGCATAGTGAGCGATGTGCATATTCTTCACCCACAACTCGTCGAGTTCAAAAAAGCAATAGGTATCCACCAGACTCGCTTTACCCTGACGGATAGACTTTATCTCGGTACCCGTTAGAACGATGCCTGCCACAAAGGTCTCGATGAATGCATAATCGAAAGATGCCTTCTTATTCTTAATATTTACATCCGTCTGTTTATGCATCAGTTAAGCATCACTGTAAGCTTATTAAAAACAATCTGAATCAGCCAAGGACATACCAGCAGAATCACAGAGGATATAATAGTATATCTCAGCCTATTACGTTCGTCCACATGCATCAGCACATCTGCTCCTTCCCACACGATGTAGATGGTATAAAAACTGAACAGCACTACCAGAATCAGGAAATCGGGCAAAATGCCATAGATAATTTGCAAGATGAATACCACCACCAGAGAGTAGCCCGTAAATTGCTGTGCCAACGGAAGATTATCGCGCAAACCAGCCAATTTCATACCCGTCTGGTTGATTAAGTAAGCAGAGAGGAAGAAACCTCCGAAGAGAGAGACTGCCACAGCGCAACATTGTGTCATGGCCTCCTGATAGTTCTCTGGCTTACTCCAACCTACCTCAACGAGCACACCAATAAGAACAGAAAGACCAGCCAGCGCAATGAGTGGATAAACGAAATCCGACATCACCTTCTGTCGGTCTTCTGTGCTGATTTCCTCCCAAGCCTTTGCAGGAGAGGAAATCAGTTGCATTATCCGTTGTAAAAGTGTCTTATAGTTCAATGTCAGAATTTATAATCAAAGGAATAGGTTTCTTCTTTGGCATCCTCCAAATCATTACTGCCTTCACTGATCATACCCTTGACAACAATCTTCTTCAAGGAATTACCCTGAGCCTTGAAGTTAGCTATCACATAACGCAAGTCAAAGGCTTGATAAGCATACAGAGCAAAATTCCTCTCTGTATCTGGGTCTGACACCTTGTCCGTCAGACGGAACGTCAACGTATCATCACCTGCAGCATAAGGTTCCAAGATCAACACAAAACGATGCTTTGCCAATTCTGTTGCTATGTCGCCCTCATTGACAGTACTGATACTCTGATAAGAGACAGGTACCACCAAATAATCTTTGTCAAACATGAAAGGTGCCAAACCTCGCGGCACATAATTGATGGCATAAAGTGGAATATTCTCATCATTTGGATAATCTGCTTCACTGATTACCCCATAGATGTTCATGATACTTGCAGGATTTGAATTCATGGTCACCGTTACCTGACCATTTGAAATCGTAGAAGGATCATAAGCCACAGTAAACTGATAAAGGCCTGTTTCTGACAGCGTATACAAAATGGATGGCGTCGCAGGAATCATCTTGGTACCATTGATATCCAAAAAGTAATCCGAGCCATACTCATATTTGGCCAACATAAACTGTGTTATAGTATCTCCCTCATTACCACTTGTGGCACCACAGCCATTGAAACTCAAGCACATCAGTGCCAGTATCATACCTGTAAACAATTTAATCTTTTTCATGTCTATTAATATTTATAGCGTGCAAATTTAGTCTAAAGTTTCTATTTCAGCAAAATTTTCGATATGATTATCCACATATTCGGCCACCTGAGTGGTATATAGCTCCTCATTCTCGATGAAAGCATCGTCCAGGTCGTTCAACTCCTCATACTGTTCATACAGTGCCATAAACTCCTCATCGCTTCGCTCTGATTCCAAATCATCTTTACAAAGGTCATAGATTTCCCTCGCCTTATAGATGAGTTTAGCCAACTCAGGAATGCCCCATCCCTTCAGTACCTTTGCAAAGGGATTATGAAAGATGTAACTGCCATAGCCATTCTGGATTAGTTGAAGTAAACCTCCTTCACACACTTCATCCTTAAAGATCTTATACGCAAGGAGTGTATGCTGATCGGCATTTAGCAACGCCATCTTCTCTGCGCTCCACTCACCGCCGGTCTCTTTCAGAAAGGCATCTGCAAAAACATCGATAAAGGCATCCATTCCTTTGGATGCAGCTTCCCTCAAAACAGTATCAGAAACTTTTATCATATCTTTCTTTCACAAATCAAATGCAAAACTATAAAAAACTTGCATGCATGAGATAAAAAAAATTCTAAAAAAGACAAATTTGGTATAATAATATAGGAGTAAACCTAAGAAGGAGAGTTCTTATTCTGTCATTTTCTTTATTGCAGCAGAAAGCAATGCCTCCCCCTTATCTCCAAAGGGCAAAACCTTGGTAGGATCAGAGGTGTCAGAGACACTTACATCTGGAGAGAATCCATCGAAATCGGCCTCTACCCCATCGGCATCAGTGACAACGGCAGTGACCAACCTGAATTGCAAGCCAAAGGTTTCGTTATCATAGACCTGAGTAGCATAAGATTCACCCATTGTCCTTCCCCCGATGAGCACCACATTCATATGAGGTTTCAGACAATTAATCAAGTGTTCGGCAATGCCTCTTGTTTTCGAAGAAGTCAGTACATAGACAGTCGGAAGATTCAAATTAGAGGCTCCAGAAGGTGTATTCAGAGTATAAGACGTAGGCCATTCGGGATGGTTCTTACTGTTGTATTTCATGGTCGCCAATGTCTTTCCCAATGCCGTTGAAGGAGCTAAAATCGACGCAAGCAACTGCATACCATCCAACGTGCTATTCGTATTATAGCGTAAATCAAGCACGACCTCGTTTACTCCCTCACTGGCAAACTTGTTGCTAAGGCTTATTAACTCCGAAGTCTCCCCCGTGAAACGGTTGCAAAGCAGATACCCCACCTTCTTATTTCCCGCAGTCAATACGTTGGAATACGGCACATCCACACGCTCATATATTTCTTTTGCACCTAAGGGAGCATAAGCATAAGAAATGATGTAGATTGTCTTATTTCCTTCTTCGTCAGTTTCTTCATTATACAGTCCCATTGTTAACAGATGATCCTTCCCATCAGAAAGGAAGGTGGAAGAGTTTTCAGAAGTAATACCATTACCATCGACTTGCATGATCCAAGTTCCCCGTTCTATACCAGCCTCGCCCGCAGGAGAATTAGGTTCCACATAAGTGACCATGGCCGCATAGATATCTTCATCATCGGATATCTTTGCCAGGCTATATTCCAAGCCATAACTTGGTTTATTGTCTAAGGAATCCAAAGACGTTATTTTATCCTTTTCATTCTTCACTTCAGAAAGGAAAGCATCGTTGGTTGCAAAGTACTTTACGGTCAGCTCCTTAAATGCTGGCATATCTTCCTCCCAAAGATAATACTTACGCATTAAGCTGTCTATCCAGAGGTTATCGCCTGTATATTCATAGTAAGCCGGCCAGCGGTCTTCACCACAAGCACCTAACAAAATGAGGATAACAATAAGTAATATATAAGGTGTTTTCTTCATTGTTTTACAACTTCGCTGCGAAGATAGTGCAAAAATAGGAAAAAAGCACTACCTTTGTAGTCAATTTTTATGCTTTGTCTATGAATATTGCCGTGTTGTTATCAGGAGGAGTGGATAGTTCTGTAGTAGTTCATCTGCTCTGTGAGCAAGGTTATAAGCCTTCCTTGTTCTATATCCGTATTGGTCGTGACGACATAGAAGGCATGGATTGCAACATGGAGGAAGACTGGGAGATGTGTACGGCCATTGCCCATAAATATGGTTTGCCTCTGGAAATGGTGGATCTTCACCGCGACTATTGGGACCATGTAGCTGCTTACGCCATTGATAAAATCAAGCATGGTTTCACCCCCAATCCCGACGTAATGTGCAATAAGCTCATTAAATTCGGCGTATTTGAAGAACGTGTGGGCAAAGATTTCGATGTTACAGCCACTGGGCATTATGCTACTACCCATGTGATAGATGGTAAGACTTGGTTAGGTACAGCCATTGATCCTATCAAGGACCAGACTGATTTCTTAGCTCAAATCAACTATCTGCAGGTTTCTAAATTAATGTTCCCCCTTGGTGTACTAATGAAATCAGAGGTCAGAGCAGCCGCAGAACGCGCCAAATTACCAACAGCCAAGCGCCGTGACAGTCAGGGCATCTGCTTCCTGAATAACATCAACTACAACGACTTTGTGCGCCATTTCTTAGGCGAAAAGGAAGGTGACATTATAGAACTAGAGACTGGTAAAAAACTAGGTAAACATAAAGGATTCTGGTTCCACACCATCGGACAGCGCAAGGGTTTAGGTCTAAGCGGTGGACCTTGGTTTGTCATCCGAAAGGATATTGAGCAAAATATCGTGTATGTCTCCAATGGATACGATAACCAGAAAGCCTACGGAAACGAACTCTCCATGCGTGATTTTCATTTCATCACAGAGAATCCTTGGCAGGATGCCACAGAAGGTGTAGAAGTCAGCTTCAAGATACGCCACACACCAGAATTCATCACTGGTCGAATATACAAACAAGCTAATGACCGCTTCCATTTAGTCTCCGACCAGAAACTGCAAGGCATTGCGCCTGGACAGTTTGGGGTCATCTACGACCGTGAGCACCGACTTGTTATCGGTAGTGGGGAGATTGTGGTTTAGAGTTTAGAGTTTAGGGGTTAGAGTGATTATACTTCTTAGATTATTTGCGTCGTATATATAATAAATAATGAAGGTCAGAAAATTTTCTGACCTTCATTATTAGCTCTAAACCCTAAACCCTAAACTATAAACATCACTTAGCAGGAGATGAATAACGGGCATTCAAGCCGTCCACAACTTCCTTTGTAATATCGAAAGCCTGATCAGCAAACAGCAGGTTATCCAGACCCGTATTGGTAAATACGAAGTTGTAACCACGTTCTGCAACGAAAGCTTTCATAAACGACTTGATGGAATCATTCAGTAACATACTGTTCTGCTCCTGCTCGGTAGCCAGTTCGGTCTGCAACTTATCACTCAAGGTCTGCAAGTCCTCTTGCAGTTTTATGATGCGGTTGTACTCCTGCTGAGCACGCTCCTGAGAAGCAAAGGCGTTGTTCTGATACTTATTCTGGAAATCATTCTGCTGATTCTCCAACTCACGTGATTTTTGATTAAGGGTGGCACGTACGTTCTCACTCTTCTTTACCATGGCCTCATTAAGGTCGATACAGAAATTATACTTAGCCAACAACGAATCTACATCCACATAAGCCACTTTCAGTCCACTAAGAGAACCTTCCTCTGTAGCAGCCTCATCAGAAGCAGGAGTAGCATTATTGCCAGCACACTGTGCAAAGAATAAAATTACGGCCAAAGCAGCCAAACCCATAAACAGTTTGTTCAAACTCTTCATCATTTTTTGTTTTATGTTTTACTTTAAATAATATTATTCACTTTGTTAAGCCAGTCCTACCTTATCCGTTCATCTACAGCTAAAGGTGATTTACGTTGAGCAGCCTTATCCTGACTCTCCACACATCCAATACCTCTTTTGTACATCTCCTTGTTGCCACTGACATGAATGTGCGGGAAACGTCCATTTTTGAAAAAAAAGATTCGAATTCCCAAAAGTGCCACACAAATAGCAACAATTAACAGTGTTATCAAGAGTATTTTCAGCATTTTCTTTTAAATTTGCAGTCATGAAAGTGGTCGTTTAGCCACCTTCATTTGAAATTCGGTGCAAATATATAGAATATTTTTTAATATGGAAAAGAAAGAACTAAAACCTGTTGGCGTTTTCAGATATTTTGACGAAATCTGCCAAGTTCCTCGTCCTTCAAAGCACGAAGAACAGATAATTGCTTATTTCCAAGAGTTCGGTAAGAAGCATGGTATCGAAACACATACAGATGAGTGCGGCAATGTGCTGATGCGCAAGCCTGCTACCCCTGGCATGGAAAACAAAAAGACCGTTGCTTTGCAAAGCCACATGGATATGGTTTGTGATAAACGCAAGGATGTGGACCACGATTTCATGAAAGATCCTATTGAAACTGAGATAAAGGGTGACTGGCTTTGGGCCAAAGGAACCACGTTGGGTGCCGACAATGGTATTGGTTGTGCTACCCAACTTGCCATCTTGACCGATGATACCATCCAACATGGACCGTTGGAGTGTCTTTTTACCCGTGATGAAGAGACTGGTCTGACAGGAGCCTTCGCTCTGAAGCCAGGTTTCTTGAATGCAGATTTCCTGCTTAATCTCGACTCAGAAGACGAAGGTCAGATCTTTATCGGTTGCGCAGGTGGTGTGGATACCGTTGGTGAATGGACCTATAAAGAAGTACCTGTTCCTGCAGGCTATTACACGGCAAAGGTGGAGGTGAAAGGCTTACTTGGTGGGCATTCTGGTGGTGATATCCATCTGCAACGTGCTTGCGCCAATAAGATTCTCTGTCGTTATCTGACTAAAATTGCCAAGCAAACAGACCTTTATCTTTGCGAGATAGACGGTGGCAACCTACGCAATGCCATTGCTGCGTACGCTTATGCTATAATTTCTGTCCCTTCCGACGATCGTCACTTACTAAGTACGACCCTTAACATCTTTGCTGCTGAAGCAAAGGCTGAGTATGCTGTTTCTGATCCTGGACTTGAAATGCAGATCCATTCAGAAGAGCCCCGTACAACGGCAATCGATCGTGAAACGACCACTAAACTGCTGCAAACTATCTACGCCTTACCTCATGGAGTCATGGCCATGAGCCAAGACGTTGAAGGATTGGTAGAAACCTCAACCAACCTTGCTTCTGTAAAGATGCATCCAGATCATAAGATTTTGATCTGCACCAGTCAGCGAAGTTCAACCAATTCTTCGAAAGAAGACATTGCTACCATGGTTGAAACCGTTATGAAGATGGGTGGTGCAGAGGTTAAACATTCCGATGGTTATCCGGGATGGAAGCCTAATCCACATTCTGCTATTTTGAATATTGCTCGTGAATCTTATGTCCGTCTTTTCGGCAAAGAACCTTTAGTTCTGGCTATTCATGCTGGTTTGGAATGTGGTTTGTTCTCCGACAAATACCCAGGACTTGACATGATTTCCTTTGGTCCTACCCTACGTGACGTACATACCCCTAACGAGCGTATGGAGATTCCTACGGTAGAATTGTTCTGGAAGCATTTGCTGGACATTTTGGTGAATATTCCTGAGAAAAGTTGAGAGTTTAGGGTTTAGAGTTTAGAGATATGATGTTATTTAGGAAAGTGTTGGTTTTGGTGTCACTGCTCCTTGGTGGAGCTTGTTATGCTTTTGCCCAGCAAGGCAAGGATTCCCTTACATTGCGAGTGATGAGCTACAATGTGGAGAATCTGTTCGATTATGAACATGATAACCTGAAAGATGACAGTGAATTTCTCCCTGATGCTCAACGCAAGTGGAACCGCAAGAAGTATAAGCGGAAACTGAATGCCATAGCCAGCGTCATCACCGCCGTTGGAGAATGGGAAGCACCAGCATTGGTAGGACTGTGTGAAGTGGAGAACGAACGTGCACTTACAGATCTTACCAAGCGCAGTAAGTTGCGCCGTCAAGGTTATCGCTTTGTGATGACCGATTCTCCCGATGAGCGTGGTATCGATGTGGCACTGCTCTATCAACCAGGCTCCTTCCGATTGGTAGAAACACAGTTCATTCCGGTCATTCTTCCTTCAAAGGACGACCGCCCTACCCGCGACATCCTGCATGCGGTTGGACAGTTGCAAAATCTTGATACCCTTGATGTTTTCGTTTGTCATTTCCCTTCCCGCTCTGGGGGCGACAAAGAGACAGAGCCTAAACGTATGGCTGCAGCGCATATCCTAAAGCATGCGGTAGATAGTTTGGAAGCTACTCGTCGGGATGCAAAGATTATCATTATGGGCGACTTCAACGACTATCCTGAGAATCGTTCCATTCGTGAAGGTTTGGAAGTGGAGGATGCCTACCCAACCCTCTCTAGCTATGATGCAAGAAAGCTCTATCATCTCTTGGCTGGAAATGCCCGCGGACGCAATGACTATGGTAGCTACCGCTATCGCGGAGAATGGGGGTTCCTGGATCACATGATCGTCTCAGGCAACCTGCTTCAAGCCTCATCAAGCCTTTATACGGTACCAGGAAAAGCCGATGTCTATCGAGCCAAATTCCTTTTGATTCCCGATACCCGTTATGGGGGCGAGCTCCCATTCCGTAACTACAGTGGCGTCACATACTCCAAGAAAGGATACAGTGATCACTTGCCTATTTATGCCGATTTTAGATTACTTTACTAAAATAATTTGTTTTTCTAATGCAAACCCTTTATCTTCGCATTTTGAATTATTAAAAATACGACTATGAGTTTGAGATCTAAGCTTTATTTATTGATGCCTGTCCTCTGTTTAGGACTGGCTTTCACAGGTTGTAGTGATGATGAGCCCAATTATAAGCGGACCGATCCTCCTACCCCAACCGATCCTGTGACACCTGTGACTCCGACAACCCCAACGATAAATGCCACCATTCAGAATGCTACATCTTTTGTCAAGCAAGTGGCTAGTGAAATCTATCTTTGGAGCGACCAGACAGCCAGTGCTATTAACAACAAGTTGAATCCCGAGACTTGTGAGGATCCTATCAAAACATGGGAAGAGATTCGTTATAAGAATGGTGATATCCAAGACAAGTGGAGTATGGTGACAGACGACTATGCTTCATTCTACAACAGCACCCAAAACATTGAGGTCACCTATGGATGGGATGTCAATATCTATTATGTGGACAGCAGTCATAAAACCATTTGTTTCGTTGTGAATTTTGTCTATGAAAACAGTCCAGCCGCCAATGCTGGCATCAAGCGTGGTGATGTGATTCTGACATACAACGGTAAAGACATTACACCTGGCAATTATGAGGAAGCGTATTACAGCGCCAATGGTACTTTTGGTTATTCACATGGTGGTGTAGATCCCACAGATACGGCCGACCTTACTGCCATAGAGATGTATGAAAATCCCATTCTCGCGCAGAAAATCTTCGATATCAATGGTAAGAAAGTAGGTTACATACACTACACAGGTTTCGATGAAAAATCCATTGAACCACTGAAAGCCATCAGCAAAGAGTATAAAGAAGCAGGTGTTACCGAGCTGATTCTCGATCTTCGTTACAATGGTGGTGGTTTAGTAAAGACCGAAGAAACGATGGCTGCCATGTATGGTCCTTGGGCTGATAAAAACTCCAAAACCCTCTATCAGCAAGATGTTTACAATAAGAAATACAACGAAGCTTGGGCAGATAGCCGTTTCCATTACCTGAATGTCAATGATAACGGAGAGAACTACATTGACCAAAGCTACAATATCGGTTTGCAGAAGATTTACGCTATTGTCAGCAGTGGATCTGCTTCAGCTTCCGAGAGTCTTTTAGTTGGTTTGATGCCTTATGTCCCTATCGAGATTGTTGGTAGCGAGAACACCCATGGAAAGTACTGCACAGGTTGGGTATTGAGCGCCCCCATGTGGTACACAGATTTGACTGATCAAGGTTCTACCCCAGACGGTATCAGCAATTGGGGCTTCTATGTGATGGTTAGTCGCTACGCAGATAAAGATGGCAACTGTCCGATTATGCCTAATGGCTTTGCACCAACCATACAAGCAGAGGACAATCCAGATGATGGATACCAACTGGGTGATGCCCGTGAAACCATGTTAGCTGCTGCCTTACAAGCCGCCGGATATGCAGGTACTAGAGCCTTCACAGCTAATAATAGTTCATTGTTAGGGCAAAAGTTTGAGAAGCAGATACGTCCTCGCAACTTCGGTTTGCGCATCGACAATCGCCTGATTGATAAACTGACAAAGAACAAGATTGAAGAATAAGAAAGAAAGAGGTCGGAAATTCCGACCTCTTTTTCTTTTATTTTTATACTGTTTTAATCTCGTGCGTAGCACTAAATAATCTAAAATCTAAAATCTAAAATCTAAACTCTAAACTCTAAGCTCTAAACTCTATTCTCTAAGCTCTAAACTCTAAACTCTATTCTCTAAACTCTAAACTCTATTCTCTAAACTCTAAACTCTATTCTCTAAGCTCTAAACTCTAAACTCTAAACTCTAAACTCTAAGCTCTATTCTCTAAGCTCTATTCTCTATTCTCTAAGCTCTATTCTCTAAGCTCTAAACTCTAAACTCTAAGCTCTAAACCCTAAACTCTAAACCCTAAACCCTAAACTAATACTCAAACAAATACGACGCATCCTTCAGTAGCGGATGATGACTATCCTTAGGAGACAGAATAATCTTATCCTCCGGAATCCGCCAATCGATATTCAGATCAGGATCATTCCATGCAATAGCACCTTCACTCTGTGGAGCATACAGATTATCGCATTTATATTGGAATATGGCCACCTCACTCAGCACACTGAAGCCATGAGCAAATCCACGAGGAATAAAGATTTGTAGATGGTTCTCCTCCGTCAGTTCTACACTTACCCATTGACCAAACGTCGGCGAACCTTTACGGATATCCACCGCCACATCCAGCACTGCTCCTTTCACCACACGCACCAACTTGCTCTGCGCATCTTTTCCCTTCTGGAAATGTAGTCCACGCAGCACTCCATAACAAGATTTAGACTCATTATCTTGCACAAAATGAATCGGACCCACCTTCTCTTCAAATTCCTTCTGGTTGAAAGACTCGAAGAAATACCCACGTGCATCCGCAAAAATACGTGGTTCAATAATCACCACTCCAGGAATTTTCGTCTCAATTACATTCATATCTCTAAACCCGAAACTCTAAACTATTTCTTAGCAATCACCCTCACTGGTCCAATCAATCCAGAAGCCGACATCTGTGAAGTTGGTCGATAGAACGGATAGGGTGTCCAGGAAATCTTTTCAATTACTTCAGGACGAGAGTCCCCTATCATACGATTGATCCATAAGTTGGATACCTTCACTTCCAGTTCGTTCTTACCAGCCTTTAATGCATCCGTGGCATTCACCACAAAAGGAGCCTTCCAATAAGCACCTAAATGCTGTCCATTCAAAGTCACCTCCGCCATTTTCTCCACATCACCAAGGTCAAGTATCAGTTGTTTGGCATCCAATTGTTCTTCTGTCAGTTCAAAGCTATTCGTGTAAGTTGCAACTCCAGAGAAATACTTGATACCATCCACCTCACTCTGAGTGAAATCTATCAACTTATCAAAAGTAGCAGTTGCTGGAGCGCCACGTTTTTCTTGGAAACTTACCTGCCAAGGCGTATTGATAGTCAGCAAAGTGGTATCCGTCAGTTCTGGAAGTTGCTCTCCACTGCCCTTACCACTAAACACCACGAACACAGCATCCTCTGGAGTCAGATTCAGAGACACCACAGTACGTCCATTCTCTATCCGATAAGAAACAGCCTCCTTCGCCCCAGTTTCCGGATGCCAGACTTCTGGTTTCTTCCCGTTTACACGGAACGAAAGATCCACCTGCTTGCCAGTAGTTTCATAATTATTCACCCAGTAAATCTCTGTTTCCGGCATGGTACGATGCACGTAACGCACGCCATCCTTCAACACCACATCTGGCTCAATGCCAAGTTTATTCAGCACATCTGCCATCGAAGCATTCAAATAAACATTCTGCTGAGAACCACCCCAGATCTCATTTACCAACTGCTCAAATTCTGCTGCATCATCCGCCAAACTTGCAGGTTTTTCTGGTTTGGCACCAACAACCACGGCACCACCTCTTGCCAACTCAGCAATCTTACGCAGAACAGGCAAACGCATATATTTTACATTCTTATCGAGTACCAATATCCGATAATTCATGCCACTCGGTGTAGTCAAAACGCCATTCTTCACTGACAGGAGATTCAGCAAGGCATCAGAATTGATGAAATCAAAGCTATAACCAGTTGGTACAGGAGGCAACTCGTCCCCAAACATACCCGTGATGCAGTTGTCTTCTCCATAATAATACACCACATCCGCAACATAATGCCCCTGTTGCAACATGAAACTGCTGCGTCCTAGATAGTCCATCCAAGCCCACGCCGTTTCAGCCCATGCTTCATGACGGTTGAACCACTGTCCGATTGGTCCCAACCCCAAAGCGGGAATTTTATCATCCACCGGTTGATGCACAGACGTATGAATCACAAAGCGATTCAATCCGCTGTAAAGTTCCATATCTGCCGTATGCTTCAGATTGGCAGGATGATAGGCATACGAACGTCCTTCGCCACCAGGAGCCGTCAGAGACTCTCCAGCCACGAAGTTCTGTCCGTAGATATGCGCCACAGACGCAGCCTCGCGGATATCTGCTTGCGACATAGGTTCATTGGCAGCTGTACTGTTATGAGGTACCCAAGCAGCAGCCATTGGAACATCAGATTTCGCCTTCACATCCATACCATCCACCAGATAGACACGTCCGTTTTCCTGGCTTTCGGTATAGCGTCCCATACCACGCTCCTTCAAGATGTCCGTCAGCTGATTATACAAATTATCCGTTACTAAGTCGCCCAGCGTCTTTCGCCAGTCGCGCAAGAACTTCTCGCTCTCCTCAGAGCTTCCGACAATCTGTCCCGTAAGAACAGGTAGCCAAGGCAGCAACGCATAGCCGCGACGCGTCTCAAACTCCTGCATCATCAATGGCGTCCAGTTCTCTTGCTCAGACTCATAACTATCAGTCATGATGTATTTTATCACGCTGCCCAACTGATCCTGTGAGGCATCCTTATACATTCCTAAATAGTGATCAAAGTAAGCACGCACAGCCGCGGCATCCATCTTATCCACTTCCAAGCCAGTAGCCTCACGAGTGGCAGGACTGTTTTCTTTTCCAGTCAATGAATAGCCAAAGCGGAAAATCTTCCAATTGCCTGCAGGTGCATTCCATGACAGATGACCGTCCTTCACCATTAAAGTCACATCCACCACATCAGACAATGCCACAACATGACTCTCCTCAGGAGTTTCATACAGATAAAGATCCGCAGGAGCAGCATAGCCAGCCTTCTCCTCGGCATGGTTGATGCGATATACAGGATAGAACTTCAACTCTGCCACATTGGTAGGGATTAGTCGAGGTTCTGTAGGGCCACCCATCAGAGCAGCATATGGATTCGACTGCTCTTTATTATCAAATACCACACGGAAGTACTTAGCCGTGGTCGGTTCGAAAGTCACCGTACCACCAGGAGCAGAACTGTTAGGGATCTTGAAAACCTCGCGGAAATTCACCCCATCATCACTCACTTCCAAAACCTTGTCAACTTCCGCCCTTGGCATCTGCCACTGACTACGTACACGACCATCCACGATAGTCAGCGCCTTCATGGTCTGAGGTTCTTTGAAGGCATATTGTATCCACGCCTTTCCCCCTTTCACTGCAGGAAGTACGCCGGCATTAGACAAGTCACCATCGGTCAAAAGTGCAAGATCAAACTTGCCTCCACTAGAAGAAATGGTTGGATTCAGAGAAGCCACATCCACCTCAGCATCAGGGAGTTTCACTGCCAACACCGCAATATCCTCATAATACCCTTGAGATGACAAATCAGTGCTGGCCCCTCCAAAATTCTGACCACCAGAACGAGCGATGTTCTGAAAAGCGCCAATGGTCCTATATGGTTCGGGCAGACTTACCTCCACCTGCTGACCACCTTTTACCATCATTTCTCGCCATACCACCTTCTTCATAGCATCCTTCTGCTCTACCCATGGACCACCCGTGAAACTCCATCCAGGAGAGCTCGCCACAGACATCTCCAGATGCAGTGAATCTGCCAGATGTGTAGTATAAGCAAATACCTCCTTCCAAGGCTCGGTCATGTAAACCACCCTTTCAGGAACTATCTGTGGCATGTTGAAAGCCCCATCAAAATTCATGAAACCCGCAATGTGCGAACGTTTCATCCATTCCAAATCCTTCTTTACGCCGTCCTTACTGATGTTTCCATCCATCCAATGCCACCACACGCGAGGCATTGCCTCAGCAGGTGGGTTTTGGAACTGTGCATAAAGATCCTCTGCTTCTTTGGAGCCGCTCGTACATGCTGTGATCATTCCCATCGCAGCACATACTATGGATAATACGATCAATTTAAATCCTTTCATGGTTACACCTTATATTATATAATACTATGCGAAAATACACAAAAAAAGCGTACGAACAAAATTCGTACGCTCTATATTTTTAATCATCCTAAAAGTCTTTGATTTATATAGATGATGAAGACTTGCAAGGTAAGAAACTCCCTTGCAAGCTCCATCGTGTTTCATCTTATGTTCGTGAGCTTGTCGTGTTCTATTTTAAGTAAAATATCTATAGTTTTGTCGTGTTTTACTAACGACGATGCGAATTTATAGCATATTTTTTAATCACCAAAATTTTGTGGCAAAAAATATACATTATGAGTTGTTTTTTTACAATTTCTTGCTTTTTCTGCATTAATTATTGTTTTTTCTTTGGGTTTTACTTTAAAATATCAGTTTTTTAGGCAGCCTAAAAACATATCATGAGAGAAAAAAGAAACTGTACACTGTACATCTGTACATATTTTTCGCTTTATATGCTATTATATCTTCATCTTCATCACTGCATATATATTCAATTTCCAGATATTTTATCAAAATACCATAAATAAAACCTCACGAGGAAATATTATTTTTCTAGTGAGGAAGTTTTTCTTACCTCACTAGAGAGTTTATATTTAGGGGTAAAGCAAAAACCGCATACTTATGCAAATATTTGAAGTAAAAGCCGCATAATTATACAATCTTGCAACTAATGTCAAAACTTCTCCTTCAAGTCTTGAAAAGACCTCTATTGCAGGATCTTACCAGAAAACTAACCTCTACCTAAGCAAGCACAACGCTGCCTAAAAAATGTACAGATGTACAGTGTACAGTTAGTTTTCTCCCTAATGAAGCAGCTATACCTTCAGATGAAGCGTATAGCTGCTGCTATTTCTAATATCTTTCTTCAATAACTCTCCAATCCACAATCTTCCACAATTCCACGAGATGAGCAGCACGACGATTCTGGTAATCAAGGTAATAAGCATGCTCCCACACATCGAAAGTCAGCAAAGGTTTCAACCCCTTGACAACAGGGTTAGAAGCCCCAGGTTCCTGAGTGATGACCAGTGTACCATCAACCTGAGCAGACAGCCATACCCAGCCACTGCCAAAGAGACCAACTCCTTTAGCAACAAACTCATCTTTGAATGCATCGACACTCCCCCACCGCTTTTCTATCTGAGCTGCCAGTTCACCCTTAGGAGCATTAGCAACTTTATCAGCAGCGCCAAATTGTGTAAAATACAGATTGTGGTTCAGCACCTGACCAGCATTATTGAATATTGCCCCAGACGATTGCTTCACAATCTCCTCAAGAGGAAGTTCCTCCAATCCACTGCTAGGCAGCAACTTATTCAAATTATCCACATACGCCTGCAAGTGCTCCCCATAATGAAACTCCAGTGTCTTAGCACTTATCACTGGCTCCAAGGCATCCTTACTATAAGATAAATCAATCAGTGTAAACATATTTCTTCATGTATTTGAGTTAAACAAAAAATATTATCTCATATTCCTTTTTTACAGATACAAATATATATAGATTTTTACTAGTACACAATTATAATGACTGCTAATTATTCTTTCAGAATTCTTGCAAACATATTTTTATTTACGCTTTATAATATGTATTTTTGTAAAAAATAGCATTATGGACAGATATGATTATTTGATAGTTGGCGCAGGATTGTTCGGAGCAACCTTCGCATATAAAGCAAAGCAAGCCGGCAAGAAATGCTTAGTGATAGACAAAAGGCCCCATTTAGGAGGCAATGTCTATTGCGAGAACATTGAGGGTATCAATGTCCATAAGTATGGAGCCCATATCTTCCATACCTCAGATAAAGAAGTTTGGGATTTCGTCAACAGCATTGTAGAGTTCAACCGCTACACGAACAGTCCTGTGGCAAATTATAAAGGGAAGCTTTACAATCTGCCATTCAATATGAATACGTTCTATCAGATGTGGGGAGTACTGACTCCAGAGGAAGCAGAGGCGAAGATAGAAGAACAGAAGGCCGAAGCGGTAGCTAAACTGAATGGACGTGAACCTGCCAACTTAGAGGAGCAAGCATTGACATTGGTAGGAAAAGACATTTACGAAAAGCTGATCAAGGGATATACCGAGAAACAATGGGGACGCAGTTGCACTGATCTTCCTGCCTTCATCATCCGCCGACTCCCCGTACGCTTGGTATTCGATAACAATTACTTCAATGACAAGTATCAAGGTATACCCGTTGGGGGCTATAACAAGTTGATTGATGGCTTGCTGGAAGGTGTTGAAACGAAAGTAAATGTTGATTTTATAGAAGAGAGAAAGAAAAGCAATTCTCAATTCTCAATTCTCAATTCTCAATTTGATAAAATCGTTTATACTGGTCCTATCGACGAATATTTCGATTTCCGCTTAGGAAAGCTAAACTGGCGAACAGTGAGTTTTGAGACAGAAGTAATGGATAGACCAAATTTCCAGGGAAATGCGGTGGTGAACTATACTGAACGCGAAGTACCTTATACCCGCATCATCGAGCATAAACACTTTGAAATGTTCGGTCCTACAATCTATGAAACGCCTAAAACTGTTATTAGCAGGGAGTACTCCACGGAGTACAAAGAAGGAATGGAGCCTTATTATCCAGTGAATGATGACCGAAATAACGCATTAGCCGATGCATATAGAGCTTTGGCAGCTAAAGAAGATAACGTAATCTTTGGCGGTCGTTTAGCAGAATATAAGTATTACGATATGGCTCCGATTATCGGAAAGGTATTGGAGATGTTTAAATAATATAAGTTTCTAAGATCTTCACACTATGATTAGGGATCACTCTGATGTTTCTCAATGCGGCAGGAATAAGAACAGCCTCCCCACATTTCAGAGTCTCAGAGAAACCATTGTTATCAGTTAGAGTGCCTTCCCCCTCCACACACATCCAGATTACGAATGAGTCCCTCTGACTATAATCAAACACTCTTGGTTCAGTAAGTTCATAAAGCAAGGTAGTAAATGAAGAGCCACTGACTAGTGGTTGTGCAATGTTCGTCTGATGTGGATAATCTATTCGAGCATCCCCACGGGCATCCTCATAATCCATTGCCTCGCCAGCTTCCTCTACATGCAACTCACGCAGATTTCCATCCTTATCCCTGCGATTATAATCATAGATACGGAAAGTAGTATCCGATGCTTGCTGAATCTCAGCCACCTTAATGCCAGACCCTAAAGCATGCACCCTTCCAGCAGGAATGCTAAACACATCCCCAGCTTTCACCTCATAATACTGAAGTGCTTCAGCGAAAGATCCGTCTTTCACTAGTTCTTTATATGTCTGATGTGAGAGAGGATGCTTCAATCCTGCTACCAGAGCAGACCTCTCAGAAGCCTCCATTACATACCACATCTCATCCTTTCCTCTAGCTTCTCCTCTTGCTCTTGCCATTACATCATCCGGATGCACCTGCACTGAGAGTGTCTGTTCTGCCTCCAATATCTTAACCAGTAAAGGGAATCCCGAGTCAGTTCCTACAGAATTCCCTTTACCAAGAAATGCTTCCTTATGCTCTTGTATCAAATGATCCAAAGTCATTCCCTTAAATGTACCATTGGCCACTACCGATACCGCTCCTGGCATATCAGAGATAAGCCAAAGTTCTCTTCCCCAAAGTCGGGGTATATATATTGGTTCAAACTTTATAGGATACATTATCATCTCAAATGCAATTTAAAGTAAATACCTCCAGAGAAATACTTACATTCATGAAGTTCAGCAATTACATTTATATTATCGCGCCAGATCTTATAAGAAGCACCAACATTAATTCCTTCGCCATCAAATTCACCCATCAGATTGAGTCCATTTACCCATTTCTGCCATTTATCAGTCTCTAATAATTGCAATTCAAAATTGGCCCCAAAAGCAGGTCTTGTAAAATAATTATTATCTTCACGACTATATATTAACGCTACATGTGCTCCAATCTCACCTACACCTTCAAAAGTCAAGTGTTTAGTTGCGGCTAAGAAGAAACGAGTATAATGATTTGTATTATGATCATCGTCAATTATAATTTTCCCTCCTCCATTTCGTTCATGACTTCCAGGGTCATTTGTTCCAAACACCACTTGTGGCGTCCAATCATAATACCAACCTTCTTTCCAAAGACGAAATCTAGCTCCAAATTGCCTATCTTGGTTTACAAACTTTCCCCAAGTACGTTTTGGCCAGTACTTACCAGGTTTACCCTGATTTAACGTTAAATCATAACTAATCTCAAGCCAAGGGAAGAAAGTAATATTTACATAATAATTATATGTATCATAATTCCATTGTGGTGAGGGAGTCATATTTTTATTTAAGAAAGACCCACCAAATAGAAAAGTCTTATCTTTTTGCATATCAGCAGTAGGCATATGCAAGAGGCCTGTCGTTCCATACGAATATTGCCCTAATACGCATGAAGGCAATAAGAGTATCAAACAGGTAACAATTATTAATTTACATCTACGTAATAACATATTTCAATTATTTGCAAAAGGATTCTTATATACTCCCAACAATTGTTTTGAGAAATAATAGAAAAATCTCATGTCATCTATAAAATATCTTTTAAAAAGCCGTTTAGGCTCCATCAAAAAACGATAAAACCATTCCATTCCCAAAGTCTGCATCCATTGAGGTGCCCGTTTTATATTGCCTGCTTCAAAATCTATAGTAGCCCCAAGTGCCATCCACAACTTAATATTAGGCATTTGCTCTTTAAATTTAAATATCCACTTTTCCTGTTTGGGTGCTCCCACTCCTACTAATACCACATTTGCCTCACTCGCATTAATGGTTTTAACTATTTCACTACACTCTTGTTCATTATTCTCAAAACCAAAAGATGGGGAAAGAGCTCCTATAACGATATCGCGACCAACTCTTTCATTAATCTTTGTCATCGCTTTCTGTGCTACCCCTTCTTTAGCGCCTAAAAGAAAAATCCTACAATCAGGATCATCTTTATGATACATATAATATGATGTAAAGAAACTACTACCTGGAATGGCTTCTTGAATTGGATTTCTCAGAAGTCTCGATAAGAGACAGAGTACCCTACTATCGCATACTACCCAATCAGCCCTTTTATAACAATCATAAAACTCTTTATCATATTGAAGCTTAATCAAATGATCTAGATTCGGAGTTATTAAAACTCCCTTATCAAGAACTGATAGAAACTCTTCTCTATCTATATTTATGATATCTATGTTTAAGATAGTAGTACTGCTCATGAAAATCAAATACACCTATAATTAACGCGCACAAAGGCATGTGAAAGCATTTACTATAATATCACCAAAAGTAAAAAGAAACTCTTTATACATCCAACAGTTAATCGTTGTATTATGAAAATCAGTTCCTTAGTCTTTCATATAAAGATCCACAATATGAGTTTCTCTTTCATCCTCTGGAGGAAGTTTCATATAATCACCATAATAAGTTTTCAAATATTCATCATATTCACACAAACCATACAATTGTGTGTCTTCAAAATCATACAATTTCGGAGTCCCGAAAACCTCAGGTAGGAAACATCGGCCCATTTTACTTTCTGCATGATTATACAAGAAAGGACCGTCTTGTTTCTGAGAAGTCCTATTTATATAATCAGGAATAGTTTCAAATTTTAAGGGATATAAAAAGAACTTCACAAGATATGAACATAATTTTTCTTTTATTGGTCTATCATCACTATCTAGAAATCTTGCAGACTGTATTTTCTTCAAATAAAAATCAATCCAGTTCTGTGAAAAGAAACTAAAATCATTTTCAACATGATCTAAAATAAATACATCAATATAGACACCAGATGCAAAGCTCATATTCTTCTTATGCTTCTGAATCATAGTAGTTCTCGTATCTTCTATCTTTATAAGATCATATGTTACCTCTCTTGAATTATTATAATCTATCAATCTTAAATAAGAAGGTAATTCTTTAGTCAAACATCTTTTTAGTTCTGTCACATCTTTTCTGTCCACATAGAAGTCCATATCATCATCCCATGGGATAAACCCTTTATGCCTTATAGCACCAAGCATTGTTCCATAAGCCATATAATAACCAATATTATTATTTGTGCATATATGATGAAAGACTTTAGCTAAATTCAACAAATAATCATGGATTTCTTCAATTCCTGTAATCAATTTCATCTTTTTAATCTATACCCTTAATGTTTAACATCGCTTTAAAGACATTATCACAAAAGCACGTACCCTTCAAAGATGTATCTAAAAAAAACTCATTTGTAACTTTAGCTACTTCCGAAGTAGGATGCTTCAACCTCTCTACCAATTCGTGTGGATTATATGCTTTTGAAAGCATCATAACTTTATTGGCATCCTCATCAAGTGTCTCAGAATAATTGTAAAAATCTTTTTCGTCTGGAGTATAAAATACTATTGGTCTATTTAATAATGCATAATCAACAAATACCCCAGAATAATCTGTTACCAAAATATCTGTAAGTTTTAACAAGTCTTGATTTGATTCTACCTCTTTATAAGAAAGAATAGAAAAATTATCGTTATCCGCTATTGAAAATTCTGGAGTTGACGGATGTAGCTTAATTATGAACAAAAAATTATTTTCCTTCAGAAACAAATTTAACTCTTCATTTTCAACTAACTCATCTACGATATCTTTCAAGGTTCCTGAAGATTGTCCCTTAGCTCTATATGTAGGCATAAAAGAAATCACTTTTCTATTACTAATAAAAATATCTTTTTTAACCACATTGCAATCAGTATTATAAAAAAGTGCATCATTTCGAGGCTGCCCTGTAATAAAAATAGAAGAAGAATCTTTTATTTTAAACTCTTTTAATGTTTGATTGAGTACATAAGTTGACGAGACCATTGAATAATCTCTTTGTACCCAAGAAAACACGCCATCAACTATTCTTTTTAGCAACACAGCAAAACCTTTATATTTACTATTGTATATTTGTTTAAAGCTAAAACCATGCCAAAGGCTAACTATAGTTGCACCTCCAAGCATTGGGAAATGCCCAAAATCATGAAGACCATGAGTATAAAAAGCCACTCCTGCGCTTATTGCTGCTTTAAATCCATTAATAGAATATACATTATATGCTTCATAACCAAGACTCCTCACATAAGCAACCACATCGCCAACAGACGATAGCCAAACAGCACGAATTTTCCCGTCAGCATGCTCATTAACATATTCAAACAAATATCTTGAATTATCATCATATTTCTCTCCACGTATAGCCCCAAAAACCCATAACCGTTTATCCCTATATGGATACAACTTACATAAATTGAATAATAGCGCATTTATTGGCCATAGAAATTTTTTATAATGTAAACTACGACCTAGAAATGTCCTATAGGAACGATAATTCATTTTTGACAATCTTTAATTCTACCACTATTCAATTTATACTCATAACTATGAAGCCCCTCTGCTCTAAAATCTCTATGATATCTCTCTAAAACATTTTTAAATACTTCTTCATATTTAGGAATAAACAAATCATCTTTAGCTTCTAAATGATTTATAATTTCTTTTGCCAATCCTTCGGTTTGACTCAGATCTGTTTTACCTTGATTAAAGCCTGTTCCTTTTATAGAACCTGGAGAAACATTTAGAATTCGATTAGAAGTTCCTGCTTTCTCAAGTTCAACATTTACGCTCTCTATAAAAATCTTAAGCGCTGCTTTAGTTGCACCATAAACAGAAAAAAAAGGTGAAGACATAAAGCCTGCTATACTTACCATAACTCCACAATAGAAGTCTTCATTCGCCTCTAGCTTCGAATAGAATCTATTTATTAGCCTAAGGACTGCAATCGTATTGACGTTAAAGCTATCTATAATATGTTGTTCCCCAACATCTTTAAACAAAGCCAATCTGCCAAAACCTGCAGTAATCATCAATGTATCTATATCATTGAAATCGTCAAACAAGCTATAATCTTTAGAGTTCAAATCAAATTGTTTGAATGAAAATTTTATATTTTCATACTCTGGAAGAATAGGGCTTTTGTCTACTATATAAATATGTTCTATTTCATTGCGATTAGCAAGCTCTGTGGCAATTGACAAACCAATTCCATTAGAACCGCCAACAACTAAAGCTTTTCTCATAATAAAAACCTATTTTACTTTAAACATCTCACTTGTAAGCTCATAGAATTCTTTACCAACCACAGAAATCATGACCTTACCATTATAAAACCAGCAACCTTCTGGCTCTTTATCGAATCCTAAAGCTAACATATCTACCACCCTAGTTTGTTTTTTCTTTTTTAGATTTATCTCTCTGAAATATATATAATTATTGCTTGGTGTTTTACTTGGCATTCCTTGCACAAAATATAATTTTCCTTTTCTAAAAAATCCACCTTGGGCATTAAACATATTAAAATCACATTTAAAAGAATCTAATATGTCATCATCTGTTAAGCGAACAACTTCTTGGATACTCCCATCCTTATATAGACTCGGCATTTTGAATTTTGAGATCATTCCTTTTCCATAGTTAGAAGCTTTCCTATTATTGTTTCTACTGTATGTATAAAAGACATTTTTTTTAGTATCTATTACCATATTGGGATTACCCAAACAGTTCTCATCAGTCATCAACGGAAGATATATGCTCTGAATAAGGTCCATTGAGAAAGAAACGATAGAATCATTCTCATCCAATTTCGGAACGATCCTGTATGCTGTAATCAAGGCACCAATAGAGTCTGCAGGGTTACGCTGATTTATATATAGCAAAGGGAACATATCCTGCTCATCATACTTTTCGCTTCCAAAGTTGCATTGGTTGCAATGGTAAATCAATGTACTCCCATTTCTTTCTTCATGAGGAGTCAAGAATAATCTGTAAACTCTTTTATTCTCCTCAAGATCATACAATAAAGCAGATGACAACCGGTCTTTTACGGAGATAATATATTTTCCATAATTTGCGACACTCTGCCCCCAATCTCCTTCAGTAGAAAATAAGTTAAAGTGAGAATTCTCCTGCGCATTAGCCGAGATAATACTAATGAGCAATATGATTAAACAGTATAGTGTATTTTTCATCTATCTCCTATTTCCAGTAATACTTGTTATAATCATGTCCCCTAACCCGTTTCCCTTCAGGAGGCAATTGCATATAATCTCCATATTTTTCTTTAAGAGCCTCATCATACCCCTTCATAATAAAAAAAAAGTCCTTTTCAAATGGAGCTAAAATGGTATCCTCAAGAACTTTTTTTCGGTGACGTTCTCTAATGCCGTATCTCATGAAAGCCAAGTTACAATAAAAGTTAGCATCTTGATAATTCACCTTCTGGCATTCTTCAATATGTTTGTCAATGGCATTATATGATAAAAACATGACAAATATCTTTTTAATTATCATATGACAGAACTTTCTAAACCGAGTAATAGGAGGGAAGGGATTATGAGCCGATCTAAGAGCATTGCCTTGAGACCAATAAAAGCACATCTTTTTCAATCTCCACTTCAGCCTTGAAATAGAGTCTTCCACTCCATCAAGCGGAAACAAATCTATCCAGACTCCTTTGTTTCTGGATGTCCATGGCAATAAAGAATCATCGACATAAGATCTTCTGACATCACATATTCTTGTGAAAGCAATAAACACAGAGTTTTTATATTCAGGCAATTCTCTCGAAAACGCTACAAAGCCGTTTTCTGATGTATACGTTTTTATAAAACGCATATAATCCGGTCGTGGCATAGCAATATCTATATCATCATCCCATGGGATAAATCCTTTATGTCGAATAGCCCCCAAAAGAGTTCCACCCTGTAACGTGTACCGAATGTTATTCTTTACACAAAAGTTATGCACATCACGCAAGATTTCTAGACTAACATCTCTTATTTCCTGAACAGACATCTCCCTCATTTCAGATTTCCATAAAATTTATACGTTCAACGAATCTCTGCATAATTCCTGCCAAAACAATACTTTCTTTTCTTCTCAAGCGAGCTGTACTAAAACGATGGTTATAAATACATGAAACAAACTCCTGAATTTCATATCTCAATCCTGCTCCATCCCATTTATAAAAAAACTTTTTGTTTTGGTTCTGGTCTTCAAATCTAAACTCATAATAATCCGTCAGCCACCATGGGGAAGGTACATAAGCGTACCCTTTTGTTCCTGATATCACTAAATTACCTTCTGTCTTTACGCCTAGGCCCAACTGAAATGAGCAAATGCCATTTGGATAACGGATAACTCCACGGGTATAAACATCCACACCATTCTGCATTTTAGCATAAAAGTTGATATTCAAATAATCAACACCCATCAGTTTCACAATTGGCAACAACGGATAGGATCCGAGTTCAAACATCGAACCTCCAGCCTGACTTTCATCTAGTTCACGAGTAAACCTCTCACCCCATAGTTTAGATTCAGAAGCACTAATATCCACAACATCACCTATTAATCCACTTTTAACCATTGTGACAAGATGATTGAAAGCAGGAGAATGAGCAGTTTTGTTTGCTTCCATCAACACTACGCCCTTTTCTTCTGCAAGTTTAAACAATTCACGAGCTTCACCTTCGTTAAGTACAAGTGGAGTTTCACATAGCACATGCTTCCCGTTCTCCAAAGCATATCTCGACAAAGAATAATGACTAAGGTGTGGAGTTGCCACATAAACAGCATCAACATTATCTACAAGTTCACCATACGACTGAGAAATATGAATTAATGAATTCTGCTTTGCCAGTTCACAAGAAGCATCTCTGTCTATATCATACACATCTGTAACTTCTACGGCACTCACCACTTTGCACTCTGGAACAAATCTCTTAGCTATTCTACCAGCACCGACAACTCCTATTCGAATAGTTTTCTGCAATTCTTCACGTAACATCGTCGATGAAATGCCCTCTGTACGTGGTAAATAGATTACCTCACAGAACTCATTTAGGTAATCAAACTTACCTTCCCAATCCGATCCAATGGCAAATATATCTACATCATATTTCTGTATATCATCGATTTTCTGACCGACATAGTCTTCAATAATTATCTGATCAGCTAGGCCTGTTGCTCGAACTGCATCCACTCGCTCTAAGACGTTATTACGAACATTCAGTTTCCCTCGCTCGCGGTCGAAATTATCATTAGTAACCCCTACAATGAGATAATCACCTAAAGCTTTAGCTCTTTTCAGGAGATTAATATGCCCTTGATGCAGAAGGTCATATGTGCCATATGTTATAACTTTCTTCATAAAAAGTATTCAAATCTCTGAATAATTAATCAATTATTATACATTAAATCATCTATCCAAGTATCATACATTTCATCGTAAGTTCTCCCATCTCTATCCCACACATATAAATAATGGTCTTTATTGCCTTTGAAAGGTTCAACAATAACGAATCTACCATAATTCAAAAAAACGAGGGAAATAAAAACTATTACTATGGGGCGAACCTTAAGAGATTTTTGAGCATATATTTTATTTAAGATACTAGCAAAAACTACAGCAATAAAAAAATAAAAGACTGCATTATATCTACTAAATAATTCTATTTGCCTTGCAATAGGTAACGTTAAATAGCCAATGATAAACAAATTATACGCGAATATATATGTATGGTCCATCTCTTTTATAATCTTATACCCCCAAATAGCTACTACCATAAATAACAATTGCATGGTCAAACCAGGGAATGCATTCCTTTCAGCTCCAGCAAATCCACCAACTAGCCAATAATCTGCATTATCTACATAATGAACGTAATCTCCCAATAACATTGAATACCTATTAATAAGATCTATTAAGCTTAACATGAAATCGGTCTGAAAGAAAAAACCGATAATATAAAAAAGACCAATAGTTACAATCGGACGTAAAAATATAGTTTTACAATTATATATGATAAAATAGAGAATACTAACTGGTGCTAATGCTAAATGGAAGCAACATGCTAAAAAACTGAAAATAAAATATAGGAGTACCTTCTTGTCATTCTCTTTTAATAAAAATGAAAGTCCTATAAGTAAAAAAGAGAAACCGAAATACCATCTTACCATATTTTCAACTCGAGACAATGAGAAAAGAGCAAAAAGTGGAAGTGCATAAGGGACAATTTCTCTATAATTCCTTATGAAATAGATAGTTGAAAAAATAAAAACAAAACTCAAAAAAAGGACAAAACCTTGCCAAGAAACGCCTAAAAATGACAATAATTTTGCGACAGCAACAAATCCTATTTCATAATCAAAATCACCTCCCATTAAAAAAGACTCGTATCTCTGTCCATATAAATTATAATCTATACCTCTTCCATATCTTAGTCCAACATTAAATGTATAAAAAAGAATTCCTAAAATAACAGCTTTTGATTTTAGAGAATCCACTCTTTTTAGTTCTTTCCCTGATAAATACAGAGAAAGAAGCATTGAGATAAGTAACAAGTCATAAATAAAAGCCGTCATTCCATACAATTTTAACAACTTATAGTTTTTTCATAGAACTGCCCCATAAACAATTTTGTATAAATTGTCCTTACTCCAGGAATACGAATCTTCCGAATTGCTAAATCTATTCTCCAAAATAACTTATATTGATTAACATAATTCTGGAAGTGATTGATATACTCAGCTATGTCTGTACGAGAGGACCTTCTTCTATAAGGGAGTCCTCTGTTTATATACTCTGCAATTTTATTTTTAAAAAAAGAACTATATTTAGGATAATCCTCCAAGAAACCTGATAGCATGTCCAAAGTTGAATCCATTATTGCGAGCCTCTTTTCATCAATAGTTCCTCGGACAGAAGCCTGCCTCCCCATCCAAGATTCACTATTATCCACTCTATATACGGACATCACGTTATCAAAATAATAAATAGAACCTACTAATGCCGCATATAATTGAAGCGGATAATCACCAATAAGACACCTACGACAATAACTTGGATAATGTTCCATTATACTATATCTGAACATCACACTACAGGTCGAGATGTACAAACCTTGCCTATAAATTACATCTTCAATATTTAAAAAGCCATTTCCTTTCCTGCAATATTGTTCTTTATTATATCGATTTAGTTTCTGTGAATAATACTTTGTTCGGGAACAAGTCATTGAGCAATTTGAATTATTCTCCATGTAATCCACCTGTAACTGTATTTTATTTTCATCCAACCAATAATCATCACCTTCACAATATGCCACATATTTAGCCCACTTTTCCCAACGCTCTAAATATGGAGCTTTAGCTTTCTTTCCAAAATGATTGGTTTTCAAAAAATAAACAGCAAAAAAGCAATTCTTATTATGCTTATGCCTTGAAAAAGATAAAACATAATCATTGGTTTCTTCAATCTGTCCTTCTCCAGATTCTTCAAAATGAAGTGCTAAATAATTCTTTATTACTTCTTGCTCACCATCAGTACTAGCATCATCAAGAATCACACATACAAAAGGGAAATATGTTTGTTGCATACAAAAACCGTCCATTGTATCTCTTATGTATGCAGCATGATTATAAGTCAGACATCGGACACTAACTAAAAAATCTATTTTATCCATTCTTCTTACTCAAAATAATAGATTTGGCAGTATCAAATTCTTGAAAATGAAAAATCTGAACTACCAATAGGAATAAACCTGCTCCTATCAAAGATGCTATTAAAAATCCCCAAAAATTACTGCTAATTAAAGTTGTAATGAAAAAAGAGACTGCAAAGACTATCAAAGATGTAACCAATGTGCCAGACAAATCATGCATCTGTGTTAGGAAGCCAACATTGATGAGTTTTCCTGTATAATATGTATTGATAAAAAGGCATAGAAGGCTAGTCAGGATACTTGACCAGCACATGAAAAGAAGCCCAAAAGGAATACTTAACACCAAAATCACAACACCAATGATTTTTTTTATAATTTCTAAACGGAGAAATAAATCACTGCGTCCTTTTACCTGTAACAGATTCAAATTGATTGCATGAACTGGATACCACATCCCAGCCAAGCTCAAAGGAATAATCATAGTGGCAGCGAAATGCCATTTCTCTCCTATAAGGAAAGTGACCAACGGATATGACACGCCAGCCAAAATGCACATCAAGGGAAATACAATAAAGGCAGACAGCCGAATAAGTTTACGGTAATTATCACGAAGTTTGACATCATCGTTTTGCAACGTACAGAGAACAGGATAAGTTACGCGTTGCAAGATACCAGTTATATTAGAAGACGGCAATTGAACAAAATGATTGGCCTGAGTGTATTGCCCTAGGTTTGTTGCACTGAATACTTTACCGATTACCAAAGTATACATATTTCGATATATTGTATCTATCAAACCACTGGCAAGTAGTTTTGAACCAAATGCGAACAATTCCCTGAACGAACTCCATGAATAAATGAAGAGAGGCCGCCAGCTAGAAAAAAACCATAATAAAGAGGTATTAATTATAGCGTTTAAAATTTGCTGCCAAACTAATGTCCAAACTCCATATCCATTAATTGCGAGATAAATAGCTATGCCACCGGAGACAATTGCTGAAATAAGCGAAGCTTTAGCCTGCGTTTTAAAATCTATGGATGCGGTATATATGGCTCTTTGAACTACTGCAAAAGAATTAATTACCACAACAAGACAAAGGACCCGCATCAATTCCAACAATTGGGGCTCCTCATAAAAGGAAGAGACTAATGGTGCTATAGCAAACAGCAAAAAATAAAGACATAAAGAAACTATTATATTAAAATAAAAAACCGTACTATTATCTAAATTCGTGCGGTTCTGCTTTCTAATCAGTGCTTGCGAAAAACCACTATCAATTAATGATTGAGAGACAGCAATAAATATGGCAAGCATACCAACTAATCCAAAATCTGATGGATCTAATATTCTGGCTATGACAAGTGTCACTAAAAAATGCACTCCATGTACAGAGAAACGCTCAATGCCACTCCAGATGACACCTCTAAAAGTTCTATTTTTTAATGATTCTGCCATAAAAGGATTCTTATAACTTATTCATAATCTAAATATGACTTATCTGGATCGAAGATAATACTTTCATTTCTCTTTCCACGTTCCTCTATTGGAGGATATGATTTCCAGTCTCCATATGATTTAACAAGAAGTTTCTCATAACCCGAAGGTACCTTAACGGTTATTGTTTCAAATGGCATAGATAAGCTGTCATTAAATGCATCTGCAGGAAAAATCAGCTTTTCTTTATCAAATCCCGTAAGAACAGACGTCGCCAAATAATCACCGCCAAAATACTTAGGATTTGATGCTATTCTCTGAATTGCCTCCCAGTCTTCTAATGGTTTATCTGTATTATATCTCTCAAAATTTTTCATCTGCCGATCACTTAAACCTTCTGTCCCTCTCTTCATCCATGTAGAACAACGCATAATGTGTTCATAAATCTGAGCACGATCATCATCATATGTATCTAAGTTGCAGTAATCTAATGGGAAGATATCCATGGGAATACCTTTTTTAAAAGAATTGTTTTTAAATATTTTAGGAATAAAAGAGGTAGTTTCATTCAAGATAACAATATATGAATAAAAGCAATTTGGATCTGTATATGGAGAACGTACAAAATACGGGAAGGTCAATTCCCTAGGAGCAATCTCCATGAACTTATTATAATCCTCTCTCGGCATTGCCACATCAAGATCATCATCCCAAGGGATAAAACCTTTATGCCTAATTGCTCCTAAAAGAAAACCAAAAATTGCATAATATCTTAAATTGTACTTCTCACATATCTCTGCAAATGTTAAATATAAATCCATCAACACTGCAAAAACCCTCTTCATTTCTGCTGTAATTAAATAATCACACCGTACTTCTTCTTTAAAGAAATCCTCACCGAGAATAGCTTTCATATCATGCTTTGTCTCCATATCCCACTTTTTTTATTAATGACTTATTTAAATCATAATCATCCAAATAGAAAAGATCTCCATGGCCAGGATATACTACTAGGTTATTTCCCATGAGGGTATTTATTTGTGAAAGAGAGTTTTCGAGTTTCCCTTCAGACCCTCCTTTAAGCTTCGTAACTGTTCTTGTATCCTTTATCAAGGTATCCCCAGTAAAGAACATCTTGTCAACCAGTATGCATACAGAGTCCTCCGAATGGCCTGGTGTATAAAAGATAGAGGCTTTAGTATCTGACCAAAGATCCAATTCTTTCTTATATAAATCTATGCGAGCCCCATCTTTGACAACTATAGATCCCTCCTCTGTATATCTTGAACCATTTTTCTTCGCATCATGAAGTAATTCCTCACCATATATGTTTGCTACAAAAATAGGGCAATTAGGATAATGATTCAGAATATCATTTATACCATATATATGATCGAAATGCGCATGTGTCAATAGTACACCTGAAATAATAGCCTTAGAATGTTTCTCTAACCACAAAAAGATATTATCTGTATCTCCTGGATCTACTATCCAAACATCATTAAAAGTTGAATGCGAGATGATGTATGAATTAGAATTAAATCTTGAATTTACGAATTTATGGCATTCAACCATTGTGATGCGGATAATCTATCATTTTACAGGTCGGTTCCTTTAAGTCCATCAACACTGCCCCTAAAGACATACCTGTTCCAAAAGCGGCAAACATGATTTTCTTAGACTGCTTATCTGCAAATATCTGCTCAGAATGCTCGCACATTGTTACAGGAATAGTAGCACTACTGGAGTTTCCGTATTTAGGAACGATATCACGAGGAAGTCTTTCTTCAGAAACTTCCAAACGCTGTGCTAATTTTTTAAGCGTGAAACTACTAGACTGATGACAGATAAAGTAATCTACATCATCCATCTTATTCCCTGATTTAGCAAGCAACTCTTCCATCATAACAGGGGTCATGTTAATGATGATATTGAACACCAAATCTCCTTGCATGACAAGATGTTGCTTTCCACGCCAGTTACCAAACTCATCAGGCTCTTCCTTGGTCGTTTCTAGAGTTATTGGCATTCGGGTACCTCCAGCAGGAACATATACAGCAAAAGCATCCTTTCCGTCATTTTTCAACGAACAGTAGCACTTATTATTATCAATAGTATTCTCGATGACACTGATTGTAACGCCATCACCAGTAATAGGTCTACTTGCTCTATCACGTTTGGAAACTCTTGCTGACAACATATCACCTGCCACTAGCAAGACTTTCTTCCCATGAAGAGCGTTCAATGTCATAAAAGCATAAGTCAAACCTACTACATATCCGCAACATCCCTGAGAGATATCTATGCATACAGTATCCTCGTCAAAATTGAACTTACCCTGTACTATATTAGAAATTGGTGGGATAAAATGATCAGGAGAAGTAGTTGTCACAATAATTGCACCTATCTCATCCTCTCTGAAAACCTTATCTTCCAACATCTTTTGGATGCCATAAGCCGCATAGTCGCCAACCGTTTCACCTTCATAAGCAACTCGCCTTGTTCCAAAGCCCATTACTTTTTTTAGTTTCTTCATTTGAGCCTCAGTAAAAGCGTAGTTACCTGCTTCATCCATAAAATCTACCTCATGGGTAGGTAAAATGGAATAAATAGCTGAAATCGTTTTATTGCTAAAAGAAGTTACCATATTTACTTTTGATTCCTTTTTATTGTATTGCAGATAGCTTCAATACTACAAAAATTCTCCGGTATCACATCTGCACCACTAATTGCCACGCCAAATGAAGTCTCGATCTCATCAACCAAACTAACGATATCAAAAGAATCCAACATGCCTTCTTCTATAAAATCAACATTTTCAGTAAAGTCAAATTCAGGGCGAAGCTCTGTCAAAATTTCAATAATCTTTTCGTTCATATTAATTAGTTTTTTTCTTTATCATAACAAAATCATTCATATTCTCTCTCTTAAACCCATAATGTTCATAACGCTTGATAGCATTCTCATTTTCAGAGATTACCCAAAATATCTGACGTTTGGAATCTATGCTATGAATTAAAGATGTTTTTAACAATTTTGCACCAATTCCCCTATTACGGTAATCAGGAGAAGTATACCAATATCTCAAATACCAAGTTACCCCATCCTGTTCTGATATCAGAAACCCACATAAGTTGCCATTCTCTTTTATTATAAATAGCTGATTCCTTTCTATAAAATCTTGTATTTCTTTATCCGAGGGCAATTGTTCACAAAGAGGATCAAACTCATCTTGGAACACCTTTCTGATTATTGTTATATCTTTTGGAGAAGCATACTTCACATTGGCATCTTCCCACCAATCTTCCTGAGCCATTTGTCCGACATGACTCATCCTATATAAATGACAATAATCAATAAAGTCCATGTCATGGAATGCATTCCTCTCTTTAATACCATCTCCTCGACAAACGATATCAACAATTATATCAGAATCCACAGGAAGCATATTCACTTGGGATGAAACTGACTCAAAACTGGTTGCAATATAATAAAGATTATAGAAACTTATATTCTGATGAAGAAGTAAAATGCAACCTTCACCTTCTATAAAGAAAAAGGTACCCGAACCAATCCAATAAGGATGCCTTTTCTCATCCCAATAAAAATTAGTTACAAACCCGCTTCTCAAAGAACGTATTCGTACAATGAATTCTTGTATTTGCTCGTAAGATTGTACTTTATGCATTTACCATCTTTTTATAATACAATCTGTCTATCTTACCATTAGTATTCCGTTGAAGCAGATTCAAGTGAACAAATGCTGTAGGTATCATATACTTAGGAAGAGCTTGTCCTATTTTCTTTCGGAATTCTGACACTGGAATCTCTTGCTCAGATTCATAGAAGAGTGTAATTAACTTTTCTGCTTGATTATAAACCACACAACCATTCTTCACAAGTTTTAGTGTATTAATAATAACATGCTCAATCTCGCCTAAATCAGTTCGATATCCCATGTGCTTGACAATATTGTCTTTACGTCCCTTAAACATAATCAAGCCTTCATCATTATAGCAAACGATATCTCCCGTTCGATAAATAACCTCAGGATAAGCTTTATTAAGTGGATTCTGCACAAAAGCGGCTGCCGTCTTTTCCGGATTATTATAATAACCCATAGCTAAAGAAGTACCCCTCACGCAAAGTTCTCCCTCGACGTTGGTTTTTCTAACAGCTTGATCTTTTTCATCCAAGATAATTATATCTGTGTTACGACATGGATAGCCAATTGGCAAAGGCTCCTCGTCTGGTATGTCTTTGTCAATGATATAATAGGTACAATCTAAGGTAATCTCTATTGGGCCATAAAGATTAGCAAATGTTGCTTGAGGGAGATGATGATACCAATAATTAAACTGCTTAGTTGGGAACACTTCTCCAGCGAACCATATAGTATTCAAATGATCTAACTTGAATGTAGACAATAAATCCATATTCGCTATATTTACCATTATTGTTGGTACCCAAAAGAGAAAATTGACATGATGCTTCTCTAATAGTTCAAGAATCTTTGCTGGGAAAGCAGCTAAATTGCCTGGAAGAACTACCAGAGTACTTGCTTTGGCCATAAGCATGCAAAGCTCAAAACTATAGATATCAAAGACTATAGGAGACAGCGAACCCATAATCAAATCATCTCCAAACTTGAAGGTTTCAATAGCCCATTCAGTAAAATCAAAGAAGCTCTTATGATTCAGCACCACCCCCTTAGGAGTGCCTGTAGAACCTGATGTGTTAATTATGCATGAAGGATCTGTGTCAATAATTGCAGATAATCTATTAAATAATGCTTTTTCATCAACATTTACATTCCACTCCTCTTCATCTAACAAAATAACATCAATCTCACCTGGAACTATCTCACAGATAGACTTTATCTGTTTAGTCGTAGAGATGATAACACATGGTTGAACCAATTTCAAAATATTATTAATACGCTCTGCAGGAGTCTTAATATCCAAGTTCATATAGAAATTACCAGAATAGATAATTCCTAAATCAGAATAAACACTCTCTATGGATTTATCCAAAAAGACAGCAACGGGTTTATTCCTGTCAGAACAAACATTTACTATCTTCTGAGCCAAAGCTAAGGACCTTTCTCTTAACTCTGAAAAAGTAATTTGTCGATCTTTATCTATAACTGCAACCTTTTGAGGGTAATTTCTTGCAGACTCTTCAAATAATTCAACTAGATTTATTTTCATCTGGATGTCTATTTATTAATAAAAGTTCTAACAAAGCTATTACTCAAATAAACTAGAAGCGCAGTAAACGCGATAATTGTCACTATCGCAATTAGAATATTTATATAATTATTATGAGTAATATGTGCTAATGAAAAAGGACCTATAAGAAAAAAGTAATGAATAATATAAATATGATAAGAATACTTATCAATTAATGATAAGAATGAGTTCATACGTATATTCTTATAGAGACAAAGAAACTTAAATCCGCCGAAAAGAATTAAACAGCCCAACAGATCATGAAATAAACGCCCATACTTATCAAAATACGCCAACAAGTTATCCCAACGGACAAACATCAAAATAGTGATGAAAGTAACTGCTATGGCTAACAAATAAATGATACTATACTTTTCACTAGAACATGCGTACATATATCCCATAGAATAAAGGAGTACCCAAGATACAATGAATGCATACGTTCCAGGAAGAAATTTATAGGAGATTAACAGTAATATACATAGTATTGGAAACAATAACGTTCCTTTTTCTTTTAATTCCTGTATTAGTGGAGTCGATAAATAGCATAATGCTATTGCCGTTAAGAACCATAAATGACGTGTTCCAGGTATTAGCTCTATTCCACCAAAAACAAATGGAAAGCCTTGTAGATTACAATAATTACATAAAAATCCCAGCACATTAAACACGTCTCTATGGAAAATATAATAAAGAGGTAAAGACAATGTCAAAAATATGAACACTGGAATATAAAGTTTTAAAAATCTCTTTTTATACCAGATCATCCAATTATCTATAATCTTATGCCCATAGATAAATCCAGAGAGAGCGATAAAAACTTGTACGCCAACATTTAGAATGTAAGCCCACCTATTATCATAAGCTTGACAGAAATGACACAATACTATTAAAGAAACAGCACAAATTCTTATATAAGAAAGAGCAATACTTTTATTTTCAGATATTGTGTTTATCATATCCTAATTAATTCAACAGATATCCGCCATCAATTACCAGATTTGTTCCAGTCACCCAATTGGATGCATCAGATAGAAGGTAAATAGCTCCATAAGCAATATCTTCAGGCTTTCCATATCGCTTCAGAGGATAACTGTTTAGCATTAAATCTGTATGATGAGTCTCTGCAAAGAGCTCATTAGATAAATTCAAAATATTAGTTGGAACGAGTCCTGGATTAATTGCGTTAATTCTTATTCCTTGACCTGCCAATTCCAAAGCTGCACCTTTTAAGAAACCATTGAGCGCAGCCTTTGATGCATTATATGAGACATCTCCTTTAGTACCAACAAAAACTCCAGAAACAGACTCTATCAAAACAACAGATGCCCCTCTTTGAATCTTTTTCTTTTTCAACAAAGAAGAAACTATCATAATCGGAGCAAACGTATTTACACTAAAGATGTCTTCTATATCCTTACGCTTAAAATGCTTTACAGGACATACCTGAGGAATGCCTGCACATAAAACACAGCCATCCAGTACAGATATACCATTTACTAGACTATCTATCTTCTCTTGTTTAGAAATATCTGCAATGATATATGAATGTCCACTGCCTTCAAGCATGGCAAGAGTTTCTTCTAATCGTTCTCTATTCCTGCCTGTCAGAATAATAGTGGCCCCCATCTTAGAGCACTCGATAGCAATTCCTCTTCCTATACCGGAAGAAGAACCTGTCACCAAGATTATTTTTCCTTCTAACGAGAAAGGATTCATCATAATGATGCTACATAGTTAAAAAGATCTTCGATAGTTTTATTCTCGCGAAGATTCGCACCTGTTATGGTCTTATTATAGCTATCGTCAATCATAGCAATAATAGACAATGCTGTCAATGAGTTCCATTCTTCCAAAGTCTTATACTCAGTAGATGGAGTAAATGCTTCAGCTGGTGTCTCATCAAACTCAGCTGCAAAATTGTCAATAAACTCTTGTAAATCCATAATATATTATTTAGCGTTTATAATTGAATAATCGTGTATTTTACCATTATAAGAAGGGATGTGTAAAAGCGAAGAAACAAGTGAATCTGGTGTCATTCGACTAACAATCTTCTGAAGAGTATCATCCGTACCTACTTCATAAAATTCATTTACACCAGCAGCAACCATATTCATGGTAAGCTTTGTCCATTGAACAGGATATGTCATCAGTTTAACCTGATTTTCAAATATCTCCTGTGGGTCAGTATGCGGTTCTCCATCTGCATCTTGATAAATAGGGATCTGAGGTTTCTTAAAATGTAGTTTCTTCAACTCCTCTGCAAGAATAGTTCCTTCTTCTGCAGAGTTAGGTGAATGACCTACCCCTTTCATCGGAAGCAACAATGCACGTTTCGCACCCATCTCTTTAAGTATCTTACATGCCTTTTTAATGCTCCCCCGTGCGCCTGTTATAACTAGCTGGCCAGGGCCATTGTAATTTGCAATATAAAGGGATTCTCCGTCTTCTTTACTGACAGCATTTAAAACGTCTTGCACTTGGTTATCTGAAATACCTATCACAGCACCCATTGCACTAGGATGTTTCTGAAAGGCCTCATGAAAAACTTGTCCACGAGTCTTAACGAATAACAAAGTTTCTTCAAATTCAAGTGCCCCAGAAACAACTAAGGCTGCATATTCTCCCAAAGAATGACCTGCTACACAATCTGGAACAATATCCTCTTGGGCTGAAGCCAAAGCAACCTCATAAATGAATATTGCTAACTGCGTATAGCGAGTATCCATTAATAATTCTTCTGAAGCGCTAAACAAAATATCCGAGAAACGTTCTTCCAATACAGAATTTGCTCGTTCGAATACTTCTTTAGCTTTAGGGAAAATATCATAAAGATCTTTTCCCATTCCTTCTTTCTGACATCCTTGGCCAGGGAATAAAAATGCTTTCATTTGTTTCTCAGCTTTTTAATTCTTCTCAATATTGCCGCCATCTCATAATCACCCGCTTCTTTATGCGAGAAGTATTCTGATCTCAAAATACCAGCAAAACTAATGTCGTAATAATGCCCATTTTTATACGCAGCTTGACGTAAGACGCCTTCTTGTTTCATGAACATCAAAGGTTCCACTAGATTACTAATCTTATGTCCTATAATAGATTGCCCATAGACTCTATTAAGATTTAGCCTCTCAAAAGCGTATTCAAATAGGAACAAGACGGTTTCTATCCATGCAAAGCCGTCATTAAAGTTCGGATCCCCAATAAGTATAGCACCTGTTTCTGCAGAACTATTAATATAATGAATATTAACCAAAGAAGCATAACCTATCATGCGATCTGTATTACAATCACAGATAGCCCAATAAGCATAATATGGATGATGATCCTTATGGTTATTAACCCACTGCTGATCATCTTCCATAGATGTCTTCTTGTTTAAACCCACTGTAAGTTCATTAAGTTCATCACTATTCTTCCATTGATGGATTAGTTTCACATCATCTGGCTCAAAAGCTCGGAAATAGACTGTTTTATTCATAAAAGTTCAAATATGGAATCGATTATCTTTCTGTTGGTATAGAAAATAGCCACACCTATCTGCATTACTCTTTACTTCCATCAAAGGACGATCGGATAAATCCCATTCAACAATTGCAGGATAGTCTGTATGATTCTTTATCACTGTACCAATTTCTGGAGCTAACTTACTGTAAAAGTATACACCAGAATGCATATTAATAGGGAATGATGGAACTTCAAACTTATTTATTGCTAACTTTATAGCTCCTTCAACAAAATCGTAGCCAGTAGAAAGTCTGACTAGATCAGAAGAAATATAATCCCCACCCATTCTTGCTCCTGTCTCAATAATATAAAGTTGGCCTTTTGAATTCAATTTAATCTCTGTATGACTAGCAGAATTCTCAACCTTTAAAGCTACAAGAGCGTTTTCCACCATCATTTTGATTCTGTTTTTCAGATCTACGGGGATATCTGCTGGTTGATGATGTTGCATTTCTACAAATCTAGGAGTTCCGCTTGTTACTTTATCTGTTATCTGAAGGAAATAATGTCTTCCTCTACAGCTAATGTATTCAACACTGAATTCTCGGCCATCTATATATTCTTCAACTATTACATGATGAGTTTTGGAGAACTCTACTGAGTAAGCAAAAGCTCGTTCAAGATCTTCTTTCTTCTCAACTTTACAAATACCTTGACTTCCCCCACTGTCAACAGGTTTTACTATAACAGGATAATCACATTTAATAGTACCAAGTTCTGCTTCATTATCTATCTGGAAATAATGTGGCACAGGTATTCCCGCTTTTCTTAAAGCTTCTCTTTGTGCAAATTTACTCTCAGTAAGATGTAAGCATTCTTCAGTATTACTCACCAGTCCCATTTTTTGTGCCACATAGATAACTGTAGGTAAGGCAGACTCAAGTGAGAAAGAAAGAATTCCATCTACATTTTCAGATTTACATATATTTAATACTAAATCTTTCTCTGCAAAAGAGACTGGATAAAAAGAATCACAATATTTCTTGCAAACAGCCCCTCTTTCAATAGCAATCCCTACAATCTGATAGCCAAGTGCCTTAGCTTGCCTAAAAAAAGGAATCAAAGGCTCATTTGCACCCAATACTGCTATTTTCCCATTCATATCAATAATTATTAATTACTTCTGCTACACGTTGCATATCGTCTTGATCGTACCTCTGATCACATGGGATAGCCAACAAATGATTAAATATAAACTTTATATCTTCGGTAATCAATACACGTTCATCCTCAACCGGCCATAAAACGGGAGCATATATACTATTAAGACTAAGCAGTTTCTGGAGTCTAGCGCGTTCTTTAACATAAAGAGTAAAATATAAAGGAGCTGTCGTCACATTATTCAAATCATGACAAACGAGTTCTAATTTCTCATTATCAGAAATATGATTAAACAAATAAGTGAAATTGGCCATGCGATTATGTTGATTACTTACTTCATCACATTGATGCAATAAAAAACAAGAGATTTTGGACATCCTATGTGGAACTATATTTGTTTCTGCTATGGAGTCTGCCGTTTTGCTTAATCGGATTGAAATATCTTTTAATCTTTGATCCTCGTTCCGGAAATACCAATCTCTTAAATACATCGCATCTAATTCATTTGTAACAAATACGTTATTCTCATTTTGAGGTTGACCAATTATTATATTTGTATTGTTAATCAAGAATCCCCCATCTGGAATAGGGAACCATTTGCGATAGCTACCTACATAGTAATCAACAAAATCCAAAACTTGTGATGAAAAAATGCATTGAGTAAGATCTATTATAACACGTATTCCTTTATTATGTAGATTTTGAAGAACTTCCACCTCTCGTCGATCCAGATCCATCCCAAAATAAGGATGAGCTACAACAAGTGATGGTTTTATAAGTCTAACTTTATCTTGCAAATCTTTTATATCGATACGTAATCCCTTATTCACATTGTAAAAAAAGCAAGTCCATCCAGCTTCTTCAAATGGAGTTATCACCGTCTGACAAGTATAGGCTGGAATCAGGACAATCATATTTATTCCTGGCTGGTTAATTGCGATATCATAAAGAGCTTCCCTGCAAAGAGAATACTGATTAATATCAGAAGAAATTAGATCTTCACCTTGCTTTGCATCCAGCAGAGTATTATTATCTAAAGTATATATACTCCCTATTTCTTTCTTCATTGTATAACAACTCTTAACCAATCATTCTGATGTGTAATTGCTTTTTCTAGTTCTTGTGCGGTATTAAATTTCAACACCAATGTACCGATAGCATTATTAGCGCCTTCAAAGGATTCAACACTGTCGCCCCTTTTTACCCAAAGATCTTTTTCAATGACTTGAGCATGTAGTGAACTGCCTATCTCAAGATTATCAAATATCCCATCTTTGTCAGCATGAAGAATAATCTCTGCCCAATGCCCATCGTATGAGTTTTGAGAAATCTCATCTATAGGATCTCCCACCATTGCTCGAGTAATAGCCGTAATCATATCTACACCTGTAGCATAACGAAGCATTTCACAAAGCCGATTACCTCCACCACGAGGAGTTAGTTCCATAATGTATGGTTTACCATTTGTTCCTATACGTGTTTCAATATTATAAACAACGGTCTTCATTCCAAGGAGTGTAATGAGCCTCTGAATTTCTGCTGTAAGATACTCTTCCTGCTCCCTACTGTAAGTGGAAGGCCAAGAATAAGCTGCTGGAGTATAAGGATTTGTAGCTTTCTCATCAAAACGCTGTGCATTGAAACTAACGAAAACCAGCTTACCATCAATAGAAAAACTATCCGTATCAGATGAGCAACCAGTCTTTTCTATAAATTCTTCCACAATAACATGCCTAGAAAGAGAATGCTTCATGGCATATTCTAATGCAGGGCGTAAATCTTCTTTCTTATCAACACGAGAGACACCTTTGCTTCCAGCAGAATCAGTTGGTTTCACTATAATAGGCCAAGGGAACCAATAACTTTCTGACATAGCGTCATCAATGCTACCAAAACCTTTAGCTTGAGGGACATTGAAGCCATGGCGTGCAAGAAAGTCACGAAATTTATCTTTATTTTGTAAGATCTCAACAGACTCAAATGGGCCAAAAGAGGGAAGTCCCATCATATTTTGCACATAGGATGCAGATACCACTCCTGGATCTACACCAAACGACATAATACCATTTATTTGCCTTTCTTGTGCAACTTTTAGAACAGCCTCTTTGTCAATAATACTCACATTAACATACTCATCGCTATACTTATGAGCTATGTTATCTGGCAAGTAATCTGCTGTGATAACATAATACCCTTGTTTATGGGCTGCCTCTATCACAGGAAGGAGGTAGCGAATACCTCCCAAAAGCATTAGTTTTTTCTGCTTCATCTCTTAATGATACAGTCAAGTATTAGGTTTATATCTTCTTTACTTAATGCATGATGCATAGGTAAACAAATCACTGTGTCTGCCATCTTATATGCATTCGGAAGATTCTCTCTAGTTGAAGAAGGTAGCCCTTTATAGGTTGAAAAATCACATATCAAAGGATAGAAATAGCGACGACCAAAAATATTCTGCTCTTTCATCTTGAAATAGAGCTCATCACGTGTCATTCCATACTTATTTGCATCTACAAAGATTGGGAAATAAGAATAGTTATGCTTCACGCCTGGCATATCGTTCCAATATGAAATACCTTCAACGTCTTTCAGTGCCTCACGATACTTAATCGCAACTTGATGACGTGCTTCTATGGCTGCATCGACCTGTTTTAAGTTCAACAGACCATAGGCACTACGCATCTCGTCCATTTTACTATTAATACCCGGAGCGATAACTTCTGTTTCTCCTTTAAAGCCAAAGTTCTTTAAATAGTCAATACGTCTCTTAGTTAGCTCGTCATGCATGATCATGGCACCGCCCTCAATCGTGTTATATACTTTGGTGGCATGGAAACTCAAAGTGGACATATCGCCAGCATTAAGGATACTCTCACCATTTACTTCCACACCAAAGGCATGGGCAGCATCATATATGACTTTCAGACCATATTTATCAGCTATCTCTTGGATCTCTTTCACTTTACATGGTTTGCCATAAACATGTACAGGCATGATTGCTGTGGTTTTAGGAGTTATTGCAGCCTCAATCTTATTGGGATCGATATCTCCCGTCTCTGGTTCAATATCCACAAATACGGGCTTGATACCATTCCACCAGAGGGCATGAGTAGTAGCCACGAAACTATATGGTGTAGTAATTACCTCACCAGTAATGCGTAATGCCTGCAGTGCAGTAATCAATGGTAATGTTCCATTAGTAAAAAGACTCACGTATGGCACTTTGAGGTATCCTGCTAATGCCGCCTCTAGTTTCTTATGAAATGAACCATTATTGGTAATCCACTTACTATCCCATATTTCCTTTAACAATTCATGGAATTCTTCCAAGTCTGGAAGTAATGGAGAAGTTACTGTTATTAGTTTTTGATCCATATCCATAATTTAAAAATAAATCCTTTCTAATTATTACTATTAATACGAGATACACCCCATAAATATATTTTTTTGATTAATGGTACTTCAACCATCACATTATTTGCTACTTCAACTATATAACGCATACCATAAGGAATATCTTCTGTAAAATACCTACTGTTGAAATCAGGTATATAACCTTGATTGTCTGGTAGTTTTATCATAGGAGAGAATATCCCAGCAAATGCAGGAATACTACGCAGTTTATTTGTGAGGGACTGGGCATCGTAGCTTTCATAATACTCCAGAATAGGAGGAATACTACCCTCTCTTACTGGCAAATGCCCCAATAATTCCTGGAATTCACCATCCATCGCTATAAGAAACTCTGAAGCTTCATCCGTCCATTCTTCGTAGAAGAAAGGATTGTAGGAGTAGGTTATCTCGGGTGTCCAGTCTTTCCATAGAGAATATAACCGGGCAGGGTGCAACAATGGATTGCTATTGGTCAAAGCTGCTTCATAAAAACTATGTAACAGATTGACAGGAGTCTTAAACAATATCGACAAAATCTCACGAAGAGCGTTCTTCTCCTCTTCAGAGCATCTTTCAATGGCGACATTCAGTTCTTTTTTATAGCCTTTCAGTTCTGCAGACTTACCATATTCAGTTGTTCTTGCTATGAAAGGCACTCTCTGGAAACCAAACAGAGTGATGTTATCTGGCAATATGTCAAAGGCCTCGAAGAAAAAACCTGAACTTGAAACTACAGTCCCGACCTTCGTATGAGGAGGGATAAAATCCCTTATCTTAAGAAGCTCGTCATGAAAAGCGAATCCAGGCAAGCACATTAGTACTATATCTGCATCTGACAAGGCTTCTGAAGGTGAAGAAGTTACCAATGCCAATTCCCCATTATAGACTTTGCCATTCAAATCTGTAACCTTGATGTTCTTACTCCATTTTTCAGGTCTATTCGTAAGCATGGTTATCACATGCTCTTTGGATGCAGCCAAATAACCAGCCACCACATGCCCAAGATTTCCGCCACCGCAAATACAGATCTTCATAGTCTTACTTTATAAGGGCTTTAAAGGCGGATACCAATCTTTCATTATCCTCATGATTCCTTATCGCAATCCGCATGTATTGCTTGCCGTCAAATCCAGGCTTACTACTGCAATCACGCGTAAGAATATTGTAGTTCTTCAGAAGATAGATTACTACTTCATTGGCAGTATAAGGAGCCAATACTTCACAAAGGAAATAATTCGCCTGTGTAGGCATTACCCGCAAGAAAGGAATCGAGCGTAATCCTTTTTCAAAACATCTTCGCTCTTCTATAAACTTTGAACAGGCACGTTTGTATGCCTTCTCGTGCTTGCTAAATATCTGCATGAAGAATTCCGCAAAGGAATTCAAGTTCCATATAGATACCTGTTTCTTCATCTTTGCTATGAGATCTCTATCTGAAGATGCCAGAATACCCAATCTTAAACCAGGAACACCATAGGATTTCGATATACTCTTCATGACTATCAGATGTGGATAGGCTTCGAGTATCTTGTCATCCAACAAGCTATTGTATTCATAGCCATCACTGAAGTCAACAAAGCTCTCATCTACAATCAAACGGGTTCCATGTTTCTCCGCCCAATCAGCAAGTATCAACACATCTGATTTAGGAATGAAGTTACCGGATGGATTGTCTGGGTTAATCAACAATAGTGTATCCACAGGATGTTCAGAGAAAAATGCCATCAAGTCCTCTGCCCCATAGCGATAATCTTCGTTCTTCGTGATAAAGGTCACATGCCTGTCACTGTCCACTCTATTGGGATATTCTTCAAAAGTTGGACGAGTGACACCTATCGTACCATCGATGTCTTCCATCAATGCTTTTATCAGCTCTGCAGCACCATTGCCCGGTATAAGATACTCTTCCTTAACTCCGAAGCATTTGCTGGCTAGCAACGTATTCACCTTCATGCCAGACGGATATTCCGTGAGCAATGTTCGGAAATTGGCCTGCATCTCATCTACAATACCTGGAGAAGGGAAATAAGGGTTCACCAGATAGCAATAATCCAGCATCTTTGGAAAGCGCCAATAGCCACCATACCTGCCATAGTACTTACGAAGCAAGTCTTTTTCATCGGCAAAAAGGGCTTCGGCAATATCAAGGTCCTGCTTGTCATCTATCTCATACCACTTTTCATTGGTGATCGGCAGAGCCTTGAGGTCATGACTGTTTAGGAAAGTAATAATGCGAAGTACATTCTCATAATACTCATTGTTACCAACAGCTTTACTGTAAGCTTCAAGGAAAGGCACGTATTTCTGTGTTGAAAACTCCTTACTGAACTTGTAGATGTTGACCGTCTTATAGTATGAATCTGCATCCTTATACTTAAAAGCTTGTTTTGGCACGAAATTCACGATATTGCAATCGTCATCGATGCGGACCATTGTACCATCCATCCAAGATTCATATTTAGCGACCAATGCAAGGTTTGGATAGGGATTATCTAACAAAAGGTCAAACATGCCATCATCAAATATCAAGTCACTTTCTATAAGCAACGTATCATCTTCCTGTAACTGCTGCTTGGCTAAAGCAAGTGAATAGATGTTGTTCGTCTTGTCATAGATAGGATTATTGACAAACTCTATCTTTAATCCCTTATATTCTTTGCCTAAATAATCTTTAAGCTTTTGACCTTCATAGCCAATTACCAGAACTACCCTGTTAAGCGGCAGGCGACTCAACTGGAATAGAAGTCGGTCAATAAGGGGTATGCCATTCACAGGAACCATACACTTCGTATTATTCTTTGTGTATTCGCCAAGGCGCTTACCCATTCCTGCGGCTAATATTATTGCTTGCATGTATATTAAACTCTATTTCTGATTAATTACTTTAATAATTTTCATTCTAATGACGCTGCGTCTTAGATACCAAAGATGCTGCATCTTTCTTGGGTAAGACGGTGCGTCTTTGGAAGTAAAGATGCTGCATGTCGTAGTAGTCTTCTTATTCTTATCTTCTTCTTTATACGCGCACGTGCGTTGGGTTTCATTAAAAACGCCAACCTACCCCCTAAATATGCCCCTAGGTTGGGGGGTAGGTTGTACCCCAGGTAAGGGGTAGGTTAAAAGTTTTCAGTCACGACGGAAGATGTCGCGAGTATATACTTTTTGTTGTACGTCATCAAGAACCGTGTCATAGCGATTGGCGATGATGGCTTGGCTTTGATTCTTAAAGGCTGCTAAGTCATTGACTACACGACTGCCGAAGAAGGTGCTGCCATCTTTCAATGTAGGTTCATAGATGATGACGGTGGCGCCTTTGGCCTTGATACGCTTCATGACGCCCTGAATGCTGCTTTGGCGAAAGTTATCACTGTTACTTTTCATCGTGAGACGATAGACTCCGATGATGCATTCACGCTCTTCATTCGCGCTGAAGTCATTCTGACTATAATAGTCGTAGTAGCCAGCCATACGAAGGACACGGTCGGCAATAAAATCCTTACGAGTACGGTTGCTCTCTACAATGGCTTGTATCAGATTCTCTGGCACATCGGCATAGTTAGCTAATAGTTGTTTTGTGTCTTTAGGCAAGCAATAGCCTCCGTAACCGAAACTAGGATTATTATATTGCTGACCAATGCGAGGATCAAGGCAGACACCATTGATGATAGCTTGCGTATCTAGACCTTTTATCTCTGCATAGGTGTCCAATTCATTAAAGAAACTCACACGCAATGCTAAGTATGTATTGGCAAAAAGCTTGACTGCTTCTGCCTCTGTAAAGCCCATGAACAAGGTTTCAACATCTTTCTTTATGGCTCCTTCGGCAAGTAGGGCTGCAAAGGTATGAGCCTCCTCTACTAAACGAGGATTACTTAAATCTGTACCTACAATGATGCGACTAGGGTAAAGATTGTCGTAAAGCGCCTTGCTCTCGCGCAGGAATTCTGGAGAGAAGAGGATATTCTCAGTGTGGAACTTTTCACGAATGTGAACGGTGTAGCCCACTGGGATAGTACTCTTGATCACCATGATAGCATTAGGGTTATACTGCAACACCAACTGGATGACTGCTTCTACAGCACTTGTGTCAAAGAAATTTTTCTGGGAGTCATAGTTGGTTGGTGCAGCAATCACCACAAAGTCGGCATCACGATAGGCTTCTTCTCCATTAAGGGTAGCACGGAGGTGCAAAGGCTTAGTGGCCAAGAATTCTTCTATCTCTTTGTCAACGATAGGAGATTTCTTGTTATTGATCAGCTCTACTTTCTCTGGGATAATATCCACTACAGTCACTTCGTGGTGTTGTGACAACAAGGTGGCGATGCTAAGGCCAACGTATCCGGTGCCGGCGACTGCGATCTTCATCTTTTTTAATTGAGAATTGAAAATTGAGGATTGAGAATTAAATCATCACATTCGACACATCTAGCGATTGGAATACATCGCATCGTAGTATTTTTGGTAGTCGCCACTGGTAACATTATCCATCCAGTCTTGATGATCGAGGTACCAACGGACGGTTTTCTCGATGCCTTCTTCGAACTGAAGATTGGGCTCCCAGCCGAGTTCAGTCTTGAGCTTTGCGCTGTCGATGGCATAACGAAGGTCGTGACCTTGGCGATCAGTGACGTAAGTTATTAAATCCATGTCGGCACCTTCTGGACGGCCTAAGAGGCGGTCCACCGTATTGATAATCACCTTGATAATATCTATGTTTTTCCACTCATTGAAACCACCGATGTTATAGGTTTCGGCAATTTTGCCCTTATGGAAGATAAGGTCGATGGCTCGGGCATGATCTTCTACATAAAGCCAATCACGCACATTCTCGCCTTTACCATAAACTGGTAATGGCTTGCGGTGACGGATATTATTGATGAACAATGGTATCAGTTTCTCTGGGAACTGGTAAGGGCCATAGTTATTGGAACAATTAGTCACAATGGTGGGCATGCCGTAGGTATCGTGGAAAGCACGCACAAAATGGTCGCTGCTGGCCTTGCTGGCAGAGTATGGGCTATGGGGTTGATACTTAGTCTCCTCTGTGAAGAGGGTTCCATCAAACTTTAGGGCACCATAGACTTCGTCGGTGGAAATATGGTAAAATCTACATTGAACTTCTGAAATTGAGAATTGAGAATTGAGAATTGAGGATTTTTCCTTAGACTCATGTCTTATAACATATGGGGTGGGTTGACTCTCCCAATAGAGTTTGGCAGCTTGGAGGAGTGTGAGGGTTCCCATCACATTGGTACGGGCAAAGGTGAAGGGGTCTTTGATGCTGCGATCTACATGACTCTCGGCGGCCAAGTGGATGATGCCATCAATCTGCTCTTCTTGGAGCAGCTGATAGACACCTTCGAAATCACAGATGTCCATCTTGACAAACTTGTAATTGGGTTTGTCTTCTACATCTTTGAGATTGGCCAAGTTGCCTGCATAGGTCAATTTATCCAAATTGATGATTTTATAGTCTGGGTACTTATTGACAAAGAGGCGTACGACGTGGCTACCAATAAAGCCTGCACCGCCGGTGATGATGATACTCCTTTTCATTGAACATTGAGCATTGAACATTGAACATTAGGATTTTAAAGATTTTCTTGGCCTGTGCGGTCAAGTTCATCAATGACTTTTATTAGGTATTGGCCATATTGGTTTTTTAGCATGGGCTGGGCGAGCTGGCGCATTTTGTCAGCAGTGATCCAACCACGGCGATAGGCGATGCCTTCGAGACAGGCGACCTTGAGGCCTTGGCGTTTCTCAATGGTTTCTATGTAGTTGGAAGCTTCGGCTAAGGAATCATGCGTACCGGTGTCAAGCCATGCGAAGCCACGTCCGAGAGTTTGCACCTTCAACTCTTTATCATTTAAGAAACGCTGATTGACAGTAGTGATTTCTAACTCTCCACGTGCGGAAGGTTTGATATGTTTAGCCACTTCCACCACTTTATTGGGGTAGAAATAGAGGCCAACTACGGCATAGTTAGACTTAGGCTTAGCTGGCTTTTCTTCGATACTGAGGCAATTGCCTTGTTTGTCAAATTCTGCCACGCCATAGCGTTCGGGATCACTTACCCAGTAGCCAAAGACCGTAGCTTTCTGCTTTTCTTCGGCTGTGCGAACTGCCTCACGTAACATAGGGGTAAAACCTGCCCCATGGAAAATATTATCGCCTAAAACCATGCAGACACAATCGTCACCAATAAACTGTTCGCCTATGATAAAAGCTTGTGCCAAACCATCGGGAGAAGGTTGCTCCTCATATTCAAAGTGCAAACCAAAATCACTGCCATCACCCAACAAACGACGGAATCCAGGAAGATCATGTGGTGTAGAGATAATCAAAATCTCACGGATACCTGCCAGCATAAGTACCGAGATGGGATAATAAATCATGGGCTTGTCATAAATCGGAAGCATCTGTTTGGAAACGCCCTTGGTAATGGGATACAGACGCGTTCCACTACCACCAGCTAAAACTATTCCCTTCATAAGAATATTTGTTTATAGTGCAATTCTTGGGGTCATCGATACGTATGTACCGAAGTAACAATCAGAGATTTATAATATTCTCCTACTATTTCGGGCACTGCCCTCATGCAAGTTCTTTCAAAGAATAAATCCGAGAAAAAACGGATTCATCGAAGATACAGCACTTTATATTACGTGCAAAGATATACAAAAAAAATGTATTCTACCCTATCTTTTTAAAGAAATAATGGCTTTAAAATCTTTTATGAAAATTAAAGAGAAAAAGTGATGAATACTGAGGAAAAAGCCGTATATTTGCAGCAATTTAGAGTAATATGTTTTAATCTTGATTAAAGGACTCGTTATGATTAAGAAAATTTTTGCTATGGCATGTCTTTTTCTGAGCTTCACGTTGACAGTATTGGCTCAGACAATGACTGACCAACAAGTCATAGATTACACAAAGCAGCAAATGGCCGCTGGAGTATCAGAAAGAGAGATTGCCACTCAACTGCTACGTAGGGGTGTGACCATGGAACAGGTAAACCGAATCCGTAATAAAATCAACTTAGAAAACCAACAAAACACCAATGGAACCAATAACAATAACCAACAAGGAAACCAGAACACTATAAGGAGGCAGGTCAATGGACAAGAAAGTAACCAAAATCCTGTGAGAAGACAAGGTCAAAACAATCAACAAAATACACAAATCTACCCAAACAATTTACCAAACAGAGGCATTGGAAATAATCAAATTAATCAAGATAATCAAGGGTTAGAGCAAGATGAATTCTATGAAGGGGACTTGTACTATATTCCAACATATAGCCTAAGCGATAGTATTTATGGGCATAGCCTCTTTACTAATCCAGACTTGACCTTTGAACCAAGCTTGAACATTGCCACTCCGACAAATTACAGACTGGGGCCAGGCGATGAGGTAATAATAAACATTTGGGGGGCATCAGAAAATACAATTCGGGAAACGATCTCACCAGAAGGAAGTATTCAGGTAAGTGGACTGGGACCTGTACACCTGAATGGGATGACGGTGAGAGATGCTAATGCTTATCTGCAGAAAGAGTTTGCTAAAATTTATGCAGGCATTGGGGGACAAGATCCTAGTTCTCAGATACAATTGACACTGGGTAATATCAGAACTATACAAATCTCAGTAGTTGGTGAAGCCACTTCTCCAGGAACCTATATGCTGTCTGCTTTTTCATCTGTATTCCACGCGTTATATCGTGCTGGCGGTGTGAATGAAATCGGTAGCCTAAGAGATATCAAGGTGGTTAGAAATGGACGTACCATTGCTCATATCGATGTTTATGATATTCTGATGAAAGGCAAACTGACAGATGACATCAAACTACAAGAAGGGGATGTAATCAAAGTGGATGCCTATAAGAGTCTTGTGAAGGTGGAAGGCAAGGTGCGCCGCCCGATGTATTATGAAATGAAGGACAGCGAATCTTTGCAAACATTACTAACTTATGCTGGAGGATTCACTGGAGATGCGTATAAAAAGTCCATTCGAATCATTCGGAAAAGTGGGGGATTGCATTCCATTCAGACCATTAATGAAATGGATTATGGCACTTTCGTGATGAATGATGCCGATCTTATCACCGTAGATGCGGCATTGGACCGTATTGAAAATAGAATAGAAATACGTGGTGCGGTCTATAGACCTGGTGTTTATCAGTTGGATGGCGCAGTAAATACCGTGAAAGCATTGATTTCAAAAGCAGACGGACTCATGGATGAAGCATTTACAAGCAGGGTGCTTTTGGACAGAGAAAAGGATGATTTAACACATGAGATGATTTCCATAGACTTGAATGCGTTAATGAATGGCAGCATTCCTGACATTGCCTTGAAAAAGAATGACTTGCTCTATATTCCAAGCAAGATGGACTTGATGGAGGATCAGAATGTAAGCATCAATGGTGAGGTCATCAATCCTGGAACTTATCTTTTCAGCGAAGGCATGACCGTAGAGGATTTGATAGTCTTAGCAGGTGGACTTAAAGAAGCTGCTGCTACGACCAAAGTGGAGATAGCTCGTAGAATTAAGGAGCCAATGAGCCAAACAAGTTCGAACGTACTTGGTAGAAGTTATACCATAGATTTATCTGAAGGTCTATTAAAAGGGAATAACAAAGATTTCGTTTTGGAACCTTTTGATCAGGTTTATATTCGTCGCAGTCCTTCTTATCGTGAGCAAGCCAATGTGACGATTGAAGGAGAGATATTATTTGGAGGCGTATACGCACTGCAGAGCAAAAACGAAAGACTATCTAATCTAGTAGAACGTGCAGGAGGTGTGACTGCAGATGCTTATCTGAAAGGTGCCCGTCTTACCAGAGCAATGACCGAAGATGAGCTGTTGCGCCGTCAAGATGTCTTGGCACTTAGCAACTCCTCTGTGGGCGACTCACTTAACCTTTCAACAGAAGACCTGAAAACAACCTATTCGGTAGGTATTGACTTGGAAGAGGCACTTAGGAACAAGGGGGGATATGCGGACATCGTTTTACGTGAAGGTGATGTAATCTATATTCCTGAGATGAACAATACGGTGAAAATTAGCGGTACCGTGATGTATCCGAATACCGTAACCTATAAAAATGGAGCAGGTCTTTCGTACTATATTGATCAAGCAGGTGGTTATGGAAACAGGGCCAAAAAGAGCAAAGTGTATGTGGTATATGCCAATGGTAATGTAGGTAAAGTAAAACGGTTTGGCGGAGCAAAGATTGAACCTGGTTGTGAAATCATAGTGCCAAGTAAACCTGAAAGGAATGGTTCGAATATTGCACAAACTGTAACCATGGCTTCAACCATCACTTCTATGGCAGCTATGATCGCAACGCTGTTTAGAGCGTTTAAATAATTCACAGATAACAATTCATAATTCATAATTAAAAATAATGGTGGAAGAGAAAGACAAACAATATATAGAAGATGAGGATGAAATGCAGATAGACTGGTTGGGCATGCTGAAAAAAGCATGGGAGGGTCGTATGTTTATCTTGAAATGCTGTATTATTGGTGTCATAGTTGGCCTCATTGCTGCTTTCAGTATTCCTAAGGAATATTCTACAAGCGTCAATTTAGCTTCAGAGTCGGGTGCCAGTGGTACTGGTGGCCTGAGTTCGTTGGCTGCTATGGCGGGTATAAATATTAGTTCGGGTAGAAGTAGTGAGGCATTGACTCCAGACCTTTATCCAAATATTGTTAGTTCTACGCCGTTTACACTGGAGTTATTTAATACACAAGTGACCAGTCTTGACGGGAAACTTAAGACCAATCTATATGACTACTTACACGAGAATGTAAAAGTGGCATGGTGGAACTATATTATTGCAGCTCCAAAAATGGCGTTAGGATTAATACGCTCCTTATGGAATAAGGACAACACGGAATTGATGGAGAGCTTAAATAATGGTCAAAAAGGGTATATTTCTCTGACTGAAGACCAACGCAAAATGGCCGAAGCACTTAATAAGCGTGTAGGAATCTCTGTGGATAAGAAAACAAACTATACGACAATTTCCGTAAAGATGCAGGATCCATTGATTGCAGCAACCGTGGCGGACACTGTAACAAGATTCTTGCAGAAATATATTACTGACTACCGTACAGATAAAGCAAAAAAAGATCTGCAATTCTCTCAAGAAATCTATAATGGTGCTAAACATGATTACGAATTAAAACAGGCAGCATATGCAGCTTTTGCTGATGCTAATCAGAATCTGTTTACACAGCGTTCACGTACTGAGTTGGAGCGTTTGCAGAATGATAGAAACTTAGCCATGAATGTCTATACGCAGAGTGCCCAACAATTGCAGTTAGCACAAGCCAAAGTACAAGAAGAAACCCCTGTACTGACAGTGGTACAACCCGCCGTAGTACCTCTTCAAGGCTCTCCAAGTAAGCTAAAGGTGCTGATTATCTTCACCTTTCTTTTCTTTGCTTTCGCGGTAGCATGGGAGGCAATAGGTAAAGAGTATTTTTGGAAGTATTGGAACTTACTGAAAGAAACTTTGAAAAATTGAGAATTGAGGATTGAAAATTGAAAATTAAGGGCTGCGCTTATTGACTATAGCAGCCCTTTTTCTTTAAGTATAACCGACCTTCAAATTCTATTAATCCTCAATTCTCAATCCTCAATTCTCAATTTAAAAGCGTAGCGAATTCGGCTTTTGCCTTCGCTAACTGCTCTACAAATCCTTCATCGGCATGAAGGCGAGCTACTACAGCAGAGGCAACAATGCGGGCATTATCCACATCACTTTGCCAGTGGTAGCCAACAATCACACGGCTGGTGCCATAATCATAGCCTCGCTGGAGAATAGCATCTTGATTGGCCACATTGATCTCAGCTAGAACTAATGCTACTGCCCACCCTTCTGCGGTATGTCCTGAAGGATAGGATCCATTATGACTAAGTACCTCTTCATCTTCGGGCACGGAAGTGCCTTCCTTGAAAAGCATATAGGGACGTGGACGCATATAGTAATTCTTGGCTTCACGAGTGGATAGGTCGCCAGCATCTGCCACCACTTTCTTTACTAATTTAAAGAGTTCTGGGGTGCCTGTCTCTGTGATATCGTAGCCAAAGGCACCAGACAAAGCGGCACAAACACCCTCGGCACTGGCATCCGCATCACGGATAGCCAATTCACCACGAGATGTATTACGCTGCGATTTTCCCCATTGATAGCGTGCTTGATCGTGCAAAAACAAAATATCACCTGGTTGTGGCGGTGCAGGCAAGAGATTCAGACTACTCGCCACATCATCTATCTTCAGGAAATAGTAATCAGGATAGGTACGTACATCTTGGATCTTTTCTTCAGTCTGGGCTTGAATTGCCAAAACGTTACCAAATATGAACGCCAAAAACAATAATATCTTCATAATGTTCAATGCTCAATCAGTAAGTACATCAATACACTTAGCTAACGATTCTTTCCAATAAGGTATCTGGATGCCGAAGGTTTCCTTGATTTTTGTCTTATCGAGTACCGAGAAATGTGGACGTTTTACCTTACTTGGAAACTCATCGCTGTGGCAGGGTTGTACATCACAGGTATTCCCACAGAGTGCCTTGATTTCTTGGGTAAAATCGTACCAAGAGCACACTCCTTCATTACTGAAATGGTAGATGCCCTGCTTATCCAACTGATTGGTATCTATAATATGTACGATCACTTCTGCTAAATCACCAGCATAAGTAGGTGTACCTACTTGATCGAACACCACCTTGAGTTGATCCTTGGTGGCTGTAAGCGTACGCATGGTCTTAACAAAGTTCTTTCCAAAGGGTGAATAAAGCCATGCCGTACGAATAATAATATGCTTGCACCCTACCCTCTGGATGCTTTGTTCTCCAGCCAACTTTGTCACGCCATATACACCTAATGGATCTGTTGCCCATGTTTCTTGACAAGGGGTACATTTATCTCCCTTAAAAACATAGTCGGTTGAAATATGGATCAAGGTAGCATCAGCTTCTTTTGCTGCTGTCGCCAATACTTCCACGGCTTTATTGTTTATCAAGTTAGCGGTGTCATAATCATCTTCTGCCTTATCTACATTGGTATAAGCGGCACAGTTTACAATGACATCAATCTGATGGGCTTTAACTATGTTTCTCACTGCTTCTAAGTCGGTTATATCCAACTTTTCACACTCTCCTACGACGTCTGTAAACACAAAGTGGTGAGCGCTTTTCGCGCTCACCAATCTCATTTCATTGCCAAGTTGACCGTTGGCACCGGTTATTAAGATATTCATTTCAATTCACAATTAACAATTCACAATTGACAATTTCAATTATCTTCTTCTGGCACCACCGCCGCTATTGGTAGTCTGGCTATTATTGTTTGATGAGCCATTATTACTTCTAGTAGTGGTAGTTGTCGTAGTAGTGCTGCTACTCGTAGTATTGGTACGCGTATTCACTTGCGTATTGGTACCACTGGTATTGGTGCGCGTACGAGTACGTGAACTACTACCAGTAGTGGTCTGACTACGAGAGGACGTGCCCTGCTGAGGCTGTGCAGTCGTAGTCTGCTGACGCTGCGTGCTAGTACCATTCGTGCGAGAGTTCACCGTACTTTGCTGATTGGTGTTCCCCGTACGTTGGTTCATACGACTGGAAGAAGTACTCGGCTGCGTAGCAGTGCCCGTAGTACCATTCACAGAAGGCGTAGTAGTAGTAGTGCTTCTCACACGGCCACCATCGTTGGATACACCTGGATTGGTAGTCGTATTACGAGTACTGGTACCAGTGTTCTGACGCGTATTAGTGTTAGGTGCAACACCATTGCCGCCAGTATAACCAGAGGTTCCAGGAGCTGCATTATAGGTCACACTACGATTGGAAGTCTGCGTACGGAAAGTGCCATAAGAGTCATTGCCCACAATCTTGCGAACTTCCTTATCGTACTTGTCAGCCATCTTATCCATCTGCTTAGAGGTCATCATCACACGATTGTCATTGCCACGACGAGTGTTCACATTATACATCGTCGCACGCCCATTCTCAATACGCATGTAAGAATCTCTGTAGCCACGAGGAGGGGCACCATAACCAGGGCCTCTGCCACCAAAGCCAGGACGAGCATATCCTGGAAGTGGATGTGCATAGTATCCCCAACTATAAGCAGGATAACGATGGAACAAATAGAAATAACGACGGTTAAGATCCAACAAGCGCTGTGCTTCCCAGCTGCTCAGACGCATCTGGACAACCATTCTATTGGTGATCTCTATGATGACTGCCTCATCATATATATAATTATAGCCATAGTCATCATAAACATCGTAGTACACTACATTTCCATAGGAATCGTATCCGTATGGATCATAAGCGGTAGTCATGCAACTGGTCATTGCGACTCCCATTACCAATGCTAATAATAACTTCTTCATAATTAAGCCCTCCATATAGTTAAGTAAGTGAGCATAAAAGTACTCTTTTTATCTTTATAATGCAAACATTTAGCCAAACACTGCTTCATTTTGTGCTATTTTTCATTAAAAAAAGTAGCAAATAATCTCTTTATCGTTTCAGAAAGGTTCTTTTTTGCTATTTCGGGCTTCATGGCCTCAATCAAAGGCATACCGGAAGGATTGATACACTCCACTCTGGAGAAACCTGCACGAAGCAATTCGTCACGATGTTCTATCTTGCCAGCCAACAGCCATACTGGTACATTGGTCTTTTGCGCATGCCGAAGAATACCACTAGGAAGCTTGCCCATCAATGTCTGACAATCGGCACTACCTTCACCAGTAATAACGAGATCTGCCTGATCCAATAATCTGTAGAATGCCAGATATTCAAGCAACAACTCTATTCCTGATGTCATCTTGGCCTGTAGGAATGCCAAGAAAGAAAAGCCCAAACCTCCGGCGGCTCCTGCTCCTGGAAGTAATGCTTCTCTCTCATGTCCCGATATAGATGCCCAATGTTGGAGACCAGCATCTAGCTGTTGTACCATAGTAGGTGTAGCTCCTTTCTGTGGGCCAAAAACGTAAGCGGCCCCATGTATGCCACAAAGAGGGTTTGTGACATCGGATGCTAAAGTAAAACGACATTCTCGTAACAATGGATGCAATGCAGAAGTATCTATTGATGCTATATGACTAAGCATTCCTCCTCCAACTCCAAGAAGCACACCATGCTCGTCATAACATTTCATGCCAAGTGCTTGAAGCATGCCTACACCGCCATCCGTCGTAGCACTGCCTCCTAGTCCGATGATGAAATGCCTGCAATGACGTTTCAAGGCATCCAAGATTAATTCGCCAGTGCCAAATGTCGTTGTTAATAGAGGATTCTGTTCTTCCTGTGAAAGGAGTTGTAATCCACTGGCTTCTGCCATTTCGATAATGGCAGTTTCTCCATCCATTGAAATACCATAAGAAGCAGAAATGGGACGCATCAACGGATCGTGAACAAGTATGGTAACACGCTTTCCATGAAAAGCAGAGAGGAATGCTGTAAGCATCCCCTCTCCTCCATCAGAAACAGGTATCTGAAGAATCTCTGCTGATGGTTGTACCTTCCTAATGCCTTCGGCGACTGCCAATGCAGCATCCGTCGATGTGAGGCATCCTTTGAAAGAATCTATGGCAATGATGTAACGCATCATTATCTGCTAGCTCCTTGCTGTCCCTGCTGCGGATGCTCAGGATGCTCGAAAGCCTCAGCGATCTGCTGGGCCAGACTTGCATAATGGGCACGGGTAACCTCATCGGCAGCACGGGCATTACGCACACGGTTCTGAATGCTGGTAAGCATATTATAAAGGTATGGGCGACCGTCACTGTTCACATTAGTAAGCCACTCAGAAATGGCTTTGGTCACTGTGCGTGTCTGTAAAAAACGACGATAAGGACTCACTTTAGCACCATTGGCCGTTTCCTTGAAAATCATATTGACAAGATCCTTCACATAGTCACTTGGCAGATAAGGCTCGGTGGCATAAGTGGCAAACTTCTCCATATTGGCCATCATGGAAGCTGTAACCAACCGATCAACCACGCCATTAGGAAGGGTTTTAAGCTTGCCCAGCGGATCTTGAGTGAAGCGGTTGAGATAGTCGGCATTTAACCATGTAGGTTCATTGAATATCTCACGATCAATAAAAGCTAGAGCAGCTTTCTGGGTGGCCTTAGTTTCTGGTTCATAAACGGCACCCGACTGTTCCACACTCTTATAAGTAATGTAAACGCCTCCTACATAAGCGGCCACATGACCGGCATAGCGACGAAGCTGACTCACCACAGCATCGTAGGCACTTTCAAGATTATCTCCCTGATTACCTTCTTCGTAGGTCCATTGTGGCAATTGAGGCAAAATGCGTTTCAGATTCTTGATACCATATTCACTGGCCAAAACTGCATCATCACCAAGATCTTCGCTCTGTGCACGTGGATCATTATCATAACCTTCTCCACCAAACCACAGACGAGGATTACCCTCCAGCGTCTGGATGATAAGCTTGTTCATTGCCAACTTATCCACTTCAGGATCAGTTGAAGTTGCAGGCATGTAACCCCACTTAATTGCCCACTTGTCATAGTCGTTGATACGTGGGAAGAGACCTGCCCATGAGATATTATCTTCTGGCTGAGCTACATAGTTGAAACGTGCATAATCCATGATCGAAGACGTATGGCCATTGGCCTCCACCCAAGCCTTGTCACGCATCTTTTCTACTGGAGTAGCACTGCTGGCACCTTTGTTGTGACGAAGTCCAAGGGTATGGCCCACCTCATGAGAGCTGACAAAACGAATAAGCTGTCCCATCAACTCCTCATCGAACACCTGCTTACGGGCACGTGGATCCACGGCACCTGCCTGTACCATATACCAGTCGTGTACCAATGACATCACATTATGATACCAGCCAATGTGACTTTCGATTATCTCACCACTGCGAGGATCGTGTACGTTTGGTCCGTAGGCATTGGCAATCGGAGAAGCTAAATAGCGGATGACAGAATAACGGGCATCTTCCATACTCATAGTGGAGTCGTTCTCTGGCCATTCCTTGGCAGTGATGGCATTCTTGAAACCAGCCTCCTCAAAAGCCGCATTCCAATCTTCCACACCCATGATAAGGTACTTGCGCCACTGCTTGGGAGTTGCAGGATCAATGTAATAGACAATCTGCTTGGCAGGTTCTATTAATTCACCACGTTTCTGACGGGCAGCATCCTCTGCATTCTTTGGCTCCAGACGCCAACGGGTAATCCACGCACGACGCTTGGTACGCTGCTGAGCATCACTATAATACTGATGCGAATTGGTGAAATAACCTACACGCTGATCAAACAATCTGCCTTGCATAGGCTTTTCTGGCAACAGTACGAACGATGTGTTAAGATGGAAAGTCACCGAACCAGTAGCACGGCCTGCTTCCCAACGGTTCTGCTGTGTCACACCATAGGTCTTGTATGTCTTAATCTCTGTATTAATAGGGAAAGTAAGCACCGTATCAATAAGTGAACGATCGGCTTGCAAGCCACTAAGGTTACTGCGACGCTTTGCTGCATCACTCATGCCGAAAGAAGCATTGTCGCCGTTGAACAATCGGGTAACATTCACGGAATAGAGCTTATCACTGCTTACAGAATCTATCTTCAGAGAAGCGATGATAGGATCTTCTGCACTGATCTTCACGGCTTTGGCAATTTCTTCTCCTTCATCGGCCATAGAATCAAACATCAATGCACGAAGCAACAACTTATCACTACTCTTTTCAAAATAAACGACCTGACTGGTCAGCATCTCACCGCCATAGGTCTCTATGCCAACAGGAGTAGAGATAAAGCGTGTAGTGGTAAGGAACAATCGTCCTAACAAGGAATCGGGTACTTGGAAAATCCAATCGTCTTTCTGATGCTGAACGTTGAATAAACCTTGACGTACAGGGGCTTTCACTTCTTTTTTCTCTGGAGGCTTGGGAGCTTCCTTGGGTTTCTTTTTTGCTGCAGCTGGTGTAAGTACCACCATCGCAAGACAAAGTGCAATAATAACTTTCTTCATAGGACAGTTAATTAAATTAGATATTCGAAAATAATGGTGTAAAAATAGCGGTTTCTCCTTTATCATGCAAGAAGAAACCGCTAAAATGTTGATTAGTCATAATTATCATTGCACTGTGTCATCTTGGCCTTCTGAGATGGACATAAATAGAAAATCCTATCGCCACACCAATTAAAGCCACCACAGAACAAAGCATCAGCATGGCGAAGACTGGATCACTCATACCAAAAATCGCGCCTCCCATCTTGATGGCAATGAGGATGAAAAGCAGACCAATGATGAGAGCCATGATGCGAACCATGCGGGCATTAAGCATAAGTTGTTCCTCTGTGACCACCTTCACAGGAGTGTTGATATACTTAGGATGATAGGCACTATAAGCCAATAATCCCATGACAACAGCATCCATCAGTGCCATAAAGATCAACATCGTATGACTACCCCAGGCATCGGCTTCTCCCATGGCATTGAAATGAGTGGGAACAACGTCAATCCTTACATAAAGCCATGCCATAATAAGCCATGCAACAAGTATCTCCAGAACGATGAACGCATCAAAGATAGTGCTCTCTATTGTGCGAGGTAGACGGACACTGGCATATTCCTTTTTATTTCTAATGCCATTTAACTTGAAAATACTGAAGTTGATCATACTCTCTCCTCCTCTTCTATTGTTGATGCTTTCTTTTTGGGCAAACGTTTGGCTTTCCGCAATGCCTCTGTGATAATCCATTGCAGTTGCCCATTGGTGGAGCGGAACTCATCAGCTGCCCATTTTTCAATGGCGCTCATGGTTTCCGCATCCACGCGCAGGATGAAACTCTTACTTTTTTCTTTAGTTGCCATTTCTATTAGTTTGGATATTGAACATTGATATTGAACTCACAGATTCAATCATCAATTATTCAATGTTCCGGTGTTAACAACTGGCTGTGCTGCATCATCACCACAAAGAACCACCATCAGATTGCTGACCATCGCAGCTTTCTTGTCGTCATCCAACTCTACCACCTCTTCTGCAGAAAGCTTGTCGAGTGCCATCTTCACCATGGAAACGGCTCCTTCCACAATCTTCTCACGAGCAGTAATGATAGCACTTGCTTGCTGGCGGCGAAGCATCACAGCTGCAATCTCCGGGGCGTATGCCAGATAGTTTATACGAGCTTCTACCACTTCGATACCTGCCATATCCAGACGCTCATCAAGCTTACGCTCCAATTCCTTATTGATTTCATCACTTCCGTCACGAAGGGTGATTTCTTTTGAGTCGCCATCCGTATCATCGTAAGCATACTGACCAGCTACCTGACGAAGAGCTGCATCGCTCTGCACCTTTACGAAGTTCTCCAAAGCATCCATGATTTTCACCATAGAGGCACTTCCTATCTCATTGGCATTACCAGCCTTGCTCGATTGAGCCATGGTCTGTGCATCGATTTCAAACATGGCCTTGTAAGTATCTTTCAACTTCCACACCAGTACCAGACCTATCATCACAGGATTACCTATCTTATCATTTACCTTGATAGGCTCAGCATCCAAGTTACGGGCACGCAGAGAAAGTTTCTTGGTATTCGTAAACGGGTTGATCCAATGATAACCAGGTCTTGTGAATGTGCCACGATATTTGCCGAAGAACATCACTACACGAGCCTCATTTGGTTCCAGCATCATGAAACCTGCCCAGAAGATCATAGAGCAGACAAACAGAATAAATCCAGCCAAAAAAGGCCACAGACCAATAATGATACCATAAACCATAAGTGCGATAGAACCTAATGTCAGAATAATATTCAAGAACAACATGGCAAAGCCACTCATTCTAAAGCCTGAAAATGCAAATTCCTTGTTTTCCATAATGTTTATTATTAAAAGTTATACATCTATCTATTTTGATATTATTTTGATATCACAAAGATAGAAAAATAATTTTCATACTTCCAAATATTTAGAAGAAAAAATTTCAAAAAATTGAAAAAAATTTTCTAGGCATTCCGAATGCCTGAATGATACTCTTTTTTTTTCTCTAGTTAGGAAAAAATAATTCCCTAGTTAGAAAAATAGTTTTTCTACGTTAAAAGGAGGATTACTGACCACCGAGTCGGGAGAAGAATTCCATCACATCTTCCCATGTTTTATAAGGGTCTTCACCAAAATGCAGAAAAGTACCCATGAAATCAGAAGCGCCATTCGTCTGATGCGCATCAATGAGATAGTCGCCATAGAGCAACTGCTTATGATTGGTAATGATAAATCGATAGTATGCAGGAACACCAAGCCAACGATCCACCCATTTTTGTTTCTCTGAGAGGGCGGATGGATTAGTAGGCGGAATACTGCTGATGACGTATACATCATACGTTTCTGCAAAGGTTTGAAAGGCTTTCACCGCTGCAGACATTGGTTCTAAGGCCTCAAAAAATCCAGGCATATCATGCAATCTACCAGCATATGTTTGCAAATCTTCTTCCGAAAACTTCCGCCAATCATTAGAATTGTCGGACAAAGTATCGTCCAAAGCGATGAAAAGGATGGGACGCTCCCGGTGTTCTTGCTGATCGTCTATCCAACGGACAACGGGTATCACGGAACGAAGTAACACGCGATCGTTCATGAAATGCTCCCCATCAAACCAAATGGCATTCTTATAATGCGCAGCAAAAAGATCGTGCGTATGTACCAATGGATCTTTCGTACCGAAAAGTCCCCATACCCGGTTTCGCTCTTCATCTGTTATCTCTGTGAAGCATTGACTACATACCTCTCTGAATTCTGCAATCAACCCTTTGGTTACCAGAAAGTCTTTCTGGCCATCTTGTCGGGCATTATAAAACTCCTGCCTACCTATTTTATTATTAGAGAGCAAAGTGTCGGCTATCTGAAAGGCAGGATTAAGCAAAATACGGTCGTATCCTCGGAGCATTTCAGTGTACATGCCTCCCATCGAAGAACCGATAATCAAATCGGGGTTTTCTTCCGCACACACACGTTTCAGTAACTCCATCGCTTCGGTAGGACGGACAGGAAGATCAGGTGCAATAATCTGAGTTTTAGGAAGTAACATACGAAATCCTCTTACCGTTCCAGATGCTCCACTGGATGCAAAACCGTGAACGTAGAGAATCTTCTTTCCGTTCATTAATTGAGGATATGTGGTAGCGGTAGTTTCCATGGTTACTCCATCAGCTTCTTATAGACCGCTGGATGTAAAAAATAGCGCACGTCTTTTCCCTCACTCATCGCTTCGCGAATAAAAGTGGAGCTTACTTCAAATAAAGGAGCATTAATCAAAGAGATATTGGGCGGTAAGGTTTCTGCATCTATCGGATAATCCGGACGCGGATAAATCAATACGCCATATTCATTGAGGATTCGTTCGGCTTGATACCAACCTTTAAAACCTTCCCAATTATCGGAACCTATAAGCAAAATGAAATCTATCTCTGGATACTGCTGATTCAGATAATCTAATGTATGAATGGTATAAGAAGGACGTGTGAGATGAAATTCTGCATCGCAGACACGAAAACGAGGATAATCCTCAGTGGCCAGTCTCACCATTTCCAGACGAAGGTCGTCATCCATCAGATCTGCCCCTTCCTTAAATGGATTTCGAGGGGTGACCACAAACCACAGTTCATCTATTTCTGCATATTCGCAGACATAGTTGGCTAATGCCAAATGCCCCACATGCAAAGGATTAAACGAACCGAAATATAAGACTACCTTCTTTCTCATCGCTTTCAGTGTATTCTGTCTTGAAAAGTATAGGCGTTATATGCCGCAAAGCCAAAGATGAGAAACATGCATGCCGCGCCTGTCCATTCATGAAAAAAGACATCGAAGCCACCGATAATCAGGCAGCAAACAGATACCACTATATTTAGATAATAGAGTATCTTATACGTCTTCGGAGACAGGTCGTTCTTCGGTCGTTTCATCATTCAGAAAGTTTTTTACAACGGCCAAAGCTTCTGCTAAGGCTGTCTGTAAGTCATCGTTGACAATGACTACATCATATAAAGGGGCATAGCTTAATTCAAATTCTGCACGTTTCACACGACTATCAATCACCTCTGGAGCATCTGTTCCTCGCTTTTCTAAACGACGGCGTAACTCTTCGATAGAAGGCGGTTGTATGAAAACAGACAAAGCTCTGTCACCATAGAACTTCTTGATATTCACTCCACCTTTCACATCCACGTCGAATATAACAGTCTGTCCCTGAGCCGACTGCACCTCTACCTGACTCTTCAGTGTTCCATAGAAACGTCCAGGATAGACTTCTTCATATTCCAGAAACTCATCAGCATCAATCTTCGCTTTAAATTCTTCTGGAGTCAAGAAAAAATACTCCACACCATTTTGCTCTGATCCTCGAGGAGGACGACTAGTGGCCGATATCGAAAAGGCTAAGTTTAAATCCTGTGTGAGCAGATAATTGATGATGGTACTCTTTCCAGATCCCGAAGGTGCCGAAAAAATAATCAGCTTTCCCATATTACATAGCATTTAATACCTGTTCTTTTATTTGCTCCAATTCGTCTTTCATCTGTACGACGATGTTCTGCATTTCCGCCTGATTGCTCTTACTTCCCAAAGTATTGATCTCACGTCCCATTTCCTGAGCGATGAAACCCAACTTCTTACCTTGTCCGGGTTTCCCTTCCAAGGTAGTAATGAAGTAATTCAGATGATTAGACAGACGCTGTTTTTCCTCACTGATATCCAATTTCTCAATATAGAAAATCAATTCTTGTTCGAAACGGTTCTTATCATACTCCACTTTCAAGTTCTGCTCCAGTGATGACTGTATGCGTTCCTTAATCGCATTTACACGTTCTTTCTCATAAGGTTCAACTTCTTGAAGCAGTTTACCGATATTGGCTATTTTCTCGCGGAATTTCTGTTCCAAAGCAGCTCCTTCTTGACGACGGAAATCGATCAGATGCTGAATGGCTTCTGTGATGGCAGCGTGAACAATGTCCCACTCCTCTTCAGAGAGCTCCACAACTTCAGATTTTGTCAGCACATCGGGCATACGGAGCAATAAATAGAACCAATCTGATGGTTCAGGAATGCCTGTAGTCTCAGCAATGGATTTAATGCGTTGATAGTAACTTGCCACCAAATCCTGATTGATGGGAGTAGCCGAAGAAGCAACCTCCTTCTGCTCTATCCAAAGGCTGAAATCAACTTTTCCACGCTCTAATGCCTGACCAATTTCTGCTCTGATTTCCATCTCTTTTTCCCTATAAAGTGGGGCTACACGGGTGGTCAGATCCAACGCTTTACTATTGAGAGAGCGAATCTCAACATTAACCTTCTTGTCTGGTAGTTCGGCTACGGCACGGCCGAATCCTGTCATTGATAATATCATTCTTTATGCAAATTTCTTCAATGAATGTTTATTTTCTGTTGCAAAAATACGCTAATATTTTAATAAGTAAAAATAATGCCGTAAATTTGCGCAATAAAAAAGTATAGTTCTAGCAGGATATTATGTCGTGTATACTCCATATTGAAACTTCTACTCAGGCAACCAGTGTAGCTGTAAGCCAAGATGGTAGCAACATATTCGAAAAAACCAACAAACAGGGACCCTCAAACGCTTCGGTGGATTTAGGGGTTTTTGTGGATGAAGCACTTTCCTTTACCGACAATCATGCAATTCCGCTCGATGCCGTTGCAGTTAGCTGTGGTCCTGGATCTTATACAGGCCTACGTATCGGTGTGTCTATGGCAAAAGGGATCTGTTATGCCAAAAATGTTCCTTTGATTGGACTTGAAACGCTGAAAGTGCTCAGTGTGCCTGTGTTGCTGTATCATGACGAATTGCCCGATGAAGCATTGCTTTGTCCGATGATTGATGCACGTCGTATGGAGGTCTATGCTGCGGTATATAACCGTGCGTTGAAAGAAATCCGCCCTACCCGAGCCGATATCGTTGATGAACACACTTATGAAGAATTCCTGGAACAAGGACCGGTATATTTCTTTGGCAATGGGGCAGAAAAATGTAAGGCCAAATTAACGCATCCCAACGCTCATTTTATTGATAACATCCTGCCTTTAGCCACTATGATGGCGCCTCTGGCTGAACAAGCCATCGCAAGGGAAGATTTTAAGGATGTCGCTTACTTTGAGCCATTTTACCTAAAGGAATTTATTGCAACAACTCCGAAAAAACTTATTTAAGATGACTTTAAAATATAATACCCAACAAAAGAAAATGGCGCTTCCTGAATATGGAAGAAGCATACAGAATATGGTTGATTATGCCATTACCATTGAAGACAGGGAAGAACGTCAGTGGTGTGCTAATACCATTATTGACATTATGGGAAACATGTTTCCACACTATCGTGACGTTCCCGAATTTAAACATAAACTTTGGGATCATTTGGCCATCATGTCCGACTATAAGTTAGATATCGATTATCCTTTCGAGATAGTGAAAAAAGATGATTTGAATGTGAAACCAAATCAAATCCCCTACTCTAACCATAAAATGCGATATCGTCATTATGGTCAGATGTTGGAGAAACTGATCGGTGTGGCTAGCAATATGGAAGAAGGTAATGAGAAGGACAATCTGGTGGCATTGATTTGTAACCATATGAGGAAGGATTTTATGGCATGGAACAAAGACAGTATGGACGATCAAAAGGTGGCCGACGATTTGCGCGAACTTTCTCAAGGGAAATTGGAACTGACAGACGACCTTAAAGAACTGATGGCCGACCGTATTGATGCTTACTGTAAACCTAAGACTCCTGCCAATCCACAAAGCAACAGTCAAAACGGCAAACAACAGAATAATCGGAATAATAACAAACGTAAATTCTAAAATTATGGCTTCATTTGTCATTGAAGGCGGACATCGCCTGCACGGAGAGATTCATCCACAAGGTGCAAAGAACGAAGTACTGGAAATTATCTGTGGAACCTTACTGACCGCAGAGGAAGTCACAGTGAACAATGTTCCCGATATCTTGGATGTGAACAACCTCATCCAACTAATGAGGGATATGGGTGTAAAAGTGACAAAGAAGGGGCTCAACGACTATAGTTTCCAAGCCGATGATGTGGATCTGACCTATTTGAACAGCGACACGTTCATTAAGAGATGTACTTCACTACGAGGTTCAGTCATGCTGGTGGGACCACTGATTGCTCGCTTCGGGAAAGCCATAATCGCTAAGCCTGGAGGAGATAAAATTGGTCGAAGAAGATTAGATACCCATTTCATCGGCATTCAAAAACTGGGAGCAAGTTTCAACTATATAGAGGAACGTCAGATCTATGAAATAACGGCTCCGAAATTAGTTGGTACTTCGATGTTGCTCGATGAGGCCTCTGTCACTGGTACAGCAAACATCGTAATGGCTGCTGTAATGGCTGAAGGAGTCACGACCATTTATAATGCTGCATGCGAGCCTTACGTACAGCAACTGTGCCGAATGCTCAATGCCATGGGAGCCAAGATTTCAGGCATTGCTTCCAACCTTCTACGCATTGAAGGCGTCAAAGAGTTGCATGGTACCGTACATACCGTATTGCCAGATATGATTGAAGTGGGTAGTTTCATAGGCATGGCAGCCATGACACAAAGTGAAATTACCATCAAAAATGTATCTCAGGAAAATTTGGGAATCATTCCAGAAAGTTTCAGAAGATTAGGTATCCAACTAGAACAGAAGGGAGATGACATCATTGTTCCAGCACAGAAGCATTATCAAATAGAATCGTTTATGGATGGTTCCATTATGACGATTGCCGACGCACCATGGCCAGGACTGACACCCGACTTGCTTAGTGTGATTCTCGTAGTGGCTACCCAAGCAAAAGGCAGCGTACTGATTCATCAGAAGATGTTTGAAAGCCGACTGTTCTTCGTGGATAAACTCATCGATATGGGCGCGCAGATAATCTTATGTGATCCTCACCGCGCTGTTGTGATTGGACACGACCGCAAATTCCGTCTTCGTGGAGGCAAGATGACGTCTCCAGATATCAGAGCAGGTATTGCCCTACTGATTGCAGCTATGAGCGCTGACGGAATCAGCCATATCCATAACATCGAGCAAATAGACCGAGGCTATCAGAACATCGAAGGTCGTCTGAACGCTATCGGTGCACGTATAACAAGAATGTAAGATGATCAGGGAAGAAGAGGTATATCTGGTTGGAAAAATAAACAAGCCACACGGTACAAAGGGAGAACTACAGTTCACCATCACCGATGATGCCTTTATGGCTGAAGAAGAAGAACTGGAATTCATCTTCTGTATGCTTGACGGTATCCTGGTTCCATTCTACGTTGAAGAATACCGCTTCCGCTCTGACACAACCATGTTGCTTAAACTGGAAGGTATAGATTCAGAAGACCAAGCCCGAAAGTTGACGGGAATAGACGTTTATGCTAAACTGGTTGAACGTATCCCTGCTCCAGATGAGGAACTCAGTTGGCTTTTCTTTAGGGGATGTACCGTGGAAGACATCAAGGTCGGACAACTAGGACGCATCACCCATGTAGATAATAGTACACTGAACACCTTATTTATTATAGAGACTGCTGACAAGGAATTGATGATTCCAGCACAAGAATCTTTCATCGTAAGTATAGATAGAGAAAAAAGACACCTCGTCATGGACCTCCCAGAAGGTTTGTTGACTCTCAACGACCCAAGTAAAGCAAATGACGAAGTATATTAAGAACAAAAAATGAAGAAAAGAATAGCCATATTAGGTTCTACTGGTTCTATCGGCACTCAAGCTTTGGAAGTCATTGAAAAGCATAGCGAACTTTATGAAGCTTATGTTCTGACGGCCAATAATCAAGTGGACAAGTTGATAGAACAGGCTCGAAAATATAAGCCCGAAGCAGTGGTCATTGCCAATGAACAACACTATCCTAAGTTGCAAGAAGCTTTGGCCGACCTTCCGATTAAAGTTTATTGCGGAGCGGAAGCCCTCTGTCAAGTAGTTGCGGAAGACCCTGTAGACATTGTACTGACAGCTTTAGTTGGTTTCGCAGGATTAAGGCCTACCATCAGTGCCATTAAAGCACACAAGCCTATCGCTCTTGCTAACAAGGAAACACTTGTAGTGGCTGGTGAACTTATTGACGCTTTGGCTGCTGAGAATAATGTCCCCATCCTACCTGTTGACTCAGAGCACTCGGCAATCTTCCAATGTTTAGTAGGTGAGTTAGGAAATCCTATCGAGAAGATCTTACTGACAGCCTCAGGCGGTCCTTTCCGTAAATTCACAAAGGAGCAGTTGGCAACTGTGACCAAAGAACAGGCACTGAAACACCCAAACTGGAGCATGGGAGCCAAAATTACCATTGATTCTGCGTCAATGATGAATAAAGGATTTGAAGTGATGGAAGCACGCTGGCTTTTCGGTGTGAAACCTGAGCAGATAGAGGTTCTGGTACACCCACAAAGCATTATTCATTCTGCCGTGCAGTTTGAAGATGGAGCCATTAAAGCACAGTTGGGTATGCCGGATATGCGTATCCCTATCCAGTATGCCTTCAGCTATCCCGACCGACTTAAATCTGATTTTCCAAGGATTGATTTCGACCTTTGTACCCAGCTGACTTTCGAGCATCCAGATACGGAGAAGTTTCGCAATTTGGCATTAGCATTTGAAGCCATCAGTGAGGGAGGAAATATGCCTTGCATCATTAATGCCGCCAATGAGATTGCCAATGCCGCTTTCCTACATGACGAAGTTTCATTCTTGGGAATGAGTGATGTCATAGAGCAAACCATGCAGAAAGCTTCATTTATACATAAACCAACGTTCGACGACTACATGGCAACTGACCGTGAAGCCAGAGAAATAGCTAAAGATTTGATTAAAACAAATAGATAATGGACACTTTTTGGATTAAAGCGATACAACTGATGATGAGCCTCTCCATTTTGGTACTCATCCATGAATACGGACATTTTCTTTTTGCGCGTATTTTCAAAACGCGCGTGACCAAGTTTTGCATTTTCTTCGATCCTTGGTTCACCTTATTTAAATATAAGCCAAAGAACAGTGAAACGGAATATGCTATTGGATGGCTGCCTCTTGGCGGTTATACCCAGATTGCAGGTATGATTGACGAGACACAGGATGCTTCTAAACTCAATGAAGAAGTTCAGCCTTGGGAATTTAGAGCCAAACCTGCCTGGCAGCGTCTGTTCATCATGATTGGTGGGGTTCTCTTCAATTTCCTGTTGGCTTTATTCATTTATGCTGCGATCCTCTTTACTTGGGGAGATAGCTATATCGACTTGCAGAAAGCACCATTGGGTATGGATTTCAATGAAACTGCCCATTATGCAGGTTTTGTGGATGGCGATGTACTCCTTTCTGCCGATGGCAAACCTCTCACCCGTATGGGAACAGATATGCTCACTGCCATTATGGATGCCAAAGAGGTAACGGTCTTGAGAGAAGGAGTGGAGAAAACGCTGACGATGCCAGACGACTTGATGAACCGTGTATTGGCAGATAGTGTAAGATTTGCTGATTTCCGTTATCCGTTTGTGATTGACAGTGTTATGGCTGACAAACCTGCGGCTTTAGCAGGATTAATAGCAGGCGATAGCATTATCAAGATGGATGGAAAGTCTATCGCCTATTTCGATTTCCGAGAAGAAATGGCAAAGCGTATGGAAAATCATGATACAAATCATGATGTGTTACTTAGTTATGTCCGTCGTGGAGTGGAATATACCACAACACTGACCACTGATGAAAACTATCAAATGGGTGTCATGGCAACGCTCGATGCGAATCGCCTGATGCCTATGGTTAATCAAAGCTACGGCTTCTTTGAAGCTATTCCTGCCGGTATCTCTTTAGGAGTGAATACACTGACTGGATACGTCAATCAATTGAAATATGTGTTCTCTAAAGAAGGTGTAAAGCAGTTGGGTGGTTTCGGTACCATTGGCAGCATATTCCCATCTACTTGGGATTGGCACCAGTTCTGGATGATGACAGCTTTCCTGAGCATTATTCTGGCATTTATGAACATCCTCCCTATCCCAGCTTTAGATGGAGGGCATGTGCTCTTCCTTTTGTATGAAATAATTGCCCGTCGCAAGCCTAGCGATAAGTTTATGGAACGTGCCCAAATTGTGGGTATGGCTATCTTGTTCGCTCTGCTTATTTGGGCCAACTTCAACGATATTCTAAGATTTCTGTTCTAATTGATAATTGGAGGACGAGGCCATGAAAAAGACCGTATTACTCAGATTCTTTGTCACCCTCTTCATGGGGGGGCTGATGATTTCGTCCTCTTATGCCACCAATAATCTAAAACAGCTTTTCGACTCGCTGAACACAGAGATATCGCATAAGCGCCTTTTCGTGGAGCAGAAAAGACAACGTATCAACCAAATCCAACAAGAACTTATCTCTCCCGATACTTCGTTACAACACAAGTATGATGTTTATACGAAACTTTACAATGAATATCGTAAGTTTGTCGTAGATTCTGCCATCAATTATGCTAGCAAGAGTTTGGAAATGGCTATTGCCATGGATAAGCCACTGTTGCGTTACCGCTCTGAGTTTGAGCTATCCATACTATACGCGATGCATGGAATGTTCTGGCAGGCGGAAGAGCTATTAAGTCAGTACCAATCTTCCGATTTACCTAAGGAGATGCGCGAGCTATATTTCTATGCTCGCAGCCGACTACTGAACTATTACATGTACACTTCCAACCGTCCACAAGAGCTGCTTTATCAAGCTTATATGGACTCGTTGTATCGGAATTATAACGATACCCTCTCTTATGACTATCGCTCCACCAAAGCCCAAAGGGAACCCAATCCTGCAAAACGCGACATTGAATTACGAAAGTTGATGGCCAGCGTTCCTGTAGGATCTCCAGAGTATGCCATAGCAGCCAACCTTGTTGCTTCCCAAGAGAGCATGAATCAGAGAATCGAGGAACAAAAGGAATTATATATACGTTCGGCTATTGCGGATATTCGTAATTCTATCCGTGAGACTCAGTCCCTTTATTCACTTTCTCTAATCTGCTACCGCGAAGGAGATGTAAGTAGTGCTTTCCGCTACGCACAATCATCGTTCGAGGATGCAATTACAGCAGGAATTCAATTCAGAGTGAATCAGGTGTCAGAATTCTACTCGACAGTAAATGAAGCTTATCAGATTTACGAACAACAAGTAAGAGAACGACTTCAATTAATCCTAATCTTACTGGGTATTATTTCTGTGTGTCTCGTCATTTCTGTGGTTTATATCGTACAGCAGCTCCGTAAGATTATGCGCATCCGTAAGGATTTATCAGAAAGCAATGAGAAACTTCAAAAACTAAACCTTGCCCTTAGTCAAGCCAACGAACAGCTAAACAATAATAATGAAGAATTATCTCGTTTTAATACACTTAAAGAACAATACATTGCCCAATTCTTCAATATCTGTTCAGGCTATATCGACAAAATTGGTGATTACCAAAAATCACTTTACCGACTAGCAATGAACAAAAAGCAGGATGAGTTGGTGAAGAAACTGAAATCCACAGCCATCATCGACGATGAGCTGGAAGAACTCTATCACCATTTCGACACCATCTTCCTTCGTCTTTACCCGACCTTTGTAGATGATATGAATGCCCTGCTTCGCGAGGAAGAAAGAATTACGCTGAAACCGGGAGTACTATTGAACAAAGAACTCCGCATCTTTGCTCTGCTGCGTCTAGGTTTCACTGATAGTGAGCAAATAGCCAACTTCCTGCATTGTTCCGTAAGTACCATCTATAACTATAAGACAAAGATGCGCAACAAAGCAAAAGATGAGATAGATAATTTAGATGAGCAAGTGATGAAGATAGGCTCTTCTCAAACCTGAAAAATGGCTAAAAGTACATCCAATATTTCTACATTTTTTACATTATGCGTTTTCTATAATATACTATTAATTAACATATTATAAAAAAATTAGTCCTACATAAAGATATTTATTTGTAATTGTTTCGGTATTCTTCATTATCTTTGTATCACTGAAAATAGGATTCAGTCGTAAAATGATAAAACAACATATTAAAAAATAATGGAAAATACCGTGATTAAAGCCGCCATTATAGGATTTGGTCGTATGGGCAGATTCTATCTGAAAGAGATGCTAAAAAGCCCCAAATGGGAAGTAGTTTACATTTGTGATGTGTACGAAGGTTCACGAGAACTGGCAAGAAAGCTTGCTCCAAACGCTAAAGTCGTTTCAGATGAAGACATTGTCTTCAACGATCCAGAAATTCAAGTTGTCACCCTTACCGCTTTAGCAGATTCTCGTTTAAAACATGTGGAAAAAGCGTTGGCTCATGGTAAACACATCATTTCAGAGAAACCTGTGGCTGATACAGTAGAGAATGAATGGAAGGTAGTGAATATGGTGGAAAAATCCGACCGTCTGGCTACAGTCAACCTCTATCTGCGCAATTCATGGTACCACCATCAGATGAAACAGTTCATCAAGGACGGAGAACTTGGTGAGTTGGCTATCATACGTATCTGCCACATGACGCCAGGTTTGGCTCCTAGTGAGGGGCACGAAGCCGAAGGTCCTTGCTTCCATGATTGTGGTATGCACTATGTGGACATCACCCGCTGGTATGCAGAAAGTGAATTCAAAACCTGGAATGCACAGGGCATACGTATGTGGAACTATAAGGATCCTTGGTGGGTTCAGGCTCACGGAACTTTTGAAAATGGCGTGGTATATGACATTACTCAAGGTTTCGTCTACGGACAGCTTTCCAAGGACCAAACGCATAATTCCTATACAGATATTATTGGGACAAAGGGTATTGTGCGCATGACCCACGATTTTCATACTGCAGTGATTGAATTACGTGGTGTCAATCGCACTGAACGTATCGAAAAACCTTTTGGTTCCAAGAACATCGACATTTTGATTGATCTATTTGCCGACAGTATTAGAGATGGTAAATTGCACCCACAACTTCCTAAGTTGCGCGATTCTGCCATCGCTTCCAATGCTGCATGGAATATGCTTAACGACACTTGGAAGCATGATCTGCCTGCCATCGGTGATCAGAAGACACTCGACGAAATTCTCTATCGCCGTGCCCACATGACCAATGGTTATGGTCTGTTGCATCAGGTGAATTGCTAATTTAAGACATTACATTATATTAAAGCAAAACAAGAAGAAATGAACAAGAAAGTATTGAATTGGTGCGGTGTGATAGCACTGGCTATCATCGCATTCCTTTTAGGTCGCTACACTGCCCCTAAGGCAGAAGCTCCTGTTGTTGAAGAAAATGCTACTGCGCAAGTGGATCCTACAGAATATAGCATCATGGATCTGCCTATGGTAGATATCTCTAATTTCCCTGTAGACAAGGACGGCTACATCACTCTTTTCGATGGCAAGACCTTCAATGGATGGCGTGGCTATGGTAAGACTGAGGTTCCTCCAAGATGGACTATTTCCGACGGATGCATCACATTCGCAGGTACCGGTACCGGTGAAGGACAGACAGCCGAAGGTGGTGACTTGATTTTCGCTCACAAGTTCAAAGATTTCCAGCTGGAACTGGAGTGGAAGATCTCTGAGGGTGGCAACTCTGGTATCTTCTATCTGGCACAGGAAGTGGAAACTAAGGATGCCAAGGGCAATCAGGTGATTCAGCCTATCTACATCTCTGCTCCAGAGTATCAGGTACTTGACAATGCAAACCACCCAGATGCTAAGTTGGGTAAGGACGGCAACCGTCAGTCAGGTTCTCTGTACGACATGATTCCTGCCAAGCCACAGACTTTCACCAAGGCTGGTGAGTGGCAAAAGACCAAGATTATGGTTTACCGTGGTACCGTGACCCACACCTTGAACGATGCAGAAAACTGTGTAGAGTATCACCTCTGGACTCCAAGATGGACAGAGATGCTTCAGGCCAGCAAGTTCAGCCAGGACGCTTGGCCTCTAGCATTCGAGCTGCTGAACAACCTGGGTGGTGACGCTCATGAGGGTGTTATCGGTTTCCAAGATCATGGCGACAACGTTTGGTATCGTAACATCCGCATCAAGTTGCTCGACTAATTATCATTGACTAATAAAAAAGGAGTTGCAATCGCAACTCCTTTTTTATTATACCAATTTTCCAATCCACTCATCAGGATCGCCCGGGAGCAGGTCGATCACCGGAAGCTCAATCATCGTGTAGCATCCTGGGGTGCGGCGCATTGCAGCACGGGCAGCACACACCAGAATCTGACCAGTTAATGCCGGGTTATTGATCTTCATGTCGAACTCCAAAAGTTGATTCTGTGTCTTTCCAGATACACCCTTGCGCACCAAGTTTACTCCGTGTCCCATATCCTTCAGTGCATCTACACTGTCAACCTGAGTTACATGTGTTTCATCATGCACGAAATAAGGATCAGTCTTGATAGCCTGCTCTATCTGCTTGAAATCATAGCCATCCTTCACCTCCACATAGACCATACGGCGATGAATGCCAGTACCAACTGGGATAGTCATAGACAAAGCAGCTTTTACGCCCTCGATAGCCTTAACTGCCACTGTATGCCCCATGCTCATGCCTGGACCAAAGTTTGTATAGGTGATGCCCTTTGGCACTATAGCCTGCAGCAATGCACGGACGACAGAGTCGGAACCCGGATCCCAACCCGCAGAAATCACAGACTTCACACCATGCGCTTTCGCTATCTTATCCAACGTCTGGCGCAAAGCTGGGATGCCCGTATGGATGTCAAAACTATCTACCGTGTTGATACCAAGTGAAAGAATCTCCTTGGCATAACTCTCTACGCTTCGGCTCGGCGTACAGAGAATGGCAACATCTACGCTGCCAAGTTCACGGATATCCTTTACCACCGTAAAGGCTTTCAGCTCCTCGGGGAGATTGACTGCTCCACTGCGACGTACGATACCAGCCAGTTCAAAGTCGGGTGCTTCAAGTAAAGCCTCCAATGCAAAGCGGCCGATATTGCCATAGCCCACTATTGCTGCTCTAATTGTCTTCATAATGAGATGTATTTTTAATGATTTGTTTCTATCGGGCGCAAAAATAGTTATTTTTAAGAAATAATTCAATAATTATGGCTAAATTCGCAACAAAAAGAAAAAGAGCGTATGATAGACTATATTAAAGGAGAAATTGCGGAATTGCAACCAGCAACCGCCGTCTTAGAGTGTTATGGCATAGGGTATGCCCTCAGCATTTCACTGAATACCTACTCTGCCATTCAAGGGAAAAAGGAATGCAAACTCTACGTTTACGAAGCCGTCAGACAGGATGCAGCCCAAGTGCTTTATGGATTCTGTACCAAACAAGAACGTGAGCTATTCTTACTGCTCATCAGTGTATCTGGCATCGGTGGAAACACAGCTCGCACCATCCTTTCTGCCCTCTCACCAGCCGAGCTGGTCAACTGCATCAGTACGGAGAATACCTCTATTCTCAAGGGAGTGAAAGGTCTAGGTCTGAAGACCGCCCAACGCATTATTGTGGATCTGAAGGATAAAATAAAGAACGACAGCATTGCTGTAGGTGGTAGTGATTTCTCTACGGTATCTGTCCCCTCCAGCAACAAGCAGGTACACGACGAAGCCGTATCGGCCCTCACCATGCTTGGATTTGCAATAGCTCCTTCACAGAAGGTGGTATATTCCATCCTCAAAGCTCAGCCCAACGCCACCGTGGAGCAAGTCATTAAGCTGGCTCTGAAGCAGTTATAAAAAAACTGCCCAGACTTTCACAAGCCCAGGCAGTACAAACCACAAATACAAATACAACTAAACAAAGTATCTCATCTTATCAACTACGTTTCTTTCATCAAATAACGCCCTGCGCCAGCATAGCCTTCGCTACCTTCATGAAGCCTGCCACATTAGCACCCTTCACATAGTTCACGTAACCATCTGGCTGCGTGCCATACTTCAAGCACTGAGCATGGATGGCATGCATAATCTGGTGCAAGCGCTGATCTACCTCCTCGGCAGTCCAACTTAAGTGCAATGCATTCTGTGACATCTCAAGTCCAGAGGTAGCCACTCCACCTGCATTTACAGCCTTGCCAGGGGCAAAGAGCATCTTATGCTCGATAAACTTGTCGATGGCCTCAGGAGTGCATCCCATGTTGGAAACCTCTGCCACACAGATTACCTGATTATCTATTAGATGCTGTGCATCGTCACCGTTCAGTTCATTTTGTGTAGCACATGGAAGAGCAATATCCACTTTCTGCTCCCAAGGCTTCTTGCCAGCGAAGAACTTCGCATTAGGGAAGCGCTCTGCGTATGGAGCTACCACATCATTGCCAGAAGAACGAAGTTCCAGCATATAGTCTATTTTCTCACCGCTGATGCCGTCTGGATCATAGACGTAGCCGTCAGGACCAGAGATGGTCACCACCTTGGCCCCCAACTGGGTAGCCTTCGTAGCAGCACCCCAAGCCACATTGCCGAAACCAGAGATAGCTACGGTTTTGCCTGCAAGGGTTTCACCCTTCGTCTCAAGCATCTGCTTGGTGAAATAAAGGGCACCGAAACCAGTTGCCTCCGGGCGTACCAGTGAGCCACCATATTCCAGACCCTTACCGGTGAACGTTCCGTCGCACTGGCGGGTAAGTTTTTTATACATACCATTGATAAAGCCAATCTCACGTCCACCTACGCCAATGTCACCAGCAGGTACATCAACGTTAGGACCAACGTTGCGCCATAACTCCAACATGAATGCCTGGCAGAAACGCATGATTTCGGCTTCACTCTTTCCACGTGGAGAGAAATCGGAACCACCCTTGCCACCACCCATAGGGAGTGTAGTCAGGGCGTTCTTAAATGTCTGCTCAAAACCGAGGAACTTCAGGATAGAAGGAGTCACAGAGGCATGGAAACGAAGACCGCCTTTGTATGGACCAATGGCGTTATTGAACTGTACGCGATAACCCAAATTGGTCTGAATTTCGCCTTTATCATCCACCCATGTTACACGGAAAGTAAAGATACGATCGGGTTCAACCAAGCGCTCAATGATCTTGGCTTTCTCGAACTCAGGATGCTGGTTATACACATCCTCAATAGAGATAAGGACTTCTCTAACAGCTTGCAGATACTCAAGTTCTCCTGGATGCTTGGCCTGGAGATTAGCCATGATTTTATCTATATTCATAGCGGTTTTAGTTTAAAATTTAAGATCTAACAAATTAGTTAATAAAAAACTCCTTAAAACATATTGTCAACTCATATCATGGGCAAAGATAGTGCTTTTTTCTATTCGCCAAACTATTTTTGCAAAAAAATTGCATTTTTAGTTACATTTTACCACATAGAGGCACTACTGCCGTGGTCATAATCAGCAGGAAGTGCATGTCTAGCGTATTTCCAACCCATCAGTTTATAGACATCCACAAGCTTAGGCAAACGTGCTTTAAATGCCTCAAAATCACCTTGAGCAGGCTTACACCATTGTACCTCACAAATAGCAGCAACACGAGGCATATACATATATTGCAACTGTTCCTGATAAGGTATATATTCTGTCCACAAGTTGGCCTGAACACCGATGATGTGCTTCTGCTCATCAGCGCTTAACTGATCCATCGGATCTAGTTGATAGACCTTTTCTATAGGCAGAAAGCCACCGATAGCCAGAGGTTCACGATTGGTACGCTCTGACTGATAGTAATCAAGGTAAGCATAAGTAGTGGGTGACATTATCACGTCTCGGCCCGTCTTAGCAGCCTTAATGCCACCAGCAGTTCCACGCCAAGACATCACAGTAGCTGTTGGTGAAGGATCACCGTCAAGAATCTCGTCCCATCCGATAATCTGGCGTCCCTTGCTATTGAGGAACTTTTCCACACGGGCCATGAAATAGCTCTGCAACTTATCCTCGGCACTATGTTCATCATCTTTTACCAAGCCCAACTGCTGAATACGGGCCTGACACTTTGGACAATTTTGCCAACGCACACGAGGAGCCTCATCACCACCTATATGAATGTATTTGGATGGGAAGATTTCCACCAATTCGCTGAGCACATCCTCGATGAAGCTATATACTTTATCATTTCCTGCACAGAGAATATCATCAGCAATACCCCACTCTTCAGCCACATGGTAAGGGCCACCTGTACATCCCAACTCAGGGAAGCAAGCCAGCACGGCCATCATGTGTCCTGGCATATCTATCTCAGGAATCACAGTAATGTAGCGTTCCTTGGCATATTCTATCACCTCACGCATTTCAGCCTGTGTATAATAACCGCCAGTCGGAGTATTATCATAAATGGGGGTATTATGTCCGATTACCGTACGCTGACGGATAGATCCAAAGCGCGTCAATTCTGGATACTTCTTTATCTCCACACGCCAACCCTGATCATCTGTCAGATGCCAATGGAGCGTGTTCTGGTTATGCAAAACTAACATATCGATGGTCTGTTTTACTACATCCACATCGAAGAAATGACGAGCTACATCCAAATGGATGCCTCGATAGCCAAAACGGGGTTCATCTGTAATTTGTACGGCAGGAAGTGCAACCTGCTCGACCTTTTCCTTCAGTATTGGAAGCGACTTACGTATAGTCTGTATGCCATAAAAAATGCCATTCTCCTCTGCTGCCATCAGGCTCACGCCACGATCATCCACCACTAACAGATACCCTTCCTTTCCTGTAGATAGTTTAAAATCCAATGAAAGATTGATACAATTCATACGCGTTGGATTGGTGGTCAATCCCAGCTTCAGTCCTGTGCTTTTCTGAATATACTCACGAAGGAACTCTGCATTTTTACGCATCAACTCATTACCATCAGGGTAAGCAATAACCGTAGTTGCAGAGAGCTCGAACGGTGCACCACCCTTCAATTGTACCTTCATTGGTTGTGGGATAATATCATAACTGGCAGCAGGCTGCTGGCCATACAATCCTATTGTGCATAATGCCAAAAGGCTAAAAAGCATTACTTTTATTAAATTCTTCATAATTCTATTAGTTTATAGATATAACATAAAGCAAAGTTAATACGTTCTAGTGAAAAAAGCAAGTGCTTTCTATTTAATTTATATAAGGCCTCTTTATTTACTTGCAATGGTCCTTGTTCTGAAAGATCTTGAAAGATTTCTACGTATATAACATTCTATTTTGCTCAGAAATTGCATATCCGCCGATTTTGCACTATCTTCGCAGCAAAATAACTATCAATACTAAAGCGTATGAAAACAATCAAGCTAATCATGGCAGCAATATGCCTCTGCACTCTGATGGCATGTGCAACCTCCTCTGAAGAGAAGTATGAAAGCAACGTAAAGAAGCTAGATGCCCTGATCACCGAGATGGAAAAGCAAGATAAGATCAGCGAAAACGATTGGGAAAAGGCCGAAGCACTGCTCAACGAATTGGACAACCTCTCTGAAGAAGATCTGAAGAATCTCACCGAAGAGCAAGCAGAGGAGTATGGACGACTCGCTGGACGTATGGCTAAATTGGCCATGAAGCAAGGCGTAAACACGGTGAACGATGCCGTGGATAAGGTAAACAGCTTCATCAAGGGACTGAGTGATGCTTTTGGAGACGAAGACGACGATTGACGATTGAAAATTGAAAATTATGCTGCGCGATGTTTCTATCCGGATGGAACGGCGAGCTCCCAATCCTCAATCGTCAATTCTCAATTCTCAATAATATGAAGAACAATGCTTGACAAAAATAAAATCAGCCAACTGTATCTTAGGGATACGCAGTTTGCCAGCCTCATGGCTAGGCGCATCTACAACATCCTGCTCATAGCCAATCCCTATGACGCATTTATGTTGGAGGACGACGGACGCATCGAAGAGAAAATCTTTATGGAGTACGCCTCGCTCTCTATGCGTTATCCTCCTAGTTTTACGCTGGTTTCAACCTATGAAGATGCACTGCAGCAACTGGCCACCCGACCAATGGATCTTATTATCTGTATGCCTGGTACGGGTGACAATGAGAGTTTCAACGTGGCGCGTAGCATCAAGGAGCAGTATGAGCATATCCCCATGGTGATTCTTACACCTTTCAGCCACGGCATCACGAAGCGTATGGCAAATGAGGATCTCTCGGCTTTTGAGTACATTTTCTGTTGGCTAGGTAATACAGATGTGCTGCTTTCCATCATTAAGCTGATAGAAGACAAGATGAATCTGGAACACGACGTACAGGAAGTGGGCGTACAGATTCTCCTTTTGGTGGAAGATGGCATACGTTTTTATAGCAGCATATTACCCAATCTGTATAAATTTGTGCTTGAACAAAGCAAGGAGTTTTCTACCGAAGCACTTAACGCACACCAAATGAACCTCCGAATGCGTGGGCGACCAAAGATCGTTTTGGCTCGCACTTATCAGGAAGCGATGGAGATATACGAGAAATACAAAGATTACATATTGGGTGTGATCACTGATGTACGTTACCCCATGGCTCCTGGAGGGCAAAAAGACCCTTTGGCTGGCATCAAGTTATGTGCTCAGGTACGTAAGGAAGACCCCTTCGTACCCCTCATCATCCAGAGTGCAGAGAGTCACAACATGCTCTATGCCAAGAAATTCCGTGCTGCTTTTGTGGATAAGAACTCCAAGAAGATGGACGTGGACTTACGGCACATCATGAAAGAGAAGTGTGGTTTTGGCGACTTCATTTTCCGCAACCCGAAGACTAAAGAGCAGATTGCCCGTGTCAGGAACTTACGTGAATTGCAAGATATTCTTTTTGCGCTGCCTACAGAGAGTTTCCTATACCATATCAGCCGTAACCACATGAGCCGTTGGCTCTATAGTCGCGCCATCTTCCCTATCGCTGAATTCCTACGCCCTATTACATGGGATAGTCTGCAGGATGTAGATGCTCACCGACAAATCATTTTCGATGCCATCGTGAAGTACCGCAAGATGAAAAATCAAGGTGTGGTGGCTATCTTCAAGCGCGATCGCTTCGACACCTACTCCAACTTTGCCCGCATCGGTGAAGGATCGTTGGGTGGTAAGGGACGAGGCCTGGCCTTTATCGACAACTTCCTGAAACAGCATCAAGAGTTTGATGAATTCGATAATGCCCGCGTGATGATTCCAAAGACACTGGTGCTCTGCACAGATATCTTTGATGAATTCATGGAAAGCAATGGTCTTTATGAAGTGGCACTGAGTGATGCTGATGATGACGTAATACTGCGCTACTTCCTCAAAGCGAAGTTGCCAGACCGACTGGTAGAAGACTTCTTCACCTTCTTCGATGTGGTGAAGAGTCCTATTGCCATACGTTCTTCTTCCCTGTTGGAGGACTCACACTATCAACCATTTGCTGGTATTTATAGTACCTATATGATTCCTTATAGGGACGATAAATACGAGATGCTGCGTATGTTGAGCGATGCCATCAAGGGTGTATATGCCTCCGTCTATTTCCGCGACTCCAAAGCCTACATGCAGGCCACCAGTAATGTGATAGACACGGAGAAGATGGCCGTTATTCTGCAGGAAGTGGTAGGCAAACAGTACGGAAACCACTACTACCCATCCATGAGTGGTGTAGGACGCTCGTTGAATTATTATCCACTAGGCGATGAGAAACCAGAGGAGGGTACTGTGAGTCTGGCTTTAGGATTGGGGAAATACATTGTGGATGGCGGACTGACACTACGTTTTTCACCTTATCATCCAAATCATATCTTGCAGACTAGCGAGATGGAATTGGCACTTCGTGAGACACAGACTCAGTTCTATGCCCTCGATATCACCAACAACGGCCAAAACTTCTCCATCAACGATGGGTTTAATCTGCTGAAACTACATGTCAGTGAGGCCGATAAAGACGGGTCGCTGACATATATCGCCTCTACCTATGATCCTTACGACCAGTGTATCTACGATGGAATCTATCCTGGAGGACGTAAACTTATTACCTTTGCCAATATTCTACAACATGAAGCGTTTCCACTTGCCAAGATACTGCAGCTCTCTCTGAAATATGGTGAGGAAGAAATGCGCCGACCTGTAGAGATAGAATTTGCTGCAAATCTGTTTCATGAGAAAGAGAACCAGGGCACGTTCTACCTATTGCAGATTCGTCCGATTGTGGACAGCAAGGAGAATCTGGACGAAGACCTGAGTGCCATCCCTGATGATAAACTATTATTGAAGTCGGTCAACTCATTGGGACATGGCATCATGACCGACCTTCAGGATGTTGTGTATGTGAAGACAGAAGGTTACTCGCCACAGAACAACCAAGAGATTGCTTGGGAGATAGAAAAACTGAACCGCGACTTCCTGAATGCTGGCAAGAACTATATCCTGATCGGTCCAGGACGCTGGGGAAGTAGCGACACATGGTTAGGAATCCCCGTAAAATGGCCACATATCAGTGCTGCCCGTATCATCGTTGAGGCTGGATTGACTAATTACCGAGTGGATCCTAGTCAGGGCACACATTTCTTCCAGAACCTCACTTCGTTTGGTGTGGGCTACTTCACCATCAATGCCTATATGAACGACGGTATCTATCAGCAAGATTATTTGAACGCACAACCCGCCGTTCAGGAGACCAAATACCTGCGGCATGTGCACTTCGAGCAGCCTGTGGTGGTGAAGATGGATGGTAAAAAGAAGTTGGGTGTAGCCTTACTTCCAGAAATTGAGAATTGAGAATTGAGGATTGAGAATTGATAAAGATGAATTCAATAGAAGCATGGTTTTTGGCTGCCCGTCCTAAAACGTTGGCAGGAGCAGTGATACCCGTGATGTGGGGAACCGCATTGGCATACCATGATGGAAGTCTGCATGTGCTTACAGCTGTGTTCTGTGCACTGTTTGCCTGTGGGTTGCAGATAGCAGCCAACTTTATCAACGATTACTACGATTTCAAAAAAGGCACCGACAGAGAAGACCGTCTAGGTCCTGAACGTGCCTGTGCCCAAGGATGGATTACTTCTTCAGCTATGAAAGGAGGTATTTGGATTGTAGTTCTACTTTCCTGTCTGTTTGGTTTAGGTGCTTTCTTCCTAGAATACAGCACACTACCTTTTCAAGGATGGGAGTTGATCATCATGGGATTGCTCTGTGTGGTTTTCTGCTTTCTATATACCCTCTGGTTGTCCTACTTAGGATTAGGTGATTTGTTGGTTCTGGTTTTCTTCGGTTGGGTTCCTGTCATGGGAACTTATTATGTACAGGCACATCAACTCACATTTACTTCGTTCATATTAGGCACCATGAGCGGACTGGTCATTGATGTATTGTTGGTTATCAACAACTACCGCGACCGCGATCAAGACCGTCTAAGTGGAAAACGTACCATCATCGTACGTTGGGGAGAGAAATTCGGCCGTTACCTCTATCTATGGCTGGGTATTCTTGCCACCATTCTCTCAGTGTACCTCTTGTATAATGATACCCTTTCAGTAGCAGGATTTACCTTCTCTTCGCTCATTTATCTCTACCTGCACATGCGTACCTGGCAGAAGATGGTGCGAATCCGCAGAGGAAAAGCACTGAATATGATCTTGGGAGAAAATAGTCGGAATATGCTGTTGTATGACATCCTGTTGAGTGCGGCGATAGTGGTGGGAGCATAAAAATCATACTCCCTCTCGGCATTGCCGTACTCCCCCAATCTTAGGAGGAGATTTATAACGGGGTTAACTCGATGACTTCAAGGTTCTGGAACTTCCCGCCATCGATCTCAAAGCGAACTAAAGTCCGTACCTTGTGAAATCCATAAGTACCTGCTGCCCCTGGATTGATGTGTAACAAGCCAAGGCGATCGTCATACTTTACCTTGAGGATATGACTATGGCCACTGATAAAAAGCTTGGGAGGATTCATCAGCAAGGCAGTACGGATACTGGGATCATATTTCCCAGGATAGCCACCGATATGCTTCATCAGTACCTCTGCCCCTTCTACCTCGAAGCGTAAGACCTCTGGAAACATAAGGCGAAGTTCATGTCCATCTACATTACCATAAACAGCACGCAGGGGTCGGAAAGCTGCCAATTTCTCTGCGACTTCCACCGAACCGATGTCACCCGCATGCCAGATTTCATCACACTGCTCGAAATGCTTCAGGTAGCGTTCATCCCACCAGGCATGGGTGTCACTTAGGAGACCAATACGTTTCATCCTTGTTCCTCCTCCAGACTAGCCACAGGACTAAGACCAATAGAGGCCGCCTTTTTCAGAAGAAACTCCATTTCCGTCTCTCTGGTATTGGGATAGATATCGCCATTGAGAATGGCATTCTTCATCGCCATTTTGAGTTGCCCTACGATCGGCCCTTGAGGTAATCCAAAGATACGCATCACTTCATTGCCATCGATGATAGGTTGCATCAGTCGCACTTCATCATTATGCTTAATGGTTTCTATTTTCTGGCGTACCAGTTGGAAGTTCTGCAAAAAGCGTTGTTTCTTTTCTTCGTTTTTCGAGGTGATGTCTGCTTCACAAAGGAGCATCAAATCGCCTATATCATCTCCGGCCTCAAAAGCCAAACGCCGTACAGCACTGTCAGTCACAACATCATCAGCTATCACTTGCGGACGCATATGGAGCCCCACCAGTTTCTGCACATACTTCATCTTCTCATTCATAGGAAGTTTCATCCGACGGAAGATTTCAGGCACCATCTTTTCACCTTGAAAGTTATGATTGTAGAATGTCCAACCTCCAACAGGGTCCCAACGCTTTGTTACGGGCTTACCAATGTCATGTAAAAGAGCAGCCCAACGCAGCCACAAGATCCTATCCTTATTATTTCCCTGTGCATCTTCCTGGGTTACTTTTGCCAGATTATCGAGCACTTGGAGGGTGTGGTAGAAATTATCCTTATGCCCCCTTCCGTTGCGGGTTTCTATGCCCTGCAGTTTCACTAATTCTGGGAAGATGATCTCCAGCAGTCCACTGCGATCCAGATCAATAAAGCCACGCGAAGGGATGGGCGACAACATAATCTTGTTCAATTCATCAGCAATGCGTTCTTTCGAGATAATCTTTATACGGTCTTTGTTGCGACAAAGCGACTCGAAAGTCTCATCATCCACATAGAAATTGAGCTGTGTAGCAAAACGGATACAGCGCATCATACGCAGAGGGTCGTCACTGAAAGTGATATCTGGATCGTTTGGTGTTCGGATGGTGCGCTCCTTGAGGTCCCAAAGTCCGTCAAAAGGATCTACCAACTCCCCATAACGGTCTTTATTCAGGCATACTGCCATCGCATTGATAGTGAAGTCACGTCTGTTCTGATCATCCTCCAATGTTCCGTCTTCCACGATGGGTTTACGACTGTCGTGACTATAAGACTCCTTACGAGCTCCCACGAACTCTATTTCCTGACCACGATATTTCAATTGTGCTGTCCCAAAGTTGCGGAAAACAGCCAGATGAGCACCCTTACCAAGTTTGTCTGCCAGAGCCTCGGCAATAGCGATGCCGCTACCCACCACCACCACATCGACATCCACCGATGGGCGTTGCAAGAAAATATCGCGCACATAGCCGCCTACCACATAGCATTCCATTCCTAGTTCATCAGCAGTCTCTCCTATGCGGTGGAACATCTTCCCTTGAAATTTCTCTTTCAGTTCTTTCTCCGTCAGCTCTATCATAACTATTTTCCTAAAGTGGGCACAAAAATACAAAAAAATCCCTACATTTGCCAAAAATAAGAAATGTATAGTGTATGAAGAAGACTATTCTCCCCCTCTTGATGGCCCTCTTAATGCTGAGTGCCTGCAACCAAGGCAAACGTGAAGCAAGGCAGTTGCTCGACCGCGCTAATGAAGCCTATCAGGCTGGACGACTGGAAGAAGCTATTCAGTTAGCCGACAGCATAGGGGTCCTTTATCCTAAGGTTTATGAAGTGCGCCATGCAGCCAATCGACTGGGATATGACATTACAAAGAGCCAACTGCTTCGTGATGTCCACTTCATTGATTCTGTGTTGTCTGTGAAGCGACCAGAATTGGAGGCTATGCTCCCTCGATTCTCCTATGAGCGTGATACAGTCTATCAGCAAACGGGACGCTACCTTTGGCCTACACAGGTCATCGAGAAAAACACCAGTCGCAGTTACCTTCGTTTCCAGACAGAGGAAGATGGGAAGATGAGTCTTACGAGTGTCTATGTAGGCGGCCAGCCTATCCATCATACGTCGGTAAAAGTTTCTGCACCTGACGGAACGTACATGGAAACTCCAGCATCACCTGATAGTTATGAAACTACCAACTTAGGTTTGACCATCGAAAAGGCAGATTATCCACAAGATAATGACGGAGGTGTGGCAGATTTCATCGCTATGCATGCCGACCAGAACCTGACCATGGTGTTTATTGGCGACCGTACGCAACGAGTCACCCTTACTCCTGCCGACCGCCAAGCTTGCCGCGAGGTTTTAGAACTGTCTAATCGCCTCAAACTCATTAAGCAGCTCACAGAAGATCAAGAAGAGAATCACCGTAAAATAGAGTTTGTGGATCGGAAGATTCAGGAGTACGATAATAATATTGAGAATTGAGGATTGAGAATTAGGCTGCGCAATGATGCAATCCGAATGGTAATTCTCAATCCTCAATTCTCAATTTTCAATATAAAAAGATTTCTTCCGGATACCTTACATCTGCCAAGAACAGCGCCTTACCATCTACTGATTCTCCAGCACTACAGCGGTCTTTCTGCTCGATAATCTGGCGGAACTGCTTCAGTGTGAGTTGACCAAACCCTACTTGAAGCAAGGTACCAACCACCGCCCTCACCATATTCCGAAGGAAACGGTCTGCCTGTATGGTAAAGACCCAATAGCCTTCTTCTATCTGATTCCAATTAGCTTCTGTCACATGACAGATATTGGTCTTCACATCGGTATGCAATTTGCTGAAACTAGTAAAGTCAGTATATTCCAGAAGTATAGTTGCGGCCTCATTCATCAATGCCCAATCAGGTTCTTTGTAGAGCCGCAACGCATAATGCCGATGAAATGGGCTTTTTTGAGTCACTACATAATACTCATACCTTCGCCATAAGGCATCAAAACGTGCATGAGCATCAGGTTTTACCTCACGAATGCACGCTATAGCTATGTCCTGTGGCAGTAGCCGGTTCAGTTTATCAGTCAGCCATGCCCCATCCACAGGCTCTTCCACATCAAAATGAGCCGCCATCCTGCGGGCATTCACGCCTGTGTCCGTGCGACCAGCTCCAGTGACACTAACTTCCCTTCGGAGCAAAAGCGACAAAGCCTCATTTAGTCGTTGCTGTACGCTCATGCCATTTGGTTGAATCTGCCACCCGTGATAAGCCGCACCATCATAGCTTAAAAAGATAAAGTACCTGTGCATCAGTTTTGGATTTTTATTCAGCAAAAGTAGCTAAAAAATTTTGTTACTGCACGCATTTTAGTGTATATTTGCATGCAATAATCAGAACCCTGAATTTAGAATGAAAAATACATACATCATCTGTACCTTTCTCGCTTGTCTGCTCCTTTTAGGCAGTTGTAAGGAAAAATCAATGAAGATGAACGATCCACACAACATACGTGGAGTGGTGAGCTACAATCGAGAGTTCAACGACCTGAACGAAACCCAACTCAAGGTGGCACAAGCCATCGGAATTCCGATTATTGCCGACCGTGAAGCGGCTGAGCACATGAAGAAGAAACTGACGGAAATAACAGATTGTGAGGCTTATACCATCGATTCACTCACCCACTCTATCCCATTCTTGATTCCTGGTGCAGCTAAATTACTGGAAACAATAGGTCGTAACTTCAACGATTCACTTGCGTCCAAGGGGCTTAATCCCAACCGCATCATTGTGACATCCGTTCTTCGTACTCAGCATGATGTAAACCGCCTTCGCAAGAGCAATGGCAATGCCTCAGAAAATAGTACCCACATGTATGGCACCACATTCGATATTTCATGGAAGCGCTTCCTAAAGACCGAGAAAGTGAAAGGGCATCCTATGGAGAGCGTGTCAGCTGATACGCTGAAAATGGTGCTTAGTGAGGTGTTGCGTGACCTGAAAAAGAGTGGTGAGTGCTATGTGAAGCATGAGCGTAATCAGGGATGTTTCCATATCACGACGAGAAAGGGGTGATAATTTAGAGTTTAGGGTTTAGAGTTTAGAGTATTTTTAATAAGATATGAAGCACATTAAATTAAGATTGATCATTATGAACTTCCTGCAGTTTGCTGTGTGGGGAGCTTATCTGACATCTATGGGCAGCTATCTGGCAAATGCCGGACAAGGTGCCAACATCGGAGTGTTTTACGCCATGCAGGGCATCACTAGCATTTTCATGCCTGCCTTGATAGGCATTGTGGCCGACCGCTGGATTCCAGCACAGAAGATGATGGGTATCTGCCATCTCATCTCCAGTACCTTCCTGCTCACTATGGGCTATTACGGTCTGACCACTGGCAATCAAGCCGACTTTGGCATCCTGATTACTCTCTTTGCCATCGGCATCGGTTTCTATATGCCGTCTTTGTCACTGTCCTATGCTGTAGCTTACAATGCATTGGAGAAGGCTGGCCACGACACCATCACCGCCTTCCCCCCTATCCGCACTCTGGGTACGGTCGGCTTCATCTGCACCATGCTTCTGGTCGATGCGTTGGGTTTCCAGACCACTTCCATGCAGTTCATCGTGTCGGGCATCCTGGGCATCATCTTGGGTTTCTACGCCATGACCTTGCCAGAGTGTCCTATCAATAAGAGCAAAGAGAAGAAGTCACTCGTCGATGCATTGGGCCTTCGCGCCTTCAGTCTGTTCAAAGACCGCACCATGGCTACATTCCTGATTTTCAGTCTGCTGCTTGGTGTCGCCCTGCAGCTGAGCAATAGCTACGCCAACCCATTCATCTCCAGTTTCGGCACCATCGAGGAGTATGCCAATACTTTCGGCGCCCAGCATGCTAACGCGCTGATCTCACTCTCACAATGCTCCGAGACGCTCTGCATCCTGCTGATCCCGTTCTTCATGAAACGTTTCGGCATCAAACAAGTGATGCTTTTCGCCATGTTGGCTTGGGTGCTCCGCTTCGGCTTGTTCGGTGCTGGTAATCCGGGCAATGGTGTTTGGATGTTCATCCTCTCTATGATCATCTATGGTGCAGCATTTGACTTCTTCAATATCAGTGGTTCGCTGTTTGTCAACCAAACCACAGACAAGAGCATGCGTAGCAGTGCGCAAGGTCTCTTCATGCTGATGACCAATGGCATAGGTGCCACCCTAGGTACCATTGGTGCCCAGACCGTTGTGAATCATTACATTGAGAATGTGGACGGCTATATGGTGGGCGATTGGAGCACCGTTTGGTATATCTTCGCTGCGTATGCCTTGATTCTGAGCATTGCCTTCGCCCTGATATTCAAATATAAACACATACCACAACAAAAAAACGGATGAACAGGCATAAGGTAGAGTTGCACCTGGAAAACATCTTCGCCAGTCAAGAGTTCGACCACGCTTTCGTGGTCATCCTCAAGGAAACTGGGGGAGATCGTATGATCTCCCTCTGTATTGGGGAATATGAAGCGCGTTCCATCATCATGCAGTGGAAAGGCATCGCAGCACCCCGCCCTCTTACACACGACCTCTTTGGTACGGTGATGGAAACACTGGGCATCAGTCTGGAGCGTGTTATGATCTACCATATAGACAAGGGCATCTACTACAGCTATCTCTATTTCAAGCAGGGAACCAATATTCTTCGCATTGATTCACGGACCAGTGATGCTATCGCCTTGGCCATCCGCATGCATGCCCCAATCTTTACCTATGAAGACATCATAGAGAATGAGCGTGCAAGAAACGCAGAGCAAACAGATACCACATTTATGGGGCATGATGCGCCTAAGAATGAGGAGCCTGTGAAGAGTTACTCACAGCTTCAGCGACTGGAGGACGATCTGCAAAAGGCAATCGACGCTGAGGAATACGAACTGGCTGCCAAACTACGTGATATCATCTCTAAACTGAAGGAGGACCAATAATGCATCTGTTTTATGCCCCAGATATCGAACTGACCAACGAACTGCCTGCCGAGGAGGCGGCTCATGCGCTGCGTGTGCTTCGCCTGAAGACTGGCGATGAGTTGATGCTGACCGACGGAAAGGGCTGTTTTTACTGTGCTGAGATAGCTGTGGCCGACCAGAAGCATTGCCTGTTGAACATACAGGAAACCTCTCCTCAGCCTGCCCTTTGGAACGGCCACCTGCATCTGGCACTGGCACCCACCAAGAACATGGACCGCATGGAGTGGTTGGCCGAGAAAGCCACGGAGATAGGGTTTGATGAACTCACCTTCCTCAACTGCCGTTACTCTGAGCGGCGCGTCATCAAGCTGGAGCGCATCGAGAAGATTGTGGTCAGTGCCGTGAAGCAGAGCCTAAAGGCACGTATACCAAAGCTCAATGATCTGACCGACTTTTCTAAGTTTATCCGCCAGCCTTTCACGGGACAGAAGTTCATTGCCCACTGCTACCCTGGCGATAAGTCCCTTTTGAAGGACTGCCTACATGCTGAAGAAGATGCTTTGGTACTGATAGGACCTGAAGGCGATTTCAGTGAAGAGGAGGTGGCATTGGCGATAGAAAACGGCTTCCAACCCATCAGTCTGGGAGCATCACGCCTGCGCACAGAGACAGCTGCCTTAGTAGCGGTGCACCTCATGAACCTGGCTCACCAATAAGCTAGCTTTTAGAAGCACGTGCCACTGCCCTGTCGTGTGCCCAAAGTTCTATGCTGTTCACGATATTTTGCCACAACACATAGAATCCCGAGCCGATGCTGGCTACAGGACTCAGATAGATATACGCCACCCAAATAGCCAGTCCGGTATTCTTCTGAAACAAGCCCTGTCCTGCATTAATTTCCTCGCCCCAAGCCCTGCCTATACCCCTGCCCAGACCGAACTGAACGAAGCATATCAGCAGAGAAGCCAATGCTATCATAAGGAGTCCCCACACCGTGAGGCCACTATCGCAGATATTCTTTACCGTGATGCCCATGTTGATGCTCAGCGCACATCCCCACGTGTAGAATCCCAGGTTGGGCTGTGCCACTACCCAAGCATGCAGTTTCGGGGCCCAGTGCCTTACCAGCCATCCCAGCTGCAAAGGCAGCACCAGCACCGTCACCATCTTCTGCAGGATAATCCAGAAGGCCGCCCAAAAAGTCATGTGCGCTGCCTTTTCCAGTAATGGAAAGACTGCTGGAATCATCAGAGCCGCCAGCAGACTGGAGATCAATGTCAATGTGGTCATGGTGCTGATATTTCCACCCAGCTTCCCACTTACTACCGGAGCAGCTGCTGCCGTTGGCGCTATCACGCACGTTAGCACCGCCTCTGCCAGCAACTTCTGGTCGGCATGCGCTCTCAACAGGTAGGCAGCTCCCATCGCCAGCAACACCAGCACTGCCTGTGCCAGCAGCACACCCCCATGCCAGCGATGCAGCCTCATCTGACTGAAATCCACCTTGCAGAAAGTCACAAAGAGCGTAAGGAAAATCATGAGCGGAAGTGCCTGTTCCATCACAGGCCCCATCACGTCTCCTGCCTTGTCCAGGACGGGTGTCCAACGAAAGAGCAGATACACAACCGTGCCCAACGTAATGGCACATGGCAGAGTCCATTCTTTTAGAAATCGAATGATTCGCATCACAGTCAGTTTTTATCGGCACTAAATTACACCATTCACCGCGAATATGCAAATAAAAAGCGTGCTAGTACAATTTGCAGATGTGAACCTATATTAAATAAGGTGTAAAAAGTTTGAAAAATATTTACAAAATTATTTGGTTTATTTTATAAACTTATTTATATTTGCATCAGAATCGATTCATGAGAGTGTGTACCAAGATTAAGTAACGAATTAAAAACTTAGAAAAATTATGGAAAATACAAACGAAATGACTGCCGAGCGCAGTCTGGAGATCATCAGGAAATACATGGAACAGAGCCGCAAGAACACAACCAAGAACGCCGGCCTGCCCATGATCATCTGGGGCAGTCTGTGTTTAGTCACCGCCCTCATCGTGTGGCACCTTTGGAACACTAGCGGCAATGCCGCGTGGAACAATCTGTGGCTTGTCATGGCACTGATTGGTTGGGGCATCACAGTCTGGATGGGTCATAAGGAGAAAGTGGAGCGCCAGCCACAGACCTTCATCAGTAAAGTGATGGGCCACATCTGGCTCTCTTTCGGCATCTTCGCCTCCGTGCTGCCCATCCTCATGTATGTGTTGATGCCACTTGTTGGCATACCCTATTTCGGAGTCAGCTATACCCCACTTATCATTCTGCTCCTCGGCCTTTGTGCTACTGCCACTGGCCTCATCCTGCATCATGGTTGGATAGTGGCCGGAGGCATCATCGGTGGACTGCTTGGTGCCATCTTTGCCGATTGGCTACATGGCCCCACAGAGTCGCTGGTCATGGCTGGCGTAGCCGTAGTGACGCTGATCATCCCTGGAATCTTAATTAATTGGAGGAAAGACAATGCTTAAACCACTAGACCCATTACTGCATTCAGAGCTGCGCCTGGCAGTGATGTCGCTGCTGGTGGGCGTGGAAGAGGCCGACTTCGTGTTCCTGAAAGAGGAGACAGGCGCATCGGCAGGCAACCTAAGCGTGCAGATAGATAAGCTCAGCACGGCGGGTTACATCGAGGTGGAGAAGAAATTTGTGGGCAAGCGCCCGCAGACCCTCTGTCGCATCACTCCTACAGGGGCCAAGGCCATGGAGGTCTATGTAGAAACACTAAAGACATATCTCAAACTTGAAAAGTAGCATCATGAAAAAGAAGATACTTATCGGATTAGGCGTGGCACTCGTGGCCGCATTAGCCGTGTTCGTCGTAGGTGGCATGCGGATGTTTGGCAATGAGATCAATGCCATTCGCTCCATGGAAGAAGTGCAGACGGGCATCTATACCTTCACCTACAAGGGCGACTATGGCTTCAAGGATTTTCTGGAGAAGGGCGGCGCTAAGACCGATGCCCAGATGGCTGGACACATCGCCGAATTCCTCTCACGCGGACATGTGAAGCTAAAGGTGGAAGCCCCTGATGGCGGTTGTACCACGGTGACGGGCAATGGTGTCTTTGCACGCAACTTCGACTGGGAGCCTTCACCGCTCTGTGCCATCATCAAGACGGAGCCTGCAGATGGATATGCCTCCGTGTCAACCAGCAACCTCACCTTCCTAGGCTTTGGCGAAGACTGGCGCCCAGACAACTTCATGCACAAGATGATGGCGCTGGCTGCTGTCTATGTGCCTTTGGATGGTATGAATGAGAAGGGCGTGTGCGTGGCCGACCTCATCGAGATTGACGGCGACAAGCAAGTGCTTGATTCTGAGCGCCCAGACCTCACCATCGTAGGTGCCATCCGCTTGGTGCTGGACTATGCAGCCACCACCGACGAGGCCATCACCCTACTCTCTCGCTATGACGTGTTCCCATCGGTGGAGCGTATGCACCACCTCTCTATTTCCGACCGCAGCGGCCACAGTGTGGTGGTGGAATGGAGCAGCGGACAGATGCAGGTGACACCCACGCAGATAGTGACCAACCATTGCCTGAGCGAAGCACGTCAGAGTGACGATACGGGAGAGTCGCACCAGCGCTTCGAGATGCTCACCTCCCGCTTCCTCCCCTTGGCAGAGCGCAACACCCCTTTGCAAGCCATACAAGCAGCCAGTTACCCGCAGGCCACGCTCTGGTCGGTCGTATACGACCAGCAAGCACTCACGGCCACCCACTACTTCGGCTGCCGTTGGGAGGAAGGCATCGCGTCTGCCCTCAAGCCCTAATCTTGTCACTCGGCATGAAAACAAATACGTCAGGACCTTTCATCACGAAAAGCCCTGACGTGTTATTTATAGATTATAAAAGAAAGAGTCTCCTATTTAGGTCGGATGATGATGGTCACCTTTCCCCTCTGATAAGCCTTGCCATCATACTTCAGCATGTAGACACGCGACGCTTTCTCATCCTCGGTGGCCAGGAACATGACCTGGTCTTCATCCCCCTCATACTTCCCTTCACCCTGTATGTGCCCCTTCTCACGCTCCTTCTTGAAAGCATTGATCAGGTCTGAAATGATATGTCCGCGCGTCTCCAGCGTCTTCACCACCTTCATTACCTGATGCGTCTGCGGATCACGCTCTATGGCCGATGTATAGCTAGAACTCCCCACAGTGGAAAAGTTCTCCACCAACTCATCGATAGAGTTCTGTGCCTGCACAGTGGCTGAAAGTAAGAGCAGCCATATCCATATAAACAGTTGTTTCATTGCCTAGTCCTTTCTCTCTACTCGTTTAACATTCGCCTGATCTCTTCACGTAGTGCGCTATCTTCGATCTCATTGAGCACTCTCTGTTCCACGTCCGTGGGTTGCGAACTAGCCACCAGTGCCTCTATTTTTTGCGCCTCATCCAACGTGCCTGATATCTGTGCCTGTATCTTCCGCAGGTTGTCCACACGCTCCCCGTTCACTATCATGTAGCTGCCGCCATAGATCTCCTCCAGTTTGCTGGTTTCATAGGCGCGATAGCTCCAAGTGCCGATAAAAGTCAATACCATCAAAGCAGCAATGCCCGATACCCACTTGAACCAAGGCTGCAGAATCACCCGTCTGGCAATGGGCTGATGTACCTGCTCCACAGGCATCAAGGCCGCATAATCCTGCATCATGGCACGATAAGATTCCAGAGAAGGATCCACCTCTGCCTGGGAAAAATAAGCATAGAGCCTCCGTTCTTCCTCGAGAGTAGTCTCCGCTTCCAGAAAACGGTTCATCAAAATCTTAATCTCTTCTACTTGGTTCATCTCATGTCTCCTTCCGATATTTTTCCCTGATGGCCAGTCGGGCTCGGCTCAATGCCTTCCTCACGGCCTCTTCACTGCTGCCCGTGATACGGGCTATCTCGCTGTATTCCATCCCCTCTACATGACGCAGACGCAGGATAGTCTGCTGCATGGTGGGCAATGCCTCTATAAGATTCATCAGGCGCTCGATGCGCTCCCACTGCCCCACCTCCTCATCGGGTGGGTCCTCCGTTTCATGCATGTCTAGGCGAAGCAAAGGTTTCTCTCGCCGTAGCCTGTCCAGACACAGATTCCTGACCACCACCCTCGCCAGCGATACCATGGGAGGGGTGAGTTCATCGCGCATGTTCCACAGGCGCAGCAGAGCATCTTGCACCACGTCCTCAGCATCATCTGCCTCCAGATAGCGCTGTGCGGTGAGCAACAGGCTTGGACGGATGCGCTCTGCCTCTTTGATGAACTCATCGGTGGTCATGCAGCGATCAATACTTATTCAGTCCTTTGATATTGATGCGTGACACCCCAGAACCGTCTATCTTCACCTCATCGGCACTGCCCGTGATCACCATACTGGCCACACCCGAGTTTTGCGCCTTCAGTTCCTGACAGTCCACCTCCAGACTTACATTACCCGCTCCACTGCAACTCACATCAATGTGCTTGCCCTTGAACCCGAAGGTCATGTTCGTAGCCCCTGAGTTACCCAGGTCAAAGTAGTCGGCCTCCACCTTCAGTTCACCATTCGTGGCACCACTGTTGCCCATCTCCACCTGCTGCGCCACCAGCGTGCCAAACATCTTTGTAGCACCGCTGTTTTCTATATCCGCAGTCTCACAATGCACAGTGCCCAGCTGCAGGGAGGTAGCACCAGAGGCTTTGATCTGGAGTCTGTCAACCGTGAAACCCTCGGTGGTAAAGGAGCACGCCCCACTGTTCACTATCCGTTCCATCTTGGGACAGGTCAGATACAAGTGCGTGTCCTTCATGTTGCCGCGGAGACTGGTCTTAGGTTTATACCCCACCACTAGGTCAGTCCCTCGCACTTCCACCACCAGCTTGTCCAGCTTGCGCTCATCGGTAGTGATACGCACCTCGTAGGTATTGCCCTGCGTGTAGTGCACCTTGATGTCACCACTCACTTTCAGACCCGAGAAATCCTTCAGCATATACGTTTTCTCCACAGTGACAGCGGCTTGTACGCCCATCCATGTAGCTGCCAGAAGCAGCATCAGCATCAATCTTTTCATCATTTTAATCTCCATTTTTTATTCTTTCATCTATAATACGCAGCGCGATGCGATTTGTGACACGACAAAAGAAGGAATTATTTCATTAAGTTCAAAATGCCGTTGCCAACAAGACATCATCCGTACGGAGCATCAGGTAACTATCAGTGACTTGCCAGTCACTATCTTTCTGATGGCGGATGTACTGAGTCACTACCAGCGTGCCATCGATGCCCTCGTTCACATCCTGCTTTCGCATCTGACGGGAATAGTTGGCCTCTTTCTCATTCCAATAAGCAAATTCTACCGTATAGCCATCTGCATCGTAGGTATAATTCCAGCAATGGCTCTTTTGCCATTCCATCTTGTGGCTGTTCCACGTCCACACCTCTTTTTGCACCAAGCGCTCATCATCGTCGTAAGCATAGAACTCCTTACACTTCAAGGTAAGCAAGTCGCTCCCCGCTTGTCTTTCCATTACTTCCACAGAAGTCACCACATTACCCTCAATCACAGGGTTGACCACCGTCTGCTCATTGGCAGAGAAACCATTCATTGTTGCCATCATAATGGCTGTAGCAGTAATAATATCCATAGCTTTAGTTTTTAATTGTTTTCTATTCATTAGACGCAACACCCCATCAAAAAGTTTCATTTACGACAAGAAAAATGATTTTCTTTCATTCAGAAGGATACCGCTTCCACCTATAATACGCAGTATATCGTACTTTGTGACATAGGATATTATTAGTATTTGCAGCAATAACAGTAATAACAATAACAGTTAGTTTTTCGCGACTATACTATTAGTCTCAATGTATTTATATAAATATATATTGTAAATTAGTTTCAGTGTGGAGAAGGGTAGAATACATAGGTTAAAAATTTAACTGTTATTGTTATTACTGTTATTGACTCAGGGGCATTTTTAGACTTTCTAACTAGCAAAAAATATTTTCCTAGTTAGAAAAATAAAATAGGATACCTCGATTGGTGGTATCATCCTGCATTAATATGCTGTGAAATGCAGGTATGCGGAAACAAAAAAAGCGGCAAAGGTAAATCCTTGCCGCTTTCTATATATAAATAAGGTATCAAGCGAAGTTGTCGTAGCTCAACATCTCTGGAGGTACACCCAGGCTGTCGAGCAGACCTTCTACGGCCTTTGACATAGGGCCAGGACCGCACATGTAGTACTCGATATCTTCTGGAGCCTCATGATCCTTCAGGTACTCGCTGTACATCACCTGATGCACGAAGCCCGGAGTGTATTTCACGCCCTTGGCATCGGCTTCAGGATCTGGACGGTCGAGGGCCAGATAGAACTTGAAGTTCGGGAAGTCTTTCTCGATCTGCAGGAAGTCCTCCAAGTAGAACACCTCACTGAGTGAGCGGGCGCCATAGAAGTAAGACATCTTACGATCGGTGGTGTGCAGCGTCTTGGTCATGTGCATGATCTGTGCACGCAGCGGAGCCATACCGGCACCACCACCTACCCAAATCATCTCACGGCCAGAGGTGAAGTTAGGATGGAACTCTCCGTAAGGACCGCTCATGCGCACCTTATCACCTGGCTTCAGGGAGAAGATGTAAGAAGAAGCGATGCCTGGAGGCACGTCCATGAAGCCCACCTGTGGTTTTGGCTTGAATGGAGGGGTAGCGATACGTACGGTCAGCATGAAGCGGTCGCCCTCGGCTGGATAGTTGGCCATAGAGTAAGCACGCACGGTTGGCGTGTCATTCTTAGCCTTCAGCGTAAAGAGGCCGAACTTCTCCCATGATGGCAGATAGACTGGACCGATAGAGTCCTTGTCGATATCCTTGTCATAGTCTATTTCATACTTAGGTATCTGGATCTGTGCGTAGGAACCTGGCACGAAGTCCATGTGCTCACCTGGAGGCAGCTGTACGATAAACTCCTTGATGAAGGAGGCCACGTTCTTATTTGAAACTACGGTACACTCATATTCCTTCACGCCCAGCACGCTCTCAGGAATCTTGATGCTGAGGTCGCCCTTCACCTTTACCTGGCAGCCCAGACGCCAATGGTCTTGCTGCTGCTTACGGCTGAAGTGTGAGGTCTCTGAAGGCAGGATCTCACCACCACCCTCGATGACCTGGCACTTGCACTGTCCGCAAGAGCCCTTACCACCGCAGGCAGAAGGGAGGTGAACATCGTTGGTCACCAGCGTGTTGAGCAGCGTACTGCCACTCTCTACGTCCAGTTCCTTGTCACCGCCATTGATTGTTATCTTCACATTGCCTGAAGGTACCAGATAATACTTGGCCACCATCAACAGAATCACCAGCACGAGGATGACTACAAGGAATACCCCAATGCTCGCTAAAATTAAACTTGTATTCATTGTATATTCCTTTCTTTAAATGTTCAAACCAGAGAAACACATAAATGCCAAAGCCATGAGGCCCACGGTGATGAATGTGATGCCCAGACCCTTGAGGGGAGCAGGCACGTCAGAGTAGGCCATCTTCTCACGAATGGCAGCCAAACCTACAATGGCCAGCAACCAACCGATACCGGAACCGATGGCGTAGGCAAAGCAGTCGGCCACACCACCGATGAACTTAGGATCGCTCTCATTGAGACCGATACGGGTCTGCATGAAGAGTGAAAGACCCATGATGGCGCAGTTCACAGCAATCAGTGGGAGGAAGATACCCAGTGAGTTATAGAGGGAGGGGCTGAAGCGCTCTACGATCATCTCTACCAACTGTACGATGGCAGCAATCACGGCGATGAAGAGGATGAGACTCAGGAAGCTGAGGTCTACGCCCTCTACCAGTGCACCCTCGGCCAGCACCTTGGTCTGCAACAGATAGTTGACAGGCAGCGTCACTACCATCACAAAGGTCACAGCAGCACCAAGTCCCAGCGCAGTCTTCACGTTCTTAGATACGGCCAGGTATGAGCACATACCCAGGAAGAACGCGAATATCATGTTGTCCACAAAAATGGAGCGAACGAATAAACTGAAAAAATGTTCCATAATGCTTTAATTTACTTTTCTTGCAATTCCTTGTGATGAGCACGCTGATACCAGATGATGCAAGCCACGATGATGAGTGCCATCGGTGACATGAGCATCAAACCATTGTTCATGTAACCCATATCCTTGATAAAGTCGTAATTCAGGATGTTGAAACCAAGCAACGTACCTGAGCCCAAGAGTTCGCGGACAAATGCGGTGATCACGAGGATCTTGGCATAGCCCAATCCATTGCCTACACCATCGAGGAATGACTCCCATGGTCCGTTCTGCATGGCGAATGCCTCCAGACGACCCATGAGGATACAGTTGGTGATGATAAGGCCCACATATACAGAAAGCTGTACACTCACGTCGTAAGCGAAGGCTTTCAGAATCTCACTTACTATGGTCACCAAGCTCGCAACCACCACCAGCTGTACGATGATGCGGATGCGGTTTGGCACCGTCTTACGCAGCAGGGAGATCACCACATTAGCAAACGCGGTGATGACGGTCACAGCCAGACCCATCACGATGGCTGGCTCCAGCTTGCTGGTCACTGCCAATGCAGAGCAGATACCCAGCACCTGCACGGTCACAGGGTTGTTCAAGCCCAGGGGAGTAGTGAATACTTCTTTATTCTTAGCTGAAAATAATTCTGACATATTCTTATTCCTCCTCTACCTTATTTGTTTAAAAATACTTCATAATTGCTCAGGCAATCCTTCAGCATGGCATCTACACCGTTAGAGGTCATGGTACCACCGGAAACGCCGTCCACCAAGTTGGCATTGCCCTTGGCATTGCCGTTCTTCACCACACTGAGGGCAACCTTACCGGCATTGAGCACCTTCTTGTTGATGAAGGAATTCTGGAACCACTCGGTAGCGATCTCGGCACCTAGACCCGGAGTCTCGCTGGCATGTGAGAAGTAGGTACCGTAAACGGTATCCTTATCATCGTTCAGTGCCACATAGCCCCAGATAGCGCCCCAAAGGCCTGCGCCATAGACTGGGAACACGTACTTGGTCTGACCGTTGACTTCGGCTACGAATACGTGGAAGTTGCCATTGTGCTTGGCATCTTTCTCGAAGCCTGTGATGAACTTGCCGTTGTAGTCTTGCAAGTCACCTGCAGGAGTCATCACACAGTCTTTCTTGATAATCTGGTTGTACTGTGCATCGGCATCGTTGATGTCGCGAACGTTGAGGGCGTACAGAATCTGCTTCTTGGTATCCAACTCTACGTTCTGGTCTTGCTTGCTCTTGAGAGCAGAGCTAACGAATGCCAGCAGGAATGCTACGATAACCACCATCACCGCAGCATAAATGATTGTATAGGTATTACTATTCGTTTTCATTTTCGTTCTGGCATTTATTTGTTAGACAATACAGCACGCTTTGCACGGCGGTTGATGTTGCTCTGAACCACGTAGTAGTCGATCAGCGGAGCAAACACGTTCATCAGCAGGATGGCCATCATCATGCCCTCTGGATAACCAGGATTGAGCACGCGGATGATGATTGCCATGGCACCGATCAGGAAGCCATAGATGTACTTACCGGTCTCTGTGCGTGCAGAGGTTACAGGGTCTGTAGCCATGAACACGGCACCGAAACAGAAGCCACCCAGCACCAGATGTTCATACCAAGGCAGCTGAGCGATATCGGTGCTAGGACCAATGGCATTGAAGATCAAGCCCATCACGGCACCACCAACGAACACTGAGCACATGGTCTTCCAGCTGGCAACGCCCGTCCAGAGCAAAATCACTGCACCGATGGCAATGGCGATGACGCTGGTCTCACCGATAGAACCTGGGATAAAACCAGTGATCATATCTGGAAGAGAATAGGTAACATCTACGCCCGTGGCAGCCTGTCCCAGAGGGGTAGCCACCGTAAGGCCGTCGACTGCCTTGCCACCCAGACCGAAGATGGTGTCGCCAGATACCCAAACGGCATCGCCCGACATCTTGGCTGGATAGGCGAAGAAGAGGAACGCACGGGTGATAAGGGCCACGTTGAACACGTTCATACCCGTACCGCCGAAGACTTCCTTAGCGAAAATCACTGCAAACGCAGTGGCAATAGCCAGAATCCACAATGGGCACTCTACAGGCACGATGAGCGGAATGATGAAACCTGTCACCAGGAAGCCTTCCTGAATCTCCTCGTGCTTCCACTGGGCTACGACGAACTCGATGCCCAAGCCCACGACATAAGAAACGATGATCTTTGGCAGAACTGCCAAGAAACCATAGAAGAACATGGCCCAGAAACCACCCTGCTCACCAACGGCAGTGTAGTGCTGATAGCCCACGTTATACATACCGAACAACATGGCAGGAATGAGGGCGATGACCACCATAGACATAATGCGTTTGCTGTCAATGGCGTCATGGATGTGCGTACCGCACTTGGCTGTGGTGTTTGGGACGAAGAGGAATGTCTCAAATCCGTCGAACACCGACCTGAATGCGTGCAGCTTACCGCCTTCCTCGAAGCTCGGCTTTATCTTATCGAGATAATTTCTTAACGCTTTCATTTACTATCTATTGTTAAAACATTTATTACATCCTTTAAGCCATTTCCTTGCGCAGGTTGTCCAAACCGGTGCGCACGATGCGCTGTACTTCTACCTTGGAAGAGCAGACAAACTCGCAGAGTGCAAAGTCTTCAGGAGCTACCTCGTAGATACCCAGGGCTTCCATCTTGTCGATGTCGCCAGCGATGATGGCCTTCACCAGGTATTCTGGATAGATGTCCATTGGGAATACGCTGTCGTACTCGCCAGACATGATCATGTGACGCTCACCACCCTTCACGCGGGCATCGAGCGTATATTCCTTCTTGCCCTGCAGCCAGCTGAAGTATGAACGGTTCACGCTGAACTGGTTTGTACGTGGCATGATCCAACCGAGGAACTCGTTCTCGTCGTTGCCTTCTGGAATCACGGAGAGCTGAGCATGGAACGCACCCAGATAAGCATCTGGAGTGATCTGCTTGCCCGTAAGCACGTTGCCGCTGATGTAGCGCAGGTTCTTACCTGTTGTTACCTTGCCAGCGAAGACCTTATCGAGCTTAGCGCCTACCTTCAGCTTCACATAGGCTGGTTTCAGCACCTCTGAGCCTGTGATGGCCACGGTGCGAGTGAAGTCCACCTTACCAGTATTGAGCAAGCGACCGATGAAGATCACTGCCTCTGCGCCGATGGTCCAAACCACTTCGCCCTTGCATACAGGAGCCACGTGATTAATCTGAACGCCTACGTTACCTGCTGGATGTGGACCGTCGAATGCGGTTACCGTAACATTCTGAACCTGCTTGAGTGCAGCAGATTTCTGATTAACACTAATACCAAGGTAAGTCTTGGCAATCTTTGAAAGAGCTGTCAAGCCAGTCTGGAAGTTTGCTTCCTCACCTTTGATCTGGAACTGGAAATCAGGTGCCAGCGGAGCACTGTCGAAAGCCGAGATGAAAATGGCTCTCGGAGACTGGGTAGGAACGGCGATCACATCGTAAGGACGAGTGCGGAAGAATGCGAACATGCCTGACTCCAGGAGCAGGGCTTTCATCTCTTCTGCCGACATCTTTGCAGGGTCTTTCTTACCGAAGTCCACTGACTTCTGGTCTTTGTCGGCCTCAACAATGATGTTCATCACCTTTCGACGCGCACCGCGTTCTACGCTTGCAACTACGCCGCTAACGGGCGATACAAACTTTACTTCAGGGTTGTTCTTGTCGATAAACAAGGGTTCCCCGGCCAAAACATTCTGTCCGTCTTTGACTACCACTTTTGGAGTCACGCCAGTAAAATCGTCTGGTACCAATGAATAGAAACCAGGCTCTTCTACCTTCAGTAATTCCGCAGCGGGTTTGCCTTTCAGGTTGATGTCAAGGCCTTTGCGTAATTTAATTACATTTGCCATGCGTTTATATTAATATAAAGGTTTTTATAATTTGGTGCAAAGTTAAGAAATAATAACACACCTTAAAAATAAAAGAGGAAGTAATTGCATGCAAAAATGCAAATTCTTCCTCTTTCTATACATTTATTATGGACAGTCCGTCAGTCTTCTTCAGCAAACATAGGATCCCATGCTGGCAGGAGGGTCGGTTTTTGCTTGAACATCTCTTGCACACGGGCAGGCACGTACTTGGTTTCTACCACCAGACGGAACATGTACTCGTTAAACCACTCGTCGGTCATGATGAGGTGACCTTGGTAGCCGCTAGCAGCACCCCAACTGTTCTCTACCATCCACTTGGTAGGCTTGCCAGCCTTATCCAAATCTACCGCCATCAGGGTGATAGCGTGGCTTGACATGCTCTGGAAGGTCTGGATGCGCTGTTTCTTGTCCATGCCGAAAGTAGTACCCATCAGGGAGCCATAGTCGTAGTTGTTGATGTCGAGCAAACCGCGCTGGTTGTTGGCAAACTTACCCACATCGCAGGAGAAATACATGGCTGTATTGTCTTTCAATGAAGCGATGGCCATCTCCTTAATCTCGTCGATAGGGAGGTTAAGGTAGGTCCAATCCTTGCCATCATAGGTGTGGCGGTCGTAATTGATCTGATAGGTCTTGTAATACTCGCGAGTAGGGTCGTTCATCAGCATCACATAGTTAGTGAGCAAGCCGGTGTCGCCATATTTCTGCAAGAAGGTCATCGGGGTATGGTGTTCCACTTCCACAGGATCGCCCTTGGCATCGCGACGGATGAAATCAAACTCGGTAGGTGGCACACCTAAAGTCAGAGCCAACATGCGGTAGATGGTCTGCAACTGCTCAGTCTTCTTAGCTTGAATATCAGCCGCCCTCCTACCCTTCATATCACGCAGTTCCAAGCCGAACTCACGAAGTTTTTCGGAAATGAGGCTAGCCATGCGTGAGGTATTGTCACTGCTATAGGTTTCGGGCATCACATCCTTTGGCACCAAGCCGTATTTCATAGCCAAATCAGCCACACCGCAGAAGGTACCGCCATCGCTCAAAGGGTGCTGGAATAGCCAACTAACCATCTGGTCGTCAACAGGTTTGTCGGCCGTGTCTATCATACCTTGTAGGAAGAGGTTGGCCTTCTCCAATTGGTCATAGAAGAAGAGGTAGTTCTGTGAAAATTCAAACGTCGGAAGTTCGTACTTGGCAATGGCCTTGGCGCGCATGATGTTCAATCCTGTAAACAGCCAACAGCGTCCGGAGGATTTTTGGTCGGTAATGCCTTTGGAATCCACGCGGATGGAGAAGTGAGTATCCATCGCTGTGAGGTTGTCATGATTGAGTGCCAAGGCACGGATATCGTTGCTGCCAATGGCATTACGGATGGCTTTGTCAGACGGCGTTTCCTGGTAGCTCTGCTTCAATTGGTCAAGCATCTGGGCGCTAATGCCGCCCCCTGCGGTCTGTGCCTGAACGGCGGTCATGACTGCTAGTAACATAGCAGTTGTAAGTAGGTGTTTTTTCATAAAGATTTGAAGTTTATAATAAGGAAAGGCTGTCAAAATAGCTTTGACAGCCTTCCTCTATATGATTAAAAATCAGGCTTAAGCCTCTTTCTTATCAGTACGCTCGATATAGGCCAATACATCGCCCTTATCGGCCGTTTCACCCTGCTTCACGCAAACCTCGATGATCTTACCGGTGAAGTTAGCAAAGATTTCCTTCAAGCCCCAAGGGGTCTGGATGTAGCAGAAGTGGTCGCCCTCCTTGAACTTGGTACCAACGGTAGGTGCTATAGACTGCTGCTCACGGTCGATCTCCCACAGGATCTGACCCTTCTCCAATGCCTCGATAGGCTCTGCCTTAGCACGCTTCATCTTGAGCACATCTTCCATGCTGAAGCCCTGCTTAGCCATAGCCGCATCCTTAGCCTTCTGGAGGTCGGCCTCGAAGCGCTCCTTAGCTACGCCGCTCTTAAACGGACGGTACTGTTCTGGGTGCATGGCAAACTCGAAGAGTTCCTCGTCGTCTGGACCAGTCTCCCAGCCATTCTCTTCCATCTCCTTGCGGAAGGTATCCATATTGTCTGGATAGAGTGCCTGAACGTCGCCTGTGAAGAACTCCAAGCCCTGCTCCTTAGCCAGCTCCTTGATTTCTGGAGCGACTTCACCTGGAAGCTGTCCGCTCTTGCCCAGAATCATACCCCAGATGCTCTTATCGGTGAGCAGGCTGTAGCGAGGCTTGCCCTGTGCTTCGGCCAGTATATTCATCAAAGCGATGTTCTTCACGTACTGGCTGAATGGAGTCACCAAAGGAGGATAACCAACCTTAGGCCATACATATTCTACTTCATCAAACAATTTGATAACCACCTCATCGAGTGTCATCTCTGGCTTATCCTGTGCCTTGAGTGACATATTGATAACTGGCATCATGCCCTTCATATCGGCCATCATTGAACCCATCATACCGCCAGGCAGACCGCACTTAAGCAGCAGTGAAGACATGTGCTTGTTGGTAGGATCCATGAAATAACCCAAGAAGTCGTCGATGAACTCCTGTGTCAAGGCACGTGCCTGCATGTAAGCCTTCATGTTGATGTCCTTTACCAAGAAGCCAGCATCCTTCAGCATGGCCTGAATGGTAATCACGTCTGGATGAACCTTACCCCAAGATAGTGGTTCGATGGCTACGTCGAGCACATCGGCACCAGCCTCGGCAACCTCCAACATAGAAGCCACAGACAGGCCTGGGCCGCTATGACCGTGATACTGGATCACGATTTCAGGATGGCGCTTCTTGATGTTTTTGGTAAGTTCGCCTAAGGACCATGGGCGACCGATACCTGCCATATCCTTCAAGCAGATCTCCTGTGCACCGGCCTCAATCAGCTTGTCGGCCAACTTGGTGTAGTATTCAACAGTATGGATAGGAGAATAAGTGATACAAAGGGTAGCCTGTGGAGTCATGCCGCCTTCAAGTGCATACTTGATGGATGGAATGATATTGTTGGCATCATTCAGACCATCGAAGATTCGGGTGATATCCACACCTTGAGCATACTTTACCTTATACATCAGCTTACGCACATCCACAGGACATGGATACATGCGCAATGCGTTCAGACCACGGTCAAGCATGTGGGTTTTGATACCTACCTCGTTGAAAGGCTTTGTAAATGCACGCACTGCAATGTTTGGATTCTCACCATACATCAGGTTTACCTGCTCGAAAGCACCACCGTTAGTTTCTACGCGGTCGAAGCAACCCATGTCGATAATTACCGGAGCAATACGTACCAATTGATCTACTCTAGGCTGGAATTTACCAGAGCTCTGGAACATGTCTCGATATACAAGACTGAATTTGATTTCCTTCTTCATTTTTTACTATCTTAATTATTACCTTGATTTCAAAACCTTCTTACCCATTTTAAAAAAGCATTTGCAAATATAATCAATTTTTTCCGATTTCAGGCAGTCTTTTACAACTTTTATTAAAAATGTTTTCCTCGATGCAGTAAAAAGGAATAAAGGTGTATTTTTTTACATGAAATATTCGTACCTTTGTGTCATAACAACTAAAATAAAGGATTGAAATGAGAGTAACCATCATCTCGGGCGCCCGCCCCAATTTCATGAAGATTGCCCCTATCTGCAGAGCCATTGATGCAGCGAGGGAAAGTGGGAAGGACATTACTTATCGTCTGGTCTATACTGGCAGGAAAGATGATCCTGCCCTAGACGCCTCGTTATTCTCCGACTTGAACATGCGTGAGCCTGATAGCTATCTGGGGGTTTCTGCCCAAGGTCATTCTGAAGTGGCAGCCCAGATTATGTTGGCCTTTGAAAAGGAACTCGATGCACATACCTCTCAAGTAGTATTGGTGGTGGACGATATGACAGCCACGATGAGTTGTGCCATTGTAGCCAAAAAAAGAGGATTGAAAGTGGCTCATGTGATTGCAGGCACGCGTTCTTTCGATATGAATATGCCCCGTGAGGTAAACCGCACCATCGTGGATGCCATTTCCGACTATCTGTTTACTGCGGGCATGGTAGCTAACCGCAACCTTAACCAGGAAGGCATGATTCCCGAATATATCCATTATGTTGGCAACATCCTTATTGATACCATCCGATATAACCGTCATCGGTTCACACAACCTATCTGGTTCAACAGCATGGGACTTAGGAAGGGCAATTATCTCCTATTGACCTTAAACCGTCGCGACTTGTTGGCTCGCAGACATGTGGTGACTTCTCTACTCCAAGCCATCATTGAGAAATCGGAAGGACTGCCCATTATTGCACCACTTCACGGATATGTGGAAGATGCCGTAAAAGACTTAGGCATTCAAGCGCCCAACCTCCATCTGCTTCCTACACAGAGTTACTTGAACTTCGGATTCCTCATCAATCAGGCCAAAGGTATCATTACCGACTCTGGGAATATTGCCGAAGAAGCTACATTCCTCGATGTACCTTGCATTACCCTCAATTCTTATGCAGAGCATCCTGAAACCTGGCGCATAGGTACCAATGAGCTGGTGGGCGACAACACCTTTGCCCTCTCTGCTGCATTGGATAAACTGATGCATGGGGAGTGGAAACACACGACTCTGCCCGACCGTTGGGACGGCCGAACGGCAGAGCGAATTGTACAAACAATGTTAAATGTTGAGAAAGTATAAGCAAAAACCTCCTTATTATTACTATCTTTGCACTTTATTGGCAAGGGATGCCTACTTAGCTAGTAGAAATGAAACTAAAATATAGATTTATATACCTAATTATCATGTTGTTCACCGCCCTGGGCCTTCAGGCTCAAATCAGAGGAGTGGTGAGCGATGCATCTACTCATGAACCCTTGCTTTATGTCACTGTTCAATACGAAGGCAAAGGCGTAGGGGCCATCACTAATAACAACGGAGAATTCAGCGTAGAAGTTCGAAGAGGCTGGAACGTACTGACATTCTCCTCTATCGGCTACAAGACCAAGCGCGTGGAAATAAACGGGCAACGAACCCTCAACGTGGAACTAGAGCCTGAATCGACAGAACTGGCAGAAGTAGTAGTGACACAGCGCGCACGTTATTCTAGAAGAAATAACCCCGCTGTGGACTTCATGCGCAAAGTCATAGCTCATAAGAAGGGTAACAAGTTGGAGGAAAACGACTTCTACTCCTATCAGAAATACGAGAAAATAAAGATGTCTATCAACGATGTGACCAATGAAAAGTTGGAAAAAGGCATCTACAAGCGCTTTGCTTTCTTTAAGGATCAGGTAGAAGAATCTCCAAAGACTGGCAAGCAGATATTGCCTATCTCTGTGAAAGAGACTGGCTCGCGCACCATCTATCGAAAGTCGCCCAAAAGCAAGAAGACCATTATTGAGGGTATGAATTCCTCAGGAGTGGATGAGTTCTTCAGTACAGGCGACATGATGGGTACCATCCTGACAGATGTTTTCTCAGACATCAACATTTACGATGACGACATCCGACTGCTGCAACGCCAGTTTGTCAGCCCTATCGGCCGTGGAGCCATCACATTCTATCAGTATTATCTGGAAGATACCATCCACGTGGATGGCACCGAGTGTATTCATCTTTCCTTCGTGCCTCAGAATCCTCAAGACTTTGGATTTACCGGGCATCTTTATGTGGCCAAGGATTCTACCTATGCCGTGAAACGAGCCACAATGAACCTGCCAAAGAAGACGGGTGTGAACTTTGTGGAGCATCTGGACATTGTGCAGAACTATGAGCAGTTGCCGGATAGCTCTTGGATACTGACAGATGATGACATGACGGTGGAACTGGCTCTGATGTCTGGCGTAGGAGAATTCGAGGTAGAACGTACTACCAAATACAATAAATATAGCTTTGAGCCGATAGAACCTCGTCTTTTCCGATTGGGAAGTGGAGAGATCATCAAAGAAGCCAACATGATGAACAAGTCGGATGAATACTGGGCAGAGGTGCGCCAAGTGCCACTTACCAAGACGGAGAGTAGCATGGATATTTTCATGAACCGCTTGGAGCAACTCCCAGGTTTCAAGTATGTGATTTTCGGTGCTAAAGCTTTGATTGAGAATTTTGTAGAAACAGGTGGGCGAAATCATCCGAGTAAATTTGACTTAGGTCCTATTAATACCATTATCACCAGCAATTACGTCAATGGCATGCGTCTGCGTCTCAGTGGTCTTACTACAGGAAACTTTGATCCTCATTGGAACTTCAGCGGCTATGGGGCGTATGGCTTTAAGGACAAGCGATGGTTCTATCAGGGACAGGCAGCTTATTCGTTCAATAAACGAGAGTATGTGTTGTGGGAATTCCCTAAACATTACTTAGCCTTTAAGTATCAATACGATGTGATGTCACCCATGGATAAATTCCTTGATACGGATAAAGATAATGTATTCGTAGGTATGAAATGGACAAAGGTTGACCAAATGTCCTATATCCGCGAAGCCTCTCTTAATTATGAATTGGAGACCCATTCTGGTTTCTCTGTTAAAGCGATGGCTCGTCATCGCAATGATGAACCTACGGGTGCGCTGGCATATTATCTGAATGACGGTCCTACCCCTGGAGAATGGAGTGAACAGAATACTCTGGTGAAAGACATGACCACCGCAGAGGTTGGTGTTACGCTGCGTTATGCACCAGGAGAGACATACGTCAATACCAAGCAGCGACGTGTTCCCGTTTCTCTTGATGCCCCCGTATTCTCTATCTCCCATACCAGTGGTTTTAAGGGAGTGCTTGGTGGTGACTACGATTTCAACCTCACAGAAGCAAGCATTCGCAAACGCTGGTGGTTTGGCTCTTGGGGAAAGTTAGATATTACCTTACGTGGAGGTGCCCAGTGGAACAAGGTTCCGTTCCCACTGCTTAACTTGCCTCAAGCCAACTTGTCGTATATCAACCAATACAATACGCAGACCTTCTCCTTGATTAATAATATGGAGTTCTTGAACGACCGCTATGCTTCTTTGCATTTGGTCTATGACCTTAACGGTAAGCTATTCAACCGTATTCCATTGTTGAAGAAACTGAAATGGCGTGAAATGTTCAAAGTCAATGTCCTTTATGGTAAGTTGACAGATAAGAACAACCCTTATAAAGGTGGAAGCGACCTCTTCCTCTTTCCTATGCGTGATGGAGTGACTACGAGCTACATCATGGGAGAAACACCATATATCGAGGCAAGTGTGGGTATCTATAATATCTTTAAACTCCTACATGTGGAATATGTCCGTCGCCTTACCTATACCGATATTCCAGGAGTGAAGAAAGACGGTATCCGTTTTATGGTAATGATGGTATTCTAATTTTTAGAAAGTATTATGCAACCTCTGGCAGAAAGGCTACGGCCTAAAACTCTTGATGACTATATCGGACAGAAACATCTGGTAGGTCCAGGAGCTGTGTTACGCCAGATGATAGACTCCGGACATATATCCTCCTTCATACTATGGGGACCTCCAGGAGTAGGGAAAACGACTTTAGCAAAGATTATAGCGCATAAGTTAGAAACCCCTTTTTACACACTTAGCGCCGTGACTAGTGGCGTAAAAGAGGTGCGTGAGGTGATAGAACGGGCTAAAAACAACCGTTTATTCTCTCTCCAGAATCCCATTCTTTTCATAGATGAAATACACCGTTTCAGCAAGTCACAGCAAGATTCGCTGTTGGGTGCTGTAGAACAAGGAGTTATCACACTCATAGGTGCCACTACAGAAAATCCTTCTTTTGAAGTTATTCGTCCCTTACTTTCCAGATGTCAGGTCTATGTGTTGCAATCTCTAAGTAAAGACGACCTACTGGAATTGCTGCATAGAGCCATCACGCAAGATGTTGAGCTTAAGAAGTATCAGATTGAAGTTAAGGAAACCTCTGCCCTCCTTCGTTTTAGTGGCGGAGATGCACGCAAACTGCTTAATATCGTAGAACTGATCGTTCAGGCAGTGAAGAAAGGAGAAGTGGTACAGATTACCGATGATATCGTTACAAACAGATTACAGCAAAATCCGCTTGCTTATGACAAAGACGGAGAGATGCACTATGACATCATTTCTGCGTTCATTAAGTCCATTCGAGGAAGTGATCCAGATGGAGCTCTTTATTGGCTAGCTCGCATGGTAGAAGGAGGCGAAGACCCTGCGTTTATTGCTCGTCGCTTGGTTATCTCTGCTGCTGAAGATATTGGATTAGCCAATCCTAATGCATTATTACTTGCCAATACCTGTTTCGATGTCATTATGAAAATAGGCTGGCCAGAAGGACGTATTCCTTTGGCTGAGACTACGGTCTATCTAGCCACTAGCCCCAAGAGCAACTCTGCCTATTTAGGCATTGATAAAGCATTGGGCATCGTGAAGAAGACTGGTAACCTCCCTGTACCTTTGCATCTTCGCAATGCTCCTACTGGCTTGATGGAAGAACTGGGATATGGCAAAGACTATAAGTACGCGCACGACTTCCCTGGGCATTTCGTGCAACAACAATACCTTCCAGACGAGCTTTTAGGCCATCTGATGTGGGAGCCACAAGAGAATGCACAGGAAGCCAAACTGAAAGAACGCATGAAATTACTATGGGGAGAGCATAAGAAATATTGAATATAAACTCATAAATAAATAAATAGAAGAATAATGAAGATTGTAGTATTAGACGGTTTTGCAGGTAATCCTGGTGACCTTTCTTGGGAAGAAATTAAATCACTTGGAGAATGTACCATTTACGATCGTACTGCTCCAGAAGAAAAACTGGAACGAGTGAAGGATGCAGAAATCATCCTGACAAATAAAGTACCTTTCAATGCATCAGATTTTGACCAACTACCAAACTTAAAGTACATTGGTGTATTGGCTACTGGTTATAATATTATCGACACCGAAGCAGCGAAAGCTCATGGTGTAGTAGTGACTAACATTCCTGCTTATAGTACTAATTCTGTAGCTCAAATGGTATTCGCCCATTTGCTGAATATCACCAACAGTGTGCAGCACTATACGGATGAAGCTCGTGCTGGTGTATGGAGCAAGAATCCTGATTTCAGTTATCAAAATACCCTTTTAGTAGAGCTACATCGCAAGAAAATAGGTATTGTAGGTTTAGGAAACATCGGAAAGGCTGTGGCACGCATCGCAATCGGCTTTGGGATGGAGGTTTTTGCCTATACCACTAAGTCACATTTCCAGTTGCCTCCAGAGATTCATAAGATGGATCTAGATGATCTTTTCCGCGAGTGCGACATCGTCACTCTTCATTGCCCACTGACTCCCAAAACTAAGAATCTGGTCAATGCTGAGCGACTGAAAACCATGAAGCCAACAGCTATCCTCATTAACACAAGCCGTGGTCCTGTGGTAAATGAACAGGATTTGGCTGATGCTTTGAATAATGGCACTATCTATGCAGCTGGTGTGGATGTGCTCTCAGAAGAGCCAGCAGTTGCCAATAATCCACTGCTCACAGCACGCAACTGTTTCATCACTCCACATATTGCCTGGGCCACCAAAGAAGCCCGTATCCGTCTGATGGAGATAACGATTGAGAATATCAAAGCATTTCTTGACGGACAACCTGTGAATGTAGTAAATAAATAAATTACCTTCACCTTTTCTTAGTTAATACATGTTTCTTATAAAGAAACTGAGGTGAAGGTAAGGTGAAGGCAAGGTGAAAGTAAGAGTTTTACCTTCACCCTTTTAACCTGCTTATATACAGAGATATATGCTCAAAAGGTGAAGGGTGAAGGTAAAATATTACATACACAAACTAATAAACTTATACTCCCTAACTAGTTAAATATTGTGCTCACACGAAGAACATTTATGTCCACAGTTATGGACATTTTTCTTCACAGTGGTGGACAAAGAAAAAAATCGGGTCGCTCCATTAAGAGCGACCCGATTTGTATATTCAGCCTTTAGGCTAAAGTTCAGATTAGTTGAAGTAGTACTTCACACCAAGCTGGATGCGCCATGCATTGTCATAAGCACGGTTGTAATCCCAAGTCTTCTTAGGAGCATTACCATTGCTGTCACGATAGAGAGAGAAAGATGGTACATTATTAGCATCTCTACCCTCATACTTCAGGATGCGACCATTGTTCGTCTCTGCAGAGAAGAACTTAGGAACACCCCAAGAAGAATGCAACATGTTGCCGATATTCTCTACATCAGCAGAGATCTGCAACTTATGGTTAGTGTTGCCTACCTTCAAATCGAAGTCATGAGCCCAACGGAAGTCGAACTGATGTACCCAAGGAGCACGAGCGCTGTAAGCCTCAGCATATTCACCCTTGTGATTCTTCAGATACTTATCCTGCTCAACGAATGCCCAGAAGTCAGCACGATCAGCTTCATTTGCGAAGTTAATCTCACTGTCATTACGAGGGATGTACATCAAGTCATAACCGATTCCATCACCATTCATATCATTGCTATAGTAGTAGCTATAACCATTATAAGAATAGCCAGTATAGAACAGTGAGAAGTGATCCTTGTTGTAAGTATAGGTCACAGAAGCGATCAGACGGTCTGGAGTCACATACTGTGAGTTCTGCAATTTAGCAAAGTTAGGACCATCCACAGTGTAGAGACCCTGCCATGCAGAAGTAGCGTTTGAACCAGGCATACCAGTCACTTCCTTCATCACGGTGTGTGTATAAGCAGCCATGATGTCAAGGTTCTCGATAGGAGTAGCATTCACGGTGAAGTTGGCAGTCCAGCCATAACCCTTATGAGTGTTGCTCAGCACGAAAGCGTTAGTCTTGTTATAAGTGTAGTTGCTTGGGTAGATCATACGATTGTCTGCACCCTGGAAACGCTCTGTGAGAGCACTCTCATTGATATTCCAGTTAATCAAACGAACAGCATTGATATTGTCTGTATAGTTGAATTCACCTGTTACGGTCAATGGGAAGCTAACAGGTACCTGATAGTCGATACCGATAGAAGACTTCCAAACCTGTGGCATCTTGAAGTTATGAGCCACACCATTCACCTCATTACCTACAGCACCTTCGGCAGGACTGATACTAGTCGGAGTGCCCAAGATAGAGATCATCTCGTTGACATCTGTCACAATGCGACCTGCGAACTGATCCAACTTAGGATCACGACTAGTTACTACACCATTATTATATTTGGTATTAACGCTATAAGGGCCATACTGCACCATATTTGAGTTGGTAGGCATGTTGGTGAAGAACACCAGAGGCAGACGGCCTGCGAACAGACCCGTACCACCACGAATCTTCAATCGCTTGTCACCAAACACGTCCCAAGTGAAGCCGAAGCGAGGAGAAATCTGGATATTGGTCTTAGGCCAAGCACCGGTATCTACCTTCTTGCCACCATAATCAAGAGCAAGGATAGCGTTGTTGGTCATTACATCATCGTTGTTGAAGCTGATGTTATCGAAACGGATACCACCTGTAAGTTTCAAGTTGTTACCAAGGCTCCATTCATCCTGTGCATAGAGGCCATACTGATTGAAACGTACTTGAGCAGCAGGATTCTTCTCACCATCGTAACCGTATGTCAAAGCAACAGCTTCAGGAGCAGCACTATTCAAGAAATCATCGAGTGAACGATAACGGTAATAACCAGTACCATTACGCATGTATGCATTATTTGCCATCTGATGCTCATAGCTAATACCAGCAGTCAGTTTATGGGCGCCCAGATAAGCGGTGAAATTATCTGTAATGGTTGTCACGTTGTTGTGAACACCATTATTCCAAGTGAAGAGCTCATAACCTAATGACATGTATGGCTCCAAAGTCTGAGTCACTGTACCATCAGCAGCGGTGCTATAACCAGCCATAATATCGATAAATGGGAATGGAGCTGAATTTGAGCCACGGATATCATCAATCTTGGTGTAAGTGAAGAGCAACTGGTTTGACAAGTTGCTACCGAAGTGGCTGTTTAAATCTGCAGAAATAGTCTTCACAACGTTGTCCTGTGAATACATTGAGTTAGCAAAAGCCATAGAGTATTCAGACAGACGGTTCATACCATTGAGACGATAACCAGTGTTTGATGAGTTACCATTAGTAGAGTTCCAAGCAGTATTCTTCGTGTAATTGTAGCGCACTGCCAGATGGTGATCCTGAGTGATGTTCCAGTCGATACGAGCCAGCAATTTCTTGTTGCTCTCATCAGCAGGGAAGTTAGTTGCAGAACCCGTGTCATACCCATACTTCTGCTTCATAAAGTCGCTTACGCGCTGCATGTCTGACAGCGTAGTGCGAGAGATGTAGTTGGTCTTGTCTGCCACACCATCAGCAGAAGCTCTCCAACGATTCACAACGCCAGGAGTCTTAGTATATTCAGCGTTTACGAAGAAGAACAACTTGTTCTTAATGATAGGGCCACCCAAGGTAGCACCATATACATATTGGCGATCACGAGCACGAGCAGCATCCTGACCAGCGAGGCGAGTACCATGCAGGTTCTCACTCTTATAATAGGTATATGCAGTACCCTTGAAGGTATTGGTACCAGACTTTGTTACGGCATTCACACCACCACCAATAAAGTTGGTCTGACGAACGTCGAATGGAGTCACTACCACCTGCATTTCTTCGATAGCATCGATAGAAATAGGAGTACCACCACCTGGAAGAGCAGAACTCAAACCAAAGTTATTGTTGAAGTTGGCACCATCCACAGTGAAGTTTGTTGAACGGCCATCACCACCAGCAAAGCTCATACCACCACCAGAATATGGAGACATACGCACCACATCTGAAATGCTACGACTTACGGTTGGCAAATTAACCATAGTAGCTTGATTAATGTTAGTCACTGCACCCGTCTTCTCAGCAGCAAACTTAGAAGCAGTAGCAGTTACCACAACCTCACCCAATTGAGCGATATTTTCAGAGAGGTCTACGTTCAAGTTGTAAACCTCACCGAGCTGAAGGGTCAAATTCGAAAAGGTCTGAGTAGAAAAACCTACATAAGAAACGGTCACTGTATAAGGACCACCTGTACGCATACCTTGAATGGAATATCGACCATCCACATTCGTGACAGCGCCATAGACAGAACCAGAAGGCTCATGAACGGCACGGACAGAAGCACCAATCACGGGCTCAGCCATGTCATCAATCACGCGGCCACCCATGGCTGCCGTGGTAATCTGTGCCTGCATTCCCACACTGATAAACAGTGCCATTACTGCAAGCATCAGGATTCTTAATTGTTTTGACATAATTAAATAATTTAATGAAGGTTTATGATAAATACTTTTTTATAATCTTAATACCTATTTATTTTACGGCGCAAAGGTAAAACAATTTTAGAGATTTTAACGCATCTGCACCCAACTTTTTCTTAGTCTTGTGTCAGTTTTCTATAGCGCACGCGCGTAGGCTCTTCTTTCCCTAGACGTTTCAACTTGTTTTCCTCGTACTCGGAATAAGAGCCTTCGAAGAAGAAAACATTAGAGTTTCCTTCAAAAGCCAAAATATGTGTGCAGATTCTATCAAGGAACCAACGGTCGTGACTGATAATCACAGCACATCCGGCAAAATCTTCCAAACCTTCTTCTAAGGCACGAAGGGTATTCACGTCAATATCATTGGTAGGTTCGTCAAGTAGGAGGACATTGCCTTCTTCCTTCAGAGCCAATGCTAATTGTAAGCGGTTACGTTCACCACCACTCAAAACCCCACAAAGCTTCTGCTGATCCACACCGCTGAAGTTAAAACGAGAAAGGTAAGCACGGGCATTCACATCTTTACCTCCCATACGGATGAGTTCTGTTCCACCCGATATAACTTCATAGACAGTTTTGTTAGGATCTATGCTCTTATGCTGCTGATCCACATAGGCCAGTTTCACAGTCTCGCCTACCTCGAATGTTCCACCATCAGGCTTTTCCAATCCCATAATCAGACGGAACAAAGTTGTCTTTCCTGCTCCATTAGGACCTATCACGCCAACAATACCATTTGGAGGCAACATGAAGTTGAGGTCATCGAAAAGCAGCTTATCTCCAAATGCTTTCTTAACATGCTGTGCCTCAATGACTTTATTTCCTAAACGAGGACCATTGGGTATAAAGATCTCCAATTTCTCCTCTTTCTGGCGCACATCCTCATTAAGCAGTTTCTCATAAGAATTCAGACGAGCCTTTCCTTTAGCCTGCCGAGCCTTTGGAGCCATGCGCACCCACTCTAGCTCACGCTGTAAGGTCTTACGTCGCTTACTCTCTGTCTTCTCCTCCTGAGCCATACGAAGGGTTTTCTGCTCCAACCAACTGCTGTAATTACCCTTCCATGGAATGCCTTCACCACGGTCCAACTCAAGTATCCATCCTGCTACATGGTCAAGGAAGTAACGGTCGTGTGTCACAGCAATCACTGTTCCCTCATATTGTTGCAAATGTTGCTCCAGCCAGTCGATACTTTCAGCATCAAGGTGGTTAGTAGGTTCATCGAGCAACAAGATATCTGGTTTCTGCAATAGCAAACGACACAAAGCAACACGGCGACGTTCACCGCCACTTAAATGCTCAGTAGATTCATCACCATCAGGACAGCGTAAAGCATCCATAGCCTGCTCCAGTTTTGTATCAAGATTCCATGCATCTGTGGCATCAATGATATCCTGCAATTCCGCTTGACGATTCATCAACTTGTCCATCTTATCAGGATCTTCGTAATACTCAGGCAGGCCGAACTTCTGATTGATTTCCTCATACTCATTCAAAGCATCCACGATGGGTTGTACACCTTCCATCACAATTTCCTTTACTGTCTTAGAGGTATCAAGATAAGGATCTTGCGCCAGATAGCCTACACTATATCCAGGAGCAAAAACCACTTGTCCCTGATATTGGTTATCCAATCCGGCAATTATCTTTAACAGTGTGGACTTACCTGCACCATTTAAGCCGATAATACCGATTTTTGCACCATAAAAAAAGGAAAGATAGATGTCCTTGAGCACTTGTTTGTTATTCTGCTGAATGGTTTTGCTCAAGCCCACCATGGAAAATATAATTTTCTTGTCGTCAACTGTAGCCATATTTTTTCCTAATTAGAATTATTATCCTTATGGTTACAAAGGTATAAATTATTTCCTATCTTTGCAACATAAACTATAAAACAAATTCAATGAATTACGTAAAGACATTTATCTGCTGTATGCTGGTAAGCATTGCTGCCAGCATCGGCGCTCAAGAGACTACCACCGTAGTGAAAAACTTCAGGTTAGCAGGCCCTTATGCCATAACCGTTCCTTATCAAACAGGGGATGTAGATGCTAAAGGTAGGGCTTTCAATGACATGACACTCCTGAAAAGCTTTAAAGCTACAGAAAGTGTGAAAGAAGAAGTATGGAGCGGTGATGTTCTTCCTTCACTTTCTGACAGTAAATCCGTAGGGCAACTTACATTCGGAATCAATAACGAAAGCTATCTGAATGGTCGATTGGAAGTGAAAGGTCCTAAGACTTACCAAATTTACATTGACGACAGAGAGGCAGGTTCTTCTCTAAGACTCAGTCCTGCACATCAACATGTAGTGAAAATCACTTATTTAGCAGATGCTGGGGCCAAAGACAGTATCAGCGTTAGCATTAAGACTGATAAGACTGTTGCTACTACAGCGACAGGGAAACACCCATTCAGTATCATGGATGTACTGAATGGAAAGCGAGTGACTTCTGCATCTGTTTCTCCCAACGGACAATACCTGTTAGTAAACTTTACGACTGCTGAAGGCAATCGTACTTCCAACACCACAGAACTACGTGAAGCTGCTACCAATCGCAGTTTGGGTACTATTAGCGGTAGTGCACAATGGATGCCTCGCTCCAATGCTTTATTAGTGCGTGATGGAACAACCCTCTATAAAGTTAACCCTGCCAATCAGCAGCGTACCGTCTTTATGGAAAATGCCCCACAGGGCTTTTTTACCATGAGTCCAACAGAAGACTATCTCATCATACGTAACCGCGAAGAAGGTACTAAAGAAGACCCTGAGGTATTTGAGATTCTAGAACCAGAAGACAGGCAGCCTGGTTGGAGAGACCGCTCTACCCTCTCTAAAGTAGATGTCCAGACGGGTGTCACAACACCTCTTACTTTTGGCAGTCATGCTGCATATCTAGCTGATATCAGCAATGATGGGACAAAACTTCTCTTGAATGTTCGCCGATCTAGACTTACCAAACGACCTACCGATGTGACAGATGTTCTGATAATGGACACAAAGACACTAAAAGTGGATACACTGATGATGGGTGCCGAATTTCTTGGTAGCATGAGTTTCTCTCCAGATGGTAAAGAATTATTGGTACAAGCATCTGCAGAAGCTTTTGATGGTATCGGCAATCATGTAAACCCCGGACAGATACCAAGCATGTATCAGTACATACTTTACCGATATAATATCGCTACAGGAAAAGTGATCCCACTAACAGACAAGATCACACAATCCGTGGAATCATATGATTGGTCACGCTACGATGGTCAAATCTACTATTCAGCCAATCATCGCGATTTAGTTTATCTCTATTCACTAAATCCTGAGACGGGAAAGATTACCGATTTAGGTAGTCAAGAAGATGTAGTAAGTAGCTATTCTCTCGCTGCAGATGCGCCAGTTATGGCTTATGTTGGACAAGGTGCCCAACATAGTAACCGCCTCCATTTGCTGAATCTGAATCCTAAAAAACGCACCCACACATTGTTGGAAGATTCGAATACGGAACTGCTGAAGGATGTAGAACTTGGGGACTTTGGTGAATGGAACTATGTGAACCAGCGAGGTGACACCATTTATGGACGTTATTATCTGCCACCTCATTTCGACGCCTCGAAGAAATATCCAATGATTGTGAATTATTATGGAGGTTGTACTCCTACCGAGCGCACCTTTGAAAGCCGTTATCCTCACAACGCTTATGCTTCGCAAGGCTATGTGGTTTATGTGGTGCAACCCAGTGGCGCCTCAGGCTTCGGACAGGAGTTTGCTGCCCGTCATGTAAACAGTTGGGGATTAATGACTGCCGATGACATCATAGAGGGAACGAAGAAGTTCTGTGCAGAGCATAGCTTTGTAGATGCCAGCAAAATAGGCTGCATTGGCGCATCCTATGGTGGCTTCATGACTCAATATCTCCAGACGGTAACAGATATCTTTGCAGCTGCTATCAGCCATGCTGGTATCAGCGACATCACCAGCTACTGGGGTGAAGGATACTGGGGCTATAGTTATAGTGAGGTAGCCAGCGCTGGCAAATACCCTTGGAACGCCCGCGACATGTATACCCAACAAAGTCCGCTCTTCAATGCCGACAAGATTCATACCCCATTGTTATTCCTTCATGGAACTGTCGATACCAATGTGCCTATTGGAGAAAGTATCCAGATGTTTACCGCCCTTAAATTATTAGGACGTGAAACGGCATTTGTGGCTGTAAGAGACCAGAACCACCACATTTTAGAGTATCAGAAACGTCTGAAATGGCAAGAAACCATCTTCGCCTGGTTTGCAAAATACTTGAAAAACGATAGTTCTTGGTGGGATACTCTTTACCCCAAGAAAGATTTATAAGAAAAATTTAACGTTAAGAATGAACAACTTTTAAGAGAATGCATTATATTTGCACCAAACTAATTAACAACATTAATTGTATTTGATATGAAACACACTGGAATTTTTACATTGTTACTATGTCTCTGCCTGGTAGTATCAGGTTGTGGTTCAATGAACAACACTGGTAGAGGTGCCCTCATCGGTGGTGGTGGCGGTGCTGCTTTGGGTGGTGTTGTTGGTGCTTTGATTGGTAATGGCAAGGGTGCTGCTATCGGTGCTGCAGTTGGTGCTGCAGTTGGTGCAGGTACAGGTGCAATTATTGGTCGTAAGATGGATAAGAAGGCTGAAGAAGCTGCCAAGATCGCCAATGCACAAGTTGACAAGATTACGGACATCAATGGTCTGGAAGCTGTAAAGGTAACTTTCGATGGTGGTATCCTCTTTGGTTTCAACTCTTCTGCACTGACAGATCAGTCTAAGAAGTCACTGAGCGAGTTGGCTACTATCCTGAAAGAAGATACTCAAACAGATATCGCTGTTTACGGTCATACCGATAAGGTAGGTACCCGTGAGGCCAACGTAAGAGTATCTCAGAATCGTGCTGATGCAGTGAAGAACTACCTTGCTCAGCAGGGTGTAACAAATGGCCAATTCAAGTTCGTGGAAGGTAAGGCTTTCGACGAGTATGATGAGAGCAAGACTGCAGCCGAGAACCGTCGTGTAGAAATCTACATGTATGCAAGTGAGGCCATGATTAAGGCTGCAGAAGCAGAAGCTGGCAACTAATTACATGCTAATTTAAAAAGGTAGAGGTGACTTTTGGGTCACCTCTTTTTTTATCTAACAAATCTAATTTGCTGTTTTACAACACAAATCACCATTTTTGTCACAGAATAATTTGGATATTAATTCACAATATATTACTTTCGCGATGAAAAGAAAACTCTCTTAACAATAAGAAGAACTATTTTTCATCACATTCGGGTGGAAAAGTGTTGGGATAAAAGCGGAACCTTCATCGGATCCGCTTTTTAATTGAAAGTTGAATTTAATAATATCGCTTTTATGGGCATTATACTAGATGTGCATGGTGAAGAACTGCTAGCGCAATACAAGGAAAAACTTCCGCTCTACCAAAAACTGGAGCAACTGGCTTTCAACGAGCTAAGCAAAATGGTAAAAGAACAAGGCATTTATGTCAATGCCATCGAACATCGCGTGAAAACAGAAGACTCTTTGAAAGGGAAACTAGAGCTTAAAGGGTATAAGTACCATACTATCGATGACATTACCGATTTGGTTGGTCTGCGTGTTATTACCTTCTATACTGATGAAGTGGATAAAGTGGCTGCCATGGTAAAGCATTTATTCATTGTAGATTGGTCGGAATCTGTGGATAAGCGTAAACTTCATGAAACCAACACCTTTGGCTATAATTCCCTACACTACATCTGCCAACTTCCCGAATCAATCACCCACGATCCCAAAATCAGTAACATTCGTTTTGAGCTACAAATGCGTACAGCTTTACAACATGTTTGGTCCACTATCGAACATGATATCAGATACAAAGGAGATATCAAACTCCCATTAGAACAACAGCGTCAATTTGGACGCTTGGCAGGTATGATGGAGTTGATAGATAATGACTTCAGCCATCTGCGCAACACAGCCTCTGAATATCGTCGCCAAATTAAGTCTTTAGTCGACTCAGGTAAACTAGATGAGGTTCCATTGAATTACGAGACCTTCCAAAACTATTTGGAAACTCATCCTTTTAAGCAACTAAATCAACACATTGCTGCCATTAATCAAGCAGAGATTTTCCCTACACCTCTCATGCCTTTCTTACCCGTTCTGCAATCATTCGACTTTCAGACATTGGGGGACGTAGATCATTTTATAAAAAACAATGAAGATGATGCTTACCAACTAGCCATTTCTCAACTGGCAGTTACCGACCTTGACATTCTGTCGGAAAGTTTGGGTATTCAAAGCCTTTGTTTCGTCCAAGCTCTAAAGAATGGTGGTGGACGTATGGGAATCAAGGCTATCTATGATACCCTATTTGGAGAACAAGATAGCAATCTGATGTTGGCGGACGAAATAGTTAAACAAGCCTCCGAGTTAGCTTTCATGCAGTCAAGGAAGAAGTAATAAAAGTGAGATTACAGTTTGGTGGGTTGATAATCCAATAAAACTACCTCCCCTTCGACTAAAGACGCAGGCACATCTATAAGTCGCTGATTACTACTGCCACGGAAAAGCAAATCAGGGTCTTTCAATGCTTGTATGAAAGGACCATCTACCAACACATCTATCGATTTCAACAAACGTAACTGCTGGGGATCAGAGAGCAAGTTTTCATAAAGGTACCCTGTATAGCACCAAATGGTCTTTTGTGTTTTGGACTTTATTTCTTCTGCGAGTTCCGCAAACCCTTCTGCTTGAAACATCGGGTCTCCTCCACTGAAAGTAACATCAGCAAAAGGGTCTGCCTCTATGCGCGCCATGATTTCTGCTGTAGTCATCATAGTACCATGATGGATATCCCATGTCTGAGGATTATGGCATCCAGGGCAGGCGTTTGGGCATCCCGCACAATAAATTGAAGTGCGGAAGCCCGGCCCATCCACCATGGTATCATCCACTATGCTCATCACAGAGATCATAGAGTCTCTTCTTCTGAGAATAATCCGTATTGTCCGTCTACGTGTGTCACACGATCATTCAGCTCACACAATTTACCATGATTCCAACGATCGGTTGTACCAACCAAATAACCAGTAATACGTTGCAACTTATCGATATGCTTACTGCCGCACTTCGGACAAACCTTTAAATTTGGATCGGCATTCTCATAGCCACAATCCAGACAACGATTGCGATTATGATTCACTGAACCATAACCCATATTCAACTGATCCATCATGTCCACAACGCGTGTGATAACTTCTGGATTATGGGTTGCATCACCATCAATTTCCACATAGAAGATGTGTCCACCACGTGTCAATTCATGGTAAGGAGCCTCCACCTTTGCCTTATGAAGGGCACTGCACTTATAATATACAGGCACATGGTTGGAATTTGTATAGTAATCACGATCTGTAATGCCTGGCAGCACACCAAAATCACGACGATCCACTTTGGTAAACTTTCCAGAGAGACCCTCTGCAGGAGTAGCTAATACGCTGTAATTGTGCTGATAGCGCAAACAAAAATCATTGACGCGGTCACGCATGTAGGTAACGATCTTCAGACCAAGTGCCTGAGCCTCTTCACTTTCACCATGATGTTTGCCCACCAATGCCACCAAGCACTCAGCCAAACCAATGAAACCAATGCCCAGTGTTCCCTGGTTGATGACAGACTCTATGGTATCGTTAGGACCGAGTTTCTCGCAACCATTCCACAAAGAGCGCATCAACAGAGGGAATTGTTTTACAAAAGCTGTCTTTTGGAAATTAAAGCGATCATCCAACTGCTTGGCTGTCACTTCCAACATGTGGTCGAGTTTAGCAAAGAAGAGGGCAATACGCTGCTCTTTATCCTCTACCCCCATGCATTCGATAGCCAAACGCACAATATTGATAGTAGAGAAGGAAATATTACCACGCCCAATGGAAGTTTTAGGACCAAAGCGATTCTCAAATACGCGAGTACGACATCCCATGGTTGCCACTTCGTGGATGTAACGCTTAGGATCATCTGCGCGCCATTCATCACACTGATTGTAAGTGGTATCCAGATTCAGGAAGTTTGGGAAAAACCTGCGGGCAGTCACCTTGCAAGCCAACTGATAAAGGTCGTAGTTACGATCTTCTGGCAAGTAGTTCACACCTCGTTTCTTCTTCCAAATCTGAATAGGGAAGATGGCAGTTTCACCATTACCCACCCCACGATACGTGCTTTTCAAAAGCTCACGCATCACACAACGTCCTTCAGCAGACGTGTCCGTTCCGTAGTTGATGGAACTGAACACCACTTGGTTACCACCTCTAGAATGGATGGTATTCATATTATGAATGAATGCCTCCATAGCCTGATGCACACGAGCCACCGTCTTATTGATGGCATGTTGCAAGATACGGTCATCACCTGTCAGTCCTGTAAGAGGGCGCTCCAAATAATCAGGGAACTCCTTGTCATACAGATGAGAATAATCTGCACCATTCAACTCTTCCAGATTCTTCAGTTCTTCCTGAAGACTCTTGCGTACGAAAGGAGCCATGTAGAAGTCGAATGCAGGAATAGCCTGTCCACCATGCATCTCGTTCTGGGCAGTTTCCATAGAAATACAAGCCATTACACTGGCAGTTTCAATACGTTTGGCAGGACGAGACTCTCCATGACCAGCAGAGAAGCCATTGTTCAAAATGTTGTCAAGCGGATGCTGCACACACGTCAAACTCTTCGTAGGATAGTAGTCCTTATCATGAATGTGCAGGTAGTTATGCTGAACAGCCTCACGACTCTCGTCGCTAAGCAAATAATCGTCTACGAAAGGCTTAGTAGATTCGCTGGCAAACTTCATCATCATACCTGCAGGAGTATCAGCGTTCATGTTGGCATTCTCACGCGTGATATCGTTATTCTTCACATTGATGATTTCCAAGAAGATGTCACGCGTCTTAGCCTTGCGGGCGATACTGCGCTGATTTCTATAAGCGATGTACTTCTGAGCCACATCCTTGCGACTGCTTTTCATCAACTCCAGTTCTACCAAATCCTGAATGGCCTCAACAGACATCTGTGAGCCACCACGCAAGGTAATATGGTCGGTAATCTGGTTAATCAACTGTTGATCTTCTCCCTTTTCCGTATGAATCATTGCCTTACGGATGGCCGCTTTGATTTTCTCCTCATTGAAGCCCACGATTCTTCCGTCTCGCTTAACAACTGTTTGTATCATGATATTAATTAATGATTATTTATTTGTTTTTAATTGTTCGCAAATTTCAGCGATACAAAGATACAATAGTTATAGGCAAGTTGTTCGTTTTGGAAAACTTTTCGCGTGTTAAAAAATGTCAATTCGGTATTATACAAGCAGTTACAAAACAAAATGGAAAACTTTGTCAATTTTAATGCTTGGCAAAGTTTTCCAAAACATTCAACAAACGAAACGTTTAATCGTCATGAATGTACAATTAGTAGGCATGTCCATCTTCTAATTCTGAGGCATTTAGCTTCTTATTATTGATCTTATACCAGCAATAAGCGATGTAAGCTATCACGAAAGGCACAAGCAGGGAAACCACTGCCATGGTGCTCAATGTGAAGTAGCTGGAGCAACTGTTTTGCAGTGTAAGGCTACTCTGAAGGTCAGCTGTACTTGGATAATAAGATGTGCCATTATAACCTACCAAGAGCAGCAGCATGGTTACTGTAAGAATGGTACCAGCTCCTGCAAACCAAATACCTTTGTAGAACTTATTATCAAACAACGTACGTCCAATGCCATAGAGCACCAACACAACTCCCACTAAGAAGATAATTGCCACTAATGGCATCTGCAGGAAATTATGCAGGTACTTGTAAGATTCCATGCTTACTACGCCTGCTGCATCCACAGCAAAGCCATCTGCTACCAGAATGCTTATCAGCCATGCCACAAAGAAGAGCACAAAGGCAATGCCATCTGCCCAAAGACGTAGTCCGCTGTACTGTTCCAGATTCTCATCGTCTATATTATTAATAAAGTACAGGAGTGCCAAGCAACGAGAGAGTTCCAATACTGCAAAACCAAGCAGCAAATTCCGCCAATTTAGCAGGGCTTCCAAACCATGTGCTCCACCAGTCCATACGCTAACGATTGGCGCCCCAATCTCTGCCAAGTTGTTCTTCTGAACAATAAATTCGGAGCCCGTGAAAAAAGTAGAAACTGCCACACCCAGAATCAGAGGAGCAAGAAAGCCGTTGATAACCAAGAACCAACGATAGGTCTTCTGCCCCAAGAGGTTGCCCAACTTTGACTGAAACTCATAGCTCACTGCTTGCAACACGAAAGTGAAGAGCAACAGCATCCACACCCAATAGGCACCACCAAAGCTGGTGCTATAGAACAGAGGGAAGGAAGCGAAGAAGCCACCTCCGAAAGTCACCAAAGTAGTGAACGTAAACTCCCATTTACGTCCAGTGGAGTTCACCATCAATCTACGCTGCTCCTCATTTCGTGGTAAGCGGAAAAGCAACGAGTTGCCACCCTGCACAAAGAGTAGAAATATCAAGATACCTGCCAGCAGTGACACGATGAACCACCAATATTGTTGTAGAAATTCGTATGTCATAAGAATGTTTTTTAAATTCACAATTGACTATTATCGACTATCCATTAACCTCTGGCCCCTTCTTGATAGCCTTCAGCATAATACCAATCTCAGCAATGAGCATAATGGTAAAGAGTGCCAAGAAGATGAAGAAAGTAAGTTGCACAGAGCCAACACCCACAGCAGAAATAGCTGCGTTTGTTGGAAGCATGTCTTGAATTACCCAAGGCTGACGACCAACTTCAGCAACTGCCCATCCTGCTTGTCCCGCCAAATAGCCTAATGGGATCGTCAGGAATGCCACCCAATACAGCCACTTCCACTTTGGAAGCGTGAGGTCCATCTTATAATAGAACCACAGTATCACCATGAAGAAGAAAATGAAGTAGCCTCCCAAATAAACCATGATACGGAACATATAGAACGTCAACGGCACATTAGGCACTACATCGTTGGCATTCTTGATGTAACCATAGCCAAAGTAAGGCATGTTCTCTTGAAGCAATTTGGCAGATGCCACTGCCCCAGCCTCATCGCCATCAGCCTTAGCCTTACGATAAGCAGAAAAGGCACGGATCGCCGTCTTTCCTCGCTCTATTTTCTCTGGCACAGAAATGGCAGTGGTACCATCATACTGGGTGTATCCACCTTTTAATATATCATTGATGCCAGGCACGAAGCTGTCCGTACTGTTGGTAGCCAAGATGGAGAGTACCTTTGGTATCTCTATGCGAAAGAGGAAGGGGTCTATCCCATCATCGGGTGCTTGTTTCTTAGGATTCAAGGCAGCCACAGCGATCAAGCCTGCCCCCTGTTCTCCTTCATAGAGGCCTTCCATCGCAGCCAGTTTCATAGGCTGATGCTGTGCCACTTGGGTGCCAGAACTATGTCCAGTAGCAGCTACCAGCAGTGTAGAAACCAGACCAAAAATCGCAGCTATCTTGATGCTCTCCAAGGCAAAACGCTTGTCGTTTTCACGCCGTTTGAGCAGATACCAGCAACTCACGCCCACCACGAAGATGGCACCCAGCACCCAACCAGACATTACAGTATGGAAGAACTTGGTCACTGCCATTGGAGAAAGAGCCACTTCTGCAAAGCTCACCATTTCATTACGAGCAGTGTCTGGATTGAACTCCATACCTACAGGATACTGCATCCACGAATTGGCCACAAGGATCCACCACGCAGAAATGGTGGCTCCTAAGCCTGTCAACCATGTAGAAGCGAGATGGAAACCTCGACTGACTTTATGCCATCCGAAGAACATCACAGCGATGAACGTAGCCTCCATGAAGAACGCCACAATACCTTCAATGGCCAATGGAGCCCCAAAGATATCGCCCACAAACCAACTGTAATTGCTCCAGTTGGTACCAAACTCAAATTCCAGAATCAGACCTGTAGCCACACCTACAGCAAAGTTGATTCCAAACAACTTTTGCCAAAACTGTACCGTTTTTTTCCAAAACTCATCATTGGTGCGGTAGTAGATGGTTTCCATGATGCCCATGACTACTGCCAATCCCAACGTGAGTGGGACGAAGATCCAGTGATAAATGGCCGTCAGTGCGAATTGCGCCCTCGACCAGTCAATCAGCGAAGAGTCAATGTTTTCAATCATAGTATACAGTTTATTTAGTTATTTATAGTTTCTGATTGCTCTGCTCTATTTATAAGTTGCGTACTCACAAAGTCGTCCTTCTCTGAACTGTCATTGGTATGCTGGTTCAGATAGTTGGGGAAGAAAAACACACGGAGAATCGCAAACATGATGAAGAGTTTCACGAGTATGATGAGCCACAACACCCTTCCGATGGTCATGCCCTTGAAACCATCTACATAGAATCGCCAGATTTTGAGGAGCCATGTTCTCATCTTCATATTAGAGATAAAGGTTAATGCAACAAAAATAGGAAAGTTCTCCGAACTTTCCTATTAATTTCCTTAGTTTTTTTCAAAGACCTTTATTCTTCGAAAAACTTCTTGAATATCAGCGGCATGGCCTCTGGATGCAAAGGGCGCATTTCCTGGAGGTCAAGGCTCTTCACCATGTGGAGGGTTCCATTCTTGTAAGTCAGGAAGTGCTCCGTCTGCAGGTGGCTCTGATAAGCCTCCTGATTGCGATAAATCTCAATGATGCGGATTTGGTTAGGTTCATTTTTCATCTGCATGGGGAAGATGCACACCACACCAGGCTCCTTCGCCACACTCTCACCACCCACTGTGGAGGCAGCCTCAAGGTATTCTTGCAGGTATTCAGGATAAACTTCTATTACTGCCAAACGAATCAGCATGTCGCTGGCAGCCTCTGTGGCAGAGACTTGTGACACGGCAGTTGTTTCTTCCATATTCTGGGATTCTTTTTGCTTCATCATATTAAATACGAAAAAAAGAAGTATAAACGAAAGTAGGCCACTGATGGCACTCAGAATCAAGACAAGCTTTCTGTTATTCATTTCTCAACAATTTAATAAAGTTCTTTCCAAAGATATCATCCACATGGGGAGCTAAATCCTCGTCATTCAGCAAGTTCATACGCAAAATGCCAAGGTTGCGCTTCAGCACTTCAGTAGCCACATATGGATAGTCAGATCCATAAAGGATGTGAGAAATATCTGTGATGGTAAGCATCATCTTTATGGTAGGAATGGAGGCGGCACCAGCCAAGTCGTAGTAAAGGCGTGAAAGCTGTCCTTCCCAATCGATGTCCCCCACCAATCCTGCATTTTGTACAGCAGGATATATGGCTTTCATGCGAGGAATGGCCAAAGGCAAGTAAGAGCCGCAATGAGGCACTATCACACGCAGATTGGGATAGCGTGACAGCACATTGTGAGTGATCATGTTAGCCACAGCACGCGTGGTTTCAGAAAGATACTCACTCATGGCAAGGGGCACACCCTTCATCAATTCATCCGTATAGGGAGTAGGCTTATGCGGATGGAGAATGATAAGCGCATTACGTTCATTAAGCACTTCCATCAGTGGGTCCAAAACAGGATCACCTAAATACTGACCATACACATTGGTTGCCAACTTTATGCCATTAGCGCCAAGTGAATCGAGCGCATAGATTGCCTCTTTGATAGCTGCATCGACATCTGGCAAAGGCAAAGAGGCGCAGAAGAGGAAACGAGCGCGATATTGTTCCTTCAGAAGAGCTGCAGCCTCGTTGTTCTCACGGATAACCTTAACCGTTTCCTCCACATCCCCAAAGTAAGGATGAGGAGCAGGCATAGTGATCACAGATGTAGCAATGCCAATGGTGTTCATGTCCATCAGATGTTGCTCTATGCTCCATGCAGGCAGAGGGAAACCCTCGTCAAGCTGTGCGCCATGTTGTTCCAATACGGCCCTGTATTCAGGAGTTATCAAGTGGCTGTGCACATCCAATACACCTTGTGCCATTAGACCTGTGGCCATCATCAATGCTATTAAAGTCAGTTTTGCTTTCATATATTGTAATTATTCCATAGTATGCTCCCACGAGCCACGAGTATCTATGCCCGTACGCTCTGCCAAGACTTCAAGGCGCAGAACTTCTGCATCAGTAAGCGTAATTTTGGCAGCAGAAGCAGCTTCAAGTACATGATGGGGTTTGGTTGCGCCAATAATAGGCATGGTTCCCTTGGCAATAGCCCACGCAATACCCACTTGAGAGCAAGATGCACCATGCTTCTCGCCTATTTCCTTCATGGCTGCTGTCAATACCTCTATCTTATCGAGCACAGGATTGTACTTCTCCCCACGATCACTGCCTGCTGGCAATGGGTGTTCTCTGTCGTACTTTCCTGAGAGAGCACCTTGCTCCAAAACCATGTATGCCCAGAACTCTATACCGTTTTCCTTGCAATAATCCAGCACACCACCACGCTCTGATGAGCGATAGAGCAGACTGAAATGATTCTGTACGGCACTTACCTTAAAGCCTTCTGCTCCAAGAATCTCATTGGCACGTTTCAATTCAGCAATATTATGGTTGCTCACACCCACACGTTTCACCTTACCACTCTTAAGCAGAGGAATCAGGCCTGGAGTCCAACGTTCCACATCAGCAGGGTTGTGTATCCAATACATGTCTATGTAGTCTGTCTGCAGCAACTTCAGACTGTTTTCCAACATCTCGTCTACCTGCTGCCCCATCTGCGGAGTGAACTTAGTGCTCAGCACCACGTCCTTACGAGGATAAGCCTTAGCCAATTCTCCAAGGATACTTTCTGAGGCACCCATACCATAGACTGTTGCTGTATCCCATACATTCAGTCCTGCTTTCATAGCCTCATCAAAAACTGGCATCAGATTATCCAACTCCAGATGGTTACCAAACACCTGATCTCCACCTACTGCACCAGATCCCCATGACCAAGTGCCCAATGCGATTCTTGTACTATTCATGTTTTGCAAATTTAGTGATTCTTTTCATTTTTGCAAAATTAGCATCTTTTGAATTGTTGCAGACAATAAAAAAAACGTCTAAGTGTAACAATATTACGGATTGTTCATTATCTTTGCCTTCAGATGAAGGAGATTCGTAAAATAAAGTGCGTGAACGACTACACCCAATACTATGGCGTGAAGTCTCAGCATCCTCTCATTGGGGTAATCTGCTTCGATGAGCTTGGGGAAGTGCGCCATAGTCTGAATGACTACGGAGTTTATGGCTTTTTCCTGCATCGTGACAGCCAAGTGTCTTTGCGGCATGGAATGAGCAATTACCAATACGACGAGAACTCTTTGATTTGTGTTTCACCAGAGCAGATAGGTGGGCACCCTGATGATGGAACCACTATACAACTGACAGGTTGGGCACTGCTCTTCCACCCTACGTTCCTTACTGGTACTGTCCTTGAAAATCAAATAGAAACCTTTGGTTTCTTCTCTTATATGCTCAACGAAGCATTGAAACTCGATGCCTATGAGTGTAACATCATTACTTCTATCCTTCGAAGCATCCGTTTCGAATTGGAGCATCACGACAGCAACGGACTGAAGGGTATCGTGGCCTCTTACATTGGTTTGCTACTCAACTATGCCCAGCGTGCCTTTCTCCGCCAATACCCTTCTGCCACCAACCTGAAGAGCAACGACCTACTGGCGCAGTTCCACACCTTATTATATAACTACTACAAGAAGGGACTACACGAAAAGTATGGACTGCCTACTGTGAGCTATTGCGCTGGTGAACTTTGCCTCTCTGCCAACTACTTTGGCGATGTGGTGAAGCGAGCCACAGGCAGCACAGCACAAAGCTATATCCAGCGATTTATCATACAGCGAGCTAGGCGACTACTGCTCAATGGGGCTACCACGGCCGAAGCGGCCTACCAGCTGGGCTTCGACTATCCGCAGCACCTCAACCGCATGTTCAAGAAACTCATAGGGGTTTCACCCACTGAATACGTCAGACGGCTCATTGCCGATTAGCGTTTTCCGTAAAATCGTTACACTTGGCAGTAATATCATTGCCACCTCTTCGCTGGTCCGACGCTATCTTTGCAGGGACACAGAGTATCATCATTAACCATTGAAAACTTCGAAGCATATGAAAGCATTGAGAATCATCTTTATTCTGACATTAACCGTCATGTGTTCTTCACTCCATGCACAGACCATCGATGCGGCTGCACTGCAGCAGCAGTACGGACTGCCCATCACCTACCCACTCACTGCCCAGGCTTCTACCGACTATAACACGGGCTTGGTGTACGTGGGACTGCTTAAGAATAGCAGCACCAGCATGGTGGCCAACTTCCTCTTCACGCCTGGCTCTCGCAACTTCTGGCACCAGCATCCAGATGCTGAACAGAGTCTGCTGATTCTCGAAGGCGAAGCTTACTACCAAGAAGAAGGGCAGCCCAAGCGCTTGCTGCGCAAGGGCGACTATGTGGTGACACCTACCAACACCAAGCATTGGAATGGCGCCACAGAGCATGGGGCCTGTGTGTGTCTCACTGTTACAGAGTTGACAGACCAAGAACATGCCATTCAGCTCCGTGCAGTGACTGATGAAGAGTATTCCGCAGGGGTATCTGCCCGCAGCCAAAGCGCCCAAGCAGATCCTGAGCTTTATGCATTGATGCAGAGAGCCTATGGTGTAGATGTGCGTAACATCGGACAGCTGGATCTGAAGACCCGTGAGATGGTGTCGTGTGTGGCACTCACGGCTTTAGGAACTACGCCACAAGTGGCAACTCATGCCCGTGCAGCCCTTGATGCAGGAGTCACCCCTATCGAACTACGTGAAGCCATCTACTTGGTAGCTCCCTTTGCTGGATTCCCCAAGGTGCTGAATGCCATGGAAGTGGTGAATCAAGTATTCAGCGAGCGAGGCGTTAGCTTGCCTCTGCCCGACCAAGGTACTACCACCCCAGAGACGCGCCACCAAGTGGGGCATGACATCCAGTGGCAGCTCTACGAAGGCGGCATAGCCCGTGCCATGAGCGGACTGTCTGGAAATATGGGACAGCAAATGGCCGACCTGCTGACAGATGTCTGCTTTGGCGACATCTATTCTCGCAATGGACTTTCACTGCAGATGCACGAGTTGCTCACCTATGTGGTGCTGACAGTGCTGCAAGCGCCTAGCCAACTGCATTCCCATTTCATGGGTTGCCTCAAGGCTGGCAATACCCCCGAAACCGTTGTGGCAGCTGTTATCAACTGCATGCCTCACATCGGCTTCCCTGCTACCATCAACACCTTACGTATTATCGTTGAAGTTTTGGAATCAATCAAATAAGAAATCATTATGAAAAAAGACATTGGACAAAAGGTTGCCCTCTACCCTACCCCTGCCACTGTGGTGGGAACAATAGACGAAACCGGAAAAGTGAATTTCATGCTGCTGGCACACATTGGCATCGTGAGCCATAGCAAGATCCTCATCAGCATGCATAGTGTGCACCAGAGCGACAAGGCCATCCAGACCACCAAGAAATTCTCCATCAACCTCATCGACGAGAGTTTCGTGGCACAAGCTGACTATTGTGGCACAGTAAGTGGCGCCAAGGTGGACAAGTCGGACGTATTCGAATACCATCTGGGCGAAGCTGGCACACCAGTCATCGAAAAGTCGCCTCTGGTGATGGAGTGCGAGGTCATCGACACCTACCAGATAGACAACTTCAATAATTACATCTGCACCATCAGCCACACTTATGTGAATGAGGAATTGCTGGATGAGAACGGTAAGCTGGACTACAACCTGCTGAAGCCCGTCCTCTTCGAGATGCCTACCTACAAGTACCTACGCACTGGCGAGGTGATAGGCGACTGCGTGAAGATGGGTAAGGTTTGGGCAGCTGAACATGCAAAATGATAAACCTTTTTCTTTCTCTCTCTTTTTCAATATTGCCACAAGATGATTATCTTTGCTGTCAATTAGAGAAAGAAGGATGAAGAAAGTCTGCTACATTATTTCAGTTTTACTAATGCTCTGCTGTGCAACAGCGTGCCACCAACCACAGTTGGAGGTGATTCCTGATGCCAGCATGAGTATTGGGGCTGGACTGTCCAACCAAACTGTCAATACTTTTGCAGAAGACTCTGAGGGCTTTATCTGGATAGGCACTGCACGAGGCCTAAACCGCTATAACGGGCATGAATATCATCAGTATTTTGCCAACCCTAAAGACTCTCTAAGTCTCACTTCTAACTCTGTCACTGCCCTACTATGCGACTCCAAAGAAAGGTTATGGGTAGGCACTATTAATGGACTCAACCTCTGGCTTGGCGAGGACAAATTCCTCCAAATTCCTATAAACCTACGCTTCAGAAACGTTACTCAGCTGTTGGAAACCCCAGATGGGCGCATCTTAATCAATCTGGTGGAGCAACTCTGCGAATACATCCCTGAAACAGGCGAACTTCGCATACTCATTGAAGATTTCGACCCAGAGCATGCTTATGTCAACGCCTGCCTACTTGACGAGCAGGGTAATCTCTGGAGTCTGACACGACACAGCATCCGATGCTTCAGCACCAGCACCATGGATTTGAAGCAGTCTTACTCCATACCTTTTGAACCAGAATACACCGAAAAACTACCACCTGATGAAGTTTGCTATCTGCATGATGGAAAGATTTCAATATTCAATCTGCACGAAAGTCAGTTTCAGCCCACTCCATCGATCATCGACACTCATCCTCTTCTGTCAAGATCCAGCATTGTATCTGTCTATGCTTTTGGTGCATTCCAACTGCTCATGCAGACTGACCGAGGACTATTCATCTATGACAGACAGACGGGGCAAGTGACAGAGCAAGACGAGAAAGGGTTTCCTTTCCTTGCTCCCAAACATGACATTACACATTTATTCATCGACTCACACGATAATCTCTGGTTAGGCCAAGGAAGCCAAGGATTTCAGATAGTGAGCCAGTCGAAAGGCAAATTCACTGGCCTTCCTACCCTTCGAGAACGATTGCTGGGACATGCCATTTCATCCATGTCTTCCGATGGCCATAAAAACATCTGGTTAGCCACACACGAGAACGAATTGTTTGTTTATGATGAGCATACAGCCCAACTTACCCAGCTTTCCACTAGCGGACTGTTTAAGAAACAGCAGCCTAATGCCATCCCGTTCACTATCTATGCTGACCAGAACGAACGGCTTTGGATTATCAATGAAGGGAAACTACATGAATGCAGCTATGCCAATAGTAAGTTGACCATAAGGCAGACACACGATGAAATTGCCGAGATAGTAAGTTCGATAAATTCTGGGCCAAATGGTGATATTTGGGTAGGAACCAATACCAACCGACTATATCAGCTGCACTATGAAGCCTCAGTTTTCTCACCACTCGACTTTGATGTGACCAGCATGTTTACTTCCTTCCAGCTGTTACCACTCAGCAATGGGCACATAGTTTTAGGCAGTGCCTTCAACAATCCCGTTTACTTAAACCCTGCCACGGGTACGTTATACCGCATCCCTGTCGTTAAAGATATCAGCAACTTCAACTTAGCCACTGCCTTTATGGAAGACCTTCATGGCCACATTTGGATAGGTACACAGGGCATAGGTGCCTATCGTTATGACCCCGTCAACCAAGTGAGCACACACATTGACGGACTGGCATGCGAGGAAATAGCAGATATTCTAAGCGATGATCTGGGCAATGTGTGGATTTCTACCCAAAACGGGCTTAGTTGCGTGAATACTGATGACCTGAGTGTGATCAACTACACAACATCAGATGGGACAGGAGGCAACCAATATGCTACGGGCTGTGCCGTTCGCCTGTCAGATGGGCAGTTGTTCTTTGGCGGGACTCACGGACTCACGGTAGTCGATCCTGCCATACAGACAGAAGCGCACAGTATGCCTTTGGTTTTCGAGGACCTGCGGGTGAACAACCAAGCGATGCGCTTAGATGCCTCTCAGCCACTAAATCTGAGCCATGACAGTCGGCAGTTCTCTGTCACTTTCTCACCTCTGAACTACCAAGAGAATGAGCAGACACATCACTTCTACAAACTGGAGGGATTCAATGACCAATGGGTGGACATCCACAACAGCCACGAGATCTACTTCTCCAATATCCCTGCAGGACACTACACCCTGCATGTAAAGGCAACCGACCATGACCAGCGACACACTTTAGCAAAGAATAATCTCATTATCAACATCTCACCTGCTTGGTGGAACACTTGGTGGGCTCGTCTGGTCTATTTGCTCATCTTAGCAGGCATCACCTATGTCATCATTCGCTATCGCAGACAACTATCGGCAGAGAAACGGGCAGCAGAGCGACTGGAGCAAGAGAAGATGCAAGAGCAGCGTGTGAACGAAATGAACATGCGTTACTTTGCCAATGTATCACATGAGTTCCGCACCCCTCTCACGATGATAGCAGGCCCAGCAGACCAACTCAGCCAAGACGAGGCGCTGAAGCCTACAGAGCGCCGATTGGTGCAGACTATACAGCTCAATGCCCGACGTATGCTGCGCTTAGTAAACCAACAGATGGACTTCCATAAATTGGAGAACGATTCCCTGAAACTACAAGTGAGACAGACCGACCTCGCTACCCTCATGCGTCAGACCATCAGTCTGTTTGAGGTAAATATGCAGGAAAAAGAAATCACGCTACAGACCAATGGATTGGAAGAAGAGATATGGGCCTTGGCCGATGCTGATATGATAGAAAAGGTACTGGTAAACCTCTTCTCCAACGCCCTAAAATATACGCCACACAAAGGAATCATCTCTTGTGGCATCGACAATGACGGAAATGTGGTGACATTCTTCGTGGCTGATAATGGTATAAGCATTCCTGAAGATAAATTAGATAGGATCTTTGAACGCTATTATCAAGTAGATAATCCCAAAAACTTTGGCACTGGCATAGGACTTTACTTCGTACGCAGACTGCTTACCCTTCACCATGGAGCCATCTTTGCAGAAAACTTGCCTAAGGGAGGCGTACAGTTCAAGGTCACCCTTCCTTCCAAAGATGTATATACTCCAGAAGAGCATGCTACTGGAGAACAGAGCCAAGCCACTCACTACCCGCTTAGTATCACAGAGGCACCATCCGCCAAGACAGCACATGAATATAGTCAGACAGTCATGATGGTGGACGACGATCCTGACATCGTGAACTACCTAAGATTACTGCTTTCCCCTCACTACCGACTGCTCTATGCTTACGATGCTTCATCGGCTTTGGAGGCCATACGTGGTGAGATGCCCGACTTAGTAATAAGCGACGTAGCCATGCCAGGCATGGATGGCTATCATCTTTGTCAGACGCTGAAAGAAGACCTCATCACCTGCCACATCCCCGTGATTCTGGTCACAGCCAAAACCACCACAGAGGAACAAATTGCTGGTTTGAACACCGGAGCCGATGCCTATGTGACTAAGCCCTTCAACCCGGACTATCTGCTGGCGCTTATTCGTTCACAGCTATCCAACCGCGAGCGCATCAGAGGCATCCTGAGTCAATCAACCAAGGTGGAAGCCCAAGCGGAGCAGATGCTCAATACACAGGACAAGCAGTTCATGGACGAGCTTTACACCTTAATGGAACAAGAACTAAGCAACCCAGAACTCAACATCAACAGCCTTACGGATAGATTGCTGATGTCTAGAAGCAAGCTGAACTATAAGATCAAGGGACTGACTGGAGAGACTCCAGCATCCTTCTTCAGGCGCTTCAAGCTCAACAAGGCTGCAGAAATGCTGCGTGAGGGCAGCCACTCCGTGTCCGAAGTAGCCGACCTCACGGGATTCAGTTCTCCTACAGTGTTCTCACGCAACTTCAAGCAGCAGTTTGGAGTCACGCCAAGCGAGTTCGTCAGCGACGCTCCACAAAACCAGCATCCTGCATAAAACGATACATCTCCTCTACCCAGAGGTCACTGCTCTTACCAGTAGGCATAGCACCATAGCCATGCACGCTGTCACTATAGTAATGCAGCTCCACTGGTACCTTGGCTGTGCGCCAAGCCTTATAGACATCGATGCTCTCTTCTGGTTGGAACACATCATTCACTGGAGAGCAGAGGAAGAGCGGCATGGCATCCTCTGGGGCAGCCACATCGCTGGTCCATCCACCATAGACGATGCCTGCAAAGTCGGGTCTGCTGCTCTCTGTATGATGCAGCACCTGATGCATTGAGGTCACGGCTCCTGCCGAGAAGCCCATGATACCCACCTTGTCGGTGCGGATGCCCCACTGGGCTGCATTCTCACGAATCAGATTCATGGCGCGGTCTGCATCCTCGAAAGCCAAGTGGCTGTATTCCAGATCCAGACAGGCCTGCACCAAGCCTGTTTGTGAGTTTTGTATCACCTCATTGATCCAAGTCATTGTCTTGGCCAACTGCAGAGGGTTGTCGGTCACCTTACCTTCTTCATCGGTCACTGGCGTAGTACGGTATTTCAGCACGAAGGCAGCGATGCCTCGCTTACAGAGTTCCTGCGCCACCAGCGTTCCTTCGCTGGCATAGGAGAGGATGGTAAAACCTCCGCCAGGGCAGACCAGCATAGCAGAGCCCGTAGCCTTTTCTGGCTCAGGCAGATACACAGCCAGCGTAGGTTCACTCACGTTGAAGAGCACTTCGCCAGCCTCACCTATCTGGGCTTCATGGTGCGTCCAGCTTTCCGTCCCAGGCGCTGGTCCATCATAGAGGTTAAGCACTTCCGTAGGCTCCATTTGGGCTGTAGTACCTATGGTAGCGGCATTCATCACTAACTCTACTGAGTCGGCAGGGGCAGCTGCCTGTTGTCCTGCCTGTTGGCAGCTGTTCAATATCAAAGCCACCAATGCTGTTGAAATCACTAATACTCGTTTCATACTCATCAATATGTTTTGTTTACCAGTTCCACGCCAAAAGAACGTACATTGCCGTTCACTGCATCCATGAGCCACTGTCTCACACTTGGGTTCGCTCCTCTGGACTTATGAAATTCAAAAGGTGAAGGAAGGATGGTGTGTGCTGTTAAGGCGGCATCGCCTCCGCTCTTCAGATCATCCCAGATGAAGATGCCACAGCCAGGCACTCCTTCCTGCAGTCCTTCCACCATGCTCCTGACTACCTGTTGCATGCGGTCACCATCCTGATGGGTAAGGGTTCGGAGTTGTCCCTCGTCAAAATAGACCTGCACATTGCAAAGTGCTTCGTCACGCACAGAGCACCCGAAGAGTATTTTCACTGCATTGCCTCGTTCATGTCTGAGTGCCTTGAGGCAATCGAGTGTGATATTGTCAGATACCACCCTATTGGCTATGGCCTTAGGTGCCTGCCACACGTCATGAGCTACCTTCGGCCACTGGTCATAGAGCAACACAGAGCTATCCACAAAGACAGTAACATTGGGCGTTTCTGGGAAGTGGCTGATGACCTCATCGGCCATAAGTGCCGAGCCAAATCCACCAGCACTGAAACCTGTCACAAGCAGCGCCTCAGGACTTCCCACCAGGTTTCTCACCATTGCCAAAGCCTCACAAAGATTGGTATATCCATGATGATGCAACACTGCAGGTTTCCCTTGCAAATCGATATAAGGAAAGTCGCCCGTTCCACAATGAAAGTCACCTGTAGAATATGGCATAGCTAGTATGCTCCAGTCCTTGAACGGATTTCCTTCACTCTGACTGCCAATACCCAGACGAGCATAAAAGTCCAGATTATCTTCATTGTCTGAGTAGAACCCCTCATCACTCACAGAAAAACCCCGTGCAGCGGTATATTCGTCAACGCTCACGCCCCCGCCAAAGAAATAGACTATCAGTTTGTTTTCCTTACCTTTGCGGAACACGGCATGATACGGATCTCCGTTGGCACAAAGGAGGCCATCGGGTGTTACTTCATACCACTTTCCCAGTTTGGGGGTCTCTACTAATTGAGGGAATTCCTCAAGAAGCGTCATTTTCAACGCTACAAAAACTGCGATTGCCAGCACCACCAGCGAAACACCAAGAATAGCCAGAATCTTCTTCAACCTTTTCATATGCTTCAGTCTTTAGTATTTAACTCTTGTACCCTCTTCAGAAACTCTTCCTTCGAGATACCCATCAGTTCAGTATAGTAGCGTACCAAGTTACGTGGACCTTCATAGTCTTCCTCGATGGTCTTTACGGCTACCTTCTCCTTATTATATATCACCCGATGGATGAAGGTCATCATGTCTGTACCGTAGGTCTCGAAGGGAATGCCCGACATCACATGATCGTATCCTTCCCCTACATAGTACATATAAGATACATGCTGATCACGCAGAGTAGGGATGATGATTTCCGGACCCGAGAAGCTGCTGTTCAGAGCATCGATGTGTAACAGGTGCGGATAGACCGTACGATCGGCACTGCCATGGAAGAACATCATGGGACAGGGTTTCTGCTGCCACATAGGTACATCACCACCGTCCACCCATATGGCACCTGCTGCAGCTATCACACCAGCGAACTGGAAACCTTGTGGCAGATGTGCCAAGGCCAGTGGGTCGGCATTCTTTCGTAGGTATTCTGCCGTGAGACTCTCAATGGCACCAGCGCTGCCACCTCCCAGAATCACACATTCAGGATCAGCATTCCAGAGATCGGCATGTTGCAGCACGCAAGTTGTGGCATCATACAGGTCTTCCACACCCCAGAGGATGGATTGGCGGATAATGGGCGACACTTCTTCACCATCGAAAGCTTCCTTCGAGTCGGCCGATACCACTGGCATATCCTTCAGCTTTCCCTCAGCACGGGCCATGGCCACTCCTTGGCGATAGTCAATGCTTACCACAACCATGCCCTCACGCAACATATCATCCCATACGCCCGTCTGTGCATTAATATTACGATCGCCTGAGTTCCACCCTCCTCCATGGGTATGGATAAACACAGGGCGCTTGCCATCCACCTTCACAGAAGGATTCACATACACATCCATCTTAAAGGTGTCTCGATAGGCAATGGTTTCTTTCAACAGCCCTTCCTGGGCACTAGCAGCCATGCCCATCAGCAGGGTAAAGGCAGCCGTCATAAGTTTCTTTCCTTTCATAACGTTATCGCTTTTTGTTTCTGTGTGCAAAGTTCTGGAATCTATGGCAGAAAGACTCGACGATTTGTAGCAATCATGAAACGATTTGTGCAAAAAAATCACAAAAGCAAAGAAAAAAGTACTTATCTTTGCGATGTTATGAAAAGATTATGGTCCATATTCCACATGGTAGGATTCCTCGCACTGCTGTGTGCAGGAGTCGCTACACCTGTGCACGCCCAGCGACTGCTCGATAGGCTGCAGCATAATGACAGCCTGCTGTCGGAGCGCTATCGCAGCGGCAACATCGACACGATGTACATCACCCGTCCACCCACGAAATGGACAATCACAGGACGACTCAACGTATCGGGTGCCAAGCTGGAGATGGAAGGATTGCAGATGGGTACACCGTTCAAGTCGGAGATGAGGGCCGACTACAAATCTACTCTCAGTGTGGCAGTAAACTATCTTGGTGTCACTGTTAGCATGGCCCTTAACCCTGCCAAGTTGATGGGCAAATACAAGGATTTCGAGTTGAACCTCAATTCCTACAGCAATCGCTGGGGCTTCGACTTCATCTATCAGAATGCCCGCAACTTCACAGGCTGGCATAAGGCTGAGGATTCACCTCGCCTTGAACTGCCCGATGGAGCCATGACTTTGAAGTCGCTGAACCTGAATGCCTATTATGCCTTCAACTATCGACACTTCTCCTACCCCGCCGCCTTTACGCAGAGCTACATTCAGCGTCGCTCCGCAGGCAGTTTCCTGCTGGGCGCCTCTGGTCAAGGGCAGAAAGCCGAGACGCATGCCACCTACCAGTCGTTGCTCAAAGTGACCAACATCGGCATAGGTGCTGGCTATGGCTACAATTGGGTACCTTTTCGCGATTGGTTACTCCACCTCTCCGCACTGCCTACGTTTATCGTCTATAGCAATGCTTCGCTCACAGTGAATAATGAGCGTATCCCTATAAACTACCGTTTCCCCGAGGTCATCATCACCAGTCGTGGAGCTATTATCCGACAGCTAGGCAACAAGTTCGTAGGCCTCACGATGGTATATAATTTCACTAACATAGGCGACAAAGACCTGCTGACCATCCATAACACCAAGTGGCGCACCCGCCTGCTGATGGGATTCAGGTTCTGATGACCTGCCAGTTTAAGATAATCATTCTAAAAAGAAAAGATATGAAACACTATTTGACAATCGCCCTGCTGCTCTGCTTAGTAAGCTTGCAGGGATGCAGCCAGAAGGCTAAACAAAGTGAGAATCAGGTTCAGACTCAGAGTCAGAACGACGAATTGATCTACCACTACCCACTAGGCAATACAGAGGTAGTGCTGCTCAGCGATGGACAAAACACAGGCGATCCCAGCGTGCTGGTTGGAGCCTCTGAAGAAATCGTCAAGGAATTTGTACCAACAGGAAAGGCAGGCAGTGCGTTCAACATCTTCCTACTGAAACTGAATGGCAAGGATATCATCGTAGATAGCGGTATGGGATACCATCTGGTGGAGAACCTGGCCAAGGAGGGCATCAGTCCAGAGCAAGTGGACATCATCCTGCTCACCCATATGCATGGCGACCATATAGGCGGACTGATGAAAGACGGCCAACGCGTGTTCCCTAATGCCCAACTCTATATCTCTGAGAAGGAAGTGGGCTACTGGACCAATAAGGAATTGCAAGCCTCACTCCCTGAGGGTCAGCAGCGTGGTTTTGCTGGTGCGCAGGCAGTGGTAGAGGCTTATCAAGACCATCTGCACCTGTTCACACCCAACGAGGTAGAGCAGATGACCGAGCTGATTCCAGGCGTGAAGAGTATCGCTTCTTACGGACACACCCCTGGCCACACGTGTTATCTGGTGGAAAACGGCGGCCAGCGTTTCTTCATTTGGGGCGACCTCATCAACTTCCCCACCGTGCAGGTGCCTCATCCAGAGATCCCCACCCGTCATGATATCGATCCCGTACAAGCATCCATCACGCGTGCCCACGTACTGAAATGGCTCGATCAGCAAGGACTTACTGTTGCTGGCATGCACGTTCCATATCCTGGCATTGGTAAACTTATCACTACCCAGCGTGGCTTGGAGCTGGAATTGCTGAAATAATCCCCTCATTCCCGAGGCAATCCATAAACCCATATCGCTATGAAAAGGACTTTTTTTTCGACACTCATGGCAGGCCTTATCGCCATGCTCCCCCTGTACCCTACTAAGGCACAGCTCACTACCACGGTCTGTGTGAATAAGATCTGGGACCGAGGCACACACGCTGCTTTCACATCACTGCTGAAGTGGCAGGGCAGCTATTACTGCACCTTCCGTGAGGGCTATAGCCACATCTTCGATGCACAGGGCAATGCTGAGGGGCATGTTGTGATACTGCGCTCTGCCGATGGCGATAGCTGGCAGCAGGTGGCCGACTTAGGGATGGCGGGCTACGACCTGCGCGACCCTAAGCTCTCAGAGATGCCCGACGGACGGCTCATGGTGACCATCGGCGGTTCTATCTATCGGAATCGGGAACTACAAGGGGCTCACCCCATGGTGAGCTTCAGCACCGACGGGCAGCACTTCACCACCCCACAGCCCATCGAGATAGAAGCAGCTGCTCGCAGTGAGCGTGACTGGGTGTGGCGCGTCACTTGGCATCAGGGCGTGGGCTACGGTGTGAGCTACCCCAGTGCGGGGAAGAACTATATAGACCTGCTGTGCACCACCGACGGCATACACTACCGCTTGGTGAAACGTATCAACCTGGAAGGCTTTCCCAACGAGACCACCCTACGCTTCCTCTCAGACGGACGCATGGCCATGATGGTGCGGCGAGACCAAGCCGACCAGCAGGGCTACTGGGGCATTAGTGCTCCACCATACACTGAGTGGGATCTGCAGCCCATGGGATTCCGCATAGGTGGGCAGGACTTCATCTGGCTGACGGACGACCTGTGCATCGTGGGCACCCGCACCTACTTCACCTCTCATAATAAAACCGCCCTCTTTCGTGGCTCCCCAAAGGGCGACTGGGAGGAGATCTATGTGCTGCCCAGCGATGGTGACACCAGCTATCCAGGACTGCTCCTTGAGGGCAATGAGCTGTGGGTGAGCTACTACAGCAGCAGTACCCAACCCGGCAAGTGTGCCGTCTATCTAGCCAAGTTGCCCTTAAACGTTATACTTCATTCCTCAGCACATCCAGCGGCCCCCTAGCATCCGTTTACTGGTGCTCATTAATGAGCCTCCATTCGCGCGGCGTGAAGTCGTCGGTTGTGGGCTGATAGCTGGCATCGGGCATATACCACCAGAACTGGCTGAAATACTTCCGCAGCTTTTTGTCTCTGAAGACATAGCCCCGATGTGCGTAGGGCAGATTCTGCAAGATGCGCTCACGGTCAGCCTTATTCCTTTCCTCCAGCATGTAGGCGCCAGGGTTGTAGGCATCGCTGCGATCATAGAATGTGCCTAAGATGAAGTGGTCATAATTGATGCGCTCTGCCGACTGTATGGTCATGTCGGCCACAGGCTTGAAGTTCGTGGCATGCCACTCTACGGTGCCGTTTCTGAGCGTGAATTCTGTACAGGAGTCCTCCCAGTCCTTAGCCTTACGCACCTTGCCTGTGCCTTCCGTCACGGTGAATGCAGACGCGCTGAAGAGAGAGTCGGGCAAGAAGAAATGCTTGGCTGTATCGGTGGCCTTGATGCGCAGAGTGAAGTCGTCTATCTGCCCGTTGGCCCAGCGCATGGCAGGCTTCAGCCAATAGGGCACTTCAAAGGTACGGCCCACGCCGTAGCTCATGCGATAGCGATAAGTGTGGTGCACGGTGTTCCTCCCAGGCTGGAAGTGTGCCACGAAGTAATAAGCGTATGAAAAGTCTATGAGGCTGTCAAGCTGCTCATTGTAGAGCAAGGCGTTGTGAGGCAGGTCTTCACCGTTCTTCATCTTCACCTCGCCGAATGCCTTCCAGTGCTTCAGGTTCAGGGGCTGGAAGTCGCCATCCACCTCGTAATCCCATTTCACCACGGCATTCATATAGGCCAGCTCCTCACCGTTCATACGCACGGTAAAGTCCGTGATATAAGGGTGTATGCCTTGAGGGCTGAAGGGCACATCGTCATTGTAGGGAGCATTAGCTTCAAAGCCCATAACCACGGTCTTTGCCGCACCCTGATTGTTCAGTTCATATTGCACGTCCACGCTGGCATAGCCATCATCACATAGGCCGATGGTCAGCACCTCCTTGGTAAGCGAGATGTCTGTTTCTTGGATGGGCACCAAGTGATTGCCGTTCACGTAGAACACGCCGTCGTTGGCGCTTACGTTCAAGCCGCAGAAAAGCAGGATGGCGATGCATAAACCGCAATTAATATCGACTGGTATCTTCTTGTTGTACATAGTAACTGCAAAACTACTAAAATTTAGTCATACTGCGAAAAATATCAGTATAGAATTATTATGCAGACCTGTTGACAGTAAAATATTCCCAAAATTATTATCTTTGCAGCAAAACATTCTTAAATACAATACTATGATGAAAAAGTCTTTTCGTATCATTACACTGGCAATGGCCTTTGTGGCCTGCCTTTCTGCTTCTGCACAAGAAGCAAATTCCTTGGCGTTCCGTGCTGGAACCAGATCTCCTGAGTTGAGAAACGACAGTGTCACCTTCCGCTTCGTGGCTCCTAAGGCCAGAAAGGTGGAAGTATCTGCCTCATGGTTGGGTTATAATGCAGCCAGACTGCAGATGGCACAAGGTCAAGATGGTGTCTGGTCAGTCACCGTTCCTCAACCCTCTCCTGAACTTTACACCTACACCTTCCTGGTAGATGGTGTTTCCGTGCTCGACCCTGCCAACGTGATGGTGCAGCGCGATGGCTCTCGCTATATGAATGCCCTGCTGATACCAGGTGGCTATGCAGATGCCTATGCTGAATGTAGTAAACCTGGCAATGTGGAGCACGTGTGGTACTATTCTGCTGAGAACAACATGACGCGTCGCATGTATGTCTATACACCTTATGGCTACGATCGTAATAATAAAAAGGTGAAATATCCTGTGCTCTACCTGCTTCATGGTGGTGGTGGCGATGAGGATGCTTGGTCTACTTTAGGCAGAACGGCTCAGATTCTAGATAACATGATAGCACAAGGCAAGGCAGAGCCAATGATCGTGGTGATGCCAAATGGCAACCCTAACCAATATGCAGCACAGACGCTTGGCATCCCTATGAAGACTGACGTGAAACAATATGCCTCTGGCTTCGACAACTACTCCTCTTTGGTAGCTGACATTCTGCCTTACGTGGAGAAAAACTACAATGTGATCAAGAATCGCAAAGGCAGAGCTGTGGCTGGTCTCTCCATGGGTGGTGGACAATCGTTCTTCATCGCCTTCCGCAATGTGGATGTCTTCGCCAATGTAGGAATCTTCTCCTCTGGTCTCATTGGCTCTACAGCTATTGGTGGAGAGCCTTTCGATGCAGAAAAGTTGTTCCCAGGCATGTATTCTTCACCTGCAAAGTACAATAAGTTCGATGTGATCTACCTCGCTTGTGGCGAACAGGATAATCGCATCGATGGAATGAAGGACTTCAAGCAGAAGCTCGACCAGAATGGTTATAAAGGCGTAGTTTGGGAGCAATATCCTGGTGCCCATGAGTGGAAGGTTTGGAGGCGTAACCTCGCAGCTTTCGTTCAGCTGATTTTCAAATAAAATCGAAACATCGTTTTAGAATGGCGGCATTAAAAATGTCGCCATTTCTTTTGTATTTCATCCATATTTATTACTTTTGCACCCAGAATTGGTTCTGGTGTGGGCTTTCGCCTCATCGGATTAAAAGGGAATCAGGTGAAAATCCTGGACAGTCCCGCTGCTGTGAAACTCCTAATGCTCCTTGGCACATACTCATTGCCACTGATAACCACCTGTAATAGAAGGATCGGGAAGGCGCCAAGGAGAGAGTCAGTCAGAAGACCTGCCATTCATTAAAGGCCGTGTCGCCTCGTGGGTTAGACACACGGTACGAAAAGATTATCACATTTTATCAAAACATTCTGAACAATGTTTAAAAACTTTCATGGCTTCCACATGTTTGAGGAGTATCAACGGCGGAAGCGAGAACGGAGAGAGAGCAAGAGCCTGAGTTTCCGTGTATCGAGCACGGTGGCCAAGTTGCTCATAGTTACCATTGTATCCTTTACCTTGTTGCTGATACCAGCTGAATCGTTTGGTATCGAAGGGCTCACCTTAGTAGAGCAGCGCGTCATTGCCATCTTTGCATTTGCCACCCTGATGTGGTTACTCGAACCCGTACCTGCATGGACCACTTCGATGGGAATAGTGGTGCTACTGCTGCTCACGTGCAGTGACAGCTCCCTGTGGTTTATGCGCCAAGATGCTCCCACACAAGCCTTAGGCGAGTTTATCCACTACAAATCTATCCTCAACAGCTTCGCAGATCCCATCATCATGCTGTTCATTGGTGGTTTCATCATGGCTATCGCCACCTCCAAAAGCGGACTGGATGCCACGCTGGCCAAGTGGATGCTGCGCCCCTTTGGCACTCAAAGCCGTTTCGTTCTCTTAGGTTTCATCTTGCTTACAGCCTGGTTCTCCATGTTCATTAGCAATACAGCCACAGCTGCCATGATGCTTACCTTCTTGACTCCAGTCATGAAATCCTTACCAGCTGACGGAAAGGGAAAGATTGCCTTGGCCATGTCTATCCCCATTGCAGCCAATCTAGGAGGTATAGGAACCCCTATCGGCACACCTCCTAACGCCATCGCCCTGCGCTATCTGAACAATCCTGACGGACTGAACCTGAATATTGGCTTTGGAGAGTGGATGAGCTTCATGTTTCCCTTCGTGATAGTGATACTGCTCATTGCCTGGGTACTGCTGCTCAATATCTTCCCCTTCAAACAGAAGACCATTGTGCTGAACATTGAGCATGAACATAAGCAGAGCTGGCGCGACTGGGTAGTCTATATCACCTTCTGCATCACAGTGAGCATGTGGATACTCGACAAATATACTGGTGTGAATGCCAATGCCGTGGCTATGATCCCTGTGGCAGTGTTCGCGCTGACAGGTGTTATTGGTAAGCGAGACTTGGAAGAGCTCAACTGGAGCGTGCTCTGGATGGTGGCAGGTGGTTTCGCCCTGGGTGTAGCCCTCGAAGAGACTGGTCTGGCTATGCACCTCATTGAGTCCATCCCATTTGGCAACTGGTCGCCTTTAGCTATTATCATTGGCTCTGGCTTGCTTTGCTACGTGCTGTCCAACTTCATCAGCAACACGGCTACAGCCACCCTCTTGGTGCCCATCCTTGCCATTGTAGGTACCAGTATGGGCGATAAGCTCGATGGATTTGGAGGCGTATCCACGTTATTAATAGGTATTGCTCTCAGCTCATCTATGGCGATGGTGTTGCCTATCAGTACACCTCCCAATGCCATGGCACACAGCACAGGCTTCGTCAGTCAGAGCAACATGATGAAAACTGGACTGATCATGGGATTTATCGGACTTGTTCTTGGTTACCTGATGCTGATCGTCTTAGGTAGTCACGGACTCATCTGAAAAACTCCCTCTTTTTCGAATAAAGTGGACCCCGAAAGTAAGACAAAAGCTTTCGGGGTTCATTTCATTCTTTGCCAAAATCTTCAATCGTACCAATAGCACTATTCACCTTATCCTGCCAGATTTGCGAGGTCTTAGGTAAGAACATATCTATCTGACTGATGACATCCTTCATGGCATTATAACGCTTGAAGAAAGTAGCCAAGCCAACGACCAAACCTACTACCACACCAAAGAGGACGATGTAGGCTATCACCTCGAAACTGAGGGGACCAATGTGCTGCTTCTGGTAGGCTTCCCAGAGGAAATAGCATGTCCATAAGACAGAGAATGGCATAGCTACGTAGAGTTGCTTTATGTTGAGCCTCTTCAGCTGCACCAAGCGCTGCCCCACTGCCAGAAGATCGGCATCAGGACGAATCTGACGCTGCACGGCCATGTTGAGCTTCAGCTGGAACAATACCGTAGCGAGCACATAGAGGGCTGTGATGATGCAGAACAGCCACGAGAAGCCACACAGGGAGCGGAATACCCACAGCACCAGGGGTATCTCCAGCAGACCAATGACCACAACCATCCACCCCACCCTGTTCACGGTGTTCATCTTCTGCTGCACCACGTGGCGGATGATGTCTTCATTCACTATTCGCTGATCGTCGAGCTTGCTCTTCAAGAGACCGATTTGCTGACGCATTTCTTCAAAATCATTGTTGTTTTCCATTGTTTCAGAGTTTTTAATCGTTCATATCTTTCAGTTGCTTCCTAATGCGGAGCAGACGCATGGAAACGGCCTTGACGGAGATGCCAGTAATGGCAGCTATCTCTTCGTAGCTCAGACTTTCAAGCCAGAGCAGCACGATGGCCCTGTCGAAGAATCCCAGCCTGCCTATGCGGTGATAGAGCTGCTTGATCTGCAGGGTGTCTTCGTCACAATCGTCATAGAGGTTCACGTCCATGTCAAGAGGTAGCGCATCACGCTTCTTCTTACGCTCACAGGTAATGCAGGTATTCAGGCTTACGCGATAGATCCACGTCTTGATGTGGCTCTCTCCCTTGAAAGACTCGAGGCCTTTCCACAGGTTGATGAGCACCTCCTGAAAGAGGTCGTTCACCTCGTCTTGGTCTTTGGAGAACATGTAGCACACGGTGAAAATGGTGCTCTTATGCTCTTTAACCATTTGCGCAAATTTGGTTTCCAATGTTTCCATACATCCTTTTCTCATTAAGTGCTTTTGCCCGTTAGACGATGGCATCGCAGGAAAAACCACAAGGATTTTGAAAAAAAATGAAGACTATGCACATTTTTTCTGCATAGTCTTCATCATCATAAAATTTCTGAAGACGGTAATTACTTGTTCTTCAGTAAGTCGCGGATTTCAGTAAGCAGAGTCTCCTCAGCGCTTGGTGCTGGAGGTTCTGGTGCTGGAGCCTCTTCTTCTTTCTTCTTGTTCAGCTTGTTCATGGCCTTAATCATGAAGAATACACAGAGTGCTACGCAGATAAAATCTACAATGTTCTGGATGAACTGGCCATAGGCAATCACAGACTGACCAGCCTCTTGAGCTTCAGCCAACGTATTATAGCTGCCTTCACCGCTCAACTTCACGAACAGATTGGTAAAATCTATACCACCAGTACACAGGCTCACGATAGGCATAAGGACGTCACTTACCAATGAGCTTACAATCTTACCGAACGCGCCACCGATGATCACACCGACAGCCATGTCCATCACGTTGCCTTTCATGGCAAACTCTTTAAACTCTTTAACAAATCCCATAATTTTACTTTTTTAATAATTAAATATGTATTTATGATGCGAATATATAAAAGATTTTTCGTAATTTTGCATCGCAAAAGAAAAAATTTAACAGGAACTAAAAAAAGATTTTAGTAATAATACAATAAACCAATTAATTTTTATTCAAATGACAAAAGTTGCAATTAACGGTTTTGGCCGTATCGGTCGCCTCGCTTTCCGTCAGATGTTCGAGGCTGAAGGTTATGAAGTAGTAGCTATCAACGACTTGACAAGTCCTAAGATGCTCGCTCACCTGTTGAAGTATGACACCGCTCAGGGTGGCTTCGCTGGCAAGTTCGGTGAGAACAAGCACACTGTAGAGGCTACAGACAACTCTATCATCGTTGACGGTAAGGAAATTACCATCTATGCAAAGCCTAACGCAGCTGAACTGCCTTGGGGTGAACTGGGCGTAGACGTAGTTCTGGAGTGCACTGGTTTCTATACTTCAAAGGAGAAGGCTTCTGCTCACATCCAGGCTGGTGCTAAGAAAGTTGTTATCTCTGCTCCTGCTGGCAATGACCTGCCTACTATCGTTTACAATGTAAACCATAAGACTTTGACTCCTGCTGATACTGTTATTTCAGCTGCATCTTGCACCACTAACTGCTTGGCTCCTATGGCTGACGCTCTGAACAAGTATGCTCCTATCGTAAGCGGTATCATGTCAACTATCCACGCTTACACTGGCGACCAGATGATTCTGGATGGCCCACAGCGCAAGGGTGACCTTCGTCGTAGCCGTGCTGGTGCTCAGAACATCGTTCCTAACTCAACTGGTGCTGCTAAGGCTATCGGTTTGGTAATTCCTGAGCTGAACGGTAAGTTGATCGGTTCTGCACAGCGTGTTCCTACTCCTACTGGTTCAACTACTATCTTGGTAGCTGTAGTTAAGGGTAAGGACGTAACTAAGGAAGGTATCAACGCTGCTATGAAGGCTGCTGGTACTGAGTCATTTGGTTACACTGAGGATCAGATCGTTTCTTCTGACGTTATCGGTATGAAGTTCGGTTCACTCTTCGATGCTACTCAGACTATGGTTTCTAAGATCGACGATGACACTTATCAGGTACAGGTTGTTTCTTGGTACGACAATGAGAACTCTTACACTTCTCAGATGGTTCGCACTATCAAGTATCTGGCTGAGTTGAAGTAATCTTAGACACATACGAATATGAAAGCCGCCCACTTAATATGGGCGGCTTTTTTATGCTCCTATCCTAAAGCGAAGAACTTTTCAGACTTTAATACTATTTACGATTTCGAATGCGGTGAATTATTAGAAATGTGTTACCTTTGCACATTAATAAGCAAATGAAATAAATGAATCCATTCTTCGAAACATATAAGACACCCCATGGGGTGCCTCCCTTCCATCTTATAAAGCTGGAACACTTCGAGCCAGCCATACGCGAAGGCATCAAGCAGCAACAGGCAGAGATTGATGCACTGACAGCCAATACGGAAGCGCCTACCTTTGAGAATACCATTGAGGTCTTCGAGCGTAGCGGACGATTGTTGGAACGTGCCACTACTGTCTTCGAAAATCTGCTCAGTGCTGAGACCAACGATGAGATGCAGGAACTGGCTAAAACGCTGATGCCACTGCTTAGTGAGCATGGCAACAACCTCTCTCTGAACGAAGCCCTCTTCAAACGCGTAAAGGCAGTCTATGAGCAACGAGAGAACCTCCACTTGTCACAAGAACAGTACAAATTGCTGGAAGACATCTATGAAGGTTTTGCCCGTAATGGCGCCAATCTCGATGGGAAGGATAAGGAGACCTACAGGGAACTGACCAACCAACTGAGTCTGTTGACTTTGCAATTCAGCGAAAACTTACTGAAGGAAACCAATGACTATCGCTTACTCATCACTGAGGAAAGCAAGTTGGCAGGTCTACCTGAAAGCAGTAAGGTAGCAGCTCGTGAAACTGCACAGGAAAAAGGATTGGAAGGATGGGTGTTTACGCTCCATGCGCCTAGCTTCATGCCTTTCATGATGTATGCTGACGACAGGGAGCTGCGTCGAGAACTCTACATGGCTTACAACACCCGTTGTACGCATGCGAACCAGCACAACAACTTTGAGATCGTGAAGCAACTGGTCAATCTGCGCTTACAATTGGCCCAGTTGTTGGGCTATAAGACCTATGCCGACTATAAATTGGAACGACGCATGGCAGAAAACACAGCCAACGTCTATAAACTGCTGGACGACCTGCTGGATGCTTACACCCCAACGGCCCTAAAGGAAGTGGATGAGGTGCGCACCATCGCCAAGGAACTGGCAGGTGAGGGGTTTGAACTGATGCCTTGGGACTGGAGCTACTACGCCCACAAGTTGAAGGAACGTCGTTTCGACTATGATAACGAGCAACTGCGTCCTTACTTCGAACTGGGCAATGTCATCAAGGGAGTATTTGGCTTAGCTACGCGACTTTATGGCATTACCTTCAAGGAGAACAAAGAGATTCCTGTCTATCATCCCGATGTGAAAGCTTATGAGGTGTTCGACAAGGATGGCAGTTACCTGGCAGTGCTCTATACCGACTTCCACCCCCGTGCTGGTAAGCAAGGTGGCGCTTGGATGACCTATTATAAAGGACAGTGGAAAGATACGGAAACGGGGGAGAATTCTCGTCCGCATGTCTCACTGGTGATGAACTTCAGCAAACCCACAAAGGAAAAGCCTGCCCTTCTTACGTTTGGAGAAGTGGAAACATTCCTGCATGAGTTCGGACATAGTCTGCATGAGATCTTTGCCAACAGCACCTATCAAAGTCTCAGTGGTACCAATGTGTATTGGGACTTTGTAGAAATGCCGTCACAGTTTATGGAGAACTATGCCACACAGAAGGAATTCTTGCATACCTTTGCGCGCCACTATCAGACAGGCGAACTGATCCCAGAGGAATTGGTGCAGAAGGTCATCGACTCTCAGAATTTCAACGTGGCCTACGCCTGCTTGCGCCAAGTGAGTTTTGGACTGCTCGACATGGCTTGGTACACCCGCACAGAACCTTTTGAGGGAGAAGTTATCCCTTACGAGCGTGAGGCGTGGAAGCGCACACAAGTGTTGCCTCAAGCAGAAGGCACCTGCATGAGCGTACAGTTCTCTCATATCTTCGCAGGTGGATATGCAGCTGGTTATTACAGCTACAAATGGGCAGAAGTGCTAGATGCCGATGCCTTTGCCCTGTTCAAGGAAAAGGGCATCTTCAATCAGGAAGTGGCAGCCTCACTGCGTGAGCATGTGCTTTCCAGAGGTGGTACAGAGCATCCCATGACGCTCTATAAGCGATTCAGAGGGAAAGCGCCAACCATCGATGCATTGTTAATCAGAAATGGTATAAAGCGATGAGAAGATTTACACCTATTATATTATTATTGGCAGTGCTGTCCATCAGTCTTTGCAGTTGCGAACGTGAAGACGATGTGATGGAGATCTTCACAGGTAAGACGTGGAAGATGAGCTATATCTTTCCAGACGGTCAACCCTCTACCCCCATTGATTTCTGGGAAGGGCTCGAGGATCCTGAAGAAGCCTACAAAGCAAGCAATGAGTTGGCCAAGGACAAGAGCAACTACAACCTGCTATTCAAGGGAGGACTGCTGAATACAGGAAAGATGGGTGGCACGTTCGAGGGAAGGGCTGTCAATGCCACAGTGGAAGGATATTGGACTGCTGATGGAGACAGCCGAGCCCTGCAATTCTCTGACGTGAAATGGAAAGGCACAGATAGCGATGTGTTGGCAAAGGCTTTCATCAGAGGACTATCTGCCAACGTGTATAAATACACTGGAGACAATTCTAATTTATATATACATTTCAAGGACGGACAACTGACAAGGGTTATCGCCCTAGTTCCTAAAAAATAAGAGGACATGAGCCAGAAAGAAGAAGAGAAAAAGAAAGCATTGGACGTACGCTACCTGCGTATGGCGAAGATTTGGGCAGAGAACTCCTACTGCCAACGCAGACAGGTGGGAGCGCTGATCGTGAAGAACAAGATGATCATCTCTGATGGTTACAATGGTACCCCCTCTGGGTTTGAGAATGTATGCGAGGAGAACAACGTGACAAAGCCTTACGTGCTCCATGCAGAGGCCAATGCCATCACGAAGATCGCACGTTCACACAACAGCAGTGATGGAGCCACGCTCTATGTCACAGATTCCCCTTGTATCGAGTGTGCCAAACTCATCATACAGGCAGGCATCAAGCGCGTGGTGTATTCACAGAAGTATCGCCTCGACGATGGCCTCAGGTTATTGGAGCGTGCAGGCATCGATGTGATTTATATGGATATCAACAAGACTGAATAAAGCAAAAGAAAATGAGCAACAGACCGTTACGTTTCACTCCACTAATCATCGCCATCAGTGTGATAGTGGGTATTCTGGTAGGTACGTTCTATGCCCGCAACTATGGTGGAAACCGCTTGGGCATCATCAATGGCTCGTCCAATAAGCTGAACGCCTTGCTGCGTGTAGTGGACGACCAATATGTGGACACCGTCAATATGGATAAGTTGGTGGAGGACGCACTGCCTCAGATATTGGCAGAACTAGACCCCCACTCCACCTATATCCCAGCACAGAGCTATGAGGATGTCAACTCAGAGTTGGAAGCCAGCTTCAGTGGCATAGGCATCCAGTTCCAGATACAGGATGACACCATCCATGTCAACAGCGTGGTGGCTGGTGGCCCTTCTGAAAAGGTGGGCGTGATGGCAGGCGACCGCATCGTGAAAGTGAATGATACGCTGTTCGTTGGTAAGATAGTGACAGAGAATGAAGCCAAGCGTCGTCTGAAGGGTCCGAAGGGATCGCAAGTGAAAATCAGCGTGAAACGTGCGTCTGAAAAAGAGCTGCTAGACTTCAACATCATTCGTGGAGACATTCCACAAAACACGGTGGAAGCAGCCTATATGATCGACAAGGACTTTGGCTATATCCAAATCAGCAAGTTTGGCAGGGAGACACATGTGGAACTGCTGAATGCCTTAGCCCAACTTACCCATCAGAATTGCAAGGGCATCATCATAGACCTGCGCGACAATACGGGTGGTTTCATGGATGCTGCCATACGCATGGCCAACGAGTTCCTTCCAGAAGGCCAACTCATTGTGTTCGCCCAAGGTCGCAAGTACCCACGCCAGATGGAATATGCCAATGGAACAGGTAGCGTACAGCGCATGCCATTGGTAGTTCTGGTGAACGAAGGTTCGGCTTCAGCCAGTGAGATCTTTGCAGGAGCCATTCAGGACAATGATCGTGGAACCATCGTAGGGCGTCGTACCTTTGGTAAAGGACTGGTACAACAACCTATCGACTTCAGCGACGGGTCTGGTATCCGCCTCACCATCGCACGCTACTATACCCCATCAGGCCGTTGCATCCAGCGTCCGTATGAAAATGGAAAGGACGAAGCCTATGAGATGGACTGGCTGAATCGCTACGAGCACGGGGAGTTCTTCTCTGCAGATAGCATCAAGTTGAATACCGATGACGAATACCACACCATCTTAGGTCGCCCCGTATATGGAGGAGGAGGCATCATGCCCGATGTCTTTGTAGCCCAAGATACCACAGGTGTGACCTCCTATCTGATCGAAGTCAGCAACAAGCGCATCATCCAGCAGTTCTGCTTCAACTACAGCGACACCAACCGTGCCAAGCTTAACGAACTGAAGGATGTGGAGAAGATGGTGAAATACCTGCGTCAGCACAACATTGTAGATAAATTCCTGGTGTATGCCGACAGTAAGGGCATCAAGCGTCGCAACCTGCTGATAAGCAAGTCGTACAAGTTGATAGAGCGCAACGTACTTGGAGGCATCATCTACAATATCTTAGGTCAGCAACCCTACATCCAGTTCCTTAACCAAGACGACAATGCCGTCTTGAAGGCCATGGAGATATTGAAGAACGGCGATGCCTTCCCCAAAGCACCTGAGAACCAGTCATGAGCATCGACAAGAAAAATCTTCGTCGATTCATCAAAGCGCAGAAAGACCTTTTTTCTTCGCTCAAAGATGAACAGTCGGCTACCATCATCCAGAAGTTGGAAGCCGATGAAGATTTTCTGCATGCACAGACCGTCCTACTCTATTACTCTCTCCCTGATGAAGTAGATACCCATTCCTTGGTGGCACGCTATTACCAGAAGAAGCACCTGTTGCTCCCCGTTGTGAAAGGAGAAGAGTTGGAACTCAAGGAATTTCAAGGCCAACTTCATGAAGGCACCTTTGGCATTCAGGAACCAGAAGGAGAGACATTCGAGGCATTTGACCAGATAGAACTGGTTGTAGTGCCAGGCATGGCTTTCGATAAGGAAGGGAAACGCCTAGGCAGAGGAAAAGGGTTCTACGACCGTCTGCTTCCCAAGCTGACCAATGCCAAGAAGATAGGCATCTGCTTCCCTTATCAGCTGGTGGACACCGTTCCCACAGATGTCCAAGACATCCCCATGGATAAAATCATCACCCTATGACAAAGGCCAACTACCACACCCATACCAGTCGCTGCCACCATGCCACTGGGAGCGATGAAGACTATGTACTTAGCGCCATCAAGGGAGGCTATGAGATTCTAGGATTCTCCGACCACACCCCTTGGCCCTATGCATCAGGTTTCGTATCCAGGACCCGCATGTTGCCTTCAGAACTGGAAGGTTACGTACTAAGCCTACGTACATTGAAAGAGCAATACGAAGGAAGGTTGGACATCAAGATCGGATTGGAATGCGAATACTACCCTGCGATGCGTTCATGGCTCAGTGAACTCAAGGAAGCCTTTGGACTCGACTACCTGATTTTTGGCAACCACCACTACCCTTCTGATGAAGAGAGTACTTACTTTGGCATGAGTACCACTGATGAGCACATGCTCCACCTATACGAGCAAAGTGTGCTGGAAGGCATGGAGACAGGCTATTACACCTATCTGGCCCATCCCGACCTTTTCATGGGAGCCTATCCGCAATTCGACAAGCATTGCGAGGAAGTGTCACGCAACATCTGCAGAGAAGCCAAGAAGCGAGGCTTGCCTTTGGAGTACAATCTGGGCTGTGCCGCCTATTGTGAAGCGACAGGCGAAACACTCTTTCCTTATCCTGATTTCTGGCAGATCGTAAAAGAAGAAGGTTGCGAAACCATTATCGGAATAGATGCCCACCAGCCTTATATGCTGGAAACATCCAGATACTACGACAAAGCCCTGAAGTTTTTGGAAAAGTTGGGTATCAAGAGATTGGAAACCCTCCCCCTTTAACGCAGCACCACGTCCGTGATCACCTGCGCCCCTACATGTTCGTTCAGGCGTTCCACCAGTCGCTTACGTTCCATCATCAATTCCTGCCTCAGAGCCGCAGACGACAGATGTACGAAGAGCACCTGATTCTTGATATAGAGTTCACGTGTATAGCCAGAGATGACAGGCCCCATCACCTCATTCCACGCATTCAGCAGTCGCCGTTCATTCAGAGGCGACTCCAGGCATTCCGAACGCAGGAATTGCCTTATCAGCCGGCCAACAGGTTGTGCATCACGTTTCTTCATACGCCTATAGTCTTATGATTGAACCTCCATAGGCGTGATAGCCCCGTCCTCCACAAGGAAAAGCTGGTAGTCGCCACCAATCTTTTGCAAGATGTAATCCATGTTCTCCCTGTTGGTATCCGTGATGAAAATCTGTCCGAAGTCATCACTGCCCACCAGCTTCAAGATCTGCTCCACACGCTGCGCATCCAGCTTGTCGAAGATATCATCCAGCAACAGCAACGGACATTGCCTACTGGTACGTTTCAAGAACTCAAACTGTGCCAGCTTCAGCGCCACGAGATACGTCTTGTTCTGCCCTTGCGAACCTTCCCGCTTAATGGGGAAGCCTCCCAGACGCATCTCCAGCTCATCCTTGTGGATGCCATGCATGGAGAAGCCGATGATCTTCTCGCGCTCACGCAGCGCAGCAAACTGCGCCATCAAGCCCCCTTGTTGTGCATGCGACGTATAAGCCAGAGACACCTCCTCCTTATCCCCCGAAATAAACGAATAGTATTTCTGAAAAATCGGGATAAACTCCTCGATGAACGCCTGACGTTTCCGATAGACAGCCTCCCCAGAAACAGCCATGATCCCTTCCCAAGCCAAGAACACATCATCCTCCACAGGCACCTCACTCTTCAGCAGCACATTGCGCTGCACCAATGCCTTGTTGTATCGGATCAAGGCATCCAGATACTCCTTGTCATACTGTGCTATCACCACATCCATGAACTTGCGACGCTCGTCACTGCCACCCAAGATCAAGGCTTGGTCATCAGGAGATACCATTACCAGAGGGATGAAGCCGATATGCTCCGAAAGACGTTGGTACTCCTTCTTGTTGCGCTTGAACTGCTTCTTCTGCTTGCGCTTGGTACCACACGAAATCTCTTCCATGCTACCATCCCCCATCTCATAGAAACCCTGGATCATGAAGAAGTCGGCCTCATGGAAAATATTCTGCGAATCTATCGGATTCCCCATACTCTTACAGAACGACAAGTAATAGATGGCATCCAGCAAGTTGGTCTTTCCCATACCGTTTTGCCCCAAAAGACAATTCAGTTTGGGAGAAAACTGCAACTCCACCTGCTGCAAATTCTTGTAATTGAGTATAGAAATCCTTTTTAATATCATCTTTCGTACATTTTGGACACAAAAATAACAAGAAAAATGAGGTTTTACACCTTAAAAATAAAAAAAGATGCTTCTAAATTTCGCCAATACTTATAAAAAGCGTAATTTTGCGGTTCGAAAACAAATTATTACAGAATAATAACAAAAAACATACATTAAAATGGTACAACAGAAGAAAAAAAATGAAGCCATCGACTTAGGAGATGCAGTGTCTAAGTCAGAAGCATTCCTTTTGAAAAACAAGAAAGCCATCATTGGCGCTATTGCAGCTATCATCATCATCATTGCTGCTATTTTTGCCTATCAGAACCTTTACAAGGCTCCACGTGAGCACAAGGCACAAGCTGCTTTGTTCAAGGGTGAGCAGTATTTTGAGAACGACAACTATGAGATGGCCCTCAATGGCGACAGCATTGGTTTCGCAGGTTTACTGAAGGTGGCTGAAGAGTTCAGCGGTACGAAGGCAGCCAACTTGGCTCGTGCTTATGCAGGTTTGAGTCTGGCTCATCTGGGCAGATACGACGAGGCTGTGAAAGAACTCGATAAGTTCAACGGTAAAGATCAGATGGTTTCTCCTGCCATTAAGGGTGCTATGGGCAACTGCTACGCACAGACAGGCGACCTTGACAAGGCCGTGGATCTGCTGATGACAGCAGCTAAAGAGGCCGACAATACCTCTCTGACTCCTATCTACCTGCGTCAGGCAGCCGATATCTACGTTCAGCAGAACAAGTTGGATCAGGCCCTGGATGCTTACAAGACCATTAAGGATAAATATTTCAACTCTTACCAGGCCATGGATATCGACAAGTATATCGAGAAGGTAGAGTTGATGTTAAAATAAACCATTACGAAATGTCCACAGCCGACCACTTGCTGAATGATCAGCAATTGAACGAGATACCCAATGCCGAAGAGATGATTTTCGGCATTGTGGTTTCAGAGTGGAACTATGCCATCACAGGTTCTATGCTCCGAGCCTGCATAGACACGCTGAAGGCGCATGGTGCCAAGGAGAAGCACATCCGTGTGATACACGTACCTGGCAGTTTTGAGCTTATCTTCGGAGCCAACCAGTTCATACAGCAAGAAGAAGTGGATGCAGTGATCTGCTTTGGCAGTGTAGTCAGAGGAGGGACCCCCCACTTCGACTACGTGTGCCAAGGTACCACCCAAGGCATTGCTGCATTGAACACCACAGGCAATATCCCCGTCATCTTTGGTGTCCTGACTACCGATACGATGGAACAGGCAGAAGAACGTGCAGGTGGCGCTTTAGGCAACAAAGGTGAGGAATGCGCACTCACTGCAATAAAAATGGTCAATTTAGTTTGGAATTTTTAAAATAAGTCGTATATTTGCACCGCAAAAACGACATGGGCAAATACCAGAGTGGCCAAATGGGGCAGACTGTAAATCTGCTGGCGTACGCCTTCGGTGGTTCGAATCCATCTTTGCCCACCAATCTTTGAAACAACAAAAGTAGCGGAATTGTCGTGCCAACGAGCGCAGAAGCAAAGCTTGCTTTGATTATGCCGAGTGCAGCCTGACAATGCCGCAAATTTCAAAGAAATTTGCGGAAGTAGCTCAGTTGATAGAGCATTAGCCTTCCAAGCTGAGGGTCGCGGGTTTGAGCCCCGTCTTCCGCTCTAGAGAATCAAGCATCTACATTAGGTGCTTGATTCTTTTTTTGTATGTCCAAAAACACTATCTTTGTGCATTAAACCATTAATTCATAAAGCTATGAAACACCGTAATCTGTTAGTTACTATTCTTCTGGCTGCAGGCAGCCTGACCACCGTTCAGGCACAATTCCAGCGCACCCCTACCCCTAACGACACCCTCCAGTCTATCCGCCAACAGGCTGATGGAAGCGTGATGTTCAGCATCTATGCCCCTAAAGCCAGAACCGTATCCCTGGCAGGCGATATCGTTCCATGGGGACAAAGGCCCGAAGTGAAAGAGAATCCCAATGGTGTGTGGAACATCACCATCAAGGAGGCCCAGCCAGGTGCCTACCGTTACCATTTTGTGGTAGATGGGCTGAACGTCTATGATCCTAAGGGCGCATTAGCCAGCGAGACCTCTGCCATCGCAGAGATCGACGATGGCAACCAGTTCTTCTCCATGAAGGACGTGCCACATGGCGCCATCGCTCAGCGCTACTATTACAGCAAAGCCCTTAACACTACCCGTCGCCTGCATGTATGGACCCCTGCAGGCTACGAGAACTCCAAGCAGAAACTGCCAGTTCTCTATCTGGTGCATGGTGGTGGCGATACAGACAATGCCTGGCCCACAGTGGGTCGTGCAGGCTTCATCCTCGACAATCTCCTTGCAGAAGGCAAGATACTGCCTATGATCGTGGTGATGCCCAACGGCAATATTCCTGCCAAGAATCGCGATATGAGCGACCTGATGGAGAACTTTACCAACGACCTGATGGGAAGCGTCATTCCGTATATCGAAAGCAATTACCGTTGCCTCACAGACAAGGACCACCGCGCCATGGCAGGCCTTTCCATGGGAGGCATCCAGACGCTGGAGACCACGTTGGCCCATTACGACAAGTTTGGCTATGTCTTCGTACTGAGTGGTGGCTTCAATCCTAATCTGGATTATGAGAAGGAGGCAGAGCGCTTCCACCTCAAGGAGAATGCAGCCAAGATCAACAAGAGCTTCAAGATCTTCGCCCACACCCAGGGTGGACCTACAGACATCACCCATGTCAGTGGCGAGAAGACCAATAAGATCTTCGACGAGTATGGCATCAACTATGAATACAGCGAGCCTTACCAGACAGGGCATACCTGGAGCACGTGGCGTAATAATCTGAAAGACCTCGCTCCCAGACTGTTCCGCTAAATCCTTCCGTTCATGAAGCACATAAAAAAGCACCTCCCAATGAGAGGTGCTTTTCTATTTATCGCTGTTTATCCCAGTCCTTACTTGAACAGTTTCTGAGCAAAGAGCGTCAGATACACACGCCAGTTCTTCCAGATGTGACCACCATCACTCTCGTAGTACTCGCAAGGATAACCCTTCTCCTTGCAGTAGTCTCGCAGAGCAGAAGCAGAGACCTTCACGCCATCAGCAGAACCCACGGCAATCCAGTACAACTTTGGCTTCGCAGCAAAGAGCGCCTTCAGTTCCTTCTCGTTTTCAGGACCGCTGCCTGCGCCAGAGAACATACCCACATAACCGATGGTACCCGGATAGCGACGAGAGATGGCGAAAGAATGGCGACCACCCATAGACAGACCAGCAATGGCCGTGTTATATTGTCCCGTCTTCACACGGAAGGTAGTCTCCACGAACTTCTTGATGGTAGGGAACTCATCCTCCATAGGCTTTGTATCCTGGTCACGGCTGTTGGTCATTGTAGGCTGGAACATATTGGTTTCGTTCACCTCAGGAGCCGACGGATTACGCACCACGCCATTAGGCATCACCACGATCATAGGCTGAGCCTTACCCTCAGCAATCAGGTTGTCCAGAATCTGAGCCGTACGCCCCAGTTCCGACCAAGCGTTCTCATCACCACCCGAGCCATGCAGCAGGTAAAGCACAGGATACTTGGCATTGCTCTTCTCATAGCCATGAGGCAGATACACCGTGAGGCGACGATCCATACCAGCGTTTTGACTGTCGTACCAGATCTTGGTGATGGTGCCATGAGGCACGTTGTTGTTCATATAGTAATGTCCAGCATCGCCTGGCTTCGTGCTCATGATGAAGATATTGGTCCAAGTAGCGATGTCACGGTTCATATACACGTTAGATGGGTCCAGCTGGCGCTTGCCATCCACCATGAAATAATAAGAATACAGTTCACCCTCCAATGGTTCGGTGGTATAAGTCCACACCCCGTCTTTCTCCTCCATATCCACGAAACGCTGAGGAAGGAAGTCACCACTAAGTCTCACGATCACAGCCTTCGGATTCTGATACCTGAAGGTTACCGTATTATCCGCATTGATTTCAGGAGAAACAATGCCAGTGCCAGGCCCCAGAGCCTGTTGTGCAAAAGCCGTCATGGCACATACGCACATAAACAAGATTGCAAGTGTCTTTTTCATAAAGTATATTATTATGGATTAGTATCTATGCAAAACTACATGTTCTTTTTCACACTTGCAATAATTTAACGGTATTTCTGTGAATCATCGTTAAAGTCTATCTGTTTGGGGCAAAAAAGAGGATTTTTAGACAAATCGCAAAAAATCCCTAAGGAATTATAGACGAATAGCTAAAATTCTTAGGTTTTCAGAGTGAGTTTCAGATTGACAAAACGATATTATCCCAATCCGCAGGATTGCCATTCTGCCCAGTGATCTTTTTGTAAAGACGACGACGGATGGCTGAAACGCTGCTCTTGTCGCGCAGCACCAATGACGAAATCTGTATGGGTGACATACCCAGCCTGATGAGCAGGCTTACCTGATACTCTATATCCGTCATCTCACCCAGTTGCTTAAGCATAGGTAAGAAATCAGGGTTCACCTCATCCAGCAAGACCTCTATGTCCTTTACATCCTCATCAGTCAGAGGCTTCTCTGCATCAAGCGACTCTTGCAGGTGTTTCATCAAGACAGAGTTCTTGATAAGGGCATCCATCTGAGCCTTCTGTTCCTGCTCTACTTCTTTCTCCATGTGCTCACGAAGCAAGCGTTGCACACGAGCCAACTTCTGTTTCATCTGCAGTCGATGGAACTGGAACCAGGTCACCAATGCACCTATCAGGATCACAGCCAGCGCCAGCACACCCAAGAGCAGCAACAGTCGCCTTTGGCTCTGCAACTTCAGTTGGGCATTCTCACGCTCATACTGCTGGTAGCTGTAGAGGGCATTCATACGACTCACACTCTCTGTGGCTGTTGCTCGACGAAGAGAATCTGAGAGCAGGCGATACTTGTCGAAATACGTCAGATAATCCTCCGTGCGATGCTTCCGTGCAGCTATCTGCGTGAGCCCGTTATAAGCATCGAGCTGCACTTGCAAGTCAGATGCCTCCGTCATTTCCTCGAAGTAAGGCTCCGCACGGTCCAAATCATCCTGTCGCAGCAGGATATTGGCATAGATGTCGAGCAAGGCAAAGCGATCCTGCCTGCCAGCCTGTGGCAGCGCCTCCTCTATCAGAGGCAAGGCTTCTTCGCTGCGCCCCATACGACTATAGAGGGCAGCCAACTGTGCATTGATCAGGCTGATGGAAGCATCATCGCCACTCAGTGAAGCCAATTGTTCTGCGCGTTGCAGATAAATTAGTGCGCTATCTGGTTGGTGCTGCACCCGATGGGTAAAAGCGATATCGCGCAAATCCAGAATGGCCCCTATGGTATCAGCAGCTAGGGAGTCGAGCCTGTAGGCCTCACGATACATCCCCAGCGCCTGTAGATAAAGCGATTGTTCGAAGAATACCTCGCCAATCTGCGCATAGAGGGCAGGATTCACCTCATCATCCTCTGCCTCCAGACTTCTCTGGAAGTAAGCCAAGGCTTTTGGCGCATCCCCCAGATCACGATACACACGCCCTGCATAGTAGTACGCATCAGCCAGCAAACGCTCATCACCCCCACTTTCGTAGTAAGAAACGAGGTCTAGTATCAAACTATCCGATGTATGAGTAATATAAGCCTTGTCTGCAGCTTTAAGGCAAAGCAGTTGGTAGTATTTCTGTGATGCCTCTGGAGCCGTCTTCATATCGCGATCCAGCGTAGCCAACAATGTCAATGCCTCCTCTGGCTCCACCAGCGTGAGGCTATCTGCCTGCAGCAAGGCTGCTGGATACACAGGCTTGCGATGGCAGGTGACTAAGACGACTAAAGCAACCCCTATCAGAAAAAGTGTTGACACAATGTGGGTGAAGTTTCTCCTCATGGTTTCAAGTAATTTGAATAATTTGTGTTTATGAATCCATCCATATATTTGGTCATTCAAATAAAGTGTCGAAGAGCTGTTCTTCTACAAACCAGAATGCTGTATTATTGACGAAATAGCCTACATATAATTCTATTAAATAGCAATCTTCAAATATATTTGATGGAATAGAAAATGTGTCTCCTATATGGTAATCCTCTATTATATAATCATCAACCTTTTTACCTGTCTCATTTATAAAGCTTACCTTTAACGTTCGACCCTCAAAAGCATATTCAATCTCTTCATGCATATAACAAGAGCCAAAAACTAATTGCATGACATATTCTCCAAATTCATTTACCTCTATCACTTTCAGACGAGCTACTGGAGCAGTTATATCAAAAATATCATTCCATTTAGAATTATTATCACGTCGATCGTGTCCTTTCTCTCCATAATTCTCAGCCTGCTGTGTCTGACCACTCGTACGCTGTGGTTTCTTGGCACGCATAGCGTCCATTATAGCTTGATTATCTTTTAACTGTAACGCCTCTTGTTCTTCTTCCACTACTTGCAGTCCCTCATGCTCTTCACATGATGCTAGCAATCCAACGAACAACAGCAATAACCAATATAAACTATTGTATCTTTTCATAAAGTAGTTTTATTACATAACCTTAATCATTGAGCCGAAAGTTCTTTCATAAGAAATAAGTTCAATCGAATTGCCCTTCTCATCTTTTATAAAGAAGGAATAATAGAAAGTATCATATCCAGTAATCCATTGTCTATACAGCTGGAAAGTATCTCCTAAATGAAAATCTTTATTATGATATACAACATGTTTGCCTAATCCATAAAGAGGCTGGTCTTGGTATACAATTACTTCAGAATTTTCAAATTCTTTCCAACTATATCCTAATACTTCGGGGAAAAAGAACTTGAAAGTATATAATTCATCATCAATGTTCCAATCTATCACATATAGTTCCCCTATGTTCATATTATCGTACTTCCTGTCTGCGTACTTAAATGAAAGTCCGTAATATTCATTATTAGTTCCACGACGATCATGCCCTTTCTCACCATAATTTTCAGTAGCCTGTGTTTGGTCATTTGTACGTTGTGGTTTCTTTCCACGCTGAGCGTCTATGGTAGCCTGATAATCTTTCAGATGCACTTCTTGTTCTTCTACTTCTTCTACTGCTTGCAGCACCTCATGCTCTTCACATGAAGTAAGCAAGCCCACAAACAATAGCAATAGTCCAAATAAGCTTTTGTGTCTTTTCATAGCATCACAAACATAAACATTTCACAAATATACGTTCTTGGCTCCAAATCATCAAGAATATACGCTTAAAATGTGCTTGTAAACCAGTTTACAAATACTGCAAACTAGTTTACACAAAAGCAAAGAATAATTCAACCCGTTTACATTCATTTGTAAACTACGAAGTTTGTTAGCATCGTGAGTGTTCTATAGTTTTGAAGCAAACAAAATGCAGAACTATGAAAACACTCAGATTATTAGGGATGATAGGACTCATAGCAGTTCTCGCCCTTAGTTTTATAGCTTGCAGTAGCGATGATGATCCAGCTGTTGAACCTGAAGAGGAGATCGTGATTGATACCCCTTTACCTGCTGATGCAGAACCATACACGATCTATGGCATCAGGCACGAAAAGCATCCTATAAGAAGTGAATGTACCTTTATTTTTTATTTCGGGGAAAATCCATACAAAGAAGAAACGATGTATCTACAGGGGATGGATAAAAACGGGGGTGTAGTTTTTGGAAAGCAACTATATTCACCACTTTATAAGGATTATGTTTCAAGAGATGATCCAGAATGGAATGAGTACAGTTGCAGCGATTGTTTTACTTTAGAAAGTATTGAATGTGAGAGAATAGCGTATTTCAAGTTCTCACTTGATATGGACGGGGATGGTTGGTACGACCCCATGACACAACCTTGGAAATCTCCTCACGATTTCTTTCAATTATATAAACAGTTTTATTAATCTTAAATATGAAAGGATATGAAAATACATTCTTCTATTTTTTCCTTCACATTCATGGCTATAGTTTTACTAGTTTTTTCATCTTGCAGCGACAATGATGATCCTGCTGTTGAACCTGAAGAGGAGATCGTGATTGAAACCCCTTTACCTGCAGATGCAGAGCCTGGTAAGATTTATGCCCTCAGTCATGAAAAGTTGCATGCCACCTGCAAATTCCAGTTTTATTTTGGTGACAATTCCACGGAGGAATTAAGAGACAAATACTCCAATGCTGCAGTTGGTTTAAGTGTGTTGGACAATAAAGGCAATGAGGTATTATATTTTTTTCTCCATTCTCCAGACTTTGATCCCAGCTTCCGTTATACAGGATTCTTGTATGATACATTCGAATTGTCCTCATACTGGTGTGAAAGAATCGGCTCATTCGAATATCATTTGTCATACAATGCAGATGAAGACTTTACACGCAATAACAAGTATGGCGCAGAGATAGTCAAACAGGAGTGGCGTTCTCCACATTCTTTCTTTAACTAAATATTAAAAGTAAATACAAACATAATGAAAATAAAGAAGATCATCTCTCTCTTTACAACAATACTTTTATTGTTTCTCAGTCTTCCGCTCAGTGCCCAGAACGTGGTACTGAGCGGACTGGTGACAGATGCACAATCTGGCGAACCTCTGATTGGTGTGACAGTATATAATACTGATCGTCGCACAGGTACCACGACAAATTCCACTGGTCACTATACCATTACCTTGCCAAGCAACAAGGCACTGGAACTGGTATTCAGCTATGTGGGCTATGCCTCCAACACACAGAATCTCACTTTGACTAGTGACACAAAGCTGGACATACAACTTAAGCAGGACACACAGAACCTGCGTGAAGTGCAGGTTTATGGAACTCGTCATAACTTTGGCGTGCAAAGCTCGCAGATGAGTGCCATCGCTGTGAGTGCTGAACAGATCAGACGCATGCCTGTACTACTTGGTGAGACAGATGTGCTGAAATCATTGCAGCGATTGCCTGGCGTACAGTCTGCAGGCGATGGCAAGGCTGGCATCTATGTACGTGGTGGCGACTACGACCAGAACCTATTCACACTGGATGGCATCACGCTCTATAATCCAGAGCACCTGCAGGGCTTTACCTCTGCAGTGAACGCTGACGTGATGAACGATGTAGCCTTGTACAAGGGTGCTTTTCCTGCCCGTTATGGCAGTCGCCTTTCAAGCGTGGTGGACGTAAGCCTGCAGGAGGGAGACCTTGAAAAGCATCGTGTAAGTCTTACAGCAGGCATGCTCGCTTCACGTTTCCAGGCAGACGGCCCGCTTTGGAAAGGGCATACCTCTTATAACGTTGCTGCTCGTGTGAGTTACTTCAATGCCATCGTGAAACCCATGCTCGAAGAAGTGATCTACGACAACCCTGGGCAGATGAACGATTACAGCCATATGCGCTACTGGGACATGAATGCGAAACTGACTCATAAATTCTCTGAAAGCGACAAGCTTACTGCCTCGTTCTACATGGGACACGACGTGAACAACGCCACGCCACTTGTAACCAGCCAGAACTATCGCTACGACAAGAACCTGCGCTATCTACCTGATGGAACCACAAAGAGCGACAAGCAAGGCTACATAGACAATACCCGTAGGAGTGAAACACGCAATAACTGGAACAACCTTCTGGGAGGGCTTTCCTATACGCATCGCTTCACCCCTTCCCTGAAACTGGACGCAGGGATAGGCTACAGCAGCTACGACTATAGGCTAAGCCGTGCTTTCGACACGTCCAGCTGGGTGGGCATAGACCTGTGGGACCATGGGCACGACGGAGCGGAGCTATATACGCAGACAGATACACAGAGCCTTACTGAGTATAGTTCCAAGGTAAAGGATCTGAGTGCCAGAATCGACCTTGGCTATACACATCAAGATACCCATGAGGTGCATGTGGGCGTACAGGCAGGAAGCCAGCAGCTTACTCCAGAGGTGGTGACCTCGCGCCACACGTGGCGCAAGGCCGCCCTAAGTGAGGAGATAGTATGGAACGTGGGATTGGATGAAGGTAGATATACTGTCAGCGAGAACAGAAAAGACAACAACCTAAGGAGCGACGGGAGTTTGACATCTTTTGCTGCCTATGCAGAAGATGACTGGAGCGTTACATCGTGGCTGAAAGCCAACCTTGGTATGCGCCTACAGGCCTACGACTCAGATGGGAAGACCAGTCTGGTGGCAGAACCCCGTGCCTCATTGCGATTGTTGCTGGCAGGCAGTACTTCCCTGAAAGCCTCCTATGCCAGCATGTCACAGGGCATCTTCCTGCTCAGCAGTGGAAGTCTTACCAGCCCTTCTGAGGTATGGGTTCCACAGAGTGGTGGCTTGAAGCCAGGGACCTCCGATCAAGTATCACTGGGTATCAGCCACGACCTGAAGAGTGGTATACAGCTCTCTGCAGAGGGTTACTACAAGTGGATGGATAATGTGGTGGAGTATCGTGAGGGGGTATCGTTGGATATGGAAAGCAGGTGGGAAGATGTGATAGCCCAAGGCAGGGGGCGCGCCTATGGCGTGGAGCTGCTGGCACAGAAGAACACAGGCAATACCACAGGCCTGGTTAGCTATACATGGAGCAAGTCACTGCGTACTTTTGACCGTGAGGATATGGTGCTCAATGGAGGCAGGGAGTTCTATGCCTCTGGCGACCGTCGTCACAACTTCACGTTCAGCATCACGCAGCGTCTCAGCAAGAACTGGGACTTCTCCGCTGCCTGGACCTTCCAGAGCGGGAGGCGTGTCACCTTTGCCACTACCACACTGGTGGGGCAGGTCTTCGACGCGTTCAGCAACTACTATCCTACGACATCGAGCGGCTCTGAGATAGACTACAGTCAGAACCCTGCATACGCAGACATCACCTTGGATTATTATGAGGATACCTATGTACAGCATCTGGTACGTGCCAATACCTATGGACAGCGCAACAGCTACGTGCTGCCAGCCGTGCACCGTCTGGATGTGAGCCTGAGCCACCACGGCAGTATAGGAATAGGCGAGATGATCTGCGACATAGGCATCTACAACCTGTACAACCAGCAGAACGTATCGTCGATATACTGGGGATATGAGAGCAGCCGCCCTGTACTGAAGGGCGTATGTATGTTCCCTATCATGCCATCCATCAGTCTGACATTAAAACTCTGAACAGCCATGAGAATAATCTATCATATCATACTGCTTGCCTTGGCACTGATACTGGGTGCCTGCGAGCGCACGTTGGACTTCAACGGTCCAGAGAACGAGAAAGACACAGATCTGATCATCAATGCCACGGCTGTGGCAGGCTCACCCCTGACGGTGTACCTGAGCCGTGCCTACCAAATAGACAAGGTGCCTTCTGTGAGGTACTACGACTATGAGCACGCCGTGCTCTTCAGGGATGACCTGGCAACGGACTACCTGACGGATGACTACCTGCGAAAGACTGTCGTGAGGGATGCAAAAGTGACAGTAGAGGTCAACGGAGCGGGAAGCTATCCGCTGTATTATAATGACCTGGATTTCTCCTATGAATGCCAGTATGCGCCACAGGAAGGTGACCGCATCAGGATTGTGGCACTGAGTGGTGAAAAGGAAGCCATAGCAGAGACCGTGGTGCCAGCCAAGCCTCATATTGAGATAACGGATTATAAGATACTGGCAGAGAACCCTTATCAGGATATGGAAGGACTGATCAACCAGTCGGACACCATCATGCGACTAACCTGCCGTATCAGTGGTACTGGAGAGAATCAGTATTATCGCCTGCGTGTAAGAAGCGAGGGTACTTATTACCAAGAAACTAACATGCAACACTGGGAGGACGGTCAATGGGTAAGGACAGTGTACAGTGCTTATGTCTTGCAGGACATCTACTTCTCCAATGACGGGTTGTTTACAGACAATCGTCTGACACAAGGCTTTGGAGGCTGGCCTGCCTATTTCTCTGACGTGTTCGATGGAATATCCGCAGCAGGACGTACCTTTACCGTCGATAGTCCGAAGGCATACGTTTCTCCTGATGCGATTGATCGGAATAAGGCATTGAGGGGTAAGATTCCTGAAATTGCCCCACGCGTGATGGTGGAGCTGCAGGCCATCAGCCCAGATCTCTACAAGTTCTTGAAAGCGATGCAGCTCTATCGCATAAGTGGAGATGATCGTGATGCAGAACCTGTACTTATCCCTAGCAACGTTCAGAACGGTTGGGGCATCTTTGGTGCCCTAAGTTATGATCGCCACTTCGTGGAGTATGGGGAATGAAATAGGGGATGCTTTTCGCATCCCCTTAACTTTTCAGAGCACTGCTGCGCAAGCCTTGCGAATGACATTAAGTCGTTGCAATAATGTAGGCTTTTGTCGAGCTAATTCAATGTCATATCGATTCTGCATGTTGATAAGCAGTGTTGGATTGATACCTAATGCAGCTTCCATCATCAATGCAAAATCAGTAGATACAGAACGCTTACCGTTCAATATCTCATTAAGCTGAGTGTAGGGCACACTGACTAGTTCTGCGAATTTCTTTTGAGAAATGCCCCTGCTTTCCAATTCTTCTTTTAACACCTCACCAGGATGGGTGGGAATCCTTCTTTCCATAGTTCTTATTGATAATGGTTTGTTATATCCGAAATCACACATATTGTAAGAATGTCTTCTTTGCCTTCTTTACGAATCTTGAACTCTAAACGATAATGATAATCTATGCGAATGGAATAATGACCATTGCTCAGTGTTTCAAAGTTCAAGGAGTTGAAGACAAAGAGGTCTTCTATTCTTGTAGCAGCCATCAACGTATCTATGCGCTTTTGATACTTACGCACTACTTGAGGCTGAAACCTGTAATTCTTATTTCTACATTTGCCTACGTCGTAAAGCTCCTGAAGATATTCTTTTTCGTATTCTATAATCATGTGTTTCTTATTTGCTGCAAAGATAGTACTTATTTTGGAATATTCACAAAATTAGTGAATATTTTTGCTTCACATCCCCTGGAATAAAAAAAATAATGTTAATGCATGCAAGGTTTTTGAATTCTTGCATTTTATTGGAAAAGAAACCATATATTTGCATTTATCAAAGACAGAAGCCTTATGAAAGCCAGATTGTTTTTCATGTGTATGATCCTGAGCGCACTGATATGCTCATGCGGAGAAGACGATGTGATGTCTGTAAAACCAGAAAAAGACACCAAGGTTCGCACAAGAATCACACTCCTTGATGCTATAACAGATGAGTATTATTATTTCGCACGTGAGGGAGGAGTAGTCACTGTGACGTTCACGGCGGACGGACCTTGGGACGCTACACCCTCCGAAGACTGGATCCTGGTACAGCCCACGTCAGGTGAGGCAGGCACACATCAACTCACCATCACCATACCCACATGTGATGCCGAAGATACCAGACATGCGGAGGTTCGGATAGGCAAGCCAGGGAATACGCAGTGTCTGAGATTCAGCCAAGCACCAGTGTCTGAAGTGCCAGTGCTGCACGACTATGAGCTCACGGCATCGCCTGTCCGCTTGACACTAAATGTCTATCCAGAACAAGTGTTCGAGATTACCCTGTCAGAAGGAGCAGAGCAGTGGATCACCCCACTGAACAACTGCAGTAAGTGGGATTACTTCCATGAAAGTGCTACAGGCTTGAATTTTGAAATCAAGGCCAACGAAACAGGCCAGCCACGCACAGGCATTGTGACGCTGAGCCGTGAGGGCAGAACGTACAGTTTCACCGTGAGCCAGCATCACGATGACGACCTGCGTCCTGTGTTGATGGAATTCTATCAGGCCTTGGGCGGAGAGCAATGGAAGCATAACGACCACTGGGGCACGGATGCGCCGCTGGACGACTGGTCGGGATTAATACTGGAAGATGGTCAGCTGGTTACCCTCGAGATGCATTACAACAATCTCAAGGGAGAGATTCCCGAATCGATAGGCCAACTCAAGACCCTTCGGGAGTTTGGTATCGTGGAGAGTAAGGACGTGGTGGGGCAACTGCCCGAAAGCCTCGGAGATCTGCCTAACCTCCGAAGACTCTCGATTATCTATACTGGCATTTCTGGAGCCATACCTGCCAGTCTGGGGAAGGCTTCCAAGCTGGAAACCCTATGGCTTTGCTTCAACCAGTTCAGTGGTGAAATTCCAGGAGAGCTAGGTGAACTCCCTTTGGAAGGGTTGAACCTCACGGGCAATAATCTCACAGGCAATATCCCCGAAGGACTGACGAAGATACATACAATCAATCGTCTCTTTTTAACAGAAAATCGTCTCAGTGGCACCATCTCCAGCACTGTGAAGTCTTGGCTTTCAGGCATCCAAGACCCCGAGATCAATCCTCAACAAGAAGGGTATGGGCTGACCATCCAGTATTAAGTAGTATGATGATTTTCAGACAAGCCCCCGATGCAAGGTTTAATACCTACATCGGGGGCTTATTAGTGTATTATGGCGATATTCATAAAAATTATTCTTTCCTTATATTATTACTATTCTTGAGAACTTTTATAGTGTTCTTTTAAAATTGTCAGACTCCAAAAATTAGAGATGCTGATTATCATTAGTTTTCTCATTTCGCTTGTCAGACATTTTTCTTGGTGGGCTTGTAGAAAGCCTCTATCTTTGCAACGTGGATTCACAGCACAAATTTTGTTTAACAATTAAAAACAGAGAGATATGAAAACGATTACAAATTTATTAATGACCATTTCTCTATGCGCTTCAACTTTCGTGTTCTTCTCTTGCACGAACGATGACGAACCACAGTTGCCAGAACCCGAAGTTGTGGAAGAAGAAATCGTTCCTGCGGATGAACCGAAAGTTGAGGAGCCGCAATCACGTGGAGCAGTTCCTATTGTCTTTGCAGGAAATGAACGCGCCATCAACGACCGTCTGAACGATTTTGCTTGGCGACTGTTTAGAGAGGCATACGCTCAAAAAAAAGCAAAGGATAATATCCTGCTTTCTCCACTGAGCCTGGAGATTGCCCTTGGCATGTTCCAAAATGGATTAGTAGAAGAAGACCAACAGGAAATGCTGAAGACGATGGGATTAGAGGGCTATACGGCTGAAGATGTGAATGCCTATTTCAAGAGAATGATCGCTGGCATTGTAGAAGCTGACGATCTGGCCACATTGGAGATTGCCAATGCTTTGTGGTATAAAGATAAATACGTGATAAATGCAGATTTCCAGCAATCACTGGAAGCCAACTTCGAAGCTAAAGTGCAGGATGCTCCGTTTGATAATGCTACTATTGATGCGATCAACAAATGGTGTGCAGAGAAGACCCACGACCTTATAACAGAAATAGTGAATGATGACTTTAGCCCTGATATCTTCGCTTTGTTGAATGCGGTGTATTTCAAAGCTGGATGGGAGTCTGTTTTTGACAAAGATAAAACACAAGACATGCCTTTTTACTATGCTGATGGTACTACTGCCAATATTCCAATGATGCAGAAATATCCAATAGAAGAGGAAATTCAGCCCTATTTTAATTGTTTGGAAACTATGGAATACCAAGCAATTGCACTTCCCTTCAAGAACAAAGCTTTCTGCTGGTTTGCTTTCTTACCAGAAGAAGAATCAAGCATTGAAGAGATATTGCCTCTGATTAACTCAGAAACTCTTGGGATGCTAATGCAGTATAAAGATAAATACGCGCAAATTATTATTCCTAAATATGAGGTTAGCTACACTTTGTCAAATCTGGTTGATATTATTGACGTTCTTAATCCAGACCTACATTTTAAGATACTTGACTTTAATAATGCTTTTGATACTCAATTACCTCCAGATTTAGAGATAGTTGCTCGCCAGAAAACTTTCTTTAAAATTAACGAGGAAGGAGCAGAAGCTGCAGCTGTTACAGTTATAGGTGGACTCGCCAGTGGTCCATATTCCATTATATTCAATCGTCCATTTATCTATGGCATTATGGAAACATCTTCAAGTTGTCCTCTATTTATTGGTTATTTTGGAGACAATGACAAATAAATAGTTTATATTTGCATGAAAACCATGACATAGAAACATGAAGAGGTGTTTGCAAATAGGATTATCACTGCTTCTCACACTTATCATGGCCTCTGCTTGCCATGATGAGAGTGAGGATGTGGTGGAACTATCTATGCTCGAATTGGTAAAGTCGGGCAAGAAGAAACCAAAGATGGTATATTCAACTAGCGAGAAAGGTGGACGTTTAGCTAGTGAAGATGAGGATGAGCAAGTAAAATTTGAAAGACTTGAAGTCACCATGGATGTGGAAGGTGCTGACCTGCATTTCCATGTGGAAGGTTTTTTAAAAACAGGCTATTTGTATATTCAGGACAACTCTAGGAAAGTTATCTTTACTCAGATTATAGAAGCAATAGATGAACAACACTCCTTGGATATCTTTCTCCCCAATGCTGATAATTATCCCTATTATTTGTGCATAGAATCAGAGAAATATATCGCTCATATTAATGTATGGTTAGAATAAAATATATTATAATTTTTATATTTACCCTCTGTTGCTTTACAGCTTGTCATCAAACAGAAGAGTCTGCTGTCTTTAAACAAGCTGAAAGTCTGCTTTATACTGCTCCTGACAGCGCCAGGAAGCTCTTGATCACTTTGCCAGAAGCTAAGTCGCTGTCGGGTAGTAGCAAAGCGAGGTTTGCTTTATTGCTGGCACGTGCCACAGACAAGGCGCACCAGTCGCTGATACCTTGCGATACACTGTTGAACTTTGCCCTTGACTTCTATAAAGGGAAGAGCAGGGAGCGAGCAGTGGCATTGCTCTACAAGGCTTGTCTAGAGGATGAAGTAGAGCGCAGTGAGGAAGCCATCACACACTTGCAAGAAGCGCTGCTGATTCTGGAAAACTATCCAGAGGATAGGGAGACCCGTCGAATAGCGCTTTCGTTGCTTGGCGACCTCTATTATAACCATAAGCACTACGATGAGAGCATCAAGACTTATAGGGAACTGATGAAGGTAATGGATGCCCCGCTGGATAGTGCACTGACGCTGAAAGACATAGGCTCTTACTTCGCTATGACGGAGCAGCAGGATTCTGCGTTCTACTATAATCGTAAGGCATTGGAAACAGCACGGCTGACGGGTGATTCTGCACTGATAGCCAATTACCTGCATTCTATGGCTTTGACGCATCAGCTCTTTGAGGCTCCTGATTCTGCCATCTATTATGAACGAGAGGCATTGAAGATGGCACCTCAGGAGGAACCTAAAGGCAGATTCTACTATCTGCTGGGGGCCTTGCTCTACGATAAGGATGAGCAACTGGATTCTGTGATCAGTTATATGGAGCGTGCTGCTGCGGATACCACTTACGATGGGCGTTTCATGACACTGCGCAC
>JAFRTL010000015.1 GCA_017427065.1 Bacteroidaceae bacterium | reverse complement strand
TTGGCATTTAAAATGCTGATTATCAATGCGATGTAGCGGTGAGGTGTTTCGAGCACTCCTCACCACACCTCACCTTCATGAAGGTCTTTCCATAGTTGTAAGGGTGAGGAGTGGTGAGGTGTCATTTCAACACCTCACCCTTGGGAGCACATATAAATCATTCGCTAATTCGAAAAAGGTGAGGTGTGAGGTGTTTTTTGCATTTTTCGCTTGAAGAATAGGGATCTTTCAATAATTAGTATTAATACCTTCATGCTCAGTCACACTGATGACTGAGTTAAGTCTTAACCTTGACTGAGCTAAATCCTAACGATGACTGAGCTAAGTCCTAACGGTGACTGAGCAGGGAGATAACGTATCAGTAGGCCATACATCAAGTATGATCCAGAAAATGCAAGCAATTTTCGCGGAAATGTCCAGCGTTATCACCAAAATACTTCAATAATACTTACTATAATGCTGGATATTTCCGCGACAACTCCTTGTGTTTCTGAAAAACACTCCGACTTTTGGTAAATAATTTCTTTTTGAAAGATTCTTCTTCCGCTAAACTCAGATAGATTATTATTATTCAGAATTTGGTGGAAGAAGGAGCGGAAGAAAGAATGCAATCAAAATTGTAAACTATAGAAAAAAGTGGGAAACGTACTCCCAACTTTCCATTAAAACGATAACAACTTCTCAACGTCAGCTTTCATAGCAGGAATATGAATAATAACCAATCCCCAAAGAAATCTGTGGTTACACTATCGTAACCATGAATCACACGGTTCCTTGTATTGATAATTGCTTTAGAATTTGGGAGTTGAAAACTATTATCTATTTTAAGGATTCTATTGATAGCCTCACCCATAATTTCCACATTACGCTCTACAGCTCTTTGAAGAAGTCGGCTATTACAGAAATCTTCATAGATTTTAGGTTTGCCCTCAAAAAACTCTTCTACTTCATTTGCAGCATTCAATACATCATAAAGATGCTTTTCAATTCTCTCATCCATAAATTTGCAGTTTTGTTCGGTCTATATTTCGTCTTAAAATAGGATTTTTGATTGCCTTATCTTCCAACAAATCAATTTTCCTACCTAATAGATTTTGTAATGAATCTTTAAAATCTATGTAATTGTTGACGTAATTAGACAATTCTATATCTTTGAAATCTACTACAAAATCAATGTCACTCTCATCATTGAATCTGTCTGTAAGAATAGAGCCAAACACAAAAAGATTATCTACCTGATGTTTCTCACATAGGTTATTAATCTGTAATATGTTACGATCTAACAACGTCATCTTCTATCAATATCTCATATAAACACGACAAAAATAAATATTCGTTTCGAGAAATCAAAATAAACAGAACTTATTTGTAACACATAATCGGCACATTCATCACAACGAACAGAACAAAGTTACCAGGAATGGAACGCTGAAATCGGTGACGAAGCCGCAATAGATGGAGACGGGCACATACTCTCGTCCCGCGGTCTGGGTGATAATGGGCAACGTGGTGTCCATTGCAGTGGCACCACCTGCTGCAATGGGTGCTAAAGTGCCAAAGAAACGCACTAACAACGGGGCTGCCAAAAGGGTGAAAATCTCACGGATGATGTTGGCCAACAATGCCACTGTGCCCAATTCTATGCCTTCGTATTCTGTAATCAGAATGCTAGAAAGGGAATAGTAGCCAAAGCCAGAGCCAACTGCCATCACATGGGGTAAGGTTCTGCCAGAAAACAGCAGCCACGCCACTATGCTACCTGCCAATGTTCCTAAGATGGAGCAGAAAGGTAGCCATGCCAAACGAGGATTCAAGGCACGGAAACGCTGCACGATACCTGCATCTGTTCCCACAGTCAGTCCCACCGCAAAGAGTAAGACGCAGAGCACATAGAAATTATAGTCGGTAATCCAAGTTGGCAAAAGATGTGTCACACCACAAAACACGCCCATGAGGAAAAAGCCTACGATGATGAAACTGCCTTTCATGCTTGTCCTCCTTTCCGCGAGACATAACGCCAAAGCAGCCAAGCCCCTATGCAGCTTCCAAAAGTAGCCAATAGGCCAATCACCAGTGCCTCTAATCCTAAAGTGTGGAGGCTCGACATGATATGTTCGTCACTACCAACCTGCACACCTAAGACGAATAACAATAACCAGATAGTGAGTTTCAAGAAACTTCCTATCCCATCGACAAGGCGTTTCTCTGCAGTATCAGACATTTTATAGAAGCGGCGGAAGGCATAGCCCACCAACATGCCACTTATCATCACCAGTATGACTTTCAGCATAATTTGTATTCGTTGGGTTCTTCTAAGGTGCAAAGATAGGAAGAATTCTTTACACTCGCAATGCCCTCATGGCATTGAGCACTGCCAAGACAGTGACACCCACATCGGCAAAGACTGCCATCCACATGGTAGCAATGCCAAAAGCTGCCAACAAGAGTACAGCGATCTTCACACCAATGGCAAACCATACATTCTGACGGGCAATGGCCAACGTGCGGCGGGCGATTCTGATAGCCAAAGCTATCTTAGAAGGTTTGTCGTCCATCAGTACCACATCGGCAGCCTCGATGGCGGCATCACTTCCCAAGCCTCCCATCGCAAGTCCCACATCGGCACGTGCCAACACAGGAGCATCGTTGATACCATCGCCTACAAACGCCATAAATCCATCTTTGTGCGCACTAGCATATTGCTCTACCAATGCCACCTTATCAGTAGGCAACAGCTCCGCATGGTATTCAGAAAGTCCAAGCTTCTTTGCCACATCGTCAGCTACCGCTTTCCTATCGCCTGTCAGCATCACAAGACGATCTACACCTAATTCTCCCAAAGAAGCAATGGCAGAGGCGCTATCCTCCTTGATACGATCGTTTATCACGATATGACCAGCATAAACACCATCCACTGCCACATGGATAATGGTCCCCACATGCGTACAGTCATGCCATTGGGCGCCTATAGCCTCCATCATCTTCTCATTGCCAACGCAAACCAACTGCTCTCCTACCCGCGCACGAATTCCCTGTCCTGCCACTTCCTCAACTTCAGTCACACGACAGCCATCGGTAGCTTCCTCAGGAAAGGCATCGCGCAAAGCTGCTCCTATTGGATGCGTGGAAAAATGTTCTACATGCGCAGCGAGATGAAGCAACTGGTGTTCATCAAACTGGTCGGGATGAACTGCCTCAACAGCAAACTGTCCGTGCGTAAGAGTACCCGTCTTGTCGAACACCACCGTACGTACCTTTGACAACACATCCAGATAGTTGGCACCTTTTACCAAAATACCATGTCGCGAAGCGCCACCTATGCCACCAAAGAATGTGAGGGGAACGCTAATGACCAGCGCACAAGGACAAGAAACCACGAGGAACATCAAGGCCCGATAGAGCCAGGTGGCAAAGGTATCAGCGAAATGGCCTGACAATAACGGCGGAAGAAAAGCAAGCAACACAGCTGCCAATACGACAATCGGCGTGTAGATTCGTGCAAAGCGTGTGATAAACGCCTCACTCTTAGATTTATGCTCGCCTGCATCCTGTACCAGACGAATGATCTTTGAAGCAGTGCTTTCACCAAAATCCTTGGTGGTACGCACTCGCACCACTCCCAGGATGTTCACACAACCAGAAATCACCTCATCACCCACCGTAATTGCACGAGGCAGACTTTCACCCGTAAGAGCCACGGTATTCAGCGAGGTTTCACCCTCTATCACCACGCCATCGAGAGGAACCTTCTCACCAGGGCGAATGATAATAGTCTCTCCAATCGACACTTGTTCGGGATTGACCACAAGCACCTGACCATTGCGTTCCACATTCGCCACATCGGGACGAATATCCATCAAGTGCGAAATGCTCTCCTTGCTTTTTCCTTCGGCATAGCCTTCAAAGAGTTCGCCCACTTGAAAGAAGAGCATCACAAATACGGCTTCTGGAAACTGTGTGGCTGCCCCTGGCAGGAAACCTATACACAGGGCCCCAATGGTAGCGACAGACATCAGGAAATGCTCGTTGAACGCATCGCCATGCAGCAAGCCTTCTGCAGCTTCTTTCAGTGTATCATAGCCTATCAGTAAGTATGGTATCAGATAGATCAGCAACAATTGCCAAGTCGGGAGGTTGAAAGTATGCTCTATCAGTACGGCTGCTAACAGTAGTACGGCACTAGAGATAATCAGTCCTAATTTCTGATGCAGTCCTCCCTCGGGATGATGCTCATGATGATGATCATGGCAACACTCGTGGGATTCTTCGTGATGATGAGGATGTGACATAACTAACTCTTTTTGTTTTACTGATGCAAAGGTAGGAAGTTCTTCATGCAACTAAGTTGCAAAGTTCACTGGGTATTATTATCTTTGCATGCTAAATAAATGGTATTGGAATTATGAAAAAATACAAACTTTGCTGCATAGGACATATCACACAGGATAAAGTGGTGACACCCAACAACGTGGTGGAAATGCCTGGGGGAACGGCATACTATTTTGCCAAAGCCTTGAGTCGATTGGATGTCTCAGAGTTTCAATTAGTCACAGCTGTGGGTGATGAGGGAATGCCAGCAGTGGAGGACATACGACAAACAGGCATCGCTGTAGAATGTCATTTGTGTGAGCATTCGGTTTGCTTCGAGAACATCTATCACAGTATCAATCAGAGCAACCGCACCCAACGCGTGACTGCAATGGCTGCTCCTTTCACTTTGGAAATGCTGAAAGATGTAGATGCCGAGATAATACATCTGGGGAGTCTGCTGCAAACGGATTTCTCCTTAGAGGTCATTCAGGCATTGGCTTCTAGAGGAAAGGTATCTGTGGATGTGCAGGGATTTCTCCGTGAAGTGAAGGGCGAAGAGGTGCATGCCATCGATTGGAAAGACAAGTTGGTTGCTTTACGTTACATTCATACGCTGAAGGCCAATCGTGACGAGATGCTGACCATTACGGGATGTGACGAACCACACGAAGCCGCCTTAATGCTGGCAGATTGGGGCGTCAAAGAAGTTGTGCTGACCTTTGATGAAGAAGGCTCTTTGGTCTATACGAAAGGCGAATTCATTGAAATCCCAGCTTTCCCTACCATCAACGTAGTGGATGCAACAGGGTGTGGAGATACATATATGGTAGGTTACCTTTATCAACGCAGTAAAGGTGCCCCAGTCTATGAGGCAGGTTGTTTTGCAGCTGCCATGTGTACCATCAAACTGCAAGGATATGGTCCTTTCAATGGCAGCGAACAGGCCATAAGACAGATCATGAACAGCAGTAATTCGCTGGAAAAATTGGTTACTAATTTAAAGTTTGGATCTTCCAAGTAATAAAGAAGGGGCTCTGATGTAGCCCCTTTATTTATGGATGTACAGATACAAAAAATAGCCCCGTCTCACGACGGAGCTATCACAACACAAACACAAAATAAAACACGACAAAACTATTATAATTACCTTATACTTAGGGAGTATAGATCTCTCATTTTATATTCACATACCAAATGAAAGATATGAGGGTAATATAAAAACTTGTATCTTTTATTAGCTTAATCAAATAAATCTCTTCTTACTTATTGAATACCTGTTTCACGCAAGTGTACTTGCCACTTCCATGCGCTTCGCAATGTATCCTCAATGGTTTCCTCAGCATGCCATCCTAAAACCTCATTGGCTTTCTTCGGATCTGCCCAAACTTTTACAATATCACCAGCACGACGACCAGCAATTTTGTAATTAAGCTTCACGCCTGTGGATGCCTCAAAAGCATGTACCAACTCCAACACAGAAAGACCACGACCTGTTCCAACATTGAACACCTCTACAGGTTCTTCCTGCTTCTTCTGAAGTATGCGGCTTATGGCATGCACATGTGCCTTAGCTAAATCCACCACATTTATATAGTCACGAATACAGGAACCGTCAGGTGTATCGTAATCATCACCAAATACACTCAACTGCTCACGGATGCCCATGGCTGTCTGCGTGATGAATGGTACCAAATTCTGTGGTACACCGTTTGGCAGCTCCCCTATCAAACCTGATGGATGCGCTCCTATAGGATTGAAGTACCTCAGCAAAATGGCACTGATAGGTGCTCCTGACTTCACATCATCCTGAATGATAGCTTCACAAATCTGCTTCGTATTACCATAAGGAGACTCCGCTTTCTTTATCGGAGCTCTTTCTGTAACAGGAAGCACATCTGGCTGACCATATACTGTACAAGAAGAAGAGAACACTATGCCTTCCACTCCGTATTGTGGCATCAAGTCTAGAAGATTCAAGAGCGACCCCAGATTGTTGCGATAATACATCAACGGTTTCTGAACCGACTCTCCCACAGCCTTGCTTGCCGCAAAATGAATGATGGCGCGGATACCCGCATATTCCTCAAAAACTTTCTTTAGAGATTCCTTATCCAAACAATCAACTTTTTCGAACGAAGGACGTTCTCCTGTAATTTGTTCTATACTATCTACAACTTCTTCGCGAGAGTTACTTAAGTTATCGACAATGACTACTTCGTACCCTGCATTTTGAAGTTCTACAACTGTATGTGACCCAATAAAACCTGTTCCACCTGTAACCAGGATCTTGTCTTTCAAAGTCATCTTTAAAAATGCTTTTACCGAAATATGACGCAAATATAATTATAATTTTCTAAAAAACAAGGAAATAATGAAAAAAATGTAATTAAATTTTAACTACACCACTAAATCCCATAAATGCCATCGCCATGATACCTGCAACGATCAAGGCAATCGGAGTACCCTTCATGGCCTTGGGTACATTCACCAATGCCAAACTCTCACGGATACCTGCAAACATGATAAGTGCCAAACCAAAGCCCAAGGCAGTAGAAAAGGCATAAACCACGCTCTGCAATAAGTTGTATTCTTTCTGAATCACCAGGATAGCCACACCCAAAACAGCGCAATTGGTAGTGATCAAAGGCAAGAAGACGCCCAATGCCTGATAGAGCGAAGGAGAAATCTTCTTCAGCATGATCTCCAGCATCTGCACTAGAGATGCAATAACCAAAATGAAGGTAATGGTCTGCAGGTATTGCAACTCAAAGGCATTCAGCACATAATACTGAATGAGGAAGGTTACAATCGTAGCAATGGTCAGCACGAAAGCCACAGCAGCACTCATGCCTAACGCAGTGTCTATCTTCTGTGAAACACCTAGGAATGGACAAATGCCAAGGAACTGCGAGAAGATGATATTATTAACGAAAACCGCAAATATAAACAGCAATATATATTCCATAATCATTCGTTTTATTTAGTTATGCTTTAGAGCTCTTAATCTTGTTGAACGCTGCAATGAGGTATCCCAGCGCAATAAATGCACCTGGAGCCAATACAAAGAGCAACATGCCATAGTCTTCAGGAATGAGGCCCAGACCGAAAATCTTACCTGTTCCCAACAATTCACGTACAGCACCAAGCAATGTCAGTGCAAAGGTGAAGCCCAAACCAATACCAAGTCCGTCGAAGAAAGAAGCCACAGGACCGTTCTTAGAGGCAAAGGCTTCTGCTCTACCAAGAACGATACAGTTCACCACAATCAGCGGAATGAACAAACCCAACGTGGTATAAAGTGCAGGAGTATAGGCCTGCATCACCATCTGAAGGAGGGTCACGAAAGACGCAATCACCACAATGAAACATGGAATGCGGACCATATCTGGAACTATCCTCTTAATAGATGAAATTACCGTATTGGAACAAATCAGCACGAAGGTTGTAGCCAGTCCCATGCTCATACCATTGATAGCAGAGGAGGTGGTACCCAGTGTAGGACACATACCCAACATCAATACGAACGTAGGGTTCTCCTTAACTATACCATTGATTAATACTTTCAAATTACTCATATTCTATCCTCCTTTTTTAATTAGCCGACTGGGTGGCACCACTCACTGCATCGGGGCTTCCCTTATACACCTTATATGCATTATTCACAGCCTTCAGGAACGCACGAGAGGTGATGGTAGATGCTGTAATGGCATCTATCTGTCCACCGTCCTTACTTACCGTCAGATCACCATTAGCAGGTGTCTTTCCTGTGATGTCTCCCTTCTGTCCTTTCTTGAACCACTGATCCGCCTTGGCCCCCAATCCTGGAGTCTCGGCATGATTCAGCAGTGAGTAGTCATTGATCACACCATCCTTGTCGAAGCCAACGATAATGGTCAAATTACCGCCAAAACCCAGCGCCGTGGATTCTACAGCAGCGCCCAGGTATTCCCCACCCTTCGTAGCAGGATAGATAGTGTAATCCACTCCTTCTACATTTTCTACACGCTTTTCAGCGATAGGGTCATTGTCAAAGCCAGGAACCACCGCCGCCACAGCATCGCTCAGCGTCTTGGCGTTTGCCTGTGCAATGGGCTCACGCGTGAGCTCATTCATAAATGCCAGTATGCCTACCATCACCACGGTGATGCCTGTAAGCGCCAGCAACATATTGGTCAATGTTGATTCTAACTTTTTCATTTCTTTATAGCCCTGCTGCTGAAGCGGGTCGGTTTAATGTAATTATTAATCAGTGGAGTGAATGAGTTCATGATAAGGATCGCAAAACTCATACCCTCAGGATAACTTCCGAACAAACGGATAATCACGGTAATCAATCCGATGCAGACACCGTAGAGAAGTTGTCCCTTTGGATTCATCGGAGAGGTCACATAGTCGGTTGCCATAAAGAAAGCACCCAGCATCAGACCACCAGTCAGCAGATGTGTCAAAGGAGAGGCATAAAGTGCTGGATTCACCAGATACATGATGCCAGAGAACACAAAGACCGTCACCAGGATACTCACAGGAATATGCCAAGTGATGACCTTCTTCCAAATCAGGTAGATACCTCCAAGAATCAACGCCAAAGCACTGATCTCACCAAAAGAACCAGGATTGTTACCAAGGAACAGATCCAAGGAAGAAGGCAACTGATCGAGCGACACGCCTGGAGCTCCAGAAATCACCCCCTTCATGATACCTAGAGGGGTGGCACCTGTCTGCACATCCGTATAGTGCATCCACTGACCAGCCACTGGCCAAGTAGTCATCTGTACGGGGAATGATATCAACAGGAAGATACGACCTACTATGGCAGGATTGAAAGGATTGCAACCCAGTCCACCAAAGCTCATCTTTGCCACACCAATGGCAAACAACGCACCCAGGATAATGATCCAGATGGGCAGATTGGAAGGAAGGTTGAATCCCAGCAGCACACCTGTGATGGCAGCAGAACCGTCAAGGATCGTCGTACGTTCGCGTTTCAGGATAAATTTCACAATGGCCCACTCGAAGAAGACGCACGCAGCAACCGAAGTGAGCATGACAATCAATGCTCCCAGACCAAACATGTAGAGTGAAACCAAGAAAGCAGGTATCAGCGCTATCAGCACTGCATACATGTTCCGCTGCACACTGTCGTTCGCGTGGTCATGGGGTGAAAGTGATACGATTAACTTTTCCATAATTACCTAGTTATTTTTTTGCACTGCGTGAACGAAGGATGGCACCCGCTTTCGCCTTACCCAGATTGATGTAGTCCAACAACGGACGATTGGCTGGGCAGGTAAACTGACAAGCACCACACGACAGACAGTCCATGATCTGTTCATTGATTAATCTCTCAAACTCCGCATGCTCTGCGAGTTGTGCCAACAGGTAAGGTTCCAGTCCCATCGGACAGGCGCCTACGCACTTGGCACAGCGGATGCAAGGCTGTACCTCTCCACGACGGGCGTCCTTACGGTTCATGATGGTGATACCCGAGGTTCCCTTTGTAGTAGGCACATCTGTAGTAGCCACAGCCTTACCCATCATAGGACCACCACTGATGACCTTACCAGTATCCTCTGGCAAACCACCGCAAGCGTCGATCAACTGCTGGATAGGTGTACCAATACGTACCAGCATATTGCTTGGATTTGCCAAAGACTTTCCTGTGATGGTTACTACACGCTCTATCAATGGTTTATTCTTTTGCACGGCCTGATAGACAGCAAAAGCAGTTCCTACATTCTGTACCAAAGCACCCGTAGTGATAGGCAGTGCCCCACTCCCCACATAACGGTCGATAATGGCTTGTATCAGCTGTTTCTCACCACCTTGTGGATACTTCATCTTCAGCGGCACAATCTCGATGCCTTGGAAATCCTTCGCAGCGGCCTCCATCTTACTGATGGCATCCGCCTTGTTGTTCTCTATGCCCACATAAGCCTTGTTCACCTTCATGGCCTTCATCAAGATGCTCACACCTACGAGGATCTCCTCTGCATGTTCCAGCATCAAGGCGTGGTCAGAGGTCAGATATGGCTCACACTCTGCACCGTTGATTACCACACACTCGGGCTTGGCAGTTGGCGGAGGAGCCAACTTCACCTGTGTGGGGAACTGGGCACCACCCATACCTACGATACCCATCTCTGCCACTTTCTTTACAATCTCTTCAGGAGTCAAGTCGCATGTGCGGACAATGGTATCCGAACGGTCGATGCTCTCTACCCATTCATCGCCTTGTACATCAATGATGATGGCAGGACGAGGGTAACCACTGGCATCCACAATCGTATCAATCTTTGAAACCTTACCGCTCACAGAGGAGTAGATGGCAGCAGAGACAAAGCCACCAGGCTCTGCAATCTTCTGCCCCACTTTCACTTCGTCGCCTCGTGCCACGATAGGTTTGGCAGGCGCTCCGATGTGTTGTCCCAACAGAATATATGCCTTCTGTGGCAACGCTGCTGTGACAATGGGCTTTCCTGCTGAAAGTTTATTTCCGTGGGGATGAACTCCACCAATTGAAAATGTCTTCATTATCTGGTTTACTGAATAATCTGGTTAACAATCTATTTAAACCCTCGCTTTCGGAGGCAGGGGCTGGAAGATACCATTGCTCCAACGACTCGCTGGAATGGCTACCAAACCAATACCTTTTGCCGTATAGCTGTCGAACGGGCTCTTAGGTGCTTCCACTGCCTTTGGAGCTTCTACTACAGAAGCAGCTTCCACCTTCTTCTCCAGGCCTGTCTTCGGAGGCAGTGGTTGGAAGAGACCATTGCTCCAACGGCTCACTGGAATGCTCACCAATCCGATAGCCTTAGCAGTATAGCCCATCTTCTCACGCCACAGATCCTCTGGTGTCTTAGGCTCTTCCTTTTTAGGAGCTGCAGGTGTTTCAGCCTTTGGAGCTTCAACTACAGGAGCAGCTTCAGTCACAGGAGAGGCAGCAGCAGAGGCCAGCAGTGCAGCAATCTTATCCATCACTTCTGCGCCACCAACAGAACAGAACTTCTCACCTACTCCACCATCGTTCACCACAGCAGCTGCAAATGCAGGACAGTCGTCGAAACCACAACCACCACAATTGGCTTGTGGAAGAAGTGCCTCAATCGCAGCAGCACTTGGCATCGCTCCAACTGGCAATGGTTGTGTCAATGCTGCAGCCTTAGGAGCCTCTGCAACCTTAGTAGCTTCAGCCTTAGGGGTTTCCTTCTTTGGAGGCAATGGAGGGAAGTTAAGGTCGATGATGGTATGCTGTGGACATTCCTGAACGCACTTGCGGCACGACTTACACTTATGGAAATCGATGTAAGCCACGTTGTTCTCCACAGTAATGGCACCAAACGGACAAGCCTTTTCGCACTTACCACAAGCGATACAAGCCACAGAACAAGCCTTCTTAGCCACCGGACCTTTATCCTTGTTCACACAGCGCACATACACACGACGGTTGTTCTTACCCTTGTAACGCAGTTCGATGATGCTTCGCGGACAAGCCTTCGTACAAGCACCACAACCCGTACACTTCTCGTCATCCACCTCTGGAAGTCCTGTTTCAGGATTCATGTGAATGGCATCGAACTTACAAGCAGCCACACAGTCGCCACATCCCAGACAGCCATAGCTACAGCCCGTCTCGCCGCCATACGTAGCAGCAGCAATCGCACATGTGCGAACGCCGTCATACTCCGTCAGGCGAGGTCTGTGCTCACAGGTACCGTTACATCTCACTACAGCCACCATCGGTTCGCTAGCTTCAGCAGCAAGTCCCATCACGGCAGCTACCTTCTCCATCACGGGTTGTCCACCTACGGGACAGAATTTTCCCTCTAGAGAGCCAGCCTTCACAATGGCACCAGCCAATCCGCTACATCCCGGATAGCCACATCCACCGCAGTTGGCTTGAGGCAACACTTCCGCTACCTTGGCAATGCGGGGGTCTTCATAGACAGCGAATCTCTTGGAAGCAGCATATAGGATACCTGCTGCCACCAGGGCGATGATGCCCAGAGAAACCACTGCAATCAGAATTAGATTCATAATACGATATAAAGTTAGTTATTATTTTCCTCAAACGGAAGCACTGCAAAAGAGAGCTGTTTCTTCAACTTCTCCCTACTGTTGTATATTATTATATAATAAGGTATCAGCATGGCCAACGCACAGAGTGCTGCCCACAAATCGTTCTTCAACAGCGCAGAAAACACAAAGAGCGAAACGAACACCATCGCGAAAGGTAACAAGATACCGTAACCCAACGCCTTCCATCCGATACTCGATGAGCCCACAATCCACACATCCTGCCCCTCGTGGTACAGATATGCAGAAGGGTCATCCACATCCACCATCCGCTCTTTCGCTTCGGCAGAGTTGCAATGACCCTTTATCGTACAGCCCCCACACGCAGAAGATTTCACAATGCCCACCTGCAAGTGACCATCGCTCACCTCCTTCACCACTCCGTGATATCTGACTGTGTTTTCCATCTATTAATTAGATACAGATTGCCTTTAGGCTACAAAATTACAAAATGTTTTCCAATTACCAAGTATAGTTGATACCAAAGCTGAACAACTCATTCACCTGAATGTCACCCCTGCTGCCACTGCGAGGTTCGGCACTATCGTCCATACGTGCATGCACATAGAACTTCGTGCTCAAGTACTTGTTCACAGCGAAGTTGAAGGTATTCTCCCAGTCGATACGTGTCCATGTATAACTAGTGAGATAATCCAGACGAGATTCCCAAGTGATGTTCTTCGCGATGTTCCACGTAAACGTTGGCAGAATCTCCGAACCAATGTTGTGACGTGTGTTCTTATCCTCGTCGAGACCATAGCTCTTATGACTTACACCATCATTACCTATATAACGCATGGTCCACGTGATAGGCGCTATCATCACAGAGAACTTGAAGTTGGGTTTCTCCAACTTATAGTCCATACCAAGGCTGACATTCACATCCAGAGGTGCCAGGAAGGCAGCCTTCATGTCCTGACTATTGGAACCATAGCTCTCCATAAACTGAGTCTTGGCCTCACCTGCAATGGTATAGTACCAATGCTTGGCTGCCTGAACGCCAAACTTGCTGTAGAGTCTCAGCAGATCTGTATTTACCAAATAGTCATGGTACTGATCTGATGGCGAACTGGCAACACCAAGTTTTGCATCCAGCATGTTCTCCCACTGAACCTTCTCATTGTCATTATAATCGGCTTTCAATTGCAAAGTAGCTATTTCTGCCACATTACTTTCACCACCCTTATACCAATTGTCCGAGATATAATTCTGAGACATCTGGAAAGAACCATTACCTGTGAACTTCCACCAATTAGGCTTGGTGATCTCTGCTACAGCATCCTCCGTCACCTCCTGCGGAACCACTTTCACGTCAAGGATTTCTGCTGTCACCTTTGCCAAGTCTTCTTGCTGTTCCTCCAAACGATCCTCAAAAGTACCACCATTATTGATCTCATCCTCTGTGAAAAGAACCTTAGCAGGATCATTAACGTATGCGCTGAGCAAAGCCCCGTTCACCTGAGTATCAATACGGTCTTTTGTAGTAAAAGTCTGCTCATCAATAGGTAACAATGAGCGCATCAAGTCAGATTCTGATGTACCGTCATTCTGTACTTTGTCGACTGTAGAATACTGTTCTATCGAACTATTGAAATACGTCAGAGGTAAGAAGAGTTTATAATAATCAGCATTGGCTTCTACCATTTCAGGATCGTTCATTGTAGCGAAGTAATGCTCATAGGCATGAGAAACTGTATCAGCCACATAATTACTTCCACCAACAGGCATCCATTTCACCATGAAATACTCGCCAAGCAATCCTCCAAGCGAATCAGCTTCAGCATATATATGTGTCTCAGAATCAGGTTCAGTCCCTGAAATAGATGCTGCCCGTGTGTTCGTTGCCAATGTCAATGACAATGTTGCAGCCATCATGAAAATAGAATTTCGTGTATTCATACTGAATATGTTGTTAAATTAATTATAGACGACTTATCAACATGCAAATTTAATTTAAATAGTTTAGTTATCAAACACTGAAGGAAAAAATTCACAAAACTGGCGGTCATTCCATGAAAAATACCTACCTTTGCCAGCAAAATTGCGCTAAGTATAAAATAAGAAAAGAAATGGATAAAAATACTATAACCGGATTGGTATTGATAGGTATATTATTGGTGGTTTTCAGTTATCTGAGCAGACCTACGGCTGAACAGCGTGAGGCACAACAACGCTACTACGACTCTCTGACGCAGGTTCAGCAGCACGAAGAAGAACTCAGAGCCAAACAGGAAGCAGCGCTGGCCAACGAAAGGCAAGTGGCTGTGATCGACAGCACCTCCACGTTCTTCAGTGCCACACAAGGTGCCAACCAGCAGGTGACCATAAGCAACGATGTGCTTCAGCTCACCCTCAACACCAAGGGAGGGTCCCTCTACAGTGCCGTGCTGAACGACTATATGGAGCAGGACAAAGTCACACCAGTAACCCTCTTCCTAGGCGAGGATGTTCAGATGAACTACCTCTTCTACAACACACGTGAAGCCATTCAGACCAAGGATTATTACTTCACACCTGTGGACCGTACCGACTCCTCTGTGACCATGCGTTTGGCAGCCAGTGAAGGCAGCTACATCGATTTCAGTTATGCCCTTCAACCAGGCAGCTATTTGGTCGATTTCAAGATTCAGGCACATGGTATGGGCAGTAATCTGGCACAAGGCAACAAGAGCGTGGATATCGAGTGGAATCAGCGTGCTCGTCAGATAGAGAAGGGCTATACCTACGAGAACCGTTTGGCACAGCTTACCTACAAGATCCTTGACGGCAGTGTGAAAGAGATGAATGCAGGTCGTGACGACGAGAAGCAACCCGAGGAAACGCTAAACTGGATCGCTTTCAAGAACCAGTTCTTCTCCGCTATTCTCATCAGCGATGCAGGCTTCCAAAAGTCAAAGCTCACCTCCAAGATGGAGCAGCGCGACAGTGGTTACATCAAGCACTACAGTGCTGAGATGAACACCGCATTCGACCCTTCTGGTGCCGAGGCCACTCAGATGTACTTCTACTTCGGTCCCAACCACTACAAGATCTTAGGTGCCACTGGCAGCGAGATGGGCAAGAGCTGGAAGCTCAACCGTCTGGTTTACCTTGGTTGGCCACTTGTTCGCTGGGTGAACCAATTCTTCACCATCAACGTGTTCGACTGGCTGACGAAACTTGGCTTAGGTATGGGTTGGGTTCTTCTACTTATGACACTTATCGTCAAGGCTGTAGTCTATCCTGCTACCTACAAAACCTATATGAGTAGTGCCAAGATGCGTGTGCTGAAACCTAAAGTAGATGCCATCAATGCTAAATACCCCAAAGAAGAAGACAACATGAAGAAGCAACAGGAGGTGATGCAGCTCTACAGTCAATATCGCGTCAGCCCTATGGGTGGCTGTCTTCCTATGATCATACAGTTCCCTATTCTTATGGCACTCTTCTTCTTCGTTCCGAGTGCTATCGAGCTACGTCAACAGAGCTTCCTCTGGGCCGATGACCTCAGCACCTATGATGCCATCGTAAACTTGCCTTTCAACATTCCCTTCCTGGGTAGCCACATAAGTCTGTTCTGTCTATTAATGACCTGTACTAACATCATCTATACTAGCTACACCATGAAGATGCAGGATACAGGAGCAAATCCACAACTTTCCGCGATGAAGTGGATGAGCATCCTCATGCCGCTGATGTTCTTCTTCGTACTGAACGACTATCCTTCTGGTTTGAACTATTACTACTTCCTTTCTACACTCATCACCGTTATCATCATGACCGTGCTGAAGAAGACAACCAATGAAGAGAAACTTCTTGCCATGTTGGAGGCTAACAAAAAGACTCAGAAAGAAATGGCTACTGGCGGAGGCTTTGCCGCCCGTCTGCAAGCTATGCAAGAGCAGCAGGAAGCCCTGCGCCGTCAACAGCAGAACAAGCGATAATTGAAAATTGAGAATTAGGCTGCGCTGTCAGCCATGAATTAACCCATCCGGATGGATAATCCTCAATTCTCAATCCTCAATAAATAATAAGATTATTATGAAAAAGCCCTTCACCCTTTTTGCCCTCTTGCTCATAGCATTGGCAACAGTGGCACAGAACTACAAGACCATTGAGAACATCCCCTACCACACTGGTACGGGCAATGCGTATGCAGACGAGCGTTGTAAGCTCGATTTCTACTACCCTACTGATAAGGAGAATTTCCCTGTAGCCGTATTCTTCCACGGAGGTGGTCTCACAGGCGGAGAGAAATACCTGCCAGCCGAACTCATGGAGAGCGGCATTGGCATTGTGACCGTGAACTATCGCCTGCTGCCAAAGGCAGAGCTGCCTGACGTTATCGACGATGCTGCAGCAGCCGTAGCGTGGACTTTCAAGAACATCGCCCAGTATGGTGGCAATGTGCAGCGCATCTACGTATCTGGACACTCCGCAGGTGGCTACCTCACAGACATGATTGGCCTGGAGAAGAAATGGCTCGCCAAGTACGGAGTAGATGCCGACTCTATCTGTGCGCTGTTTCCTTTCAGCGGACAGGTGATTACCCACTTCGCACTGCGTGATCAGCGTGGCATTAAGAATACCACTCCACTTATCGACGAGTTCGCCCCTCTCTTTCATATCCGTCCAGACGCTCCTCCTATCGTCATCATCAGTGCCGATCGTGAGATGGAGATGCTGGGACGCTACGAAGAGACAGCCTACTTCTGGCGCATGCTGAAAGTCTGTGGTCATAAAAACGTACACATGTTCGAACTTCAGGGCTTCAATCATGGCAACATGGCCAGCCCTGCCGCCCTCATCATGAAGCGCTACATCCTCTCTATGGAGCGTGGCCGTTGGCCAGAAAGAGAAGCTGCCTTCTAAAGAAACGACACCCGCTCCCATAAAGCAAAACGCCTGCCTCTCATGTCAAGAAGCAGGCGTATTTTTTCAGTTAGTTTTTTTACTTCTTAAACAGGCGCTTTGCGAAGTCGCGGAAGGCACGGCGCCAGGTGAGCCACTCATGGGCTGTACCCTCGGAAACGAAGGTGACGCAGTTGATGCCTTGCTTCTGAACGGCTGCACAGCTGGCTGGGAAGCCGAAGTTGCCTTCATCGCTACCCCAACTGATGTGGAGCAGGCGCATCTGCTTGTTAAAAGAAGCTGGATCGGCAAAGGCACCGCCAAAGACGGTCTTCACGTTCTCATCGTTGACACGGAAGAGGCCGCTGAGAAGTCCCATCCAAGCGAACTTATCCATGTTGTGATTATCGAGCACGGTGGTTGTGGTCTGCCCTCCTCCACGAGAGAGGCCAGCCATGGCGCGATTGTCACGGTTAGGAATGGTGCGGAAGGTCTTGTCGATAAATGGTACCAAGTCGTCAACGTAGATATCGGATACAGTCTTTCCGGGGACGTCTCGAATGTCAGGAGTGTAACGCATATCACCGCTCATCACCACCACGATCATCTCCTGAGCCTCGCCAGCAGCAATCATATTGTCGAGGATGAAATCTACATGGCCTTGATCTATCCAGCCTTCCTCGTTCTCTCCGCTACCATGCAGTAGGTAGAGCACTGGGTAGCGCTTCTTGCCCGTCTCGTAGCTGGCTGGCACATAGACGTTGATGTGGCGATAGGTGCCGTTGGTCTTGGAGTAGTAGTTAATCGACCTTACCTGTCCGTGTGGAACATCCTTGTTGAAGCGGTAGTAGTCGCCCTCGGGTCCTTCTGGCACCTCAATGCCTCCCGCAGTGAGTCCGTAGCCGTAGTAGGCATAGGTATTAGGGTCGGTAAGGCGGGCACCATCAACGGTCACGAAGTAATAGTGGAATCCTGGTGGCAGTGGGTCGGTCTCGATGGTCCATACGCCATCGATATCCTTGGTTCCCTTGAAATCGTTGGGTACGCTCACGGTCACAGTGTGTGCCAGTGGCAGGTAGAACTTGAAATAGGCGCGACGTGTTTGCGGATCTACGCGTGGATACTCTTGGCGCAGCCTATTGGTCTCTGAGGCCTTAGTGCCTTTCTCATACTGAGTCATCGCCTGTGGCAGCTGGTTGCCTGGCTGCTGTGCGAATAGCCCTGTGACTCCAAACAGCATCAGGGCAGCAAAAATGGTTTTCTTCATAGCACTAGAATTTAATTATATCAATGATTATAGAACGATTATTGGTTGCTTTTAGTTGATTTAATTATTAACCATCCATCTTATGCAAAGATATAAACATTTTCGTATTATTGCAAAAAAGATAAAGTTTTGAACCTAAGAAAAAAAATAAGGCCATGAATTCATGGCCTTATTTATACTTTTCGTATGGTGTGATCACCTCAACCTATCAGCTGCCTTGACCATTACCTCGTCACGGAAGATGCCCCTAAAGGCCAGATAGCAAAGAATGATGCTCACCGCAGGCAAGGCCAAGCCAATACCTGGACGGAAACTGGCATCGTCCATACCACCTTTAAGAGAGAAGATAAAGACTGCAACAGCAACGTAGTATCCTACCAGTAACACGGCATTGAAGATGGTCATGCGTATCTGCAACATGCGATTACGGAAGAGGAAGATGGTTGCAATAGAAATCACAGCACTGAGGAATAAAAGACCAAACAATCCCCAAGTGGATTGAAACTCTCCATTGGCATAGCTGATGCCCAGAGGCTTGAGCACATGGGTGGTGATACCATCGACCTCAACATAGGAACCTATGGTGATGCACATAGCGATAGCCACTGCTACGGCAGCCAAAAGCAGGTATATGGATTGGATGCGCTGTATCATAAGTCCATTTTCTCCTTATCCTTAGCAGGATTACGGAAGTAAGTTTTACCTTCCATAAATTCTTGGATAGCCATCAGGGTAGGTTTTGGCAACTTCTCGTAATAGCGTGAAATTTCTATTTGCTCACGGTTCTCGAAAACCTCTTCAAGGTTGTCATTGTATGATGCAAACTCTGCAAGTTTCTTAGAGAGGTCATTTTTGATATCCTGACTGATCTGGTTGGAACGCTTACTAATGATGGCAATGCTCTCATAGATATTACCTGTACGTTTCCAAATTTTCTCCAAGTCGCGCACCACCGTGGTGTTAGCGGCATTTGTCTTTCTGTAATCCATTCTTACTAAATATATATTATTAATTATAAATTATTCATCGTCTGAAACGTTGGCCAACACTTTTTCTGTTTTTTCCAGCATCTCATTGGCTTCTTTGATGTACTTGCTCTCTGGGAATTCGTTACGGAAAGCATAGCACTCATCCTGTGCATCACGATAGCGTTCAATTCGTCTGCTCAACACGCTGTTTTCTGCCATCTCATACTTAGCACGAAGCACCAGGTAAGAAAGTTCTTCACGATGCTCGCTGTAAGGAAAATCGTTCAATGCGTTTTGAGCTGTTATCACACAAGCCTGGTAATTGTTTCCCAGATAGTTACCCATATTGTAATAGAGGCGAGCGGAATAGAGTTCCTTCTCTACCAACTTATCCTGCAGATCGAAGATCATGAACTGGGCTTCATTATTCTTTTCGCTGTTGGGGAACAATTCCACGAATGCCTGCAACTCACTGATAGCGTTATATGTACCACTTTGGTCGAGACGAGCCTCTGGCGAATACAAATAAAGAGATTTGCCTGAGTAGAACCTAGCCAACTCAATGAAAGTGCCACGTGGATAGGTGGTGACATATTGAGAGAAGGTTTCGTGAGCCATAGTCATGTCATTATCGTTGTAATAGCTCATACCCAACATATAGAGGGATTCTTCGCCTTTGTCTGAACCCTTCAACACTACGATAATATCATTAAGCAGGGTTTCTGCCTTGGTATATTTCCCTTGTGCGAAGTAAGCCTTTGCTGCTTCGTATTTGTAAGATTGGTCAGGATTGTTCATCAGTTTGTTGAATCCTTGACAGGAACTGAATAAAATCGTGGCCAGCAAAGCGAGTATATAGTAACTTTTCTTCATTCTGAACGAAATAATGTGCAAAGTTAGACATTCGCAACGAATATACCAACACCTCTATCTTAAATTTTCAAAATTTCATTACTTTTGTGCAGTAAAAATTGCAAGAGTATGAACCAATTCGAACTTACATCTGCTTACAAGCCTACGGGCGATCAACCAGAAGCCATTCATCAACTCACTGAGGGCGTGCTGGAAGGATTGCCTGCACAAACATTATTAGGCGTCACTGGTTCTGGTAAGACATTTACTATTGCCAATGTGATAGCCAATGTGAACAAACCGACCTTAGTACTAAGTCACAACAAGACATTAGCAGCACAACTTTACAGCGAATTCAAAAGTTTTTTTCCAAACAATGCAGTGGAGTACTATGTGTCTTATTATGACTATTACCAACCTGAAGCGTACCTCCCAAAGAGTGATACTTATATAGAAAAAGACCTAGCCATCAACGATGAAATTGACAAACTGAGATTAGCAGCAACCTCTGCCCTACTCTCTGGAAGGAATGATGTAATCGTGGTATCAAGTGTGAGTTGCATTTATGGTATGGGCAATCCTGCCGACTTCTATAATAATGTTATAGAGGTACAACGTGGTAAAAATTTCAGCAGAAACGTGTTTCTTCGAAGACTGGTTGAGTGTCTATATGTAAGGAACGATGTGGATCTAAATCGAGGGAACTTCCGCGTAAAGGGTGACAATGTGGACATCTATCTGGCATACGCTGACCATATCCTTCGTATTACTTTTTGGGGAGATGAGGTGGATAGCATCGAGGAAATTGACCCTCTGACGAATGTCCGTATTGGGACATTTGATAGCTATAAAATCTATCCAGCCAACCTCTTTATGACAAGCAAAGAGAGTACACTACGTGCCATTCATGAGATAGAGCATGACTTACACGAACGTGTATGTTGGTTTGAGGATCAAGGACTTATGACAGAGGCAAAACGATTAAATGAGCGTGTTACCTATGACATGGAAATGCTACGAGAATTGGGACACTGCTCGGGTATAGAAAACTATTCACGCTACTTTGACGGACGTGCTGCGGGTACACGTCCCTATTGCCTTCTGGACTTTTTTCCCAAAGACTATCTACTGGTAATAGACGAGAGTCATGTGAGTGTACCTCAGATTCATGCCATGTATGGAGGTGACCGTGCGAGAAAGGTGAACCTGGTAGAATATGGATTCCGTCTTCCTGCAGCTTTAGATAACCGTCCACTGAAATACGATGAGTTCATGGAGCTTACCCCACAAACCATCTATGTTAGTGCCACTCCTGCTGATTATGAATTGGAACGTTCGGAAGGCATCGTTGTTGAACAAATCATTCGTCCTACAGGCTTGCTTGACCCTCCTATCGAAGTACGTCCAAGCATGAATCAGATAGATGACTTAATGGAAGAAATACAGCTCCGAGTGGAACGTGAGGAACGTACTTTGGTCACCACCCTGACTAAACGTATGGCTGAAGAACTAACGGAACATCTACTGAACCTTGGGTTCCGTTGCAATTATATCCACAGCGATGTGGATACCTTGGAGCGCGTAAAAATCATGAGTGATCTGCGCGAAGGCATCTACGATGTACTGATAGGAGTAAACCTATTGCGTGAAGGTCTGGATTTACCAGAAGTATCACTCGTTGCCATCATTGATGCAGACAAGGAAGGATTCCTGCGCTCTGCACGCTCACTTACCCAAACTGCAGGACGTGCGGCACGTAATGTCAATGGGTTGGTCATTATGTATGCTGATGTCATAACGGAAAGTATGCAAAAGACCATCGACGAAACCAATCGTCGTAGAGAACTTCAGTTACGATACAATGAAGAGAATAATATCACTCCTCAACAGATTAAGAAAGGCAAAAATCTCGATGTGTTCAAGGGCTCCATTGAATCGTATGAAGTCACCAGTGGAACTTCCACTGCTACCAATGCAGCAGAGAAGAAACCTGTCCCATACGTTGAACAAGAGCATATCATTGCTGCCGCTGCAGATCCAATCTTGGAATATATGAGTAAGGAACAGTTGGAAAAGAGCATAGAACAGACCCGCCGCCTGATGAAGAAAGCTGCCAAAGCCCTTGAATTCATTCAAGCAGCCCAATATCGTGATGAATTATTACGACTCGAAGATCTATTAAAAATGAAGAAATAAAAAAATGTTCAATATTCAATGTGCAATGTTCAATATAAAATACTACCTTTGCAAGCAAATAACCAAATCTTCTAATTATAACAATGAGCGAGCTAGCACCTTTTAGAGTTTTTTCTGGAACTAATTCCAGATATTTGGCTGAGAAAATCTGTGCAGAATTAAATTGTCCGCTGGGACAAATGAACATTACCCACTTTGCCGATGGGGAATTTGCTGTATCTTACGAGGAATCTATTCGTGGAAAAATCGTTTTCTTGGTTCAATCTACGTTTCCTAACTCAGACAATCTGATGGAGTTACTCTTGATGATTGATGCAGCAAAGCGCGCATCAGCACGCAGTATCGTTGCAGTGGTTCCTTACTTCGGTTGGGCAAGACAGGACCGCAAGGATAAACCTCGCGTATCCATTGGAGCCAAGTTGGTTGCCGACTTATTGTCTGTAGCAGGTATCGACCGTCTGATCACAATGGATTTGCATGCTGACCAGATTCAAGGTTTCTTCAACATCCCCGTGGATCACTTGTACGCTTCTTCTGTTTTCCTGCCTTACATCGAATCACTGAATTTGCCTAATCTAGTGATTGCAACGCCTGATGCTGGAGGTTCCAAGCGTGCCAGTTCTTTTGCCAAATATCTTGGTGCTCCGATGGTGATTTGCGACAAGAAGCGTGAGAAAGCAAATGTGGTGGCTTCCATGCAAGTAATAGGTGATGTCACTAATGCAGACGTGGTACTTCTTGACGATATTGTTGATACTGCAGGTACCATTACAAAGGCTGCGAACCTGATGTTGGAAAATGGCGCTCATAGTGTACGTGCTATGGCAAGCCATTGCGTAATGTCAGATCCGGCCTCTTTCCGTGTTCAGGAATCTGGACTTGAGGAAATGGTCTTCACTGACAGTATTCCTTATACCAAAAAGTGTAGTAAGGTAAAGCAGCTGAGCATTGCTGCCATGTTTGCAGAGACCATTCGCCGTGTAGTGAATAACGAACCTATCAGTTCGCTATATCTGATTTGATTTGTCACCGTAGATATAAAAAGCGTCAAGAAAAATCTTGACGCTTTTTTAATGCTTTAGCCAACGATCATAATCTTCCAGACGACTGATTATTTGAAGTTTGTTCTTTTTCTGCTTCTCTTCTTTCTTCCATTGATTCACTATGTTGTGGATACTTTCATAGTACAAATAATTGTTCGTACTCACATAAAGAGAGGAAAGAAGTAATGCATAAGGTATCTCAGCCTTTACGGTAGAAAGCATCGTTTCCATTTCTACAATCACCTGTCCCTTCTCCATTATTCTATCCATAATCATATATGAAAAAAGAAGTAAACAAAGACGTTTGGTACGTGTAACATCCGTATCGACTTCCAGATGCTTGAATGTGGTAATTACTTCATTGGCTAGTATCTTATCCTTATCAACCAGCGCACCTGTAAAAAAATGGCCCAATGCTTCATGCAGCCCTTGCCAATACTTAGAAGAATCCAATTGAAAATACAGATGTTTCCCCTTTTCGTTTAGCGAGATCAATTCGTATTGTCCTGGCTCTACATGTAGCAATGGCACCCAAAGCACATTTTCTACACGTACTACGATATCTTTACGCCCTGTTCCGTTATAACTAACAAGTGTGGCTTCAATGCCAGCAAACTGTCCTGCAGTGATACGAATGCGGTCACCCTTGGAAAGTTGCTGAAGCGTAGGCTCTATCATAGGAACCTTGTTGGCATAAGCAGCAGCAACCCATTTAAACCTTTCCATCTCTTCATCAGAGACAAAAGGATAACGTGCATAGGGGCCTACTCCCTTACGAGGAAGGAAATTATACTTTGGAAAGCGCTTCTTCAACTGAAAAATATCCTGTACAGAAGAATGGATGAAGACATAATTGTAGAGCAAATAACGACGCTGACGACTACCACCCTTTTTATCATTAGAAGAGGCAGGGATATACGTTGGAGCGAAGAAATCAAACGTAGGTTCACCAATCTCTTTTCGACGTTCAACTTCAGCACTCAGTTCAGCCTCACAGTTACGAGTAGTAGCAGGCAGTCTCAGAACATACCAATGAATGTCACGAAGACTTTTCAGATATTCCAGTCGCTCGGGAGAATCTGATAATTCTGTGATTCTCGTTTTGTTATGGTTGGAGGCGGTCATTTTTATAGGTACCTTTACGAATGACATTTCCATTGGCATCTGTTTCTACAAATGGTCCTTCTTTTTTGCCATCCTTATATATACATTCCATACGTGTACCATCCTTGGAAATCTCCACGCCACTTCCGTTTTTCTGTCCTTTACTGAAGTGTCCGCTATACATGGCACCATCGGCTTGTGTTAATTTGCCTTCTCCATCGAACAGATTGTTCTTCCACTGGCCTTCATACACATCGCCAGAATCCCAACGATAGGTTCCTGTACCACTACGTTCGTTGTTGAGCCATTCGCCTTCATAGACTGCCCCATTGGACCATGTGTAGGTTCCCTTACCATTCTGGTATCCGTTCTTAAACATGCCAACATACTTATTACCATCAGCAAAATAGCAAACACCTTCGCCACTACGTTCACCATCCACATAGTTCCCTTCATAGCGGTCACCAGTATTGGAATAATAGATGCCTTTTCCATGTTGCACATCATTCTCCCAATCGCCTATATATTTATCCCCATTGGCATACTCAAAAGTGCCCTTACCAGAACGCTTATTGTCTTTCCAGCCACCTTCGTACTTTGAACCATCTTCCCAAATGAAAACACCTTGTCCTTCTTTTTTGTCGTCTTTCCAATCGCCTTCGTAACGGGCACCGTTCTTCCAAGTGTAAGTACCTTTACCTTCACGTTTATCGGCAATCCAATTTCCTTCATATACATCGCCTGTATAATAATACATGGTGCCTTCACCTTGCTGATAATCCTCAAACCACATACCATCATAGCGGTTATTATTAGCAAAATAATAGATACCTTTACCATGCTGCTTATCCTGAGACCACTGTCCTTCATACTTTTCTCCATCTGTGAAAGTATAAATGCCATAGCCTTCACGCATACCTTTTACATAGTCGCCTTCATAGGTGTCACCTGTTGGAAATACCGTTCTGCCCTTACCGTCTGGTTTATTCTTTTTCATTTCTCCAGAATACACAGAGCCGTCCTTGAAAGTATATGTCTTAATGCTTATAGAAGTATTGGAATCGAAAAGATTTCCCAGACCTTGCGCTTGAATGCCGACTGGAAGAGTGAGAATAACAGATAATATTATTATGTTCAAATATTTCATTAGTTCAGCTGTTTTGGCTGCAAAGTTATTATTTCAGCCCTAAAATAAAAAAGAATCGTGCAAATTATGACATTTTTTTGCCAGAAACGACTTCTTTTAAGGTATCTTGACATAAATAACGCCTTGCCATCTCCCTGATTTCTTCTGCATTGATCTCTTTGATGGTCCTAAATGTATCGATGAAATGAGTCTTTGGAAGGTTGAGCGTATAGGCATATACCCATGCATCTAACCAGGAAAAAGAATTTTCGTAGTTACGACATAATTCGCCTATCATATAATTCTTCACCATAGAAAGCTCTTTCTCTGACACCAATTCTTGTTGCAAACGGTCTATTTCATGATAGACTTCTGCTATAAGTGGACGGACATATTCGGGGGCTGTTTCTGCAGAAATCAGCAACATGGTATCCTGCGGATAGGGAGCAATGCCAGCATTGATGCCATAGGTATAACCTTTTTCTTCACGGATATTGGACATCAATCGACTGCCAAAATAACCTCCGAAGATGGTTGTCAGCACACGCATCTTCAGAAAATCGGGATGAGTGCATGGAAGCGTCAGCATACCCATACGCACGGAACTCTGCAAAGCTTCTGGTTGCTCAATAAAGAAAGATTTCTCCTGTGCCGTTTCTGGATTATAATCCTTAGCTGACACTTTTTCAGTTGTCCTTCCAAATGGGGATTCTCCGAAACGTGAGGTTATCATCTCCACACACACTGTGGTCACTTTACCAGCTATGAAAATCGAACAATTCTTCGAATGGTAAAACTCGTTAAAGAATGTCTGCAATGAGGAAGCCGTAATCACTCTATAATCCTCTTCTTCTGCAGATCTGCCATAAGGATGATGATCTCCATAGAGCGCTTTCAAGAAAGCTTTTCGTGCCAGAACATCAGTTTTCTTTAATCCTATATAATATTGCTGCAAATTGGTTGCCACGATGATTCCCAATTCTTTATCTGGGAATATGGGGTCTTTCAGCATAGACTCTAAGACATCAAGCGTAGGTTGCAGGTATTTACTCAAAGAATAGAGCGTAATGAAAGCATGACAGGCTGAAACTGACAAATCAAGCCAAGCACCATAAAAATCCAGTTGCTCAGCTATCTGTGCAGCAGTCATGGAAGCCGTACCTTCGCGAAGCATCCTGTTCGTGAAAACAGCTTGCAAAAGCTGTTGCTGTTGCCATCTGCCAGCCTCAAAGACAAAATCTATACGAATGATCTCCTTATCTCCAACGTTCAGAATGTTCAAAGGAACTCCATTGGGAAGAACTGACTGCTGAGGATATAGCACATTAAACTCTGCAGGCGACTTGATGGCTGGTTGTATCATTCTATCCAACATGATTCTTCAAAAATTCCTCCGCACGACGAAGGTCTTCCGGAGTATCAATACCTATAGTTTCTACATCTGTGAGACCTACTTTTATCGTATAGCCATTTTCTAGCCAGCGTAATTGCTCTAGAGACTCTGCCAATTCCAATGATGATTGTGGTAATGATGTGATTTCATCAAGCACAGTCCGTTGGTAAGCATAGAGTCCGATGTGTTTATAAAAAGTATGATGCGTCAACCATTCTGAAGACTCCACTCCACGAAGATAAGGAATCACAGAACGACTGAAATAAAGGGCATGGAGGTCCTTATCTATCACAACCTTGACACCATTAGGATTCTGGAGTTGTTCTATAGACGCATCAAAAGGAAAAGGTCTCACTAAAGTAGCAATCTGCGTCGTATCGTCATCAAAGCATTGTTTGACGGTCTCTATCTGAGATGGATGAATGAATGGCTCGTCTCCTTGGATGTTGATAATAACATCAAACTGACCATCCACCTTCGAAGCCGCCTCACGACAACGGTCTGTACCACTTTTATGTGACGTAGAGGTCATCACCACTTTACCACCAAAATTCTCTACGACCTTAGCAATTCGCTCATCATCAGTAGCAACATAAGCATCATCTACACAGCCCACCACTTGTTCATATACACGCTGTATTACCGTCTTACCACCAAGCATAGCCAAAGGCTTTGCAGGGAATCTGGTTGATGCATAGCGTGCTGGTATAAGTCCTAAAAATCTCATGGTCTTTTTATTTAGTTCGGCAAGTCCTTCCTGAATGTAGGTTCTTTTCAAGTCTTCAGCCTTAAATACCTCCACCTCACTTGCCAATAAATCCAAATCTATCTTTACTATCTCACGTTCCTTCTCTCCTGGCAACCGCCCGATTTCACGCTCTACACCTTTCAAGAGTCGAATGATCTCAGAAGCTGACAAGGATGAAGAAAACTGTGCCACCTGATCAAGAAACACTGACAGATGATGGAATCCGAAGGATGGGGTCTCTTTGACGGTGCTGTAACGGATGTCTGGGAAAAGCGTATCAAGTGCTTCGTGGGCTTTCTGCAAGTTGGTTTCTGGTGCAGTATTACTTCCTATGGAAATCTGATACTTCATTACCCCCAAAACACATCAGTCGAAAATCTCATCCAAGCCTACCCCAGCGGGTACCTCACTACTGATCTCAGAATCATCGTGACAAGGATCAAAGCCCGCAGGGAATGAGAATCGATCTTCTTGTGAATAACCCAATTCCGGGTCTGCAAACACCTTGTTCATATACTTTGCCCAAATAGGTAATGCCATAGAAGCACCTTGTCCAAATGCCATCGTATCGAAATGAATGTCACGATCTTCACCACCTACCCAACATCCTGAAACCAATGTAGGAGTGAAACCCATGAACCAACCATCAGAATTGGAATTGGTGGTACCCGTCTTGGCTCCCATGTCGGCGGTGATGTTATAACGGTTACGTACACGACTACCCGTACCTCCATTCACTACCGCACGCAGCATGTCGAGCATCTTATAAGCACTGGTCTGACTGATTACCTCATTCATATCAGAAGTGAACGTCGCCACAATATTGCCATCGCTATCCTCTATTCTGGAAACAAACAGAGGGGCAATGCGAATACCCTTATTGGGGAATGCCGTATAGGCACTAACCATCTCTCCAACTGAAATCTCACAAGGTCCCAGACAGAGAGAGACGGTTGGATCGATTTCCTGATTGCGTACACCAAAGCTATGAATCAAGCGCTTTAAGCTATACGGACTAAGACGACTCATGAGATAAGCAGTGATCCAGTTGTCGGAATTCTGCAAACCCCACTTCACCGTCACCATTTCTCCATAACGACTACGGCTGGCATTTCTTGGAGTCCAAGCTCGTCCATTTTCGTCGAGCAAGGTATATTCCACATGACGAACGGGATCACAAGGAGAAATGCCGCTTTCCATAGCCAACGTATAGACGAACGGTTTGATAGTAGAACCTACCTGACGACGTCCTTGCATCACCATGTCGTACTGGAAATAGTTGAAGTTCGTTCCACCAACATAAGCCTTCACATGACCGTTACGTGGATCCATAGACATAAATCCTGAGCGAAGGAAATGCTTGTAATAACGGATGGAGTCCATAGGTGTCATAATGGTATCGATCACACCATCCCATGTGAATACTGACATCTCCTGTGGGGTATTAAAGGCTTTATTGATTTCAGCTTCAGAGGCCCCTGCATTATTCATCACGCGATACCTATCCGACTGTCTCACGGCTCTGTTCATAATCTCATCAACCTGTTCCTGAGTAAGTCGGGAAGTATATGGAGCCGTCTTACGTCCTTTCTTTTCTTTGAAGAACTCGGCTTGCAATTCTTTCATATGCTCTACGACAGATTCCTCAGCATAGCGTTGCATACGCGAATCGATGGTAGAGAAGACCTTCAAACCATCAGTATAAAGGTTGTACTTAGAACCATCCTTCTTGAAATTCTTTTCGCACCAGCCATAAAGCGGATTGGTTTCCCAATTCAAAGAATCCTCGTAGTATTGCTGTGCTTGCCATGCACGATAGTTAGACTTATCTGGTTTCTTAGCTGTTAGTACCCCACGAAGATACTCGCGGAAGTATGGTGCCAGTCCTTCCTTATGATCCACACGGTTGTAATGGAGCGTCAAAGGCAGAGCACTGAGAGAATCCTTTTGAGATTCTGTAATATATCCAGCCTTTTCCATCTGACCAAGTACCACATTTCTGCGCCCACGTGAACGCTCATTGAATCGGAGCGGATTATAGAGTGATGGGTTCTTACACATACCTACCAGCGTAGCAGCTTCCTCAGGTTTCAGTTCGGAAGGCTCACATCCAAAATAAGTATATGCAGCCGTCTTGATACCTACGGCATTGTTCAGGAAGTCGAATTTATTGAGGTACATCGTTAAAATTTCTTCCTTGGTATAATAGCGTTCCAAATTGACAGCAATTACCCATTCAATAGGTTTCTGCATCAATCGTTCCATCGTGGTTCCAGCACTAGGAGAATAGAGCTGCTTGGAAAGCTGTTGCGTGATGGTACTACCACCACCCGCATTTTTTTGCATCAATATACCACGCTTCAAGATAGCACGGAAGAGTCCGATGGCATCAATACCAGAGTGATTCGTAAAACGGACATCCTCTGTAGATATCAGCGCTTTCACCAAATCTGGAGAAAGATCGTTGTAACCCACATAAACACGGTTTTCCTTACTTAAAGAATATGTTCCTAATACTTCACCATCACTAGAGAATACCTGTGTGGCGAATTTGTAATCAGGGTTTTCCAGATCTTCCAGTGGAGGCATATAGCCAATCCACCCTTTGGCTATGGCAACAAATACTCCAACGAATGCCAAAAAGCCAACTATCAATAATGCCCAAAGAACGGCAACAATCTTCTTTATCATTTTTGCTATATTATAATAAGTGCTGCAAAGTTAGATAAAACTTAGCAATAAGAATACTTTTTATCTGCAAAATATTGTTGTAAGATGAATTATTATTGTAAATTTGTACAATTAAAACAACAATTAAAGATTCTAAACTATGTGGAAAAACATTATTTTAACAGGAACCTTATGCATTGCTCTTATGGGCTGTGCCAACGAGAAGAAAGAAAAACCCGATCCATATGCACCCATAAAGGTGGAAATTCCACAACGTCCTGAAGGCCAGGAAGACATGTTGGCTTTCCGCGCACCAGCCATCGATACCGTACGTGTAGGCTTCGTTGGCTTAGGCATGAGAGGTCCCGGAGCAGTGGAACGTTTCACCCATATACCTGGCACCAAGATTGTGGCGCTTTGTGATGTCATTCCTGAAAATGTAGAGAATTGCCAAGAGATTCTCCGCAAGGCTGGACTTCCTGAGGCAGCCGCTTACAGTGGCGATACGGAGGTTTACAAACAACTTTGCGAGCGTGACGATATCGACTTGGTGTATATCGCTACCGACTGGATTCACCATACACCTATCGCTGTCTATGCAATGGAGCATGGAAAACACGCGGCCATCGAGGTACCATCTGCCACTTCGCTCGATGAGATCTGGCAACTCATCAACACTTCTGAACGGACACGCAAACATTGCATCCAACTGGAGAATTGCTGCTATGACTTCTTTGAACTTTCGACTTTAGCGATGGCACAACAGGGACTCTTCGGAGAGGTGCTTCACATGGAAGGGGCCTATCTGCACAACCTTGATCCTTATTGGGGAGAGTATTGGAACAATTGGCGCATGGATTTCAACCGTCTGCATCGTGGTGATGTGTATCCTACGCATGGATTTGGCCCTATTTGTCAGGTGTTAAACATCCATCGTGGCGATCAGCTGAAGACTTTGGTAGCGATGGATACCAAGGCCGTGAACGGACCTGCTTACATCAAGAAGACTACAGGCGAAGAAGTGACCGACTTTCAGAATGGTGATGAGACTTCTACACTCATTAAGACGGAACAAGGAAAGACCATTCTTATCGAACATGGAGTAATGACTCCACGTCCTTACAGTCGTATGTATCAAGTAGTTGGAACCAAAGGATTTGCTGCCAAGTATCCTACACAACAACTCTGTCTGTTGCCTGAAATGCTTCCTTCCGATTTGCTTCCGAAGGATCTCAAGGGTGATGGTGAATTCATAGCTACCAAGGAACTACAAGAGGCATTGACGGAACGCTATGCCAACCCTATCCTAACCAAAGATCTCGAAGAAACAGCAAAGACCGTTGGTGGACATGGAGGTATGGATTTCATCATGGATTACCGTCTGGTATATTGTTTGCACAATGGTCTGCCATTGGATATGGACGTTTATGACTTGGCAGAATGGTGTGCTGTAAGTGAACTTTCCCGTATCTCCTTGGAGAACAACTCAGCCCCTGTGGAAGTGCCCGACTTTACGCGTGGTGGACAGGATAAGATCAAGGGATTCAGCTACGCGTTTGCTAATTAAACCCTAAACTCTACACCCTAAACTCTACACTAAATATCGTGGAAAATATTATTTCAAAATTTCAAATAGAAGGTACTATTGAAAAAGTGGAGCCACTAGGCAATGGCCTTATCAATGACACCTATAAGGTCACGACGAAAGAAGCCAACAAGCCCGATTATGTCTTGCAGCGCATCAACCACCATATCTTTCAGGATGTGGATCTGTTGCAGCACAATATCGAGGTTGTGACTTCACATATCCGTCGAAAACTGGAGGCTGCGGGTACTGATGACATCGATCGCAAAGTGCTGCGCTTCATCCCTACTCCTGAAGGAAAAACTTATGCCTTCGATGGAGAAAGCTACTGGCGCATGATGGTCTTTATCCCTAATGCCCAAACGTTTGAAACCGTCAATGCTTCCTACTCTTACGATGCAGGAAAGGCTTTTGGACATTTCCAAGCCATGCTTTCTGACTTGCCTGAGGAATTGGGAGAAACCATTCCCGATTTTCACAATATGGAGTTCCGCAGGAAGCAACTGCATGAGGCTATCGCTGCTGATGCTGCTGGACGATTGAAAGAGGTGACTTATTTCATCGATGAGATAGAAAAACGTGAAACCTACATGTGTCAGGCAGAACGCCTTCATCGCGAAGGAAAACTACCTAAACGCATCTGTCACTGCGACACGAAAGTGAACAATATGATGTTCGATGAGAACGGAGAAGTACTGTGCGTCATCGACCTCGATACCGTGATGCCAAGTTTCATTTTCTCCGATTATGGTGATTTCTTGCGTACAGCAGCCAATACTGGTGCAGAAGATGATAAGGATTTGGCGAATGTTGAATTCAACATGGAAATATTCCAGGCATTTACCCGTGGTTATCTGGAGAGTGCCAGTACATTCCTCACGCCATTAGAGAAAGACCTCCTACCCTATGCCGTGGCCCTTTTCCCCTACATGCAATGTGTACGCTTCCTGACAGATTACTTGAACGGCGATACGTACTATAAGATCAAGTATCCTGATCATAATCTCGTCAGGACTAAAGCACAGTTTAAGCTATTAGAAAGTGTTGAAGCACACGATGCTGAAATGAAGGCGTTTATAAAAACTCTAAACCCTAAACCCTAAACTATTCAGGTTTCATTTCCACTATTTCCTGAAGAACGGCAAGCGCATCTTCTACAGAAGATATCATCTTCACCACCATGCTGCGCTTGTCGTTCTTTTCACGCAGTTCACAACGGCGGGTGTATTTCATCATGTAAGCTATAAGTTTACCAAATGTGTTGCTTTGATAGTAAGGACTTTGGGCATTGGACACCAAATAAAGCATCATCTGACCACCCTTTAGAACCACCTTTTCTACTCCAAGACGTGCTGCTAATCTGCGGAGTGGAACAATGCGAAGCAATTCTGCTGTTTCCTTAGGAATTGGTCCAAAACGATCGATTAATCGCAGACGGAAGGCATCTACCTGTTTCTCGTCTTGCAAACCATCCAACTCTCTATAAAGCAACATACGCTCACTACTGCCAGCCACATATTCTTGAGGAAGGAGCAACTCTAAGTCACTTTCTACCTGACAGTCTTCTACATATACCGCCTCATCTTTACCTTTTGCCTCTGCCTCTTTCTCTTCTGCTGCAAAGAGTTCGCCAAACTCATCCATGCGCAACTCATGGACGGCTTCTGCCAAAACCTTCTGATATGTCTCGTAACCCAAGTCAGCAATAAAACCACTCTGCTCTGCACCCAACAAATTGCCTGCCCCACGGATATCGAGGTCTTGCATGGCGATGTGGATGCCACTACCCAAATCACTGAAGTTTTCTATCGCTTGCAAACGCCTACGAGCTTCGGGAGTTATCACAGAAAGTGGTGGAGACATCAAATAACAAAAAGCCTTGCGGTTACTTCTTCCCACACGACCACGCATCTGGTGCAAGTCGCTTAATCCGAAGTTTTGTGCATCATTGATGATAATCGTATTGGCGTTAGGTATATCTATACCGTTTTCCACAATGGTAGTGGAGAGCAGCACATCATAGTCGTAATTGATAAAGCCCATGATGACCTTCTCCAGTTCCTCAGGATTCATCTGTCCATGTCCAATGACCACACGACAGTCGGGCACCTCCCGTTCTATAATAAGTTTAAGTTCAGGCAGACGACTGATGCGGTTGTTCACAAAGAACACCTGTCCATTGCGACTCATCTCAAAATTGATAGCATCAGCTATTACCTGAGGGTTGAACGTATGCACTTCTGTTTGTATCGGGTGTCTGTTGGGCGGTGGAGTCTGAATGACAGATAAGTCTCTGGCACCCATTAGAGAGAACTGCAGGGTACGAGGGATAGGTGTAGCGCTCATGGTAAGCGTATCAACATTCACTCTGAGCTGACGAAGTTTCTCTTTAGTACTCACGCCAAACTTCTGCTCTTCATCTATAATAAGCAGCCCTAAATCCTTGAATTTCACTTCCTTTCCAAGAAGTTTGTGCGTACCTATAAGGATATTCACATCGCCCGCTCCTAATGCTTTGATGATATCTTTCTGCTGCTTGACAGTACGTGCCCTCGACAGGTATTCCACCCTTACTGGCATGTCCTTCAATCGATCCTTGAAAGTCTGATAATGCTGATAAGCAAGCACGGTAGTAGGAACTAAAACTGCGACTTGTTTACCATCTGTAGCCGCCTTGAAAGCCGCACGTATAGCAACCTCTGTCTTTCCAAATCCCACATCACCACAGACAAGCCTATCCATCGGACGATCGCTCTCCATATCGGCCTTCACCTCTGCTGTAGCCTTACTTTGATCTGGCGTATCTTCATAGAGGAAAGAGGCCTCCAATTCCCTTTGCAGATAGCTATCCGGACTATATTGGAATCCTTTCTCCTCCTTACGGGCAGCATAAAGTCTTATTAGGTCACGTGCAATGTCTTTAATCTTTTTCTTAGTGCGCTCCTTCAATTTTTCCCATGCACCACTGCCTAACTTTCCCAAGTGGGGTGGAGCTCCATCGCGTCCCTTATACTTAGACACTTTATGCAAGGAGTGAATAGAAACGAACACCACATCATCGTGCTGATACACCAATTTGATCACCTCTTGCGTCGTGTTTCCATTAGGAATACGCACCAAGCCTGCAAAGCGCCCCACTCCATGATCAATGTGCACCACATAGTCACCTGGTTGGAACTCATTCAACTCCTTCAGACTTAATGCCACTTTACCACTGCGAGCACGATCGCTCTTAAGGTTGAATTTATGGAAACGATCGAATATTTGGTGATCAGTGAAGACTCCTATTTTCAGCGTATCATCAGCAAAGCCCTCATGCAGCGTACGATCCACAGCGATGAAACTAATGTCATCGCCTCGGTCTTCAAAGATGCTACGGATGCGAGCCGTTTGTTTCTGACTATCACTACAGATATACAATTTATAGCCACTGGCCAGATACTGACTGAAACGTTCTGCCAACAAATCGAAGTTCTTATGAAAAAGCGGTTGCAAAGAGATGTTGAACTGAATGGAAGCATCAGGAGTACCCGTAGGTTTCGTACCAAATTCTATCCTACGGAAAACCAGTACACGCATCTGGAACTCATCCCCATCCATCAACTTTCCGTTCAGCTCAATATATTCCGTTTCTTCAGCTTCACGGGCTGCAATGGCTTGTGGCAAAAGCGCCTCATCATGCACTTGATGGATACGTTCACGAAGCCAGAAAAAGTCTTTCATACCGATGACTGTATCTTCTGGTAGCGACTGGAATACAGAAACCATACCGTTACTCTGCTCCTTAAGTGCTCTGCTCAAATCTGGCACAATCACGATATCCTCCAACTTATCCTTTGAAAGTTGATTCTCCACCTCAAAGGTACGGAGGCTATCCACCTCATCTCCAAAGAAATCGATACGGAAAGGATATTCAGAAGAGAAACTGAACACATCGATGATACTTCCACGCACGGCATACTGTCCAGGTTCATAGACATAGTCCACATACTCGAAACCTAAGCTATGCAACAGATCGGTAATGAACTTCATGTCTACACGCTCTCCCTTATGCAACAGGATGGTTTTGTCCTTTAATTCCTCCTTAGAAACGACCTTCTCTGCCACTGCATCAGGATAGGTCACAATACAAAGGCCCTTGCAGTCACCCTTGGACAACCGACTAAGTACCTCTGTTCGAAGCACTTCGTTGGCAGCATCTTTCTGACCATACTTAATGGCTCTGCGGAACGATGATGGGAAAAAGAGGACCTGCTCATCGCCCAGAATCTGTGTCAGATCATGGTAAAAGTAACCAGCGTCTTCCTGATCACTCAAGATATATAAGAAAGGAGTCTTTCCCTCAGATACCAGGACAGAAGCCACCAATGAAGCCGATGAAGCCTGCAATCCTCCACCATAGATATGATGCACAGAAGCATCGGAAAGCAAGCGTCGCAAGCCTTCTACACTAGGGTGGGCAGCATAGAGTTGCTGCACTTCTTTCAAGGTCATCTCAGTCAAAAATTATTAAAACGCCTGCGAAGATACAAATTATTCTTTAAAATAGTTCCCCTTTTCAAGAAAAGCATTACTTTTGTTTCATAATTAATCCGATTAAAATGCGAACAACAGACAGTTTAGTTATCATTCCTACGTACAACGAAAAGGAAAATATCTTGAACATCATCAAGGCGGTAATGGGATTGGAACAAGGATTCCACATCCTAGTCATAGACGACGGGTCTCCAGATGGTACTGCCGATATTGTAAAGCGCCTGAAAAAAGAGGTGTTTCCTGAGCGTCTTTTCCTTCTGGAGCGTAGTGGCAAACTAGGGTTGGGTACCGCCTACCTCATGGGGTTCAAATGGGCATTAGAGCATGGATATGAATATATCTTCGAGATGGATGCCGACTTCAGTCATAATCCAGACGACTTGCCTCGTCTTTACCATGCTTGTGCAGTGGAAGGGGCCGACCTCTCCATTGGCTCTCGCTACATCAGTGGTGTGAATGTGGTGAACTGGCCCATTGGACGCATTCTCATGTCTTACTTCGCTTCTGTCTATGTGCGCATCATCACAGGGATGCCTGTACGCGATACCACAGCCGGTTTTGTATGCTATCATCGTCGTGTGCTGGAAGCAATCAACCTAAACACCGTGCGTTTTAAAGGATATGCCTTCCAGATAGAGATGAAATACAGTGCCTATAAATTAGGATTTAAGCTGAAGGAAGTGTCCGTCATATTCGTCAATCGTGTTTTAGGCACTTCCAAGATGAATTCAAGCATCTTTGGCGAAGCATTGTTTGGCGTGATACAACTGAGGATCGATGCTTTGAAGGGTAAATTCAAACGGAAATGAGACGAACACTCATACACAATGCCATCATTGTGAACAATGGCAGACAGACGCAAGGGTCAGTCTTGATAGAGGATGGTGTGATAGCACAGGTGCTTACGAATGGTAAACCACTCACCCTACCCTATACCGAGTTCATCGATGCTACTGGTTGCTATCTGCTCCCAGGGGTCATTGACGAACACGTTCATTTCCGTGATCCAGGACTCACGCATAAGGCCGATATCCGTACGGAAAGCATGGCGGCGGCTGCAGGAGGTGTCACTTCCATTATGGACATGCCCAATACCCTTCCGCAAACCACCACCACAGAAGCATGGGAGCAGAAGATGCAACTCATGGCAGAGAAGTCCGTTGTGAACTATTCGTGCTTCTTTGGTGCCACGAATAGCAACTACAAAGAGCTTCCTCACCTCGATCGTCACCGTACCTGTGGCGTAAAACTTTTCATGGGTAGTAGTACAGGCAACATGCTGGTCGATCGTTTGGAAAGTCTGGAACGCATTTTCGGAGGTACCGACCAGCTCATCGTGGCCCATTGCGAAGACCAGCATATCATCAGTCAGAACACCCAGAAATATCGTGGTGAATCGACAGATATCCCCGTGTGGAAACACCGTCTGATCCGCAGTAGCGAAGCCTGTTATCAATCCTCTAAATTAGCGATAAAGTTGGCCAAGAAGACAGGAGCCCGACTACATATCGCTCATCTCAGTACGGCACGTGAACTCTCCTTGCTCAGTGACGAACCCCTGTTCAAGAAGAAGATCACGGCAGAAGCCTGTGTGGCTCATCTGATGTTCTCCGATCAGGACTACCCTTCGTTAGGAACCCTTATCAAGTGCAATCCTTCTGTGAAGCGCCTACACGATCGAGAAAGCCTACGTGCAGCACTCACCAGTGGAAAGATAGATACCATCGCCACCGATCATGCCCCCCATACATTGGAAGAAAAGCAAGGCGGTGCCCTCAAGGCAACTTCCGGCATGCCAATGATACAATTCTCACTGCCTTGCATGTTGCAATTGGTAGATGAGGGAGTGATGCCTATCGAGACCCTTGTGGAAAAGATGTGTCACGCCCCCGCCCGTCTCTTTGGCATCGACCATCGTGGATACATCGAAGAAGGTTGTTGGGCCGACCTGGTGTTGGTGCGCCCGAGACCATGGGTGGTCACTCCAGAGGTGATACTCAGCAAGTGTGGCTGGAGTCCACTGATGGGCCATCAGTTCCGTTGGCGTGTAGATAAGACCTTCTGCAACGGCCATCTGGTGTATGATGGAAAGACGGTAGATGAAAGTCGTAAGGGCAAAGCATTGTGGTTCAACTTCTAAGAAATGGATAAGCAGGAAATCCTGACATATCGCGTACACGACGTGGCCGAGTACATCAACTGGGTTTACTTCTTCCATGCTTGGGGATTCTCTCCACGCTACGCCACCGTTGCCAACGTGTGCGACTGCGTGTCCTGTCAATCCAGTTGGATCTTCAGCTTCCCATACGAAGAACGCATCAAGGCCCAAGAAGCCTGTCAACTCTTCAGCGAGGCACAACGACAGCTTAAAGCCCTTGATAAGCTCACAGAAGCACGTGTCCTGTATCGACTCTGTCCTGCTAATGCGCAAGGTGACGATCTCCTAATTGCTGGCACGCGCTTCCCGTTACTTAGGCAGCAGACCACCCATGAAGACGGACAACCCTATCTCTGTCTGAGCGACTATATTCGTCCGCTCCACAGTGGAATGCCCGATACCATCGGTGTCTTTGCAGCTACCACTCATGAACCTGAAGAAACGGAATCCGATCCTTATAAACGACTGCTGATACAAACCCTAGCCGACCGACTGGCAGAGGCAGCTGTGGAAAAGATGCACCAGTACGTACGCCGTGAAGCCTGGGGATACGCCCCTGATGAAAATCTCACCATTGAACAACTCCATAAAGAAGAGTTCCAAGGCATCCGTCCCGCTGTGGGCTATCCAAGTTTGCCCGACCAATCTGTGAACTTCCTCCTCGATGAGTTGCTCCACATGCTGCAGATAGGCATCACACTCACGGAGAATGGCGCCATGAACCCCCATGCATCTGTCAGCGGACTGATGTTCTCACATCCCCAAGCCCGCTATTTCAGTATCGGTAAAATTGGAGAAGACCAACTCAAGGACTATGCCGCCCGTCGTGGTCTCCCCCTCGATCGCATGCGACAGTTCCTAGCCGCCTGCATAGAATAATTCTCAATTTTCAATTTACAATTAATAAAGATGTTACAGCGTTTCGCCTACATATTCGTCCTACTACTCCTGATACCCGATAGCTATATCTTCTGGGGATACATCACCCGTCGCGTGAAGAGCAAGGGACTGAAGCTCCTTTGGTGGCTTCCCTCCTTCGCACTTATCGCCGCCTTCATACTGTTGATGTATATCGGAAGTGCCAACCCCATGTCAGAACGCAGTGACGCCATCGGATGGCTCAGTATCCTGATGCTCGCCTTTGGCTTTCCTAAGTTCTTCTTCATGCTATTTGGCCTCCTTGGTGACCTCCTCCGTCCCATCCACCGATTCTTCACAGTGACAGGCTGTATCGTCGCCCTCTGTACATTCTGCATGATCCTCTACGCCCGCATAGAAGGCATACGCCACTTTGTGGTCCATGAAGTCACGCTGCACATCCCTTCTCTCCCACAGAGTTTCGAGGGCTATCGCATGGTTCAGATTTCCGACATCCATTCAGGCAGTTTCCGAGGCATGCCCGATGTGCTCGACGAACTGGTAAAACAAGTCAATGCACAGCAAGCCGATGTGATCCTCTTCACGGGCGACTTAGTGAATCAACGCTCCTCCGAGTTGGAGCAGTTCTCACAGGCACTCAGTGGCTTACGTGCTCCCGATGGTGTTTACTCCATCTTAGGAAATCACGATTACGGACGCTATTATCGTTGGCAGGGAGAAAATGACGAAGCCCGCGATACCGACCGTCTCTGCGACCTTCAGCGACAGATGGGATGGAAGATGCTACGCAATGAGCACGACATCCTCCATCGTGGAACCGACAGCATAGCCATCATCGGTGTGGAGAACGAAGGCCGTCCCCCCTTTCCACAGGTAGCCGACCTTCCCAAAGCCATGCGTGGCACTGAGGGGATGACACAAATCTTGCTCTCACACGACCCTACCCATTGGCGTAAGGAAGTACTGCCCGATACCGACATCGACCTCATGCTTTCTGGTCATACCCATGCCACCCAGTTCATACTCTTCGGATGGTCGCCCGCACAATACATCTACGACGAATGGGGCGGGCTCTACCAAGAAGGTACCCAGCAGCTTTATGTCAACATCGGCATTGGCTTCGTAGGCCTCCCCTTCCGCTTTGGTGCTTGGCCCGAAATCACCGTGTTCACGCTAGAGAAAGGTGTAAAATGACTTTACACTTTTGTAAAATCCCTTTACACTCTCTTTCAAGAACAATGTAACCAAAAACGATTGAAATACAGCAGCATACAATGAATGGCACGAAACTTGTTACTGAGTAAAAAAATAAGTATGGTGTAAAATAAAAACTAAGATGACTTCTAAAGTTGGAAAAATACTGATTGTAGATGATAATGCCGGTATCCGCAAGACACTGGAGATACTCTTACCCATGTACTTTGCCGAGGTGAAGACACTCCCATCTCCAGCCTCCTTGGTAACAGTATTGGAGCAATATCGTCCAGATGTGGTGCTGCTCGACATGAATTTCAATACCTCCATCAATACGGGGAATGAGGGCTTATATTGGACCTCTGAACTCAAGAAAATGGCACCCAACGTAGAAGTGGTGCTCTTTACGGCCTATGCCGACATTCAACTGGCGGTGGAAGGAATGAAACGAGGAGCATTCGATTTTATCGTGAAACCTTGGAAGAACGAGAAACTCATAGAAGTGCTGACCGCAGCAAGAGATAAAGCCCGTAAAGCACTGCAAAGAGATGCCCGTACCAAATCTGTCGCAACAGCAATGGATGCCACTTCTCCAAGAACACAGATGTTCTGGGGAACCACTGCCGTCATGGCAACCATCCAAAAGACACTTACCAAAATAGCGCCTACCGATGCCACCGTTCTCATCACCGGTGAGAATGGAACCGGCAAGGATATACTAGCACAAGAGATCCATGCCCATAGTCTCCGTAACGGAAAACCTATGGTGGCAGTAGATGCTGGAGCCATTACCGAAACCCTGTTTGAAAGTGAACTTTTCGGCCATGTGAAAGGTGCTTTCACCGATGCCCATACCGATCATGCAGGCAAGTTCGAACAAGCCGAAGGCAGCACGCTCTTTTTGGACGAAATAGGTAATATCCCCCTTCACTTACAAGCCAAACTCTTGCGTGCCATCCAAAACCGGAGTATCGTGCGCGTAGGTGGTACGGAAACCAAGCCTGTGAACATCCGTCTTATCTGTGCCACCAACATGGATTTGGAAGCCCTCGTGAAAGAAGGACGGTTCCGTGAAGACCTGTATTACCGCATCAATACGGTACACATCGCACTGCCTCCTTTGAGAGAACGACGTGAAGACATCATTCCTTTAGCAGAAATGTTCCTGGAACATTATGCCGAGAAATACCATCGCCCTCTCATCGGACTGGATGAAAGTGCTGCCCAAATACTGAAGAACTACCATTGGGGAGGTAATATCAGAGAACTGCAAAACTGTATGGAGAAAGCAGTAATCCTTTCAGACGGAACTACTTTAAGCGCCAAGGACATCCAATTAGAGCAGTCGGTTACCTTCAAGTCCGTTGGTACCATCAAAGCGATTAGTGAAGCCGACGAAGAACGATTGGTACGCGATGCCATGACGCGCACTGGCGGAAATATCTCAGCAGCAGCCAAACTGCTTGGAGTCAGTCGTCCCACCCTTTACACCAAACTGAAGAAATACGGCCTATGACCTTCACCATCTGGCATATCATAGGAACGGCAGTCATCGTTGCCATTGTGGTAGCAGTGATTGCAGTACTTTATACCCGCCATAAAGATATTAAAAAGGTGGCCTACATGATGGATGCGCTCGAAGATGGAGAACTCAATTTCCGCTTTCAAGAAAAGAACAAATTCAACCGCACACTGAACCGTATCCGTACCATTTTCGAGCGACAAAGGCAAGCCCATGAACAAGACTCGTGGACCAAGTTGATACGTGTACTCACCCATGAAATCATGAATACTGTATCCCCTATATCCTCATTGAGCGATGCTTTGGCCAAGTCGTTGGATGAAGACGGGCATAGTGAATTAGATATCAAAGCCGGTTTGGAAACCATCTCCGACAGTTCTAAAAATCTGATTGAGTTTGTGCAGACCTATCGCCAGCTGAGCGGTGTGGCTAAACCCATACGTAAAGCTTTGGACCTGCAAGAATTGATGAACCAAGTCATCGCTCTCAACAGCGAATATGTGGCCTCTTGTGGGGCCGTATGTACCTATCATCCCATGGATGCCGATTTAATGATTTATGCCGATGAAGGACAGATTTCACAGATCTTCATCAACCTAATAAAGAATGCCCTCCAAGCAGGAGCCAAGCACATCCATATCATGGCTAAGATGGACAAAGACGATGAAGTCATTATCCAAGTATCCAATGATGGGGCCCCCATCCCATTGAGCAGTCAGGAGCAAATCTTCATCCCCTTCTTCACCACCAAGAAAGAAGGTTCAGGAATAGGCCTCAGCATCTCCCGCCAAATCATGCGCAACCACAATGGCAGCATCGAACTGCTGCAAAGTGATGCATCGAAAACCCTCTTTGAATTACGATTCAGATAAGCGTCAAAACTGTAAAGTAAAGTGTAAAAGGTGTAAAGTGTTTTACAACATTTTACACTTTTCTGTTTTAAGCAAATCACTAAAAATCAACATCTTACAAGTTTGGCACGATAAATGCGGTAAGTTTGGCATGAGATTAAATTTTTTGACAAGATGATAAAAACATTTTACTTATCGTTATTTTTAATGGCTGCTGGAGCCAATGCCTACGGACAATCTATCGTAGACACGGGAAAGGAAATGACACTACACGACTGCATGCAGTATGCCATCTCCAACTCCACCAAGATGCGGATTCAAGAGGCAGCCAAAGGTGATGCCCGCATTGCCCGCCGTGATGCTGCCCTCACGCTGTTCACCCCAGCCATCAATGCGCAGACCTATGCCTACTACAACTTCGGACGTAGCATAGACCCGCAGACCAATACCTATTTCACGACCACGTCGTTTCACAACAACTACAGCATCAGTGTGGGTTACGACCTGTTCGATGGTTTCAAGGCAGTGAACAACTATAAAATCTCCAAGACGGGCATGCTCATCGCCAAGTCGGAAGAGCAGCAGGCCGAGGCCGATATCTGCCTGGCAGTGATGGAAGCCTTCTACAACGTGGCGTATTACCAGCGTCTGACGGCCGTGTATGAGGAGCAAGTAGCTGCTGCAGAAACTTCCCTGCAACTGGCACGTCGCCAAGAGGAACTGGGACTGAAGGGACATGCCGATGTGGTGCAGATGGAAGCCGACCTGGCTGATAGGCAGTACGACCTTACCAACACGCGCAACATGTATCTGGATCAGCGGATGATTCTCTCCGACCTGATGTTCTGGCCCGAGGAGGAAGAGCTGCTGATAGAGACAGAAGTGGAGGCTACGCCTACCTTGCCTGAAGCCGATGCTGAGAGTACAGTGGGCTATGCTTTGGCAAACAATCCAGAGGTACAGAAAGCCACTTGGCAACAACTGAATGCCCGCAGGGAACTGAACACTGCTAAATGGCAGCTGCTGCCCACCATAGGCATCTATGCTGGATGGAACACCAGCTACTACACCTATGAGGGCGCACACACTGCCTCATTTGGCAACCAGTTTCGCAACAACCGTGGTGAATACGTAGAGATGTCTGTCTCCATCCCTCTGTGGGATCGTCTGAGCAGAGCCTCCAATATCTCCAAGAAGCGTAATGCCTACAAGAAAGCTACTGCGGAGCTGGAGCAGAAACGACGTGATGTGGAGTCGGAGGTACGTCGTGCCATTCTGGATCGCGATGGCAGTGCCACGGCCCATCTGCAGGCTCAGCGCAAGGCAGAGGTGCAAGAAGAAGCTTACGAACTCAACTGCAAGAGATTGGAGCAAGGCCTCATCTCACCACTGGAGTTTCAGACAGCAAGCAACAACTACCTCAAGGCACAGGCCGACGAGATGAACTCGCTCTACAAATACCTCATCAAGCAGGCAGTAGTAAGATATTATAATGGTATAGCATATATAGATCAATAACTATGGATAAGATTCTAGAAAAACAGACAGGCTGGAAGGTGGCATTCACCAAGAAAGCTTTACCTTACTGGGGTGGCGCACTGCTCCTGGCATTCATCGCCTACCTGATAGCAAGGCCCAACAACAAGACCCTACGTGTGGACAAAGATTCAGTGGTGGTATCTACCACAGAGCGGGGAGAGTTCAACGATTACATCCGCATCAGCGGACGAGTACAACCCATGACCACCATCCAACTGAGTCCGCAGGAAGGTGGCATCGTGCAGACCATCCTCATCGAAGAAGGCTCTGCCGTGAAGGCTGGCGATGCCATCCTGGTGCTGAGCAATGATAATCTGGACCTCTCCATCCTGAACTCCGAAGCCGAGCTGGCAGAGAAGGAGAACATCCTGCGCAACACACAAATCCAGATGGAGCAACAGAAGCTCGACGTGCGCCAGAACGTGCTGGAATATGGCACGCAGGTAGAACGCCTGCGTCGCACCTACGAGCAGCAAAAGGCACTCTATGAGGATAAGCTCATCGCCAAGGAGGACTACCTGAAAGCAGAGGAAGACTACCGACTGGCACAGCAGAAATACGAACTTATCCGTGAGCGCTCCAAGCAAGACAGCCTCTATCGTGGCACGCAGATAGACCGCATGGAGGAGAGCTTAGAGAATATGCAGCTCAATATGCAGATGATTCGCAAGCGCAAGAGCAACCTCATCGTGAAGGCTCCCATCGATGGAGAGCTTGGCCTACTGGATGTGGTGCTTGGTCAGAGCATCGCCAGCGGCACCAAGATAGGACAGATCAACTCCGTGGGTACCTATAAGGTAGAAGCACAGATAGACGAGCACTACATCGATCGCGTAGTAGAGGGTCTGGAGGCCACTTTCGAACGCCAGGGAGATACCTACTCCACCCTCATTCGCAAAGTCTATCCAGAGGTACGTGATGGCAAGTTCAAGGCCGACTTCAAGTTTGATGGCGAGCAGCCTGACAACATCCGCAGCGGACAGACCTACTACCTCAATCTGCAACTGGGACAGCCCGAAGAAGCCATCCTCATCCCTCGCGGTTCCTTCTACCAGCAGACAGGTGGCAAGTGGATCTATGTAGTGAATAAAGATGGCAACAGAGCCGTGAAGCGTGAAATCCGCATCGGACGCCAGAATCCGCAGTACTACGAAGTGCTGGAAGGCCTGGAGCCAGGAGAGAAAGTCATAACCTCTGGGTATGAGACTTATGGGGATAGTGATGTATTAGTGTTTTAATATTACTTAAACCCAATAATACAATAATATATGATTATAAAGAACCTCAAAAGCCTGATACGTCGATACCCAATAGCAGTAGTGCTGAATTTCACAGGGCTGGTGGCCGCTTTCATAGCGTTCGCACTAATCTTCCTGCAGGCCGACTATGAGCTGTCGTTTGATAAGTGCCATCCCACAGCGAAGCGTGTGTTCAGAGCTGACAAAAAGGCCGATGAATCTATGTTCCGCAATATACTTCCGAGAGGCTTTGCCGATGACATCATCGGATCGTCAGTACACATTGAAGCTGGCTGTACTTTTATGCCTTTCTTGGGAGAAATCTATTTCTCCGCCGCAGAGGACGGTGGTACTCCTGTCGGTTACAAGCGAGATATTATTTTCGTATCGGAACGATTTATCGATGTATTTGGCATCAAGATGTTGGAGGGAGACTCTCACGCACTGGAAGGCCCTAATTCAGTCATCATACCCCAATCGTTAGCAGAAAATCTGTTCTCTGGAGAATCGGCAGTTGGCAAACTACTGAAGACAGATGCCAAGTATATGGAATTGCCTCGGGAAGTCACTGTGACTGGTGTTTATGAAGATTTCCCTACAAACACGCAACTCGGGAATGATCTGTATTTGACAATCGGAGACATCAATAAAGGGTCTTATGGCGGAGCCAATTTTGTCTGCTATCTGCTGTTGGACGATGCTAACAATGCAGAGACCGTGGCCAATGATTTCAACAGCCATTTTGACTTTGCGCCTCATGGAGATTGGCTCACGCCCATCAAGTTGGTGCCTCTCACAAGCATTTATTTCCGGAACGAGGGGAACATCTACAAGAGCGGTAGTCGCTCACAGCTACTTTTACTGATTGCTATCGCTATCTTGATTCTGACTATTGGTCTCATCAATTTCACGAACTTCTATGTAGCTCTGACACCTCTCAGAATAAAGAATGTCAACCTGCAGAAGATTCTGGGATCTTCAACGACACGCTTGCGGACACTGGTGGTGACAGAGGCCGTCATCTGGTGTATCTGCGCCTTTACTATGGCAGCCCTCCTACTGAAGCCAGTATCGGAGGCACTGGCTACGCAAGGTGTACTGATGCAAGCATTTGCAATTAGCAAGCATTGGGAACTTATTATCTTCGTAGGAACAGTTGCGCTGGCCACGGGCATCATTGCAGGTATTTGGCCAGGCATCTATTCGACCTCTGGTCAGCCTGCACTTATCCTTCGGGGCAATTATGGGCTGTCACAGTCAGGAAAGACGCTGCGCTCGGTACTTGTAGGTGTGCAGTTTGTAGTTTCCATTGCCCTGCTAATCTTTGTCCTCTTCGTGCAGAAGCAGAGTCGCTTCATGAAGGAGTATCCTTGTGGATTCAACAAGAATAACCTGGCCGTTGTGAATATCGGCGGCGAGAACAGCAGGGAAAAAGCAGACTGGCTGCGGGAACGCTTATGCACACTTCCTGAAGTGGAAGACGTAGCTTACGCAAATGATCTTATTGGCGGGGCAGATGCCTATACCACACAGAGCGCTGATTTTGGCGATGGACAGGTGTCGATGAGCATGATCTTTTGCAGCTGGAATTTGCCTCAGGTTCTTGGATTGGAAGTTATGGAAGGACGTAGTTTCAATGAAGGAGAGTTCGGACCGATTCTCTTCACGCAGGACTTGAAAACACGAGGCGCCGAGTTGATGGTTTATGAGGATGAATTCGGTGACGGAGCTCCGATTGTTGGCTTCATCAATAATGTAAATATTACATCGATGCGTAAAGCGGATTCTCCCGTAGCCTTCCAAGTGCATACCAAACGAGGACACTCGATGCCTTTCGCTTATATTCGGTTCCCCGAAGGTGCTGACCGACTGGCAGCGATTGAAAAGATTCAATCCTTCCTGACGGAAATGGACCCAACTATGCCTTACGAATTACAGTTCTATGATGCAATCGGTAAAAACCTCTATAGTGGAGAAGAGCGACTGCGCCTGGCTGTGTGGCTGTTCTCACTGCTGGCAGTGCTACTCTCTCTCGTGGGCATTTGGGGTCAGGTGCTAATGGATGTGCAGTACAAGCGGACAGAGATTTCTATAAAGCGCGTATTGGGGGCAGAGATACCTCAGATTACTTCGGAGGGTCTATGGCTTTATCTACGGACGGTGGCCATTTGCTACGTTATTGCTGCGCCAATTGGCTGGCTGATCGCACGGTACTACTTGCAACAGTTCTCGCATCGAGTGGGATTCTCTGTAGGTATATTTGCCGTGACACTCATTGTTGTGGCAGCACTGTGTGCCATAGTTGTGCTATCACACTATCTGAAAGCGACAAGGACGAATCCTGCCGAAGTATTGAAAAAAGAATAAATAAAGAGAGAAAGAATGAAAGTATTTAGAAAGACAGGCGTTTCTACGCTGATTAATATAATAGGTATGAGTGTGGCGTTTGCCGCAGCCATGATCCTGATGGTGCAGGTGCGCTGGGATGCCACTTATGACAAAAACTTCGAGGGGCACAAGCAGGTGTTCCGTTTGGAGAACAACTGGCTAGACAATGGATTGTTCAGTACCTTCTTCGCCAGACCGGTTATTGAAGTCATGAGGACCGCTAGCCCGAATATCGAAGCCATAGGCACCCTATCGAACCAAGGAGATATGGTCTTTTACCGTGAAGACGACAAAGAATCGGCCATCACCGTGCCTGCTGCTCTCGTAGACAGCACCCTGTTCTCTGTCTTCCCCTTTGAATGGGTAGAAGGCTCTGCCAAAGATTTTACTGCCCCAGGGACTGCCGTGCTGCACGAAGCTTTCGCAAAAATGTTCTTCGGTGAAGAAAGTGCCATCGGCAAGACACTCCAGACGGGTACACTCCAGACGGGCGAAAAATTGACGTCTCGTATCGTGGGAGTATTCAGAGATAAACACCGCAATTACAGCATGCATTTCGGGATTATCTCAAATATCGGGAAATATTCTCTGGAGGATTCTAGCGAATGGTCTTTCAATGCTTTCGTAAAGCTTAAAGACCCACAGCAGGCTGCAGAGACCCAAACAGCCATACTGGATGCGATAAGTCCCTATCTGTATGGCGATGAAACCGATAAAGATGAAGTGGAAGTTTACCGCAAGGGCTTCCGTATCACCAATCTGCACGATGCTCACTATGAACGGGATGTAAGAGCCAACATCGACAGCTCCAACAAGGCCATTACCCTCACCTTGGCTGCCATTGCGGTACTGCTCATTGCGATTGCCATTATCAATTTCATCAACTTTGCCTTCGCTGAAATTCCGTTCCGTATCAAGAACATCAATACCTGTAAGGTGCTGGGTGAAGGAAGAGGCTCACTCATCAGGAGGCAGCTACTGCATGCAGGACTCCTGGTTTTGGCTGCCTTTGGCTTAGCTTGTGTCATCATGCACGTAGTAGCCGGAACTTCATGGGCTTCCTACGTATCAGACAGTCTGAAAGTACAGGATAACATCGGTATTTTGGTGCTGACGCTGGTGGTAGCCCTCCTTTCAGCCATCGTGGCAGGCATTGCCCCTGCACTCTACTCCACTTCACAACCTCCTGCACTGGTACTGAAGGGATCCTACGGCACCGGAGTCAAAGGCAGAAGGCTCCGCAATGCCCTGGTGGCCCTGCAGTTTGTCCTCTCCTTTATCTTTATCCTAACGGCACTCTTCGTAAATGTACAAACGAACTTCATGACTAAAAAGGACATGGGATTCAGTCAGGAGCAGATACTGCAAGTGTGGTGCGGCTACGCTGCCGGTGGTCAGCATGAGGCCTTGAAAAGCAACCTGCTACAGAACCCATCGATTGTGGATGTCACTTTTGCCGACAATGCGATTGTATCCGACGGAAAGATGGGTTGGGGACGCACCGTAGACGGAAAGCAGATTTTCATGGAGGTGCTCCCAGTGACCGATGATTTCCTGAAGTTCTTTGGACTCCAGATGGCAGACGGACGCGATTTCCAGCCTTCGGACAGCCAAAGCGAAATGGGCTGTATGATTATCAATGAGACATTTACAAAAATGTACCCCCAGTTCCACGTGGGCAGCACCACGGGAGGACATGTGGGTGACACTCAGATTGTGGGCATCGTGAAGGACTTCAACTTCAAGAGCCTTAAGCACCCCATGGGTCCGCTGGCACTCTATATCTGGGGAAAGACGCAGTGGAGAAACTTCAGTATGATGTATGTGAAGACCGCTCCGGGAGCCGACTTCAAGGAAGTGTCCGACTACATCAAGAAAGCTATCTGCACCTTTGATCCTTCCCGAGAACCAGACCAGGTAAACGTTCGCCATCTTGACAAGTGGATTGAGGATATGTACCAGAGCGAGCAGTCGCTTGGCAAGCTCATCACCATCGCTTCTATAGTGGCATTACTCATCGCCATCATCGGTATTATCGGCCTGGTATTCTTTGAGACGCAATTCTTAAAGAAGGAAATAGCCGTTAGGCGTGTGAATGGTGCCACAGTAGAGAGTATTCTCAGCATGATCAATAAGAAATACCTCCTGCTGGCAGGCCTCAGCTTTGTGGTGGCTGCGCCTGCGGCTTATTGGATAATGATTTCATGGCGCAGTGGCTTTGCCTATCAGGCACCAGTCCCTGTGTGGATTTTCCTTGCCTCTCTGGTGTTAGTTGGTGCCATCACTCTGCTGGTAGTGACACTTCAAAGCTGGAGAGCCGCCAATGCCAACCCTGTAGATTCATTGAAAAACGAATAATTAATAACTAATAAATAAAAGAATTATGATTACAGTAAACAATCTTACAAAGATCTTCCGTACGGAAGAAATCGAGACAACCGCGCTGAATGGCGTAACGTTTGAAATCAAAGACGGCGAGTTCGTGGCCATCATGGGCCCTTCTGGCTGTGGCAAGTCCACCTTACTTAATATTTTGGGCTTGCTGGACAATCCTACCAGTGGCAGCTATGAACTTCTGGGTACTGAGGTAGGTGGCCTCAAGGAAAAGGAACGCACTAAGTTCCGCAAAGGCAACATCGGCTTTGTGTTCCAGAGCTTCAACCTCATCGATGAGTTGAACGTGTATGAGAACATCGAACTGCCTCTGCGCTACCTCAACATCAGTGCCTCTGAGCGCAAACAGAAAGTGACGGAGATCATGAAACGCATGGCTATCAGTCATCGCGCGCAGCACTTTCCACAGCAACTCTCTGGTGGTCAGCAGCAACGTGTGGCCATCGCTCGTGCCGTGGTAGCTGGTCCTAAACTGATATTGGCCGATGAGCCTACTGGTAACTTGGACTCCAAGAACGGTAAGGAGGTGATGGATCTGCTGAAGGAGCTGAATCGCGAAGGCACCACCATCGTGATGGTAACCCACTCACAGCGCGATGCCGCCTGCGCCCAGCGCACCATCGACCTCTTCGATGGTCAGATAGTAAGTGATGTGAAGAACGAATTGTAAAAAGATCTGCATAGACCAACTGAAATGAAATCCTACCTGAAATTCCTATCCCGCAACAAGCTCTACACCGCCATAGAGGCGGTGGGGCTTGTGGTTTCTATAGCATTCGTTATCCTTATCGGTAACTATGTCTGGCAACAGTATAGAATCTCCTATGAGAATCCTATCAGTGAAAGGGTGTACGGCGTAGGCAGCTCGAGTTTTGTGGCATTGTCTTGGTGGGATAAAGCAGAATTTGATTCAAAGTTGCCAGAAGCTGAAACTGTGTGCCGAATCAGCAATACGGAAGAAGGGGCTATTGTCTCTATAGGCGACAATAAATTAACAAACTCAATGACTCTGGTAGATAAAGAGTTCTTTGAGGTATTCCCTAACTACCAACTCATTGAAGGGTCTTTGGATGAGTTTGCCCTCAAAGGATATTGTCTTGTGAGCGAATCTTTTGCAAAGCAGATAGCAAACATAGTCGGGACAGACGTTATCGGAACACATCTTCGTGCTGAAACCTATTTTTCTGGACAAGAGCTGACTGTTTGTGGCATTTACAAAGATTTCCGAAACACACTGATGCCCGATGTAGGTATTCTAGCCAATGCAGAGTTTGATCCATTCTATTCCACAGGAGAGTTGCGTGCTTTCAGTACTATCGGCCAGTATATATCGTTAATCAAAGTTTCAGAAGGAACAGACCGGGAAACACTGGCCGATCATATTCACGACATATGTATCGCCAATTATGGCAAGACTTGGATTCAAGATTTCCCAATCTATTCGCTTCCAGAATTATTCTTCAGCAACCAACAGTATTTCTTTAAACGGGGAAACAAGTCTCTGCTTCAAATGCTGACTGTAGTAGTTCTGCTCCTTCTCATATCAGCCATCTTCAACTATGTCAATTTAAATCTGGCTCTCTCTGGAAGACGTGCAAAAGAAATGGCTACCCGACGTCTGCTGGGAGCTTCGCAAAGAGGCATAATGCTCAAATATATTATTGAATCTATAGCCTTTACAGCTGTATGCTTTGCCCTTGCTTTATTATTGGCATGGTTTCTTCTTCCGATGATGAATAAGCTACTTATGGATGTTTCCGATGTTGGCAATACTTGGGCTTATGTCCAAATAAATCTGAATCTGACGACTGGGACTTTTGCATTTTATGTCTTCTCTATCATTATGATTGGCACTATCGTTGGTATCGCTCCTGCTCTCATTGCTTCCCGCTATGAGCCTATTGACGTGGTACGCGGTACATTTTGCAGGCGCAGCAAAATGGTATTCAGCAAAATATTCATTATTTTCCAGAATGCCATCTCTGTATTGCTCATTGCCATGGCCATCCTGATGAGCGTACAACTCACACATATGATGAACCGTCCATTGAATGCCCGCAGTGAGGGGCTTTTCCGTTTGACTTTTACTGCTCGGGATTATTCTGAAATTAAGCCATTAGTTGATCGTTTGACCCAGATTCCACAGGTAAAGCGAGTTGCTTATGGTGCTGGTTTCCCTGGTCAGATGAGCATGGGATTTGGGTTCTCTACCCCAGAAGACAAGACCGCAAATACACAACTAATTATCTGCACACCAGAGTACTTCGACATGCTTGGACTTAAGATAAACAAAGACTATGGAACGCCTCGTGAAGGATCGGTATGGATGTCAAAGCATCTGGCCGATGAGATACAACTCAGCGATTCTACACTATCCTACTACGCCCCCCGTTTCAGGATTAACGGTGCTGCGACTGAATATGTTGGCGGTGTGTATGAAGACATTCCTACCGCAGATGCCTCTTCCGAGAATCCTGCGGAAAATTCAGCAGTTGTAGTTTCCACCGCAGATAAGATCTTGTACGGAAACGGAGTGATGATAGAAGTCGATGGGGATGAAAAAGAGGCGGCAGATGCCATCTTAAAGGCATATTCCGATTTCTGTATCGAGAAAGATGGAACTAAAGTAGAGCCCTCACAAGCTGGTTATATAGTTGATGTCCTGAACGAGCAATTGGTACCAGAGAAGATGACCCTTCGTCTTATTGAGCTTTTTATGATCTTGGCAGTGCTTATTTCATTATTAGGCCTGTTGGCGATGAGTGCATACTACTCTGTCGAGAACACCAAAATTATAGCTATAAGAAAAGTATTTGGCAGCGATATCACTCATGAGATTTGGAGAACAATAAAGGGCTATATGGTTTTAGTAGGAATCGCCGTTATTATCGGTATAGCAGTCGCCACCTGGATAGCTGAAAAGTATTTAAGCCAATTTGCTTACCGCATCGAAAACTACAGTTGGGTATTTGTGGTAGCAGCCTTTATTTCCATAACCATCGCTTTCGCCTCTGTCCTTTGGCAGACGCTGAAGGCTGCAAGAACCAACCCTGCTATAGAACTAAAAAAAGAGTAAATATGAAAAGTTATCTGAAATTCCTCTCCCGCAACAAGCTCTACACCGCCATTGAGGCGGTGGGGCTTGCGGTGAGTTTAGCGTTTGTGATTATCATTGGCTCACATGTGTGGCAGCAATATGAGGTAACTCGCGAAAACCCAGACCGGGAAAGGATCTATGTACCAGGTCTACAGATGATGCCGGCACTTACTTACGGCTTCCCTGATGTCCTTACAGATATTCCGGAAATAGAGTCCGTTTCCAGGATGTGTAATGTAGTGGTACATCCTGTTATTCGGGAAGAGGAGTTTGAAGCGGAAAGTGCCGGCGTGGAACCTGCGTTCTTCGAGATTTGTCCGGAGTTCCGCTTTGTGGAAGGCTCTGCAGACGTGCTTTCTGCTCCCTCCAACGTCATCATTTCAGCCTCTTTTGCCAGAAAGCATAACCTTTCGGTGGGCGACAATCTTGAAATCAGTGAGAACAGCTATATAGTAGGTGCCATACTGGAGGACCTGAAGGGCACGGTCATCAAGCCTTATGATATATTCCTCAATGCTGCTGTTTACAAAGACGACTGGCAGCCTTTCGACAACTATGGCAGTACGGTCACGCTACTCAAGGTCCGTCCTGGAACAGACAGGAAAGTTCTGTATGACAAATTGGAAACTGTCTGCAAGGACGTTTATTCAAGCATCTATGGGCAGGCTTTCTTTGAACATCTGGAACTATCGCGTTATGATGAATTGTTTTTCAAGGAAACGAACGGGTTTTTCCGACATGGAGACAAAGGGACCCTAAGAGTTCTGTCGCTGGTTGGACTTCTGCTGCTCTTCTCAGCCATACTGAACTATATCAACCTGTCAGTCGCACTCACCGGAAAGAGGGCGAAGGAAATGGCTGTGAGGCAGTTGTCCGGAGCATCCAGAGCCGCCATTATCTGGAAGTACGTGGTTGAATCCATCGCATTTACAGCCGTATGCTTTGCAGCGGGACTCTTGCTGGCAGAAGCCTTATGCCCGTTAATCAATGAGCTTTTGAACAATCCGGATATCCCGATAAAAGTCATCTGGTCTCCGGGGTATGTAATGGCTTATATCGTCATCATTTTGATTGTGGGTATCCTCTGCGGCATCTTCCCGGCCCTGATGGCAGGACGCTACAAGCCGGTGGAGGTAATGAAAGGAGGATATCGGCGCCGGAACAAGATGGTGTTCAGCAAAGTGTTCATCGTGTTGCAGAATGCCCTGGCGGTCATCCTGATAGCGCTGGCCATCACCATGGAAGCACAGATGCACAAGACCCAGACCAGACCGATGCATTGCGATATTGCAAACAAGTTCTTTATGCTGAGTTATTCGTATGAAGACGGGAACCCCTTCAGGGATATGCTGGAAGCCCTGCCTTGCGTAAAACGGGTGGGCAAAACCACCGGCGTGCCCGGAATGATCTCGATGGGTCAGTATAGCACCACGCGGGACGGACAAGACATCCTTTACAAACACGTGAGGATGGACAGCACTGCCTTTTCGATGTTTCACTTTGAGATACTCGAAGACTATGGCGCTCCGCAGTTCAACAGCGTGTGGTTCTCCGATGAGAGCTTTGCAGCAAGCGGGTTCGATGAGGAATACCACGATGTGGGAGAACTTGCAAGACGAACGAAGGGATGCGAGCAGACGGCGGGAGTCTTCAAGGCATTTCCTACCAACCCAGCCAATCTGGGAGAAGAGGATTATGCCATCATCTCCCTCATGAAACCGGAAGACATTTCGGCAAACGGATGGGTAATTGAAACAACCGGTGACAGGAAAGAGGCTGAAAAGCAGATTACCAATGCCTATGAGACCTATGTAAAAGAGCACAAAGACGCTGGAAACAATTCTTTCTGGATTGATGAGAACATTGCCGAAGCCTGGAAACCCGCCCACAACAATATGCGACTGGTGGAGATATTCATGCTGCTTTCCATTCTCATCGCCCTTCTAGGACTGGTGGCCATGAGTACTTATTATGCCGATGAAAAATCCCGTGATATTGCCGTGCGTAAGGTATTCGGAGGTACGATAGAAACGGAAGTCTGGCGCACCATCCGGGAGTATATGGTGCTGGTAGGGATTGCCTGCGTCATGGGAATTCCAATAGCAGTCTATGCAGCTCAGGAATACCTCAAGGATTTCATTTACAGGCTGGAAGGCTATTGGTGGATTTTCGTGGTGGCTGTGCTCCTCACCGGGCTTATCGCCTTCGGCTCCGTCCTTTGGCAAACCTTAAAGGCAGCAAGAACCAATCCTGCTACAGAGTTGAAGAAGGAGTGAGAATAAATGCATAAAAAGAACAAAATGATATGAAAAGTTACCTGAAATTCCTATCCCGCAACAAGCTCTACACTGCCATCGAGGCAGTGGGGCTTGCGGTGAGCTTAGCGTTTGTGATCTTGATAGGCAGCTATGTGGTGCAGCAGAATGAAGTGGCACATGAGTCGCCTGAGTGGAAACGGACCTTCGTACTGGGAAGCGACGATTTCCTAGGACTCACCTATTGGGACAAGGAAGAAGTGGAAATGAATATCCCTGAAGTAGAGGCTGTGACGCATATGGCCTTACTGTGGCAACCTACCATTCAGATAGGTGAAGATCTGGTCAGAGGAACAGGCATGGAGGCCGATGCGGAATTCTTCGAAGTTTTCCCACAGTACCAAATCATAGAAGGAAATGTACAGGATTTTGTAGGAAAGACCGATGTCCTCATCAGCCAGTCGTTGGCAAGGCGCCTGGCCATAAATGGGGAGAGTCTGGTGGGCAGCATCCTCAAGGTGAACGAGTCGGAACGCACTATCAAGGGCGTATATGCCGATTTTGAGAATTCCTTCTTCTTGCCTTGTGACGTCATCACCCACATCTCAGACACTTGGGCAGCCAACCAGAGCAAGGCGTTCAACAGCATAGGCAACTATGCCACCTGGTTCCGCGTGCGCCCAGATGCAGACCTTACTGCCGTAGAAGCCAAAGCGAAGGCCTTACTGCACAAGAACTACGATGAGACTTGGCGAGCTGAACGTGTAGACAAATGGCGCCCCTACCGCATGGACGAGGCCTTCTTCTTTGAAGGAAGTCCCACGGGACTCTTCCGTTCTGGAAACAAGCAGATGCTAAACCTCCTTACCGTGGTGGTACTTCTGCTACTCCTATCAGCCATCTTCAACTATGTGAACCTGAACCTTGCCCTTACTGGAAAGCGTGCCAAGGAGATGGCTACCCGTCGACTCTTAGGAGCCGATCGAAACGCCATTCTCTGGAAATACATCGTAGAGTCTGTGGCTTTCACCGCCATGTGTTTTATAGTTGCACTGGTACTGGCCTACCTGCTGGCACCTATGATGAGTAACCTGGTATCTACCATTGACCCAGAACTGGTTTCATACGGATTAGATGAACTAGGTGTAGGACTCTCGTTCATGATGACTCCGGGGTATATCCTTGCTTACCTGGCTGTGATTCTGATTTTAGGTATCATCTGCGGACTGCTCCCTGCCTATATGGCTTCACGCTACCAACCCATTGACGTGATTAAGGGATCTTTCCGTCGGAAAAACAAGATGGTGTTGAGCCGTGTCTTCATCGTAGTGCAGAATGTGCTGGCAGTGTTTCTCATTGCCATAGCCTTGGTCATGGAAATGCAGATGCAGCACATGCTCTCACGACCTACCCATGCGGCAGTGGACAACCTCTATTACATAGAATATTCATCACGTGACTATGACATGGCGAAGCTATTTCTGGACAAGGTGAGTGCACTTCCGTTTGTTACTAAGGTAGGCATGGGACGCGGCATACCCGGTCTAATAAACATGACCGTGGGCGTAAAGGTGGACGAGGAGCACCATGTAGATATGCCTGTCATTCTTTGCGACTCCACTTATTTCCAGCTATTGGGACTGGAGGTGGAGGAAGACTTCGACCATCCGCTAGTACATTCACTATGGATGAGCGAATCGGCTTTCCGTGCGGCAGGTGTATCTGATACTACTACAGTATTCCCCCGAAGAATAAGTGTGAACGGTGCTCAACCTGAGTTTATCGGTGGAATCGTACATGATTTCCCCACCAGTGCGGCCTCCTCAAAAGAGATTAACCCCAACGGGGGCATAATAGTGACCAAGGCAGAAGAGTTGAACTATGCCAACTGCCTGCTCATCGGCACTACGGGTGAGGACAAGTCTTATGACGAGGCCATCCGTAAGGCCTATCGAGACTTCAGGTTGGAGCAGTCGGGCACTGAAGAAGCTGCGTGGCTCTGTGGATTCATGAGAGATCTGAACTACCAGCAATTGGAGCTGGAACGCCGCACCCTAAGACTGGTGGAACTCTTTGCCGTACTAGCCGTCCTCATCTCCCTGCTGGGTCTGCTGGCTATGAGTACCTATTTTGCCGATGAGAATACCAAGCAGATAGCCATTCGCAAAGTATTCGGATCGGATGTGACAAAGGAAACTTGGAGAAATGTTCATAGTTATATGATTATGGTGGGACTTGCCTGCCTGATTGGTATTCCTCTGGCCATCTGGGCATCTCGCATCTATCTGGAACGCTTTGCCTATCGCATCGAGGGTTATGGCTGGATATTTGCCGTAGCAGTCATCATCTCGCTGGTCATCGCCTTTGGTACCGTGCTATGGCAAACCTTAAAAGCAGCAAGGACCAATCCTGCTACGGAACTGAAGAAGGAGTGAGAGAATAGAAAGCCCCGCTTTCTATTCCGAGCGACGATGAAGAAAAGCCCTGAAGGACTTAATTGAAGAAAGAGTAACTGTAAAGTATTTAACAAGAATCAATAAACTAAAGAATGACACATGATGAAAAAAACTAAATTTATAAAGATTGCCGCTTGCATAGCCGTTGTGCTGCTTATCTTGTATGCACAAAGTGGCCATATCAATTTGCCTGGTCATGGCAACAGGGAAAACAGGAATTTTGAAGAAGCTGTGATAAGCCATGTTTCTGCCAGTATTGTTGATGGCGAAAAAGTAGAATTCGGCAGTAAGTATTTATGCGAAGACTATAAGGAAAATGGCGAGGTGCGCTTCTCTGCCAATGTGAGCTATTATATTGTCTCAACAGATGGTACAAAAGAGAAGCATACAGCACATGTGGTCTGCAACGAGGATAAAGACCGAATTATAGAATGGAAAGACATCAATAATGACTGATTAAATGGACAACAATGAAAACAAAAAGTGATATTTGGATCAAGGTATTTTCCTTGGGCATTGGAATGGCCGTAGGCATCGTACTGATAGCCAAAGTGTTTTTCGAACTTAGCTATGATAGCTTCTATCAAGATGTGGATCGGGTTTACATCATTAAAACGGGTTACAGCCAGCAGGGGGAATCGCACGACTATGGGCAGGTGAGCGGTGCCACTGCTCCTGGTTTCAAGGCCGAAGTGCCAGGCGTGGAAAGTGCTACGCGTACAACCTTTGTATTCAACGAAGACACCTATCTGGACGAGGATGGCAACAAGATCACTGGCACGCTGGTGTGTGCTGACACCTGCTTCTTCGAGGTGTTCAATCGCCCTATCTTAGCTGGCGACCCTGTAAAGGCTTTGGGTAAGTTCGGCACACTGATGGTGAGTCGCAGCTTTGCTGACAAGCTGGTCACCTCGCCTGGCGATTACTCTTCCGTCATTGGTAAGCAGATAGCCAATACCACGATGGAAGGACTCAAACTAACTATCGAGGGTGTGTATGAAGACTTCCCCAAAAACGGCACTTTGGATTATGACATACTGCTCTCTATGGATACCTATGGTAAGCAGAGCACAGAAAACTGGTTGGGTAACGATCGCTACAAGGGCTATGTGAAACTGGCTCCCGGTGTAGATCCCAACGGTCTGAAAGATGCCATACGCAAGATGCAGGAGGCTCACCAACCGCTGGAGCAGTTGGAGAAAAATGGTACTACGCTTTGGTATTTCCTCTCTCCTTTCGACAAGATGCACACCTCCGATCCTGAGGTGAAGAGCCAGATCATCCTGCTCTCCATTGTAGCAGCTCTGTTGCTTATCATCAGCCTCTTGAACTATATCCTTATCGTAATCTCATCGATGGTGAAGCGCTCTAGGGAAGTGGGAGTGCGAAAGTGCTATGGAGCAGAGAGTAAGCATATCTACGGCATGCTGTCACGTGAGGCTTTGCTGCACCTGACATTGGCATTGGCACTGGCTGCCCTACTGATATTTGCAGGTAGAAGTCTGGTGGAGAACCTGCTGGGAGTGCCATTCACCACGCTGTTGGTGCCTCAAAGCATCATAGCCATCGCAGTGGTTATCGCCTTGGTGTTGTTTATCTCTATCGTGGTGCCAGCCCATCTCTATATGCGCATCCCCGTGTATGAGGCGCTGAAAAACTATACGGAGCACTCACGCAAATGGAAGCTCGGACTGCTGGGCACACAGGTGCTTATCAACGTGTTCCTGGTGGTGATGATGCTTATCATAGGGCAACAATATAATAAGGTGGCGCACAGCAATCCTGGCTATAACTACGACAACCTCTACTATATCGATCTGTTTGATGGTGACCGTCAGGCACAAGTACGTGCCGCAAGCACCTTGCAGAATCTTCCTGAAGTAAAGGGTGTGGCTGCCAGCTATAATCTGGCTTTCCAAGGTTCCAACGGTAATAACATCTTTCTACCAGGTGACGACAAGGATCTCTTCAACATAGCCGACCAGATGGAGTGTACTGACACTTTCTATGACCTTTTAGACATCAAGTTCTTAGAGGGCCGTGCTCCGCGTGATTCTTCAGAAGTGGCTGTGGATGAAAAGTTTGTGGAGAAGATGAAAGAATTTACCGACTGGAGCGACGGGGCTGTGGGCAAGCAGATACAGATGACCGGACATGACCGAAACGGGGTACAGCCAGTGTTCACCATCGCTGGTGTTTACAAGAGCTACCTGATAGGCAATCTGACGGGTGTGGACGAGCGACCTAGTGCCCTGTTCTATGGGGAGATAGGCAGCATGGACAACTGGATGCCACACATCTTCTTCAAACTTAATAACACCGACGAAGCCACCCTGCAGAAGGTGAAGAAAGCTTTGACCGATGCCCTGGAAGGAAAAGAAATCAACCTCATCTCTTACGAGGATTCCATCCGGGATGCGTACACCGACAGCAAGAAAATGCGGAACACGCTGGTGCTGGGAGCCATCTTCAGCCTGCTCATCGCCATGCTGGGACTGATAGGCTTCATTCGTGACGAAAGTCAAAGGCGCAGCAAGGAAATGGCCATACGCAAGATTAACGGTGCCACCACAAGAGACATTCTGGGCATCTTTGCCTGGGACATCCAGAAGCTCTCCATCGTTATGGCCATCGTGGCCATGGCTGCGGCCTACTATATGGCAGGCAAATGGCTGGAGCAGTTTGCTGAGAAGGTGACGCTACACCCACTCTATTTCATTGGCGGGGCATTGGTAGTGCTGGCCATTGTTTTAGTAGTCGTGGTATTGAACTGCCTCAAGATTGCCCATGCCAATCCTGTAGATTCTTTGAAAAACGAATAATCTCTTCTATGTTAAACACATAGCAACAATACATGTAGCTAAAATAGAATGAGCCCCGGAAACCAAGCGGCACCTGTGAAGGCCCCGCTTGGCAAAAAGGGTCAGGAACCTTCAAAATGCATTTATCAGATTTAATGTTGAAGGTCTGAGGCTGCTTTTATCCATTTCTCTTTAGGATAGGCAGCCTCTTGTTTGTAAGTATATTTCCCTCTAAGTCTGTCATTACCCAAGCCACTTGCACCAAGTGGTCCTGGTCCTTATCCAATCCTGTGAATTCAGTATCGAGGAATAAGAGGCGATTGCGATGCATAGTTATTATTAATAGACTTCATGATTTGTATTTTCCGTGCAAAGGTAAAGGAAAGTAGTGAAAGTAATCCACATTACTAGTAAAGATAGTCAACTTTTTTAGGAAATAGGCAACAATATCAGTAAATGGTTGTCAACCATATTAGGAAAAGCAGTAAACGATAACAGTAATAACAATAACAGTTTTTATTTTGGACTATACTATTCTTGGTCTTCACATAACTTACATTTTATAACTAATATTTTTATATTATATATTTATATATATGTATA
>JAFRTL010000014.1 GCA_017427065.1 Bacteroidaceae bacterium | reverse complement strand
GTTCAATGTTTAATGTTTAATGTTTAATGTTCAATGTTCAATTGATGTCGATCACTCTCTTTGCCTTTTCTTTCTCTTCCTTGGTGAACTTAGGCAGATCGATGTGAAGCACACCATTCTCTACATGAGCACCAATCTTTTCACGATCAACATCGTCTGGCAAGATCATGGTCTGCTGGAACTTAGCATATGAGAACTCACGACGCAGATAGCGACCGTTCTTCTTGTTTTCTTCGTTCTCATCCTTCTTCTCCATGCTGATAACCAAGTTGTTCTCCTCGTCGATGTGAACGTTGAAGTTCTCCTTCTTCATGCCAGGAGCAGCCAACTCAACCTCGTATGCCTTCTCAGTTTCAAAAACATTGATGGCAGGAGCAGTGGCATTGGCTCTGGTCATCCATTCGTCGTTATCAAAGAATCCATTGAAAATACTTGGTAACCAATCTTGATTTCTTCTTACAGGTGTCATAATAAAACCTCCTATATTAATTTGTTAAACTTCATTTTTTCTTGAATGCTCCTTTCTTCAAGTCCTTGCTTTCAGAACGGCATCCGCTATAAGTAATGCAAATCTGGTGCCAGTGCGTTTTCAGTGGAATTTGTTGACAAATTGACACCGCGAGATGACGAATTTTCCTGTTTGTGTTAGTGGTGCTGACAAAATGTTAGTTGTGGGGGATGAAAGGAAGTACCTCATTGATTTGTGCAATAAGTGCAACACCTCAGTTCAAAAACCTTAAATATCTCCCTAAAAACCGTCTAAAAGAAATATTTTTGATGATAAATTAAAAAAACAACGATTTTTTTATGTTGTATAACATATTATTATTATCTTTGCAGCCGAATTCAAAAGGATTAGGTTTTTTAAGTCCTATTCTTAAACAATTGTTTAACTAAAAAGTAAAAAGAAATGTTGAAGGAAAAAGCTGGTGAAACAGCAGGCATGATTTGGAATGCACTGAATGGTACCGATGGTTTGACTACTAAGGAACTGAAGAAGGTTCTGAAGATCAGAAGTGACAAAGACCTGTTTTTGGGTCTGGGTTGGTTGCTGAGAGAGGACAAACTCGTCGTTGAGGAGCAGGAAGCTGACCTTTTGGTTAAGCTCGCTTAAGCAAAGATTTTAATTACACGCTTTATTGAGGTGTTGAGGCATATTATATGTCCGCAACACCTTTTTTGTATATATAAGTTTTCTTTTCTCAAATATTTGTCATAACTTAGCATGCTGTAAACATTAGTATTCATCTAATATCGAGTCAGAATGTATCTAATAGGTTATGATATAGGAAGCTCTTCCGTGAAGGCCAGTTTGGTTTGTGCGGAAACAGGTCAATGTGTAGCTTCCGCCTTCTATCCCAAAACAGAAGCTGAGATTATTGCACATAAGCCCGGATGGGCAGAGCAAGACCCTGAGAGTTGGTGGACCTACTTGAAGCAATGCACGCAGGAAATATTGGCTGAGGTGCCTGCTGATGAGGTGGGGGCCATAGGCATCAGTTACCAGATGCACGGATTGGTGTGTGTGGACAAGGATTTGAAACCTTTGAGACACAGCATCATCTGGTGTGACTCCCGTGCTGTGCCTTATGGGCAGGAGGCCTTTGATGCTCTTGGCAGCGACTACTGTCTGACACACTATCTGAACGCTCCTGGCAACTTTACTGCTGCTAAATTGGCATGGGTGAAGCAGAATGAACCTGCGCTCTTCGAACGTATATATAAGGTGATGCTCCCTGGCGACTATATTGGCATGCGCCTCACTGGCGAGGTATGTACCACTGTTTCAGGCTTGTCAGAGGGCATCGTGTGGGATTTTAAGGAAAACCAGCCTGCCTATGCCTTGCTGCAGCACTTCGGCTTCCCTGAGGAAATTCTTCCTGAGATTTGTCCGACCTTTGGCGAACAGGGTAGGGTAAGTGCTTCTGCTGCTCATGAACTGGGTCTGAAAGCTGGTATCCCTGTGACATACCGAGCTGGTGACCAACCTAACAACGCCCTCTCTCTGGGGGTACTGAATCCAGGTGAGATCGCCTCTACTGCTGGCACCTCAGGAGTGGTCTATGGTGTGAATGACAAAGTAAGCTACGATCCACTCTCTCGTGTGAATATCTTTGCTCATGTCAATCATGAAGTGACACAACCTCGTTTAGGTGTGTTGCTCTGCATCAATGGCACAGGCATACTGAATTCTTGGATACGCAAGAACATGGCTCCAGTAGGGACGAAGTATGCAGAGATGGATCAGTTGGTGCTGGGGATTCCTATTGGTTCCGAGGGCGTCAGTGTGCTACCGTTTGGCAATGGCGCTGAACGCTTGTTGCAGAATGCCGAGGTGGGTTGTTCCATTCATGGAGTCAACTTCAATGTACATAATCGTAGTCACCTGCTTCGTGCCGCACAGGAAGGTGTGGTATTCTCCTTCAAGTACGGCATCGAGATTATGGAGCAGATGGGCTTGGAAGTCAAGAAGATTCATGCTGGAAAGGCTAATATGTTCCATAGTCCGGTATTCCGTGAGACTTTGGCTAGCATTACAGGAGCAACGGTAGAATTGTTTGATACCGATGGTTCTGTTGGCGCAGCTCGTGGTGCAGGTATCGGAGTGGGCTGCTACAACTCGATGCAGGATGCTTTCGTAGGTTTGAGCAAACTGGTTGTGATAGAACCTGATGTGAAGCATTTAGAGGCTTATCAGGAGGCCTACCAGCGTTGGAAAAACATCCTTAATGATAATTCATAATTCAAAAATCATAATTCTAAGAGTATGGAGAACAAAGAGTATTTCCCACAGATAGGGAAGATAAAATTCGAAGGAACAGAGAGTAAGAACCCGTTGGCATTCCGCTATTACGATGCTGAAAAGGTGGTGATGGGCAAGAAAATGAAGGACTGGCTGAAGTTTGCTATGGCTTGGTGGCACACACTCGGACAGGCCAGCGGTGACCAGTTCGGTGGTCAGACACGCTCATACGCATGGGACGAGGGTGCTTGCCCTGTTTGCCGTGCTAAGGCCAAAGCTGATGCAGGTTTCGAAATCATGCAGAAGTTGGGCATTGAGTACTTCTGCTTCCACGATGTGGACCTTATCGAAGAGGCTGACACCATTGAGGAATATGAAGAGCGTATGCAGATTATTACTGACTATCTGCAGGAAAAGATGAAGGAAACTGGCATCAAATTGCTTTGGGGTACGGCGAATGTGTTTGGACACAAGCGCTATATGAATGGTGCTGCTACCAATCCTGATTTCGACGTAGTGGCTCGTGCAGCTGTGCAGATCAAGAACGCTATCGACGCAACCATTAAGTTGGGTGGTACCAACTACGTTTTCTGGGGTGGTCGTGAGGGCTACATGAGCTTGCTCAACACCCAGATGCAGCGTGAGAAAGACCATCTGGCTAAGATGCTTACAGCTGCACGCGATTATGCACGTGCTAAGGGATTCAAGGGTACGTTCCTTATCGAACCTAAACCGATGGAACCAACTAAGCACCAGTATGATGTGGATACAGAGACAGTGATAGGCTTCCTGCGTGCCAACGGATTGGACAAGGATTTCAAGGTGAATATCGAGGTGAATCATGCGACATTGGCTGGTCATTCCTTCGAGCATGAACTCACTGTGGCTGTGGACAATGGCATGCTGGGTTCTATCGATGCTAATCGTGGTGACTATCAGAACGGCTGGGATACCGACCAGTTCCCAATCGACAACTTCGACCTTATCCAGGCGATGATGCAGATCATCCGTAACGGTGGTTTAGGCAATGGTGGTTCCAACTTCGATGCTAAACTTCGTCGTAACTCTACTGATCCTGAGGATATCTTTATCGCTCATATTAGCGGTATGGACGCTATGGCACGTGCTTTACTGAATGCAGCCGACCTGTTGGAGAATTCGCCTATCTGCCAGATGGTGAAGGAGCGCTATGCTTCATTCGACGGTGGTGAGGGTAAGCGTTTCGAGGAAGGTAAGATGACACTCGAAGAGCTGGTAAACTATGCCAAGGCACACGGAGAACCTACACAGCACAGTGGCAAGCAAGAGCTGTATGAGGCTATTGTGAACATGTATATTAAATAAGGTATATGGCAACAAACGAGAAAGGCAGTTCCGCCTATCTGTTTTCTATCGTTTTGGTAGCAGTGTTGGGCGGCTTGCTGTTCGGATATGACACGGCTGTCATTTCAGGTGCAGAGAAAGGATTGCAGGCGTTCTTCATGGGAGCGTCCGACTTTCAATATACCGATGCGCTGCATGGCATCACGTCTTCCAGTGCGTTGATAGGCTGCATCATCGGTAGTGGCTTGTCGGGCATTCTTGCTATTCAGTTGGGACGTAAGCGTTCGCTGTTCTTAGCAGGTGTGCTGTTCTTCCTGTCGGCCTTGGGCAGCTATAATCCAGAGTTCCTTTTCTTTCATCACGGCACACCATCTTTTGCACTTTTGGTGATGTTCAACATTTATCGTATACTTGGAGGAATCGGTGTGGGTTTGGCTTCGGCCATCTGTCCTATGTATATCGCAGAAGTATCTCCTTCTGGCATCCGAGGGAAGTTGGTTTCATGGAACCAGTTCTCCATCATCTTTGGTCAGTTGGTGGTTTACTTTGTCAATTTCCTCATTCTAGGCAGTCATGCTAATCCTATCGTGGATTTAGTGAATGGCGTCAACCAGATCATCAACCCCGATGCGGCTGCATGGACCATTGAGACAGGTTGGCGACTGATGTTTGTCAGTGAGGCTGTGCCCGCTGGACTCTTCGCATTGCTGATCTTGCTGGTACCAGAGACTCCACGCTATTTGGTGATGAACGGACAAGACAACAATGCTTTGGCTGTGCTTACACGCATCAATGGTGCTGAAGCAGCTAAGATAATCTTAGAGGACATCCGTAGCACCGCTAAGCAGAAGATGGAACGACTCTTCACCTATGGTTGGATGGTGATTTTCATAGGTATCATGCTCAGCGTGTTCCAGCAGATCATTGGCATCAATGCAGTGCTCTACTTTGCTCCGCGTATCTTCGAGAGCATGGGTATGGGCAATCCAATGGTACAGACCGTCATCATGGGTGTGGTGAATATTACCTTCACCTTGCTGGCAGTATTTACTGTGGAGAAGTTGGGACGTAAACCTCTGCTTATCTCTGGTTCTATAGGTATGGCTATAGGTGCTTTTGGTGTGGCTATCAGCAGTGTGGTGAGTGGCATTCCAAACATCATTCCTGTGCTGAGCATCATGGTTTATAGTGCTTCGTTCATGTTCAGTTGGGGACCCATCTGCTGGGTGCTTATCTCAGAGATCTTCCCAAATACCATCCGCAGTCAGGCGGTTGCTATTGCTGTGGCGTTCCAGTGGATATTTAACTTCATCGTGTCGTCTACCTTCCTACCTATGTACAACATGCGTTTAGGCAGCATGGGTGTGAGCTTTGGTCACTTCTTCTCTTATGCACTCTATGGCATCATTTGTGTGGTGGCTGCCATATTCGTCTGGAAATTGGTACCTGAAACCAAAGGCAAGACACTGGAGGATATGACGAAACTTTGGAAGAAAAAATAAATTTGGTTTAGAGTTTAGGGTTTAGAGTTTAGAGTGCGCAGCCTAAATCCGACCTCACAGCTGGAGCGTATAGAGAATTGGGAAAGTTTTTGGAAATGAGGGCCGCACTAATAAGAGCGCGAAGCGGTCGTCTTGCGGCACTCCCAAAAACGTGAGCAATTCTTAGCGGAAGATGTGCAGTCGGCGGCGCTTCTTTTGGTTCTTTTTTTGCAAGAATACAGGCGGCACCTCAGCATAGTTCAAGCAAGCTTGACTCTGCATTCGGTTTGCACTTTATTTCTTCGAGCTGTAGCGAAGAAAAGAATAAATAAAAACTAATAATTAAGAAAAGAATGCTAAAAATCGGAATGGTGCAGCAATCCTGCACGGCAGATATAGAAACTAATAAGCAGCGAATGGCAGAAGGAGTGCGTGAGTGTGCAGCCAAGGGTGCACAACTTGTGGTGTTACAAGAACTGCACAACTCTCTGTATTTCTGTCAGGTGGAGAATGTGGACAACTTTGACTTAGCTGAGCCAATACCAGGCCCATCGACAAGCTTCTATGGACAGCTGGCTGCCGAGTTGGGTATTGTCTTGGTCTCCTCACTCTTTGAGCGTAGGGCTACAGGACTCTACCATAATACAGCCGTGGTATTCGACACAGATGGCTCTGTGGCAGGCAAGTATCGCAAGATGCACATCCCAGATGATCCAGCTTACTACGAGAAGTTTTACTTCACACCAGGCGACTTAGGCTTCCTACCCATTGAGACCTCTATAGGAAAGTTGGGAGTCATGGTGTGCTGGGACCAGTGGTATCCAGAAGGAGCGCGTCTGATGGCGATGCGTGGAGCTGAACTGCTCATCTATCCTACGGCAATAGGTTGGGAGAGTACGGATACCGCTGAGGAGAAAGCCCGCCAGCAAGGAGCCTGGCAGACGGTGATGCGTGGACATGCGGTGGCCAATGGCTTACCTGTCATTGCTGTGAACAGGGTAGGGCATGAACCCGATCCATCAGGTCAGACAGGTGGCATACAGTTTTGGGGGCATAGCTTTGTGGCTGGTCCTCAGGGAGAGATTGTCGCACAGGCAGGTGATGAGGCTCCAGAGTGTATAGTGGTAGAAATAGACTTAGAACGCAGTGAGCAGGTACGTCGCTGGTGGCCGTTCTTGCGTGATCGTCGCATCGATGCTTATGAGAGCATCCTTCAGCGTTTTGATGATTAATCCCATGATTGCTGTCATTCAGAAACTCAGTCGTTGGCTGTCAGGACATGCGTCGATAGTGGTGATAGCTGCCGCTATCCTGTCCTTCTTTTTACCTCAGTTGTTTGCTTGGGTAAGAGGTAATACGCAGACCGTGATATTAGGCATTATCATGCTGACCATGGGACTGACGCTCACCACGCAAGATTTCCGTATCCTGGCACGTCGTCCATTCGATATTTTCATCGGAGCATGTGCACAGTTCTTTATCATGCCTTGCGTGGCCTACCTGTTGGTACATGTCTTTCGCTTAGAACCGGCTTTGGCATTGGGTATCTTGTTGGTTGGCTGCTGTCCTGGCGGCGTGTCCAGCAACATCATGTCTTTCCTTTGTCATGGAGATGTAGCTTTCTCTGTTGGAATGACCTGTGCTTCCACCCTGCTGGCACCAGTCATGACACCTTTGCTGATGCAACTCACGGCTGGAGCGATTATTGAGATCGATGCAGTAGGCATGTTCCTGAACATCCTTATCGTGACTATTATCCCAGTGGGTATAGGCTGCTTCCTGAACTATACCTATTCCCACCGTAACAGTTTCCCTGTCATCCAATCCATGATGCCAGGACTCAGTGTCACCTGTTTAGCTTTTATAGTAGGTGGGGTCGTATCCACTGTACACGATGACCTGGTAGCACGTGGCTTATGGCTGTTCCTTTGGACCTTCCTCGTGGTGTTCTGTCATAACTCTCTAGGCTATTTGTTGGGATGGACCGTGGGTCGACTGGCACGTTTCAATACAGCGAAGAAACGCACCCTCAGTATCGAGGTTGGTATGCAGAATGCAGGATTGGCAACCGTACTAGCAGGCACCTTCTTTGCAGCACAACCACTCTCTGTCCTTCCTTGCGCCATCTCATGCGCTTGGCACAGTATCAGTGGCACCATCCTGGCAGGCATCTATCTGAGGTGGGATAAGCGGAAGAAAAATTGACTTTTTTACGAAATATTGAAAGTTCTTTATTGTATTTAAGAAAAAACTATCTAATAGAGAGTGGAGAAGTGCTTTTTTACCTTCATCCTTCACCTTCTGGACTTATTTAGCTGAGTACAAGTAAGTTAAGTAGGTGAAGGTAAAAACGCTGACTTTCACCCTACTTTCACCCACTTTCACCCTTTTTGGAAGGGCAGAGAAACAAGGTGAAGGTGAGGTGAAGGTAAGGTGAAGGTGAAATGCTCCACCTTCACCACTGGAACTAGATGGTTTATATGCCTTAACTCGCCTGAGGTGAAGGGTGAAAGTGAATATAGAGAGGGGAGCAATTGTTAGCCTTAATGGTAGCAATTGTAATGATTAATGTCCATAGTTATGAACATAAATGTCCACAGTAATGGACATATTGTTCCTACGTGTAGAAACACTTGTTCTTGTGCGTAGAAAAAACAATTAATACCCAAAAACCCATACACACGATTATTGTGAGGTATGGGAAAAATCAAGAATGACAACCAGAAGCATAGGCCTAAACGTAGGTTAGTGCTTCTCATTTTATATCAAGATATTTTCTTCAAAAAATATAAGGAAAAAGTATTTTTTTTCTGAAGGATATGCTATATTTGTAGTCAAGAAACAGTTAACTCATTATTAAATTAAATGTATTATGAAAAAGTATTTAGCAGAAATGGTGGGCACTATGGTGCTCGTTTTGATGGGTTGTGGCGTAGCAGTCAGCTTAGGCTGTGATCCTGTAGCAAACATCCCCGCTGTGGTAGGTACGGCATTAGCTTTCGGTTTGGCTGTAGTAGCTATGGCTTACACCATTGGTGGTATCTCAGGATGCCACATTAATCCAGCTATCACATTGGGTTGCTACCTCACTGGTCGCATGAGTGCCAAGGATTGTGGCATGTACATGCTGTTCCAGGTTATTGGAGCGTTCATCGGCTCTATTCTGTTGTGGTTGCTTACCAGCAATGTTGACTCACTGTCTGGTACAGGTGCCAATGACTTGCAGGCTGGTGTGAGTGTCATCGGTGGTTTGCTGGCCGAGATTATCTTCACCTGTGTATTCGTGCTTGTTGTGCTTGGTGCAACTTCCAAGACCAATGGTGCTACCAACAACTTCGCTGGTCTGGCTATCGGTCTCAGCCTCGTACTGGTACACTTGGTTTGCATCCGCTACACTGGTACTTCTGTGAACCCAGCACGTTCTATTGCTCCTGCTTTCTTCCAGGGCGGCACAGCCTTGACCAATCTCTGGATTTTCATCGTAGGTCCATTCATTGGTGCAGCTTGCGCTGCAGGTATTTGGAAAATGGTGCATCCAGCAAAGTAACATTAAGGGAATTAAAATAAAAGGGAGCGAACTCGCTCCCTTTTATTTTTGCTTTTTTCTTATTCATTTCTTTCGCACGTTGCTACCCCCTCTTTATCTCCCCCATTGGGGGAGACTAAGAGAGGGAGAGGGCTATAGCCTCCGTGTTGTGCTCAGCCTTCTTTCCGACCTCATTTTTGGAGCGTTAAGAAAATTGGGAAAGTTTTTCGTATAAAGCGCCGCATCGCAAAGAGCACGAAGCGCACGTCTTGCGGCGCTTAGAAAAACGTGAGCAATTTTTAGTGGAAAAAATGCAGTCGGCGTGTTTCTTTGATTCGTTTCTTTGCAGGAGCAAAGAAATGAATGAGAAAACGTGAGTGATTTTAGCGGAAGAAGTGCAGACGGCGGCGCTTCTTTTGGTTCTTTTCTTCGAGCTGTAGCGAAGAAAAGAATAAAAAAACTCCGAAATCTTTTATTTTTAAAACTAGATGCAGTATTTTTGCAGTCGTAGCATTTAATTAATAGAACAGGTGCAAAGGAAGTTATACACAGAAGACGATTTGGTGAGACGTTGTGCTCAGGGCGACCATGACGCGTTCCGCGTGCTCTATGAGCAATATGCTCCGCGCATGCTGGCCTATCTGATGCGCTATGTGGGTGACCGTGATACGGCACAAGACCTGCTTCAGGAAGGGTTCATCAAAGTCTATACTTCCATTTCACAGTTTGAGCATAGGGGAGAGGGATCCCTGCAGTCATGGCTGAAGGTCGTGATGCGCAATGAAGCCCTACAATATCTCCGCCACAGTGATGCACTGCGTGAGAGTATCGACATCGATGCTACCCCTCTGTCGGAAGAGATTCCCGATGCTGAGGATGTGGATCTGATACCTTCTGATGTATTGATGCAGCTACTGGGCGAACTGCCCGATGGTTATCGCACCGTGTTCAACCTCTATGTCATGGAAGATAAGTCGCATAAAGAGATTGCTAAGATGCTGGGCATCAAGGAACGCTCCTCTGCTTCACAGTTGGTACGTGCGAAAGCTCTTCTGACAGAAAAAATTAAGAATTGGATAAAGGAGAATAAAGAATGAGAGCTAAAGAAAATCAAGAACCTTGGTTACACTTCAGAGATAAGCTGGACGACTATGAGGAGGTGCTTCCCGAAGCAAGTTGGGAGCAGTTGGAAGCTCGTCTGCCTCAAGCAGTGTTACGTCTCAAGCAACAGGGTAGGGAACAAACCCTAAAGCGGTGGCTTGGTTTGACTGCTGCTATTGCGGTGACAGTCTTCTCCCTCTATTTCCTTACTAAGAATATGAAAGAAGAAAGTGCCCTGAACAGTTCCATGAACACTTCCATGGTCACTTTAGCTGACCAGTCCTCTCTCTCTCTTCCAATAAATGTCACCAATCTGTTTTGCGAAGGTCCAGCTTGCTATTACTTAGACCATAACATGGTGGGCAATGCGCGCATCTATGCTGTAAGTGAAGATGGTATCGCCCTCTTTACGGCTAAGCGTGACGGTTTCGAGTTGGAAGGTCAGAAAGGGATCGACTCCGCTTTACAGGCATCGCTGCTTAAGACTCTCAATGATCATCGGCAGGTGTTCATGCAGTCGCTATCAGACATCTTTCGTCACCGTGTTGAGGTGAAATAAGCTACATTCTAGTTTTTTTTTAGAAAATAGTTGGCAGATTCAAATAGAAGCCCTATATTTGCATCGCTTTTCGAGAGAGGAGCACACATGGTGCCCATAGTTCAGTTGGTTAGAGCGTCAGATTGTGGTTCTGAATGTCGTCGGTTCGAGTCCGACTGGGCACCCTTTCCAAAGACCTTGCAAGTTTTTGCAAGGTCTTTTCTTTTTTTATAGTTTTTTCTTGTAAATATTCTATTTTTACTATCTTTACACCTTTAAAAGAAGTTAGACTGAAGTTTGTGATTTACATTGACGACCATATAGAAGATATGGACTTAAATCAGGCGCTGACACAGGTCTCTGCGCAGCGTCGTGAGAAAGCCCTACGCTTCCATCATGAGGCAGGGAGGCGACAGTCAGTGGCGGCTTACAGACTGTTACAAAGGGCACTGGAGGAAGAATATGGCATCACGGAGCCACAGGAGCTGGTCTTCGGGGAGCATGGGAAACCCACCCTCAAGGCGCATCCAGACATTCACTTCAGTCTGAGCCATTGCCGCATGGCGGTGGCGTGTGCAGTGAGCGACCGACCTGTGGGCATCGACATAGAGAGCATTCGTTCTTACAAAGAGGAGTTGGCTGCCTATGTGCTGAACGAGGCCGACCTCCAAGAGGTGAAGCAGGCGGAGCGGCCCGATGTGGAGTTCATCAAGCGCTGGACGCAAAAGGAGGCTTTCTTGAAACTTACAGGACAGGGCATCAGCAATGCGATGAAGGATTTGGATATGAGCGGCACCTGGAACCATACTGAGGTGTGTCTGGAGAATGACTATGTGTGGACGGTTTGTTACTATGAATAATAGATGATTTAAGGAATGCTGGAGAATCTGAAGAAGTGGTTGGGTACACTCAATGGACGTACGGGAGTGATCATCATCCTCGCGGCAGCAGCACTCATGGAGTTGATTTCGGCCATGCAGTACTACTATACACGTGATGAGGTGCGTAACGAGTTAAGTCGCGATGCTGAGAATGAGTTGGTGATTAAGGCTCAGAACATACGTGCCATACTGAACACCGTGGAGGTTGCGACGGCCAACCGTCGTTGGGAGGCTGAACAAGGACTGAACGCCCCCGACTTCTACATGGATCTGACGCGCCGTTTCGTGGAAGACAACCCAGACATAACGGGCTGTGGATTGGCATTCATCCCCGACTATTTCCCCTCTAAAGGACGGCTCTACGAACCTTACTCCACTCGCCGACAGGATGGAAGGATAGAGACCATGCAGGTGGCCTCCGAGACGCACGATTATACCACTTCTGCCCTCTACAATGCTGCCATAGAAGCCGATTCAGCTTACTGGTGCGATCCCTATATGGATGTCGATGGTGCGCAGATGATGCTTACCACCTATATCCATCCGCTGCACGATGCTGATGGCCGTGTGGTGGCTGTCTTGCAGATAGATGTTTCGGTGGACTGGCTAGGGCGTACGTTGAACTCCAGAAGGCTCTATCCCTCATCGTTCGACCTCCTGCTCACGACCGACGGACAGCTCATCAGTGGACCTGAGCCGGGCAAAGTGAAGCAGAGAGACCTGGACGAGGCGGTGCGCCTGCTGAACGTGAAATTGCAGGAGGGGGCCGTGAAAGATACCACTCGTGTGAAGGTGGTGGCTTTCAAGGACTGGGAAGACCACGCTGACGGCTATGTGTTCTTTGGTACCATCAGACACCCGAATCGTTGGCAAGTGGCAGTGGTGAACTATGATGATGAGATTTATGCCAACCTGATAGACATGCGTAAGAAAATGTCTTTGCTGATGCTGCTCGGTCTGGCGTTGTTGGGCTTCATCATCTACAGAGCGGTGAAGAGTATGAAGCATCTGCAGGAAACCACCATCGAGAAGGAACGCTATTCCAGTGAATTGCGGGTGGCCAGCAAGATACAGATGGACATGTTGCCGAAAGTGTTTCCGCCATTCCCAGAGCGCAATGACATCGACCTGTATGGCTGGCTTGACCCTGCGAAGGAGGTGGATGGTGACCTGTACGACTTCTTCATACGCGATGAGAAGTTGTTCTTCTGCATCGGTGACGTGAGTGGAAAGGGTATGCCGTCGGCCCTGGTGATGGCGGTGGTACACTCGCTTTTCCGTACTTTTGCCTCTCATCAGACCAACCCGTCGGTCATCATGCAGAACCTCAATGAGTATATCTGCCAAGGAAACGAGTCGGGTATGTTCGTCACCTTCTTCGTGGGGGTGCTCGACCTTCCAACCGGTCGATTGCGTTACTGCAACGCAGGGCACGACCGCCCGATCATTATCAGTCCCGATGAGGTGAGGACACTGCCTGCCAAGCCACACCTCCCACTCGGTGTGATGGACTACATTTACGTGACACAGGAAGACAAGCTCAAGGCTGGGGATACGCTTTTCCTCTATACCGACGGACTGACTGAAGCGATGGATGTGAAGCATCGCCAGTTTACCTTGAAACGTGTGATGACTGCCGTCGAGGAGAGCCGACAAAAGAAACGTACGACACCAAAGGTGCTGATAGAGGACATGGTGGAGCGTGCACGCCAATTTGTGCAGCATGCGACGCAGAGCGATGATGTGACGCTGATGGCACTGACCTATACACCACAGACGGAGGAAGTCCTGATGCATCGGTCGCTCACCTTGAAGAACGACGTGAAAGCGGTGAAGACGCTGAATGACTTTATCAAGGACGTCAACCTGTCGTTGGAGATCGACCCAAGCTTGGGTATGAGTTTGCGATTGGCCGTGGAAGAGGCGGTGGTAAACGTGATGGACTATGCCTATCCTCCAGGAACAGAGGGAGAGATGACCATCGACGTGGACGTGACAGCTGACCGACTGCGCTATACCCTCACGGATCAGGGAATGTCTTTCGCTCCTACTGATGTGATGAGGGCTGATACTACCCTCTCGGTAGAAGACCGACCCATCGGCGGACTGGGTATCTTCCTGGTACGCAACTTGATGGATGTAATCAACTATGAGCGCTTCGAAGGGAAGAATGTGCTGACTATGTGGAAAAATATAGATAATCTTAAAATATAAAAACATGAATACTAAAATTGAAGAAATCGATGGATGCCTGGTGGCTGTGCTCGATGGAGAACTGGATACCGCCGCTGCTGCCGAGGTGGAGGCTGCCTTGAAGCCCCTCTATGAGAACAACGAGAAGGATATCGTGATGGACTGTACCACCCTGGAATACATTGCATCCAGTGGTCTGCGTATCTTATTGGCCATCCTGAAAAAGGTAAAGGCCAGCGGTCATCGTATGGTGCTGAAGAACGTCAATGAAGACATCATGAGCGTGTTCAAGATGACGGGCTTCGTAGAATTGTTTGAGTTTGAACAGGCATAACCTTATAATCGCTATTTCCATGAAAAACCTTAGAAAACTATGGACACATGCCTTATGGCTGGGCGCTATGCTGATGCTGCCACTTTGTCTGCAGGCTCAAGAGGAGACGGAACATACCTTCTCGCTCACGGGTTCGCTGCTCTCTCGCGGTGAGCTGCGCTATGGCGGACTCCCTTTAAAGCAATCGAATAGCGAGCACGAAAGAGAAAAGCGTTCTAATTTCATCACAGAGCGTGCCCGTCTGACACTCGACTTCGCTCAGAAAGGACTGGAAGCCAAGATCGTGGCACAGCATTCTGGCATCTGGGGACAGAGCAGTCAGGGAGCGTTCAACATTTATGAGGCTTGGGCGCAGCTGAAGTCGAAAAACGGACTTTTTGCGAAGATCGGCCGACAGGAGCTGGCTTACGATGACGAACGCATCATCGGTTCCAACGACTGGGCTATGGCGGCTTCTTCACACGATGTGCTGAAACTAGGCTATGAAGGTCATCATCAGAAGTTTCATGTGATGCTGGCATACAACCAGAACCCTGAGAATGTGAATGGGGGCAACTACTATACGGGTGGTGCACAACCCTACAAAACCATGCAGACGGCCTGGTATCATTTCGACATTAAAGACATTCCCTTGGGCGCCTCCCTGCTCTTTATGAACGTTGGTATGCAAGGGGGAAGTGAGAATAACCCCGTCACAAAATCTCAGCAACTGATTGGTGGATTCCTGTCATTTAAACCGTCTCATTGGTCGTTTGAAGCTTCCTACTACCGTCAGATGGGTAAATATGTGGAAAAGGTATTCAACGAAGAGGAAATGTTCACTAATGCTATTCCTATCAAAGCCTGGATGGCCAGTGTGAAAGTGGGATATTCTCCTTCTTCTCATTATCGTATCAATGCTGGTTACGACTACCTAAGTGGTGATGAGAATTTTGCTACACCAGGGGGAGGAGACATCGGATTGATCAGGCATGATAAGATGCGTGGTTTCACCACAGTCTATGGCTCTCATCATCAGTTCTACGGGGCTATGGACTTTTTCTATGTAAGTGCTTACCGCAATGGTTTCTCGCCAGGTTTGCAGAACCTCTATGTGGGAGGAACATGGACACCAAATACTGCTTTGTCTTTCGATGCCTCCTACCATTTCCTGGCGACAACAGCCCATCTGAGGAATGCCGATAAACCGCTTGGTCATGAAATTGATGTCACGGCATCCTATGCGCTTACTAAGGAGTCGAAACTCACTCTGGGCTACTCTTTCATGGGTGGCACGAAGACTATGGAGGTACTGAAGCACACGTCTGAGAAGCACAAACTGCATTGGGCATGGCTAATGGTCTCTATCTCACCGAGTGCATTCATGTCGAAGTGGTAGTCTGGTCTCCCGTGGCTATTTCAAACTTTACGTGAAAAGCTTTATGTAGCACGTAGATGGCTATACCCTCAATGAGATAAGCTAGCAGGTAGCTATACCATAAGTATTCGGGAGCCATACGCGCTATAAGCCACAGCACAGGGATGACTGCTAGTGAGAGCACCACAGAGATAAACAGTGCCATGCGGTGCTGTCCGTAGAGCTTATAGACAATCATCAGTACATAGATGTAGCAGAATGGTATGAAACTGAGTGCAAAGATGCGCAGGGCGCGGTTGCACTCAGCTATCGTAGCCTCGTCGGTTGCTCCGAAAAGACGTGCTATTACAGATGGGAAGATCCACGCGAAGACACAGGTAATCAGCATGGAAATCGTGATGAAACGGAAAGCCTTGTGTATGACGAGCAGGAAAGCTTCATTATCGCCTTTGCCTACCTGTATAGCACCTAGTGACTGAAGGGTTCTGCAGGTTCCTGCACAGAAAAGGTTGTATATCTGCAAAAGGTTCATACATACGGCGAAGATAAAGATGCCCGTACGTCCGAGGGAAGACAATACGATACTGTTGGCTGAAAACAGTAACACCGTGAGACACACTGATGCCAAAGCAAGAGGGGTGCCTTGAGAAAGGATATTCATGCCTTCTGGCTGCTCGTGCTTGAGTGAAAAGCGTAAGTGGTTGTCGGCATTGCGATAGTGTAGCAACATGATAGCGATACCTACTAAATGACCAACGACCGTAGCCGTAGACGAACCTTCGATACCCCATCCGCACAGTTGGATGAAGATGATATCAAAGCTGAGGTTGACCACATTATCGACAATGATAGCAATGGAAGCCAACCGAGGACTACTGTCAACACTGATCATCAGGCTGATGGCCCACATCATCATATAGGCTGGAGCACCGAGGAGCATGGGTTGAAGGTACTCCAACGTAGGCTGCAACAGATGCTCGTTGTCGCACAGCAGGTTGGCCACAGAGAGTGGCAGGACTATACCCACAAATGTGAACAGCAGACTGAGGAGGAAGTTGCTAAGCATGGAATGTGTATAGACATAACGTGTGCGAACGAGCTCCATCTTTCCCAACGTAAATCCCACCAACATGCTGCCACCCGCAGCTATCAATAGGCTCAGCGTCATCATCAACTGCACGACAGGTTTGGAAAGATTGATGGCACTGACACCATCTGCACCAATCAGTTTCCCTACGATGATGCCATCTACCACATTGCCCAAGCATCCAGAAAGAGTGATGAGGATGGATGACCAGAGGTATCTCCAGAAAAGGGTCGTCAGTTCTTTACGCTCTTCGTTTTTCATAATCAGGCCAGTTAAAGTTTCACATAGATAGGAATCTTACCCCCCTGCTTATTGGGTATGAACGGTTCTGTAGACCAGACGAAACGGGCATCGGGGCAACCTTGTTGGGCAAGGAAATCCTTCAGGTGTTCGCAGAGCGGTGGGAGCACTTGCTCAGGGGCACTTTTGCATACACCACGTACCTCGATCGTCTCACTGTCGGTCTGTACGAACTGGAAGCTGACCAAGTCGGGCCATACTTCAGATTTGGCAAAGATACCAACGATATTGAACGTCTTTCCGCAGATGGTGTAGCTGCTGAACGTACGGCCTTTTATCTGCATGATAGGTAGCTGGCAGCAATCGAAGGTAGAGGGCTTGATGCGGATAACATCACTCACATAGTAGCGGATGATAGGTTGCACATAGTTGCTGAGGTCGGTAACCAGGATACCTTCCGACCACTCGTCGCTCATGCCGAGAGGCTGCATATCCTTATTCACGGGTTCCACGATGATCCAGTCGTCATTGATGTGCAGGTGCGGGCAGTCGTGCGTCATCGCTATCTCTCCGCCTTCTGTCATGCAATAGTTATTTCCCACAGGACACTGGAAGGCTTGCTTAAGGAGGGCATGATTCTTCTCCGACAGCATCTCTGCAGAGGTAATGAGGTGTTTCGGAGAGATATGCAGTCGCCCCTGCAGCTGCTCTACAGCCAGTTGTACCATCATCGACGGATAGCCAGCCATGGACTCAGGCTGGAAGTCGTTGAGCTTGGCCACGATGCTATCTACCGATTCGAGCACAGAGATTCCCAGTAGGTTATCTGCACTTTCTGGATGAGCTGCTTTCATGCGCAGGAAGGCACCATAGCTGGACGCTCCATTGGAGAGGTGGATGATGGAGGCACGGCGATGCTTGGAGATATCCATCAAATTAGGATCGGCTCCGGTCAACAAGCGTTGCGCAACCAGCTGACCGTGTATTTTATTGTGATAATCATCGCGCACCATTGGCAACGGATTACCCGTAGACCCTGATGTACGGATTGCGGTATAGTCACCCAACAGGCGGCTTTGATTCTTCATGGGGTCGCGGTTCACATAGTTGAGCACATCTTGCAGGTGTAGTCGTCGGTCGGTCACCCAGTCGTCATAATGGGCTAGCAACGTTGGCTTCTCAGTGAAGGGAAGGGCAGTAAGTTTGAAATCGTCGGGTATATTTTCATAGAGCTTCGCAAAGTAGGGTGAGTGGGTACGGGCGTATCCCACCAACTCACGCAGTCGTTGCTGTTGTAATTTCAGTCGTTCTGATTCGGGCAACTTTCCCCCTTCAGCTACGAGGCGTCTGGCCTCTTCCAATTCTATCGTCTTCATCGATTATCTTATTTAATCGTTATATCTTATTTATTTGGCTCTACTCAAAGAATCCGAAGCCGCCGATGGCAGTAAGCATTCGTTCCACATAGTCCCAAGAGGTAGGCGACCAGCTGAATCCCAGTCGGTAGAGCACCTGAGTGGTATAGTTGTTATCACGGCTCACATCGGTAGTCTTCTGTCCATGAGCTACATCTTGGTAGGCCAGCAGGCTAGACAGCTGCTTGGCTTTCTGTGGATCGGCCTTGGCTTTATCCATTGCTTCCATAAACTCCTCTTGCTCCACGAATCGTATGCCCTCACTTACGGCTGACAGTCCCATGAGCACATCTCCCAGGAACTGCGTGTGTATGTTGTATGGATGGAATACCGTGCACTGGTCGGGTGTAGAGGCCAGCAGCACGATGGCATTAGACACTTCATTGATGGGTGAGAATTCCACGGTCTTGTTGCGCATGCTGTATGGGCAGCACCCCAGCATGTTGTAAACCTTGATGCGTCCCATGAACGAGTTGGTAGAGAAGTTGGCTTGGAACTCACCATCGGTAGAGCGCGCCGACAGGTTACCTACACGCATGATCTTCGCTTTCAATCCCTTATGGGCCACAGCATCGAGAATCAGTCGCTCGGCCATATACTTAGAATAGATGTACTTATTGCCAAGGAACTGCCCCATGTAGAGACGTTGCTCGGTGTAGACTTCCTCTTTAGGTTCCCCAACCCACAGACCGCGCGTACTGGCTGTAGAGATATGCACCAAACGTGCTCCATGCTCTAAGCAGTAGTCCACACAGCGTTGGGCACCACCGATGTTGATGTCCTCAATCTCTGTTCCCTTACTGAAGTGTTTCACGATGGCAGCACAATTGAAGACGGTATCCACCTGAAGTCCTTGACCGAAATCTCCTGTGACGTCACCTGTCACCACGTGAAGGCGCTTCCCGAAGAGAGGACGGTAAGCATTGGCAAAATAATAGAAGAGCAATGTGCGTAGGCGGCTTTCAGCGGCTTCTACAGTCTTACCGCGTACCAGACAGTAGATGTTCTGCGCATCCGACTCGATGAGTCGACGCAGGATGTGGATTCCTAAATATCCTGTCGAACCTGTGAGCAGGACATTGCCCAGTTGGTGACATTCTCCCTTACGGAATACCTCGAGCTTATTCAGTTGTAAAAGGGTATCAATGTCAGTATAGTCAAAGTAGGCTACTTCGCTGGTCTCATCGTCCTCCGAGCTTCCTGTGATAAGCAACGCCAGCTTACGAGGAGTCGGGTTGACAAACACATCCCCATAGGCTACATGCAGTCCGGCTTTATCAGCTTCGATGATGACACGGGTGACCACAAGTGAGGTTCCTCCTAATTCGAAGAAATTGTCGGTAGCACCCACCTTGTCCATCTGAAGTATCTTGGCAAAAATATCACAGAAAGCACGTTCCGTGTCGTTGACAGGAGCCGTGTAGGCAGAGTTGAAAGCTAGCTGCGGTTCTGGTAGGGCTTTGACGTCTGTTTTACCATTCGGTGTCATAGGCATCTCCTTCAGCTGAAGATAGGCAGTAGGCACCATGTATTGCGTCAAGCTCTTCGATATTTCTGTCTTCAGTGCATCTATGGCAATCTCACGCTCTGCAGTGAAGTAGGCGCAGAGGTGTTCCTTTCCACCCAACTGTCGGATAAGGATTACCACCTTCTTCATACCCTCTACTTTCAGCATCACGTTCTCTATCTCACCCAGTTCGATGCGAAGACCGCGTAGCTTGATCTGGTGGTCGGTACGTCCCAGAATCACCACATCCCCGTCGGGCAACCACTTGGCATAGTCGCCCGACTTATAGATACGTTCGCCATGATAATCGATGAAACGTTCACGGGTCATATCGTCCAGATTATTGTAGCCACGAGCCACTCCACGACCACCGATATACAGTTCACCCACCACACCTACAGGCAGTTCGTTGCCATCGGTATCCACAATGAATTCCTTGACATTCAGTTGAGGCTTGCCCACAGTGACCACCTCCGCATGCGTCAATTCCTTATTGTTAGAAGCTACGGTGATTTCCGTCGGTCCATAACAGTTGAAGATACGCGCTTTGGTCACGCTACGCATCTGAGCAAGCAGTTGGTCGGAGAACTTCTCACCACCGGCACGGCAGATACGCACATGGGCTATGGCGTTACAGAAATCGTCGCTCGTGAGCCATGTCTGCCAGCGAGAAGGCGTACCAGAAACCATCGTGATGCGTTGGTCATGGATCAGTCGTGCCAAGTCCAGCGGATTGTTGGCCTGTTCCTCTGTGGCTACTATCAGTGTCTTTCCGTTGTAGTAGGCCATACCGATGTCCTGCAGGGCGGCATCGAACGAAATCGTCGTCACACTGAGCACGCGGTCAGCATCCGTCAGCACCGCGTTGGCAAAGACATTCGCAGGATGTCCGTAGAGGTAGTTGCAGATACCCTCATGACGCAGCATCACCCCCTTGGGCCTACCGGTCGATCCCGACGTATAGATAAGGTAAGCAAGGGCATCCGGCGTAATCTGAGGAGCAATGAACGTTCCTGTTTCTGCAGTCAGCAAGGTCTCTACATCGATGGCCTTATCGGCAGGAACACTGTCTAGACGGTCGGCTGTGGTGATGATGTACCGTGCTTCGCTGTCTTCCAAGATAAGTCGGATGCGGTCAGCTGGATATTCCGGGTCACAAGGAATATACGCAGCACCCGATTTCAGCACTCCGAAAAGCGAGAGAATCAGTCGGCTGGTACGTGGCAGGAGCAGTGCTACACGGTCGTGTTCACGTACCCCACGGCTGCGGAGCGCTGTAGCGATGCGATTGGTCATTTCATCCATCTCTTTATAAGTATAGGCAGCATCGACAGCGATCAAGGCCTCCTTGTCGGGTGTCTGCGTTGCAAAGTGATGGATGCAGTCGTGGAAGAACTTGAATGGTGCTTTTCCTGTGGCCGTCTGGCGCAGATGGGAGAGTTCCTCTTCCTGTTGTGGACTGACGATAGAGAGCTTACGTACATTCGCTTCTGGCTGCTCCATCATATGCTTGGCTACTGTTACGATACTCTCGGCCAGCGACGTGGCGAGTCGTTCAGAGTAAACCGCATCATCGTATTGTACCACGACGCCACGTGATTCTATCTTTATATTGATCTTGAACTTTGGCACGTTCAGTTCCAAGAGTTCTTGCTCCACAGGTTTCCCATCTACGGTGTATTCAGACAATACCCCCACTTGATAAGCATAAGCGATGGCAGGACGGAATCCATAGTCGGTGGCAATACGTACGAATGGATAGTCCTCATGGCGTAGAGTTTCATCAAAGGTCTCACTGGTCCGACGCAGGAACTCTGCTACGCTTACGTCGTCAATATTGAGCCCTAAGGCCAGCGTGTTGACAAACATACCTACCGTATCGGCAATCTTCAGGTTAGAGCGTCCGTTACTCACCGTGCAGAGATATACCTCACGGTTGTTGATATAGCGGGATACCACGTAAGCAGTAGCAGCGAGAAAGAGGTGAGCTGGAGTGATTTCATGTTGACGGCAGAAGGCGTTGGCTCTATCATAGTCGGGCAGGCAGACTGCTTCACCGATAAAACCTTGATTATCTGTTTTAGGCAGGTCAGCAGGTATCTCGCTGGCACCCTCACACGTCTGCAACCTCTCGGCGAAGAACTGTTGAGCAGCGCGGAAGGTCTCTGTGTCCTCCGCTTTCTGCTGGTCAGTCACGAAGTCAAGGTACGTATAGTGCTCCTTCTCGATAGCTGCATCTTCAAGGGCACTGTTTATCTGGCGGATAAGCAAATCGGCAGAACCACCATCGAATACCAGATGATGAATATCAACCAGTAAGTGTACAGCGCTTTCTGTCTCTACCACCTCAAAACGATAGAGTGGAGGCTTTTGCAGGTTGAAAGGTCGAACAAAGTCGTTCTTGTAAGGAGCCAGTTGCTCATCAGTCATCTTGGTGATGGGCACCTCTACAGGCACCGCTTCTTCCATCGTCTGTATGATGGCATCCCCCTTAGTGGTAAAGTGGACGTGGAGTTCCGGATGGCTCTCTACTATTTTCTTCACTACATCGGCTAGACGCTCTGTATCAGTACCTGCAGGGTAGGTCAGCAGATAAGGGATATTGTAGATGGTCGATGTGGGGTTTTTCAGACACTCGAAGTAGACACCCGTCTGGGCATAAGACAGCGGAGCATAGGTTGTCTCAGGTTTCGCACCCGTCTGGTTGCCCACCGCGTTGGCAGGTTCCTCCTTCTTGCTGAGCAGTGAGGCTATTATCTCATTCTCGATACTTTGGAGGGTACCGTTCTTCACCAATGATTTGGAGTCTAAAGTCACTCCATAGCGCTTGTTGATTTGAACAGCCAATTTGATAGAAGAGATGGAAGTCAGTCCCACGTATCCCAGAACGGTCGTCACACCGAAGTCCTTCGTGTTCACGATGTCGGCTATCAGTGCGTGGAGTTCCTTTTCCAGCACGTTCATAGGTACATTGGTTTCCGTCTCCTTAGCAGCAGCTTTTTTCTCAGGAATCGGCAGAGCACGTTTGTTCACCTTTCCATTCTGGTTCAGTGGGATGGCCTCTATCTGGATGGTCACGGCAGGCACCATATAAGGTGGTTTCTCCTCAATGATAAACTGGTTCATGGCTTCGATGTCCACTTTGTCATCGCTCACCACGTAAGCTGCGATAAACTTACCACCACCGTTCTCTTCGAAAGCTTGTACAGTCACATCCTTAATACCAGGGAACTCACGGATAATCGCTTCTATTTCTTTCAATTCGATGCGGAAACCACGAATCTTGACTTGTCCGTCACGACGTCCCACGAAGTCTATGTCGCCCGAAGGCAGATAGCGTACGATGTCGCCTGTGCGATAGATACGGTTATGTTTCTCCTCGTTAGTAAACGGATTATCGATGAAAGACTCTGCAGTTTTCTCCGGGCGATTCAGGTATCCACGAGTTACCTGTGGACCAGCCACCCAAAGCTCTCCTGCAGCACCTATCGGCAAGCGATGTCCGTTCTTATCAGTGATGTAGCACTTCATGTTGGGCACAGCCTTGCCTATTGGAATGTTTTTCAGTTGCTTGGTTACGTTGTAGTTGGTTACGTAACAGATAGACTCCGATGGTCCATAACCGTTGCTTACCACATAGCTGGAAGGAGGTACCAATGTCGGTAATTTCTCACCACCCGTCAACAAATGACGCAGCGAGTGGTTCTCGAAGTTGGTGGCAAACTGGTAAGCTACCTGGGTGGTCATGAACACATGGGTGATGCTGTGCTGTTCGAAAAAGTCGTTCAATGCTACCAGGTCCAGTCTGATTTCCTCAGGTATAATGAAAAGCTGTGCACCAATCGTCAGAGTACTGTAGATCTCCATCAGCGAGGCATCGAACCCGAAGCTGGCATAGGCAGCTACCCGACTGTCAGCAATGATGTCATGCATCAGGCAGTGCATGTGGCAGAAAGCTACTACATTGCGTTGTTCTATTTGGCAACCCTTGGGCACCCCGGTCGAACCAGAGGTGTACAGCAAACTAAACAAGCTATGAGAGGCAGGACCTTCAGGGATCGACTGCGCTGCAGGCAGTGCAGTCAGATCATGTGTAAAAAGTACCTCCCCCTGATAATCGCTTACCAGATGGAAAAGGTCGTTATCGGCTATCAGTAGGCTAGCCTTTGCATCTTCCATCATAAAGGAAAGACGTTCCTTTGGATAGGTGGGATCCAACGGCTGGTAGGCACAACCTGCTTTCAGCACTCCCAGTGAAGCGATGGCCATCCACTCGCAGCGAGGAATCAGTATCGAAACCACATCCTCAGCTCCCAGACCTTTGCCAGCAATATAGGCAGCGATGCGGTCGCTCAGTTCATTCACTTCTGCGTAGGTATATTGTTTATCTTCATAAACTACAGCGATCTTGTCTGGAGTGTTTGCTGCCTGCTGTCTGAACAGTGAAACCACAGTCTGCTGGTCATCATACGCACTATCAGTAAGGTTGAAATTGTCCAACGTTTCTATTTGCTGGGTGGTTACCAGTTCTATGTCACTCAGCTTCTTTTGTGTGAGGAAGCCCTTCAGTATGGCTTCGTAGCTTTCCAGGAAGTTCTTTATCAATGATTCCGAATACTCGTTAGAGGCATATTCAGCCTTGATGTGATAGTGTCCGTCGTGGATGAACGCTTTGATGTACAGCGATACACCTGTCGTACTGTTTCCTATGCGAATGGTACGCATAGGTTTATCCATCATCCTGTCGTTAGCAAATAGGTTGGCATGCCAAGCAAACGAAGTGTTGGACTGCAACTGCAAATCTTGTTGCAAGTCCATGAAAGAATAGCTGCTATGCTTGCGGCAACCCCGCATTTGCTCTTGGCTATTCTTCAGGTAGTCCAGCACAGTGGTGTCAGCATCGAACTTTGCAAAGACGGGGAGCGTCTTTACAAACATACCAACTGTACGACTCAGCGCTTTGTCCTCTCGTCCATTATAGACGGTGGTAAAGAGCGATTCCTGCTCATTGTTATACTTCGCTAGCAGGTAGGAATAAGCTGCGGTGAATAGTGTACTGCGGAAAACGTCATTGCTGTGACAGAAATCATCCACACTATGCGTGTCTATACTCAGTATGCGAACAAGGCTGTCCTCGCTATGCTCAGTGCTTTCCAGATCAGGTTGTAATGGCGTATAGGTGTCTGCACAGTCGAAGTTTTGGGCATACCATTGTTTATCTTCCTCGAAGGCTTTGCTTTGTCGTATGTCCTGCTCCACCAGAACTTGCTCCATCATGGTTCGCATTTCCGGTTCTAGGGGTTGTCCATGGCAAGCCCGGTCAATGTCGTTCAGCATCAGCTGCATGGAGGTCCCATCAGCTATCAGGTGATGGTAGTCGATGAAGAGATAAAAGTTGGCCCCATCGTCAAACAGGCGGATACGGAAAAGACGGTCCTTGAAGATATCATACGGAGTGACCAAGCTCTGTCTCACTGAGTCAAAGTCTGCGATTTCTTCCACAGTGATACTGAAAGATTCGTGCTCGTCGATGCTCTGCATGGGTTCCCCATCATCGCTGAGGCTGATGCGCGTGAAGAGGGTAGGATGAGCCATGACAGCCGTCTCTATGGCACGACACAAGCGTGTGGCATCCAGACTATGATCTAATATATAAATATAAGGTAGATTGTAACAAGATTCGCCTTGATGGTTGGCACATTCAACATAAATCCCATATTGGGATTTAGACAGAGGGGCAGTTCTTTTCATCGTAAACAATGTTTTTCTTTAGTGATTAGGTATCAGTTATCGTAGTACAAAAATAAATAAAAAACAGCATAGTATAAAAAAACGAAAGATTTTTTTCCATTCGGAGTTTATATAAAAAACCAACTTAACCTCTTTTTTCAGCATCTAGAATGTGTATGTGGAGTTTCTTCCAAAAGTTTACTATCTTTGCAGTAATAAAACGTGTTAGAGTGAGAAAGGTCTTTTATTATATATGTACATTGCTGTGCCTGCTGACAATTGCTGCCTGTGGGGACGACCATGAGCCTGCGGTGAAACCAACGCCGCCAGACTCTGGAGAGGTGGTGCCTGTGGTGGAGCCCGACTCACTGATCGTAAGCCTGACGGAATTTAGGCTCCCACAAGAGGGTGGAGTGCTGGACTTTGATGTAAAGACCAACAAGGAGCTGAAGGTGGAAAGCAGTGTGAGATGGATCTCACAGGTAAGTACACGAGCGATGCGAACAGAGAAACTGAAGCTTAAGGTGGCTCCTAACGAAGAGGACGAGGTGCGTATGGGGTATATTACCCTGAAGGCAGGAGACCTGAGTCAGGTGATTACCGTGACACAGGACGGTAGTACGCCGGGTGCCAGTTCGGAACGTGATATTCTCATGGCGCTGTATGAAGCTACCGATGGTCCGCATTGGAAACATCACGACAACTGGGGGAGCAATCTGCCACTGAAGGAGTGGTATGGTGTGAAGACCACCGGGGATGGGCATCTGTGGGCGCTGGAGCTGGATGATAACGGGTTGAAGGGTTATCTCCCTGCCGACTTGTGCGGATTGCATACCTTGGCTTACCTCTACATGGCGGATAATGCGCTGATGGGTGGCCTGCCTGAACACCTGAGAGAGATGGAGTCGCTGAAGGTGATCTGGCTGGTCAACAATTACCTGACGGGTTCTATTCCTGAGAGCATCGGAGAACTGAAAAACCTCAACTATCTGGCACTTGAAAATAACCGTCTTTCGGGTAGCATTCCTGAGTGTCTGGGGAACCTAACACAGATGCAATGCATTTACTTGAGTAAGAACCAGTTGGAAGGGGAGATCCCTGCCAGTCTGGGTAATCTGACACAATTGCTCGACTTGTGGCTCTACGACAATCAACTCACAGGTTCCATTCCGGAGACTTTCATGAACCTTGCGAAATTGCAACGCTTCTACATCAACGGAAACCTGATGGATGGGGTGATTCCAGAGGTGCTATATACCTCCGATTGGTGGAAAAAGGTGGACATTAACCTGTCACAGCAGGAGGGTCACCGACTGTCCTTCGAGAACCTCTATGCATCGACCGACTTCTCGCACGATGGGGAGGTGGTGTGTGTGCAGCGTCATACCGAAGGTAAGGGAATTCCACTAGTGATTACTGGAGATGGTTTTTCTGACCGACTAATTGACGATGGGTCGTTCAAGGAGGCTTATAGCCGTGCGGTGAGGGCGTTCTTCCAGAAGGAGCCTTATGCCTCGTTCCGTTATTATTTCGATGTGTATGTGGTCACGGCGGTGTCGCGCAATGAGATGATCGACGAGGATATCGCTTATAGTACGCACCACCAGGGGGAGTTCTATGAGCAAGACAGTGAAAAGGTGCGTGCGTATGCACTGAAGGTGCCGGAGCTTGGTGGAGAGACCGCCAACGTGACCGTGATGGTGGTGCTGAATGAAAGGTCGGGTGGACGAGTGCACAGCGACTGGTACAACGACGGCTTTACCATCGGTCTCTGTACGATCTCTGATGATATGGAGTATGAGGTACAACATGAGGTGGGTGGACACGGCTTTGGTAAGTTGGCTGATGAGTACTGGGATGATGACGATACGGCATCGACCTTCCCTGTCGGCAGTCACGGCTGGTTGGACCAGTATCATACCCAAGGGTGGTACTACAATGCCGACTACCGAAATGACCCGGAACAGGTCTTTTGGAAGCGCTTTATCAGTGATGCACACTATAACGCAGAGGGCATAGGCATTTATGAAGGCGGACTGAGTCAGTACACCTATGGCATCTACCGACCTACGGAGACCAGTATCATGCGTGACAGTGAAGGGGCCTATAATGGTCCGAGCCGCTGGTCGATCTATCAGAAAATCATGGAGCAGGGTGGAGTGACCTGTACCTTTGAGGATTTCTTAGCTTATGACCGAAAGAACCTCTCCAATACCCGCAGTGCTGTGGAGCGTACAATTCCTCGGGAGCGTTTAGGAGCCCCTGTACGTATACACGCCTATAGCTCTGCTCAACTGACGAAAGGAAGACAATGATGAAAACGAAAGTGACCTATCTGGATCCTCAGCACTTTAGAGTGGAGACACCTACTGGAGAGTGCTTTGAGTTGACCTTTGCCCGCATGATTCCCATGGGAGAGGTTGAAACCATGTGTGAGGAATTGGCTGATATCTTCGACAGCCGCTATGAGGGAAATGTGCAAAGCATGTGGCGTAAGCTTCCTGCTGAAGCGCGCGGAAAGGTAGGTAAGTTGCTCTGTGTGTTGCCCGACAAGTTGAGTGAGAGGGAACGCATAGGACGTCGTATCCGTCAGCTACGTGAGGAGCGGGGAATGCTTGGTAAGGAACTAGCTGAACTGGTAGGGATAGATCCTGCTAACCTAAGTCGCCTAGAGAAGGGGAAATACTCTGTGGGTTTAGATATTCTCTGCCGCATAGCAGCAGCGCTTGGGAAAAAGGTTGAAATAGATTGAAATACTATTTCGGTGCTCTGTGATAGAGGTAAAGCGCAATGAAAGCGTAGAGGATATTCGGGATCCAGACTGCTAGCATAGGAGGTACGTTGGCATTCACTGCAAAAGTAGAGGAGATGGTCTGGAACAGGATATAGCTGAAGCTCAGCGCCAAACCGATACCGAGGTTGAGACCCATGCCATTCTTGGCCTTTCTGGCCGCCAACGATACTCCAATCAGGGTAAGAATGAATGATGCAAACGACATGGCGATGCGTTTGTGATACTCTATCTCGAATTCCTGTAAGTTAGCAAATCCACGTTCTTTCTGACTATTGATGAAACGACGTAACTGTGGACTGGTAAACGTCTCTTGTTGGTTCTTTAGAATCACGAAATCGTTCGGAGTCATATAGAGCACGGTGTCCAGGGAATTACCTCGCACAATGGTCTCACGCATGCCATTGAGGTCACGTATCATGTAGTTCTTGATGATCCAGTGATAACCTTTCTGAATGGTATCGTACTCAATGCCTCGGGCGGTGAGGTGTGAAACCAGTTGCTTATCTTTGTCGAACTTATCCAAAGAGAAACGGTAGCCTGTCTTAGTGCTGTGTTCGAAGCGCTCGATGTAGGCGATAACACCTGTATCAACCTGCAGTTGCAGGTTGCGGGCAGTATTGGTACGACGCTGTTTATAGTACTGATCCTCGAAGTTGATGCGTGTGACGCTGCCACGAGGAATGATGTAAGCACCCAATACCAATGTGAGTACGGTGATGATGGCCGCAGAAACCATGTAAGGGCGTAGCAGACGTTTGAAGCTCACACCAGATGCGAACATGGTAATGATCTCGGAGTTTTCGGCCAACTTCGATGTGAAGAAGATCACGGAGATGAAAACGAACAGCGGACTAAAGAGGTTGGCAAAGTAGGGCACGAAATTGGCGTAGTAGTCGAATATAATCGCACTCCATGGAGCATCGTGCTGCATGAACTTGTCCATCTTCTCATTAAAGTCGAATACCACCGCGATGGAGATGATGAGGACAATGGCAAAGAAGTAGGTTCCCAAGAACTTAGCTATGATGTAATAGTCTAAGCGCTTGAGGTATCCTCCTAAACTCATTATTTTCTTCAAATGTTCTCTCACCAGAATTTTGAATTATTAATTGTCAATTGTCAATTGTCAATTGTGAATTATTCTATAGCCTTCTGCTGACATTCTCCAGCATCACAGGTTGCCAGCGACTGAAGTCGCCGGCGATGATGTGACGACGCGCTTCGCCTACCAGCCAAAGGTAGAACGCCAGATTATGTAGCGAGGCGATCTGCATGGCCAACAGTTCCTGAGCATGGAACAGATGACGCAGGTAGGCCTTGCTATATAAAGTATCTACATAAGAAGCACCATCTTCCTCGATCGGAGAGAAGTCGGACTCCCATTTCTTATTCCGCATGTTGATGATGCCCTGCTTGGTAAAAAGCATGCCGTTGCGTCCGTTGCGGGTTGGCATCACACAGTCGAACATATCCACTCCACGAGCGATGGACTCCAGAATATTGGCAGGTGTACCCACGCCCATCAAGTAACGAGGTTTATCCTTTGGAAGAATCTCGTTACACAATTCAATCATCTCATACATCACCTCTACAGGTTCACCCACAGCCAGACCGCCGATGGCGTTGCCATCTGCTTCCTTGGATGCGATATACTCTGCACTCTGTCGACGAAGGTCGGGATAGACGCACCCTTGCACGATAGGGAAGAGCGACTGCTCATAACCATATTTCGGTTCCGTTTCCTGAAAGCGCTTCACACAACGGTCGAGCCAGCGATGCGTACGCTCCATGGATTCCTTAGCATACTGATAGTCGGCCGTTCCTGGAGTACATTCATCGAATGCCATGATGATGTCTGCACCGATAGAGCGTTCCGTATCTATCACATTTTCAGGGGTAAAGAACAACTTTCTTCCATCGATGTGTGAACGGAACTCTACGCCCTCTTCCTTCATCTTTCGGATGTCGGTCAGGGAGAATACCTGAAAGCCACCACTGTCGGTCAGCATAGGACGGGAGAAGCCGTTGAACTTATGCAGGCCGCCTGCCTGTTCCAGGATAGGTAATCCCGGACGAAGGAGCAGATGATAGGTGTTGCCCAAAATAATCTGAGCCTTCACATCATTGAGCAAGTCGGTAAGCTGCACCGCCTTCACTGAACCAACCGTACCAACAGGCATAAAGATAGGTGTCTCTATCGGTCCGTGATCGGTCGTGATAAGGCCCGCACGAGCCTGACTGTCGGTATCGGTATATTGCAGTTGGAATGTCATTTCTTCTCTTCTTTCTTTTCGTGCTTCACGCTGAGGTCGAGCGCGTCTTTAACCAGTTGTTTCTCCAATGCCAAGGTAAAGACCTCCTTTACATCGTGTACAAAGTGGAAGGTCAGTCCTTCTACATATATTTGATTAATCTCCTCGATATGTTTGCGGTTCTCTTCCGAGAGGATAATCTCCTTGATGCCCGCACGCTTAGCTGCCAAAATCTTCTCCTTGATGCCACCCACAGGCAATACCTTGCCACGCAATGTAATCTCACCAGTCATGGCCAAGTGTGCCTTGACTTTGCGCTGGGTGTAAGCTGAGGCAAGAGCCGTCGCCATGGTGATGCCCGCTGACGGACCATCCTTCGGGATGGCACCCTCGGGTACATGCAGATGGATATCCCATTGGTTGAACAGTTCTGGATCTATTTTCAGCAACGGTGCATGCGCCTTGACATATTCCAGTGCCAGCATGGCACTCTCCTTCATCACATCGCCCAGATTACCCGTCAGGGTAAGTTGTCCCTTACCGCGGTGCAGACTGGTCTCGATAACGAGAATCTCGCCGCCAACTGCCGTCCATGCCAAACCGGTGACTACGCCTGCGTATTCGTTACCTTGATATTTGTCACGACTATACTCTGCGATGCCTAAGTATTTCTTCAGGTCGGCTGGTTTGATATCTACTTGGTCAACCGTTCCTTCCTTGGCATATTCCAATGCTTTCTTACGCATCACCTTACCGATTTTCTGCTCCAACTCACGCACGCCACTTTCACGAGTATAGTTCTCCACGATAGCTTCAAGCGTAGACTTAGAGAATTTGATATCTCCCTTCTTCAATCCATTGTTCTCCATCTCCTTTGGAACGAGGTGACGACGTGCAATCTCTACCTTTTCTTCGGTGAGATAGCCGCTGACCTCGATAAGTTCCATACGGTCGAGCAATGGTTGCGGAATGGTCTGCAGGTTGTTTGCCGTAGCGATGAACAGCACCTTGGAGAGATCGTAATCCACATCGAGGTAGTTGTCGTGGAATGCATTGTTCTGCTCAGGATCGAGCACCTCGAGCAATGCAGAAGATGGATCGCCTTGAACACCTGCACCCAACTTATCCACCTCATCGAGTACGAAGACAGGATTAGAAGAGCCTGCTTTGATAAGTCCCTTAATGATACGACCTGGCATGGCGCCAATATAGGTCTTACGATGACCACGAATCTCTGCCTCATCGTGTACGCCACCAAGTGACATGCGGATATATTTACGCTTCAATGCAGAAGCGATGCTTTTACCTAAGGATGTCTTTCCCACACCCGGAGGGCCATAGAGACAGATGATAGGGGACTTCATGTCGCCTTTCAGTTTCAGCACTGCCAGATGTTCCATGATACGCTCTTTCACCTTCTCCAGTCCGTAGTGATCACGATCGAGCACCTTCTCAGCATTCTTTATGTTGAAGTTGTCCGTGGTGTAGGTACCCCAAGGCAAACTCATCATGGTCTGCAGGTAGTTAAGCTGAACACTGTATTCGGAACTCTGTATATGCATGCTTTCCAACTTGCTCAATTCATTCAGAAAGACCTTCTTAACATCCTCATTCCACTTGATTTTCTCGGCTTTCTGACGCATCTCGCTGATTTCGCGCTCAGAGCTGCCACCACCCAGTTCGTCCTGTATGGTCTTGAGCTGCTGTTGCAAGAAATATTCGCGTTGCTGTTGGTCGATGTCCTCACGTGCACGCGCCTTGATGTCTACCTTGATTTCTGCCAGTTGTACCTCTCGGTTTAGTATCTCCAGCAGACGGTAACCACGGTTCTTGATGCCGTGCGTTTCCAACAACGACATCTTATCTTCTTTCTTCAATGGTAGGTTCTCGCAGATAAACTCAACGAGAAAGACGTAATTGCGTATGTTGTTCAGTGCGAACTGTGCATCATTGGGCATGAAATCGGATGCTTTTATGTAGCGACCAATCAAGTCCTTGATGGCTTCTGCCAGTGCCTGAAACTCTTTATCGTTGCGTGCAGGGATAGGGTCGGGGATCTCCTCGATGCGGCCCCTCATATAAGGATCAGTTTCTGTAATGTCCAGTAACTTGAAGCGCTGTGCTCCCTGAATAATGACTGTAGAAGTATGGTCGGGCATCTCCAGAATGCGCACAATCTTACCTATCGTGCCAATTTCGTGGAGATCGTCTATATTAGGATATTCCACATCGGCTTTCTTCTGACATACGACACCGATCAGTTGATTGTGTTTCTGTGCATCGCGTACCAATCGTGCAGAAGAGCGACGGCCAATGGTCACTGGCATCAGCACTCCTGGGAAAAGTACCATATTTCTAAGCGGGAGAATGGCTACGTTTTCGCCAACCTCCATAGTCATCAGGTCTTCAGCTTCGCCTTCAAAATCGGCAATCACTTGAAATCCATTCTGTATGCTGGAATCTTCTTCTTCCTGAAATAAATAATTAGTTTTCTTCATATCAACTTTATTTGTCAATTTTGTGTGGTTCTTAAAAATTGGCTACAAATTTACGTCTATTTCTTCATTTAATCATGATTTAATCCTTAAAAAGACAAAAAGAGGGTCAATTTTAGTAAGATTTAGTGAGAATGCTTACCTTTGTCGTGCAATGTCGAACCGTTTTTTTCAATTCAAGCAGTTCACCGTGTGGCATGACCGCTGTGCCATGAAGGTGGGGACCGATGCCGTGCTGTTGGGTGCATGGGCGGATGCCGATGCTGTGGAGCGGGTGCTGGACGTGGGGTGTGGAAGCGGGGTTATTGCCCTGATGCTGGCGCAACGTTTTCCACAATCTCATGTGACAGGTGTGGAGTTGGATGCAGAGGCAGCCATGCAAGCATGTGAAAACGTGAATGCTTCCCCGTGGGCTGACCGTTTAGAGGTGTTGCAGGAGGATTTCTGTTCCTATCATCCCACTGCGTATTTCGACCTTATCGTGAGTAATCCACCTTATTTTATTGATGCCTTGCGTTCGCCTTTTGGAGAACGCTCATTGGCTCGTCATGCCGCAGGATTGAACTATGAAACCTTGTTTCGTAGAAGTCGTGAGATGCTTGCCGCTAATGGACGTATGTGTGTGATACTGCCTACAGAGGTGGAGACGATGGCTGTGGATGCAGCTGCTAGAAACGGCTTGTATGTGGAGCGTAAGGTATGTGTGTTTACTAAAGAGGGAAAACCACAAAGACGGGTGATGCTGTCGTTTGCGACCGTCGTATCGCCTGTGGAAACGACCAATCTTTTCCTGATGGATGCCGATGGGAGCTATGCCAAAGCCTATAGGGAACTTACAGCTGATTTTTACCTGAAATGGTAACTCCTGAATGTTTTTCTCAAAAAACGATTGTTTTTATGAAATTATCACTAATTTTGTATAAATAATTATGTCTTAAATACTAATACTAAAGCTATTTAGACTTATGAAAACACGTATTTTCGCAGGGATGTGCTGTGTGCTGCTTGCTACGTCCGCTATGGCACAAGATTTCCGTCTGACTCCATCGGGATATTTCAATCGTGAGGGTGTCGATGTGATGGCGTTCAGCGATTTTTATCCAGAAGGCCATCAGGGTGGTGTGAGTGTCCTTATGAACGGTCACCGCATTGCATCCAACGGTGACATACGTATGGAACCTACTCCTGGACAATGGCAGCCTGTACCGAAGCAGCTCGATCGGAAGGTGGAGGCAGGGGCAATTGTCACGACGCTTTGTTTCCCTGATTCCTCTCGTCACGAAACAGGTTTCAATCCGATGGTGTATCCTAACTACGTATTCAATTACACCGTGCGTACGGAAGCGCAAGGGAGCGGTATCGTAGTGACGGTGGATTTGGAAAAACCAGTGCCTCAGGAGTTATTAGGTAAGGTGGGATTTAACATGGAGTTCTTCCCAGGGTGGTTGTTTGGTAAGCCTTGGATCATGGACGACCTAAGTGGTATTTATCCGCAACAACCTAATTCTCCTCTGCTGATTACGAAGTCTAACAAGAATTTCAATGGTAACTTCCATAATGGGAGCAGTCCAAAGGCTGATGTCGATCAACTGAATGGTACGGGTTATACACCATTGTTTGCCGATGATATCATCGCAGAGCCTTATGCCGTGGGACGAAAGTTCGTTTCTTCGCCCGATGATCCATATAGCAAGTTGACCATTGAATCACTCACAGGTGACTTGAAATTGTATGACGGACGTATGAACCATAATAATGGTTGGTTCGTATTGCGCAGTGAGATTGCTCCAGGTGCTACCAAGGGAGCTGTGAAGTGGATCATTACCCCGAATGTGGTGCCAGGATGGACCTATCAGCCTGTAGTACAGGTTTCGCAAGTAGGTTATTACCCTACACAGCAGAAGGAAGCTGTGATAGAGACTGATGCGAAAGATAATCGTTCGCTGAGTGCACAGATTGTACGTATTGATTCCAATGGAGAGCGTGTGGTGAAGACCGTACAATCAGTGAAATGGGGTAACTTCTTGCGTTATAATTACCTGACTGTGATTTTCAGTGATGTGCAGGAAGCAGGTCTTTACAAAATAAAATATGGAGAATCAGAATCTACGCTTTTCCGCATCGATCAGAATGTGTATGACAGAGGCGTATGGCAACCTGTTGTGGAGTATTTCCTCCCTGTACAGATGTGTCACATGCGTGTAGCAGAGAAATACCGTGTTTGGCATGATGCCTGCCATATGGATGATGCTCAGATGGCTCCTGTAGGGAATCATATCGACGGTTATGTGCAGGCCGCAGGGCTATCCAAGTACCATGCACATGAGGTGGTTCCTGGAGTGAATGTCGGTGGATGGCACGATGCTGGTGACTTCGACCTTCGTGTGGAATCACAAGCTGGTGAAGCCTATATCCTAGCCATGGCCTATGAAGCTTTCCGTCCGGAAATAGATGTGACTTCTATCGATCAAAAGAAACATGTGACAGAGATTCATCAACCTGATGGCAAGAACGACGTCCTTCAACAGGTAGAGAATGGAGCATTGACGGTGGTAAATAGCTACTTGGCTCTGGGAAGACTCTATCGTGGTATCATCTGCAATAACCTGCGTCAGTACGTACTCTTGGGTGATGCAGCTGCTATGACTGATGGTCAGTTAGGTAATAGTGATGATCGCTGGATCTTCACAGAGAATAACCCAAGTCGCGAGATGTCTACTGCTGCCAACTTAGCTGCTGCTGCCCGTGTATTGAAAGGATTCAATGATACCCTGAGTGTGCATTGTATCAATATCGCCAAATCGATTTATGATGGTACGGCTTACACGGACCGCCTCTTCTCTGGGAAGCTTCAGACAGCCGTAGAGCTGTATCTCGCTACTGGGGAGCAGAGTTATCTGGACTTCATCCTGGACAACCAGCAGCAAGTGGTGGAGCAGATCAGCCGTACAGGTTGGTTCACCGCCCGCATCGCCAAGATGTTAGAGACATCAAAGGACAAGCGTGCACGTAAATTCGTGCCAGCCTTCAAGACCGCATTGATGGGATATAAGACAGAGCTCGATAAGCAGGCAGCAGCTACGCCGTATGGAGTACCTTATAGCCCAAGTATCTGGGGTGCAGGCTGGGACATCCAGAGTTTCGGCTATCGTTATTATTTCCTGACTGCCGCCTATCCTGAGATCTTCCCACAGGCTACGGTCTTCCATGCCTTGGATTTCATTTTGGGTCGTCATCCAGGTCTTAACCAAGCTTCATTTGCTTCAGGTGTGGGCTCACAATCAGCTACTGTAGCCTATGGATTGAACCGTGCCGATTGGTCTTACATCCCTGGTGGTGTGGTATCAGGAACGGCACTGATTCGTCCAGATTTCCCAGAGTTGCTTACTTGGCCGTTCTTGTGGCAGCAGGTGGAATATGTATTAGGTGGTGGATCCTCTCACTACATGTTCCTTGCTCTTGCAGCGCAACAGCTGGTCAAGTAAAATGAAGATATAAAAACAGAAAAGGCTTAGCAATTGCTAAGCCTTTTTTCTTGTCGGGGTACCAGGATTCGAACCTGGGACCCCCTGCTCCCAAAGCAGGTGCGCTAACCGGACTGCGCTACACCCCGATTACTTTCGTTCTCGAAAGCGGTTGCAAAGGTAAGCACTTTTTTTGTACTGACAAATTATTTGGCGCTTTTTTTTTCAAAAAAAGATTTGCTGCTAGGAAATAGCCTCATTTACCAGTCATCGTCCTTGTTGCCCACGATTCCGTACTACAGATTTTCTTACTAATATCTTAGGCTTGATATCCTCGGCAGTTCCTGCAAAATAGTCATCAAGCCAAATAACCCTATTCCTGAGCCAGTCTGCAAGGTAGTCAACCTGTTCGCCAAAGGATTTGATTGCCAGCACTTCATCTGGTTCACGGAGGATCTTTTGATCAAAGATGGGCCATTTGGTGAAGTTTCTCTCAAAGGAACTTTTGTATTTATTTGCCATTTCCTCTACATGGTCTGCGGTTTGAAGTCCGTATTTACGTACCTCTTTCCATCTTTTCTTTACCATATCATTAAACCAATCGCATTTACGAAGAGCGCTAAACCAAGAACTCTGCTGAATGTTAGTAAAGTAAAGATTGCCGACATAGGTATACTTAAACGATCTGAACGCTGGGTCTTGATTGTCATTGTCCGCATTGCCAGAACTTAAGTCAAAGTCCCAGATTGGGCCAAAATATAGTTTGTCTCCCTTTGGCTTGGTAAAATAAAATGAGGTTCCTCCCACGTCATGATTCTTCATAAATTCTTCAACAATGTAGCAATCCACTGCAGAAGGAATATCAATAACATTGCCTATAGTCTCTCTATCCCTTGTTTCGATGGCCTTTAGACACTTTGAAAGATAGTCAGCTATATATTTCTCCTGATTAGAGTTAACATAATTAGATTTGATCTCATATGTTTCACCATTAGATGTCTGGATAAGATTATATTCATCTTCGGGAAATAAATTTATCTCTACAAGATATCCAATGTCCTCTTCTTCTCCAGAATCATCAATATCTACTCTTCCTTTGTTGACCTCAATCTGATCACATACCTCATAAACACCCTGATACTCACCGTTAAGCCATAGCTCTACAAAGGAACTTGAGGAAACGAAAGAAATACCGTTAAGCTTTGACGCAAAGAAGTAAGCCGCCTCATTCCTGAGGAAAGACTTGTCATAGTGCATTGCAAGTAGTGTCCAGTTCCTGGCCTTCTCCTTGCCTTGACCAAGTAGATTGTTCTTGGACTTAAATATAATTCTATAGGACTTCTTTTCGATCAAGTACCAAGAGGAGAGCCCGCGGCCACGTATCTGAAGAGGCTCGTTTGTAAGTTCAAGGTTTTTGCTCACATTGCTTATGGAAAGCTTACCATTGATGTACTCTCTCTTTGACTCTATTGGGGTGGAGTTCTCGGTGAAGATCTCGAAAACCGGCATCTCAAGAACTTCGATGTCTGTGATGTTGTTGCTTGATGTGTCACTCACAACATCAGCAACTAAGTTGTCGTCCTTATTGGTTAATAAAGATGAGGCAAAAAAAAAGTAGCCGACCACAATAATGGACAACATTAAACAACCCCATAAGAAAACCTTTTTCATTACCAAACTTATTTAAATCCTTTATCTTACCCTCAATTACCAATCATCGTCTTCATTGCCCACGATACCGTTCTTAACAGCCTCTTCAATTTTGTCCATCACCGCATTTGAGTAGGCATGTGTCATCACAAATGCTTTGGCTGAAGAGCGTTTCTGTGCATCTTTTTCCACGAAAGGATAATGGTGAGCTATTTCCCATTGTTGGTCATAGAGGTTTCGATCGGTCTTATCATCTTTCATGCGTTTGGAATCACCATAAGTGTTGCGTCCTTGGTTATCGTCACGAAAGATTCCTCCCAGCCATCCGGCACCCACATTGTTTAGTATATCATAACTTTGTACGGTATATGTAACGCGAATGCGTTCATCCTTGATATCTATTTTGATCACAGGTGTAATACTGATACTATATTCATTCAAGGTCCCTGTGTGTTCTACGATGTTGGGCATGGTAGAAGAGATGATGATGGTGCCACTCTCTTTATCATCCAACGTAATGGCCTGCTTATCCTTGAAAGTTGCAGTAGCCCAATAGTTCAGCAGTATGTAGAGCTGATTCTTGTTTTTTCCAGGAGCCTCTATGATTTGTTGATATGTCAGAGATTCGTTCTTGTCGAGTGTTAGTTCTGCACTGAGGTTCATGGCAGCGTCCAGCCATTTCTCTCCGTAGCGTACTTTGGCATATTTTTCCAAATCTGCTGATTTCATGATTTGTGCTGATGCGAAGGTTGCTGAGGCAACTAAAAGCACCAGTGATAGAATCGTTCTTTTCATTTTATTAATAATAAATAGTTAATCATCTTCTTGTAAATCGTCTAGTCCCGTGGCTTCTCCTTTCAGTATGCGGTCCAAGCGTAAGTCCAGAATATCAAAAGGTGTAAAGCCCTCTGCCAGCTTCAGCGTCATATCATCGTCCACATAGAGTAGGGTAGGATAAGTTTCTGCCAGTTCATCTGCCACACGAAATCCCCTTTGAGTCAGTTCCTTGATTTCGTCTGTATTGAAAATCTGGAAGAATGCTTGTTTGTCGATATCGAGTATTTCGCATAGCTCCAGATAGGTGGATGTGTCGTTTAAATCCATCCCGTGGTAGAATCGTGCATGTAGCAGTGCATGTACGAAGGGCAGTGTCTGTTCAGGTGCCAATTGTCTCACAGTCATGATAGCACGAGATGGAATCTCACTGTCCATCAAGAATTCCTTGTTTCGTAATGCTTCCTTGTGCTTCTCTCCAAATGGCGTCTTAGTTTCCTTTTCGATGGCACGGAGGCTACGGAGTGCAGCTGTCGCATTGTCGGGATGATGGTTGCAACATAGCTCACCTGTGAGCATACCCGCAGGCAATACTTCAAACTCCATCAGCGAGCGGTAGCGCATATACAGGCGCAGGATATTCTCTGAGCCTGCATAGCACCAACCATCGTAGGGGTCCATGACATAGATTATCTTCATCATTCTATGGTCAGTTCGTTAAGAATGTTTTGTGCACCAGCAAACTTGTCGATGATGAACAAAACGTAACGGATATCTACACAGATAGCACGCTGTGTCGCAGGACGGTAAGCCACATCACCCGTCAGTCCTTCAAAGTTGCGGTCGAATCCCACACCAATGAGTTGTCCTTTCGCATTGAAAACCGGACTGCCTGAGTTTCCTCCCGTATTGTCAGTACATACCAAGAAGTTGACAGGCATCTCGCCATTTGGCAAGGCATATCGGCCATAGTCCTTCTGCTCATAAAGCTGCTTCAGACGGGCAGGCACAACGAATTCATAGTTGTTGGGGTCTTCCTTCTCCATGACACCCTTCAGTGTGGTGTAATAGTTGTAAAAAATACCATCACTTGGTTCGTAAGGTTTCACCTGTCCGTAGGTAAGTCGCAACGTAGAATTCGCATCTGGGAAGATAGGCTCTCCGTTGGCCTGTTTCATATCCATGATACCCTTTACCCATACCTTATGTGCCGCATCGTAGTTTTGATTCGCTTCCAACATCTGCATGGTGGTCTTCAACTGTCCGTCGTTGATGGAAGCACGGAAAAGAACCAGCCAGTCGTTGGCAATAGTCTTCAGCTTTGGTTTCGCAATAAACTTTTCGAAGCGCTCAGGACTGGTAAAGATAGATTGGTCGAAGATAGCATCGATGAAGGCATCCGTATTCCCACCAAAGATTTTGTCTATAGCTCCGAAAGCTCCAATGCGTTCGTTCGCAGGTACATATTCTGCATAAGCACGGATTACTTCCTTGGCCACCTTACGCTCCACTTCTGGGAATACCAATGTGTTCTCAAAATACGCCTGAGTTGCTGCTTTCAGACTATCAGCTGCCGCACGGATGGCTACTTTGTCCTTTTTGTTGAGTGCCGTGACAAGAGTTGCCGTGCTTGGGATACGTGTGAAAGGCATGGCCGTTACGAAAGCCTCTTGCAGAGCCTGTTGGTCATAGAGCGGACGGAAGCGCTGCTGTACGATACTCCTAATCTGGTCGAAAGCCTGTTGGTAACTGTTGTCACCAAGCTGTCTGCCACGAGCTAACAAAGCCTCTTGCTGCTGACGTTTCACATCCAGGATGTTCAGACGGATAAGGCCCTCGTTCATGCCAATGGCATTCTTCCAGTAGTTGGCAGAAGAAGCATAGATGCTGGCATAGTGAATGCGCACAGCATCATCTTTCAGCATCTCTTCCATCAATGCATTCTGACGCACATCGCGGATATGGTGACGCATGAAGTTGGTAGTCTGCATACGTTCCTCTACTTCGTCGCTGATCATATAGCGCCAATTGCGTCCGGGGAAGCCCATTACAAAGGTGAAATCGCCTTCCTTGTAGCCGTTGAGGCTGATGGTGAGGTGCTTCTTAACTTTCAGAGGTTGATTGTCCTTGTTGTAAGCAGCAGGCTGTCCCTGAGCATCTGCATAGATGCGGAAGAGCGAGAAATCGCCTGTATGACGGGTCCACATCCAGTTGTCTGTATCAGCGCCAAACTTACCTATGCTGGAAGGAGGAGCGCCCACCATACGGATGTCTGAATAGGTGGTCTGAATGAAAGCATAGTAGCGGTTGCCACCGTAGAATGCATTCAACAAGATGCTCTGACCTTTACCGAGTGTGATGTGCTCATCGTTCAGAAAACGCTTAGCTACTTCTTGCAGGTAGCTGGGAGAAAGAAAGTTGGTGCCCTGTGGGTCTGGATCCTTCTTCAGCTGCTCCATCACATAGTCCGTCACATCCAGAATCTTGTCGATAAAGGTGATGGTCAGTCCACGGATAGGGAGTTCTTCTGCTTTGGAGCGTGCCCAGAAGCCATCCGTCAGATAGTCGTGCTCCACGCTGCTCTGCTGCTGTATGGCACTATAGCCGCAGTGATGGTTCGTGATGACCAATCCCTCTGCAGAGATCACTTCGCCCGTACATCCGCTTCCAAAGTGAATCACGGCATCCTTTAAAGAGATGTTGTCAGGACTGTAAATCTCATCCACAGAGAGGTCTAATCCCAATTGCCGCATAAAGACTTCGTTCTGCTTTTTCAGGTCTGTAAGCATCCACATTCCTTCGTCAGCTTTCATTGGCAGGATTGTCATTATTGCCAATAATGTTACTAACAACTTTTTCATAATATATTATTTAGTTTTTTTCCTTTTTTCTATTCATTTCTTTGCTCGTGCAAAGAAACGAATCAAAGAAACACGCCGTCTGCACATCTTCCACTAAAAATTGCTCACGTTTTCGGGAGGGCCGCAAGACGGTCGCTTCGCTCACTTTGCGGTGCGGCCCTCTTTTCCGAAAACGCTCCCGATTTTATTAACGCTCCAGATGTGAGGACGGAGTTTTGGTTGCGCAATTCTTTCCGACCTCACTGGAGCAGCGTGAAAAGATTGCGAGTTTTTCACGTTAAGAGCGCTGCACCAATAAGAGCCCCGAAGGGGGTCGTCTTGCAGCGCTTAGTGAAAAGCGAAGCAATCTTAGCTGCGGAAGTGCAGTCGGTGTCTCTTCTTTTGGTTCTTTTCTTCGCGACAAGGCGAAGAAAAGAATGCTCAGTCAATAATCTTCATTTCATTAATCAACCTCTGACAATTGCCAAGCTTGTCAATCACAAACAGCACGTAGCGGATATCCACAGCGATGCAACGCTGCAAGTTATCGTCGAAGTTGATGTCACCACTCAGACTCTCCCAGTTGCCATCGAAAGCAATGCCGATGAGGTTACCTTCTGCATCCATCACAGGACTACCGGAGTTACCGCCAGTAATGTCGTTGGTGGTCAGGAAGCAAGCAGGCAGTGAACCATCAGCCATGGCATAGCGACCGAAATCACGCTTCTGGATCAGTTCTTTCAACTTAGCAGGTACCACAAATTCTGGATTTGTAGGATCTTCCTTCTCCAACACACCATCAGCCGTGGTGTAGTATTTATATTTCACCGCATCACGAGGTTCGTAGCTCTTCACGTTGCCATAAGTCAGACGCATGGTAAAGTTAGCGTCACTGTATGCAGGAGCGTTCTTCATTTCGTTTAGACCACGGATGTAAGCCTTATGCTCCAGAGTCAGGTCATCCTGTCCTGTATAAGCATCAATGGTTTTGTACATACAATCCTGTACAGAGCGCATATAAGCCAATGATGGATCCTTATCAATAGCCTTGATGGTAGGCTTCTTTAGGAACTTCTCCAAATTAGTACTGTTGGCCAAGATGGAGTTGTTGTAGATATTATCCACGTATGCATCGAAATCAGTCACTGTTTGATAGAAGTCTGGCAGCTCAGGCAAAGTAAGGAACTCAGCCATAGCAGGTAGAATGGCCTTTGCCACTGCACGGTCCACCTCATGGTCGTAGTCCTTGTTGTGTATCTGATCGAAGACCTGTCTCAGTTCGTTTTTAGCACCCTCGATCGCTACATTGTCCTTATTTTTGATAGCCTCTTTCAGTTGGTCCATAAGATCAACAGGAGTGCGGAACTCGATGGCACTGTAGAACGATTCTGTCAGGTAGTCCAATTGACGCTCTACAGGAATGGACTTTTCTACTGCAGCATTTATGCGGTCCACCACACCCTCATACTCGGGTTTACCCTTTGCGAAGAGGTTAAACTGACGTTCCTGTTCGGCCTTGGTTTCCAGCACCTTATTTTTGATGATGGCTTCGTTCATACCGATAGAATTCTTCCAGTAGTTGCTGCTTCCTGCAAACTTGTTGGCATACTGTATGCGCGTCTTGTCGCTAGCAGCCATTTTCTCGCGCAGCACCTCCAAGCGTACGCCACGCACATCAATCTCAGCCTGATTGGTAGTCTCCATACGTTCACGCACTTCCGATGCAGTGAGGTAGCGACTGGTACTTCCTGGGAATCCCAGAATCATGGCATAATCATTCTCATTCAGTCCCTTCAGTGAGATGTTCAGGTACTTTGGAGTCTTCAGAGGCACATTGTCGGCACTGTAAGGAGCAGGTTCCCCGTTCTTATCGGCATAGATGCGGAACACGCTGAAGTCACACGTATGACGAGGCCACATCCAGTTGTCCGTCTCCCCACCGAACTTACCGATGCTGGAAGGAGGAGCAGCCACCATGCGTACATCAGGATACACTTTATAATAGATAAGGTAGAAGCTGTTGCCAGCATAGAACGGATACACCTGAGCGCGAATGCCAGACTTGCCATTCAGCTCGCTCTGAGCCATCAGTCGCTGTGCCAGTTCATTCAGATACGTTCTAGTCATCGCATTCACCTCGGTAGTCTTTCCACTCTTGATGTCCTCGTTCACCACATCAGTCACATCGATGATGCTGTGTACGAAACTGAAGCTCAGTCGCTCGTTTGGCAGCTCATCTTCCAGTCGCATGGCCCAGAAACCATCTGTCAGATAGTCGTGCTCCACGGAACTATGACGCTGAATAGCACTGTAGCCACAGTGATGATTGGTCAGCACCAAGCCATCAGGAGAGATAATCTCACCCGTACAACCACCTCCGAAGATACCAACGGCATCTTTCAGAGAAACGCCATTAGGATTATAAATGTCTTCAGCTTCCAGTTTCAGACCTTGTTTTTTCATTAGGTCGATGGAATGCTGTTGTTGCATGAGTTGGAGTAACCACATACCCTCATCGGCTTGTGTTTGGAGGGTAAACAATGCAGCCACAGCTGCAAGGAGGAAATTCTTAAGTTTCATTTCTTAAAAAATCTTATCTAAGTTTAATAAATAGGCATTTTGCAGTCAATAATGTGCAAAAATACATAAAACATTTGAACATACCTTTTTTGTGAGAAATTTTCTTTCAGAATATTTCTATCTTTGTCTGCTGTTAAAAATAAGACAATGGTTTTTGATTCACGACATAGTATCTTGGGTATGCTTGTAGTGCTGCTTGCCTTGCTCACTTCCTGCAGCAGTACATACCAAATTACAGGCAACTCGGATATTACATCTCTTGATGGAAAAAAACTATCTCTCCGCACGCTGGAGAATGGCCAGTGGGTAGAGGTGGATTCTGCAGAAGTGGTACATGGTATCTTTTCCATGAACGGTAAGGCCGACACTACCCGTATGGTGACCCTCTATTTCGACAATGAAGGACTGATGCCTATCATTTTGGAGAATGGAGACATCAGCGTGTCCATCACTAACCGCTCTCTTCAGGCACAAGGAACCCCAATGAATGATGCCCTTTATGATTTCATCAGCATGCGCAACAGCATGGAACTGCAGATGGGTCTCTTGAATTCACGTGAGGCACGACTCATCATGGAGGGTGCCAATCCTGAATTTGTCCACGTTCAGATTCAGCAGGAGATAGATAGTTTGAACCGTCAGATGAATGCTTTGGTGCGTTCTTTCATCAGCGACAATTACAACAACATCTTGGGACCTAGCGTCTTCATGATGATGTGCAGCTCGTTGCCTTATCCTATTCTGACCGATGAGATTGAAGCCATCTTGAACAGTGCCCCAGAGAGTTTCCTGAATCAGGAATGGGTGAAAGACTTTGTCACCAAAGCCAAAGAGAACATGATGTTGATCGAAGAAAACCGTCGCATGATGCAGAACATGGAAGAAGAGCGCATCTTGCAGCAGCGCAATCAGCAGAACATGGCTACAGAAAGAAACCGTTGATTACTGATCAGGATTCTCCACGAATCCCTTATGCCTTTCTGGTAAGGCACTTTGTACAACCTCCCAAGCCATTTTCATGGACGTCTGAATATTCTCAGCTCCCTTTCCTTGGGGTGGGATAGGGGCGTGTATCGTCATTCGCAGCGGATGCCATTTGATCCATTTGGCCGTGCGTGGCATGATATCAAATGAACCATCTATCGTGACAGGCACCACACTCAGTTGCAGGTCGTCAGCCATCTGGAAAGCCCCTCGCTTGAAGTTGCCCATGTGCCCCGTAAACGTGCGTGAACCCTCAGGAAATACCACCAAAGACACACCGTCCACCAAGGAAGCCTTCGCCTGATCTATCGTATGCTTTATCTTAGCAGGGGAACTCTTGTCCACGAAGATATGTCCAGCACTTTCACAGGCTTTTCCCACAAACGGAATCTTTCGCAGACTTTTCTTCATCATCCATTTAAAGTTGCGATTCAGGTAACCATATACCAGGAAAATGTCGAAAGCTCCTTGATGATTGGGGACGAAGACATACGATGTGCGCTTCTCGAGATGCTCTCTGCCTTCCACATGCACGGGGATCAACAAGATGAACAGCACGAAGCGGCACCAGATTCTCCCTGGCCAGTAGCCCCAGAAATGCGCACCACCGATGGCAGAGCCGATGGTAGTAGTCAAGGCACACAGAAGTGTCGATAGCAAAAACAGAGGAAGGCCAATGCAAACCAGGTAAATATTATATAAAAGGTGTATCATAAGGTCATTTTTTTAACGCCACAAAATTAGACATTTTTATTAATAGTCGCTATCTTTGTCGTAAATTTATTGTACCTATGAGTCAGTTGGTGAAAAAAGAATACCGGTTGCCGTTCATCATGGTAGCCACCCTTTTCTTCCTTTGGGGCTTTGCCCGTGCCATCATGGATGTGCTCAATAAGCATTTCCAGAACGTGATGGATATCTCTATCTCCCAGTCCACTTTGGTACAGGGAGCGTTCTTCCTGGGCTATTTCCTCTGGGCCATCCCAGCGGGTATATTCCTCAATAAATATGGCTATCGTCGAGGCATGGTCATGGGTTTGCTTATCTTTGGTCTGGGGTGTCTGCTCTTCCTGCCAGGAGAGCGCATCATGAGCTTCCCCTTCTTCCTTTTCACCATGTTTGTCATCGCCAGCGGATTGGTCTTCTTGGAGGTAGCAGCCAATCCTTATATGACGGAACTTGGCGATCCAGAAACCGCAGCCAGTCGATTGAATTTGGCGCAGTCGTTCAATGGTTTAGGGAATATCTGCGGACCTTGGTTGGGTGGGGCCTTGCTCTTCTCTGGAGGGGCAGCCAGCATCTCCATGCCTTATGCCGTGATGGGTATTGCTGTGGTCATCATCGCCTTGTCGTTCAGTCGGATGAAGTTGCCAGAGATCAAGACAGAGCAAGTCTCTGCCACTGATGGAGAAGGGTATCGTAGTCTGCTGCACAACCGCTTGTTCCTCTTTGGATTCATCGCCCTCATTTTCTATGAGATAGCAGAGATTTCCATCAATAGCTTGTTCATCAACTATGCGGAGCGTGTGCGAGGCATCGATCCTGCTACGGCTTCCCGTTTGCTCTCCTTTGGCTTCCTGCTTTTCATGTGCATGAGGTTCGTGGGCAGTGGAGTGATGAGTCGTGTACGTGCCCAGTTGGTACTGCTTATCTGCGCCATTGGAACGGTGGTCTGCTGTGCTTTGGTCTTCCTGAACGTGGGTCAGTTGTCGCTCTATGCGTTGATTGCCAACTATGCCTTCGAGGCTATCATGTTCCCCACCGTGTTCTCCCTCTCCCTCAGTGGATTGGGTTCCCTCACTAAGCGAGGATCCAGCATCCTGATGCTCACGCCGATAGGTGGTGCTATAGGAACCATGCTCATGGGTCTCCTGGCCGATGTGGTCAGCCTATCTGCTGCCTTCATTGTGCCAATGATTGGTTTCGTTGTGATGGTGGCTTATGCATGGAGGATGGAGTGTCAGGCTACTTCTTCGCACTAAACAGTCGGGCTACTAATGCCCCACTGATATTGTGCCACACGCTGAAGACTGCCCCAGGGATGGTAGCCATAGGATAAGCTGCAAAGTGCAAGGCTGCCAAGCTCGTTGCCAAGCCACTGTTCTGCATGCCCACCTCGATGGAGATGGCTCTGCGTTTCGCTTCCGACATGCCCAATATACGTCCCATCAGATAGCCTGTGCCCAAGCCACTTAGATTGTGTAATACCACTACCAGCACTACTACCAGTCCGCCTGTGAGCAACTTTGACGCGTTGTGCGAAACCACGATGGCCACTACAGCCGTGATCATCAACGTAGAGAAAGCTGGCAGATAGGGCACTGCCTTACGTGTAAAGGCAGGAAAGTATTTCTGTATCAGAAAACCAGCCAAGATGGGCGCTATCACCACGTAGAGAATGGATTGCAGCATGCCCCAGGTATCTACGTCTACTATCTCACCTGCCAGCAGCAAAGTGAGTAGGGGAGTGAGTAGGGGCGCTAATACCGTGGAGACTGCCGTCATGCCCACCGATAGTGCTAAGTCGCCCTTTGCCAAAAAAGTGATCACGTTGGAGGCCGTACCTCCTGGGCAGCATCCCACCAGTATCACACCAATGGCCAGTTCCGCGGGCAGTTGGAACACCTTCGTAAGCGCCCATGCCAACAGAGGCATGATAGTGAACTGCGCCAGACAACCCATCAGCACATCCTTGGGATGTGTCAGTACCACACGGAAATCCTCCACCTTCAGCGTCAGTCCCATACCAAACATGATGAGACCCAACAACGGAGAGATCCCCCACGTTCCTACGTGCAAGAAAGGCGAAGGCCAAAGCATGGTCACCACTGCTGTGAGCAGCACCAGCACACCCATCCATCGGGAGATGAAGTCAGCTACCTTTTGCATGATGATTCCAGATTAAGTGACGCATGTCATGACCAGCCCACGTGGTGTCATTTGCATACTCGAAGCCCAGAGAGCGATACAGCTTTTCAGCGTTGGGATTCTCCTTGTTCACCAGCAGACCCACTGGCAGTCCCATTTCTTTCCCCTTTTGCAGAGTAGCCTTTATCAGATGGGTGGCTATTCCCTTTCCGCGGTATTCGGGAAAAACCGCCAGGCTATCCAGATACAGTTCTCCTGCCTGTGTCTCCTCATCAAAGCCGTTGTAATCTATGCCGAACGCCTTAAACGCCTCCTCGATGAACGCCCGTCGCAGTGGCAGCAGCAAAGCCCCATCGTAGCTCGTGCAGATACCCGCCACCTTGTCGTCCTCCATCGCCACCAGTGTGTTCAGGTATGAGTACTGACTGTCCTCGAGCTCCACCAGCCTTGTCATCAGTGCGTGGAAATCCTCCAGCGTGTGGTGCGGTCCTGCAAACCACCGACAACTCTCATGAGTCATTGCCAGCATGATGAGCGATGCAATCTCCGCCGCCTGTTCCTTCCTTGCTACCTGTATCTTTGTCATAATCCTGTCTTTTCCGTTTTTGTTGCGAAATTACAACACGCAACCACGTGTCGCCAAATTTTTAACAATTTTCCGAGGGCTGAAATCTCAAAAAGTGTTAATTAATTTATGCTTTCTAATGTGTTAAAATATGTCAATAGGGCGAAAAATGACCGAAGTAGTCGTGAGGGCGAAAAGTGCCCTTTTTTATTTTCCTAACTAGGAAAATTTTTTTTGCTAGTTAGAAAGGCAAATTTATACAACTTTCAAGCCAATAACAGTAATAACAATAACAGTTTATTTTTTGCCATGTATTACTACCTCTCTATCCACTCTGAAATTAACATATATTATATATTTATATATACATAT
>JAFRTL010000001.1 GCA_017427065.1 Bacteroidaceae bacterium | reverse complement strand
ATCATATTTGATGGGAAGGGCCATATCTTTGCCACGCAGCGGGGGTATGGCGACATGAAGGACGGATGGGAATTCCCTGGTGGCAAGATAGAGCCGGGGGAGACGCCTGAGTCGGCGCTGCAGCGGGAGATCTGGGAGGAGCTGGAGACTGACATTGAGGTGGGGCAGCGACTCCAGGTGGTGGAGTGGGACTATCCGAAATTCCACCTCACGATGCACTGCTTCTGGTGCACGGTGAAGCATGGCCGACTGACGCTGAAGGAGCATGAGGCGGCCCGTTGGCTCACCATAGATGAGCTGGACAGCGTGGATTGGCTCCCTGCCGACAGGCAGGTCATCGGCACCGTGAAGGCGTATTGGAGGACCTTGGGCTAGGGGGTGATGTTGTCACAGTGTTGCAGCGTTGCGCGTTGCAAGGAAAAATGTAAGAGATGAATGAAGCGGTGAACTTTGCAACTTAGTTGCAAGAGGAAGATGTTACCTTTGCGGTGAATCTATGATTCTATAGACCCGGGTAACGAACGAAATTCAGCTTTATGTTTCAACGAATCATCAAGTTCTCCATAGAGAACAAACTGGTAATAGGAGTGTTGTCGTGCGCATTGGTGGTGTGGGGCGTGTGGTCGCTGGTGCATCTACCTTTTGACGCTACTCCCGACATCACTAACAATCAAGTGCAAATCATAGTCACCTCACAATCGACTGGTGCTGAGGAGATGGAGCAGAATGTCACTATGCCTATAGAGATGGCATTGGCTAATCTACCTAGAGTGAAGGAGCGTAGGAGCATCAGTCGAAGCGGTATGGCGGTGGTGACGATGGTGTTCGAGGATGGGGCCGACAACTACTGGGCCCGCGAACTCATCGACCAACAGCTGGGTGCTGTAAAGGAGAAGTTGCCCGAGAATGTGGATGTGGAATTGGCGCCTATCTCTACGGGTCTGGGCGAGATTTATCATTACACGATTCGAGCAGAGAAGGGGTATGAGGACAAATACTCCCTGACTGAACTACGCACCATTCAGGACTGGATAGTGCGAAGACAGTTGTCGGGCACGCCTGGCATTGCCGAAGTAAGCGGATGGGGCGGCTACGTGAAGCAGTATGAGGTGGACATTGATCTGGAGCTTCTCAATGCCATGGGAGTGACCATCGCCGAGCTATACACCGCACTGAACGAGAATAACGAGAACACGGGAGGAGGTTACATAGAACGACTCTCTAACCAATACTACATCCGTGGTCTGGGACTGGTGAAGGGTATAGAGGACATAGAGCGGATAGTGGTGAAGACGCAGGGCGGAGTGCCCGTGCTGGTGGGTGATGTGGCGCATGTACACTTCGGGCATGCCACACGCTATGGGGCTGTGACGCGCAACGGTGAGGGCGAGGTGGTGGCTGGCATCACGCTGATGCTGAAAGGGGAGAACTTCCAGGAAGTGATCAAGAATGTGAAAAGCCGCATCGCTGATATTCAGAAGAATCTGCCTGAGGGCGTTGTCATAGAACCTTTTATCGACCGTACCCAACTGGTGGATCGTGTGACGAGAACCATCGGCCGCAATCTGACGGAGGGTGGCATCATCGTGATCTTCATCTTGGTGCTTTTCCTGGGCAACTATAGGGCAGGACTTGTGGTGGCTTCGGTCATTCCATTGGCCATGCTGTTTGCCTTCGGCATGATGAGAGTGTTTGGCGTGAGTGGAAACCTGATGAGTTTAGGAGCCATTGACTTCGGTCTGATAGTGGATGGGGCCGTCATCATCGTGGAAGCTGTGGTGGCGCGAATGGCTACCTCAAGTGCGGTGGAATTGCGCGACTTTGACCATCTTGTGTATGAATCATCCAGTAGGATACGCCAGTCGGCTGCCTTCGGAGAGATTATCATCATGATAGTCTATCTGCCTATGATGACATTGGTGGGCATTGAGGGCAAGATGTTCCGTCCCATGGCCTTGACCATTTTCTTTGCCATACTGGGGGCCTTCATTCTCTCGCTGACGTATGTCCCTATGATGTCGGCTGTACTGCTGAAGCAGAAGACTACCAACAAGCTGATGCTGCGGCTGGAACAGGAAACTTCAGCACTTAGCAAGAGGATCATGAAGTGGATAGAATCATGGTATCTGCCCTTGGTGGATAAGTGCCTGAACCATGGTAAGGCGGTCATTATCAGCATGGTGGCGCTCTTTGTGGGAGCACTTCTGCTGATGAGCACTCTGGGCGCCGAATTTATCCCTACGCTCGAAGAGGGCGACTTCGCTGCGGAAGTGAGCATGGCTCAGGGCACATCGCTCTCGCAGATGGTAGAGACTTGCTCGAAGGCTGAAGAGATCTTGAAGCAGGAGTTTCCGGAAATCAAACAGGTGGTGACGCGCATAGGATCGGCAGAGATTCCGACGGATCCGATGCCCGTGGAGCGGGCCGACATACTTATTGCCTTGCAGCCGAAAGCGCAATGGACTTCTGCCAAGACGAAGAACGACTTGCAGGAGAAGATGGAAGAGGCTTTGGGAACAATTCCTGGACTGGATGTGGAGATGTCGCAGCCTATCCAAATGCGTAACAATGAGCTCATTACTGGCATACGACAGGATGTGGCCGTGAAAATCTATGGAGGCGATACGGAGGTGCTGGCTGAGCTTGCCAACAAGGTGAAACGACTTATCAAGGATATAGATGGTGTGGGGAGCCTGTACGTGGAGAAGGTGAACGGACTTCCCCAACTGCAGGTGGAATATGACCGTCAGAATTTGGCCAAGTATGGCATCTCCATCCGACAGGCCAACGATGTGCTGCAGTCGGCTTTCGCTGGAAAGATTGCAGGAAAAGTGACGGAAGACAACAGGCAGTTTGACATCGTGCTGCGCATCCATAAAGACGAGCACGACGTGCTTTACAACTTTGAGGAACTTCTGGTACCATCGCCTTCGGGGGTGTCGGTGCCTTTGCGCCAGTTGGCTACCATCAGCTATAAGGAGGCGCCTGCACAGATTTCTCACGAAGACGGAGAGCGCAGCATTTTCGTGGGCTTCAACGTGAAGGGCCGTGACATGAACTCTACGGTGAAGGATATTCGAGAGGTGCTGGATGAAAATATGGAAATGCCTGTGGGGTATCACTATTCTTTTGGCGGAGAGTTTGAGAATCTGCAAAGCGCCACCGACCGACTGATGGTGGCCATCCCCTTGGCTTTGTTGCTGATTCTGTTGTTGCTATATGCCACACTGAAGAGTGTGCGTGAGACGCTTTTCGTGGCCTCTGCCATTCCGCTTTCTTCTATTGGCGGCATCGTGGCCTTGTGGCTCAGAGGCATGCCCATGAGCATCTCTGCAGGCATCGGTTTCATCGCGTTGTTCGGCGTGGCCGTGCTCAACGGCATTGTGCTTGTGGGACAGTTCAACGCCCTTCAAAAACAAGGTGTGACGGACATTCGCCGAAGGATTCTGGAAGGTTGTGAACACAGATTGCGTCCAGTGGTCATGACGGCTTTGGTGGCTTCATTCGGCTTTCTGCCTATGGCCCTCTCTACCAGTGACGGCGCCGAAGTACAGCGCCCACTGGCTACTGTCGTGATCGGTGGACTGCTCACTGCCACGCTGCTCACACTCTTCGTGATCCCTGTGATCTACAAGACTTTTACGGATAACAAGAAATCTTATAGTCCCAATATGAAATATGCATTATGTAGTCTGCTGGCAGCCTTTGTGTGGGGTGTTTTGCCGGCAGGAGCGCAGTCGCTGGCGGAGTGCATCGAGACGGCTCGCGCCAACAATATCGGCGTGAGAATGGCCGACCTTCAGGTGCAACGTGCCAAAAGGATGGAGGGCTCCTACTTTGAAATGGAAAATACGGAGCTCTCACTCTCGCAAGATCCGACTTCAGGAGGCAGCCCTGACAATGCGCTGACTCTCTCGCAGAAGATTGATTTCCCCACGGTCTATAGTTCGCGGAGGAAGTTGCTGAAGGCAGAGACGCAAGTGGAGGAGGGGTATCGCAGACTGACTGAAAGCGAACTGACAAGGGATGTTTCTTCCGCTTACAGCAAGTTGCTTTTATGGCAGCACATGGAGAAGCTTCTAAGTAGTAACGACTCTGTGCTGGACAAGTTTGTAAGCATTGCCTCCATCCGCTTTGCCAATGGTGAGACCAATCGGCTGGAGTTGATGAACGCCCAACGGATGAAAGCGGAAAACAGCCTTGAACTGCGGGAGGCACAGAATGAGAAAGAAGCTGCCAACATCCTGCTGCAACAACTGATGAATACCTCGGAGACGATTGTTGCCACCGATGATTTCCAATGCATCCGCCCAAACGATGAAGCCTATGCGTTTGAAACCACACCAGAAGGACAGCTCCTAGAGAGTGAAAGGGTGCAAAGCGAGAGGAAACTGGGCTATACCCGCCAAGGACTGTGGCCATCGCTCAACGTTGGTCTGCGCCATCAGATGGTTATTTCGGGCATAAATCCCTATGATGTGGACAGGTCGCGCTTTGAAAAGGGTAATTGGATGGGCTTCGAGGTTGGCGTGGCATTCCCACTATTCTACGGATCACAGAGGGCAAAGACGGCTGCAGCCAAGATGGATGTGGACATAGCTCGAACCCGCCAGGAGCAAGCGCGACGAAAGGCAGATTCCGAACGGCTGGTAGCTGAGAATGCTGTGGAGACAGCCAGAAGGTCGTACGACTATTACCAAGCCGAGGGATTTCCTGTGGCCCGCGAGATGCGTCGCCTTTCTTGCATTGAATATGAGGCTGGTGAGATCTCTTATGTAGAGCATGTCCAGAACTTATCGTCGGCACTCGACATGGAGATGGATAATGCCAAAGCTATTGATGCGCTGAACCAAGCCATCATTCAATTGAATTTTATCAAGGGAGAATAACGGAAATGAAGTTGGAAAATAATAGTTATAAGCATATGAAAAAGTTAGCTTATCTCATCGTTGGATTGTCACTTCTGGTGTCCTGTAAGAGCGAAGTGAAACAGGCGGAAGAAGGGGAGACTACCCAAGAGGAGAACATCGTGGAACTGACCGAGCAACAAATGAGAGTGATCGGCATAGAGGTGGGCGGAATTGAGCAACGCCAGCTCTCGGGCACCATCAATGCTACAGGAACGCTGAAACTGTCGCCACAGGACAGGGCAGAGGTGACTTCATTGGTGGCGGGTGTAGCCAAACAAATTCTCGTAAAAGAAGGTCAGGCCGTGCGTCAAGGACAAACTCTGGCTCTGGTGGAGAATACCGAGATAGTGGCTTTGCAGAAGGACTACCTCATCGCTTCGCGGCAACTTTCGCTCAGCCAACAGGCATGGCAGCGGCAGCAGGATATTCACGCGCAGGGGGCTGGTGTAGAGAAGAATCTGCAACAAGCCAAGGCCGACCTTGACATGGCAAGCGTCACTGAAAAGGGACTGCGCCTCCAGTTGGAGCAACTAGGTATCAGTTGGCAGCAAGTGGCTGAAGGTCACTTCTCTAACGCCGCTCCTGTACGTTCGCCTATCTCCGGAGTGGTGGGAGAGATCCTTATCAGCACGGGCAGCTATCTGAACAGTGAGACAGTGCTGATGAAGGTGTATGACAACAAGGCCCTGCATGCTGACATCAATGTCTTCGAAACAGACATTGCCAACATTCTTATCGGGCAAACGGTCTCCATGCAGCTTTCTGACAGAGCAGGCTCTCGCCTCACAGGGAAGGTGTCATTCATCACTGGAAGCATAGACAACGACTCAAAGTCGGCCTCTGTCCATATTGACCTTGACAGTGCGGAAGGTGTCACACTGCTGCCAAATATGTTCGTTTCGGCAGTCATCCACTGTGATGAGCAAACGTGTGATGCTGTGCCCGACGAGGCCATAGTGATGAGTGCCAACCGCAAGTATGTGTTTGTCAGCCTCGGTGACGGGCGCTTCAGAAAGCAGGAAGTGGTGACGGGACTTAACCAGCAGGGCTACACCCAAATCACATTCCCCGACGATACTCCTTCTTCTGTCGATATCGTCACTGCCAAGGCCTTCTATCTAGAGTCCATGCTGGCCGATCATGGCGAGGAAGAGTAGGAAATGTGCGTTGCAGCGTTGCGCGTTGCACGTCATTTCAGTAGTTTAATGATTTGTTTCTCCGTGGCATAGGGCAACAACTGCTGCAGGTGCTCCACCATGCGCTGGAAGGATTCGTCGGGCGTATGGTCGCACTGGCAGGCTTCCTTACCCAACAGACGCTTTGGTGTGGTGAGGAGCGACCATCCGAATCCGTACTCCCGTCCGTGCTTGTCGGTGGGATAGACAAAGTCTTCAGTGATGATGTAGCAACCCATCTGAAGACGACTGATATAGCCATCGAATTTCGAGCGCATGTTCTTACCGGTGAAGTCGCAAGCGGCACGCAGTTCGCGGGTGATCATGCTGCCATGCTCACGCAGTGTGGTGAGGATGACGTCCTCAATGCTATCTTCCTCAGGCTTAGGATGCTGACTGCGTCGCCAGTTGAAGAAGTCGGGCCACCACTCACGGCTGATGAAGCCTGCCTTACCGGCGAAGAACTTGCCATAGACGCAACTGCCATCGCGCACTACCGGACCTTTCCATTGCCACAGCGGCCACTCCCAAGAGCCGTCGTCAAACTGCAGAAAACGGCACTCCTCGGCCATCAGACTTTCGGCTGCATAGTACCGAATACCGCTTTCCAAGAGTGGCAGGAATCCCACCTGCTGGATACAATCCATCAGTTCTGTACAGGAGTGGATCTGACTTATCGGTCCGTTTCCTCCATGGGTATCATTGAAATAATCTGAAAATGCACTCATAAATTCCGATTTGTTTCGATAATCTCCCACAAAGGTACGAAGTATTGACTAAAAATACTATCTTTGCCTCAAACTAACATACAATACTTATGAAAAGATTAATTGTTGCCTTGGTGTGTGCCGTGCTGACCGTGGGTCTGTGGGCACAAGACTATGAAAAGTCTGAGAATTATGGAAAGAGAATTGCGGTTTTCGGTGGATCGTTCAGTGAGATCATTGCTTCTAACGTGACGAAGGCTTACTGGGCCGAGAAACTTCGTGCGAGAGTGACTACCTATGGCATCGGAGGGGCTGGGTTCTCTGTGATAACAGGGGAGGACCGCTGGTTACCTGGACAGATAGACCGCTGCTTGGCTTCGGGGGAGAAGTATGATATTTACATCTTGTGGGCCAGTACCAATGACGTGACAAGGGGTGTGGAACTGGAGGAACAGGACCGCATGATCAAAGTGTGCATAAACAAGTTGCGTGAGGCTGCTCCAGAAGCTAAGATCCTGTTCTTCAGTTCGCTGCCTGTTCCTCTGTTGGAGAACAAGGTGCTGGATCCAGCTGAGCTGGAGAGTATGCCAGAGAGATTCCGTGAGAACCGTCGTGCAATGATCACGAATATGAAGCGGCTGCCGGAGTATGTGGCGCATCAGGAAAAAGTGTGTGCTGAAGAGCATGTGCCATTCTTGAATTTGTACACCACGAGTGGCATCAACGAGTATAATGCTCCCGATTTCTTCGGCTCTGATGAGCTGCATCTAAATACGGCGGGGTATAATCATATCAAGGAGACGCAAGCAAGATTTATCGCCGCCAATTGATAGCTGGTCAAAGAAATAAGAAAGGGTGTAACGCTGCGTTGCACCCTTTCCTTTTTATCTAGCGTTGCAGCGTTGCGCGTTGCAAGCAGTTTGGAAACCATGCATTAGGGCAGCAGGTGGATGAGGAGGAGATTGCGGGTTTGCTCGGTCACGCGGTAGCGGTGATCGATGCGCTCGCCAATGAGCCAGAGGATGTCGTCGCCAGCACAGAGCACCCATTGGCGCTGCTTCTGTACGAGGGAGTATTTGCGGTCGGTGAGGTAGTCGCTGACCAGCTTACGGCCTTTCATGCCAAAAGGGATAAAGGCATCGCCTGTCTGCGTGAGACGCAGAGTGAGGGGAGCGGTAATCTTATCGGCATCGAGGCAGGCGGTGTGCTTGTCTTTAGGAATAACAAATTCGGGGGTACGTAGCTTTTCTTCGTAGCTGAGGTGGGGTTCGGCAGGAGCTTCCAACCGACTGATTAGCAGCATGTCGCGGTCTTTCACTACTTGGTATTTCTCTGCCATGAATGTCTTACCTGACTGTGCATCGAGGGATTGGAGAATCTCTGCCTCTTGAGCGGAATTGAAGCCGAAGGGCGAGAGGATTTCATGGAGCAGACAGGCGGGAGAGGGCTCTCGTTTCAAGGCTGCAATGGAAATGCCTTCAGGTGTAAGCACACGCTCCTTGCCTTCCTGAATGCCGCGTTCATAATACAGAAAAGCATCGTCCAGATAGTTGGCTGTCTGCGCGATACGATCGCTAGCTGCAGGATTGATGGCTTGCATCAGCGGTAGTAGTTCCAAACGTACTTTGTTGCGCTGGTATTCTGTCTGCAGATTGGTGCTGTCGGTGACATAATCTTGTGAGAGGTGCTGCAGGTAGTCGGTAATTTCTTCACGGGTGACTTCCAACAGCGGACGGACGATGTGGCCGTTCTTCGGATGTATGCCACGCAGTCCTTGAATGCCAGCACCACGAAGGAGGTTCAGCAGGAAAGTCTCCACGCTGTCGTCTCGATGGTGGGCCACGCAGATATATGCAGCACCAGTCTCCAAGCGCAAATTTTCGAACCACTCGTAGCGCAGTTCGCGGGCGGCCATCTCGATGGAGACGTGTTTTTCTTCTGCAATCTTTTCAGTCTGAAAATGAGATATATGCAGAGTGATGTTAAAGCGTTGACATAAGTCGCGAACATAGCGTTCGTCCCTGTCGGATTCCTCGCCTCGCAGGTGGAAATTGCAGTGAGCAGCTTCGCAGGGATAGCCCAGTTCCAATAACACTCGGAGGAGTGCTACGGAATCGGCTCCCCCACTGAGTGCCACGAGCAACTTGTCGGTCTCTTGGAACAGTTGCTTCTTCTGAATGTATTGTGCGACTTTTTGCTTGAACATACTTATTATTGATTACCGCTGCGAATATACTAAGAAACTACGACATAAGGAAACTAATCAAAAATGAGTATTTTATTTAAACTCGTTCTAAGTAGATTGCATTATTGAAAAGATTGTATTACCTTTGCGCATGAAAATAGAATTAGTATGCGTTTATCTGAACTAAATACCGGTGAGAAGGGTGTGGTGGTGAAAGTGCTTGGTCACGGAGGCTTCCGCAAGCGTATTGTTGAGATGGGGTTCATTAAGGGTAAGATGGTGGAAGTGCTGCTTAGTGCTCCGCTGCGTGATCCTGTGAAATACCGTATCATGGGGTATGAAATTTCCTTGCGCCGCGAGGAGGCATCGATGATAGAGATCATCAGCATGGAAGAGGCTAAAAGGCTGAAATCCTTGCAGGATGATGAGGTGACACTGCCAAAGAACCAAGGGCTGATAGGTGAGGATGAAACGCTGAGTGAAGAGGCATTGAAGCGACTGGCATTGCGGCAGCGCCGTACCATCAATGTGGCGTTGGTGGGTAATCCCAACTGTGGGAAGACGTCGCTTTTCAACATCGCCTCGGGGGCGCATGAGCATGTGGGCAACTACAGTGGTGTGACGGTGGATGCCAAGGAGGGGCACTTCTTCTTCGAGGGTTATACGTTCAACATCGTGGATCTGCCGGGCACGTATTCACTGTCGTGCTACAGTCCGGAGGAGTTGTATGTGCGCCAGCAAATTGTGGAGAAAACGCCTGATATCGTGATCAATGTGGTGGATAGCTCGAATCTTGAGCGCAACCTTTATCTGACTACCCAACTGATTGACATGAACCTGCGTACCATCGTGGCTCTGAACATGTATGACGAACTGGAAGCCAATGGTAGTCAGTTGGATTACAGGTTGTTGGGTCAACTCTTCGGTGTGCCTATGGTGCCTACAGTGTGCCGCTCTGGAAGGGGGCTCGACTTGCTTTTCCACATCATTATCAATATGTATGAGGGGGCTGACTTTATCGGGAAGGACGGCAAGATTAATTCGGAGGTTTTTGAGCAGCTGCAAGATTGGCATAAGAAATACCATAAGCAGGACAGCAAGGAGGAAGAGCATGAGGAGGACTTTACTTCCGATCTGAAACCTCGCAATAATGTGTTCCACCATATTCATATCAATCATGGGCATGACATAGAGGAGGGTATCGAAGCCATCAAGGAGGCACTGGCGAAGAATGAGAACTTGCGTTCACACTATTCGCTGCGCTACCTTTCCATCAAGTTGTTGGAGAAGGATCATGATTATAACCAACTGGTACGTAGTCTTCCCAATGGGAAGGAGATTCTGCAGATCCGCGACAGAGAAGCTGAACGCATTAAGCAGGTGCTTCACGAGGATAGTGAGACGGCCATCATGAATGCTAAATATGGCTTTATCTCTGGTGCTTTGAAAGAGACTTATGTGGATGCGCATAAGAGTGATCTGCGCCATGTGACCAAGTGGATAGACTCCATAGTAACCAACCGCTATCTGGGATTCCCAATCTTCTTCCTGGTGATGTTCCTAATGTTTGAGGTGACCTTTGTGGTGGGGCAGTATCCGATGGATTGGATAGACAGCGGTGTGAGTTGGCTGATTGATTTTCTGAAGGGGAATATGAGTCCAGGACCGCTGCGAACTTTGCTTACCGACGGTGTGCTTGGCGGAGTAGGGGCCGTGATTGTCTTCTTGCCGCAGATATTAATTCTTTATTTCTTCATCTCCCTGATGGAGGAATCGGGCTACATGGCGCGTGCGGCCTTTATCATGGATAAGGTGATGCATGGCATGGGACTGCATGGAAAGTCGTTCATTCCACTGATCATGGGCTTCGGATGTAATGTGCCTGCTGAAATGGCTACGCGTACCATCGAGAGTCCGAAGAGCCGACTAGTGACTATGTTGATACTACCACTGATGAGTTGCAGTGCCCGTCTGCCTATCTATCTGATTATCACTGGAGTTTTCTTTGCGAAGTATCAGGCGTTGGTCATCCTGGCACTCTATGCCACAGGCATCTTCCTGGCAGTGATCATGGCGCGGATTTTCAGTGCATTCCTGGTGAAAGGCGACAATACACCTTTTGTGATGGAGCTACCACCATACCGTTATCCCACAGCTAAAGCCATCTTCCGTCACACTTGGGAGAAGGGTAGGCAGTATCTTTACAAGATGGGGCATATCATCCTGGTGGCCAGTGTGATCGTGTGGTTCTTAGGGTATTATCCTAATCACGACAGCTATGCCACCCCTGCAGAGCAGCAGGAGAATTCTTATTTAGGACAAATAGGAAAAGCTATTTCTCCAGTGCTGGAACCTTGTGGATTTGAATGGAAAATGGATGTGGCTCTGTTGGCTGGAGCCGGTGCCAAGGAACTAGTTGCCAGCACGATGGGTGTGCTCTACAGCAACAATGCCGATGCGGAGAGCAGTGACCTCTCTGAGAGTATCCGTGCCGAAGGTATTACTTCACTGAGCGCCTTTGCTTTCCTGCTTTTTGTGCTGATTTACTTCCCATGTATTGCTACGATTGTCGCCATAAAGAATGAAACCGGCGGGTGGAAATGGGCCCTCTTCACGGCAGTCTATACCACGGCTTTGGCATGGTTAGTTTCTATGTCGGTTTATCAGATAGGAGGATTGCTGTTATGAATCTGGGGAATTGGCAAGAATGGGTCGTTGCCTTTATCGTAGCTTATTGTGTGATTCGTGTGGGGATGAGTTTCTACAGCACTTATAAGCGTAGTAAGGAGGGAGATGGTATCTGTGCAGGTTGTCCTACACGGAATACTTGCCAGAGTAATTCAAAAAAAACGAATAAATCTTGTTGTGAATAGTTGGAAATACAAAAAATAGTCTTACCTTTGCATTCGCAAATAAGGAAATGGTACCTTGGATGAGTGGTTGAGTCACCAGTCTGCAAAACTGTGTACGGCGGTTCGAATCCGCCAGGTACCTCCTAAAAAGAGAGGCGATTTCTAATGAATCGCCTCTCTTTCTTTTTATCCTTTCTTTTGACTTGGCCTGTTGGCTCTGTGTTTTCGGATATCTGCTTTAAACTTGGCAGACGCAGAGCCATGCTGTCCTGAAACATAGCTCTTCTTCTTGGCTTTGGTCTTGACGCCAGTTGGCTCGGTTTTCGCTTTCTGCGACTTGAAAACCACGCCGTTCATTATTTCATCTTCAATAGCCATCGCTTTTACTTACTGACGATTACACGTTCAACTTCTCCGGCAAACATTTGTGGCATACCTTGCATAGCAGGCTGAGAAGGGAGCTTCTTGCAGTCGAAAATCACCGTTGGCTTGTCGGAGCCATTTGGATAGAAACGCACACTGTATTTATCGGCTTTCTGCAAAGATGTGACATCCTGTTCAGGAGTGAAGATGGTATAAACCACTGCCTTGTCCTGTTGGTTTCCCAAAGAGCCTCCAGCCTCTGCAGTGAGGGTGGTCATGTTGAAGATGTCTGTACCAATCGCAATCACCAATCTACCCTTTCCGGCAGCGATGGACTCAGGTGTAATGCTGTCGATATCTACTTCGCGATAGCCCTCGGGCACATTGGAAGTCTGCTGAGCTGGTTCTGCCACAACAGCAGGAACAGTGGTAGGAGCAGGGGCAGCCTGCTTCTCTTCTACGACAGGTTTTGGTTCTTGTACCACAGGCTCTGCTTTCACAACGGGTTGTACTGTTTCTGAAGGCTTGGCCTCTACAGGAGCAGCGGCAGGACTTTCTGTATTATTAGCTATTACGATGGTAGTCTGACGATTAGCTCCCATGATATCAGCTTCGTTTCTTCTGCTTTGCTCGGTTTCTCTCAGCATATTGACAGCTCCAAGGAACAATGAATCCACATAATCCACTGTCTTTCTGCGCCATTTGGCAAAACCACGAGACAACTTCGTATGTGCTTTGTTGAGTGCATAGTCATCCGAGATCATTTCCTCGGCAGGATAGGTCTCTTCCTTGCCGCCTTCATTGTATATATAACGAATCTTATCTATTTCCAGTTTCAGATTCTCAGGCTTGGCCGTAGCAGTGAGGATAAAGATCATTCGTGTTCTGTCCAAAGCGAGGGCCGTGTGAGAAAAGACGATGTAATGATCGGCAGAAGCCACCACATTTCCAGCATCGGCATCGGTAAACACAATGCGACTGTTGTTCTGGTTCTGCTTCATCAAGGCATCCATCCATGTTTCCGTACGTGACATGATTTCTTCCTTAGACATTCCAGGAATGTTGAAATCTTTGGAGAAAACCACTTTCCCGTTGACTTCAGGAACGGCACCTTCCAGATACTTGGGGTCTGCCAGATCCTGAGCAAGAAGACTTGGTGAAAATCCTGCCAGTAATCCTAATATTATTAATAAGGTATAATTCTTTCTCATAGTTCAATTCTTTAAAATATTAAGCCACGCAAAGATAAATATTAATTGTTTCTTTCCTAGCATTCTGTACGAAAATAATGTCTATGAGTAAAAATAATGCACAAATTTATTGTTATTGTGCAATTATTGCGTATCTTTGTAGCCGTTTTTAAGATAAATAAGATTATGAAAACAAAAAAATTCTTCTTGGCTGCCCTTTTATCGGCAGCCGTAGCGCTGCCTTCATTCGCAGGTGGCATTCTTACCAATTCTAATCAGTCAGTTCAATTCATGCGCGTATTTGCGCGTGGTGCCGTTATAGATGTTGACGGTGTTTATTTCAATCCTGCAGGCTTGGCTTTTATGAATGACGGATTTCATCTCTCATTCAGTTGGCAGAATGCTTATCAGGAGCGTAACATTAATTCTAAATCTCCTCTATATCCAGAGGGCACCCGCTTTTTTAAAGGCACAGCCTCTGCTCCGATTATCCCTAGTCTGTATGGGGTGTATAAAAAAGACAAGTTGGCACTCTCTGGCTTCTTCGGTGTTGTAGGTGGCGGTGGTAAGGCCTCATTCGATGATGGTCTGCCTATGTTTGCCACTGGAGTAATGGCTGGTATAGCAGCAAATCCGCTCATTCAGGGAGTGCAGCAGTTGGCAGGTATCCAACGAGCATCTGACCTTTATACCTTGTCTTCTGCTATGGATGGTCGCCAGTTCATTTTTGGTTTACAACTAGGTGCTTCCTATCAGTTTGCTGATTGGTTCTCTGGTTATGCAGGCTTAAGAGCCAACTATTTCACTGGTGGTTACGAGGGTTTTGTGAAAGCTGCCGTTGAGCCTAATACTATCGCTACGTTGATGGCTAATCCTGCTATTCAAGCCTATATGGCTGCCAATCCTGCAATAGCGCAACAGGTGGCTGCAATGGCAGGTAATCCGTTGGTAGATCTTCGCTTGGATTGCACACAGACTGGATGGGGTATCAATCCTGTGATCGGTGCCGACTTCAAGTTTGGTAAGTTGAATCTGGGTTTGAAGTATGAGTTCAAGACCAACCTCAACATTGAGAATGATACTAAGGAAAATACAGATCCAGAAGGCGCTTTGGCTGCTTTCAAGGATGGTGTGAATACCCCAAGTGATGTGCCTTCACTCTTTGCTGCCGCTGCTCAGTATGAGATTCTGCCTAACCTCCGTGTTTCTGCTGAATACCACTGGTATGACGACAAGCATGCTGGTATGGCCAACGATAAGCAGAAGGCTCTGAAGCATGGTACACATGAGGTACTTGCTGGTGTGGAATGGGATATCAACAAGACTTTCACTATCGGTGTAGGTGGACAGAATACCGATTATGGACTTGCTGATGATTTCCAGAGTGATACCGCTTTCTCATGCGACTCTTATTCCATCGGTTTCGGTGGTGCAGCACGTCTGAACAGTAAACTGAAACTCAATGTGGGTTACTTCTGGACAACCTACAAGGATTATGAAAAGAACTCACAACTGAGCTTGAATACCTATAGCCGTAAGAACAGAGTATTTGGTGTAGGTATTGATTATACTTTCTAACTCTCTCTTAATTATTACCTCGACCTTCCTGTTGGCTATTTCAATGGGAAGGTCGTTTTTTGTATGGTTTTAACATCTCATTCAAAAAATAATATTTATATTTGCAGCAAAGAATAGAGAACCAATAAAACTTTATAGACATGAAAAAGTTAGTTGTTTTATGCGCAGTATTCGCAGCAAGTCTGCTTTGCGCACCTTATGTACAAGCTCAGACTCCTCAAGTTCCTGGTACAGAAATGACCAAAGAGCAGAAGAAGCAAGCTAAGGCTGAAGCTAAGGCTTTGAAGGCACAGCAGAAGGCCGAGAAGGAAAGAATCAAGACCGAGAAGGCTGCTGCGAAAGCCAAGAAAGCTGCTGAGAAAGCCAAGAAACAGCAGGAGAAAGCTGAGAAGGCTATGAAGAAGGCTCAGAAGAAAGCAGAGAAGGCTGCCCAAAATTTGAATAGGCAGTAAGCTTTGGTTATAAAAAGTTTAATGGTTGTTCCCCTACATATATGGCAGGGGAACAACTTTATTAGACCGTGTATTCCAGAACACCACGTAAAAAACAGGAGTAATGAACAACAGGCATTTTATTCATAACGCAAAAGCGTTAGTAGTATTCAGCGGTGGACAAGATTCCACCACTTGCCTTTTTTGGGCAAAGCGAGAGTTTAAAGAAGTTGTTGCACTGAGTTTCCGTTATGGACAGAAACATGTGAAGGAGGTAGAGTATGCTCATGCTATTGCAGAGAAGGCTGGTGTAGAGCACTTTATCCTTGATGTGCCACTTATTGGTACATTGGGCAGCAATTCACTTACCGATCCGTCTATCGAGATGGATGAGACTAAACCTGAAACCTCATGTCCAAATACCTTCGTGCCAGGAAGAAACCTATTCTTCCTCAGCATTGCTGCGGTCTTTGCACATGAGAAGGGCATTAGTCATATCGTCACTGGTGTTTCTGAGACAGATTTCAGTGGCTATCCCGACTGTAGGGATGCCTTCATCAAGTCGCTCAATGTCACACTGAATCTGGCATTGGAGACACAATGTGTCATCCATACGCCATTGATGTGGATAGATAAAGCTGAAACATGGGCGCTGGCAGATGAATTGGGCGTGTTTGATTTGGTGCGCAATGAGACCTTGACTTGCTATAATGGCATTCCTGGAGATGGATGTGGGCATTGTCCTGCTTGCCAACTTCGTCGTGAAGGTTTGGAAAAGTATTTGAAAATCAGAAATCAGAAGTAACGGATATGGAAGAACAAAGAGCAAATCTTAAAGCACTCGGCAAGAAGACCGAGTATAAGCAGGACTATGCTCCTGAGGTATTAGAGGCTTTTGACAATAAGCACCAAGAGAATGACTACTGGGTGCGCTTCAACTGTCCAGAGTTCACCAGTCTGTGTCCGATCACTGGGCAACCTGATTTTGCGGAGATTCGCATTGGCTATATCCCAGACATCAAGATGGTGGAGAGCAAGAGTTTGAAACTCTATCTTTTCAGCTTCCGCAATCATGGGGCTTTTCATGAAGACTGTGTGAACATCATCATGAAAGACCTTATCAAGCTGATGGATCCCAAATACATTGAGGTGACAGGCTTCTTTACACCTCGTGGAGGCATCTCCATCCATCCTTATGCCAATTACGGACGTCCTGGCACCAAGTATGAGCGTTTAGCAGAGGAGCGGCTCTTCAAGCACGAATGAGGTGTAGCACCACTGGACCATTCTTAAAAATATATAGGGAAGTTCTTGTTTTGTATAAAGAACTTCCCTAATTTTGTATGACTAACCTTAAATGCTCAATATATGATGAGAAAAACTATCGGCAGCCTGCTTGTGGTTGCACTCAGTATAAGCACTGCTTCTGCTGACAATGTGAAAAACATGTATCGTAAAGGGTGGATAGACTTCAACAAGAATGGAGTGATGGACATCTACGAAGACCCTAACGCTTCTGTGGAAGCCCGCATCGCTGATTTGCTGAGCCAGATGACGCTTGATGAGAAAACCTGCCAGATGGCTACGCTCTATGGAACAGGTAGAGTATTGAAAGACAAATATCCTACTGAAAACTGGAAGAATGAAATCTGGAAAGATGGTATCGGTAACATCGATGAGCAGGGCAATGGCGTACAAGATGGCTTGAATTACGAACTTTCTTTTCCGTGGACTAAGAGCATTCAGAACCGCCATGAGATTCAGCGGTGGTTTGTGGAACAAACGCGTCTGGGTATTCCTGTGGACTTTACCAATGAAGGCATTCGCGGTCTCTGTCACGATCAAGCAACTTCTTTTCCTGCTCAATGTGCACAAGGCTCTACATGGGACAGAGATCTGATTGCTGAGATTGCCCGCATCACTGCTGTAGAGGCACATGCATTGGGATATACCAATGTGTATAGTCCTATCCTTGACCTCTCGCAAGATCCTCGTTGGGGAAGGGTAGTGGAAAGCTATGGTGAGGACCCTTATTTGGTAGGTGAACTTGGAAAGCAAGCTGTCTTAGGATTACAAGGTCAGCATGTGGTTTCCACACCCAAACATTTTGCTGTTTATAGTATTCCTGTGGGTGGTAGAGATGGTGGCACACGCACCGATCCACACATTGCTCCACGTGAAGTGCGCACCATCTACTTGGAGCCTTTCCGCAAAGCATTCCAAGAAGCAGGAGCATTGGGAACAATGGCTTCTTACAATGATTATAACGGAGAACCGATTATTGGCAGTTACCATTTCATGACGGAGATTCTGCGCCAAGAATGGGGTTTCAAGGGCTATGTGGTGAGCGACAGTAAGGCTGTGGAGTACCTCTATGATAAGCATCATGTAGTTAATTCTGAAGAGGAAATGGCTGCTGCCGTAGTGAACGCAGGTATGAACATCCGCACCAATTTCACGCCTCCACAGGACTTTATCCTTCCGCTGCGTCGTGCCATAGAGAAAGGCTTGGTTTCTCAGCGTACCATAGATCAGCGAGTGACAGAAATCTTGCGCGTGAAGTTCTTCATGGGACTTTTCGATGATCCGTATCCTGGGGATGAGAAGCATCCTGAAGCTGTGGTACATACACCTGAGCATCAAGCAGTTTCACTGCGCGCAGCTTTGGAGAGTATGGTATTGCTGAAGAATGAAAACAACATGTTGCCACTTTCCAAGAGTCTGAAGAAGATTGCCGTGATAGGTCCTAATGCTGATGAGACTACGAAACTGATTTCTCGTTATGGTCCAGCAAGAGCACCGATTAAGTCTGTATATCAAGGTATTAAAGAGTATCTTCCGAATGCTGATGTGCGCTATGCGAAAGGGTGTGATATCATCGACAAGTACTTCCCAGAGAGTGAACTCTACGAGGTGCCTCTGGATGCTGATGAGCAACGCATGATTGATGAAGCGGTGGCTTTGGCCAAGCAGTCGGAAGTAGCAATTATGGTAATGGGTGGCAATGAATCTACTGTGCGTGAGAGTTATTCACGCACAAGTCTGGATATGTGTGGCCGTCAGGAGCAATTGCTTAAAGCTGTCTATGCCACAGGCACTCCCGTGGTGCTTCTTCTGGTGGATGGTCGTGCAGCTACTATCAATTGGGCAGACAAGTACATCCCAGCCATCATGCAGTGTTTCTTCCAAGCTGAGTTTACTGGACAGGCCATTGCTCAGGCTGTATTTGGCGACTATAATCCAGGCGGACACCTCACGGTGACTTATCCAAAATCTGTAGGTCAGATACCTTTTGCTTTTCCATTCAAACCAGGATCTGATTCTCCAGGAACAGTGCGTGTGGCAGGAGTGCTTTATCCCTTTGGACACGGATTGAGCTATACCACCTTCGAGTACAGTGACCTGCAGATCTCTAAACCAGTGATTGGTCCTTATGAGAACTTTACCGTGAGTTGTGTAGTAAAGAACACAGGTAGTCGTGAAGGTGATGAAGTGGCACAACTTTATCTACACGATGATGTAAGCAGCGTGATCACTTACGTCAAAGTGCTTCGTGGTTTTGAGCGCATACATCTACAGCCAGGCGAACAGCGCAGAGTAGAGTTCCAGCTTACGCCACAGGAACTGGGACTTTGGAACAACGATGACAAGTTCATCGTAGAGCCAGGAACCTTCTCCATAGAGGTTGGTTCCTCAAGCACCGATATCCGACTGAAAGGCAGTTTAACTGTTGGCTAAGTTTTTAGAACTCATACCCAATATTGAAGAACATATTTACTTCTTTGGACTTGTTGGAATAGCCTAGTGTGGTTCCAACAGGTCCAATGATTGTATTATAGTAATAGGACAAAGAACCTCCTATCAAAGTGCGATGATCCATCAGTTGGCTGAACTTAGGCGCATGTTGGGCAGTAGTTGCACGTAACGTAACGAAATGGTTTTTACCCATACGCAATTGCCCTTGAAGCTGAACACCTACGAAATGCTGGTAAACCTGCTCTAAATGTCCCACACCAGCAAATGGCATCTGATGCTCCAGGTAATGGCCGAACCACAGACCGCCTACCATATTATTCAACATAGGGGGAATCACATCACCAAAGAGCAGTCTGCCGTAGAAGGTTGGCTGGAAGGTGAAGCGCCCAGAGGTCCATGATTTACGCCACATAGCACTTATATCCATCAAAGCTTCTTCTCCTTTCATCTTGGTAAAATTGTCTGTATGAAGGGCAAAGTTGGCCATGAATCTGGAACCTTTTGTTGGGAAATTCCAGTTGTCTTCAGAGATATAGTTCACAGAAGCCCGATAGCTGATGTAGTGATCATCCTCTAATTCTATCTCCTGGTCTTCATTCTTATGGTCTATCAGCATGTCACGATAGTGGTAGTAGTCCCACTGCGCACTGAAATTCACCTCAAAATTGCGTACGTAGAAGTTCAGCAGTGACAGATTGGCTGTATGCTGATTATAGGTGATATTGAAACCCTTGTCGCCTTTTTCATACATGTTGATGTCGTTGTATCTGAAGATGTAAGAGAACGAAGGATGCGCAAAGCTGCGTGGATGCAGGGAAATATCTGCGCGTCCCATCATACGCCTACCCAGACGGACCGTGAAATCTATATCTGCAGGGACAGAGGCACGAATAGGAAGATCGGCATTGAGCTGCATAGCCACCACCTCTTCAGTATCATAGCGTGCTCCCACATTTATCTGGCTGTTCTTCTTGCGTCCAGCAATGAAGATCACCTTTGTGCCCTCATCTGTATGAAGGAAACGGCAGTTGGCATCCTTATAGAAAAGGTCTACGCGCATAGAGGTCTTTATCATTTCAGCTCGATCGACGCTGATGGTGTCGCCCTCTCTCAGATGGAACTTGGAGCGCAGGAAACGCTCATCGTTGGCTGTCATGTTCAGGAATTCCAGCGACTGAATCTTCATCTGTTCTACAGCATTCTGTTTGTAAGGTTGCAGAATGGTAGGACGGAAATCGTCGCTGATGCCAATTTCTTTTTTCAGTGCCATCAGTTCGTCCCAATGCGCCAGAGCTGTCTGTTCACCACGATTTATCAAGCTATCTATAGCCTCAGCAGTGAAGCTGGCAGTGTTATATCCTTTGGTATTCACACGGATAGCCACATCTGTGATGGCCAGATTATCGTCGTACTTGTTCAGACAGTTCACATCAATCAGTTGCATAAGCAGACTGCCTGTAGAACCCAAGTCTTCTGCCGTTTTACGATCTATTTCTTGTACCGTCACACCAATGATGATATCTGCTCCCATCTCACGTGCCACATCAGCAGGATAGTTGTTGCGCAATCCTCCATCCACCAGAACCATATCTCCCAGTTTTACAGGAGAGAATGCCATCGGGATGGCCATAGATGCACGCATGGCTTGAGGGAGATATCCGCTATGGAACACATATTCCGTATTGTCAACGATGTTGGTAGCCACACAAGCAAAGGGGATGGGGAGGTCGTTGAAACTGATGGAATCATTATAGCCCGTAGTGAGGTTATCAAACGTTTCACCAATGTTCTTTCCCGTGATAAGTCCACCGTCTTCAACATCCTTTTCCCAGAACATCAAAGCGCGCGAAAGCAGGTAGGTATTCTGCTTCTTCCGATCGGACATGCGCTGGTATTTCAGGTTTTCTCTGTCGGAAAGAACATAGCTCCAATCCATATTTCGAATCAAGGTATCCAGAGCCATCGAATTATAGCCAATGGAATAGAGACCACCGATGATGGATCCCATACTGGTTCCTGTCACTATGTCGATGGGGATGCCTGCTCGTTCCAAAACCTTAAGGGCACCTACATGCGCTGCTCCTTTGGCGCCGCCTCCACTAAGTACTACTGCTACTTTCTTTCGTCCAGGTTTCTGTACTTGTTCCTGTACTTGTACTTGTTCCTGCTCTTGTTCCTGTTCTACTTGTCCGTAACTAGAAACAGAAAAAAACGTAACTAGGAAAAAAACAAACCACTTCTTTGCCATAAACCTAATATTATTTCTTCGTTATTTTTGCCAAATAATCATAATGCTCTCCTTGAGCCACAATCTCCATCAGATAACCACACGCCGCTGCTTGTTCAGATAGAGTATCTGCATCGACATAGAGCCAAGGGAAAGGTTCACCTTTTATATTTTTATATTGCAATTGGTACACTAATTCTCCGTAATATCCATCCATATCGGGAAGTTCGATAATGCCATCCTCATCTTCGAAGAGGTAACAGAGGTCGGACGAGTCGCAGAGCAACTGTCCGCCAGGCTTCAGGATGCGATCGAGTGTCTGAAAGAGTAGGGGAAGTCTTTCCACTGTACCCACCATGCCAGCACCATTCATCAGCAGAAGGACTGTATCAAACTGTTCCTCGAAAGTAAAGAAATCCTGCAACAATGCCCGTTTAACGCCTCTCTCCTGCATGGTTTTCACAGAGAGCGGAGAGATATCGATAGCTGTGACATCTAGGCCCATTTGCTGGAGAGCCAATGTATGACAGCCACTGCCAGCACCTACATCCAGCGTATGTCCTGTGGCCATTTTCAGGGCTGTCTGCTCTATCAGAGGCATCTCCTCGAAGCTACGGAACAACGTGGCTACAGGCAGCTCGTCTTCATCGAACATCGGAGAGAATACGCGTAGCGTCTCTGCTTTTCCGTACTTGAAATAGTCGGCTATAGCCTGTCCCATAGGGTCGTGACTTTCTTTCATGATGATTCCATTTTTAAGCAAAGATAGTGTAAACCTTGCGTAATCACAAGTATATTGGAAAAAATGACACAATTAAGCGCTGCATTGTATGCTTAAAAATCTCTGTGATTGAAAGCCTTGCACTATATCATATAGTCAAGCGCCTTTTCGCCTACCAGCTGTTCCATGAAATAGACTATCTGCTTACGCCACCAAGGCCAGTCGTGACTGACGTCAGTTCCCCAGTAATCTATCCATGCAGGGACGTGATGCTCTCGTAACAGAGCATCCATCTGGCGTGTGCTTTCCAGTAAGTCGTCTTCCCAGGCACCTTGTCCTACACAGAGTATAATGCGTCGATGTCGATAGATTTCCCAATAGGGATGATCGGCTGGCATATTTCGCAGGAAGTCGTATGGGGAGTTGTCATAAACCAGCGAGTCAGAATAGTGCTGGAAGAAATACCCTGCGTAATAGAGTCCGCTGAGTGACAGTAATGTGTCGAACAGATCGGGACGACGGAAGAAAAAGTTGCCTGCATGATAGCCTCCCATGCTGCATCCAGTGACTATGAATGTCTCGCCTTCGAAATGTCGCACTTCGGGGATAAGTTCGTCTACGATATAGTGGAACCACCTTTCATGCAGACTTATGCGATAATGTTCGTCTCCATTTGAGTCCGACCAAGTTTCTGTATCAATGCTGTCTACACAGATCAATCGAATCTTTCCACCATCGATATACTTAGAAAGCACCCCCACCATATCAAAGTCCTGATAGTCATAGAAACGTCCGTTTTGTGAGGGGAACACCAGCACAGGATGTCCCTGATTACCATAGGTTTTATATTCCATATCGCGTCCAAGTGCCGGACTGTATTTCTTCACATATTCTATTATCATCTTATTGTCATTTTTTCAAGTGTACAAAGGTAACAAATTTCTTCACCTCGTCCAAACTATCCAGTCTCACCGTATACATTTGTTGCCCCATTGCTGCAGCGAAAAGGTCAGGCATACGTTCACACATCACCATCTGTTGGCCATACGCCTCAAGCACTTCCTCGTGGCTATGCACGTATTCATAGATATCTCTTCTACTGGCAAAGGCGCAGTAATATTGCTTACCAGTAGTTTGCTCTGTCTTGCCGAAGGCCACCATATCAGCCCAAATTTGATAGACGTCTGTACTGTGTGCAAAGTTGATCATGTCTGGCGTATAGCCACCCGCAGGACGCATGTTCACTTCCAGAGCAACAAAGTCGCCCACATCTCCCAATCCCTTGCGTTCGCGATCCAGACGGAAGAATTCCAAATGCACGAAACGATTGCTTACGCCAAATGCCTTCACTGTTCGACGACCCAAGGTGCGTAGCTTTTCAGGCATGCTCTGGTCTATATAATATGAGAGGTCAAGCTTCTTGTTCACTATGTCCATGATGGAAGGGGGCCACACAGTCATCGATTCGAAAAGAGGTTCTTCGTTGGCATCTATGATGGCGTCATAAGAGCAGATTTCACCTGTGATGAACTCTTCTATCACGTAATTCCGATATTCGGGAACTCGATCGAAGAAAGCATACACCTCATCATTATCATGCAGTTTGTAGGTACCACTTGCTCCTACGCCAATGTCTGGTTTGGCTATCAGCGGGAAGTCTGTCTCCTTAGCAAAGGCACATACAGCCTCTGCGCCCTCTGATGCAGAGATTTGCCGAGCTGTAGGGATGTGTGCCTTAAGGTAGATTTTCTTCATTTCCGACTTCTCCTTGATACATTTCACACGTGTGGAGTCTATGCCTGTTACCACGTGAAAGTCGGTGCGCAGACGGGCATCTTGTTCCAGCCAATACTCGTTGTTTGACTCTATCCAGTCTATCCGTCCGTACTTGAAGGCGAAGAAAGCTACAGCGCGATACACCTCATCATAGTTCTCCAGATTATCTACCTTATAATATTCTGTTAAAGACTCCTTGAGCTCATTTCTTAGGCTCTCAAAGGGAGCATCTGCAATGCCCAGCACTGTGACTCCATTCTTTTTCAATCGGTTGCAAAATTCCCAATAGGTGTGTGGGAAGTGAGGGGAAATAAAGATAAAATTCATTGTTTAGTTTTAATTTGTAATTAGGATGATGCAAAGTTACGCAAATTTTATGTAATTTTGCAGCCACTAATCGAAAAAACTGGAAAAAGATATGGCAGTAGAATTGAAAAACCTCACTAAACGCAGTGAGAATTATTCACAATGGTACAACGAACTCGTTGTAAAGGCCGACCTTGCAGAGCAGTCGGCTGTTCGTGGTTGTATGGTTATCAAGCCTTACGGCTATGCTATCTGGGAGAAGATGCAGCATGAACTCGACCGCATGTTCAAGGAAACAGGTCATCAGAACGCTTACTTCCCTCTGCTGATTCCGAAGAGCTTCTTCGGACGTGAGGCAGAGCATGTGAAGGGCTTTGCCAAGGAATGTGCTGTGGTGACACACTATCGTCTACGTGAAGCAGATGGTGGGGGCATCGAGGTAGATCCTGAGGCTAAGTTGGAAGAAGAACTCATCGTGCGTCCAACGTCAGAGACCATTATCTGGAACACTTATAAGAACTGGATCAAGAGCTATCGCGATCTGCCTATCTTGTGCAACCAGTGGGCCAACGTGATGCGCTGGGAGATGCGTACTCGCCTGTTTCTCCGCACTGCAGAGTTCTTGTGGCAAGAAGGTCATACGGCTCATGCTACTGAGGAAGAGGCAGTTGCAGAGGCTCAGAAGATGCTGAATGTCTATGCCGACTTCGCTGAGAACTATATGGCAGTGCCTGTAATCAAGGGTGTGAAGAGCGAGACTGAGCGCTTCGCAGGTGCTAAGGACACTTATACCATCGAGGCCATGATGCAGGATGGCAAGGCGCTTCAAAGTGGTACCAGCCACTTCTTGGGACAGAACTTCGCCAAGAGTTTCGATGTGCAGTTCATCGACAAGAACAACCAGCTGCAGTATGTTTGGGCCACTTCGTGGGGTGTTTCTACCCGCTTGATGGGTGCGCTCATCATGACTCACTCTGATGACAACGGCTTGGTGCTGCCTCCCAAACTGGCTCCTATCCAGGTGGTTATCGTTCCTATCTACAAGGGTGACGACCAATTGAAGCAGATCGATGCGAAGGTGGAAGGCATCGTGAATAAGCTGCGTGCTATGGGCATCAGCGTGAAGTACGACAATGCTGACAACAAGCGTCCTGGCTTCAAGTTCGCTGACTACGAAGTGAAGGGCGTGCCTGTTCGCTTGGTAATGGGTGGCCGTGACCTTGAGAACAACACCATCGAGGTGATGCGTCGCGATACGTTGGAGAAGGAGACTCGCAGTTGCGACGGAATCGAGGAATTCGTGAAGAACTTGCTCGATGAAATTCAGCAGAATGTCTATCAGAAGGCACTGAGCTACCGCAACAGTCGCATCACCAGCGTGGACACCTACGACGAGTTCAAGCAGAAGATCGAGGAGGGTGGTTTCATCATGGCTCACTGGGATGGTACTCCAGAGACAGAGGCCAAGATAAAGGAGGAAACCAAGGCTACTATCCGCTGCGTGCCTTTCGCCACTTATGTAGAAGGCGACAAGGAGCCTGGCAAGTGCATGGTGACTGGCAAACCTTCTAAGTGCCGTGTACTCTTCGCAAGAGCTTACTAAGCAATTGTAAACATTTCATAGAACTCAGGCTTGATGACAGCTCGCTGTGATCAAGCCTTTTTTATGCTGTCAGGGTAGCTTTCTGACTGCTGTGCGTAGGTATATTAGCTGGTGCACACAGAAATAAATGTTGCTACGCACAGGCGCAAAATCTGCTCCCTTTCTGACTTTTTTCGCTACAAAGTTGGGAAGATTAAGGAATTATGATTATCTTTGCAGCAAATTCCATAGAGAATGAAAATAAAGGAGATTGTGGACGCCCTTGAACGTTTCGCGCCTCTGCCCTTGCAAGACGGATTTGACAATGCTGGCATGCAAGTTGGACTGACAGATGCGGATTGTGCAGGGGCATTATTGTGTCTGGACGTGACTGAAGAGGTGCTAGACGAGGCCATCAAAGAAGATTGTAATTTGGTGGTAAGTCATCATCCGCTTATCTTCAAGGGTATCAAGAGTCTCACAGCAAGCAACTATGTAGAGCGCTGCGTGATGAAGGCTATCAAGCATGATATCACCATCTTTTCTGCTCATACCAATCTGGATAATGCCGTGAATGGTGTGAATTTCAAGATGGCAGAGAAGATAGGGTTGAAGCATGTAGAGATGCTGGAACCAAGGGCCGACGGATGGCTTAGTGCTGGTGCTGGTGTAGTGGGAGAGTTGGCTGTTCCTGAAGCAGAAGAAGCTTTCCTTCAGCGCATCAAGCGAACTTTCCAAGTGGGGTGTGTGAAGCATACAGCGTTCACTGGCAGACAGATACGTAAAGTAGCTCTTTGTGGTGGCGCAGGTGCTTTCCTGATGACAGAAGCCATCAAGAAAGGAGCAGATGTCTTCATCACGGGTGAGATAAAGTACCACGACTATTTCGGAAGGGCAGACGAAATTCTGTTGGCAGAAATAGGGCACTATGAAAGTGAACAATATACGAAAGAGATATTTAAGAAAATAATAAGTGAGCAGTTCCCTGAGGTCCGTGTGATGATGACCACAGTGAACACCAACCCTATAAATTATTTGTAAAATGGCAAGAGAATCAAAGAAAGACCCACAGGATTTGACTGTGGAAGAGAAACTGAAAGCGTTGTATCAGTTACAGACAACACTGTCTAAGATTGATGAGATCAGAACCTTGAGAGGTGAGCTTCCTCTGGAAGTTGAGGACTTGGAAGATGAGGTGGCAGGTTTGAATACTCGTATCGAACGTATCAAGAATGAAATCGAGGAATTGAAAAGAGCAATCGTTCAGCGCAAGAACAGCATTGAAGATGCAAAGGCTTCCATCGCTAAATATACTGAACAGCAGAATAATGTGAGCAACAACCGTCAGTACGACTTGTTGAGCAAGGAGATTGAGTATCAGAGCCTTGAGATTGAACTCTGCGAGAAGAAGATCCGTGAGGCTACCGATATCATTGCTGCAAAGAGCGAGGAATTGGCAGAGAGCGAGAAGAACGTGGAAGAGCGTGAAAGAGATCTGGAGGACAAGAAGAATGAACTCGAGGACATCATCTCTGAGACTCGTGCAGAGGAAGAGAAACTGAGAGAGAAGGCCAAAGAATTGGAAACCAAGATAGAATCAAGACTACTGCAGTCTTTCAAGCGCATCCGTAAGAACTCTCGCAATGGTCTGGGTATCGTGTATGTACAGCGTGATGCTTGCGGTGGTTGCTTCAACAAGATTCCACCTCAGCGCCAGTTGGACGTACGTTCACGTAAGAAAATCATCGTATGCGAATATTGTGGCCGCATCATGATAGATCCAGAATTGGCAGGCGTGAACTTGGAGCATAAGGACACGACCGAGAAGAAATCAACTCGTCGTAGAAGAGCTTCTGCTGAATAATTCTGAAATAATATGATATGAAATTCCCCTCTATTTTGTGGAGGGGAATTTTTTATTATAATGTTTGATAGTCGGGAATGTCTGGCAGAAAATGATAGGTCTGATTCTCATAATCCATCTTACAACAATAGTGTTCCAAGCCATTACTTACCACCAGATAATCTACGTGCAGCACCATATTGTAACGCGTGATCTGGTCGAATACCTTCTGTGTGATTTCAACTGTTGGCGCCTTGTATTCTATGATCATTTGCGCACTGAGGTCTTGGTGGTAAAGCACTGTATCGCAGCGTTTTGATGTGCCATTGAGTTTGATTTGTATCTCATTGGCAAGCAAGCCTTGCGGATAACCTTTATGTTCCATAAGAAAGTGCGTGAAATGCTGGCGTACCCACTCTTCGGGTGTAAGCGTCACATAACGGTGCCTTACGACATCGAAAATCATGCGTTTACCTCTTTCAGAAGTAATTTTTACATCAAATTCTGGCAGGTTTAATGATAACATTTACTATATTTGTAAATTAAATCTCCGATGCATCATACATCGGACATACAAAGTTAGTGATTAGTTATGAAAACAAAAGAAGAAATCGTAGCAAATTGGCTTCCGCGCTATACAAAACGTCCATTGGAGGATTTTACGGAGTATATCCTGCTGACCAATTTTGAGAATTACGTGGAGATTTTTGCCAATAAATTCGGCGTGCCTGTCGTGGGAAAGGATTCGAATATGTCTTCTGCAAGTGCAGAGGGTATCACAATCATCAACTTTGGCATGGGTAGTCCCAATGCAGCAACAATCATGGATCTTCTGAGTGCTATCAAGCCAAAGGCCTGTCTCTTCTTAGGTAAGTGTGGAGGTTTGGAAGCGAAGAATAAAGTGGGCGACTTAATTCTGCCTATTGCAGCCATTCGAGGCGAGGGTACGTCAAGCGACTACTATCCACCAGAGGTGCCAGCATTGCCAGCATTCATGCTCCAACGTGCGGTTTCTTCGGCTATTCGTGACTTTGCGCACGACTATTGGACGGGTACGGTGTACACCACAAACCGTCGAATTTGGGAGCACGACAGTAAGTTCAAGAAGTATCTGACCAAGATCCGCGCAATGGCAGTAGATATGGAGACCGCTACACTTTTCACTTGTGGATTCTATAACCACATCCCAACAGGAGCATTACTTTTAGTCTCTGACAAACCCATGAATCCAGAGGGTGTGAAGACTGAAAAGAGTGATAGTCTGGTGACGAAGAATTTCGTAGATGATCATGTGAACATCGGCATTGCTTCCCTGCGCATGATTATTGATGAGAAGAAGACGGTGAAGCATCTGAAATACGATTGGTAAAACACGTTTATGGCTGCCCAGGAACTCACATATTCTGACATCTTGAAGGATCTGAAAGAAAGGAAATTCCGTCCTATCTATTACTTAATGGGGGATGAGCCTTATTATATTGATCAGCTGACTAACTATCTGTTGGACAATGTACTTACGGAGATAGAAAAGGATTTCAACCTGGATGTGCTTTATGGGGCAGACGTAGATATCAATGGCATCATCAACACCGCAAGACGCTATCCAATGATGTCTGAATATCGCTTGGTAGTTGTAAAAGAAGCTCAAGTTGTGAAAGGTATGGAGAATCTTTCCATCTACCTTCAGAAACCTTTGAATTCTACCATCCTGGTGATTTGTCATAAGAATGGTACGTTGGATAAGCGCAAAAAAGTGGCTTCTGATATCAGTAAGGTGGGAGTGCTTTATGAATCGAAAAAGCTAAAAGAAAGTCAGTTACCTCAGTTTATCAACAACTATGTCGCTCAAAAAGGTCTGAAGATAGATTCAAAGGCTACAGAGATGATGGCCGACTTTGTTGGATCCGACCTTAGCAGAATGGCAGGCGAACTTGATAAATTGATCATTACACATCCAGAAGGACAAGAATACATTACGCCTGAACAAATTGAGAAAAACATCGGCATAAGTAAAGACTACAATAATATTGAGCTTCGGAATGCCATTATTCAGAAAGACATCCTTAAAGCCAATAAGATAATAAAGTATTTTGAGGAGAATCCAAAGAGTAATCCTATTCAGGTGACTTTAGGATTCCTTTTCAATTTCTTTTCCAATCTTATGTTGGCTTATTATGCTCCTGAAAAAACAGAGAGTGGGGTGGCTGCTTTTTTGGGATTTAAAACTTCATGGCAAGCAAAAGATTACATCATTGCTATGAAAAAGTATTCTGGCGTGAAGACCATGAACATTATTCATGAAATCAGATATACTGACGCAAAGTCCAAAGGCGTGGGAAATCCCAGTATTGAAGTTGGTGACCTTCTAAAGGAGCTTATTTTTAAGATTCTTCATTAAATTCTGTTGTAAATCTGCAGATTTTTCTACTTCAAACTAATTCTATACATTGAAAAGAGGGGATAAGTGCCTATTATTCTGCATATTAGGTAAATTATAAGTTCACGAGAATCAAATAATCCTCAGCATTCGAGTATTTGTAGGGAATAATTGTAAAGAATCCAGAAAAATAGAGGTAATACAACGGAAGTACAGCAGTCTCTCTGATATGGTGTCAAACTTGCAGTTAACTTTCATTCTTGTAATGACAAATAATACCCTAAAATCTTAACATTAACATTTATCTTTAAGATTGCAAATTTACATAAATGGTGATTCTAGTCACTTCAAATAAACAATATTGTTAATCCTTGAAAATACATAAGTAAATGCACATTTGTAAACCACATCTTTTCTTATGTATTTACAAATATTTCCTTAGTTCAATTAAGATGGTTATTTTTACTAAGTAAATAGGTGAAGCCCAGATAATTAGTTTGATTTGTATAATTATGCTTACAAATAGTCGATGGTTTCGCGTAATACAATTGTACGATTTTGTCTTTATTGTAAGATTGAAATTTGTAAATGCCTAATACCCAATATTATGCTGCTATTTAATGCATTAAAATATAGGTTTATTTTCTTTGTTTTTACAAACTTTTCCTTTCCGGATGTTATTTATGTAAAATGTATGCAACTTTTGTAAATTTATTATTTTTACATTTTTCGTTTGCTTTTGTAAAACCTAATGTTTACTTTTGTGAAAGCAATTATTTGTAAACATTTGTAATTTGATTTTTATGGAAGACATCAGAGATCGCGTTAAAATGATAATGGATAGGGAAAACCTCACTGCTGGAGCATTCGCAGATAGCATCGGAGTGTCTCCTGCCACCATTACACATATTCTAAATGGTAGAAATAAGTACCCAAGTACAGAAGTTTTGCTTAGATTGCATAATCGTTATCCTGACGTCAGTATGCAATGGTTGCTCTTAGGCGAAGGAGATGCAGGCCTATCGTCCAACATTGAAGCTGAAGGCCTACTTGAAATGGACGAGAATGCCGTAAATCTTGCCATTGATACGAATGTGCAGGAAAATCGCAAGGAAATAGGGTTTAAAGAAGAGCCAAAGGATGCAAAAAGCTATGTAAAACAAGAGATTATTTATAAAGAAAGGCCTGTCAGGAAAATTACGGAAATAAGAATTTTCTTTGATGACAACACCTACGAGACATTTACGCCAACAAAAAATCAATAATCGTCGTAGGAAGAGAGGCGGACATTTCTGAACATATCTCTTTTTTGATTATATTTGCATCAAAATAATCAAAGCATGAAAAAATACCTACGAGATCTAACCGTTGCCGAAAAAGTGAAACTTAACAGCAGGCACGTGTTATTGAAACTGACACAAGAGGATCCTTTGCCCGACATCCTTCCTGGTCAATTTGTGGAAGTGCGTGTAGATGACTCCCCTTCTACCTTCTTGAGAAGACCTATTTCTGTGAATTTTGTCGACAGAGATGCCAATCAATTGTGGTTGCTTATACAAATCATTGGTGCTGGAACCAAGCGTTTAAGCGCTTTGGCAGAGGGTGATAAGGTGAACATACTCTTTCCTCTAGGAAATGGCTTTACGATGCCTGAAAATAAGCAAAATAAGGTCCTTCTGGTTGGTGGAGGTGTTGGCGTGGCGCCATTGCTCTACTTCGGAGCAGAATTGAAACGTCTTGGGTATAGCGATGTTTCATTTATCTTAGGAGCAAAAACGGGTGCCGACCTCTTGATGCTTGATGATTTTAAACGTTATGGTACTGTTTTGACCACTACAGAAGATGGTAGTATGGGTGAAAAAGGCTTTGTTACACAGCATTCAGTACTGAATAGTGTCAAATTCAACAATATCTATTGTTGTGGTCCCAAACCGATGATGGTTTCTGTTGCCAAATATGCGAAAACCAACGCTATTCCTTGCGAAGTTTCACTGGAAAATAAAATGGCTTGTGGCTTAGGGGCATGCCTTTGTTGTGTGGAGAATACCAAAGAAGGAAATGTCTGTGTTTGTAAAGAAGGTCCTGTTTTCAATATAAATGATCTATTATGGCAGATTTAAGAGTTAATATCGGAAACCTGGCTCTAAAGAATCCGGTGATGACCGCTTCTGGTACATTTGGATATGGAGAGGAATTTGCTGATTTGGTTGACCTTTCAGCTATTGGAGGCATTATTGTCAAAGGTACGACATTACATAAACGCGAGGGAAATCCCTATCCACGTATGGCAGAAACCCCTTCAGGCATGTTGAATGCCGTTGGCTTGCAGAATAAGGGCGTGCATTATTTTGTTGACCATATTTATCCGAGAATCAAAGGCATCGACAGTCAGATGATCGTGAATGTATCTGGTTCTTGTGTAGAGGATTATGCAGAAACTGCGGCTATTATCAATGATTTAGAAAAGATTCCTGCCATAGAATTGAATATTTCTTGTCCCAACGTCAAGCATGGAGGTATGACGTTCGGGGTTCAGCCTCAAGCAGCAGCAGAGGTGGTAAGCGCTGTAAGAAAAGCCTATAAGAAAACGCTTATCGTGAAATTGACGCCTAATGTGACTGATATCACAGAAATCGCCAAGGCTGTGGAAGGTGCAGGTGCCGATGCCGTTTCCTTAATCAATACGATGCTAGGTATGGCCATCGATGTTGAGAAGCGGAAGCCTATTCTTTCTACTGTGACAGGAGGATTGTCAGGACCAGCCATTAAGCCGGTGGCGTTAAGAATGGTGTGGCAGGTAGCCAAAGCTGTTGGTGTACCTGTAGTAGGCTTAGGAGGTATCATGAATGCCGATGATGCCATCGCTTTCCTTTTAGCAGGAGCCACTGCCATTGAAATAGGAACTGCCAACTTTATTGATCCTGCTGTGACTGTGAAAGTGGCAGAAGGAATAAATGCCTATTTGGATAGACATGGGTACCACTCTGTTAAAGAGATTATAGGCGCCTTGGAAGTATAAATAAAAAGGGGAGATTGTTCAAATTTCCCCCTTTTCATCGCTATTTTTCGCTTTTCTTGTTTAGTAAGTCCGGACGTAATCTGCGTGTACGTTCCAACGACTGTTCCATTTCCCATTCCTTAATCTTTGCCTCATGTCCAGAGAGTAAGACATCAGGTACACGCCATCCATTATATTCTGCGGGACGTGTATAAACAGGAGCGGCTAATAAGTTGTCCTGGAATGAATCCGATAAAGCCGACTGTTCGTCTGAAATAACTCCTGGGATGATACGTACAATCGCATCTGCCATAACAGCGGCTGCCAATTCTCCACCTGTCAGCACATAATCACCGATGCTGACTTCCTTTGTGATAAAATGCTCCCTGATCCTATAGTCGATGCCTTTGAAATGCCCGCAAAGAATAATAAGGTTCTGCGCCAAAGACAAGGTATTGGCCATCGGTTGGCAGAATTGTTCGCCATCAGGAGTCACAAAGATCACTTCGTCATAGTCGCGTTCAGCCTTTAGGGCGTTTATGCAACGTTCTACGGGCTCTATTTTCATCACCATACCCGCAAAACCGCCAAAAGGATAATCATCCACTCTGCGGTATTTGTCGAGTGTATAATCTCTAAGGTTGTGAATATGAATCTCTGCAAGTCCTTTGTCTTGGGCTCGTTTCAAGATAGAGCAATTGAAGAAACCTTCAATCATCTCTGGATAAACGGTGATAATGTCTATTCTCATAATGATCTTCGCTTTGCACTGCAAAAGTACAAAAATAATGCTTTACCAAGTCAGTTCTTTTTAAAAAAGGTGTAACTTTGCAATAGAATGGATTTATTGTGTACAAAAGATATATGACAGAGAAAGAACAAATAGAAGCCTTGCGTGCGGAGTTGCATCAGCATAATTACAATTATTATGTGCTCAATGCACCAGTCATCAGCGATAAGGAATTTGACGACAAACTGCGTTTGTTACAGGACTTAGAGCAGCGTCATCCTGAGCTTTATGATGCCAATTCACCAACAATGCGCGTAGGAAGTGACCTGAGTAAGGATTTTAAGCAGGTGACACACAAATATCCCATGCTTTCTCTGGGAAATACCTATTCAGAATCTGAGGTTTCTGATTTTTATAACCGCGTCAAGGAATGGCTTAATGGCGAGGATTTCGAAATATGCTGTGAATTGAAATTTGATGGTACTTCCATTTCTCTCACATACGAAGATGGTAAATTGGTACAAGCTGTCACACGTGGAGATGGTGAGAAAGGAGATGATGTGACTGCCAATGTGAAGACAATCCGCTCGATTCCGCTTGTGCTTCATGGTAATTTTCCCAAATCTTTCGAGATAAGGGGGGAGATTCTTATGCCTTGGGAGGTATTTGAACAGCTCAATCGCGAACGTGAGGCTAGGGAAGAGTCTTTGTTTGCCAATCCACGCAATGCAGCTTCTGGAACATTGAAGTTGCAAAATTCTTCCATAGTGGCTTCCCGCAAATTGGATGCATACCTTTACTATCTCTTAGGGGAAGAATTGCCTGCCGATGGGCATTATGAGAACCTCCAATGTGCTGCTTCGTGGGGGTTTAAGGTTTCTGAACATATGCGGAAGGCTCATTCACTGCAGGAGGTATTTGATTTTATCAATTATTGGGACACCGAACGAAAGAACCTTCCCGTGGCTACCGATGGTATTGTGCTCAAGGTAAATAGCCTTAGACAACAGCGAAATCTGGGCTATACGGCCAAATCTCCGCGTTGGGCTATCGCATATAAGTTCCAAGCTGAAAGGGCTTTAACGCGATTGAATAAAGTAACTTATCAAGTGGGGCGTACGGGTGTAATCACACCTGTTGCCAACCTTGATCCTGTGCAATTAGCAGGTACTGTCGTCAAAAGGGCCTCTTTGCATAATGCTGACATTATAGAAGGACTGGATTTACACATTGGCGACATGGTTTATGTGGAGAAGGGGGGAGAAATAATCCCGAAAATCACAGGGATAGATACCGATGCCAGAGGATTTATGCTAGGTGAAAAGGTCAGATTTATCAATAGATGTCCGGAATGTCAGACGCCATTAGTGCGCTATGAAGGAGAAGCCGCCCATTATTGTCCCAATGAAACGGCTTGTCCGCCACAGATTAAAGGTAAAATCGAGCATTTTATCAGCAGAAAGGCCATGAATATTGATGGGTTGGGCCCCGAAACCGTGGATCTGTTCTATCAACAAGGGCTGATTCATAATGTGGCTGACTTATACACTCTTCGTGCCAATGACATTGCTGGACTGGAAAGGATGGGCACAAAAACGGCAGTTAAGATTATCCATAGCATTGCAGATAGTAAGGAAGTGCCCTACGAAAGGGTACTCTTTGCACTGGGCATCAGGTTTGTTGGAGAGACTGCCGCAAAGAAGTTGGCACGTGCCATTCCAAGCATTGATGAGCTTGCTTCTGCAGATGTTGAAAAACTGAAAAACATCGATGAAATCGGCGAAAAAATCGCACAGAGCATTGTTAGCTACTTCCAAAATGAGGCTAATAGGCAGCTTGTTGAACGGCTCAAAACCATAGGACTTCAGCTTGCTTTGAAGGAGGATGATCAGGCATCTCCTCGTTCTAATAAACTGGAAGGATTATCTATTGTGATCAGTGGTGTGTTCTCTAAGCATTCACGAGAGGAATATAAAGAGCTCATTGAAAGGCATGGTGGAAAGAACGTCAGCAGCATCTCTTCAAAGACCAGTTTCATATTGGCGGGAGAAAACATGGGACCTTCTAAAAGGGAGAAAGCACAGCAATTGGGCATAAAGTTGATGAATGAAGACGAGTTTTTGACACTGATTTCGTGATTTTTGCGTGTCTTTTCTTGTTTTTTGTAAAATAATGCGCAGAAAAGCAATTATATTGTTACCTTTGCACTGGAATTAAGAAAGAACAAACAATATATGATACAAACAACATTAAGAGGGTTAGGAGTGGCACTCATCACACCGTTTAAGGAAGATGAGAGTGTGGACTATTCGGCGCTTTTACGCATGGTAGATTACTTAACTCAAAACAACGTAGATTTTCTATGTGTTTTAGGAACTACTGCAGAAACTCCAACCTTGACAGAGTATGAGAAGCAAAAGATTAAAGAGACTGTTGTCGAAAGGGTAAATGGCAAGATTCCTATTTTATTAGGTGTAGGAGGTAATAACACCAGAGGAGTGGTAGAAGCTTTGAAAAAGGACAACTATAATGGTGTTGACGCTATTCTTTCGGTGGTACCATACTATAATAAGCCTTCACAAGAGGGCATATATCAGCATTATAAGGCCATTTCAGAGGCTACTGAGCTTCCTTTGGTACTGTATAATGTTCCAGGTCGAACGGGAACAAATATGACCGCAGAGACGACTTTACGCATTGCTAACGACTTCAAGAACGTCATTGCTGTGAAGGAGGCATCTGGAAACATTACCCAGATGGATGATATTATCAAAAACCGTCCTGAAGGCTTTAATGTGATCTCTGGTGACGATGGTATTACCTATCCGCTTATTACTATGGGGGCAGTAGGAGTTATCTCCGTCATTGGAAATGCTTTCCCAAGAGAATTTGGTAAGATGGTAAGACTGGCTTTGCAGGGTGATTATGCCAATGCGCTTACGATTCACCATAAATTTGCTGAGCTATTTAAGCTTCTCTTTGTTGACGGTAACCCAGCAGGTGTGAAAGCCATGCTCAATGCGATGGGTATGATTAAGAACAAACTCCGACTTCCATTAGTTCCTACGCGCATTACAACCTTCGAAGCCATGCGCAAGATCCTCAATGAATTGAATATCAGATGCTAAAATAAAAAAGAGCCTAAGAAAAACTTAGGCTCTTTTTATGTGATCTCGGCGGGATTCAAACCCACAACCTTCTGATCCGTAGTCAGATGCTCTATTCAGTTGAGCTACGAGACCATGCCCGCTAAACCCTTAAAAGTGATCTCGGCGGGATTCAAACCCACAACCTTCTGATCCGTAGTCAGATGCTCTATTCAGTTGAGCTACGAGACCCTTTTTTCGTTTAACGGCTGCAAATTTACGCACTTTTTTTGAATTAGCAAGGCTAAAATGGAGTTTTTTGCTAACTTATTTTATTAAGTTCAGACTTCGCTTCACAAAATTCGTCAACGCCTCACCTTTCAGCATGCCGTTTTGCAACAGGGACAAGTCAATTAATTGACGGATAATCTGGTTATTAGATGCATAGGAAGCGAAAATCTTGTTCTTATCAGTCTTCAACGCATCATAGCGCTTATCCAGATCGCTTAAAGTATCTTTCTCTGCCTGTGGGATTTCCTCATCCTTCTTGCCTTTATGACTGTCTCTGATGGCCTTACGCTGATTATCCACCTCGGTCATTTCCTTATCAATAGGAGAGAGGCTTTCTTCGCATTTGGCTTCTGCATCAGCAAGCACTTCTTTTACCAGTGAATGGTCGGTGTTAAGCATCAGGTTGTACATATCAGGCATCTCCCCATAGAAGCTCATGCCTGCTTGGATGGTTGCCATCTCCTTCATTCTGCGCATGTACTCACTCTGTGTAAGTATCAGAGGATCACCCGTTTCACCCATAGGAGTAGGGATTACGTTGAATTCCACCTTATCCATTGAAGGCAGCTGACTCTTGAACACTTCCGTAAGCGTATTTTGCTTCACTGTATCCAGTACTTCCGACTTTTTCTCCTCCTTGACAATCAGATTGTCAACGATATCACTATCCACACGTGTGAAGCGGCATTTTTCGAACTTCTGCTCCAACATACTTACTACGGCAATATCCAATTGGCCGTCCATCAGCAAAACGCTGTAGCCCTTGTTTTTGGCAGCATTGATGTAGCTGAATTGCTCTTCTTTATTATTGGCATAGAGATAGATCAGATTGCCGTCCTTGTCGGTCTGATTCTCCTTAATCAGGGTCTTATATTCTTCATACGTGAAGTTCTTTCCGTCTGTATCTGTGAAGAGGGCAAAATCTTTAGCTCTCTGATAGAAATCATCCTGTGTGAGCATTCCATAATCCATGAAAATCTTCAGGTCGTTCCACTTCTCCTCAAATTGCTTGCGGTCTTTCTTGAAGATGTCATTCAGGCGGTCGGATACCTTCTTCGTGATGTAAGTCGATATCTTTTTCACGTTTGAGTCGCTCTGCAAATAAGAACGAGATACGTTCAAAGGAATATCAGGTGAATCCAATACACCATGTAAAAGTGTAAGGAAATCAGGCACAATGCCTTCCACAGAGTCGGTCACATATACCTGGTTGCAATAAAGCTGAATCTTGTTCTTAGTCAATTCGATGTTGTTCTTGATCTTAGGGAAGTAGAGCACGCCCGTCAGATGGAACGGATAATCCACATTCAGATGGATCCAGAACAATGGCTCATCTGACATAGGATAGAGCTTGCTATAGAACTCCTTGTAATCCTCATCCTTCAACTCAGAAGGTGTACGTTTCCACAGCGGATTGGTGTCATTGATAATGTTATCCTCTGCTGTTTCCACTTGTTTGCCGTCTTTCCATTCTTTCTTCTTTCCGAAAGCGATAGGAACAGGCAAGAAACGGCAATACTTATTCAGCAGGGTAGAGATGCGTGATTCTTCCAAAAACTCTTTGCAATCATCATCTATGTGCAAGATGATATCCGTACCTCTCTCTGCCTTTTTGGCATCTTCTATGGTGAATTCAGGACTACCATCGCAAGTCCATTTCACGGCTTGTGAGCCTTCCTTGTACGATTTGGTGATGATTTCCACCTTCTTGGCCACCATAAAAGCTGAATAGAAGCCAAGTCCGAAATGACCGATAATGGCATTGGCGTCATTCTTGTATTTCTCCAGGAAATCGTTGGCACCAGAAAAAGCTATCTGATTGATGTACTTGTCAATCTCCTCCGCAGTCATGCCGATACCTTTATCAGACACGGTGATGGTTTTCTTATCCAGAGCTACATGAACGGTCAGATCACCCAGTTCCTCTTTATACTCACCCATAGAAGCCAAGGTCTTCAGCTTCTGGGTAGCATCAATGGCATTGGAAACCAACTCACGTAGGAAAATTTCATGATCACTATACAAAAATTTCTTGATCACGGGGAAAATATTATCAGTAGTTACCCCAATATTACCTTTCTGCATAATCTTAATTCTTTTTTAGTCGTTTATTAATGTTTGCCTAAATGCTTGCAAAATGCATTCCAATCCATCTTAAACTGACAATTTGTCTTCCATTTCCTGTGGAGCCAAGGCATTGTCGGTGACTTGGTTGAATACTAGGCTTTCCTTCTCCTTGTCGAAGGTAACGCTGATGGTATGGCCCTCTGAAATCGTCCCATTCACGATGATTTCTGACAGACCGTCTTCCAGATAAGTCTGGATGGCTCTCTTCAACGGACGGGCACCAAACTGTACATCGTATCCCTTACTTGCTATGAATTTCTTGGATTCTTCGTCGATGACCAACTTAAAGCCGATATTCTCCACACGCTGATAGAGGCCCTTCAGTTCAATATCCACGATTTTTACAATGGCATCAAGCGAAAGCTGGTCGAACGTGATGATTTCATCCACTCTGTTCAGAAACTCAGGAGCAAACTTCTTATTGAGCGCCTTCTGAATGACACTGCGCGAATACTCCTTGTCGTCTGCGTGTTTCTGAGCCGTGAATCCAACACCCGTACCAAATTCCTTCAACTGACGGGTTCCTATATTGGAAGTCATGATAATCACCGTATTCTTAAAGTCGATGGTCTTACCATAGCTGTCAGTCAGACGACCTTCATCCATCACTTGAAGCAACAGATTGAAGATGTCGGGATGCGCTTTCTCGATTTCATCCAACAGCACGATAGAGTAGGGCTTACGACGTACTTTTTCCGTCAGTTGTCCACCTTCCTCATAGCCCACATAACCCGGAGGTGCACCAATAAGTCGGGATACCGTATATTTATCCATATACTCACTCATGTCAATGCGTATCAGCGCATCCGTAGAGCCAAACATAAACTTAGCCAATTGCTGTGCCAAGTAAGTCTTACCCACGCCTGTTGGTCCTAAGAACATAAAAGTACCGATAGGTCGGTTAGGGTCTTTCAGACCTACTCTACTACGTAAAATAGCCTTTGTAAGTTTCTCTATAGCAGCATCTTGTGCAATCACTCGTGACTGCAATTCCTTCTTCATGCCAGCCAACTTAATCTCTTCGGCTTGGGCCATGCGTTGCACAGGAATGCCCGACATCATGGAGACCACATTCGCTATCTCATCGGCATCTACCACCTTGCGGTCTTCTTTCAATTGTGCCTCCCATTCAGCCTTCATGACATCCAGTTGGGCAATAAGTTCCTTCTCTCTGTCGCGATAACCGGCAGCCAACTCGAAGTTCTGCGATTTCACCGCTTGGGTCTTCTTGGCGCTAGTTTCTGCAATCAGTCGTTCCTGCTCCTCAATTTCCTTAGGAGCCTCTATGTTGGTCAGGTGTACACGTGAGCCAGATTCATCAAGAGCATCAATGGCTTTATCGGGGAAGGAGCGGTCGGTAATGTACCTGTCCGTCAGCTTTACACAAGCCTCCAGAGCCTCGTCTGTATAGGTCACGTTATGGTGATCCTCATATTTTGTCTTAATATTACGCAGGATTTGCAGGGTCTCTTCAGCCGTCGTCGGTTCTATCATTACCTTCTGGAATCTGCGCTCCAAAGCTCCGTCTTTCTCGATGCTCTTGCGGTATTCATCGATGGTAGTAGCACCAATGCACTGGATTTCGCCACGTGCCAAGGCTGGTTTCAGCATATTGGCAGCATCCATACTTCCTGCAGCTCCACCTGCGCCTATAATGGTATGAATTTCATCGATAAACAAGATGATTTGTGGGTTCTTCTGCAACTCACTGATAATGGCATGCAGGCGCTCTTCAAACTGTCCACGGTACTTTGTTCCAGCTACAACAGCCGACATGTCCAGCATCACCACACGCTTATCATGTAAGATACGGGAAACTTTCTTCTCTACGATGCGTAAGGCTAGTCCTTCCACGATGGCCGACTTTCCCACACCTGGTTCACCTATTAATATAGGATTGTTCTTTTTCCTACGACTCAAGATCTGAGCCACACGCTCTATTTCACGCTCTCTACCCACCACAGGATCCAAGCGTCCCTCAGAGGCGGCTAGGGTAATGTCCGACCCGAATTTGTCGAGTGCAGGCGTATCGGTAGCTGATTTCTTTGCAGTCCTCTGGGAGGAATTTGCCGATGAATTCGGCGTTTTTGGCGCACCACCAAAATTATCACCCATTTCATCCTCCGGATCTTCCTCATCGAAATCCATGCCATCGATCGGACTTGTCGGCTTCAATGACAGCATGTTGAACACATCCTCATACTGCACTTGATTGTCAGAGAGAACAGTTGCTGCCAGATTGGTGCGATGCTTCAATATGGCCAACAATATATGCTCAGAGTCCACTTTGGGGCTCTTCAATAATCTTGCTTCAAGAATGCACATCTTCAAGATTTTCGTGGCAGTCTCAGAAAAGGGGATGTCAGCATTGGGAGCCAAGTTGACATCTTGTGCTTGTGTCAGGTAACTTTCAAGTTTTTCTTTCAGTTGCCTGAGGTTAATATGAAAATTTGTCAGTATATCGACAGCCTTCCCTTCACCGTCGCGCAATATCCCCAGCAACAGGTGTTCGGGCCCGATGTACTTATTTCTCAGTCTGTTAGCTTCTTCCTTACTATAGCTGATAATTTCCGATACTCGTTGTGAAAACTGGTTATTCATTCATTCATTCTCCTTATAAAATCTCTACTTTTCTACAAATATACACTATTTCCTTCAGATGTTAAACAAAAGGCGTGCCAAAAATATTGAAGGAACTCCTCAAATTGTTAACACTGCAGCCATCACTGCCACCGTTACTCCTGTAGAAGGGACAACAAATTTAGGAAAGTTGGCAACTGTCTCAGGACAGGGAGTCAACATTATACGAGGCAAAGAAAGTAAAGGGAGGTGGAAACTGAAATGCTCTATACCTCTTGAAAGAATAATTGCTTATTCTGATAAAACGTTGATAATCTGGACGTTGTGTAGTTGTGAAACGCTCTTATTTTATCTCATTTCAATTATTTTAAAAATTATGTGTGCATACATAAAAAGACTAAGAACGAAATTTTACTAT